>NZ_JODM01000022.1 GCF_000717995.1 Streptomyces violaceorubidus
GAAACGCCCGGTTACATTTCGAACCCGGAAGCTAAGCCTTACAGCGCCGATGGTACTGCAGGGGGGACCCTGTGGGAGAGTAGGACGCCGCCGAACAATCTTTGGGAAGGACCCCTGGTCCCCAGCGTTCAGCTGGGGACCAGGGGTCCTTTCGTTTTTCCAGGGCGCACCGGGTAGCCGGCTGCGCGAGAATGACTTGCGGTACCGAAGACAGGAGTCACCGATGTCGACCAACTCTCCCGACGACCGACCGGAGCGCGATCAGCGGCGACGGGACAGTGGTGACCGCGGTGACCGCAGAGGTCAGCGCGGTGACCGTGACGGATTCCGTCGTGACGATCGCCGAGGCGATGCTCGTGGCGGCCAGGGTGGCGGCTTCCGCCGGGACGACCGGGACCGTGGGCCTCGCCGGGACGACCGCGACCGTGGTGGCGACCGGGGCTTCCGCCGTGATGACCGGGGCGGTGACCGTCCTCCCTTCCGGCGTGACGATCGCGGGGACCGTGGTGACCGTCCCTCGTACCGCCGGGATGACCGTCGTGACGACCGCCGTGATGACCGGGGTGGCGACCGTCCCCCCTTCCGGCGTGACGACCGTCGGGATGACCGCGGTGGCGAGCGCGCTCCCTTCCGGCGTGACGACCGTGGTGGGCAGCGCGGTGGTTTCCGTCGTGACGACCGCCGGGATGACCGCCGTGACGATCGCCGTGACGGTCGTCGTGAGGACAGCCGTGGCGGTGGCTACGGGCGTCGGGACGACCGGGATCGTGGGGGCGACCGTCCCTCGTTCCGGCGTGACGATCGCGGGGACCGTGGTGACCGTCCCTCGTACCGCCGGGATGACCGTCATGACGACCGCCGTGATGACCGGGGCGGTGACCGGCCGTCCTTCCGGCGTGACGATCGCGGGGACCGTCCCTCGTACCGCCGGGATGACCGTCGTGACGACCGCCGTGATGACCGGGGTGGCGACCGTCCCCCCTTCCGGCGTGACGACCGTCGGGACGAGCGGCGTGACGAGCGGCGTGACGAGCGTCCTCCCTTCCGGCGTGATGACCGTAGGGATGACCGCGGTGGCTTCCGGCGGGACGACAACCGGGGTGAGCGGGGCGGATTCGGTCGGCGTGACGACCGTCGGGACGACGGGCGCGGTGGCGACCGTGGTGGGTTCCGCGGGCGGGACGACCGTGGAGGCCGTGGTCCCCGTCGTGACGACCGGGGCGGGCGTCCCGGTGGGTACCGGGGGCGCGACGACCGGCACGGTGGCGGCGGTGGCCGCTTCCGTGAGGAGCGGGACCGTGACCGGGACCGCGAGCCGATCAAGCGCCTGCCGATCCCCGAGGAGGTCACGGGCGACGAGATCGACAAGGACGTACGGCAGGAGCTGCAGAGCCTGCCCAAGACGCTCGCGGAGGACGTCGCCAGGAACCTGGTGATGGTCGCGCGGCTGCTGGACGAGGACCCGGAGGGCGCGTACGGCTACTCCAGGGTGGCCCTGCGTCTGGCGTCCCGCGTCGCTGCCGTACGGGAGGCGGCCGGGTTCGCCGCGTACGCCAACCAGAAGTACGGCGAGGCGCTGGCGGAGTTCCGGGCCGCGCGGCGGATGACCGGGTCCGTGGAGCTGTGGCCGGTGATGGCCGACTGCGAGCGGGGGCTCGGGCGGCCGGAGAAGGCGCTGGACATGGCCGGCGCCCCCGAGGTGCACAAGCTGGACAAGGCCGGTCAGGTCGAGATGCGCCTCGTGGCGGCCGGCGCCCGGCGTGACATGGGGCAGCTGGACGCGGCCATCGTGACGTTGCAGAGCCCCGAGCTGGCCTCCAACTCCGTACAGCCGTGGACCGCGCGGCTGCGGTACGCCTACGCCGACGCGCTGCTGGCCGCGGGCCGGGAGCAGGAGGCGCGGGAGTGGTTCGCGAAGGCCGTGGAGTCGGACCGGGACGGCAGCACGGACGCCTCCGACCGGCTCGCCGAGCTGGACGGCGTGGAGTTCATGGACGCCCTGGACGAGGACGAGTCCGAGAGCGGCGGGGAGAGCCCCTCCACCGAGGACGGCGACAAGGACTGACGGTCTGACAGCGAGTCGAAAGGGGGCGGGCCGGTTCACCGGCTCGCCCCCTTCGGCGTGTCGTCAGGTCGGGGCCGTCTCAGGCGTCGAGTGTGCGCAGCACCAGGCCCGAGGCCGGTTTGGGGCCGAAGGACGTGGATTTGCGGGGCATCGTGACGCCCTGGCGGGCCAGGTCGCGGACGACCTCCTCGCGGACCGGGTGCATCAGCACCGCCGTACCGCCGTCGCGTTCCGCCTTCTCGACGGTGGCCGCCGTGTCGTGGATGTAGGAGAGGTGGACCGCCGAGTCGTCGGGGACGTGCCAGACGTGGGCGAGGAGCGTGGCGTGCAGGACGGTGGCGTCCAGGGTGCGCCAGGCCTCGGGTCGGTCGGTGGGGACCGTGCGGGCCAGCAGGCCGGGGTCCGGCAGGTCGACGAGGTGGAAGGCGCCGTCGCCGGCGAGGAGGAAGGCGTTGCCCGCGGCGGCCGCCTGCGCGAGGGTTTCCAGGGACGCGTCCAGCGGCGTGTCCAGGCGGCGGACGCGGAAGTGCCCGTCCAGGGCGGCCACGGCGTCGTGCACCGGGACGCCGTGCAGCAGCCGGTGGATGGCGCGGACGCGGAGCGGGTAGCGGGCCGTGTCGACGAGGAGGACCAGGCCGTGGTCCCACGGGCTGGGCGAGGGGTGTTCCGCGCGGAGGGTGCGGTAGGTGGCCCAGCGGTGGTGGCCGTCGGCGATCAGCGCCTGGTGCCGGGACAGTTCGGCCCGGACGCGGGCGACGGCATCCGGGTCGGTGACCGACCACAGGCGGTGGCTGTAGCCGTCCTCGGTGGTCGTGGACAGGAGCGGCGGACGCTCGGCGGTGCGTTCCACGAGGGCGGTGGTGGCCGGCGTCTCGCCGTCGCCGCGGTAGGTCAGCAGCAGCGGTTCGAGGTTCGCCCGGGTGGCCCGCATGAGTGCCGCGCGGTCGGCGACGACGTGGGGCATGACGTCCTCGTGCGGCAGGACCACCTGCTCGGCGGGGTCGGACACGCGCAGGGCGCCGATCACGCCGCGCTGGAGCATGCCGTCGCGGGCGCACTGTTCGTAGACGTACAGGCCCGGTTCGGGGTCGGTGGTCAGGACGCCCTCCGCCGTCCAGCGCCGGAGGGTGCGCGCGGCCTGCTCGTTGCGCGCCCCGGGCGTGGCGGCCTGCGGCAGGATCAGCCGGACGATGTTGTGCGGGTCGGCGGACTCGAGGTGGAGCAGGCCGTCGGGGCGGACCACGACGTCGTAGGGAGGGGAGGTCACGGCGGCCAGGCTGCCGACCCGGTCGGGGTCGTAGCGGAGGCCTCGGAACGGGGTGAGTTCCAGGCCCCGGCGGGCCGTTGCTTCCGGGTGACCTGCAGAGTTCATCCCGGCATCGTACGTGTGTCGGTGGCATGGGGGATGATCGGGGGAAAGGCGACGAACGAGGAGCGATGCGCGATGAGCCGGAGCGTCAGGACGAGGCCCGAGGGCAGTGGACGGGCTCTGCACGAGGCCTATGACACAGCGCTCCTCGACCTGGACGGCGTGGTGTACGCCGGGGGGAACGCGATCGCTCACGCCGTCGACTCCCTCGCCGCGGCCCGCGACGGCGGCATGCGCCTGGCGTACGTCACCAACAACGCGCTCCGGACACCCGACGCGGTGGCCGCGCACCTGACCGAGCTGGGTATACCGACGGGGGCCGAGGACGTCATCACGTCGGCGCAGGCGGTGGCCCGGCTGATCGCCGAGCAGCTGCCCTCGGGGGCGCGGGTGCTGGTGATCGGTGGTGAGGGGCTGCGCGTGGCGCTGCGTGAGCGCGGTCTCGAGCCGGTGGAGTCGGCCGAGGAGGACCCGGCGGCCGTGGTGCAGGGGTTCGGCGGTCCGGAGCTGCCGTGGGGCCGGTTCGCCGAGGCCTGCTACGCGATCGCGCGGGGTGTCCCCTGGTACGCCTCCAACACTGACCTGACCATCCCGGGCGCCCGCGGGATCGCCCCGGGCAACGGCGCCGCGGTGGAGGTCGTGCGGATCGCGACCGGCGCCGAGCCGCAGGTCGCGGGGAAGCCGTTGCCCCCCATGCACCGGGAGACGATCCTGCGGACCGGCGCCCGGCGCCCGTTGGTGGTCGGCGACCGGCTGGACACGGACATCGAGGGCGCGTTCAACGGGGAGGTCGACTCGCTGCTCGTCCTGACCGGCGTGACCGACGGGGCGCAGTTGCTGGCGGCCCCGCCGCAGCACCGGCCGACGTACGTGGACGCCGACCTGCGTGGGCTGCTCACCGGGCAGCCGGACGTCACCGGTGACGCCGAGGGAGGCTTTGGCTGCGGGGGTTGGACCGCGAAGGCCGGCGGGGAGCGGCTGGAGCTGGGCGGCGACGGTACGGCGCTGGACGGGCTGCGTGCGCTGTGCGCGGCGGCCTGGACGGCGGGCGGGGAGCGAGGCTGCGCACTGGACTCGGGGAAGGCACTGGCGCGGTTGGGGTGGTGACGGCGGCGGCTACGGAAGGGCGCCCGGTCACGGGTGGGACGGATGCGGGCAGGGGGCCTCTTGGCGGTCCTCGGGATCGTGATTGATTAGCAGGGTAGGCTAACCTAACTGCGTGTTGGTCGACAGTCCTCCCGAACAGCGCGCGGAGACCGCTTCCGCGCCGCCCTCCAAGCGCCGTGTCCTGCGCGCAGCGGGGCTGCCCGTCTCCGTGGCGGTCCTGGTGCTCATCGTGTTGGCGAGCATCGCGATCGGTGCGAAGGACCTGTCACTGGCGGAGGTCTGGCACGGCCTCTTCCACGGCTCGGGCACCTACGGCGACGTCGTGGTCGGTGAGCGGCTGTCCCGCACCGTCCTCGGTCTGCTGGCCGGCGCCGCCCTCGGCCTCGCCGGAGCCGTGCTCCAGGCGCTGACCCGCAATCCGCTGGCCGATCCCGGACTCCTCGGCATCAACGCGGGAGCCTCGGCGGCCGTCGTCACGGGCATCACCTTCTTCGGCGTCACCTCGCTGACGGGATACGTCTGGTTCGCCTTCGCCGGCGCGGCGGGGGTCGGCGCGCTGGTCTGGTTCCTGGGCGGCAGCCGGGGGGCCACACCGGTGCGGCTGGTGCTGGCAGGCACCGCGATCAGTGCCGCGCTCTTCGGCTACCTCCAGGCCGTCATGATCATGGACGACGCGGCGCTGGGCAGGATGCGCTTCTGGACGGTGGGCTCGCTGGCCTCGGCGACGACCGGCACCATCAAGGAGGTGCTGCCCTTCTTCGTGGTCGGCTCGGTCCTGGCGCTGGCGCTGGCCCGGCCGCTCAACGCCATGGAGATGGGCGACGACACCGCCAGGGCCCTCGGCGCCAACCTCAACCGCACCCGGGCGCTGTCCATGCTCGCCGCGACCGTGCTGTGCGGTGCCGCGACCGCCGCCTGCGGGCCGATCGTGTTCGTCGGGCTGATGATCCCGCACATCGTCCGCTCCTTCACCGGACCCGACATGCGCTGGATCCTGCCCTACGCCGCGATCCTGTCCCCGGTCCTGCTGCTGGGCGCGGACGTCCTGGGCCGGATCGTCGCCCGGCCCTCGGAACTCCAGGTCGGCATCGTCACCGCGGTCCTCGGCGGGCCGGTCTTCATCTTTCTCGTACGACGGCGGAGGACGGCCCAGCTGTGAAGACCGTGAAGACCAACCGTGCCGTGCGCAGCCGGGGCGGGCTGTCCTTCCGCCTGGACGTGCGGGCCGCCGTCGTGGTCGCGCTGCTGCTGCTCCTCGCGCTCACCGCGAGCGTGCTGCTGATCGGCACCGGCGACTTCGACATACCGCCCGCCGACGTGCTGAGGACCCTGGTCGGCCGGGGCAATGCCGGTCAGGAGTTCATCGTCAACGAGCTGCGGCTGCCGCGGGTCCTGGTCGGTCTGCTGGTCGGGGGCGCGCTCGGGGTCGGCGGCGCGCTCTTCCAGGCCATCTCCCGCAACCCGCTCGGCAGTCCGGACGTCCTCGGCCTCGGGCAGGGGGCGACGGCCGGTGCGCTCGTCATGATCGTCCTGTTCTCCGGCAGCTTGGCCCAGGTGACCGTCGGCGCGCTCGTCGGCGGCCTGGTGACCGGTCTCGCCATCTATCTGCTCGCCTGGAAGCGGGGCGTGCACGGATACCGGCTGGTCCTGGTCGGTATCGGCGTGTCCGCGATGGTCACGGCGGTCAACGGCTACCTGCTCACCCGTGCCGACATCGTCGACGCCTCCCGCGCCGTCGTCTGGATGACCGGCTCCCTCGACGGCCGCGACTGGGACCAGGTCTGGCCCCTGCTCGCCCTGTGCGCCGTACTCGTGCCGCTCGTGCTCACCAACGGACGGGCGCTGCGGATGATGGAGATGGGCGACGACATCTCCTACGCCCTCGGTGTACGCGTCGAGCGGGTGCGGGCGCTGCTGATGGTCGCCGCCGTCCTGCTCACCGCCGCCGCGACCGCCGCCGCCGGGCCGGTCAGCTTCGTGGCGCTCACCGCGCCGCAGCTCGCCCGGCGCCTGACCCGCTCGCCCGGCCCCAACCTGCTGCCGTCCCTGTGCATGGGCGCCGCCCTGCTGGTCGGCGCCGACTGGATCTCGCAGCGGGTCTTCGGCGCCGACCAGCTGCCCGTCGGCGTCGTCACCGGCGTGCTCGGCGGCGTCTACCTGCTGTGGCTGCTGGTCACCGAGCGCAAGGCGGGCCGGATATGAGCGCCGGCACCGGCCACCGCAGCGGGCCCGAGAACCAAAGGAGCAACGTGAACCGCCTGACCGCCGAGAACGTCACCCTCGCCTACGACCAGCGGGTCATCGCGGAGAAGCTGTCGGTGGCGATACCCGACAACTCCTTCACGGTGATCGTCGGTCCGAACGCGTGCGGCAAGTCCACCCTGCTGCGGGCCCTGTCACGGATGCTCAAGCCGAGCGAGGGCCGGGTCCTGCTCGACGGGTCGGTCATCCAGTCGATGCCCGCCAAGCAGGTCGCCCGGACCCTCGGCCTGCTCCCGCAGTCGTCCATCGCGCCCGACGGCATCACCGTCGGCGACCTCGTCGGCCGCGGCCGCTACCCGCACCAGGGCATCCTGCGCCAGTGGTCCACCGAGGACGAGCGGGTGGTGCAGGAGTCGATGGCCCGGACCGGCGTCGCCGAGCTGGCCGACCGCTACGTCGACGAACTCTCCGGCGGACAGCGCCAGCGCGTGTGGATCGCCATGGCGCTCGCCCAGCAGACCCCGCTGCTGCTCCTGGACGAGCCGACCACGTACCTGGACATCCAGCACCAGATCGACGTCCTCGACCTGTGCGCGGAACTCCACGAGGAGCAGGGCCGCACCCTCGTGGCCGTGCTGCACGACCTCAACCACGCCGCCCGCTACGCCACCCACCTCATCGCCCTGCGCGGCGGGGAGGTCATCGCCGAGGGCGCGCCGAAGGACATCGTCACCGCGGACCTGGTCGAGCGGGTCTTCGGGCTGCGCTGCCAGGTCATCGACGACCCGGAGACGGGTACGCCGCTGGTGGTGCCGGCCGCCCGCAAGGGACGTACCAGGCCGGCGGAAGCTGCCGCTACAGGAGCTTCCTGAGCCGGAACAGATCGCGCAGGCCCGCCTCCAGCCTCACCCGGCCCGAGCCCCACGCCCTGGCGAAGTTCAGTTCGCCCGCCACCAGGGCCACCAGGTCGTCGCCGGTCATCGCCAGCCTGATCTCGGCCTTCTCGCGGGGCGGACCCTCCAGGGTCTCGCGCACGTCGATGCGGCCGTCCGCCATGCGTCCGGCGAAGGTCACGTCCAGGTCGGTGATGTGGCAGCTCACCGAGCGGTCCAGCTCCGTGGCCGAGCGCACGTCCCCTTCGGCGTCCCGCATGCTGTCCGAGAGCTTGTCGAGTGCGGCACGGCACTCCTCAGTCGTCGCCATCGGGACCGACCGTACCCCAGCACCACGCGGTAGCGTCGGGGCATGAGCGACGCAGTACCGGAGCCGGTGTCCGAGCCCGAGGGACCCGAGGGGGCGGAGTCCGCGGCCCACCCGGACCCGGGGTACGAGCCGGCCGCCCCCGCCCCGCTGGACGTCCCCCGCACCCCCACCGGGAACGCCGAGGTCGACGCCCGGCTGGCGCGGCTGGCCGACGCCGACCACCTGGCCACCGACGGACACGTGGAGGTGTACGAGGATGTACACCGGGGGCTGCGCGACGCGCTCACCGCGCTCGACGCCCGCCCGGGACCACCGGGGCCCCCGTCAACGCCCTCACCGTACGAACACAGGAGCTGAACCGAACGTGGCAGGAGTCGCACGCCGCCGTCTCGACGCGGAGCTGGTGCGCCGCAAGCTGGCGCGCTCGCGCGAGCACGCGAGCCAGCTGATCGCCGCCGGGCGGGTCACCGTCGGCAAGACCGTCGCGACCAAACCCGCCACGCAGGTCGAGACCGCCGCGGCCATCGTGGTGACCGCCGACGACAGCGACCCGGACTACGTCTCGCGCGGCGGCCACAAGCTCGCCGGCGCCGTCGCCGCCTTCCTGCCGCAGGGCCTGCTCGTCGAGGGGCGGCGGGCCCTGGACGCCGGTGCCTCCACCGGCGGCTTCACCGACGTACTGCTGCGGGCGGGAGCCGCGCACGTCGTCGCCGTGGACGTCGGTTACGGACAACTCGCGTGGAGCCTCCGACAGGATGAACGCGTCACCGTCAAGGACCGTACGAACGTACGCGAGTTGACGCCGGAAGCGATCGATGGGGAGCCCGTGGACCTTGTCGTGGGGGATCTGTCCTTCATCCCGCTCGGACTGGTACTGCCCGCCCTGGTGCGGTGCACCCGGCCGGACGCCGACCTGGTGATGATGGTGAAGCCGCAGTTCGAGGTGGGGAAGGAACGGCTGGGCAGCGGGGGAGTGGTACGCAGCGCGCAGCTGCGGGCCGAGGCCGTGCGGGGGGTCGCGCACAGGGCCTGGGAGCTGGGGCTCGGTGTGAAGGGGGTCACCGCCAGTCCGCTGCCGGGCCCCTCCGGGAACGTCGAGTACTTTCTGTGGCTGCGGGCCGGGGCCGGTGCACTGGACCCGGCCGATGTTGACCGTGCAGTGGCGGAGGGGCCGCGTTGACACAGAACCGAGCGCGAACTGTTTTCCTGCTCGCCCACACCGGGCGCCCCGCTGCCATCCGCAGCGCCGAGCTGGTGGTCAAGGGGCTGCTGCGGGCCGGGATCGGCGTCAGGGTCCTGGAGGCCGAGGCGCGGGATCTGCCGCTGCCGGGTGAGGTGGAGCTGGTCGGCGAGGCCACTCCGCAGTGCCTGGACGGGTGCGAGCTGCTCATCGTGCTCGGCGGGGACGGCACGCTGCTGCGCGGCGCCGAGTTCGCCCGCGCCTCGGGCGTGCCCATGCTCGGGGTCAACCTCGGCCGGGTCGGCTTCCTCGCGGAGGCCGAGCGCGACGACCTCGACAAGGTCGTGGACCGGGTGGTGAACCGGGCCTACGAGGTCGAGGAGCGGATGACCGTCGACGTCGTCGTGCACCGCAACGGCGACATCGTGCACACGGACTGGGCGCTGAACGAGGCCGCGGTGCAGAAGGCCGGCGCGGAGAAGCTGCTGGAAGTCGTGCTGGAGATCGACGGCCGGCCGGTGACCGGGTTCGGCTGCGACGGCATCGTGCTGTCGACGCCGACCGGGTCGACGGCGTACGCCTTCTCGGCCGGGGGGCCGGTGGTGTGGCCCGAGGTGGAGGCCCTGCTGATGGTGCCCATCAGCGCCCACGCGCTGTTCGCGAAGCCGCTGGTGACCTCGCCGGACTCGGTGCTCGCGGTGGAGGTGCTGCCGCACGTCCCGCCGGGGGTGCTGTGGTGCGACGGGCGGCGGACGGTGGAGCTGCCGCCGGGCGCGCGGGTGGAGGTGCGGCGGGGGGCGGTACCGGTACGGCTGGCCCGGTTGCACCATGCGTCGTTCACGGACCGGCTGGTGGCGAAGTTCGCGCTGCCGGTGTCCGGATGGCGCGGGGCGCCGCACTAGCGGTCTCGAAGGGGTGGTTCCGGTGCGGCGCGGGACGCGGTGCGTTGTGGCTGGTCGTGGCGGTCCCCGCGGCCCTGACGGCACAACCCGTCCCGGCGTGACAGGGGCGGCCTGTGTGCGCTTTCCGGCCTCGACCTCGTATGGTCGTGTCCGTGCTTGAGGAGATGCGGATACGGTCGCTCGGGGTCATCGACGACGCCGTGGTCGAGCTGTCGCCCGGGTTCACCGCTGTCACCGGTGAGACGGGTGCCGGCAAGACCATGGTGGTCACCAGCCTGGGGCTGCTGCTGGGCGGACGCGCGGACGCGGCGCTCGTGCGGATCGGGGCGAAGAACGCGGTCGTCGAGGGGCGCATCGCCGTGCCCGGCGACGCCGCGGTGGCCGTCCGGGCCGAGGAGGCCGGGGCCGAGCTGGACGACGGGGCGCTGCTGATCAGCCGTACCGTTTCCGCCGAGGGGCGCTCGCGCGCGCATCTGGGCGGGCGCTCGGTGCCGGTGGGGATGCTCGCCGAGCTGGCCGACGAGCTGGTGGCCGTGCACGGGCAGACCGACCAGCAGGGGCTGCTCAAGCTGAACCGGCAGCGGCAGGCCCTGGACCGGTACGCGGGCGACGCGGTCGCCGGACCGCTCGCCAAGTACGCCGAGGCGTACCGCCGGCTGCGGGCCGTCACCGCGGAGCTGGAGGAGATCACCACGCGCGCGCGTGAGCGCGCCCAGGAGGCCGACCTCCTGCGCTACGGCCTCGACGAGATCGCGGCCGTCGAGCCGCGCGCCGGTGAGGACGTGGAGCTGGCGGAGGAGGCGGAGCGGCTGGGACACGCCGAGGCGCTCGCGTCGGCCGCCACGGTCGCCCACGCCGCCCTGGCGGGCAACCCGGAGGACCCCGAGGGCGTCGACGGCTCCACGCTCGTCGCGGGCGCGCAGCGGGCCCTGGACGCCGTACGGTCCCACGACCCGGCGCTGGCCGCGCTCGCCGAGCGGATCGGTGAGGTGGGCATCCTGCTGCGGGACGTGGCCGGGGAACTCGCCGGGTACGCGGACGACCTGGACGCCGACCCGCTGCGGCTGGCGGCGGTCGAGGAGCGCCGGGCGGCGCTCACCGCGCTGACCCGGAAGTACGGCGAGGACATCGGGGCCGTGCTGAGCTGGGCCGAGCAGAGCGCCGCGCGGCTGACGGAGCTGGACGGGGACGACGAGCGGATCGGCGAGCTGACCGCCGAGCGGGACGCGCTGCGGGCGGAACTGGGCGGGCTCGCCCAGGCGCTGACCGACGCGCGCACCGAGGCCGCCGAGCGGTTCGCCGCCGCGGTGACCGCCGAACTGGCCTCGCTCGCCATGCCCCACGCCCGCGTGTCGTTCGAGATCCGGCAGGCCGAGGACCCGGAGGGCGTCGAGGTCGGCGGGCGGACGGTCGCCTACGGGCCGTCGGGCGCCGACGAGGTGGAGCTGCTGCTCGCCCCGCACCCCGGCGCGCCGCCGCGGCCGATCGCCAAGGGCGCGTCCGGTGGTGAGCTCTCGCGCGTGATGCTGGCCGTGGAGGTCGTCTTCGCGGGCACCGATCCCGTGCCGACGTACCTGTTCGACGAGGTCGACGCCGGGGTCGGCGGCAAGGCGGCGGTGGAGATCGGGCGGCGGCTGGCGCGGCTGGCGAAGAGCGCGCAGGTCGTGGTCGTCACGCATCTGCCGCAGGTGGCCGCGTTCGCCGACCGGCAGCTGCTGGTGGAGAAGACGAACGACGGCTCGGTCACCCGCTCCGGCGTGAAGGTCCTGGAAGGCGAGGAGCGCGTCCGGGAGCTGTCCCGGATGCTCGCCGGCCAGGAGGACTCGGAGACGGCCCGTGCCCACGCCGAGGAACTGCTGGAGACGGCCCGGGCCGACCGGTAGGGATCAGGCGCCGGGCGGGCGTACTTGGCGGGTCTCCCGGGCGTGTGCCGCGGGTGTCGGGGCGACGGCGCGATGTTCACTCGTACGAGTGAGGCGGTTCCGTGTCGTTGCCCCGTCGGCCGTCCGGTGGCGGCGGTCGTCGTTGCCGGAACACCCGTGCGGCCTGGCATCCTTGACGGAGCGGCGCACCGGAATCCGCCCGGCGCGCCCCGTCCGCACCATCCTTCTGTACGTTCTTCGTGACCGTCCCCCGCCGATCCAGGAGCCGCGGCCAGGTGACCCCCGTGAGCAGCCACTCACCGCACGGCCAGGCGCCGCTGCGCACCGTGCAGGTGCTGGGCGGCGGCAACGCCGGCAGCAGCGCGCACGTGCGCTCGCTGGCCGCGGGGCTCGTCGCGAGGGGCGTGAAAGTGACGGTGTGCGCCCCCTTTGATGCGGAGCGCACCTACGACTTCACGGGCGCCGGGGCCGACCACGTGCACGTGCCGCGCAGCAGCGATCCCGTCTCGGTGGCCGCGCTGCGGACGGTGTGCGCAGAGGCCGACCTGGTGCACGCGCACGGACTGCACGCCTCCTTCCGCGCCGCCCTGGCCCTGGGCGGGCGGCGGGTGCGCACACCGCTCGTCGTCACCTGGCACGACCGGGTGCACGCGCAGGGAGCGCGCGGGCAGTTGCTGCGCGTGCTGGAGCGGCGGGTGATGAAGGCCGCCACCGTCGTGCTCGGCGCCACCTCGGAGCTGGTCGACGGGGCGCGGCGGACGGGCGCGCGGGACGCCCGCCTCGGCCCCGTCGCGCTCCCAGCCCGGCCGGACCGGCCGGACCGGCCGGCCGGTCCCGAGGACCCCGACCGGCTGCGCCCCAAGCTCCGGGCCGAACTCGGCGCCGTCGACCGCCCGTTGCTGGTCGCCGTCGGTTCCCTGGAGCCGCACCGGGGGTACGACGTCCTGCTCGACGCCGCGCGCGTGTGGCGCCGCCTCGATCCGGAGCCACTGGTCGTGGTCGCCGGGGAGGGGCCGCTGCGCGGCGAGTTGCAGGCGCGGATCGAGGAAGAGGGACTGCCGGTGGTGCTCGTCGGCAGCCGCGACGACGTGCCCGACCTGCTCGGGGCGGCCGACCTGGCGCTGCTGCCCAGCCGCCGGGAGCCGGGGCGTTCCGTCCTCGCCCAGGAGGCGCTCCACGCCGGTGTGCCGCTCGTCGCCGGTGCCGTCGGCGGCGTCCCCGAGCTGGTGGGCGACGCCGCCGAACTCGTACCGCCCGGAAACGCATGGGCCCTCGCCGACGCCGTGGTCCGGCTGCTCGCCGACCCCGCGCGGCGGGACGAGCTGCGGGAGCGCGGAGCACGGCAGGCGGCCACCTGGCCGACCGAGGACGAGACCGTCGCCCAGGTGCTGAGCATCTACGACGAGTTGACGCAGCCCACGCCGTTGCTCTAGGCACCCGCCTCGGGGCCCGCGCCGCTACGGCACGTGCCGGCGGGCGCGCAGGGCCAGGCTCAACGCCAGTACGGTCTGCGGGTCGTCCAGGTCCGTGCCCAGCAACTCCCCGATCCGCGCCAGCCGGTTGTAGAGCGTCTGCCGGTTGAGGTGGAGTTCGCGCGCCGTCTCCGCCTTGCGGCCGGCGTGGGCCAGGTACGTCTGGAGGGTGGGCAGCAGAGGCGGCTTCGAGCGGTCGTCGTGGTCCCGCAGCGGGCCGATCGCCCGGTCCACGAACGCCGCGAGGTCCGGGTGTTCGCGCAGCCGCCACAGCAGCAGGTCGATGTCCAGGCGCCGGGCGTCGTACCAGGGCCGGTCGGTCAGGCCCTGCGCCGCGGTCGCCGTCTCCGCCGCGTGCCTGAGACCCGCCGAGGCCGCCGCCCAGCCGCCGGACACCCCGACGACCACGACCGGCGGTTGCGCCCCCGGCCGCCGCATCCCGGCCCGTTCCACGCCCGCCCGCAGCGCCGCCGCGACCCGGTCCGCGACCGCCGCCCGCTCCGACTCCGAGCGCAGCCCCAGCAGCAGCGGGACCCGGCCCTCCACCGGCCGTACGCCCAGCAGGACCGGTACCCCCACCGAGGCCAGTTCCTCGGCGACCGCGCGTGCCAGCACCGCCCAGCCGCCGCTCGCGGGGGACAGGGCGTCCCCCAGCCGCATCACCACCGGCAGCAGGGGTCCCGAACCCGGTTTGAAGCCCAGGACCCGGGCCTGCGCCGGGGCGTCCCCGGCGGTGATCCGGCCCTCGGCGAGGTCGGTGAGGAAGTCGCCCCGCCCGCGCGCCGCCAGCTCCTCCTCCTGCCGTGCCTGCATCAGCACGACGGCGAGGATGCCGGCCGCCCGCTCCGCCGCCATCCGGTGCAGCGGCGCCAGCGGGGACCGTACCGGCAGCAGGACAAGCCGGGCCCGGACCGACCCCGCGCCCGGCCCGCCGCCGGGGACGTCCACGAGGACCGAGCCCGCCGGGGGCGGCGCCTCCTTGTGCGGGTCCCGCAGGCCCTCCCAGACCTGGAGGGGGTCGGCACCCTCGGGCCCGGACCCGGCGGCGTACAGCAGGCGGCCGTCGGTGGTCTCCAGGAAGACCGGGTTGCCGGCGGAGTCGGCCAGGACGGCGAGGACCTGGGGCACCCCGCCGCCGCCCAGCAGCGCCTCGGTGCAGCGGCGGTGGACCTCCTCGGCACGCTGGAGCAGCGCGTAGTGGCCGTTGACGATCTCGGTGTGGATCTCCTCGGTGACCGTCACGAACGGCACCTCGCGGTGCAGCTGCACCAGCGGCAGCCCGGCCGCGCGGGCCGTGTCGACCAGGGCCGCCGGGAGCCGGGCGAAGCGCGGGCCCAGCTCCACGACGAGCGCCGCGATGCCGCGCTCGGCCAGCGTGCGCACGAACGCCCGCTGCTCGGCGGGGCGGGTGCCGAGGCCGTACCCGGTGGTCAGCAGCAGTTCGCCGCCCTTGAGCAGCGAGGCGATGTTGGGCACCTCACCGGCGTGCACCCAGCGCACGGTGCGCTGGAGGCGGTCGGCGCCCGCCAGGATCTCCGGCAGACCGCTGCGCAGCCCGGGCAGCTCCAGTGCCCGGCGCACGGTGATCCCGGCGCCCTGGGTGTCGAATCCGCTGCTCGTGCCGCTGTCCATGAGCCGGACGCTACCCGCAGCGGCCCCGCCCGGGACATCCACCCGACCTCCCCGGGCCGGCGGTGCCGCCGGTCAGGCGTCCCTCGCCCCGTGCCCCGTGCTCAGCCCCCGTACGCCCCGCTCGCCGTCAGCCTCAGTGCCGTGTCGATCAGGGGGACGTGGCTGAAGGCCTGCGGGAAGTTGCCGACCTGGCGTTGCAGGCGGGGGTCCCACTCCTCGGCCAGGAGGCCCAGGTCGTTGCGCAGGGAGAGGAGCTTCTCGAACAGCTTGCGCGCCTCGTCGACCCGGCCGATCATCGCAAGGTCGTCGGCCATCCAGAACGAGCAGGCCAGGAAGGCCCCCTCGTCGCCCGGCAGACCGTCGACGCCCTCGTCCTTGCCGTCCGTCGGGTAGCGCAGGATGAAGCCGTCCGAGGTGGACAGCTCGCGCTGGATGGCCTCGATGGTGCCGATGACCCGCTTGTCGTCCGGCGGCAGGAAACCCATCTGCGGGATCAGCAGCAGGGAGGCGTCCAGCTCCTGGGAGCCGTAGGACTGCGTGAAGGTGTTGCGCTCCTTGTCGTAGCCCTTCTCGCACACGTCCCGGTGGATGTCGTCGCGCAACTCCTTCCAGCGCTCCAGCGGGCCGTCCGCGTCGCCGGACTCGATCAGCTTGATGGTGCGGTCGACGGCCACCCAGGCCATCACCTTGGAGTGCACGAAGTGGCGGCGCGGGCCGCGCACCTCCCAGATGCCCTCGTCCGGCTCGTTCCAGTGGTCCTCCAGGTAGCGGATCAGCTTGAGCTGGAGCACCGAGGCGTAGTCGTTGCGGGCCAGGCCCGTCATGTGGCCCAGGTGCAGGGCCTCGGTCACCTCGCCGTAGACGTCCAGCTGGAGCTGGTGCGCCGCGCCGTTGCCGACCCGCACCGGCGACGAGCCCTCGTAGCCCGGCAGCCAGTCCAGCTCCGCCTCGCCCAGCTCCCGCTCGCCGGCGATGCCGTACATGATCTGCAGGTTCTCTGGGTCGCCGGCGACCGCGCGCAGCAGCCACTCGCGCCAGGCGCGGGCCTCCTCGCGGTAACCGGTGCGCAGCAGCGAGGACAGGGTGATCGCCGCGTCGCGCAGCCAGGTGTAGCGGTAGTCCCAGTTGCGGACGCCGCCGATGTCCTCCGGCAGGGAGGTGGTGGGCGCGGCGACGATGCCGCCGGTGGGGGCGTACGTCAGGGCCTTCAGCGTGATCAGGGAGCGGACCACGGCCTCGCGGTAGGGACCGTGGTACGTGCAGTGCTCGACCCACTCGCGCCAGAAGTCCTCGGTGGCCACCAGCGACTGCTCGGGCTCCGGCAGCGCCGGCGGCTCCTTGTGCGAGGGCTCCCACGAGATCGTGAACGCGATCCGGTCACCCGGCGCGACCGTGAAGTCCGCGTACGTGGTCAGCGCCTTGCCGTAGGTCTCCGCCTCCGTGTCGAACCACACGGAGTCCGGGCCCGCGACGGCCACCGTGCGGCCGTCCTGCTTGCGCACCCAGGGGACCACCCGGCCGTAACTGAAGCGCATCCGCAGCTCCGAGCGCATCGGCACCCGGCCGGAGACGCCCTCCACGATCCGGATCAGCTGCGGCGCGCCGTCGCGCGGGGGCATGAAATCGATCACCCGGACGGTGCCGCGCGGGGTGTCCCACTCGGACTCCAGGATCAGCGAGTCGCCGCGGTAGGACCGCCGGGCCGAGGTGGGCGGTTCGGCGCCGGGCGCGTAGGCGGGCCCGAGCCGCCAGAAACCGTGTTCCCCGGTGCCCAGCAGGCCGGCGAAGATGGCATGCGAGTCGAAGCGGGGCAGGCACAGCCAGTCGACTGTGCCGTCCCGGCAGACCAGGGCAGCGGTCTGCATGTCTCCGATGAGTGCGTAGTCTTCGATGCGCCCGGCCACGTGCAACTCCAGTCGAACGGCCACGTCACCCCGCATGGGGGCGGTCGCTAGTGCGGTCAGCGGTCAAGGGTGGGTCAGGGGGTGTGTCAGGAAATGTGTGTCGAGGATGTCTGTCCTGCGTGCCATGCCTCGTTGAGCCATGAAGCAAAGCAGCCGTCCGGCCGTGCAGCCAAACGTGTGCCCCGAACGACAATTGTCGCTCAACGAACTGACGAGCTCTCGTTGTTCCGGCGCTGACGGGCGAGGGGTGGTGCCGTGTCGCCGGGCGGGCTCGGCAGCGAACGTCCGAGCAGGATACGACGCACGTAGATGATCTGTGTGCCGCTCCGGGCAACCCGGGTCCGCCGAACGGGTGACCATCGGGTGAGGAAACGGTGACGGTCCCACCTGCGTGTCCGGGCGTGCGCGGAGGGTGGCCGGACGCCATCGCCCCGAGGCGCTGATACGCTGGTAGCCCGTGGACCGGTGGGAGAAAAACCCCGGAACCGCAGCGACGGCGCCGCCGACGACACCCGGTACGACCGGGGCGGAGGACGAACGCACCGCACCCCAGACCGCGACCACGGGAGCCCCCTCTTGGCCATGCCGCCCAAATCCTCGACGACCAAGCACATCTTCGTCACCGGGGGTGTCGCCTCCTCGCTCGGCAAGGGGCTCACCGCCTCCAGCCTCGGCATGCTGCTCAAGGCCCGGGGCCTGCGCGTCGTGATGCAGAAGCTCGACCCGTACCTGAACGTCGACCCCGGCACGATGAACCCCTTCCAGCACGGTGAGGTGTTCGTCACCAACGACGGCGCCGAGACCGACCTGGACATCGGCCACTACGAGCGCTTCCTCGACCGCGACCTCGACGGCTCGGCCAACGTCACCACCGGCCAGGTGTACTCCACGGTGATCGCCAAGGAGCGGCGCGGCGAGTACCTGGGCGACACCGTCCAGGTCATCCCGCACATCACCAACGAGATCAAGCACCGCATCCGGCGCATGGCGACGGACGAGGTCGACGTCGTGATCACCGAGGTCGGCGGCACGGTCGGCGACATCGAGTCGCTGCCGTTCCTGGAGACCGTCCGCCAGGTCCGGCACGAGGTCGGCCGGGACAACGTGTTCGTGGTGCACATCTCGCTCCTGCCCTACATCGGTCCCTCGGGCGAGCTGAAGACCAAGCCGACCCAGCACAGCGTCGCCGCGCTGCGCAACATCGGCATCCAGCCGGACGCGATCGTGCTGCGCTGCGACCGCGAGGTGCCGACCGCGATCAAGCGCAAGATCTCGCTGATGTGCGACGTCGACGAGGCGGCCGTGGTGGCCTGCCCCGACGCCCGCTCCATCTACGACATCCCCAAGGTCGTGCACGCCGAGGGCCTGGACGCCTACGTCGTCCGCAGGATGGACCTGCCGTTCCGCGACGTGGACTGGACGACCTGGGACGACCTGCTCGACCGCGTCCACAAGCCCGAGCACGAGATCACCATGGCGCTGGTCGGCAAGTACATCGACCTGCCCGACGCCTACCTCTCGGTCACCGAGGCGCTGCGCGCCGGCGGCTTCGCCAACAGGGCCCGCGTGAAGATCAAGTGGGTCACCTCCGACGACTGCAAGACGCCGGCCGGCGCCAAGGCGCAGCTGGGCGACGTCGACGCGATCTGCATCCCCGGCGGCTTCGGCGAGCGCGGCGTGACCGGCAAGGTCGGCGCGATCAAGTACGCCCGGGAGAACCGGATCCCGCTGCTCGGCCTCTGCCTCGGCCTGCAGTGCATCGTCGTCGAGGCCGCGCGCAACCTGGCCGGCATCGCGGACGCCAACTCCACCGAGTTCGACCCCGCCACCGGCCACCCGGTCGTCTCCACCATGGCCGAGCAGCTGGACATCGTGGCCGGCGAGGGCGACATGGGTGGCACCATGCGGCTCGGCATGTACCCGGCGAAGCTGGCCGAGGGTTCCATCGTGCGCGAGGTCTACGACGGCAAGGAGTACGTCGAGGAGCGGCACCGCCACCGCTACGAGGTGAACAACGCCTACCGCGCGGAGCTGGAGAAGAAGGCCGGCATCCTCTTCTCGGGCACCTCCCCGGACGGCAAGCTCGTCGAGTACGTCGAGTACCCGCGCGAGGTCCACCCCTACCTGGTCGCCACCCAGGCCCACCCGGAGCTGCGCTCGCGCCCGACCCGCCCGCACCCGCTCTTCGCCGGGCTGGTCAAGGCCGCGGTCGAGCGGAAGACGTCGAAGTAGCACACCAGTTGTACGGTGGCCGGGGCGCGCGCATCCAACGGCGCGGGCCCCGGCTTTCGCGTACGTCTGGAAGGGCAGGTCAGGCAATGACGGGCAGCACGATCAAGGACACTCCCGAGGAGTGGGAGATCCGGGGCAGCCAGACCCCCTTCCGGGGCAAGAAGACCTCGGTCCGCACGGACGACGTGGTGATGCCCGACGGCTCCGTGGTCTCCCGCGACTACCAGGTGCACCCCGGCTCGGTGGCCGTCCTCGCCCTGGACGGGGAGGGCCGGGTGCTGGTCATCCGGCAGTACCGGCACCCGGTGCGCGAGAAGCTGTGGGAGATCCCGGCCGGCCTGCTCGACGTCCCCGGTGAGAACCCGCTGCACGCCGCCCAGCGCGAGCTGTACGAGGAGGCGCACGTCAAGGCCGAGGACTGGCGGGTGCTGACCGACGTCTACACCACCCCCGGCGGCTGCGACGAGGCCGTACGGATCTTCCTCGCCCGGGA
Organism: Streptomyces violaceorubidus; assembly: GCF_000717995.1. GTDB lineage: Bacteria > Actinomycetota > Actinomycetes > Streptomycetales > Streptomycetaceae > Streptomyces > Streptomyces violaceorubidus. Next base: position 19,645 of record NZ_JODM01000022.1, read on the forward strand.
TCTGTCCGAGGCCGTGGGGGAGCGCTTCGACGTGGAGGACGAGGAGGCCGACATGGAGCTGGCCCGGGTGCCCGTCGCCGACCTGGTCCGGGGAGTGCTCGCGGGGGAGCTGCACAACAACTGCCTGGTCGTGGGCGTGCTCTCGCTGGTCGCCGCCGAGCGGGGTGAAGGACTCGACGCGCTCCGTCCGGCCCAGGCGCCGTGGCCGGCCCGTCCGTTCGAGGCCTGAGCGCGGCCTCGGAGCCCCCGCCCGGTGTGACCATCGGCTGATCCGATCGGGGGACGTGCCCGCCGCGCTCCACCGGGAACGTCGCAGAGCGTGAACTAGGCTCTCAAACGCCCGAACCGGGCTTCCGGCGGGCACCGGCGTGCGGTGGGATCGGGAGTGTGGCCCGTGACGGATCAGGCGGTGGACACGGACGGCGCAGGCCTGTCTCAGGACCCTGCTGCGCAGAGCGCGTTCCTGGGCCGCACCCGGGAGCTGAAGGAGCTGCGCGCCGACATCGAGCGCGCCGGCCTCGACACCCTCTCCGGCCGCAAGGCCCCTCGCGCGCGCGTGCTGCTCATCGCGGGCCGTCCCGGCTCGGGGCGCACCGCGCTCGCCGAGGAACTGGCCGCGCGGGTCGCGCACGACTACCCGGACGGCGTGCTGCGGGCCCGGCTGAGCGAGCCGGACGGCACCCGCGTCCCGGTCGAACGCCTCGCCCGGGAGCTGCTCGCCGAGCTGGACCGCACCGAGCCGCCGGGGGCCGACGAGGACGACCTCACCGAGGCGCTGCGCGCCGCGCTCGCCGACCGCAGGGTGCTGCTCCTGCTCGACGCGGTCGCCGACGCCGAGCAGGTCGACGCGCTGCTGCCGGACACCCCGGACTGCCTGGCCGTCGCCGTGGCCGAGGGACCGCTGACCGGCATCGCGGACGTCCGCCCGTGCACGCTGGGCGGCCTGGACACCAAGTCGGCAGTGGAGCTGCTCTCCCGCCACACCGGATCGGTCCGCATCACCGTGGATCCCCGGGCCGCCGAACAGCTGGTCGAGCTGTGCCAGGCCCAGCCCGCCGCGCTGACCCTGGCCGGCGGCTGGCTCGCGGCCCGTCCCCAGGCGGCCGTCGCCGACCTGGCCAAGCACGTGCACGCGGAGAGCGACGAGGGGAGCGCGCTCGACCGGGTCTTCCGGCTCGTCTACGCCTCACTGCCCGGCGCCGCCGCCCGCATGCTGCGGCTGCTCTCCCTCGCCCCGGCGGGCCTGGTCGACCCGCACACCGCCTCCGCGCTGGCCGGCTGCTCGGTGAGCGGCGCCCGCACCACCCTGGACGACTTCGTCGCCCTCGGACTGCTGCGCGCCGCCGACTCGCCGCTGCCCGAGTACGAGGTCCCCGGGTGCCTGCACGGCTGGCTGAGCGCCCTCGCCCGCAAGCACGACCGGCCGGCCGAGCTCCAGCTGGCCCGCGCCCGCATGCTGGAGCGCACCGTGCGGCTGCTCCAGACCTGCCGGGCGGTCACCGAGACCGACAGTCCGCAGGCCCGCGAGAAGCTCCTCGCCACGCCGCGCGACCTGCGCTTCCCGCACCCCAGGGCCGCCGCCGACTGGCTGCGCGCCCGGCGCCCCGCCCTGCTGGCCGCGGCCCGCCTCGCGGTGGCCGACGGCGAGCTGGACACCCTGGCCCGCAGACTGATGTCCCAGCTGGTGCGGGCCATGGTGGCCCACTTCGGGACCCGGGCCGCGGCCCCCGACCTGTACGGGATCCACCGGCTCGTCCTCGACGTGGCCGAGCGCCGCGCACTGCCCCGGGAGAAGGCGGCGGCCCTGCTGAACCTGGCCGACCTGGACGCCCGCACCGGCCGCACCCCCGAGGCGCTGGTGCGCTACCGGGCCGCGCTGGACGCCGGACGCGAGGCGAACGACCCGTACGCGACCGGCCGCGCGATGGAATCCGTCGGCGGCGCCCACCTGGAGCTGGGGGACTACGACCGCGCCGCCGACTGGTTCGGCCGGGCCCTGGCCCAGCACCTCGCCCGGGACGAGCGCGCCGACGCCGCCCGGCTCTACGGCCGGGTCGCCACCGCCCACACCTACGCCGGACGCTACGGCGAGGCGGTGCGTTCCTGGCGGGCGGCGATCGCCGGGTACCGCAAGAGCGGCGACGTGGGCGCGCACGCGCGTGCGCTGTCCGAGCTGGCCCGGGTCCAGGAGTACGCCGGGCGCCCCGAGGAGTCGCTGCGCACCTGCCAGGAGGCCGTCGACCGGGCCCGCCGGGCCGAGGACGTACGGCTCCAGGCCGCGCTGCACCTGCGGCTCGCCGACACGCTGGACCGGCTCGGCGACCCCACCGCGGCGGGCCTGGAGCGGAGCGCGGCCGAACGGATGTTGAGGGAAGAACCGGCGGACGCCTGCGAAATCCGCAGCACATCGTCTGAAGATTAATGCTTTGAAAGGCTAGACAGAGGGAACACCTTCATTAAACTGGCTCTGCCGCACGTTCTCTGCGGTCTCTCCCGGTGTGCCCGCGCTTGAGCGGGTATGCCTTGTAATAGCCCATTCTCTGAGCCAAGGACCGTGATCCACGTGAAGGTCGGCATCCCCCGCGAGGTCAAGAACAACGAGTTCCGGGTGGCCATCACCCCCGCCGGCGTGCACGAGCTGGTGCGCCACGGTCACCAGGTCGTCGTCGAGCGCGGCGCCGGCGTCGGCTCCTCGATCCCCGACGAGGAGTACGCCGCGGCCGGCGCGCGGATACTCGACACCGCCGACGAGGTGTGGGCCACCGCCGACCTCCTCCTGAAGGTCAAGGAGCCGATCGCGGAGGAGTACCACCGCCTGCGCAAGGACCAGACGCTCTTCACCTACCTGCACCTGGCCGCCTCCAAGGAGTGCACGGACGCGCTCGTCGAGTCCGGCACCACCGCCATCGCCTACGAGACGGTCGAGCTGCCCGGCCGCGCGCTGCCGCTGCTGGCTCCGATGTCCGAGGTCGCGGGCCGGATCGCCCCGCAGGTCGGCGCTTACCACCTGATGGCCCCCAACGGCGGGCGCGGCGTGCTGCCCGGCGGCGTGCCCGGCGTGACCCCCGCCAAGGCCGTCGTCATCGGCGGCGGCGTCTCCGGCTGGAACGCCACCCAGATCGCCGTCGGCATGGGCTTCGACGTGACCCTGCTCGACCGCGACATCAACAAGCTGCGCGAGGCCGACAAGATCTTCGGCACCAAGGTCAAGGCCGTCATGTCCAACTCCTTCGAGCTGGAGAAGGCGGTCCTCGACGCCGACCTGGTCATCGGTGCGGTGCTGATCCCGGGCGCCAAGGCCCCGAAGCTGGTCACCAACGAGCTGGTCTCCCGCATGAAGTCGGGCAGTGTCCTTGTCGACATCGCGATCGACCAGGGCGGCTGCTTCGAGGACTCGCACCCCACCACGCACGCCGAGCCGACCTTCAAGGTCCACAACTCGGTCTTCTACTGCGTGGCCAACATGCCGGGCGCGGTGCCCAACACCTCCACCAACGCGCTCACCAACGCCACGCTGCCCTACATCGTCGAGCTGGCCGACCGCGGCTGGGTCGAGGCGCTGCGCCGCGACCCCGCGCTGGCCAAGGGCCTCAACACCCACGACGGCAAGGTGGTTTACCGCGAGGTCGCCGAGGCGCACGGCCTGGAGTACGTCGACCCGGCGACCCTGCTCGCCTAAGTCGGCAAACGGCAAAGGCGATACGTCAACAGCCGTCGTCAACCCCGCACGCCCGGCCGGACCTTGCCCGACAAGGTCCGGCCGGGTGTGTGTATGGTCACTTTGCGATTCTCTGTCAACTCGCCTCGAACGTAACGCTTCAACCGATTCGCGCACCGGTGAAACCTGCTGTGCGACGGCCGTACGCCCTTGACAGAGGGATGTTTCATTGCCGACACATCGGGCCGGGTCCGGCGGATTGTGTTGCTGCGGACGGCCGACACGCCATAGAGTCGCCGAACGTCGGCATGGTGCCACGCTGACCTGTCTAGAAGTTCCCTGGTCACCAAGGAGGTAAGACGACTTGTGAATGAGTCGACATTTACTCCCGGGGGTGGTCAACCAGGAATGCCGGCACGGACCCACGGTCCCGGGCGCCTCGAGGCCGTCGGCTCCGTAGCTGTACGCACCTCCGCAGCCGACCACCACAGTCCGCAGGCAACTCGGACAGCACACATGAGTATGGATGGCCAACACGTGAACGCCATGGCCGGCGACGGAAGTGGCGCGCCACGCAACCACTTCGCCGACTACGACGAACTGCCCGAGGGGCACTTCTACGACCCGGACGCGGAGTACGAGCCGGATCCCGAGTACGCCGCCACGCTCGCGCCCGACGCGGCCCGACAGCGCCGTGAGCGCATCGGTCCGACCGGGCGCCCGCTGCCGTACTTCCCGATCCCGGGTCCGCTGACCGAGCACGGCCCCGCCAAGATCATCGCGATGTGCAACCAGAAGGGCGGCGTGGGCAAGACCACGTCGACCATCAACCTGGGTGCCGCGCTCGCCGAGTACGGGCGCCGGGTGCTGCTCGTCGACTTCGACCCGCAGGGCGCGCTGTCGGTCGGACTCGGCGTCAACCCGATGGAGCTCGACCTCACCGTCTACAACCTGCTCATGGAGCGGGGCATGGCGGCCGACGAGGTGCTGCTGAAGACCGCGGTCCCCAACATGGACCTGCTGCCCAGCAACATCGACCTGTCGGCGGCCGAGGTGCAGCTGGTGAGCGAGGTGGCGCGCGAGTCGACGCTGCAGCGGGCGCTCAAGCCGCTGATGGACGACTACGACTACATCGTGATCGACTGCCAGCCCTCGCTCGGCCTGCTCACGGTCAACGCGCTCACCGCCGCGCACAAGGTGATCGTGCCGTTGGAGTGCGAGTTCTTCGCGCTGCGCGGTGTGGCCCTGCTGACCGAGACGATCGAGAAGGTCCAGGAGCGGCTCAACCCCGACCTGGAGCTCGACGGCATCCTCGCCACGATGTACGACTCGCGCACGGTGCACAGCCGTGAGGTGCTCGCACGGGTCGTCGAGGCGTTCGACGACCACGTCTACCACACGGTCATCGGGCGCACGGTCCGCTTCCCGGAGACCACGGTCGCCGGTGAGCCGATCACCACGTACGCGTCCAACTCCGTCGGTGCCGCCGCCTACCGCCAGCTCGCCAGGGAGGTGCTCGCCCGGTGTCACGCCGAGTGAGTCTGCCGGGGGCCGACGAACTCTTCCGTACGACAGGGGGAACGGCGCTCCAGGCGTCCACCCCGCGGCGACCGGCGGGCGGCGAGGCCCGGGTGCCGGCCCCGGCGGGGGAGAGCGACCAGGCCGCCGCCGAGGACGCGCCGCAGTCGGTGCCCGCGCAGGGCGGGGACGGCGAGGGCGCCGAGCACGCCGCGGCGGACGCGGAGCCGGGCTCGGCGGGCGAGCCGCACACGCGGGGCACGGAGCGCTCCGCACGGGCCTCCGGGCCCGGTACGGGCGCGCAGGAAGGTTCTGCCGCCGACCGGCCCCGCAAGCGCGGCAGGGCCGCCGCACGGCGCCCCAGCGGGCGTGAGCGCCACGACGAGAAGATCACCGTGTACGTCTCCGCCGAGGAGCTGATGGACCTGGAGCACGCCCGCCTGGTGCTCCGGGGCGAGCACGGCCTGGCCGTGGACCGCGGCCGTATCGTCCGCGAGGCCGTGGCCGTGGTCCTGGCCGACCTGGAGACCCGCGGGGACGCCAGCATCCTCGTACGACGGCTGCGCGGACGGTAGCGGTAGCCTGCGGGGGCCATGACCTCGAACGACGCCCCCCACCCCGGCCGCGGCCCGCGCGCCGCCCACCGGCGTGCGCTGGGCAGGGGCCCGCAGGGGTCGGCGGCCGCGGTGGAGCCCGCGGAGCCCGCCCCCGCCCCGGCCGAGGGGCCCGGAGACCCGGAGCGGGTCCCGGAGACGGCACGACCGGACGAGGACGGACGGGACCGGGAGGCCGCCGCGCGGACCGAGTCGAGGTCGCGGGCGGGCGCCGCGCCTCGCAGCGTCATCGTCCCGGAGCCGCCCCCCGTGCCCGCCCAGGCCCCCGGGGAAGCCGACCGGGTTCGCGGGGAGGACCCCGAGGGAGCGTCCCAGGAGCCCTCCGGGGAGGCTCCCGACGCGGCGGACGACGGTGTCTTCAAGGTGCGGCTCGCCAACTTCGAGGGGCCGTTCGACCTGCTGCTCCAGCTGATCTCCAAGCACAAGATGGATGTCACCGAGGTCGCGCTGTCGAAGGTGACCGACGAGTTCATGGCGCACATCCGGGCCATGGGGCCGGACTGGGACCTCGACCAGACCACCGAGTTCCTGGTGGTCGCGGCCACCCTGCTCGACCTGAAGGCGGCCCGGCTGCTGCCCGCCGCCGAGGTCGAGGACGAGGCGGACCTCGCCCTGCTCGAAGCCCGCGACCTGCTCTTCGCCCGCCTGCTCCAGTACCGCGCGTACAAGCGGATCGCGGAGATCTTCAACGAGCGGCTGGAGGGCGAGGCCCGCCGCCACCCCCGGACCGTCGGCCTGGAGCCGCACCACGCCGAGCTGCTGCCCGAGGTCGTCATCAGCATCGGCCCCGAGGGCTTCGCCAAGCTCGCCGTGAAGGCGATGCAGCCGAGGCCCAGGCCGCAGGTGTACGTCGAGCACATCCACGCGCCCCTGGTCAGCGTGCAGGAGCAGGCCGGGATCGTCGTCGCCCGCCTGAGAGAACTGGGCGAGGCCAGCTTCCGCGTACTGGTCCAGGACACCGAGGACACCCTGACCGTCGTCGCCCGCTTCCTGGCCCTGCTGGAGCTGTACCGGGAGAAGGCCGTCGAGCTGGACCAGGAGAGGGCCCTCGGCGACCTGCTGGTGCGCTGGACCGGCGGTGACGGTGCGGCGCAGCCGGTGGTGACCGACGAGTTCGACCGGCCGCCCGAGGCCCCGAAGGAGGAGCAGAAGGCGTGAGAGAGAAGACCACCGAGGTCGAAGCGAGCACCGGGGCTCCCGACGGGCCCGACGGCGTGGCCGGACTCGACCTCAAGCCCGCCCTCGAAGCCGTCCTCATGGTCGTCGACGAGCCCGCGACCGAGGAGCGGCTGGCGAAGATACTGCAACGGCCCCGGCGACGGATCGCGGACGCTCTGCGCGAGCTGGCCGACGAGTACGCCGTCCAGGGCCGCGGCTTCGAGCTGCGGCTGGTCGCCGGGGGCTGGCGCTTCTACAGCCGGCCCGAGTACGCCGCGGCCGTCGAGGGCTTCGTCCTGGACGGCCAGCACGCCCGGCTCACCCAGGCCGCCCTGGAGACCCTCGCGGTCGTCGCCTACCGCCAGCCGGTCAGCCGCAGCCGGGTCTCCGCGGTGCGCGGCGTGAACTGCGACGGCGTGATGCGCACCCTCCTCCAGCGGGGGCTGGTCGAGGAGTCGGGCACGGAACCCGAAACAGGTGCGATCCTGTACGTGACGACGAACTACTTCCTGGAGCGAATGGGCCTGCGCGGCCTGGACGAGCTCCCGGAGCTCGCGCCCTTCCTCCCGGAGGCGGAGGCGATCGAGGCCGAGACGCTGGAAGCGGTCCCGTCGTTCGATCCGGACGCCCCGGATTCCGAGGGCGCACACGACAAGACGGAATTTTGATGCGAAGCAGCAGCGGCAGGAACAGCAGCGGAAACAACGGCGGGAGCCGTGGTGGCAACAGCGGCGGCCGCGGCGGGAGTGGCGGTGGCCGCGGCAACTACCGCGGCGCCGGCAACGACCGCGACGACAAGCAGGGCGGCCGTCCCAAGAAGCCGCGCCCGGAGGAGCGGCGTTACGACGTGGGCCCCGGCGCCACCAAGGACGGCCCGAAGTCGGGCCGCGGCCCCTCGGCCCGCGGTGGTGCCAAGGGCGGCCCGAAGCGGCCCCAGCAGCGCGGCCGCAGCGCCCCGGCCACGTCCCGCGAGTACGAGACGCGGGCCGAGGAGCGCAACCGCGAGCGGTACGCGGGCAAGAAGGAGGCCAAGCTGCCCAAGACCTTCCCGGGCGCCGAGCAGGAGGGCGAGCGCCTGCAGAAGGTCCTCGCGCGCGCGGGCTACGGCTCCCGGCGCGCCTGCGAGGAGCTGATCGAGCAGGCCAGGGTCGAGATCAACGGCGAGATCGTGCTGGAGCAGGGCCGCCGCGTCGACCCGGAGAAGGACGAGGTCAAGGTCGACGGCCTGACCGTCGCCACGCAGTCGTACCAGTTCTTCTCGCTCAACAAGCCCGCCGGTGTCGTCTCCACCATGGAGGACCCGGAGGGCCGCCAGTGCCTCGGTGACTACGTCACCAACCGCGATACCCGCCTCTTCCACGTGGGCCGGCTCGACACCGAGACCGAGGGCGTCATCCTGCTCACCAACCACGGCGAGCTGGCCCACCGGCTGACCCACCCCAGGTACGGCGTGAAGAAGACCTATCTCGCGCACATCGTGGGCCCGATCCCGCGCGACCTCGGCAAGCGCCTCAAGGACGGCATCCAGCTGGAGGACGGGTACGCGCGCGCGGACCATTTCCGGGTCGTCGAGCAGACCGGCAAGAACTACCTGGTCGAGGTGACCCTGCACGAGGGCCGCAAGCACATCGTGCGCCGGATGCTGGCGGAGGCGGGCTTCCCCGTCGACAAGCTGGTGCGCACCGCCTTCGGTCCGATCACGCTGGGCGACCAGAAGTCGGGCTGGCTGCGCCGCCTGTCCAACACGGAGGTCGGGATGCTGATGCAGGAGGTCGAGCTCTAGGCCTCCGAGGGTTGTTCCGAGCGCCCGCCGTCTTTATAGTCGTAGTGACTATTAAGGGGGTGGGCGTTCGTGCGCGGCTACGACAAGCACGCTTTCGAACCCTTCGCCGTCACCGTCGACCTCGCCGTCCTCACCCTGCGCGCGGGCGCGCTGCACGTGCTGCTCGTCGAGCGGGGACAGGAGCCGTACGCGGGCCGCTGGGCGCTCCCCGGCGGTTTCCTGCTCCCCGAGGAGTCGGCGGAGACGGCCGCCCGCAGGGAGCTGGCCGAGGAGACCGGCCTGGCGGACGTGACCGGGCTGCACCTGGAGCAGCTGCGGACCTACAGCGAACCCGCCCGCGACCCCCGCATGCGGGTCGTGTCCGTGGCCTTCGCCGCCCTGCTGCCGAACCCGCCCGAACCGCGCGGCGGCGGTGACGCGGCCGAGGCCCGCTGGGTGCCGTACGACAAGGCCCAGGGCCTCGCCTTCGACCACGACCGGATCCTGGCCGACGCCCGGGACCGCGTCGGCGCCAAGCTGGAGTACACCTGCCTGGCCACCGCCTTCTGCCCGGCCGAGTTCACCCTCGGCGAGCTGCAAGGGGTCTACGAGACGGTGTGGGGCACGGCCCTGGACCGGCCCAACTTCCGCCGCAAGGTCCTCGCCACCCCCGGTTTCGTCGAGCCCGTCCCGGGCGCCGCCCGCCTGACCGGAGGCCGCGGCAAGCCCGCCGCCCTGTACCGCGCGGGCCCCGCCACCAGCCTGCACCCGCCCCTGCCGCGCACCCCTCGGGAAGGACGCCCCGCATGACCACCACCACCGGCACCAAGCGCGCCGCCACCGGAGCGCTCACCGGCCTCGCCCTCGGCGACGCGCTGGGTTTCCCGACCGAGTTCAACGACGTCCCGGCGATCCTCGCCAAGTGCGGCCCCTGGCGGGAGATGGCGCTGCCCCGGCCCGCGATCGTCACCGACGACACCCAGATGACGCTGGCGCTGGGCAGGGGGCTGCGGGCGGCCATGGACCGGGGCGTGCTGGCACCCGAGAGCATGACCGGGCCGGTACGGCAGGAGTTCATCGCCTGGAACCGCTCACCGGACAACAACCGGGCCCCCGGCAACACCTGCATCAGGGCCTGCGACCTGCTGGAGCGGGCCGAGAGCCCCTGGCAGGAGGCCAGCCAGATCCACTCCAAGGGCTGCGGCGCCAACATGCGGGTCGCACCGGTCGGCCTCGTGCCCGGCCTCAGCGACGAACAGCGCGCGGGCGCCGCCCAGTTGCAGTCCGCGCTCACCCACGGCCACCCCACCGCGCTCGCCGCCTCCGACCTCACCGCGTACGCCGTACGGCTGCTCGCCGAGGGCGCCGAGCCGACCGGCCTCGTCGGGCGGCTGCGCTCGTACGCCTACGACAACCGCACCCGCTACCACGAGCGCTGGCTCGGCGACCTGTGGACCCGCGCCCAGGACCCGACGCCCGAGCACTTCATCGCGCGCGGCTGGGACGAGTGCCTGGCCACCCTCGACCGGCTCCAGGAGGCGGTGCGTACCGTCTCGCCCGAGACCGACCCCTGCCGGGCCGTCGGCGAGGGCTGGATCGCCGAGGAGGCCATGGCGGCCGGGCTGCTCTGCTTCCTGCTCTTCGTCGACGAGCCGCTGACCGCCCTGCGGCGCGGCGCCTGCACCTCCGGCGACTCCGACTCCATCGCCTGCCTCGCGGGCGCCTTCGCGGGCGCGCACCTGGGGGCCGACGCCTGGCCGGCCGACTGGGCGGACCGCGTCGAGTACCGGGGCGACCTGCTGGCCCTCGGAGCGCTCTGGGACGCTTGAGCACATGATCGACGCCCTGGACATCGACCTGGCGCCGGTGGTGGCCGAACAGCCCTTCCCGGTGCTGTTCGCCACCGTCTCCGGCGCCCACCTCTACGGCTTCCCCTCCCGCGACTCCGACGTCGATCTGCGCGGCGTCCACCTGCTGCCCGCCGCCGACCTGGTCGGGCTGCGCGAGCCGGAGGAGACCCGGTCGCGGATGTGGGACCGGGACGGCGTCGAGATGGACCTGGTCACCCACGACCTGCGCAAGTTCGTCCGGCTGATGCTCCGCCGCAACGGCTACGTGCTGGAGCAGCTGCTGTCGCCGCTGGTCGTGCACACCACCGAGGCGCACCGGGAACTGGCCGGACACGCGCCGGGCGTCCTCACCCGCCACCACGCCCACCACTACCGGGGGTTCGCACAGACCCAGTGGCGGCTGTTCGAGAGGACCGGCCAGCTGAAGCCGCTCCTGTACACCTTCCGGGTGCTGCTCACCGGCATCCACCTGATGCGCACCGGAGAGGTGCAGCCGCACCTGCCCACCCTCGTCGAAGCGGTGGACGCCGCCCCCGCCTACCTGCCCGAACTGGTCGCCGCCAAGGCCGCACACGAGCACGGGGTCGCCGACGTCGACCACGCGCGCGTGCGGGCCGACGTGGAGCGGCTGCACGCCGTGCTGGACGAGGCGCAGGCCGCGTCAGCCCTCCCCGACGCGCCGACCGCGTACGACGCCCTGCACGACTTCGTCGTACGGACCCGGCTGGAGCGCTGAGGCGCGGCGGGTGCGGACCAGGAAGTCCTCGACGCGGCGCCGGTCCGGCTCCTCGGGCAGGGGACTGCGTGCGGCGGCCTCCTCGCCCTCCCGCACCAGGCGGTTCATCCGCGCCTCCACCTCGGGCCAGGGCACCTCGCCGCGCTTCACGGCGAGCAGGGTGTCACGGTCCTCGCCGACGTCGATCGTCAGGGCGCCCGTGCGCAGCAGGTCGCGGGCGCTCGTCAGGAGCCGCAGCAGATGCATCGCGTGCTTCCAGCGCGGGGCGCCGTGGACGCGCACATCGGCGTCCAGCTTGCGGCGCTGGCCGTGCGCGTACCGCGTGAACGTCTCGTGCACCCGGCGGGAGAGGAACGCCCCGCGCAGGGCGAGCAGTTCGCGGCCCGTGTCGTCCACCCGCTCCACGAAGGGGGAGTGCAGGCATTCCAGGATGTTCGGGTTCGCCCGCAGGGCCAGCTCGCAGAAGCGCTCCAGCTCCCAGCTGAACCGCTCCTCGCCGGGGCCCTCCACATGCGTCGGCGGCTTCTCGAAGCGCCAGAACAGCGCGGTCGGCGCGAGGAAGACCCCCCGCCGGTCCGTGTCGCTGTCCTCCGTCGCCAGACCGAAGGCGCGCGAACCCATGACACAGGCGTAGATCGTGTGGTCGCGGACCAGGGTCTCGGGGCGCATGGCCGGAGCGTACGCGGGCGGCTCAGGCCAGGCGGACCGAATTTCCCTCCACCGTGATCCGCTTCCCGGGCAGCGGCTTTGTGGCCGGACCCCGCACCACCGAGCCGTCGGCCACGGCGAACCTGCTGCCGTGGCAGGCGCAGTCGATGGTGCCGTCCCGCACGTCCGACACGATGCAGCCCTGATGGGTGCAGACCGCCGAGAACGCCTTGAACTCGCCCTTCCGCGGCTGGGTCACCACGATCCTCTCCTCGGTGAGGACCTTGCCGCCGGCGACCGGGATGTCGCCCGTGGACGCCAGTTCCTGCCCCGAGGAGGCGGCCGAGGAGTCGCCGTCACCGCCCCCGCACCCCGCGCAGAGCGCCGCCGCGCCCGCGCAGCGAAGGACCGTACGGCGGCTCGGGGTGTGGGTCATCTCACGACTCCGGGGGGAGGTTGAAGGGGCCGCCGCCAGCGTCTCAGGAGACGGGCGCCGCGGGCCGGTACCCGGCGGGCTGACTAGGCTGGACGGACCAAGAACCGATACACGCGTCAGCAACGTCAGCAAGGAGCATCGCCGTGGCGGTACGAGCGGTCCGGGGCGCCGTCCAACTGGAGCGGGACGAGGCGGGGCACATGGACGAGCAGGTCGCGGCCCTGCTGACCACCCTCATGGAGCGCAACGGCCTGGCGGTCGACGACCTGATCAGCCTGTGGTTCACCGCCACCCCCGACCTGCACAGCGACTTCCCGGCCGCCGCGGCCCGCGGGCTCGGCATCACCGACGTGCCGCTGATCTGCGCCCAGGAGCTGGACGTCGAGGGCGCCATGCCCCGCGTGGTGCGTGTCCTCGCCCACATCGAGTCCGACCGGCCCCGCACCGAGATCGCCCACGTCTACCTCGGCGCCGCCGCGGCCCTGCGCAAGGACATCGCCCAGTGAGAACCGCACTCGTCATCGGCACCGGCCTCATCGGCACCTCCGCCGCCCTCGCCCTCACCGCCCGGGGCGTCACCGTCCACCTCGCCGACCACGACCCCGGGCAGGCCCGTACCGCCGCCGCGCTCGGCGCCGGCACCGACGAGGCGCCGGGCGGCCCGGTCGACCTCGCGATCGTCGCCGCCCCGCCCGCCCTGGTGGCCGACGTGCTCGCCGACGCCATGGCCCGCGGCGCCGCCCGCGGCTACATCGACGTGGCCAGCGTCAAGGGCGGCCCCCGGCGGGAGCTGGAGGCGCGCGGCGTCGACCTGTCGGCGTACATCGGCACCCACCCCATGTCCGGCCGGGAGAAGTCCGGCCCGCTGGCCGCCACGGCCGACCTCTTCGAGGGACGCCCGTGGGTGCTGACCCCGACCCGGGACACCGACACCGAGGTGCTGAACCTCGCCCTGGAGCTGGTCTCGCACTGCCGCGCGGTGCCCGTGGTGATGGACGCCGACGCCCACGACCGCGCCGTGGCCCTCGTCTCCCACATGCCCCACCTGGTCTCCAACATGGTCGCCGCGCGCCTGGAGCACGCCGAGGAGGCCGCCGTACGGCTGTGCGGGCAGGGCATCCGCGACGTGACCCGGATCGCCGCCTCCGAGCCCCGGATGTGGATCGACATCCTCTCCGCCAACCCCGGGCCGGTCGCCGACCTGCTCACCGACGTCGCCGCCGACCTGGAGGAGACGGTGCGGGCCCTGCGCGCCCTGCAGTCCTCCGACGAGGACAAGCGCCGCGAGGGCGGCAACGGCATCGCCGAGGTGCTGCGGCGCGGCAACGCCGGACAGGTCCGCGTCCCGGGCAAGCACGGCTCGGCCCCGGGCGTCTACGAGACGGTGGCCGTCCTCATCGACGACCAGCCCGGCCAGCTGGCCCGCATCTTCGCGGACGCGGGGCGCGCCGGGGTCAACGTCGAGGACGTACGGATCGAGCACGCGACCGGGCAGCAGGCGGGTCTGGTGCAGCTCATGGTCGAGCCGAAGGCCGCCGCCGTGCTCACCGCGGCCCTGAAGGAGCGGGGCTGGGCGATCCGCCAGTGATGGCGGGCGGCACGGCGCCGCGGGAGCGTCATAGGGCTGTAAGAGGTGCCCGGCGGGCCCGGTAACCTAGGGCCTGTCTGATGGTTCCTGCCCGGCGACGCCTGGCACGCACGCTCGCCGCGTTGCCGAAACGCCCGCGTGGCTCCGCCACAGGGCGCTCCGGCGCCTTGCGATCGCACGTACCGGACACCGCCGGGGCCGCCCTCCGGGCGGGCGACGGGAATCGCCGGACAGGCCCTGTGCGGGACGCGCTCGCGTCCCGCGCACCACCCACCGCACCGCACCAGGAAGGTGTCCCCTCGTGGAAAACGGCGCCGCCCCGACCGTCCCGGCCGTGATTGTCGCCATCGACGGCCCCTCCGGCACGGGCAAGTCGAGCACGTCGAAGGCCGTGGCCGCACAGCTCGGCCTCAGCTACCTGGACACCGGTGCCCAGTACCGGGCGATCACCTGGTGGATGGTGACCAACGGCATCGACACCGACGACCCGCACGCCGTGGCCGCCGCGGCCGGCAAGCCCGAGATCGTCTCCGGCACCGACCCGGCCGCCCCGACCATCACGGTCGACGGCGTGGACGTGGCCGGCCCGATCCGCACCCAGGAGGTCACCTCCAAGGTCAGCGCGGTCAGCGCCGTGCCGGAGATCCGCGCCCGCATCACCGAGCTGCAGCGCTCCATCGCCGCCGCCGCGCCGCTCGGTATCGTCGTCGAGGGCCGCGACATCGGCACCACCGTGCTGCCCGACGCCGACCTGAAGATCTTCCTCACCGCGTCGGCCGAGGCCCGCGCCGCCCGCCGCAGCGGCGAGCTGAAGGGCGCCGACGTCAACGCCACCCGCGAGGCCCTGATCAAGCGGGACGCGGCCGACTCCAGCCGCAAGACCTCCCCGCTGGCCAAGGCCGGCGACGCGGTCGAGGTGGACACCACCGCCCTCACCCTCCCGCAGGTCATCGAGTGCGTCGTCACTCTCGTCGAGGAGAAGCGGGCGGGGAAGTGACCGCATCCTCCACAGCGCCCGTCCCCTCCGAGAAGGGCGCCGAGGTCGGCCGGCGCATCGGCGTCGGCCTGATGTACGGGCTGTGGAAGCCGCGCGTGCTCGGCGCCTGGCGGGTGCCCGCCACCGGCCCGGTGATCTACGCCGTCAACCACGCGCACAACATCGACGGCCCGATGGTCATGGGGGTCGCTCCCCGGCCGACGCACTTCCTGATCAAGAAGGAGGCCTTCGTCGGCCCGCTCGGACGGTTCCTGACCGGCATCGGCCAGCTGAAGGTGGACCGCCACTCCACCGACCGCGCTGCGATAGGACAGGCGCTCGGCGTGCTGGCGGACGGCGGGGTCCTCGGCATCTTCCCGGAGGGCACCCGGGGCGAGGGCGACTTCGCCTCGCTGCGCGCCGGGCTCGCGTACTTCGCGGTGCGCAGCGGCGCGCCGATCGTCCCGGTCGCGGTGCTGGGAAGCACGGACCGTCCCGGACGGTTGATAAAGGCGCTGCCCCCGCTGCGCTCCCGCGTCGACGTCGTCTTCGGCGACCCGTTCGACGCGGGCGACGGCAGTGGGCGGCGCACCCGCAAGGCCCTGGACGAGGCAACCGAACGCATCCAGAAGCAGCTCACCGCGCACCTGGAAAACGCCAGGCGCCTCACCGGGCGCTGAGTGACACTTGAGTAGTGGATCACCCGGTACAGGGTGCGCCACCGATCACCACGATGAACGAGGTACGGACTTCATGAACGACCACATCCACTCCGAGGGCTCGGGCGAGGAGCACGACCACGGGGCGCTCGGCGACGCCGAGTACGCGCAGTTCATGGAGCTGGCCGCCGAAGAGGGCTTCGACATCGAGGAGGTCGAGGGCGCGATCGAGGAGGCCGGGCACGGCCCGCTGCCCGTCCTCGCCGTCGTCGGCCGCCCCAATGTCGGCAAGTCGACCCTCGTGAACCGCATCATCGGTCGCCGCGAGGCCGTCGTCGAGGACAAGCCCGGCGTCACCCGCGACCGCGTCACCTACGAGGCCGAGTGGGCGGGCCGCCGCTTCAAGGTCGTCGACACCGGCGGCTGGGAGCAGGACGTCCTCGGCATCGACGCCTCCGTGGCCGCGCAGGCCGAGTACGCCATCGAGGCCGCCGACGCGGTCGTCTTCGTCGTGGACGCCAAGGTCGGCGCCACCGACACCGACGAGGCGGTCGTCCGGCTGCTGCGCAAGGCCGGCAAGCCCGTCGTGCTGTGCGCCAACAAGGTCGACGGCCCGAGCGGCGAGGCCGACGCCTCCTACCTGTGGTCGCTGGGCCTCGGTGAGCCGCACCCCGTCTCCGCGCTGCACGGCCGCGGCACCGGCGACATGCTGGACAGGGTCCTGGAAGCCCTGCCCGAGGCCCCGGCCCAGACCTTCGGCACCGCCGTCGGCGGCCCGCGCCGCATCGCCCTGATCGGCCGCCCCAACGTCGGCAAGTCCTCGCTGCTGAACAAGGTCGCCGGCGAGGAGCGCGTCGTCGTCAACGAACTGGCCGGCACCACCCGCGACCCGGTCGACGAGCTGATCGAACTGGGCGGCGTCACCTGGAAGTTCGTCGACACGGCGGGCATCCGCAAGCGCGTGCACCTTCAGCAGGGCGCCGACTACTACGCCTCGCTGCGCACCGCCGCCGCCGTCGAGAAGGCGGAGGTTGCCGTGATCCTCATCGACGCCTCCGAGTCCATCTCGGTCCAGGACCAGCGGATCGTCACCATGGCCGTCGAGGCGGGCCGCGCGATCGTCGTCGCCTACAACAAGTGGGACACCCTCGACGAGGAGCGCCGCTACTACCTGGAGCGGGAGATCGAGACGGAGCTGGGCCAGGTGGCCTGGGCGCCGCGGGTCAACGTCTCGGCGCAGACCGGCCGGCACATGGAGAAGCTCGTCCCCGCGATCGAGACCGCCCTGGCGGGCTGGGAGACCCGGGTCCCGACGGGCCGGCTGAACGCCTTCCTGGGTGAGCTGGTCGCCGCCCACCCGCACCCGGTGCGGGGCGGCAAGCAGCCGCGGATCCTCTTCGGCACCCAGGCGGGCACCAAGCCCCCGCGGTTCGTGCTCTTCGCCTCCGGCTTCATCGAGGCGGGCTACCGGCGCTTCATCGAGCGCCGGCTGCGTGAGGAGTTCGGCTTCGAGGGGACGCCGATCCACATCTCGGTGCGGGTCCGCGAGAAGCGCGGCGCGAAGAAGAAGTAGGACCACCCCGGTGATGGGTGAGGGGCGCCCCGGCCGGGGCGCCCCTCACCCATCACCGGGCCTGCGGTCAGGTGCCGGACCGCCGGGCCGGAGGCAGCGCCGCCGGTACGTGGTGCGAGCCGCCGACGCGCTGCCACACCGACTGCTGGCCGACGCGGGCGCTCTGGGCCCCCGTGCTGTAGGCGCTGTAGCCGCCTCTGCCGCGCGGGATGCTCCGGAAGGCCGTGAATCCGAGCTCCTCCTCACCGCTGCGATCGCCCGGCAGCGATCGGAAGGACCTGACGTACTCCGCGTAGAGCGCGTCGTAGATCGGCGTGGTCGAGGGGCCGCCGTGGCGGTGGAAGGCGTCGTATGCGTACACGTATGTCCAAACGACCCCGCGGTGGAAGGGATGCGGCCCAGGTGACGGCCGTCCGGCAGCGGCGTGGACCGGCTCAGGTCCCCGCCAGCGGCAGCGCCGCCGCGACCAGCTGTCCGTTCGCCGCCGCCTTGTCCAGCGCGTCCCGCAGCAGGTCCTCGCGCGGCTGCCGGCCGATCGACCCGACGGGCGCCGCGAACATCAACACCTGCTGGTGCTTGTTGGCCGCCGTGCGCCAGCCCTCGGTGACCTGGAGCGGCTGGTGCGCCTGCCACCAGGCGACCGGCCGGCCGCCGTTCGTCCCGGGCTGGAGCACCGCGTGCAGCTGGCCCATCGCCAGCAGGACCGACCAGCCGTGCAGCACGGCCGGCGCGGACACCAGCTCGGTGACCGGCATGAAGCCCTGCTCGATCAGCAGCGGCAGGAAGTCGTCGCCGGAGCCGGCCGTGCCGGGCCGGGCGATGGGCGCGGTCGGCTCCACCACGAGGGCCGGGTGCAGCTCCCCGGCGATCAGGATCAGCCCGCTGGTCACACCGAGCACGGCCTGCTCGGGCGCAGCCTTCTCCGGGGCGGCGGGAGCGGGCTCGGAGCGGGCCTGGTCGGCGCTGATGGAGCGCACCGCGCCCTGGAGCTGCTCCTCGGTGACCTTGACGACCTGCGAGGGCAGGCAGCCCGCGTGGGCGAAGGCGAGCACGGCGGTCTCGTCCCCGATGAACAGGACGGTGCTGGTGCGTTCCTGCTCGCAGTCGCCCGGGGTGCGGCAGGACGTGCAGTCGTAGCTGCCCGGGGCGGACTCCCCGGCCAGCAGGCGGTCGGCTTCTTCATCGCCGATCTCGGCGCGTACGTCGTCGCTGACGTCGAGCATGCGCGGCACGGGTGGCTCCCTCGGGATGCGGTGCGTGGCCGGACCGGGTGGCTCCCGGGCCGTGGTCCGGGCGGGTCCCCGGCTCATGCAAGGACAACGGGGGACCGGTGGCGGGAGTCACGCCCCATGGCCAACGGAATCGAACCAGGCGACGCCCGCGCCCGCCCGAGCACCGCGATCGTCGCCGTAGGCCCAAGTGGGCTGCTCCGCATGGAGGTTGAGCCGCCGGGACAGGGTGACCGGCCCGGCCCGCGAGTCGACAAATCATGAAATCAGCGAATGAACTGGGTGACTGGAAACAGTCGTCACCAGGCGCTCGTCCCCGTCGTGACCACATCGCAATCGGACACGAACAACCAGAAGGCAGGGTTCCGGGTCTAACCGGACGACGAGAAGCCCAGGGGAGGAACCGCACCGCATGACGCCGCAGGCCCCACCGGCCGCCCTGCTGCGCGCCGACTGCATCGGCGACTCCGCGGGCGGTCTGACGTTCGACGTGGCCGCGCGCCGGAGCACCGGGGCGGCCCTGCTCGTCCTGCGCCGCCGCGTCGGGGACGCCGACGCCACCGCCGACGCGGACACGGTCAGCCTGCCGCTGGCCCCGGCGGCGGAGGGCCGGCTGCGCGCCGCGCTGCCCAGCAGCGTCTCCCTGCCCGAGGGCCGCTGGGACGCCTACGCCCGCCTGTCCGACGGCCGACCGCGGCGCCTGGTGCCCGGCGTCACCGATCTGCGCTCCCTGGCCGAGCGCACCCCCAGCGGGCTGCTCGGCCACGTCGCCGTCCGCATCCCCTACGCCACCCGGCAGGGCAACCTCACCGTCCGCAGCTGGCTGCGCGCCCCGCACGCGGAGGCGGTGGACCTGCGGCACGCGAGCGGCGCCCTGACCGTACGGGGACGCCTGTACGGCACCCGGCTCGTGCCCGGCGCGGACGTCGAGCTGCGCGCCCGGCCCGGGCAGGGAGAGGGTGGCGCGGACGGCTCCGGAGTGCGCCGGGTGGACGTCACCGCCGAGCGGACGGAGTTCGCCTTCACCGTGCCCTACGACGGCCTGGCGCCGGGCCTGTGGGACCTGTGGCTGCGGCCCTCCGGGGAGGCCGGTCCGGTGGTGCGCCTCGCACGGCTGCTGGACGACGTCGCCGACAAGAACCCGGTCTTCACGTTTCCCCGCGCCCGGGTGCGGACGCCGTACGGCCCCGTGGAGGCCGGGCCGTACTACACCCGGGACAACGACCTGTCGCTCGCCGTCGCCCCGGTGCAGGCCTGACCGCGTGTCCGTTGTTTGATTCGCGTAAGTGATTCGGGGCTCTTCCGCAGAGGTGCGCGCACGTCCGTTCGGGAGTGTTCGAATGCGGAATGCGGGGCGTCGCCGGCGGGACCCGAACGCCTTTTGCGTCCACTTATTCGATGGAGTGCCGCGACATGCGGGAATTCACCTCGGCCGTCTGCGGAACGGGCGCGAATCCATCCGTCCGTGTGAACGGGTTCCAGTAAAACGCGCAGCATGATCCTGTGACAGAAATGTGACCGTAGGTGCATCTGCGGCCCGTGTTACCGGCTCGGGCTTCCCCCCTCCCGGAGCAGGGCATAGCGTGGCGGCATGGCACCGATTCCGACACCCCCGGCCGAGCCCCAGGACACTCCGGACACCTACGTCGGCCTCGATTCCGACGCGGCCGAGCGGCTGGCGCGGCAGCGGGGCTGGTCGACGGTGCGGTCCCTGGCGCCCGGCACGATCATCACCATGGAGTACCGCGTGGGCCGCCTCAACTTCGAGGTGAAGGACGGCCGCGTGTCCCGCGCCTGGAAGGGCTAGCGCCGGGTGCGGTCAGCCGCCCGACAGCGGGCGTGCGGCCGGGGCCGTGTTGCGCGGGTGGCGGTCGGCGTGCGGCGGCCGGCGACTGCCGGCCGGGGTCACCGGCGTACGGTCCGAGCGGGCCGTGTGCGGGCCCGGAGCCAGATACACCGGCGCCCGGGTGGTGCGCGGCGCGGCGATCGGCTCGCGGGCCGGGGTCCCCGGCCGGCCGGAGCCCGCCGGGGCGACGGGCACGGGACGGCCGACCGGCCGCTTCGCCGTCCGCCGGCGGCCGAGGTGGGCGTACCAGCGGTCGCGCAGGCCGAGGATCCAGGCCTCCGCCCGGGTGATCAGCGGCTCGAACCAGGGGAGCGCCAGCAGGATCAGCAGCCCCGCCGTCCAGCCGAGGAGCACGTCGCTGAGCCAGTGAGTACCGAGGTAGACGGTGGACATGCCCACCCCGAGCGAGGTGACCGCGGACAGTGCGGACAGCCAGCGCCGGGCCCGGTGCGTCGAGGCCAGGTAGGCGAGGATGCCCCAGGTCACGACGGCGTTCGCGGTGTGACCGCTCGGAAATATATCGCCGCCGAGCCACATCTCGTTGGCGCCGATCGTGGTCGCGTAGTGCGGTCCCAGCCGGCCCATGCCGTACTTGGCGGCGCCGACCGTGATGTTCAGCAGGAGCAGTGAGACGCCGAGCGCCAGCAGCGGGCGCAGGGTGTGCTGCCGCCAGGAGCGCCAGCCGAGCCAGGCCGCGACCATCACGGCGGTGGGGCCGCGCTGGCCGAGCACCACGTAGTAGTCGACGAACGCGTGGATCTCCGGCCACTGCTGGTAGGGCCTGAAGAACATGACCTGCCAGTCGAGCCGGACCAGCCACGAGGTGATCACCACGGCCCAGACGATGGCGAGGTAGAACGCGAGGGTCCCGGCGAACAGCGCGAACCTGTGCCGGGACATCTCCGGCACGTCCAGGAGCTCCGGTCGTTCCGGCTCCCGGTCCAGTCTCGCGAACACCCGGTCCAGACGGGTGGGCTTCCGTTCGGTACGCACCCAATCGACGTTACAGCGAGTGAGGAGTGATCCCCGACGAATCAACCGCTTTGTGATGACGATGTGATGTGGGATTCCTCTCAGGAGACGGCTTATTCCGAGGTAATCCGCAATGCCTGCCGACTGCGGACTTCAATTCTTTTGATCAGCCCGGCCGACGGTTTTATCGTGCTTATGAATGCGTTCACCGAATGCTGGTGCGGAATTGTCCCGGCGGTCATCGGGCGGCCCCCGCCCCTCAGGGCGGGCCGGAGCCGTTCAGCCAGAAGGCCCCGTAGGCCGCCGACGCCGCCGCGACGGCGCACACGAGCGTCGCCGCCCCGGCGGTGCGCAGCCGGGCCAGGGCCACGGCCGGGGGGAACAGCAGGGGGAACGCGGGCAGCAGCAGCCGGGGCTTGGAGCCGAAGTAGCTCGACGCGCACAGGGCGAGCACGACGACGACCCCCGCGTACACCAGCAGCGGCAGCGGCTGGCGCCGGCGCACGCAGACCACGTACAGCCACACCAGCAGCGCGACCCCGACGATCAGCCCGACGCCCGCCAGGGCCGCCGGGAACGACGTGAACTTCGCCCCGACGAAACGGGCGAAGGCCGCGCCCCCGTCGAAGCCGTTGCGCCAGCCGGCCTGGACGTCGAGATAGCCGAGCGGGCCCGTGCCGGTGCGGTGGCCGACCCACAGCACGTAACCCGCGGCGCCCAGGGGCGCGAGCAGCATGCCGAGCACGTGCCGCACGCCCGGGGCGCCCTCGGTGCCGTCCTCGCCCCGGCCCCGCACCAAGGCCGCGACCACCGCCACCCACACCGCCGCCGTCACCGCGAGCCCGACCGGGCGGGTCAGCCCGGCCAGCGCGGCCAGCACCCCCGCCGTCACCCAGCGGCCGGTCAGCACCGCGTACAGCGACCACGCGGCCAGCGCCGTGAACAGGGACTCGCTGTACGCCATCGACTGCACGATCCCGACCGGCAGCACGGCCCACAGCAGCGCCGCGCACACCCCCGCACGGCGGCCGTACGCGTGGTCCGCCACCGCGAAGATCCCCCAGGCCGCGGCGAGCGAGGCGAGCAGGGAGACGACGAACCCGGCGTCGGCGTACGACAACGGCGTCACCGCCGCGCCGAGCCGCTCCAGCCAGGGCAGCAGCGGAAAGAAGGCCAGGTTGGAGTGCACGTCACCGTTCGGCAGCCGCACCTCGTAGCCGTACCCCAGCGCGGCGACCCTGGTGTACCAGAGGGAGTCCCAGCGGGCCGTCAGCAGCGTGTACGCGCTCTTGTCGCGCGCCGCGCTCCACAGGGCCAGGGCGAGCAGGCCCAGGGCGCGCACGGCCGCGTAGCCGAGGAGCGCCGGGGCGGCCCGGCGCAGGGCACCGGACGGACCCCGGGCGGCGGGGCGGCCCGCGGTGCGCGTTTCAAGATCGGTCACGGGCTCGATTATCTGCCGTGCGCCGGGGCGGCCGTCCCGGCGGGGCGGGCGGGACGGCGCCCGCAGTGGCGCACGCCACACGAGTGACGCGGGATGTGTGAGGCCCGCCACGGGTGCGGTGCGCGCTCTCGCGTACTCTGGCGAGTCACTCGCGTTCCGTTGCACGGCCCGGAGCCCCCCGCTCCTCTCCGGCCGAGCCGCCGGGGAGTCCCCACCCCGGCCCGCCGGGCGCGAGGGAACATCTTGGAGGTACGTACATGTCCGGGACGACCACGGCCGCCGCCGCGCCGCGCCGTCGGGCGGCCGGAGCCGGTGCCAACCGCTGGGTGGTCCTGGTCGTCCTCTGCGTCAGCCTGCTGCTCGTCGCCGTCGACGCGACCGTGCTGCACGTGGCGGTCCCCGCCGTCACCGAGGACCTCCGGCCCGGTGCCATCGAACTGCTCTGGATCGTCGACGTCTATCCGCTCGTCTGCGCCTCGCTGCTGATCCTCTTCGGCACGCTGGGCGACCGGGTGGGCCGCAGACGGATCCTCCTGCTCGGCTACGCCCTGTTCGGCGTCGCCTCCGCGCTCGCGGCGCTCGCCGAGGGCGCCCAGGTGCTGATCGCGGCCCGCGCGCTGCTCGGCGTCGGCGGGGCCATGATCATGCCGGCGACCCTGTCGATCCTGCGGCAGGTCTTCCCCGACCGGCGGGAGCGGGCGCTGGCCATCGGCATCTGGAGCGCCGTGGCCGCGGTCGGCGCGGCGGTCGGTCCGCTGCTCGGCGGACTCCTGCTGGAGCACTTCTGGTGGGGCTCGGTCTTCCTCGTCAACATCCCGCTGATGCTGGTCAGCCTGCCGGTCGGACGGCTGCTGCTGCCCGAGTCGAAGGGCGACGGCCGCGGGCCCTGGGACGTGGTCGGCGCGCTGATGGCGGCGGGCGGCCTGTTCGGGGTCGTCCTGGGCGTGAAGCGGCTGGGTGGCGGGGAGCCGGTGGTGAGCCTGCTCACCGTGCTGCCGCTGCTGCTGGGCGCGGCGCTGCTGGCGGGCTTCGTACGGCGGCAGCGCAGGCGGACGTATCCGCTGGTGGACCTCACGATGTTCCGGCGGCCGGCGTTCAGTACGTCGGTGGGGTGCATCGTGCTGGCCATGCTGGCGCTGGTGGGGCTGGAGCTGATCGCGGCGCAGTACCTGCAACTGGTGCTCGGGCTGTCGCCGCTGGAGACCGGGCTGCGGCTGCTGCCGCTGACCTTCGCGGCCATGGCGGCGGGGCTCGCGGGGGCGCGGCTGCTGCGGCGCTTCGGGCCGCGGCGGATGGTGTGCGCGGGGTTCTGCCTGACCGCCTTCGCGGTGGTGCTGCTGACGGCGATGGGCCGGGCGGACAACGGCGCGCTGCTGCTGACCGGGTTCGTGCTGCTCGGCTTCGGCCTGGAGACGACGCTGTTCGGGGCGTACGAGTCGATGCTCAGCGAGGCGCCGCAGGAGCAGTCGGGCGGGGCGGCGGCGATCGGCGAGACCTCGTACCAACTGGGCGCCGGGATCGGCATCGCCCTGCTGGGCAGCGTGATGAACGCGGCGTACGCGCCCGGGCTGACCGGGGGCGTGCCGGGGGTGCCGGCGTCGGCCTCGGTGGCGGCGGGGCATTCGCTGGGGGAGGCGTACGAGGTCGCCGCGCAGCTCGGGGGGCCCGCGGGGGTGGCGTTGCGGCGGGCTGCGGGGGACGCGTTCGTGCACGGGCTGCATGTGACGCTGGTGGTGAGTGCGGGGTTGTTGCTGCTGGGGGCGGTGATGGCGTTGCGGTTGCCGCGGGTGATGCAGTGCGAGGAGGTCTCCGTGCCCGCGCCGCGGGAGGCGGTGGAGTCCCAGTCCCGCGTCTCGGTGTGAGCGCGTCGCCTGTGGGTGGTTGAGGAGCGGTGGCGGCTGCGGGCCGTTTTCGTGGGTCTCCCACCCGCCCACGCGCCACCCGTTCGCCGTCGGGAACGGGGTGGGCGTTTCCCGTGGGTGGTTCAAGAGCGTTGGCGGCCGCAGGTCGTTCTTCGTGGGTCTCCCGTCCACGTGGCACCCGTTCGCCGCAGGTGATGCGTGGGTGGGAGACGGGCATGGTGGACGTGCGGAGCGCCGCATCGTAACGTCGGCAGCGAGAGTCGTGACTAGCGGCGCTAGTTTTTAAGAGTCCCGGAGGGTGTCCCATGGCCGCGTCCCCCAAGTTGCCCGCGTTCGACCCCGCCGACCCCCTCGGCATCGACGACCTGCTGGAGCCGGAGGACCTCGCGGTCCGGGACACCGTGCGCGGCTGGGCCGCCGACCGCGTGCTGCCGCACATCGCGGACTGGTACGAGAAGGGCGAGCTGCCCGGCATCCGGGAGCTCGCCCGGGAGCTCGGGGGCATCGGCGCGCTCGGCATGTCGCTCGAGGGGTACGGCTGCGCCGGGGCGAGCGCCGTCCAGTACGGGCTGGCCTGTCTGGAGCTGGAGGCGGCCGACTCCGGCATCCGCTCCCTGGTCTCCGTGCAGGGCTCCCTCGCCATGTACGCCATCCACCGCTTCGGGAGCGAGGAGCAGAAGGAGGCGTGGCTGCCCCGCATGGCCGCCGGTGAGGTCATCGGGTGCTTCGGGCTGACCGAACCCGATCACGGGTCCGACCCGGCGCACATGCGCACCCGTGCCAAGCGGGACGCCGGTGGCGAATGGGTGCTCAACGGACGCAAGATGTGGATCACCAACGGGTCGGTGGCCGGTGTCGCCGTCGTGTGGGCGCAGACCGAGGAGGGCATCCGCGGGTTCGTCGTGCCGACCGACAGCACGGGCTTCTCCGCTCCCGAGATCAAGCACAAGTGGTCCCTGCGGGCCAGCGTCACCAGCGAGCTGGTGCTGGACGACGTACGGCTGCCCGCCGACGCCGTACTGCCGGAGGTCACCGGGCTGCGCGGGCCGCTCAGCTGTCTCTCGCACGCCCGTTACGGCATCGTCTGGGGCTCCATGGGTGCGGCCCGCAGCTCCTTCGAGGCGGCCGTGGAGTACGCGAAGTCGCGGGAGCAGTTCGGAAGGCCCATCGGGGGCTTCCAGCTGACCCAGGCCAAGCTCGCCGACATGGCGGTGGAACTGCACAAGGGGATCCTGCTCGCCCACCACCTCGGGCGGCGCATGGACGCCGGCCGCCTGCGTCCCGAGCAGGTCAGCTTCGGCAAGCTCAACAACGTCCGCGAGGCCATCGACATCTGCCGTACGGCCCGCACGATCCTCGGTGCCAACGGGATCTCGCTCGAATACCCCGTGATGCGGCACGCGACGAACCTGGAATCGGTGCTCACCTACGAGGGCACCGTCGAGATGCACCAGTTGGTCCTGGGCAAGGCGCTCACCGGACTCGACGCCTTCCGCTAGGAGGCGGCCCGGCGAGCGGGGGGCGGGGCCGTGGTGTGCGGCCCCGCCTCAGCTCTGGTTGAAGAAACCGTCGGAACGGTGCGCGGCGGACTCGCCGCTGATGACCTGGGTGTCGGCCGGGCTCAGCAGGAACACCCGGGTGGACACCCGCTCGATCGAACCGCGCAGGCCGAAGATGAGCCCGGCCGCGAAGTCGACCACGCGCTTGGCGTCGGTGCCCTCCATGGCCGTCAGGTTCACGATGACCGGGACCCCGTCCCGGAACAGCTCACCGATGGCCCGTGCGTCCCGGAAGCTGTCCGGGGTGACCGTCGCGATGCGGCGGCCCTTCTCCTCGGCCACGTCCGAAGCCACCTTGACCCGCGGGTCCGTGACCCAGGCGTCCCCGGGCTCGGTGCCCTCGGAGTAGTCGTCGTCGTAGTAACGCTCGTCATCGTTGTCGTCGACGAGGCCGAGCCACGCACTCGCCTTGCGTACCGATCCCATGGACGCCTCCTCTCACAGCGGGCTTTCGTGCTTCCGCATCCCTATGGTCATCCATGATGCGGACGTCGCGCCAAGTGGATAGACGCCGCGCGGGGGGTTTGTGACGGTACTGGTGCACAGCGGATCCGTCGAGAGTCCTTGTGTCCCAAGGGTCGTTTCCCAAACGGCTGCTGACTGTGAGTGAAATATGATTCTTCACGGCACACGGGTGAGAGCGGGTGCGGACGGGTGAAGGCGACGGTCGGTACGATGCCGCAGCTCAGGGTCGTACCAACCACGGGGGAGCGTCGTGTTCGGAATCGTCAGGCCGTGCAGGCACCGGCTCGGAGAGAGCCTCACGAGCCAGTGGATGGCTCATTTGTGCGGGTTGTGCCTCGCGCTGCGCAAGGACCACGGGCAGTTCGCGCGCATCGTGACGAACTATGACGGGCTGCTCATATCGGTTCTGACGGAGGCTCAGGCCGAGCGGGGCGGTGCGGGCGCCGGGCGGCGCACCGCGGGGCCCTGTCCGCTGCGCGGGATGCGCACCGCGTCCGTCGCGCACGGCGAGGGCGCCCGCCTCGCCGCGGCCGTCTCCCTCGTGCTGGCCTCGGCCAAGGTGCGCGACCACGTCGCCGACGGGGACGGCCTGCTGGCCCGTCGGCCGGTGGCCCTCGCCGCCCGCCGGATCGCCACCGGCTGGGACGCGGCGGGGGCGCGCGGCGGCAGCGCCGTCGGCTTCGACACCGCCGTACTGGTCGACGCCGTGGACCGGCAGGGCGGCATCGAGGCCCTCGCCGGGCCGGGGACGCCCCTGCTCACCGTCACCGAACCGACCGAGACGGCGACCGCCGCCGCCTTCGCGCACACCGCGCACCTCGCCGGGCGGCCGCACAACGCCGCGCCGCTCGCCGAGGCCGGGCGGCTCTTCGGCCGGCTCGCCCATCTCCTGGACGCCGTGGAGGACCGGGAGGCCGACGCCGCGTCCGGCGCCTGGAACCCGCTCACCGCCACCGGGACGCCGCTCACCGAGGCCCGCCGGCTCGCGGACGACGCCGTGCGCGGGGTGCGGCTGGCCCTGCGGGAGGCCGAGTTCACCGACGGGCGGCTGGTGCACCGGCTGCTCGTGCACGAGCTGGGCAGTGCCGTGGACCGCGCGTTCGGCACCGTCTCGTGCGCCCACGGCAGCCATCCGTACGCCCCTCCCGGCGCGCCCGGCACCCCGGGCGCCCCCGGTGGGCCGACGCCCCCGGAGCCGCCGCGTCGCGACCGGCGCGGGCTGCTCGCGGGCTGCGCCGTGTGGCTGGGGCTGGCCTGCACGTGCCAGATGTGCTGCGGCACGTTCGAGGACCCCTGGAGCGGGCAGCGCAGGGAAGGGCTCTGCTCCCAGTGCGACTGCGGCAACTGCTGCGACTGCTGCGACTGCTGCAGTAATTGCTGCGGCGACGACGGGTGCGGCTGCGACGGCTGCGACGGCTGCGACTGCGGGTGCAGCTGCTGAGGAGCCGTCATCCCCGGGGGCTCTCCCGGTCGTCAGGTCTTCAGCTCCGGGGGTGGGATCTCGGACTTCGCCCTCGCCGACTCCGTCGTGCCCACTTCTTCAGGAGGCGGGTCGACGTCCTGGCCGGTCAGCGTCTTGCGGAGGGGGCACCGGAGCCGCACGCCGTGAGTAGCGGGGCGGCCGAGGTGATCGGGGCGAAAGGGGTGAAGAGTCGTTTTCGGGCATGCGGCGGCGTGCGCATCGTCGGTGGTCTCCTGAGAGCGAAGGCTTGGGGCGACGCGAGAGGGGTGTGCGCGTGTGAAGGCGGGTCGGCGGCGGGCCGGACCCGAGGAGGCCCCGACGGGATCAGGCGATCAAGCGATCAAGCGATCAGGCGATACGGGTGAGCACGTGAGCACGCGATCGGGGCGGGCAGGGGGTCGGCTGAACAGGCACAGGACCACACTCGACCGAAGTCGATGTGGGAGCGCGTGACCAGCCACCGCTGTGGTTCGTGGGCACGCCCGAGGAGGTCGCCGCCGAACTGACGGAGTTCGTGGCGCGGGACGCCGCCGACGGCTTCGTCCTCGTCCCGCATCTGACCCCGGGCGGGCTGGACGAGTTCGTGGACCGGGTGGTCCCGTTGCTCCAGGAGCGCGGCGCGTTCCGTACCCGGTACGAGGGTGCCACCCTGCGCTCCCACCTCGGTCCGGCCGAACCGGTGCGGAAGGCTTGAAGCATGACCATGGGCTCACCGGGCGACGCGCCGGACAAGGCGCTGCGCACCGCGTCCGGCGAGGGGCCCGGCGATGCGTCCGACGCGTGGCAGCGCCGGCACGCCGAGCGCGTCGCCACGGTCTCGGCGCCCTACGGACCGCTCGCGCCGACCGGCACACACTGGCTGGAGGACCATCCGGACGGGCAACTTCCGGACATCCCCGGGCGGTGGACGACGGACGGCGAGGCGGTGCCGCTGACGGCGGGCCGCGCGGCCGGGCTCACCGTGGACGGGCGGCCCCTCGACGGCGAGGTGCGGCTCACGTCCGACCCGGGTCCGGCGGGCGGCGCCCGGGTGGCCCGCGGCGAGCGGCGGCTGGTCGTCCTGGTCCGCGAGGGGCTGTGGGGCGTCCGGGACTTCGACCCGGCCGCCCCCGCACGGCGGGCGTTTCGCGGTATCGCGGCCACGCCGTACGACCCGCGCTGGTCGGTGCCGGGCCGCTTCACCCTGTACGAGGCGGGTCCGCGCAGCGTGCGGGTGTCGAACGCGGACGGACGGGAGCGCGGGCCGGCGCTCGGCGGGGGAACTGGCCTTCGAGCCGGCCGGGCGGCACCACACGCTCCAGGTGGGCGTCGAGGGCGACGGTTCGCTGTGGGCCGTCTTCGCCGACGCCACCAGCGGGGACACCAGTTGCCGCTTCCGGTTCCTGCGCCCGGCCGTGCCGGACGCCGAGGGGCGTACGACGGTCGACCTCAACCGTGCCGTGCCGCCGCCGTGCGCGTGCGCCGACCACTTCGTCTGTCCCTTCCCGCCGCCGGGGAACACCCTGGAGGCCCACGTCGCCGCGGGGGAGCGCGAACTGCGTTGAGCCCGAGCGGGGTTTGGTAAAGGCCGTTCAAAGGCGGACGACCGAAAGGCACTCTTGCGCCGACCGGTCGTTCGGCCGAGACTTCAACCTCAGCGCTTGTCAGGGGCACGACGTATCCGGGAATCCGGAGGTCCGTCCCTGGCTGCGCCTCACGGGCCCCCACCCCCACGAGAGGGGCCCCCGACTTCCCCTGTGGAGGAACGAAAAGTGAGGATCAAGCGCACCACCCCCCGCAGCGGCATCACGAGACGGACTCGGCTGATCGCCGTGTCCACCGGCCTCGTGGCCGCCGCCGCCGTCGCGATCCCCAGCGCGAACGCGGCACCCACCCCGGCCGCCTTCAGCGCCGCCGAGCTGAGCAGCGCCAGCAACGCGGTACTCCAGGCCGACGTCCCCGGCACCGCCTGGGCCGTCGACACCAAGACCGGCCAGGTGCTCGTCACCGCCGACAGCACCGTCTCCCAGGCCGAGATAGCGAAGATCAAGGAGCAGGCCGGCGACAAGGCCGACGCGCTCACGATCAAGCGCACCCCCGGCAAGTTCAACAAGCTCATCCAGGGCGGCGACGCCATCTACGCGAGCAGCTGGCGCTGCTCCCTCGGCTTCAACGTCCGTGCCAGCAACGGCACCGAGTACTTCCTGACCGCCGGACACTGCACCGACGGCGCCGGCGCCTGGCGCGCCAGCTCCGGAGGCACCGTCATCGGGCAGACGACGGGCTCCAGCTTCCCGGGCAACGACTACGGCATCGTGCAGTACACCGGGTCCGTCGCCCGGCCCGGCACCGCCAACGGCGTGGACATCACCCGCGCCGCCACCCCGAGCGTGGGCACCACCGTCATCCGTGACGGCTCCACCACCGGCACCCACAGCGGCCGGGTCACCGCCCTGAACGCCACCGTCAACTACGGCGGCGGCGACATAGTCTCCGGCCTGATCCAGACCACGGTCTGCGCCGAGCCCGGCGACTCCGGCGGCTCGCTCTACGGCAGCAACGGCACCGCGTACGGTCTGACCTCCGGCGGCAGCGGCAACTGCTCCTCGGGCGGGACGACGTTCTTCCAGCCGGTGACGGAGGCCCTGAGCGCCTACGGCGTCAGCGTCTACTAGTCGGCGGTCCGTCAGTACCCCAGCACGTCGTACGTCACGTCACGTCACGTATCGAGCGCAGCCGGCAGCGCGCCGAGCCCCCGCACACCGCAGCGACGGTGTGCGGGGGCTCCTCCGTGTTCCCCGGGGTGTCCGCCGGTGCGCCCGGCGCGGATCCTGCGGGAAGAGGCGTGAAGGGTGAAGGCGGTGTGACCGCGCTGAAGTTGTCGTGCGCACGTCCTGATGTCGACCTTGTGTGCGGCCTGTGGAGTCGGAAGAGTCAACGCTCGTCAACCAGCCTTCCGGTCCGCGAGGTCCCCACAACCTCCGGGCCGACCCCCCACAGGAGGACGTGAGTTGAAGCACCGACGCATACCCGGGCGGCGGGCCGCCGTGGTAGGTGCGGGAATCACCGCACTGGTCGCCGCGGGAGTCACCTTCCAGAGCGCGAACGCCAGCGAGGCCCCGAAGACCGCCGCCCCCGAGGCCCTGTCCGTCGCGGCGGCCGGGAAGCTCGCCTCCACGCTGCTCGGCGACCTCGGCGCCGACGCGGCCGGCACGTACTACGACGCGCAGGCCAGGAGCCTCGTCGTCAACGTGCTCGACGAGAGTGCCGCGCGCACCGTCGAGGAGGCGGGCGCCGAGGCGAGAGTCGTCGAGAACTCGCTCGCCGATCTGAAGAGCGCGCGCACCGCCCTCGCGAAGGACGCGACCATCCCGGGCACGTCCTGGGCGACCGACCCGACCACCAACAAGATCGTCGTCACCGCCGACCGCACGGTCTCCGCGGCCGAACTGTCCCGGCTGACCAAGGTGGTCGACGGGCTGGGCGCCAAGGCCGAGCTCAAGCGCACCACGGGCGAGTACAGGCCCTTCGTCGCGGGCGGCGACGCCATCACCGGAGGCGGCGGGCGCTGCTCGCTCGGCTTCAACGTGACCAAGGGCGGTGAGCCGTACTTCATCACCGCCGGACACTGCACCGAGTCCATTTCGAGCTGGTCGGACTCCTCCGGGAACGTCATCGGCGAGAACGAGGCGTCCAGCTTCCCGGACAACGACTACGGCCTGGTCAAGTACACCGCCGACGTGGACCACCCGAGCGAGGTGAACCTCTACAACGGGTCCTCGCAGGCCATCTCGGGCGCCGCCGAGGCCACCGTCGGCATGGAGGTGACCCGCAGCGGTTCCACCACCCAGGTGCACGACGGGACGGTGACCGGCCTGGACGCCACCGTGAACTACGGCAACGGCGACATCGTCAACGGCCTGATCCAGACCGACGTCTGCGCCGAGCCCGGCGACAGCGGCGGCTCGCTCTTCTCGGGCGACAAGGCCATCGGCCTCACCTCCGGCGGCAGCGGCGACTGCACCTCGGGCGGGGAGACCTTCTTCCAGCCCGTGACGGAGGCCCTGTCGGCCACCGGTACGCAGATCGGCTGAGCCGTACCCGCACACCTGTGAAGTCCCGTCCCGCGCGCGAGGGGCGGGACTTCCGCGTGCCCGCCCAGGGGTCCGCGTGCCGCCCGGGGAACCGCGTGGCCCGCCCGGGGATCCGAGTGCCCGCCCGGGCTTCCGCGTCCGTACGGCGGTCAGTCGGCCCGCGCGGGGGGCAGTTCCGCCTCCGGCCGGCCGCGGCGGGGCAGCGCGGCCGCCAGCATGGTGATCACCGTCCCCGCGACCGCCCACGCCCACAGCACCAGCAGGGAGGCGGTCACGTCGTTCCCCTTGAAGTAGGCGATCGAGCGGGCCGTCCAGGTGCCGGCGCCCGGGGGCAGTGCCGGGCCGATCGCCTTCCAGAACGGCGGCAGCAGCGGCAGCGGGAAGGCGCCGCCCGCGCTCGGGTTGCCCGCGATCACCACCAGCAGGATCGCCAGACCGATGCCGACGATCCCGAAGACGCCCTGGAGGGCGAGCGTGGCGGCGCCCACCGCGAAGGTGATCAGCGCGCCGAGCCCCCACAGGTCCAGCACGCCGCCGGGCAGCGCGCCCAGGACCGGCCCGATGATCACCGCGCCGCCGAGCCCGCCGACGATCGAGACCAGCGCCATCACGATCAGCCGGATCGCCGCCCGGCGCGGGTTGGCCGGCCGGGCGCCGGTGCTGATCGCGAGGATCGAGGCGCACAGGTAGCCGCCGACGCACCAGCCCACGACCAGGTAGAAGGACGACAGCCCGTCGAAGTCGTGGGACGAGGCCGGAGCCACGTCGACCACCCGCACCGCGCGTCTTTCGGCCTGCTCCACCTTGCCGACGATGCCCTCCAGGGTGGTGGCGAGGACGGTGCCGCCGCCGGAGGCGACCAGCAGGGTGTCGGTGCGGCCGGAGGGGTCGACGACCAGGGCACCGTCGATCTCCCGGTCCATGATCTGCCGCCGGGCGCCCGCCTCGTCGGCCACCGCGCGCGGGTCCAGCGGGGAGCCGGGCAGTCCTTCCAGCCGGTCCACCGTCTGCCCGGCGGCCGCCCCGGGGGCGACCACCCCGAAGGGCACGTCCTTGGGTCTCG
Organism: Streptomyces violaceorubidus; assembly: GCF_000717995.1. Taxonomy (GTDB): domain Bacteria; phylum Actinomycetota; class Actinomycetes; order Streptomycetales; family Streptomycetaceae; genus Streptomyces; species Streptomyces violaceorubidus. Next base: position 52,793 of record NZ_JODM01000022.1, read on the forward strand.
GATCGTGCAGCGCCCCCACGTAGGAGGCGATGAACAGCAGCTGGAGCGCGATCACGCCGAGCACCAGCAGGGTGGCCCGCGGGGTGACGGCGTCCTTCACCTCACCGAGGAAGGAGCCGCTTCGCGTGCCGCTTCGCGTGCCGGGGCCCGGTGTGTGTGACATGTCCCCACAGTCCTGGTCGGGGAGCGTTTGCGCAGGTGGGGCGGGGCCGAACGGATGTCGCACATACATTCGAGGATGAGGGTATGGTGGGTGGAGTAGTTGGGAACAGGCGTTCGATAATGGCGTTCGGGTCTCCATGGGTATGCGTCGGTTCATGAGTCGGGAGGTGCGTGATGCCGGGTTTCACGCACCTGCACACCGTCTCCGGGTTCTCCGCCCGTTACGGCGCCTCCCACCCGGAGCGGCTGGCCGGGCGCGCCATCGAGCGGGGCATGGACGCCCTCGCCCTCACCGACCGCGACACCCTCGCTGGCACGGTCCGCTTCGCCAAGGCCTGCGCGAAGGCGGGCGTCCGCCCCCTGTTCGGCGCGGAGCTGGCGGTGGCGGCCCCCGAGCCCGAGCCCGAGGCCGACCGCACGGACACCTCGGTGCGCCGGGACCGGTGCCGCACCCCCGTGCGCGGCGGCGCCTTCGTCGACGAGTCGGCCCCGCGGGTGACCTTCCTCGCCCGCGACGGCGCCCGCGGCTGGGCCGACCTGTGCCGTCTGGTCTCCGCCGCCCACACGGCCGAGGGCATCCCGCTGCTGTCCTGGCCCGACAACCACGCCGACGGTCTGACCGTCCTGCTCGGCCCCGACTCCGACGTCGGCCGCGCCCTCGCCGCCGGGCGTCCCGACCGCGCGGCGCGGCTCCTCGCCCCCTGGCGGGAGGTCTACGGCGACGCCCTGCGCCTGGAGGCCGTCTGGCACGGCCGCGAGGGCACCGGCCCCGGCTCCCTGCGGCTGGCCTCCCGCACCGTCGGCTTCGCCGCCGAGCAGGGCGTGCGGCCGGTGCTCTCCAACGCCGTCCGCTACGCCGACCCCGGCCAGGGCGAGGTCGCCGACGTCCTGGACGCCGCTCGCCGGCTGGTCCCGATCGACGCCACCGGGGAACTGGACTCCGGCGAGGCCTGGCTCAAGGACGCCGGTGCCATGCGGCACGCCGCCGAGCGGATCGTCGAGTCCGCGGGCTTCCGGCGCGACACCGCGCACCGCCTGCTGGAGCAGACCCGGGCCACGGCCGCCGAGTGCCTGGTCGACCCCGAGGACGACCTCGGCATGGGCGCCGTCCACTTCCCCGAACCGCACCTCGTCGGCGCCGGCCGCCGCACCGCCCAGCGGACGCTCGCCTCCCGGGCGGCGGCGGGCATGGTGCGGCACGGCTACGACCGGCGCCGGGACCACCGGGAGTACTGGGAGCGGATGCACCACGAGCTGGACATCATCGCCCACCACGGCTTCGCCTCGTACTTCCTCACCGTCGCCCAGGTCGTGGACGACGTACGGCACCTGGGCATCCGGGTCGCCGCGCGCGGCTCCGGCGCGGGCTCGCTCGTCAACCACCTGCTCGGCATCGCACACGCCGACCCGGTCGAGCACGGGCTGCTGATGGAGCGCTTCCTGTCCAAGGAGCGGGTCGTGCTGCCCGACATCGACATCGACGTGGAGTCCGCGCGCCGGCTGGAGGTCTACCGCGCGATCATCGGCCGGTTCGGCACCGAGCGGGTCGCCATGGTCGCCATGCCGGAGACCTACCGGGTGCGCCACGCCATCCGCGACGTGGGCGCCGCCCTGTCCATGGACCCGGCCGAGATCGACCGGGTCGCCAAGTCCTTCCCGCACATCCGCGCCCGCGACGCCCGCGCGGCCCTGGAGGAGCTGCCCGAACTCAAAGCGCTGGCGGGGGAGCAGGAGCGGTACGGCAGGCTCTGGGGCCTGGTGGAGGGCCTGGACGCCCTCCCGCGCGGTGTCGCCATGCACCCCTGCGGCGTCCTGCTGTCCGACGCCTCCCTGCTCTCCCGTACGCCGGTCATGCCGACCAGCGGTGAAGGCTTTCCGATGGCCCAGTTCGACAAGGACGACGTGGAGGACCTCGGGCTGCTCAAGCTGGACGTGCTCGGGGTGCGGATGCAGTCGGCGATGGCGCACGCGGTCGCCGAGGTGAAGCGGGCCACGGGCGCCGAGGTCGACCTGGACGCCGTACCGGAGGGCGACCCGGCGACGTACCGGATGATCCGGTCCGCCGAGACGCTGGGCTGCTTCCAGATCGAGTCGCCGGGCCAGCGGGACCTGGTGGGCAGGCTCCAGCCGTCGACCTTCCACGACCTCGTGGTCGACATCTCGCTCTTCCGGCCGGGACCGGTCGCCGCCGACATGGTGCGGCCGTTCATCGAGGCCCGGCACGGACGGGCGCCGGTGCGCTACCCGCACGAGGACCTGGCGGAGCCGCTGGCGGGGACGTACGGGGTCGTCGTCTTCCACGAGCAGATCATCGACATCGTCGCCATCATGACCGGCTGCGGACGCGGCGAGGCGGACCGGGTGCGGCGCGGTCTTTCCGACCCGGAGTCGCAGGGGCGGATCAAGGTGTGGTTCGCCCAGCACGCGACAGCGAACGGCTATGACGCGGAAACGATTCAGCGGACCTGGGAGATCGTCGAGGCGTTCGGCAGCTACGGCTTCTGCAAGGCGCACGCCGTCGCCTTCGCCGTGCCGACCTACCAGTCGGCCTGGCTGAAGGCCCATCACCCGGCCGCCTTCTACGCGGGGCTGCTCACCCACGACCCCGGCATGTACCCCAAGCGGCTGCTGCTGGCGGACGCGCGGCGGCGCGGGGTGCCGATCCTGCCGCTGGACGTGAACAAGTCCGGGGTCGCACACAGGATCGAACTGGTGTCTGAATCACGGTCACGGAAGCCCGCCACCTGGGGTCTGCGCCTCGCCCTCTCGGACGTGCACGGCATCAGCGAGGCGGAGGCGGAGCGGATCGCCGAGGGGCAGCCCTACGCCTCCCTGCTCGACTTCTGGGAACGGGCCCGCCCCAGCAGGCCGCTGGCCGGACGGCTCGCCCAGGTCGGCGCGCTGGACGCGTTCGGCGCCAACCGCCGCGACCTGCAACTGCACCTGACCGAACTGCACCGCGGCGCCCGGGGCGGACGCGGCGACCAGCTCCCCCTGTCCGGCGGACGCCGGACCGCCTCCGCCGGACTGCCCGACCTCACCTCGGCGGAGAAGCTCAGCGCCGAACTCGGCGTGCTCTCCATGGACGCCTCGCGCAACCTGATGGACGACCACCGCACCTTCCTGCGCGAGCTGGGCGTGGTGTCGGCCAAGCGGCTGCGCGAGGCACGGCACGGGGAGACGGTGCTGGTCGCGGGCGCCAAGGCGGCCACCCAGACCCCGCCGGTCCGCTCCGGCCGCCGGGTCATCTTCTCCACCCTCGACGACGGCTCCGGCCTGGTCGACCTCGCCTTCTTCGACGACTCCCACGACGCCTGCGCGCACACCGTCTTCCACTCCTGGCTGCTGCTGGTGCGCGGAGTGGTGCAGCGGCGCGGCCCGCGCAGCCTCAGCGTGGTCGGCTCCGCCGCCTGGAACCTCGCCGACCTGCTGGAGGTGCGCCGGGACGAGGGCCTGGAGGGCGTCGCCGCCCGGCTGACCGCAGCGGGCGGAAGCCGGGAGGGCGACGACCCCGAGGGCGGCCCGGCGCGCCGCCGCCTCGCCGGTTCGGACGGACGGCCCGCGCCGGCCGGGTCCGCGGCCCAGTACCCGATGGAGCAGCGGAAGATCCGCATGTCCACCGGGTACGAGATGCACCCCTGGGCCGATCTGCGCCCCGCGGGCGAAGGGCCCGCGGTCGGAAGGAAGTTGTGGCACCAGAGTCCGGGGAGTGCGGGATGACGATTCTCTGCGTACGTTTCCAGCCGCCGCCGACGTACGAGGCGGCCCTGCCCCAGCTGCTGGGGCTGTTGGAGGAGTTCACCCCGGTCGTCGAGGCGCTGCCGCCCGACGGAGCGCTGGCCGACCTGCGCGGCGCCGAACGGTACTTCGGGCGGGACGCCGTGGAACTGGCCTCGGTGATCCGGGTCCGCGCCCTCGCGCTGTACGGCGTGGACTGCGTGATCGGCGCCGGGCCCGGCCCGATGCTGGCCCGCATGGCGCTGCGCGACGCCCGGCCGGGACTGACCCGCGCGGTGCCCGGCGGCGAGGAGCGGGACTTCCTCGCCGGCAAGCCCGTCGCCGCGCTGCCCGGCGTCGGCACCGCGACCGCCCGCACCCTGTGCGAGTACGGCCTCGACACCCTCGGCCGGGTCGCCGCCGCACCGCTGTCCACGCTCCAGCGCCTGGTCGGCGCGAGGACCGGCCGCGAGGTGCACGAGAAGGCCCAGGGCGTCGACCGGGGCCGGGTCGTCCCCAACGGCGTCTCCCGGTCCCTGGCCGCCGACCGCCCCTTCGACCGCGACGAACTCGACCCCGACCGGCACCGCCGCGCCCTGCTCTCGGCCGCCGGGGAACTGGGCGCCCGGCTGCGCGCCGTGGACAAGGTCTGCCGCACCCTGACCCTCACCGTCCGCTACGCCGACCGCTCCACCACCACCCGCAGCCGCACCCTGAAGGAGCCGACCGCGCACTCGGCGGCCCTGACCCGGACCGCGCACGAGATGTACGAGGCACTCGGGCTCCAGCGCGCCCGGGTCCGTACGGTCGCCCTGCGCGCCGAAGGGCTCACGTCCGCCGAACAGGCCTCCCACCAGCTCACCTTCGACCCCGTGGACGAGAAGGTCCGCCGGATCGAGGAGGTCGCGGACCGCGCGCGGGCGAAGTTCGGGCCGAGGGCGGTGATGCCGGGGTCGCTGGCGGCGTGAGGCCCCCGCGGGTCGGGTGGCCCACGGGGGAGTGAGGCGGGTGCCGTCGGCCGGGAGGAGGTCCTCCACCTGCCTCACCGGCGAGCTGCTGATCACCCTCGAAGGCGAACCCGTGCGCGGGCCGATCGCCCTCGAAGGCGAACCCGTGCGCGGCCCGATCGCCCTCGAAGCAGCAGCGACGACGCCCTCGTGGACGTGCTGCGGGAGACCGCCGGCCGCGGCGAGCGTGCAGCGCGGCGGTCAGGGCGGCGGGTGACCAACGCCCCCACCCCGGCGCACGCCACGCCCACCACCTGCGCCTCGGTCGTCGGCTGACCGGTGACCGAGGCACCCCGGCCCGCACCACGCGGGCCCGCCCGGCCTGAGCCGCCGGACGGGCCCGGCGTTCCCCCGCGTTCCCTCGCGTTCCCCCGTGCTCCGGGTCAGCGGCCGGTCGTCGCGCGCCGGCGGACCGACGCGAACAGGACGGCCGCGCCGAGGGCCAGGGCGGCGGCGCCGCCGACGGCGAGGTAGGGCGTGCCGCTGTCCCCACCGGTCTCGGCGAGGTTCTCGGTGCCCCCGCCGGCGGCCTTGACCCGGTGGGGTTCGGCGGCGCTGCCGGGGGCCTCGGCCGGGGCGTCCGTCGGGTCCGCCGTGGTCCGCGCGTCCTGGTCGCCGTGACCGTGGTGCTCGATCGTCGACTTGTCGGCCGCGGCCGCCAGTTGCTCCTCGGACGGTGCGGAGGCCTCCGGCGCGGGCGCGGCGCCCCCGGCCGTGTCGCCGGACGCGGGGGCGCCACCGGTGGCCGCACCGGCACTGCCGCCGTCCCCGAAGGAGATGTCCGAACAGGAGTAGAACGCCTCCGGGCTGTCCGAGCGCTGCCACACCGCGTACAGCAGGTGCTTGCCGGACCGCTCGGGCAGCGTGCCGGAGAACGTGTAGAAGCCGCCCGAGGCGACCGGGTCGGTGGCGGTCGCCACCGGCGCGGACAGATCGAGGTCGTCCCAGCCGAGCGGCTGCGCCGGGTCGTAGCCGGGCTTGGTGACGTACACCTTGAAGGTGCCCTTGTGCGGGGCGGTCACGCGGTACTTGAAGGTGTACGAGCCGCTGCTCACGCCGGTCGCGGGCCAGTCGGCGCGGGCCAGGTCCAGGCCCTTGAAGGCCGGGTCGCCCGCGCTGCACAGCTTGCCGTCCGGGATCAGTTCCCGGTGCTTGCCGTCGGCGTTGCCGATGCGGATGCCGTTCCAGTCGTAGAGCGCCTGCGTGCCGCCCGCCGCCACCGCCGCCCTGCACGCGGCCGACCTCGGGTTCTCGGGTCCCTCGGCGTGGCACTGCGACACCCGGCTGACCGGGTCGCCCATCGAGCCGTGCGCCGAGGCGGGAGCGGCGGCCAACGTGGTCAGGGCGAGCGGGGCGAGACCGGCGACGGCGACGGCTGCGACCCTGCGGGGCGCGGACGGTGCGGGCATGGGGAACTCCTCGAACGGTCACTGGGGATGCGGCAACTCGGGCCGGAACCCGTGGGGTTGATCGGCAAGCTAGCCCCAGGAGACCGCGAAATCGCCTGCTGGAGGCGGGTGACGGAGATCCTTATGGTCGCGTTAAGGGAGTGCTCAGGCTGGGCTGAGGTAGCTACCGTTCGCGGCATGGAACGACAGCGCGTGCGACCGGCCGCCCTCTCGGACGTCCCGGCGGTGAAGGCCGTGACCGACGCCGCCTACCACCCCTACGTCGAGCGCATCGGGGTGGTGCCGCAGCCCATGGAGGCGGACCACGCGGCGAACGTGGCGGCGGGGAAGGTCTTCGTCACCGACGAGCCCGGCTCGGGCCGGGCGGGACCCGTGGGCCTCGTCGTCGTGGAGGCGCGCGCGGACCACCTCTTCCTCGACAGCGTCGCCGTCCACCCCGACGCGCACGGCAGGGGAGTGGGGCGGCGGCTGCTGCGGTTCGTGGACGCGCACGCGCGGGCGCTGGGCCTGCGCGAGGTCAGGCTCTACACGAACGCGATGATGTGGGAGAACCAGGAGATCTACCCGAAGTACGGGTACGAAGTCGTGGAACGCAGAGTGGACGGGCCCTACGACCGCGTCCACTACCGCAAACGGCTGCTCTGAGGCGTCTCATGCCCGACCTGCCGGTCAGCTCTCCGGCCACCAGGTGCGCGCGATGTCCTTGCGGACCTCCGGGCGCCCCGAGGGGCGCTCGTCGATCTCCTCGCGGACTCGGCGGGCGTCGGTCTTCTTCAGGGGCTTCTGCACGGTCAGACGGCGCATGGCTGCCTCCTTACGGATCCACCGGGTTCCGCGTTCTCACGGAGGTAGACCCTTTCCCCGAGACTCACTCATCGATGCATCCCTGTCAGTGGCGGTTGTCACGTTCTGCCGCCCGGACTCCGTTGTCAGTGGCGGGTGTCACCCTGGGCGCATGAGTGGGAACAGTGACGAAGCGACCGCGCCCGGTGCCGACTGGGACGCGCTGGCCGCCTCCTTCGACGACGAGCCGGACCACGGCCTGCGCGACGCGGACGTACGCCGGGCCTGGGCCGCCCGGTTGGCCTCCTGGCTGCCCCGGCAGCCCGGTGACGTCCTCGACCTGGGCTGCGGCACCGGCAGCCTGTCACTCCTCGCCGCCGAGCAGGGGCACCGCGTCACCGGGGTCGACCTCTCCCCGCCCATGGTGGAGCTGGCCAGGGCCAAACTCGCCGGTCGTGACGCGGTGTTCCTCGCCGGTGACGCCGCGGCACCGCCCGTGGGCGAGCAGCGCTTCGACGCGGTGCTGGTGCGGCACGTCCTGTGGACGCTGCCCGATCCCGGCCGGGCCCTGCGCCACTGGCGGCAGCTGCTGCGCCCCTCGGGGCGGCTGGTCCTGGTCGAGGGCGTGTGGGGGAGCGTCGCCCCGGTCGGGATACCCGCCGACCGGCTCACCGCCCTGCTCGGCCCGCTCGCCGGGCAGGTGCGGGTGGAGCGGCTGTCGGACGACCCCTCGCTGTGGGGCAAGGAGGTGACGGACGAGCGGTACGCGGTGGTCGCGACGTACGGGTGAGCCGCGCGCCGGGCTATGCCAGCAGGCCGGTGAAGCCGTCCCCGCGGGCCAGCCGCTCCAGGGCGTCAAGGGCGGCCACCGCGGCGGCGGCGGCCCCGGGGTCCCGGTCCGCCAGCCCGCTCCCGGCGAACTCGTCCTCGTCCAGGCGTCGTACGTCCGTGCCGTCGGCGGAGCGCCACAGGTCCAGGTCCAGGTCCTCGACGACCAGTTCCGTGCCGGTCAGGACGGCGGGGCGGGTGATGTCGCAGTACCAGCCCTTCAGCACCCCGGCCCCGGTCCGGACCTCCTTCACCGCGTACCACCGGTCGCGCCAGTAGTACTCGGTGAAGACGTCCCCGGCCTCGAAGCGCACGAAGCCGAAGTCGCGCACGCCGTCCCCGGCCCAGGGGGCGCGGACGGCGAGGCGGGTGCCGTCGTCGTGCAGCAGCGTCGCCGCGTACCGGATCTTCGTACGGCCCGCCTTGACCAGTACGACGCTCACCTCGGTCGTGGGCTCAGCCGAGTTCGCGGACATGGCGCACCTCCGTCGCGCAGATCTCGTACCCGAGCCACCTGTTGATGGCGAGCATCGGGCCGTTGTCGGTGTCGTTGCCGGTGAGCGCCTCCGTGTACCCGGCTGCGCGGGCCCGGTGCAGGGATGCGGTCTTGGCGAGCTTGGCCAGGCCCCGGCCGCGCCGCGCGCGGACCGTGCCCGTCATCGCGGTGGAGTACCGGGTGCCGTCGGTGTAGGCGACGCTGAAGGCGGCCGGGCGGCCGTCGACGACCACGACCGTGGTCAGTCCACGGTCGAGCAGCGGGTGCCGCCAGGTCTCCGCGAGCCAGGCCTCGTAGTCCGTGAACTCGACGTCGACGTCGCCCGGTTCGTCCGCCACCGTCTCCGCGTCCAGCTCGAACAGGGGCCGGGGGTCGACCGCGAAGTCGGCGGCGGTGCGCAGTTCGACGCCCGGGGGAGGGGACCCGAGGGGAGGGAGCGCGGCGTTGGCCAGGTCCAGCCGGAGGAAGTGCGCGGCGCGTCTGCGCGCGTAGCCGTGCCGCTCGGCGAAGGCCAGGTGGGCGGGAGCGTCCAGCACCCAGGAGTACAGCTTCGTGGCGCCCTCGCCGGTCAGGTACTCCTCGGCCGTACGCACCAGCAGGCCACCGGCTCCCCGCCGGACCCGCTCCGGATCGACGTAGACGTTCAGGAAGGCCTGACCGGGCTCCGGGCTGTCGTGCACCAGTCCGATCTGGGCCGTACCGATCACCTCCCCGTCCTCCTCCGCGACCAGGGACCGACTCCGGGCGTCCGGGTGGGTGTGGACCAGCCGGTGCACGACGGCTTCGGGCGTCCACAGGATGAACGGCAGGGCCCGGTGGCGGACCCGGGCGAAGGCCGTGACATCGGCGGGATCGTCGGAACGCAGGTCGCGTACAAGAACGGTCATGGGGGCGCACGCTACGGCTGCCGGACGGTCGGGTGCCTCTCATTTTCGCGGGGATACGGGACAATCGCCGGGTGACCTTGAAGATCCGTATCGACGACGGCACGCCGCCCTACGAGCAGGTGCGCGCGCAGATCTCCGAGCAGGCGCGGTCGGGCGCGCTGCCGGTCGGGTACCGGCTGCCCACCGTGCGCGGCCTGGCCGAGTCCCTGGGGCTCGCCGCGAACACGGTCGCCAAGGCGTACCGGGCGCTGGAGGCGGACGGGGTGATCGAGACGCGGGGGCGCAACGGCACGTTCGTCGCTGCCGCGGGCTCCGCGGCTCAGCGGGAGGTTGCCGCGGCGGCCCGGGGGTATGCCGAGCGGGCTCGGCGGCTCGGGCTCAGCGAGGGGGACGCGCTCGCCGCGGTGCGGGATGCCCTGCGGGCGGCTTACGGGTGAGCGCTGTTCGGATTGGGGTTGTTCGTCGGCCGCGGGCTCGCTGTGGCTGGTCGCGCCCGCGCGGCGGAGCCGCAAATGTCTCAGTCCCGCGCCCCCTCAGGGCGCGTTCTGGTGACCCTCAGGTGTGAAGCGCGGGCCAGTTCGGCGAACAACGCCGCGTCTGTCACCGCTGCCGCGTTCGGGTCGTTGTTGAAGTAGGCGTAGACGTCGCTCGTGTCCGGCCAGGTGGTCGCGATGCGGTCGATCCACGTGGCCAGGGAGCGGCGGCCGTAGTGCGGCCAGGGGGTGGCGCGGCCCTCGTGGAAGCGGACGTAGCCCCAGTCGGCGGTGCGCCACAGCGGCGTGGCCGGGCGGGCGCGGACGTCCGCCCAGCACAGGGCCGCGCGCCGGGAGGCGAGGACCTCGCGGACCTCGGGCGTCCACCACGAGGCGTGCCGGGGTTCCACCGAGACCCGGGTGCCGGGCGGGAAGCAGGCCAGGCAGGTGTCCAGGAGGTCCGGGTCGGCGCGCAGGGTCGGCGGCAGTTGCAGCAGGACGGGGCCGAGGCGGTCGCCCAGGCCGGCCGCGTGGGTCATCAGGCGGTCGACCGGTTCCGCCGGGTCGCGCAGGCGCTTGATGTGCGTCAGGTAGCGGCTCGCCTTGACCGCGACCGTGAAGTCCCGCGGCACCCGCTCGCGCCATGCCGCGAAGGTCTCCCGGGCCGGCAGGCGGTAGAAGGCGTTGTTGACCTCGACCGTCGCGAAGGCGGCCGCGTAGTGCTCCAGCCAGAGCCGGACGGGCAGACCGGGCGGGTAGAGGGCCTCCCGCCAGTCCCGGTACTGCCAGCCCGACGTGCCGACGAACAGGGTCATACCCCCATCAAAGCACCGGGCTACAGGTACAGCCCGGCGTCCGCGCCCGCCCGCGGTTCCGGCAGCGCGGTCGGCGAGGTGCCCCGGCGCAGCGCGTACAGCTCCGCCAGGGTGGCGCCCTCGCGGGCGATCCCTTCCTCCGTGCCGAGCCAGTCCACCGCCTCCCGCCGGGTCAGCGGGCCGACCTCGATGCGGGCCAGGCAGCGGCCGGGGCGGACGACGGCGGGGTGCAGCCGCTCCAGGTCCTCGTTGGTGGTGACGCCCACCAGGACGTTGCGGCCCTGGCCGAGGAGCCCGTCGGTGAGATTCAGCAGACGGGAGAGCGCCTGGCCCGCCGTGTGCTTGGCCTCGCCCCGGATCAGCTCGTCGCAGTCCTCCAGCAGCAGCAGCCGCCAGCGGCCCTTGCCCGCCGCGTCCTCCTCGCCGATGGCGATGTCCATCAGATAGCCGACGTCGGAGAAGAGCCGCTCCGGGTCGAGTACGCAGTCCACCTGGCACCAGTCCCGCCAGGAACGGGCCAGCGTGCGCAGTGCCGAGGTCTTGCCGGTGCCCGGCGGCCCGTGCAGGAGCAGCAGCCGGCCCGCGATGTCCTCCGGCGTCGTCTTCATCAGGCCGTCCATCGCCTCCGCGACCGGCGCCGTGTAGTTGGCCCGGACCTCGTCCCAGGTGCCCGCGGCGATCTGGCGGGTGGTGCGGTGCGGGCCGCGCCGCGGGGAGACGTACCAGAAGCCCATCGTCACGTTCTCCGGCTGCGGCTCGGGTTCGTCCGCCGCCCCGTCCGTCGCCTCGCCGAGCACCCTCTCGGCGAGGTCGGCGGTGGTCGCGGTCACCGTGACGTCGGCGCCCCGGCTCCAGCGCGAGATCAGCAGCGTCCAGCCGTCGCCCTCCGCCAGCGTGGCGCTGCGGTCGTCGTCGCGGGCCATCCGCAGCACCCGCGCGCCGGGCGGCAGCAGCGTGGCACCGGACCGTACGCGCTCGATGTTCGCCGCGTGCGAGTAAGGCTGCTCACCCGTGGCGAAACGGCCGAGGAACAGCGCGTCGACGACATCGGACGGGGAGTCGCTGTCGTCCACGTTGAGCCGGATCGGCAGGACTTCGTGCGGGTTCACGGACATGCCGCCATGATCCGGCACCCGGCCCCCGCGTGCACCCGCTTTCCGGGGCACACGCGCGGCAGGACGTCCGCACCGACTTTCGTCCGAACTTGAACGAGTGTCAGCCATTTTTTGGCATGAGCACTTCCAGTCAACGCGCGTAGCCGCTACCAAGGTTCTCGCAGCAATCCTGCTAAGGGAGGTTCCATGAGACGTTCCCGACTTGTCGGCTTCCTGAGTTCACTCCTCCTCGCCGCCGGCGCCGCCCTCACCGGCGCCGCGACCGCCCAGGCGGCCCAACCGGCCGCAGCCGACGGCTATGTGGCCCTCGGCGACTCCTACTCCTCCGGGGTCGGAGCCGGCAGCTACATCGGCTCCAGCGGCGACTGCAAGCGCAGCACCCAGTCCCACCCGTACCTGTGGGCGGCCGCCCACTCACCCTCCAGCTTCGACTTCACCGCCTGCTCCGGCGCCCGTACGGGTGATGTTCTCGCCGGACAACTCGGCCCGCTCAGCTCCGCCACCGGCCTCGTGTCGATCAGCATCGGCGGCAACGACGCCGGGTTCGCCGACGTCATGACGACGTGTGTGCTCCAGTCCGAGAGCACATGCCTGTCGCGGATCGCCACCGCGGAGGCCTACGTCGACTCGACGCTGCCCGGCAACCTCGACGGCGTCTACTCGGCGATCAGCAGCAAGGCCCCCAACGCCCACGTCGTCGTCATCGGCTACCCGCGCTTCTACAAACTCGGCACCACCTGCCTGGGCCTGTCCGAGGCCAAGCGGACGGCGATCAACAAGGCCTCCGACCACCTCAACACCGTCATCGCCCAGCGCGTCGCCGCCCACGGCTTCACCTTCGGCGACGTCCGTTCCACCTTCACCGGCCACGAGCTGTGCTCCGGCAGCCCCTGGCTGCACAGCGTCAACTGGCTGAACATCGGCGAGTCGTACCACCCCACCGCGGCCGGTCAGTCCGGCGGCTACCTGCCGGTCCTCAACGGCGCCGCCTGACCCGAAGCGGAAGCAGGAACGGAAGCGGAAGAGGAGGGGGAGGCCCCGCCCGTCGGGGTCTCCCCCTCCGCGCACCTCCACGCGTACGGAGCCCTCGAACGCGCCGCCGTCGTCGTGCGTCGGCACCACCACGGTGTCCCGGCGCGAGAGCAGTCGGGAAGGACGGCGTCCGCCACCCCGGGTCCAAGACCGCCCCGTCCGCGGTCACCCGGCGGCAGCCGGCCTCCGCGGCCAGCCGCCCCAGCGTGAACGTCGCCGTGAAGACGGGCGCCCGGTCGTGCGGCGGCGGACACTCCCCGAGCAGTGGGTGCGCGCGCCCGCCATGGACACCTCCACCGACTGCGGCGCGGAACCGCTCTCCCCGCTGCCCTTCCCGGACGAGGCCGACGGGCTCGGCTCTCCGCCGCTGCCACCCGTCGCCGCGGACGTGGCCCCCGGCTCCGGGCGCCCGCCCGCACCCCCCGTACCGCCACCGTCGTCCGAGCGGTCCGGCGGCGAGTACGTCGGTCCGCCAGAGCCGGCACCAGCACGGCCAGCCCCGGCACCAGCACGGCACGGGCCCGCCGGTCCCGGCCCCCTGCCGCGGCGGGCGCGGCCGGAACCCCGGTCGTCGGCAGGGGCGGGCGCGGCCGGAACCCCGGTCCTCGGCAGGGGCGTCGGCGGCGTCGGTGCGGTGGACGCCCCCGGGTGGGCCGCAACCCGCACGTGAGATCGCCCACGTTCCCGCCGCCCCGGACGTCCGTGCGGCGCGTGGTGCGGGCGGGGTGGTGGTGGTGGTCGCCGCCGCGTCCAGGGGGGGCGTGCGGTGGTGACCCTGAGCGGATACGGCGCGTCGCCGGGCGACCGCGCGCGCCCGCCGCGGCCGATGCGCCCCGGCGCCGAGCCGCGCTCCCTCGGGCTCTTCGACGGCGACACACCCCTGATCGCCTCCGGGCCGGGCCCGCTCCGCCTCGTCACTCGCGGTGACGGCCGGACCCGGTCAGGGCCCGGAGCCGCCCACGCGTGCGCCGGTCGTCCAACTCGCCCTGGAATCTGTTGGATTCGGAGAGTAATCGTCAACCCCCTTACGGGGAAGGTGAATCCTGTGACTGCGATACACGCATGCCGTACCGGGGCGATAGGGTTACCCTGCCCGGGCCGGGTGGACTCGTACGGGTGGGGAGTGACATGGAACAGATAACAGTGCGCAGCAGGGCAAGGGTCCCTGCGATCACCTGCGGGAGCAGCGCGACCAGCTCGCGCCTCGACCGTCATCTCGCGGTACTCGGAGGGCCCGCCCTCCCGCCGCGGGAGACCGTGGAGGCGACGTCGCTGATGCGTGAGCTGACCGCGCGTGAGCCCGCGCACAAGCGCAGCAACAGGGGCGCCAGGGTGCGCGGGGTCTCGTTGTTCGCGCCACTGCGTCGACTGCGCCGCTCGCTGTTCGGCGGCAACTGAGGCCCGCGCTCAGGAGGCCACACCTCCCGGCGCGGCGCCGCGGCACTCGTCCGTCATCCCCACGGCACGCAGCGGCGCCCCGGTGTGCTTCCGAGCGCGGGTCGTTTCTCCCGTCGTACCCGACTCCCTCCGTCCGTCCCGCACGCGTTCGCACGTCGGCCCTCGAGCGTTCCGTCCCGCCGCTTCCCCACCGGCGGTGACGCGACCCGGGCCGGTCAGCGGTTCCCGTGCGCGTACCGGCGCACCGCGAGCGGGACGAACACCGCGAGCAGCACCGCACACCAGGCCAGCGACCCGGCGACGGGATGCGTCACCGGCCAGGCGGCCCCCTCCGGCACCGGCGCGTTGCCGAAGAGGTCCCGCAGCGCCGTGGTCACCGCGCTGATCGGGTTCCACTCCGCGACCGTGCGCAGCCAGCCCGGCAGCCCGTCGGTCGGGATGTACGCGTTGGACAGCAGCGGGAGGATGAAGGTCGCGCCGCCCAGTTGACCGGCGGCCTCCTCGCTGCGGGTGAGCAGCCCCAGGAAGATCCCGATCCACGTCGTCGCGAACCGGAACAGCAGCAACAGCCCCAGCGCGCTCGCCGCCCCGAGCGCACCGCCCTCCACCCGCCAGCCCACCGCGAGCCCGACGAGCAGCAGGGGCACCGTCCCCGCGGCCGTCACGAGCACGTCGGCGACCGACTGCCCGAGCGGCACGGCGGCCCGGCTCACCGGCAGCGTCCGCAGACGGTCCGTCACGCCCCGGTGGGTGTCCTGGGCGGCCTGGAACATGCCCGTCATGATGCCGTTCGCCGCCGTGGCGACCAGCAGCCCGGGCACCAGGAAGGCGCGGTACTCCTCGCCCGGCATGGCCAGCGCGCTGCCGAAGACGTAGCCGAAGAAGAGCAGCATCGTGATCGGCATGCTCTGGGTGAGGATCAGCAGGCCCGGGTTGTTCCGCACCCGCCGCAACTGACGGCCCAGCATGGCCGCCCCGTCGTGGACCAGACCGTACGCCGAGCCGTACGCCGAGCGGTACGGTCCCGTCGTCGTTGCTGTGCTCATGCCACCAGCTCCCTGCTGTCGTTGCTGCTGTCATCGTTGCCGTTGCCGTTGCCGTTGCCGTTGCCGTTGCCGTTGCCGTTGGCGTCGTCGCCGATGCCGTCGGTCAGGCGGAGGAAGACGTCGTCGAGGGTGGGCGGACGCAGGCTCGCGTCCACCAGCGGCACGCCCGCCGCGTCGAGTTCGCGCACCAGGCGGGGCAGGGTCAGCGTCGGATCGGTGCTGACGGCGCCGACGGTGCGCCGCTCGCGGTCCAGCACCGGCTCGCCGCCGGTCAGCCGGTCCAGGATCCCCGCCGCCCGGGCCAGGGCGTCCGCGTCCGCGACGACGGCCTCCGCGTACGCCCCCACCAGCGCCTTGAGTTCGGCCGGCGACCCGGTGTGGGCGACCCGGCCCCGGTCCACCAGGGCGATGTCGTCGGCCAGACGGTCGGCCTCCTCCAGGTACTGCGTGGTCAGCAGCACGGTGGTCCCGTCCGCCTTCAGGGCGCGCACGGCGTCCCAGATCCGGGTGCGGCTGGCCGGGTCGAGCCCGGTCGTCGGCTCGTCCAGGAACAGCACCTTTGGGCGGCGCACCAGGCTCGCGGCCAGGTCGAGGCGGCGCCGCATGCCCCCGGAGAGGGTGGCGGCGGGCCGGTCGGCGGCGTCCGCCAGGCCGAAGCGGTCCAGCAGTTCGTCGGCGCGCGCCGCCGCGTCCCGCACCCGGTGCAGCCGGGCGAACAGCCGCAGGTTCTGGCGTCCGGTGAGGTCACCGTCCACCGACGCGTACTGCCCGGTCACCCCGATCAGGCGACGCACCGCGGCGGCCTCCCGCACCAGGTCGTGCCCGGCGACCCGGGCCGAGCCGGCGTCCGGCCGCAGCAGCGTCGTCAGCAGCCGGACCGCCGTGGTCTTGCCCGCCCCGTTCGGCCCCAGCAGGCCGCAGACGGTGCCCTCGGCCACCGTGAGATCCAGTCCACGCAGCGCGTGCACGGCGCCGAAGCGCTTCTCCAGACCTTCACTAAGTACAGCGTACGTAGTAGTCATGTGCTGACCATAGCGCACTACGTACGCTGTACGTAACTAGGATGGTGGCCGAGGTGATGCACGATGGCGGGCCGAGCGGCCGTACCCGAAGTGATCTGGGCGCGCCCCGAGCGCACCGGTCGCGGGCCGAGACCGGCGTACACGCGTGCCGACATCGCCGCCGCCGCGGTGCGGATCGCCGACGCCGAGGGCCTGGACGCGGTCTCGATGCGCCGCGTCGCCGGCGAGCTGGGCTGCGGCACCATGTCGCTCTACAACTACGTCCCCCGCAAGGAGGACCTGTACGAGCTGATGATGGACGCGGTCAGCGGCGAGCACGAGCTGTGGGAACCGTGCGGCGACTGGCGCGCGGACATGATCCGGGTCGCCCACCAGACCCGCGACCTGATGCACCGCCACACCTGGCTGCCCCGCCTGATGTCCCCCGTCTACGGCTTCAGCCCCAACGCCCTGCGCTACCTGGAGCACTGCCTGGCCTGCCTCGACCCGTTCGAGGCGCCGTACGGCACCAAGATGGAGCTGGTCGCGATGGTGAACGGCGTGGTGACGACGTACGTCGGCAACGAGATCGCCACCGTCGAGCGCACCCGTTCGCTGCCCTGGTCCCAGGAGCAGGAGAACGCCGTGCGGATCGCCTACCTCGGCCGGCAGGTGGCGAGCGGCGCCTACCCGCGGCTGGCGGCGTCCTTCGCCGAGGCCGCGGGGCCGATCGACCTGGAGGGCGTCTTCGAGCGGGCGCTGACGCGGGTGCTGGACGGCTTCGCCTGAGCGGGGGCCGCCGCGACCCGGCCCGGGGTCACAGCAGCGCCAGCTGCCCCTCCGGCCCCTCCTCGCGGGCGTCCAGGACGGAAGCGGGCCGGCGGGCCGACGCCGGGACCGGCAGGACGCCCGCCCCGCGCAGCTCGGTCGCGGTGATGGCCTGCGTGACCGTCAGCTCCCGGCACTCGCGGCGCACCTCGTCGAGCAGGGCGAGGACCGTGATCAGTTCCAGCAGTTCGGAGGTCCACGTCTGCGGCCAGCCGACCGGACGGAGCGCCGTCAGCGTGCCCGGCTCGCCCTCGGCCGTGCGGGCCGCGAACCACTGCTCCAGCACCCGCACCCCGCCCACCTCGAAGTCCCAGGCGCCGGGCGGCACGGGGGAGATGCGGCCCTCGTCCAGGAAGAGCGCCTCCTCCTCCCGGTCGTAGCGCAGGGTCAGCGGGCGCGGCGGCAGCGGGGCGCGGACGTACGGGCGGCGGCCGCCGGGCAGCTTGGGGCGCTCTCCGTCGCGGCGCATCAACCACAGGGCCCGCCGGCCCAGTCCGACCCCGCGTTCCCACAGCACGGGGTCCGCGGTGAGCGGGACCAGCGAGCCGGACCGCACGGCCGCCACCGACCAGGCGAGCACGTCCAGCGGGCCGGGCCGCAGACCGAGCCGCGCGGCCAGATGGTCCAGGAGGCCCGGGGCCAGGTTGGGCTCCGCGCCGCCGGGGCGCCGGTACAGCGGGCGGACGCGGGCCGGGCCGAACAGCGGCAGGAGCGAGGTCGCCAGGAGCAGCGGCCCGCCGGCCGTCTCGGGCACCTCCACCACGAACACCTGCCGTTCGTCCGCCACCCGCCACAGCTCCGGACGGGCCGCGTCGATCAGCCGGTGGTCGGGGATCAGCCACTGCTCGTCGAAAGGCGCCCGCAGCACCCGGACCGGCTCGGGACAGGGCCCCGTGGCGCGCGCCAGCCGTTCGGTGCCCCCGGCGCCGCCGGGCAACCGCCCGACCGCCGAGTCCGGCGTACGCGAGCGGGTCGACTCGAACAGGGCCGCCCGGTCGGGTCCCTCGGCCTTGAGCAGGGCGTCCCAACGGGCCTTGAGGGACGCCGCGTCGGGAGCCGCCGGCCACCCCCGGCCGAGCCGCGGCGGTGCGACGGACCACGGCATGAGGTCCGCCAGCGGCGGGGCGTCGTCGTGCGTCACGCCCGGCATCGTACGACGGGGCGCCACGGCCTCACGTGGCATCCAGGGTGACCGTGAAGGAGAAGCGGTCGCCCCGGTAGTGGATGACCGCCACGTCCAGCACCCGCCCCGCGGCGTCGTAGGTGATGCCCGTGTAGTGCAGGATCGGGCTGAGCAGCGGGACTTCGAGCAGCCGTGCCGTCTCCGGGTCCGCGAGCCGGGCCTCCACGGTGTCCGTGATCCGGCTGATGTCCATGCCCACCACGTCCCGCAGCACCTTCGTCATCGGCCACCGGGCGAGGTCGTCCGGGTCGATGCGCCCGGCCAGTTCGGGACGGACGTAGTTGCGGGCGTGGTTGGTCGGCTCGCCCGTCTTCTCGTCGCAGCGCAGCCGGTGGTACGTCGCCACCTCCGGCACCTGCGGGAAGAACTCGGCGAGTTCGGAGGGCACGGCAGCGGTGCCGTGGTCCAGCAGTTGCGCCTTCATGCCGGACTGCTGCGCCACGATCGCGTCCACCGAGCCGAGCAGCCGCACCGGGGCGCCCCGCCGGGCGTGCGGCTCGATGAACGTGCCCCGCCGGCGGTGGCGGGTGATCAGGCCCTCGTCCTCCAGCTCCTTCAACGCCTGCCGCATGGTCAGCACGCTCACCCCGTAGTGCCCGGCCAACTGCTCCTCGGTGGGCAGGCGCAGCGGGTCCCGGGGCGAGCGGCCGAGTATGGAGGCGCGCAGCGACTGCGACACCTGGTACCAGAGCGGCAGCTTGCGGTTCAGGACGATGGAGTCCGGGGCGAAGGAGGTCACGGGCCATCCGTACCGGTAGGCGATCCTCAGTGCAAGGGGCGGAAGTGACGCTCCAGGCCCTGCCAGACGTCGTCGTAGCGGGGCTGGAGGTGCTCGGCGCGGGCCGCCTGGGGCGTGAGGGTCACCGGCCACCGGGTCTCGAACATGAACGCCAGCCCGTCCTCGATCCGCTGCGGCCTCAGCTCGGCGGCGCTCGCCCGGTCGAAGGTCTCCCGGTCCGGGCCGTGCGCCGACATCATGTTGTGCAGCGAGCCGCCACCCGGTACGAAGCCCCCCGGACCGGCGGTCTTGGCGTCGTAGGCGCCCTCGATCAGGCCCATGTACTCGCTCATCACGTTCCGGTGGAAGTACGGCGGCCGGAAGGTGTCCTCGCCCACCAGCCAGCGTGGCGCGAAGACCACGAAGTCCACGCCCGCCAGGCCCGGCGTGTCCGACGGGGAGGTGAGCACGGTGAAGATCGACGGGTCCGGGTGGTCGTACGAGATGCTGCCGATGACGTTGAAACGGCGCAGGTCGTAGACGTACGGCACATGGTTGCCGTGCCAGGCGACGACATCGAGCGGGGAGTGGTCGTACTCGGCGGTCCAGAGGTTGCCGCAGAACTTGTTGACCACCTCCACCGGGCCGTCCTGCTCCTCGTAGGCGGCGACCGGCGCGCGGAAGTCCCGGGCGTTGGCGAGGCCGTTGGCGCCGATCGGGCCCAGGTCGGGGAGCTGGAAGGGAGCGCCGTAGTTCTCGCAGACGTAGCCGCGGGCGTCCTCGTCCAGCAGCTCCACGCTGAAGCGCACCCCGCGCGGGATCAGCGCCACGTGTCCCGGCTCGGCGTGCAGGAGCCCGAACTCGGTGCGCAGCAGCAGGCCGCCGCGCTCGGGGACGATCAGCAGCTCGCCGTCCGCGTCGCTGAAGACGCGCTCCATGGACGCGGTGGCGTGGTAGAGGTGCACGGCCATGCCGGTGCGCTGGGTCACGTCGCCGTTGCCGCCGAGCGTCCACAGCCCCTCGACGAAGTCCGTCGCGGGCCCGGGCACCGGCAGCGGGTTCCACCGCAGCCGGTTCGGGTCCGGCACGGCCTGGTTGAAGGGCGCCGTGCGGATCGTGCCGTTGCCCGACCGGGTGAACGCGGGGTGCGCGGCCGACGGGCGGATCCGGTACAGCCAGGAGCGCCGGTTGCGTGTCCTCGGCTCCGTGAACGCCGTGCCGCTCAGCTGCTCCGCGTACAGGCCCAGCGGCGCCCGCTGCGGTGAGTTCCGGCCCTCGGGCAGCGCGCCGGCCACGGCCTCCGAGCTGTGCTCGTTGCCGAAACCGGACAGATAGGCCAGCCCCTCCGCGGTCTTCCGCGCGTCCCCGCTCATCGACAGCTCCCTCGCAGCCCGAATCCCGTCCCATTCCTATGGCACACCGTAGAATTGCGTTTTCCGGTGCGCAAGGGGGCACAAGAGGACTTCCCCGTTCCGCGCGCCTTCGCGGTCGTACGTCGTGAGGATGACCGGAACACGACCCCCGGGGGATCCGGAGTGTCGGACCCGTGTTCTAGTCTCGCGTCATGTCGTGGACGCGGGGAGTGCTCGCCGGGCTCGCGGTCTGCGTCCTGCTGTTGACGGGATCGGCGGGCTGCGGCTCCGGTGGCGTGGAGGAACCGGAGGCCGGTGATTCGGCCGCACCGGTGGGCCGGCTGATCGACGGCACCGACGAGGAGGGCCGGCGCTACCGGGAGGTGGACGCCGAGCACGCCCCCGAGGTCGGGATCGAGGTGCAGCCGGAGGCCGACGACAGCTGGGACGTCCGCCTGACCGTCCGCGACTTCCGGTTCTCGCCGGACGGGACGGAGGCGAGGGCGGTGGCCGGCCGCGGCGTCGCCCACCTGTTCCTCGACGGCGACCTCCTCGCCCGCCTGCGCGGCCCCCGCTACCGCATCGCCGCCGGGCTGGTCCCGCGCGGCACGCACCAGGTCACGGTCCGCCTGTACGCCGACGACGACACCGTCTGGACCGTCGACGGCAAGCCCGTCGAGAGCACGGCGGACATCACCGCGTCGGACGCCGAACCGACCGGGGCGACGCAGCCGGAGGAGATCGAGGGGCTGACGGTCACCGAACCGGCGGCGGACCGGTGAGGCGGGCCGCCGTGCCCACCGGGTGCCCCGGAGGACCGGGCCCAGGCGGCGCCCCCGGCCGCAGGGGAGGCGCCGGTTCACCCGGCCGGTCCCGGAGGGCATCATGAGGACCGTGTCCCACACGACCCCGCTCCGCCGCGCCCCCGTGCAGCGGCGGAGCGCCGAACGGCTGACCCGGATCCTCGACGCCTGCGCCGACCTCCTCGACGAGGTGGGTTACGACGCCCTGAGCACCCGGGCCGTGGCGCAGCGCGCGGACGTCCCCATCGGGTCCGTGTACCGCTTCTTCGGCAACAAGCGGCAGATGGCCGACGCCCTGGCCCAGCGCAACCTGGAGCGCTACGCCGAGCGCGTGGCCGAACGGCTGACCGAGGCGGGCGACGGCGGCTGGCGCGGTGCGCTGGACGCCGTACTCGACGAGTACCTGGCGATGAAGCGGACCGCGCCCGGCTTCTCCCTCATCGACTTCGGCAACCAGATCCCGGTCGGCGACCGCCACGCCGTCCCCAACCACCGCGTCGCCGAGCGGCTCACCGAACTGCTCTCCGGCCATCTGGGCCGCCGCCCCGACGACGACCTGCGCCGCGTCTTCCTCGTCGCCGTGGAGACCGCCGACACCCTCGTGCAACTCGCCTTCCGGGTCGCACCGGACGGCGACGAGAAGATCATCGAGGAGGCCCGGGAGCTGCTGCGGGCCTACCTGGGGCGCGTGCTCGACTGACCCGGCACAGCCGCGCGACCGCCCGAGCGGTCCTGCCGCCGTCCACCCCCTCCCCAACATGCCTACCGGTCGGTATGCTCGCCGGGCAGAGAGCGCCACCGCCGCCTAGAGCGGACCGCCGCCTAGAGCGGACCGCCGCCTTCCGGGAGGACCCGTGCCCCGCACCGCCCTGCGTATCTGCCCCCTGTGCGAGGCCACCTGCGGCCTGGCCCTCACCGTCGACGGCAGCACGGTCACCGCCGCCCGCGGCGACCGCGACGACGTCTTCAGCCGCGGCTTCATCTGCCCCAAGGGCGCCTCCTTCGGGGCCGTCGACTCCGACCCCGACCGGCTGCGCACGCCCCTGGTGCGCCGGGGCGGCGCACTGCGCGAGGCCACCTGGGAGGAGGCGTTCGACGCGGTCGCCGCCGGCGTCCGGCCCCTCGTCGAGCGGTACGGCCCGCACTGTGTCGGCGTGGTCCTCGGCAACCCCAACGTCCACACCGTGGCCGGTGCCCTCTACCCGAACGTGCTGCTCGGCGCCCTCGGCAGCCGCAGCCTCTTCACCGCGTCCACCCTCGACCAGATGCCCAAGCACGTCTCCAGCGGGCTGCTCTTCGGCGACGCGAACGCCATCGCCGTGCCCGACCTCGACCGCACCGACCACCTGCTCCTCCTCGGCGCCAACCCGCTGGAGTCCAACGGCAGTCTGTGCACCGCGCCCGACTTCCCCGGCCGGCTCAAGGCGCTCAGGGCCCGCGGCGGCACCCTCACCGTCGTCGACCCGCGCCGCACCCGCACCGCGAAGCTCGCCGACCGGCACGTGGCGATCCGCCCCGGCACCGACGCGCTGCTGCTGGCCGCGATGGTCCACGTGCTGTACGAGGAGGACCTGGTCGACCTCGGCGCACTCGCCCCGCACGTCGAGGGGGTCGACGAAGTCCGGGCCGCCCTGCGGGACTTCACCCCCCGGTCCGTCGCCGCCGCCTGCGACGTGGACGCCGACGTGACGCGCGCCCTCGCCCGCGAGCTCGCCGCCGCCCCCACCGCCGCCGTCTACGGCCGCATCGGCAGCTGCACCGTTCCGCACGGCACCCTCGCCAGCTGGCTCGTGGACGTCCTCAACATCCTCACCGGCAACCTGGACCGGCCCGGCGGCGCGCTCTTCCCGCAGGCCGCCACCGACCGGACCCCGCGCCCCGTGGGACCCGGCCGCGGGTTCGCGCTCGGGCGCTGGCACTCCCGGGTGAGCGGACACCCCGAGGCGAAGGGCGAACTGCCCCTGTCCGCCCTCGCCGAGGAGATCGACACCGCGACCGACACGGGCGAGCCCGTCCGCGCCCTGCTCACGATCGCCGCCAACCCGGTCCTGTCCGCGCCCGACGGCGACCGGCTGGACAAGGCGCTGGACTCCCTCGACTTCATGGTGAGCGTCGACCCCTACCTCAACGAGACCTCGCGCCACGCCCACGTCGTCCTGCCGCCGCCCCCGCCGGCCCAGAGCCCGCACCACGACTTCGCCCTCAACACCCTCGCCGTGCGCAACCAGGTCCGCTACACCCGCCCCGCCGTCCCGCTGGAGCCCGGCAGGATGGCCGAGACGGAGATCCTCGCCCGGCTGACCCTGGCCGTCACCGGCGCGCACGGCACCGACCCCCGTGCCGTCGACGCCCTGGTGATCGAGCAGACCCTGGCCAAGGCCGTGAGCGAACCGCACTCACCCGTGCACGGCCACGACCCCGGCGCGCTCACCGCGCGCCTCACCGGCGAGAACGGCCCCGAGCGGCGCCTCGACCTCATGCTCCGCCTCGGCCCCTACGGCGACGGCTTCGGCGCCCGGCCGGACGGGCTGACCCTGGAACGCCTCCTCGCCCACCCGCACGGCATCGACCTCGGCCCACTGCGCCCGCGCCTGCCGCAGCCGCTGAAGACCCGCAGCGGCAAGGTGGAGCTGCTGCCGGGGCCGATCGCCGCCGACCTGCCGCGCCTGGTGCGGGCCCTGGCCGAACGCCCCACCGGACTGGTCCTGGTGGGCCGCCGCCACCTGCGCTCCAACAACAGCTGGATGCACAACGTCCCCGCCCTGACCGGCGGTTCCAACCGCTGCACCCTGCACGTGCATCCCGAGGACGCCGCACGGCTGGGTGTGCGCGGGGCGCAGCCGGTGCGCGTGAAGGGGCCCGGGGGAGCGGTGACCGTCCCCGCCGAGGTCACCGACGCCGTCCGGCCCGGCGTGGTCAGCCTCCCGCACGGCTGGGGCCACGACCGGCCCGGCACCCGCCAGACGCACGCCGCCGCCGATCCCGGCGTCAACGTCAACCAGCTCCTCGACGGCAGGACGCTCGACCCGCTCTCGGGCAACGCCGTCCTCAACGGCGTACCCGTCACCCTCACTCCGCTGACCGGCGCAGAGCTGTGACCTGGAGTTCTGCGCTTATTGCTCGCATGTCAACGTCTTGTTAACGCTCCCTCGCGCCACCTAACGTCGCTCGCACCGCCTGCCCCGGTGGGATGTTCAAGGGCGAACGTTAGGTACTCACTCATGCTGACCATCCTCGGCTTCGCCATGATCGCGACCTTCCTGGTCCTGATCATGATGAAGAAGATGTCGCCGATCGCGGCGCTCGTGCTGATCCCCGCGCTGTTCTGCGTGCTCGTCGGCAAGGGCGCCCATCTCGGCGACTACGTCATCGACGGCGTGTCCAGCCTCGCCCCCACCGCGGCGATGCTCATGTTCGCGATCGTCTACTTCGGTGTGATGATCGACGTCGGGCTCTTCGACCCGATCGTCCGGGCCATCCTGAGGTTCTGCAAGGCCGACCCGATGCGCATCGTCGTCGGCACGGCCCTGCTCGCCGCGATCGTCTCGCTGGACGGCGACGGCTCCACCACCTTCATGATCACGGTCTCGGCGATGTACCCGCTGTACAAGCGGCTCAAGATGAGCCTGGTCGTGATGACCGGCGTCGCCGCGATGGCCAACGGCGTGATGAACACGCTGCCCTGGGGCGGCCCCACCGCCCGCGCCGCCACCGCGCTGAAGGTCGACGCCACCGACATCTTCGTCCCGATGATCCCGGCCCTGGCCGTCGGCCTCGTCGCGGTCGTCGTCCTGGCGTACGTGCTCGGCCTGCGCGAGCGCCGGAGGCTGGGCGCGCTGTCGCTGGACGAGGCGCTGGGCCTGGGCCGGGAGACCGAGACGGTGCCGGAGACCGAGACGGTGCTGGTCGGCGCGGGTGCGGGTGCGGGTGCGGGTGCCGGTGCGGGTGCCGGTGCCGGTGCGGGTGCGTCCGGTGCGCGTTCCGGTGCCGGTACCGGCGGCGCTCACGGCGGCGCGGGCGGCTCCGGCGCGGCGGCCGGCACGGTCGGCGAGCCCGAGGACGACTTCAAGGGCCTCGACCCCGACCGGCCCACCCTGCGTCCCCAGCTGTACTGGTTCAACGCGCTGCTCACCGTCGCGCTGCTCACCGCCATGATCACGGAGCTGCTCCCGATCCCGGTGCTCTTCCTGATCGGCGCCGCGCTCGCCCTCACGGTCAACTTCCCGCACATCCCCGACCAGAAGGCCCGCCTCGCGGCCCACGCCGACAACGTCCTGAACGTCTCCGGCATGGTCTTCGCCGCCGCCGTCTTCACCGGCGTCCTCACCGGCACCGGGATGGTCGACCACATGGCCAACTGGCTCGTGGACACCATCCCCGACGGCATGGGCCCCCAGATGGGCCTGGTCACCGGCCTGCTGAGCCTGCCGCTCACCTACTTCATGTCGAACGACGGCTTCTACTTCGGCGTCCTGCCGGTGCTCGCGGAGGCCGGCCAGGCACACGGCGTGTCGACGCTGGAGATCGCCCGCGCCTCGATCGTGGGCCAGCCGCTGCACATGTCCAGCCCGCTCGTCCCGGCCGTGTACGTCCTGGTGGGCATGGCCAAGGTCGAGTTCGGCGACCACACGCGGTTCGTGGTGAAGTGGGCCGTCCTGACGAGCCTGGTGATCCTCGCGGCGGGCATCCTGTTCGGCATCATCTGACCGTCGGAGAACATCTGACCGTCGGAGAACATCGGATCATCGGAAGGGGACGCGATCATGGCGCCCGGTGGGAACCGCGGCTGGCTGCTCCGCCTCGTCATCGCCTTCGGCTTCGCGCAGGGGGCGGTGTCGATGGCCCGGCCCGCGGTCTCCTACCGGGCCCTCGCGCTGGGCGCGGACGAACGGGCCATCGGTGTCATCGCCGGGGTGTACGCGCTGCTGCCGCTGTTCGCCGCGGTTCCGCTGGGCCGCCGTACCGACCACGGCCGCTGCGCCCCGCTGCTGCCCGTCGGGGTCGTGCTCATCGCCGGGGGCTGCGCGCTGAGCGGTGTCGCCGGGTCCCTGGGGACGATGGCCCTGTGGAGCGGCGTCATGGGCCTCGGGCACCTCTGCTTCGTCATCGGCGCCCAGTCCCTGGTCGCCCGCCAGTCCGCGCCGCACGAACAGGACCGCAACTTCGGCCACTTCACCATCGGCGCCTCCCTCGGCCAGCTGATCGGCCCCATCGCCGCGGGCGCGCTGATCGGGGGCCCCGACATGGCCGGCAGCAGCGCGCTGGCCCTGGTGGTGGCGGGCGCGGGCGCGGCGGTCGCCTTCACCTCCCTGTGGCGCATAGAGCACCCCGGAGCCGCCGGGTCCGGAAAGGAACGGGGCGCGCGCGTCCCCGTGGTGAGCATCCTGCGGGCCCGCGGCGTGCCCGCGGGGATCCTGATCAGCCTCTCCGTGCTCTCCGCGACCGACATCCTCACCGCCTACCTGCCGGTGGTCGGCGAGCACCGGGGGATCTCCCCGGCCGTGGTCGGCGTACTGCTCAGCCTGCGGGCCGCCGCCACCATCGCCTGCCGGCTCGTGCTGACGCCCCTGCTGCGGCTGCTCGGCCGTACGCCGCTGCTCACGGCGACGTGTCTGCTGGCCGCGCTGCTGTGCGCCGGGGTCGCGCTGCCGGTGCCGGTGTGGGCGCTGGCGCCGATGCTGGTCGTCCTCGGCTTCTGCCTGGGCGTCGGCCAGCCGCTGTCCATGACCACGGTCGTGCAGGCGGCGCCCGACGAGGCGCGCTCCACGGCCCTGGCCCTGCGCCTGACCGGCAACCGCCTCGGCCAGGTCGCCGCACCCGCCGCCGCGGGCCTGATCGCGGGCGTCGCGGGCGTGGCCGCGCCGTTCGTGATGCTGGGCGGCCTGCTCCTGCTCTCCTCGGGCATCGCCCTGCGCTCGCCGTCGACCGGTGCGGGCGACCGGGGGGCCGGCCACCGGCGGGGGGCGGTCGGGCAGGATGGCCCGGACCGGGCCGGCGACACCCGCCCCCCGTGCCGGGAAGCGAAGGGTTGAGCATGATCCTGATCGTTCTGTCCGTCGTCCTGCTCCTCGTCGTCGGCGGCTGCGCCTGCGTCGTGCGGGCCTCCCGCGGCGGCCCGACCTGGACGCGCGCGGTGGCGGCGGCGACCCTGGCGGCGGGCGAACTGGTGCGCTCGTCCGGCCGCTCCCGCGGCAGCCGCGCAGGGAGCGGCGACGCGGACGGCTGACCGCACGACGGTCCGATTCGATCACCGCGTGAGACGCTCCGCGCCCTGAATCCGGCCGTCCGCCTTCTCACCAGATGGACGTTCGCGCCGAGTTGTGGTCCAGCGTCTTCCCTCCGCCGGGCACGGTCCGTTAACTTCCGTGACTCACACGCCCCGTACGACCCGCACGTGGGCGTCCGACCGCGGAGCACCAGAGCCCAGTGAGCCCCCGGGGGCACCTGAATGACACGCGCCATCTCCCTGCACGACGTGAGCAAGGCCTACGCGCGAGGCGTCCGCGTGGTGGACCGGCTGTCGCTGGACATCGCGCCGGGCGAGTTCCTCGTCCTGCTCGGCCCCTCCGGGTGCGGCAAGTCGACCGTACTGCGCATGATCGCCGGACTGGAGGAGATCACCGAGGGCGAGCTGACGCTGGACGGCGCGTACGCCAACGACCTGCTCCCCGCCGAACGGCGCATGGCGATGGTCTTCCAGAATTTCGCCCTGTACCCCAACATGACCACCCGCGGGAACATCGGCTTCCCCCTGCGCGTCGAGGACCCGCAGAGCGACCCCCGCCCCCGCGTGGACGCCACCGCCCGCATGCTGGGCATCGAGGACCTCCTCGACCGGCTCCCCGCCCAGCTCTCCGGCGGTGAACGCCAGCGGGTCGCGATGGGGCGGGCCATCGCCCGCCACCCCAGCGCCTTCCTGATGGACGAGCCGCTGTCCAACCTCGACGCCAAGCTCCGCAACCACCTGCGCGCCGAGATCACCAGACTGACCCGGGAGCTCGGGGTCACCACCATCTACGTCACCCACGACCAGTCCGAGGCCATGTCGCTGGGCGACCGCGTCGCGGTCCTGCGCGGCGGGGTCCTTCAGCAGGTGGACACCCCGCGCGCCGTCTACGCCCTGCCCCGCAACGTCTTCGTCGCCGCCTTCATCGGCACCCCGCGCATCAACCTGCTGCGCGGCCTCGTGCGCGCGCCGCTCGACGGGGCGATGACGATCAGTCTGGGCAAGCAGTTCCTGCGCCTGCCCGAACCGCTCTCGCTGGACCACCAGTTGCTCCGCGTCCAGCAGGGCCGCGAGGTGATCGTGGGCCTGCGCTCGGAGGCCGTACGGATCGCGAAGCCCGCCTCCGCCCGCCCCGGCGAGGTGCTGCTCACCGGGCTGGTGGAGCACGTCGAGTTCCAGGGGCACGAGGTCCTCGTGCACTTCAACACCGGTTCCCGGCCGGCCGTCGTGCCCGACCTGGAGGCCCCGCGCCCGGTCGCCCGCCCGGCGCGGCGCCGCCGCCGCGACGGCACGGTCCTGGACCGGCTGCGGGAACGGGCGGGTGCCCTGCGCGCCGGACCGGTCGTCGTCATGGACGAACCGGAGGAGCCCGAACCCGCGGTCGCGCCGCCGGACGGCCGCCTCCCCGGCGACCTCATCGTCCGGACCACCCCCGACATCGACCTCCGCCACGGCATGCAGGTGCCGCTCCTCGTCGACCTCGCCCACCTGTTCGTCTTCGACCAGCACGGCGACCGCATCTGCCCCGCCCCGGCGCGGCTGCCCGACCTGGAGGAGTGATCCCGGCCCGACCGCGCACTCCGGGAGGGTGAGCCGCGCCACCATCGGGGGAGCCCCTGGTGCCGTAAAACTAACGGCGCTAGTTTGGGGTCGGACGACGAGGCCCGCCCGGAAGGAACGCCATGAAGGCACACGACGGCATGTACATCGACGGAGCCTGGCGCCCCGCCGACGGCCGGGACACGATCGAGGTCGTGAACCCGGCCGACGAGCAGGTGATCGGCCAGGTCCCCGCCGGCACCGCCCTGGACGTCGACAGCGCCGTACGGGCCGCCCGCGCCGCCCTGCCGGGCTGGGCCGCCACCCCGCCCGCCGAGCGGGCCGCGCGCCTGGCCGCGCTGCGGGACGTCCTGGTGGCCCGCAAGGACGAGATCGCCGAGACGGTCACCGCCGAACTGGGCTCCCCGCTGAAGTTCTCGCAGGCCGTGCACGCCGGCGCCCCCATCGCGGTCGCCGGCTCCTACGCGGAGCTGGCGGCGACCCACAGCTTCGAGGAGAAGGTCGGCAACTCCGTCGTCCACCACGAGCCGGTCGGCGTGGTCGGCGCGATCACTCCCTGGAACTACCCCCTCCACCAGATCGTCGCCAAGGTCGCCCCGGCGCTCGCGGCCGGCTGCACCGTCGTGCTCAAGCCCGCCGAGGACACCCCGCTGACCGCGCAGCTCTTCGCCGAGGCGGTGCACGAGGCGGGCGTCCCGGCGGGCGTCTTCAACCTGGTCACCGGCCTCGGCCCGGTCGCCGGCCAGGCCCTCGCCGAACACCCCGGCGTCGACCTGGTCTCCTTCACCGGCTCCACCGCCGTCGGCCGCCGGATCGGCGCCACCGCGGGCGCCGCCGTCAAGAAGGTCGCCCTCGAACTCGGCGGCAAGTCCGCCAACGTGATCCTCCCGAGCGCCGACCTGGCCAAGGCCGTCAACGTCGGCGTCGCCAACGTCATGTCCAACTCCGGCCAGACGTGCAGCGCCTGGACCCGCATGCTGGTCCACCGCGACCAGTACGACGAGGCGGTGGGGCTGGCCGCCGAGGCCGCCGCGAAGTACGGCGACCGGATCGGCCCCGTCGTCAACGCCAAGCAGCGGGAGCGGGTGCGCGGCTACATCGAGAAGGGCGTCGCCGAGGGCGCGCGCCTGGTCGCGGGCGGCCCCGAGGCCCCGCGCGAGCAGGGGTACTTCGTCAGCCCGACGGTCTTCGCCGACGTGCGCGAGGACATGACCATCGCCCAGGAGGAGATCTTCGGCCCGGTCCTGTCCCTCCTCCG
Organism: Streptomyces violaceorubidus; assembly: GCF_000717995.1. GTDB lineage: Bacteria > Actinomycetota > Actinomycetes > Streptomycetales > Streptomycetaceae > Streptomyces > Streptomyces violaceorubidus. Next base: position 82,890 of record NZ_JODM01000022.1, read on the forward strand.
CTACGAGGACGAGGACGACGCCCTGCGGATCGCCAACGGCACGGTCTACGGCCTCGCCGGTGCCGTCTGGGCCGGGGACGAGGCCGAGGCGGTCGCCTTCGCCCGCCGGATGGACACCGGGCAGGTCGACATCAACGGCGGCCGGTTCAACCCGCTGGCGCCCTTCGGCGGCTACAAGCAGTCCGGCGTGGGCCGCGAACTGGGCGCGCACGGCCTGGCCGAGTACCTCCAGACCAAGTCCCTCCAGTTCTAGCCCGCAGGGGAGTCCCCACCTCATGGCCGTCCGTACCGCAGTCCGTGCCGCCGTCGTACCCGCTGTCGGAGCCCCCCTGGAGGTCACCGGGATCGAGCTGCCCGAGCCCGGCCCCGGCCGGGTCCGGGTGCGGCTCGCCGCCGCCGGGGTCTGCCACTCCGACCTGTCCCTGTCCAACGGCACCATGCGCGTGCCGCTGCCCGCCGTCCTCGGCCACGAGGGCGCCGGCACCGTCGTCGCCGTCGGCGAGGGCGTCAGCCACGTCGCGCCCGGCGACGCGGTGGTCCTCAACTGGGCCCCGTCCTGCGGCGCCTGCCACGCCTGCTCGCTCGGCGAGGTCTGGCTGTGCGCGAACGCCCTGGCCGGCGCCGCCGACGTGCACGCCCGCCGCGCCGACGACGGCACCGACCTGCACCCCGGCCTGAACGTCGCCGCGTTCGCCGAGGAGACGGTTGTGTCCGCTTCCTGCGTCCTGCCGGCCCCCGAGGGCATCCCCCTCACCGAGGCGGCGCTGCTCGGCTGCGCCGTCCTCACCGGCTACGGCGCCGTCCACCACTCGGCGAAGGTCCGCGAGGGCGAGACGGTCGCGGTCTTCGGCGTCGGGGGAGTGGGCCTCGCCACCCTCCAGGCGGCCAGGATCGCGGGCGCGTCGACGATCGTCGCGGTCGACGTGTCCCCGGAGAAGGAGGAACTGGCCCGCGCCGCAGGCGCCACCGACTACCTCCTCGCCTCCGACACCACCGCCCGCGAGATCCGCGCGCTCACCGGAAAGCAGGGTGTCGACGTCGCCGTGGAGTGCGTCGGCCGCGCGGTCACCATCCGCACCGCCTGGGAGTCCACCCGGCGCGGTGGCCGCACCACGGTCGTCGGCATCGGAGGCAAGGACCAGCTGGTCACCTTCAACGCCCTGGAGATCTTCCACTGGGGCCGCACCCTCTCCGGCTGCGTCTACGGCAACGCCGACCCCGCCCGCGACCTCCCGGTCCTCGCCGAACACGCCCGCGCCGGCCGCCTCGACCTCGGCGCCCTGGTCACCGAGCGCATCGCCCTGGACGGCATCCCGGCCGCCTTCGAGAACATGCTGGCGGGCAAGGGCGGACGGGCCCTGGTGGTCTTCTAGACCCCGCTCCCGTAAAGGGGCCGGAGCCGGGGGTCCGCACCGCGCGGGCGACCGGGTCGCCCGGGATACGGGAGCCCGCACCACACAGGCCGCCTCACGGCAGGGCGCGGGCGGCTCGGGCGTGGGTGGCTCGGGTGTGTGCGGCTCGGGCGTGGGACAGGCCCTGGGTGCTGACCCGGGCTCCGGGGTGGGTTTCTGGGCTCGGGGGATTCATGGGGCCCGGGGTGGGTGCCGGGGCGTCGGGCGGTGCCTGGGACCCGGGTGCTCACCCGGGCTCCGGGGTGGGTTTCCGGGCCCTGGGGGTTCCTGGTCCAGGGTGCGTGCCGGGCTCTCCGGCGGTGCCAGCCCCTCCGGTGGTGCCGGGGTCGCCGCGCGGGCGGTCCGCTCGGCATCCCCGCGCCGGGACCTACGGGCGGGTTCTAGACGCGGCCCGCGTCCTCGCGTCGCCGCTCCGCCGTGGGCTCGGCCTGACCGGGGATCGCGGCCGTGCGCCTGCGCGAGCGCGACACCGCCACGCCCGCCAGACACAGCGCGCCGCCCGCCAGGGTGAGCAGCCCCGGTACCTCGCCCAGCGTCAGCCACGACATCAGCACGACCAGCGCGGGTACGGCGTACGTGGTCGCGCCCATGCGCCCGGCGGTCGTGCGGGCCAGGGCGTAGGCCCACGTCGTGAACGCCAGCGCGGTCGGGAACACGCCCAGGTACACCATGTTGAGCGTGGCGGAGACCGGCGCCTCGGCCGCATCGTGCACCAGCTGCCCGGCGAACGGCAGGCACAGCACCGCCCCCACCAGGCACCCGAACGTCGTCACCTGAAGGGCGCTCGCGTGCGCCAGCGCGGGCTTCTGGGCCACCACCCCGCCCGCGTACGCCATCGCGGCGAGCAGGCACAGCACCACCCCGAGCAGCGAGGAACCGCCCCCGCCCGACATGGACAGGCCCACCGTCACCGCACCGGCGAACGACACCGCCATCCCCGCCAGCAGCCGCGGCGGCAGCGCGTCGCCCAGCAGCCGCGCGCCGAGCAGCGCGATGAGGATCGGGCCGACGTTGACCACGAGGGCGGCCGTACCGGCGTCCACCTGCTGCTCGCCCCAGTTCAGGACGACCATGTAGAAGCCGAACCACAGCACCCCCGATATCGCGATCCCGCGCCAGGCCGAGCGCGGCGGCACGCCCTCCCGGCGCAGCAGACAGATCACGCCGAGGGCCAGCGCGCCGGACAGCAGCCGCCCGAGGGCCAGCGCGCCCGGCGAGTACGCCTCGCCCGCGCTGCGGATGGAGACGAACGCGGACGCCCACAGCACGACGGTGACGGTGGCGGCTCCGGCCGCGAGCAGTTCCGGACGGCGGTGCGGGGGGAGGACACGGGACGACGCGGGGGCGGTGCTCATCATGCTCCAGAGGCTAGGCGGCGGAAACGGGTGTGTGCTCGCGGATTTCGGACGGGGAGCAGGGGCGGGGCACGGCCCTCAGCGCAGCGCCGCCGGGTCGATGCCCAGCAGTCCGGTCAGCGCGTCCTCGCCCGCCGGTGTCACCTTCACCGCCCGCTCCGAGCCGATGCGCACGCACCAGCCCTCGTCCAGGGCGTGCCGGCACAGCGCCGCGCCCGCGACACCCGCGAGGTGGGGGCGGCGCTCGGTCCAGTCGAGGCAGGCCCGGGCCAGCGGTCTGCGCCCGGTACGCCGCAGGGGGATCCCGGTGGCGTCGAACCAGGTGAGCCCGGCGTCGGTGAGTGCGAAACCGGTGTCCTGGCGCAGCAGTCCGCGCACGGTGAGCGCGTCGGTGACCGCGATCCCGAGCCGTCCGGCGAGATGGTCGTAGCAGGTGCGGCCCGCGGCCATCGCCGACCCGGCGCTGGAGGCCCGCAGCGTGCGCGGACGTCGTGCCTGGGGCGCCACCTGCGCGGCCAGGTCCTCCACCAGCTGCGCGACCCGTTCGTCGGCGAGCCGCACGTACCGGTGCCGCCCCTGCCGCTCCTCGGCGAGCAGCCCGCCCGCGACGAGCTTGCCGAGGTGCTCGCTCAGCGTCGACGCGGCCACCCCCGCGTGCCGGGCGAGCTCACCGGCGGTCCACGCCCGCCCGTCGAGCAGTGCCAGCAGGCACGCGGCCCTGCTCTCGTCGGCGATCAGCCCGGCCAGTCGCGCCAGTCCGGGTGCGCCCGGGTCCTTCGAGGTCATGCCCCCAGCATGCGTCACGGACGGTTCGGCGAGCACCGAAGCGTCCGGGCCGGGAAGGCGGGCACCAGGAAGGCGGAGGAAATAATGGTGTTTGTCTCTTTATTCTTACCTTGAGGGGCGAAAGCGTGTGCGAGCAGGAGGCGGCATGGTGGAGGCGGAGGTACGGCACCGGAACAACGTGACGGTGACCGGCGACCCCGACGGGCCGGTGGTGGTGCTGGCCCACGGATTCGGCTGCGACCAGAACATGTGGCGTCTGGTGGTGCCCAGGCTGGCCGGGCGCTACAAGGTCGTCCTGTTCGACTACGTCGGTTCGGGCGGGTCCGACCTGTCGGCCTGGGCCCCGGAGCGGTACGCGTCGCTGGAGGGGTACGCGCAGGACGTGGTCGACGTTCTGCGGGCGCTGGACCTGCGGCGGGTGACGTTCGTCGGGCATTCGGTGAGCGCGATGGCCGGGGTCCTGGCCGCCCGCACCGCACCCGAGCGGATCGGATCCCTGGTCATGGTCACCCCCTCCCCGCGCTACATCGACGACGACGGGTACCGCGGCGGCTTCACGGCGGCCGACATCGAGGAACTGCTGGCGTCCCTGGACTCGAACTACCTCGGCTGGTCGTCCGCGATGGCCCCGGTGATCATGGGCAACCCCGACCGGCCGGAGCTGGGCCAGGAGCTGACCGACAGCTTCTGTGCGACCGACCCGGCGATGGCCCGGGTGTTCGCGCGCACCACGTTCCTCTCGGACAACCGTGAGGACCTGGACGGGGTGACGGTGCCCACGCTGGTCCTCGAATGCGCCGAGGACGCCATCGCTCCCCGGGGGGTGGGTTCGTTCGTGCGGTCGCGCGTCCCCGGGGCCCGGCTGGTCACACTGGACGCCACCGGGCACTGCCCCCAGCTCAGCGCTCCCGAGGCCACCGCCGACGCCGTACTCGACTTCCTGGACCGTGTCCATGGCTCCCGGCCGGACTCCTGACCCCGCCCCCGGCGACGACCCGGGTGGACGAGTGCCCCCGTCCGGCGTGCCCGTCCCGGAGGACAGCGCCGAGGAACTCTACGACGCCGCGCCCTGCGGCTTCCTGTCCACGGCCATGGACGGCACCGTCACCAAGGTCAACGCCACGCTGCTGGACTGGCTCGGCCTCGAGCGGCGCGAGGTGGTGGGCCTGATGCGCTTCGCCGACCTGCTCACCGTCGGCGGGAAGCTCTACCACGAGACCCACTTCGCCCCCCTGCTGAGCCTGCGGGGCGAGATCGGCGGCATCGCGCTGGAGATGCGGACGGCCACGGGCGGACGGCTGCCGGTGCTCGTCTCCGCCGCGGTCAAGAAGGACGCGGACGGCGAGCCGGTACTGATCCGCACCACGGTCTTCGACGCCTCCGACCGACGCGCCTACGAGGAGGAACTGCTGCGCCGCAGGAGGGCCGCCGACGAGGCCCGCGAGCTGGCCGAGGCGGCGCGGCGAGAGGCGGAGGCGGCGCGGCGGGAGGCGGAGGCGGCACGGCGGGGGGCGGAGGCGGCGCGGCGGGAGGCGGAGGCGGCGCGCTCCCGCTCCGAGGCGGACCGGGCCCGGCTGACCGACGCCCTCGTCGTGCTCCAGCAGGCCCTGCTGCCCGCCGAACTCCCCACCGTCCCGGGCCTGGACGTGGCCTCCTACTACTACACGGCCTCGCCCGACCGGCTCGGCGGCGACTTCTACGACCTGTTCGCCCTCGGCGCGGGGCGCTGGGCCTTCTTCCTCGGCGACGTGAGCGGCAAGGGCCCCAAGGCCGCCGCCGTCACGTCCCTCACCCGCTACACCCTGCGGGCGGCCGTCTTCCACGACTCCGACCCGGTCAGCGCCCTGGCCACGCTCAACGCCGTCCTCTACGACCGCTACGGCCTCAAGGCCGACCCCCGCCACTGCACCGCCGTCGTCGGCGTCGTCGAACCGGACGACGACCGCGGCCGCACGACGGTCCGCCTCGCCTCCGGCGGGCACCCGCCCGCGCTGGTGCTGCGGGCCGGTGCCCCGGTCGACGGTCCGGGGCGGGCCGACTACCTCACCACTCCCGGCGGCATGCTGGTCGGCGCGCTGCCCGACGCCGTCTTCACTCCCGCCACCGCCGTCCTCTACCCCGGCGACACCCTGCTGCTCTACACCGACGGCCTGACCGAGGCCCGCACGGACCCCGAGCGCACCACCCTCTACGGCGACGAACGGCTGCGGGACTTCGCCGCCCGGCAGGCGTCCACGGCACCCGGGGACGTGATCGCCGCCGTGGCCGCCCTGCTGGAGAAGCTCGGCGACGGTGTCGACGACGACACCGCCCTGCTCGCCCTGGGGGCCCCTAGCCGTCCCGACTGAGCCGCTCGTACTGCTGCGCGAGCCCGTCCAGCAGCGCCGTCAGGCCGGTGTCGAAGGCGCGCTCGTCGATCTTCTCCTGCTGCTCCGCCAGGAGGTGGGCCTGCTGGAGGTGCGGGTAGTCCGCGGGATCGTAGGCACCCGCGTCGTCCACGAAGCCGCCGGCGAAGGAGCCGAGCGCCGAGCCCATGATGAAGTAGCGCATCAGCGCGCCGATGGACGTGGCCTGCGCCGGGGGCCAGCCCGCCCGGACCATCGCGCCGTAGACGGCGTCCGCGAGGTGCAGCGCGGCCGGGCGGCGGCCCGGGCCGTGGGCCAGCACCGGGACGATGTTGGGGTGCTCGCGCAGCGCCGTCCGGTACGAGACCGCCCAGTCGTGCAGCGCGGTCCGCCACTCCCGGCCGTCCTCGAACATCGACAGGTCGACCCGCGCGCTCACCGAGTCGGCGACGGCCTCCAGGATCTCGTCCTTGGTGCGGAAGTGGTTGTAGAGCGAGGGCCCGCTGACGCCCAGTTCCGCGGCCAGCCGGCGGGTGGAGACGGCCGCGAGACCCTCCGTGTCCACCAGAGCGCGGGCCGTCTCGACGATCCGGTCGGTGCTGAGCAGGGGCTTGCGCGGTCGGGCCATGGCGCACATAGTAGGGCTGCGGCTTTAAACTAGCAGTGCTAATTTATGGCTCGGGCCCCGGTGGTCCGCCGTTCAAGGTCCGTCTTCTGTGGGGTGACTCGGCATGAATCTGGAGCTCAGCGAGGAGCAGGGCGCCGTACGGCAGCTCGCCCGGGAGTTCGTGGCGCGCGAGATCGCCCCGCACGTGGTCGCCTGGGACCGCGCGGAGGAGGTGGACAGGTCGATCGTGAAGAAGCTCGGCGAGGTCGGCTTCCTCGGGCTCACGATCGACGAGGAGTACGGCGGGTCCGGCGGCGACCACCTCGCGTACTGCCTGGTCACGGAGGAGCTGGGGCGCGGCGACAGCTCCGTGCGCGGGATCGTCTCCGTCTCCCTCGGCCTGGTCGCCAAGACGATCGCCGCCTGGGGGGACGAGGAGCAGAAGCGGCGCTGGCTGCCGGGGCTCACCTCCGGCGCGTACATCGGCTGCTTCGGCCTCACCGAGCCGGGCACGGGATCCGACGCGGGCCACCTCTCCACCCGCGCGGTGCGCGACGGCGACGACTTCGTGATCAACGGCACCAAGATGTTCATCACCAACGGCACCTGGGCCGATGTCGTCCTGCTCTTCGCCCGCTCCACCGACGCCCCGGGCCACCAGGGCGTCTCCGCCTTCCTCGTCCCCACCGACACCCCAGGACTGACCCGCCGCACCATCCACGGCAAGCTGGGGCTGCGCGGCCAGGCCACGGCCGAACTGGTCCTGGAGGACGTCCGCGTCCCCGCCTCCGCCATGCTCGCTCCCGAGGGCAAGGGCTTCTCGGTGGCCATGTCGGCCCTCGCCAAGGGGCGGATGTCGGTCGCGGCCGGCTGCGTGGGCATAGCCCAGGCCGCGCTGGACGCGGCCGTGAGGTACGCGGGGGAGCGGGAGCAGTTCGGGAAGACCATCGCCCACCACCAGCTGGTGCAGGAGCTGATCAGCGACATCGCCCTCGACGTGGACGCGGCCCGGCTGCTGACCTGGCGGGTCGCCGACCTGATCGACCGCGGGCAGCCCTTCACCGTCGAGTCCTCCAAGGCCAAGCTCTTCGCCTCGGAGGCCGCCGTGCGCGCCGCCAACAACGCCCTCCAGGTCTTCGGCGGCTACGGCTACATCGACGAGTACCCGGCCGGCAAGCTGCTGCGCGACGCCCGCGTGATGACCCTCTACGAGGGCACCAGCCAGATCCAGAAGCTGGTCATCGGGCGCGCGCTGACGGGCGTGTCGGCCTTCTGAGTGCCGGGCTTTGAGTAGCCGGACTGAGTACGACGGCGGATGCGGCCCCGGCCGCGTCCGCCGACCCTTGTCCCCATGAGTGACACACCCGTCAAGCAGCAGAACACGGCGGCCTTCTACGGGCAGGCCGTCGCCTCGTTCTCGGTGGCCATGGCCGCCACCGCCATCGGCATCTACCAGTTGCAGGCCGACGCCTGGGTACGGGCCTTCCTCGCGATCGCCGTCCTGTACCTCGTCACCTCGGCCTTCACGCTGGCCAAGATCATCCGGGACCGCCAGGAGGTCGGCCAGATCGTGAGCCGGGTCGACCAGGCGCGGCTCGACAAGATCCTCGTCGAGCACGACCCCTTCCTGAAGCCCGGTGGCGCCCCCGCCGGACAGCGCCCCTAAGCGACCGCTCAGCTTCGGCGGTATGGTGGTGCTCCTGTCACCGAGAGGGGCGAACCAGCGATGAGTACGGCGGCCGAGACGACGGGCGGCGACATCGAGCCGTGGGAAGAGGTCACGCCTGACGCGGCCCGGCGGCTTCTGGTCGCCGCCGTGGAGGCGTTCGCCGAACGCGGGTACCACGCGACCACGACCCGCGACATCGCCGGGCGGGCCGGCATGAGCCCGGCCGCGCTCTACATCCACTACAAGACGAAGGAAGAGCTGCTCCACCGCATCAGCCGCATCGGTCACACCCGGGCGGTGGCCATCCTGCGCTCCGCGGCCCAGGGCGAGGGCGGCGCGACCGAGCGGCTCGCCGACGCCGTGAGCTCCTTCGTCCGCTGGCACGCCGGACGGCGCACGACCGCGCGGGTCGTGCAGTACGAGTTGGACGCGCTCGGTCCCGAGGCCCGGGAGGAGATCCTCACCCTCCGCCGGCAGTGCGACGCCGCGGTGCGCGGCATCATCGACGACGGCGTGGCGACGGGCGAGTTCGACGTGCCGGACGTCAAGGGCACCACGCTCGCCGTGCTGTCGCTCTGCATCGACGTGGCCCGCTGGTTCAACGTGAACGGCCCCCGCACACCCGACGAGGTCGGCGCGCTCTACGCCGACCTCGTGCTCAGGATGGTGGGAGCCCGGGGCCGCTCCGACGCCTCCTAGACGTAGTAGCGCGAGACGGACTCGGCGACGCACACCGGCTTGTCGCCGCCCTCGCGCTCCACGGTGAAGGCGACGCTCACCTGGATGCCGCCCTTGACGTCCTCGACCCCCGTGATCGTCGCCGTGGCGCGCAGGCGCGAGCCGACCGGGACGGGGGAGGGGAAACGGACCTTGTTGGTGCCGTAGTTGACGCCCATCTTCACGCCCTCGACCCTGATCAGCTGCGGCCCGAAGAGGGGGAGGAGCGACAGGGTCAGGTAGCCGTGGGCGATGGTGGTGCCGAACGGCCCGGCGGCGGCCCGCTCAGGGTCCACGTGGATCCACTGGTGGTCCCCGGTCGCCTCCGCGAACAGGTCGATCCGCTTCTGGTCGACCTCCAGCCAGTCGGTGTGTCCCAACTGCTCGCCCACCGCCGCCTTCACCTCGTCGGCGGACGCGAAGATCCTCGGCTCTGCCATGTTCCGGCCTCTCTGCTCGCTCGACCTGTGCGCTCGACTCTAAGCGACTGCTTAGTATGGTCGCCCGCGGAGTCCCTGTCAACGGACGTGACCCGTCCGTGCGGGTGAGCGGGTCGGTAGGGTCTGAGGAGTGCCTCAGATTCCCGAGAAGATCCAAGAGCTCACGGTCGGCCAGCTCGCCGCGCGCAGCGGCGCCGCCGTCTCCGCCCTGCACTTCTACGAGTCGAAGGGCCTGATCAGCAGTCGCCGGACCTCGGGCAACCAGCGCCGCTTCAGTCGTGACGCGCTGCGCCGGGTCGCCTTCGTCCGGGCCGCGCAGCGGGTCGGCATCCCGCTGGCCACGATCCGCGAGGCGCTCGCCGAACTGCCGGAGGAGCGCACACCCACGGAGGAGGACTGGGCCCGGCTCTCCCGGTCCTGGCGTTCCGAACTGGACGAGCGGATCAAACAGCTCAACCGGCTGCGCGACCACCTCACCGACTGCATCGGCTGCGGCTGCCTGTCCCTGGAGACCTGCGTCCTGTCCAACCCAGACGACGCCTTCGGCGAACGCCGTTCCGGCTCGCGCCTGCTCGTGGAGCGCCGCGGCCCCGCCACCAACGGCGCGCAGCCGAGCCGCGCCGATGGTGGCGGGGAAGCGCCGTGCTGCGACGAATGACGCTCCGGTGACCCGGACCCGGTCGCCAGGGCTCGTCCCGGTGCGCCGAGGGAGCCGATCCGGGTCGCCCGGCCCGCCCGGCCGTGGGCAACACCGGCCGGGGCCGCCGTTTTCGCCGTGCAGCGGGGCCGGTCGGTGCCGCCGTGCCGCGGCGAATGAGGGTCCGGCGATACGGGCCGCCCGGTCGTCAGTGGGCGTCGCGGTGGGGCGTGGTGAACTCCCTCAGTGCCGTGGTGACCAGGGCGGCGTTGGACGCGGCCCGGCTGCCGTCGGGGAGGAGGAGGGTGTCCTCCAGGCCGATCCGGGTCGCCAGGCCCAGCCGGCCGGCCAGGCGCAGCACCGGCCAGGCGCCGCCGTCCTCGCCGTGCAGCAGGACCGGGCGGCCGTGGGCCGGGCCGAGGGCGCTCAGCAGGGCGCGCGCCGAGTCCGGGGCGGTCGCCGGGTCGGTGTCCGTGACCTCCGCCAGCACCCGCAGCACCTTCGGCCCGAGCGGTGAGCGCAGGAACAGGGCCGCGCCGTCCGTGCCGGACCAGACGCCCGCCTCCACGCCCACCCCGCGCTCGATCAGGGCCGCGGCAGTCTCCTCGGCGCCGGGCTCGTGCCAGTTGACCGACGCGTGGTCGGGCAGCACCGTCCAACTCCGTATCCGCGCCGCCCGGGACGCGGGGTCGGGCTCGGCCCAGGCGCCCGTCGTGACACCGACCGGCACCGACGCGGGGCCCCGCGCCCTGATCGCCTCCAGCGTCACCGCGAGCACACGCGGGGACAGCGTGTCCCGCCCGCACGGTGTCTTCGGGTGGACGTGGACGTCCGTGGCCCCGGCGGCGACCGCCGCGGCCACCGAGTCGGCGACCGCCTCCGGCGACAACGGCACCACCGCGCCGTCCGCGCTGCCCCGCGCCCCGTTCACACACAGTTGCACCATCTCCCCATGGTGCCGGGCGCCACCGACAACGCCCGTCGGGTCCGGTGCCGCACCGGCCACCGGGGTGCGGCATCCCCGGCGCACCCCGCGGCCGGCTACGCCGACATCAGCAACCGCCCCCGCCGGGCGTCCGCGCGCGCCGCGGGAGTGAGGACGGGCCGCGGCACGAGGATGCCGCAGTCCGAGCAGACGGGACCCGTCGAGGGCTCGTGGTCCAGGTCGTACTTCCAGGCGAGGCGCTCCCCGTCGCACACCGGGCACACGGAGCCCGGCTCACGCTCCAGCGCCGAGATCAGCCGGCGCAGCACCTCCGCCAGCGGTCCGTCGGGATGGACCCGGGGATCGTCGCACCAGGCCACCCCGAACCCGCCCCAGGTCAGCCGGTGCCAGTCGTCCACGCTGCCCGGCCTGCGCAGCCCGTCGTGCTTCTCCTTCCTGCGCCGCTCGGCGAACTCGACCTCGTAGGCCAGCCACACCGAACGCGCCTCCTCCAGCTCCTCCAGTGCGGCCACGAGCCGCGCCGGGTTGGGGGAGCGGTCCTCGGGACCGAATCCGGCCCGGGAGCAGAGATGGTCCCAGGTCGCCCTGTGCCCGTAAGGGGCGAAACGCTCAAGGCACTTGCGCAGCGAATAGCGCCGCAGCGCCAGGTCGCACCGTGGATCGCGGACCTGTCTCGCCAGACTTCGGAAACCGGCCATCGCCCTGCACCTCCGTCACACCTGCACCTGTACTTGGGTCACTCCGGCGTCGTCGTACGGACGTCGCCAAATAGACGTATCGACAACCGATTCGGCTCCATCCGATTTCCGATGCCCTCCATAAGCCGATCCACCCGCTCCCAAAAAGTGACGCATGTTCACCTTCCCACTCGGGGATACCGGCGGTAACGTCCCGCCACACCCCCGTCGGGAGGAGCTGCCATGCCACGGCGCACCCCACGCAACGCCCTCGACAGACTGAGAACTCCCCGCGGCTTCCACGGGTTCCTGAAGACCGCATCCGTATGCGCGCTCATTGCCGGAGTTTTGTCACCGCTTTCCCCGGCGATGGCCGCCGGGGACACGACCGCCGAGGTCACGGCCGCCGAGGCCGCCGCCAACGACCACTGCGGCGGGCAGTGTTCCGACATCCTGCCGCCCGGCCAGAACGGCAACGCCACCCTCGCCCAGATCCTCCTCAACCAGGCGTTCGGCACCCAGCCCGCGCACGCCGAGGACCAGCTCGGCCCCTACGCGAAGCTCGCCACCGGCTACTCCGGCCTCACCAACGACAAGATCAACGACTTCTTCAACGACGCCTCCTTCGGCGTCCCGGACGGCCAGGCCGCCTCCACCGTCCGCCCCGCGGGACGCGACGACGTCACCATCGTCCGCGACAAGAAGACCGGCGTGCCGCACATCACCGGCACCACCCGCTACGGCACCGAGTTCGGCGCCGGCTACGCCGCGGCCCAGGACCGGCTGTGGCTCATGGACCTCTTCCGGCACGTCGGACGCGGCCAGTTGACCCCCTTCGCGGGCGGCGCCCCCGCCAACCAGGGCCTGGAGCAGCAGTTCTGGCGCAGCGCCCCCTACACCGAGGACGACCTGGAGGCGCAGATCGAGAGCGCCGCCGCCAAGGCCGGTGAGCGCGGCGAGCTGGCCCTGGCCGACGTGGACGCCTACGTCGCCGGGGTCAACGCCTACATCGACGCCTCCGACAAGGGCCGCTACTTCCCCGGCGAATACGTCCTGACCGGCCACAAGGACGCCATCACCAACGCGGGCACCATCGAGCACTTCAAGCGCAGCGACCTGATCGCGCTGGCCTCCGTCATCGGTTCCCTCTTCGGCGCCGGAGGCGGCGGCGAGGTGAACAACGCGCTCTCCCTGCTCGCGGCCCAGGAGAAGTACGGCGTCGCCGAGGGCACCGAGGTCTGGGAGTCCTTCCGCCAGCGCAACGACCCCGAGGCCGTCCTCACCCAGCAGGACGGCAGCTTCCCGTACCTGCCCACCCCGGACGACCCGCAGGGCCGCGCCCTGCCCGACGCCGGGTCGGTCGAGCCGGAACCGCTGGTGTACGACCGTACGGGCAGCGCCGGCGCCGCGGGCGCGACCGGGGCATCGGCCAAGGCGGCGGACACCGCCGTGACCTCGGCACGGCGCGGCATGTCCAACGCCCTCGTCGTCAGCGGCGAGCACACCGCGAGCGGCCACCCGGTCGCCGTCTTCGGACCCCAGACCGGCTACTTCGCCCCGCAGCTGCTCATGCTCCAGGAGCTCCAGGGCCCCGGCATCAGCGCCCGCGGCGCCTCCTTCGCGGGTCTGAGCATGTACGTCGAACTCGGCCGCGGCCAGGACTACGCCTGGAGCGCCACCACCTCCGGCCAGGACATCATCGACACCTACGCGGTCGAGCTGTGCCAGGACGACTACCACTACCTCTACCGCGGCACCTGCACGCCCATGGAGAAGGTCGAGCGGCGCAACGCCTGGAAGCCGACGGTCGCCGACTCCACCGCGGCCGGCTCCTACACGATGCGTGTCTGGCGCACCAAGTACGGCCCCGTCGAGTCCCGGGCCACGGTCGGCGGCAAGAAGGTCGCCTACACCACCCTGCGCTCCTCCTACCTCCACGAGGCCGACTCCATCATCGGCTTCCAGATGCTGAACGACCCGGACTACCTCAACGGCCCCGAGCGCTTCAAGGGCGCCGTCCAGCACATCAACTACACCTTCAACTGGTTCTACGCCGACTCCGAGCACACCGCGTACTACAACAGCGGCGACAACCCGGTGCGCGCGAACGGCGTCGACGCCGAGTTCCCGGTCTGGGCCCGGCCGGCGTACGAGTGGCAGGGCTGGGACGCCGCCGCCAACACCGCCCGGTACACCGGCCCGTCCGCCCACCCGCAGTCGGTCGACCAGGACTACTACGTCTCCTGGAACAACAAGCAGGCCAAGGACTACCCGGCCGCCTCCTGGGGCAACGGCTCCGTCCACCGCGGAAACCTCCTCGACGACCGGGTGAAGAAGCTGGTCGCCGCGGGCGGCGTCACCCGCACCGCGCTGGTGAAGGCCATGGCCGAGGCGGCCCTCGCCGACCTGCGGGCCGAGGACGTCCTGCCCGACCTGCTGAGGGTGGTCGAGTCCGCGCCGGTCACCGATCCCGCCGCGAAGACGGCCGTGGACCGGCTCAGGGCCTGGCTGTCCGCGGGCGGTCTGCGCACGGAGACCTCGGCGGGCGCCAAGAAGTACGCCCACGCCGACGCGGTCCGCACTCTGGACGCCTGGTGGCCGCTGCTGGTGAAGGCCGAGTTCGAACCAGGGCTCGGCACCGACCTGTACACCGCCTTCACCCGCAACCTGCCCGTCGACGAGTCCCCGTCCGCCGCCCACGGCCCGACCGGCGCCCACGCCGGCAGCGCCTTCCAGTACGGCTGGTGGAGCTATGTCGACAAGGACATCCGGTCCGTGCTCGGCGAGTTCGTCAAGGGCCCGCTGGCGCGGCCGTACTGCGGCGGCGGCGACCTCGCCGCCTGCCGGGACACCCTGGTCTCCACCCTGAAGGAGGCGGCGGGCCGCACGGCCGCCCAGGTCTATCCCGGCGACGACAACTGCTCGGCCGGGGACCAGTGGTGCGCCGACTCGGTGATCCACCGCACCCTCGGCGGCGTCAAGCACGGCGGCATCAGCTGGCAGAACCGGCCCACCTACCAGCAGGTCGTGGAGTTCACGTCCCACCGGTGAGCGGCCGGCCCGCAGGTCACCTGTAGAGGAGGTACTGGCGGCGTGTCCTTCTGAACGCCGCCAGTTCCGCCTCCCAGCCGGCCACCACCTCGTCGGTGTCCGCGCCCGCGTCGATCATCGTGCGCACCCGGGTGGACCCGGTGAGCTTGTCGATCCAGTTGTCCGACCGCCAGGCGAAGCCGTCCCAGGTCCGCTTGGCGGTCACCAGGAGGGCGATTCCGGTGCGCACCGGGTCGAACGCGGCCCGGTCGTGCACGTGGAGCTGCACCCCGCCGACGGTCCTGCCCTGGAACTTGGAGAAGGTGGGCGCGAAGTACGCTTCCCTGAAGCGCACACCGGGCAGACCGAGTCCGTTCGCGGCGGCGGCCCAGCGCCCGTCGATCCCCTCCGCGCCCAGCAGCTCGAACGGCCGGGTGGTACCGCGGCCCTCGGAGAGGTTCGTGCCCTCGAACAGACAGGTCCCCGAGTACACCAGCGCGCACTCCGGCGTCGGCATGTTCGGGCTCGGCGGCACCCAGGGCAGCCCGGCGGCGTCGTAGAACTCCGAGCGCTTCCAGCCCGTCATCGTCACCGTCTCCAGCGGCACCGGGGCGGTCAGGAACTCGCCGTTGAAGAGCAGCGCCAGCTCGGCGACCGTCATGCCGTGCGCCTGCGCGATCGGCTGCCGCCCCACGAAGGTCGCGAACTCCCTGTGCAGGACCGGGCCGAGGGCCGCCCGCCCGGTCACCGGGTTCGGCCGGTCCAGCACCACGAACCGCTTCCCCGCGAGCGAGGCCGCCTCCATGCAGTCGAACAGCGTCCAGATGTACGTGTAGACGCGCGCGCCCACGTCCTGGATGTCGAAGACGACGGTGTCCACGCCGGACGCGGTGAACACGTCCGCGAGCGGCTGCCCGCTCTTCAGGTAGGTGTCGTAGACCGGCAGCCCGGTCGCGGGGTCGTCGTAGCGCCCCTCGGAGCCGCCCGCCTGCGCCGTGCCGCGGAAGCCGTGCTCGGGGCCGAAGACGGCGGTCAGCTCCACGCGGTCGTCGGCGTGCATGACGTCGACGATGTGGCGGACGTCCCGGGTGATGCCGGTCGGATTGGTGACGACGCCGACCTTCTGCCCCCTGAGCGGCGCGTAGCCGCCGTCGGCGAGGCGCTCGAAGCCGGTGCGCAGTCGGCGGCCCCCGTCTCCGGCGGGCGCGGCCCGCGCCGTGCCCGCCGACGCGGCGGCGGCCGTGGTGCCGGCCGCCACCGCGGCCGTCGTGGCGAGCAGGTTCCGTCCGGACAGCGTCATGCGGTGACCTCCGTGATCGCGGCGGGTGTCATGCGCACGCACGCTAACCCCGCGCCCGGGCCGCAGGGAATGGTGTAGACCGCGGTTCACCTCTTCCGCCGAACATACCGACTGGTTAGTCTGGCGCTGCAACGGGAAGCGAGCCGTGCCCGAGCCGTGTCGAAGGAGACCGATGGTGGAAGCCGTGCAGAACGCCGGAGTCGTCGTCACCGGGGCGGGAGGCGGCATCGGCGCCGCGCTGGCCCGCCGCTTCGCCGCCGAGGGAGCCCGGGTCGTGGTCAACGACCTGGACGCCGGCCGGGCCAAGGCCGTCGCCGACGAGATCGGCGGCATCGCCGTCCCCGGCGACGCCTCGGCGATCGTCACCGAGGCCCGCGACGCGCTGGGCGGCAGCGTCGACGTGTACTGCGCCAACGCGGGTGTCGGCTCCGGGGGTTCGCAGGCCGCGGCGGAGGCCGTCTGGGCGCTCGCCTGGGACGTCAACGTCATGGCCCACGTGCGGGCGGCCCACGAACTGCTCCCCGACTGGCTGGAGCGCGGCAGTGGCCGCTTCGTCTCCACCGTCTCGGCCGCCGGACTGCTCACCATGATCGGCGCCGCCCCCTACAGCGTCACCAAGCACGGCGCCTACGCCTTCGCCGAGTGGCTGTCCCTGACCTACCGCCACCGCGGGATCAAGGTCCACGCCATCTGTCCGCAAGGGGTGCGCACCGACATGCTCACCGCGAGCGGCAGCGCGGGCGAACTGGTGCTCCGGCCCACCGCGATCGAACCGGGGGACGTCGCGGACGCCCTCTTCCAGGGCATCCACGAGGACCGCTTCCTGATCCTGCCGCACCCCGAGGTGGCGCAGTACTACCAGGCCCGGGCCACCGAACCCGACCGCTGGCTGCACGGCATGAACCGGCTCCAGCGGCAGTGGGAGGAGGCGACGGCCCGGTGACCGGTTCCCCCTACGCGGCCAAGCCCTGGCTCGGCCTGCTGACCGACGCGCAGAAGGCCCCGCTCGACCCCGACGCCTCCCTCGTGCACGCCCTGCGCCGGGCGGCCGCCGAGGCACCCGACCGCGTCTTCCTCGCCTACTTCGACGGCCGCCTCACCTACCGCGAGGTGGACGAGCTGAGCGACTCCGTCGCCGGGTACCTCGCCGCGCGCGGCCTGGAGCGCGGCGACCGGGTCGCGGTCCTGCTCCAGAACTCCCCGCACTTCGTGCTCGCCGTACTGGGCGCGTGGAAGGCGGGCGCGGTCGTCGTGCCCGTCAACCCGATGTACAAGTCGCGGGAGGTCGGCCACGTCCTGCGGGACGGCGAGGTGGCCGCGCTGATCTGCTCCGACCGCGCCTGGGAGTCGTACCTGCGCGAGACGGCGGCCGGCTCGCCGGTGCGGATCGTGCTCACGGGGTGCGAGTCGGACTTCCAGACCCGCCAGGACGCACGCGTGCTGCCGTTCGAGCGGCTGCCGGACGCCCCCGACGCCGACGACCTGGCCCGGGAGGCCCGCGCCGGCCACCGGGCGCCCGAGGGCCGCGACCCGGAGCCCGGCGACACCGCGCTCATTAGCTACACCTCGGGCACCAGCGGCACGCCCAAGGGCGCCACCAACACCCACCGCAACATCATGTACAACGCCGAGCGGCAGCGCACCGGGCTCGGCCTGCCCGAGGCACCGGTCTACTTCGCGCTGGCCCCGCTGTTCCACATCACCGGCATGGTCTGCGAGTTCGGCGCCTGCCTGAACAGCGTGGGCACACTCGTCCTGGCCTACCGCTTCGAGGCGGGCGTCGTCCTGGACGCCTTCGCCGAGCACCGGCCGCACTACACGGTCGGCCCGTCCACCGCCTTCATGGCGCTCGCCGCCCACCCCTCCGTCACCCCGGAGCACTTCGCGTCCTTCGCGAACATCTCCTCGGGCGGCGCCCCGCTGCCGCCCGCCCTGGTGGAGAAGTTCCGCGCGGGCTTCGGCCCGTACATCCGCAACGGCTACGGGCTCACCGAGTGCACCGCGCCCTGCGCGTCCGTACCGCCGCACCTGGAGGCCCCGGTGGACCCCGTCTCCGGGACCCTGGCGGTCGGCGTGCCCGGCCCCGAGACCGCCGTGCGGATCGTCGACGACCAGGGCGCGGAGGTGCCCTTCGGGGAGCAGGGCGAGATCGTCGTCAGCGGCCCCCAGGTCGTCCCCGGCTACTGGCGCCGCCCGGACGCCACCGCCGAGACCTTCCCCGGCGGCGAACTGCGCACCGGGGACATCGGCTTCATGGACGCCCAGGGCTGGCTCTACGTCGTCGACCTCAAGAAGGACATGATCAACGCCTCTGGCTTCAAGGTCTGGCCGCGCGAGGTCGAGGACGTGCTCTACACCCACCCCGCGGTGCGCGAGGCCGCCGTCGTCGGCGTGCCCGACGGGTACCGCGGCGAGACCGTCAAGGCGTACATCAGCCTCCGGCCGGGCGCCGCCACGGACCCGGACGCACTCGTCGCGTACTGCGAGGAGAGACTGGCCGCCTACAAGTATCCGCGCCAGGTGGAGATCCTGCCCGACTTGCCGAAGACGGCGAGTGGGAAGATCCTCCGTCGGGAACTGCGTTCCGGCGGCAACGGAACGCAGCAGTGAACGGACAGTGACACGGAAAGGCAGGTGACGGCAGTGCCCAGGACCACGGACGGGGACGGCACTCCGGTGCCGCAGCGGCTCCTGGCCGCCGCCACCCGGCTCTTCGCCGAGCAGGGCTACGACCGCACCTCGGTACAGGAGATCGTCGAGGCGGCAGGCGTCACCAAGGGGGCGCTCTACCACTACTTCGGCTCCAAGGACGACCTGCTGCACGAGGTGTACGCGCGCGTGCTGCGCCTCCAGCAGGAACGCCTGGACGCCTTCGCGGACGCCGACGCGCCGGTCGAGAAGCGGGTGCGGGACGCGGCGGCCGACGTCGTCGTGACCACCATCGACAACCTCGACGACGCGTCGATCTTCTTCCGCTCCATGCACCAGCTCAGCCCGGAGAAGAACAGACAGGTGCGCGCCGAGCGCCGGCGCTACCACGAGCGCTTCCGCGCGCTCATCGAGGAGGGCCAGCGGACCGGCGTCTTCACCAAGGAGACCCCGGCCGACCTGGTGGTGGACTACCACTTCGGATCCATCCACCACCTGTCCACGTGGTACCGCCCCAACGGCCCGCTCAGCCCGCAGGAGGTCGCCGACCACCTCGCCGACCTGCTGCTGCGGGCCCTGCGTCCCTGAGACGCCCCCAGGCGACGGGCCCCCGGGGCCCCCGGGGGCGTCGCCCGCTCAGAGGTACTTCTTGATCTCCCGGCGGGCCAGCGAGCGCTGGTGTACCTCGTCCGGGCCGTCGGCGATCATCAGCGTCCGCGCCCCCGCGTACAGCTCGGCCAGCGGGAAGTCCTGGCTCACGCCGCCCGCGCCGTGCAGCTGGATCGCCCGGTCGATGATGTCGACCACCGCGCGAGGCGTGGCGATCTTGATGGCCTGGATCTCGGTGTGCGCGCCCCGGTTGCCGACGGTGTCCATCAGCCAGGCGGTCTTCAGCACCAGCAGCCGCAGCTGCTCGACGGTGACCCGGGCGTCCGCGATCCAGTTGTGGACCACGCCCTGCTGGGCCAGCGTCTTGCCGAAGGCGTCGCGGGACACCGCGCGGCGGCACATCAGCTCGATCGCGCGCTCGGCCATGCCGATCAGCCGCATGCAGTGGTGGATCCGGCCGGGACCGAGCCGGGCCTGCGCGATGGCGAAGCCGCCGCCCTCCTCGCCGATCAGGTTCGACACCGGCACGCGCGCGTGGTCGAAGGTCACCTCGGCGTGGCCGCCGTGGTAGTGGTCCTCGTAACCGAAGACCTGCATGGCCCGGTCGACCGTCACCCCGGGCGTGTCGCGCGGGACCAGCACCATCGACTGCTGGCGGCGGATGTCCTCGCCGTCGGGGTCCGTCTTGCCCATCACGATGAAGATCCGGCAGTCCGGGTTCATCGCCCCGGAGATGTACCACTTGCGGCCCGTGACGACGTACTCGTCGCCGTCGCGCTCGATGCGCGTGGTGATGTTCGTGGCGTCCGAGGAGGCCACGTCCGGCTCCGTCATCGCGAAGGCGGAGCGGATCTCCCCGGCGAGCAGGGGTTGCAGCCACTGCTTCTTCTGCGTCTCGTCGGCGAACTGGGCCAGCACCTCCATGTTCCCGGTGTCCGGCGCCGCGCAGTTCGTCGCGGTCGGCGCCAGCTGCGGGCTGCGGCCGGTGATCTCGGCGAGCGGGGCGTACTGGAGGTTGGTGAGACCGGCGCCGTGCTCGGCGTCGGGCAGGAACAGGTTCCACAGGCCCTGGCGACGGGCCTCGGCCTTCAGGTCCTCCACGACCCGCGGGGTCTCCCACGGGGAGGCGAGCCGGGCGCGCTGCTCGTGGGCGACCTGCTCGGCCGGGTAGACGTACTCGTCCATGAAGGCGAGCAGCCGGGCGCGGAGTTCCTCGGTGTGTGCGTCGTACGCGAAGTCCATGTGGTCTCAGCCCTCCTGAAGGGTGGTCAGGCCGTGCTCGATGAAGACGGGGACGAGGTCGCCGATGCGGTCGAAGCCGCGGCCGACGGTCTGGCCCAGCGTGTACCGGTAGTGGATGCCCTCCAGGATCACGGCGAGCTTGAACCACGCGAACGCCGTGTACCAGGCGACCGTGGAGACGTCGCGGCCCGAGCGGGCGGCGTACCGCTCGATCAGCTCGGCGGGAGCGGGGTGGCCGGGTGCCTGGGCGGTGGTGGAGACGGGGGAGTCGGGCATGCGGAGCGGGCTGCTGTACATCACCAGCAGGCCCAGGTCGGTCAGCGGGTCGCCGAGGGTGGACATCTCCCAGTCGAGGATCGCCCGGATCTCGTCGTCCGCGCCGCCGATCAGGACGTTGTCCAGGCGGTAGTCGCCGTGCACCACCGTCGGGGCGGGGGAGCGGGGCAGCTCCCGGCCGAGGGTGGCGTGCAGTTCGTCGATGCCGGCCAGGTCGCGGTTGCGGGAGGCGTCGAGCTGCTTGGCCCAGCGGCGGAGCTGGCGGTCCAGGAAGCCCTCGGGGCGGCCGAAGTCGGCGAGGCCCACCTCGGCGGGGTCCACGGCGTGCAGCCCGACCAGCGTGTCGACGAGGTTCAGCACGGCCGCGCGGGTGCGGTCGGGCCCGAGGGGGGCGAGCTGTTCCGCGGTGCGGTACGGGGTGCCGTCGACGAACTCCATCACGTAGAAGGGCGCCCCCAGCACCTCCGCGTCCTCGCACAGCAGCACCGGGCGCGGCACGGGCACCTCGGTCGGGTGCAGGGCGCTGATGACGCGGTGCTCGCGCCGCATGTCGTGCGCGGTGGCCAGGACGTGGCCGAGCGGCGGGCGCCGTACGACCCAGCGGGCCGTGCCGTCCGAAACGGCGTAGGTGAGGTTCGACCGTCCGCCCTCGATCAGCCGGCCGGACAGCGGGCCGGTCACCAGGCCGGGGCGCTCGCGGTCGAGCAGGACGCGCAACCGGTCGAGATCGAGTCCGGGCGGGTGGTCGGGGCTCATCGTCGCTCCCTGGGACGGGTGAACAGTACCCGACACATGATGCCGACCGGTCGGTATGCCGTCCAGTGGGCGGACCGAACGTGATCGGCGCGACGGCGGTCGGTCCCACGGGCGTTTCCGGGCCTCGGAGGACGCCTCAGAGGACGAGGAACGCTCCGCAGACGGCGAGGGCCAGCATGCACAGGGTCGCGGCGGCGGCGTGCGGCGGGGTGAGGGCGCGGGGTCTGTTCGCCGCGGCGAGGGTGGTGATCCGGCCGTGGGCGATCCGGAGGAAGGCCAGCCAGAAGACGCAGCACAGGGCGGCGGCGAGCACCGAGACGGGCGACGCCCCGCCGTGCAGCGCGGTCTTCGCGGCGAGTACGGCGACGACGGTGCCGGACAGAGTGGTGCGACGCCAGGCGAGCCGGGTGCGCTCGGGCTGGAGCCCGGGGTCGCGGTCGGAGGGGGCCGCGTCGGTGCCGCTCACGCTCAGCCCTCCCAGCCGACGAGGACCACGACGACCATCACCACGGCGACCACGGCGACGACCAGGCTGAGCAGCGCCGGGAAGCGGGAGACGGGGAGGTCCTCGCCCCGGCGCATGGCGCGTTCGCAGCGCGCCCAGTGGTTCACGGCCCGCAGCGAGCACAGCACACCTGCGGCCAGCAGCGCGAGCGCGAGCCCGACCCGCCAGCCCCAGCGCAGGTCGGGCAGGAACTGGTCCACGGCGAACCCGCCGCCGATCAGGGCGAGGGCGGTACGCAGCCAGGCGAGGAACGTCCGCTCATTGGCCAGCGAGAAGCGGTAGTCGGGGGTACCGCCCTCCTGCCGCACCTCCTCGGGCACGAACCACAGCCGAACGTTCCGCACGAAATCGATCACCCGGGGACCCTATCCGGCTCCCCGCCGCGGGTGCCTGCGGCGGCCTGCGCGCGTTTGGTGGGGGTGCGGGTGGCGCCTGTGCGGCTCCGGTGGGGGTGCGGGTGGCGCGGTGGGTTCGGTGGGGGGTCGGGGCCGCGCCGGGGGGTGTCCGTCCTCGGAACGGCGCGGAATCGGTGGGACAGAGGTACCCCCAGGCCGCACGGGTGGGCGCAGCGGCACCCCGGCAGCGCCGGGCTGCGTCCCCACCCCGCGCCCGCACCCACGCCGGGCGACGCCGGTTCAGTGAACGGCCCGCCAAGCCCGCAGCCGCGCGTACGCCGACAGACCGTCCGGCACGAACTCCCACTCCCCGAGCCGTCCCTCCAGCTCCTCCTCCGGCAGGAACCCGTGCCACGCCACCTCCTCCACCTGGGGAGACACCGCCCCCGCCACCCGCACCTCGTACACCGCCGACCACCAGGTCCGCCCCGCCCCGTCGTCGTACAAGAACGTAAACAGGTACTTTGGCCGCGGCAGCCCGCTCACCCCCAGCTCCTCCTCCGCCTCCCGCAGCGCCGCGTCGTCGTAGGACTCACCCGCGCCCACCACCCCGCCGACGAACATGTCGTACAGCGCGGGGAACACCAGCTTCGACGCCGTCCGGCGGTGGACGAAGACCCGGCCCTCCGGGTCGCGGGCCCACACGAACACGCAGCGGTGCCGCAGCCCCCGGGCGTACGCGTCTCCCCGCCGGGCCTGCCCGACGACGCGGTCGTGCTCGTCGACGATGTCCAGAATCTCGTCAGCAGAACTCATCCGCCCATCCAAGCAGTGGACACCGCGGCCCTCAGCGCCGCTCCAGCGCCGGTTCACGCCCGCTCTCGCCGGTCCCCGTCCCCTGCGGCATCGCCGGGTGCAGGCCCAGCAGGACGATGCCCGCCACGACCGCCGCGAGGCCGCCCGCCTGCCACGCGAGCGCCCCGGCGTCGGTGCGCAACCGGTCGCCGAGGAAGCCGACCCCGCAGGCGATGCCCGCGAGCGGCTGGGCCGCCGTCAGCGCGGGCAGCGACCTGCGCAGCGGCGCCGTCTCGAAGGCGCTCTGGACCAGGACCAGGCCCGTCACCCCGAGCACCACCACGGCGTACGGCTGCCAGCCCGTCAGCAACTCCGCGAGGCCGCCCGCCGAGAAGCGCCGGCCGCTCACCCGGGTCAACGCGTCCTGCACCCCGTACAGCAGACCGGCGGCCAGGGCCAGCAGAGTCGGGCCCCAGGTCAGCCGCAGGCGCCCGGCGCACAGCGTGAGCACGAGGGCGAGGCCCAGCATCACCCCGACGATCAGCCAGTGCCGCAGCGGACCGGTCACCGCGCTGCCCCCGCACGGCTCGCCCGCCAGGATGAACGCGGTCACCCCGCCCGCGAGCAGCGCGAGGCCGGCCCAGCCCTGGCGGCCCAGCGGCTGCCGGGTCTGGATGCGGGAGAGGGCGAGGGCGAACAGGAGGTTCGTCGCCAGGAGGGGTTCGACGAGGGTCAGTTCGCCGCCGCCCAGCGCGAGCGCCCCCAGCACCATGCCGGCCACCATCAGTCCCATGCCGGCCAGCCAGCGCGGCACCCGCAGGAGGTCGAGCAGGAGGCGGGGCGAGAGGAAGTCGCCCAGCGGGGCGCGCTCGGCCGCGTTCTGCTGGAGGACGAAACCGAGACCCAGACAGCACGCGGCGCACACGGCGAGGACCAGAACGAGAACCGACACGCTGCGTACCTCGATCATCAGTCGGGTCACGGGGGCGTCGGGGACGACTCTAGTGCGGGTGGGTGCCCTGTGCCGGACGGGTGGCGCATTAGGGGGCCGGAACGGGGGCGGCTGTCCGTGACGACGGCAGTGGGCCGATACGTCGTGACAAGTCTCCCTGTTGGATGGGGAGTTGCAGGGTTTTGGGGCTCAGGCGGCTGTCGGGGGCGCGTCGAAGTCCAGCAGCACCTTGCAGGACCGGCTCCGGTCCGCGGCCAGTTCGAAGGCGGACGCCGCCTCCCGCACCGGCACCACGGCGCTGACCAGGGCGTCGAACGCGGGCTCGGCCGCGAGCAGACGCAGCGCGTCGTCGAACTCGCCGTCGAAGCGGAACGCCCCGCGCAGCTCGATCTCCCGGCTCACCAGCAGGTTCCCCGCGAAGGGACTCTGCCCCGGGGGCAGCATGCCGAGCTGGACGACTGTGCCGCCGCGCCGCACCAGCCGCAGACAGGTGTCGAGGCCCGCGGCCACACCGGAGGCCTCGATCGCCGTGTCGACGTCCACCGGCCGGCCGGGGTCGTCCGGGTCGTCCGCCCGGACGAGGGTGTCGGCACCGGCGGCCCGCGCGTACTCCAGGGCCGCGGGCAGCAGGTCCGTCACCGTCACGTGTGCCGCACCCGCCGCCTTCGCCGCCGCGACCGACAGGCAGCCGATCGGCCCGGCCCCGGTGACCAGCACATGACGCCCCGCCAGGTCCCCGGCCCGGCGCACGGCGTGCGGGGCGACGGACAGCGGCTCGGCCAGCGCGCCCCGGCGCGGGTCCAGCCCGGTCGGGAGGGCGCGCACCTGTCCGGCGGGGACGACGATCCGCGCCGCGAAGCCGCCCTGGACGTGCGGGAAGCGGGCCGCACTGCCCAGGTACCGGGTGTCCCGGCAGACATTGCGCCGCCCGTCCACGCACTCCGGGCACACCCCGCACGGCGTCGCCGGGTGCACCGCGACGGACGTACCGGCCGCCGGACCGGCGGTGTCCGGGGAGCCGTACGACAGGACCGTGCCGACCACCTCGTGCCCGAGCAGCATCGGCTCCCGCAGGCGGAAGTCGCCGACGCCGCCGTGCCGCCAGTAGTGCAGGTCGGAGCCGCAGACGCCGCCGTAGCGCACGGCGACCAGCGCCTCACCCGGGCCCGGGCGGGGGACGGGCACGTCCTCGACCCGCAGGTCGCCCGCGCCGTGGATCACACAGCCCGGCGCAAGGGCCTTCCCGGCGCTCACAGGACGCTCGTCATTCCGCCGTCGACGTACAGGATCTGTCCGCCGACGAAGTCCGCGGCGGGCGAGGCGAGGAACAGCAGCCCGCCCACCAGGTCCTCCGTACGGCCCCAGCGGCCCGCCGGAGTGCGTCCGCGCACCCAGGCGCTGAACTCCTCGTCCTCGACGAGCGGCCGGGTCAGCTCGGTCTCGATGTAACCGGGGCCGAGACCGTTGACCTGGACACCGAGCGGGCCCCAGTCGGCGCACATGCCCTTGGTGAGCATCTTCAGCGCGCCCTTCGTGGCGGCGTAGGGCGCGATGCCCGGGCGGACCACCTCGCTCTGCAGCGAGCAGATGTTCACGATCTTGCCGTGGCCGCGTTCCGTCATCCGGCACGCGGCCTCCCGCCCCACGAGGAAGGCGCTGGTGAGGTTGGTGTCCAGGACGCGGTGCCAGTCGGCGTCCGCGAACTCCAGCAGGGGCGCCCGCAGCTGCATCCCGGCGTTGTTGACCAGGATGTCGAGCGGGCCCACCCGCTCCTCGGCCTCGGCGATCCCGGCGGACACGGACGGACCGTCGGTCACGTCGAACACCGCCGTGTGGACCTCGCCGGGGAGCCCTGCGGCGGCCCTGGCGAGGCGGTCGCCGTCGCGTCCGTTCAGGATCACCCGGCAGCCGGCCTCCGCGAGGCCCCGGGCCAGCGCCAGCCCGATGCCCCGGCTGGAGCCGGTCACCAGGGCGGTGCGCCCGCCGATGTCGAAGAGGGGGTGGGCCGTCATCGTCGTACTCCCGTTCCTGCCGACTGGTGTGGGGTGCGGCTATATGACCAGGGACAACAGCAGGACCAGGGCACCGGCGACCACCGAGATGATGGTCTCCATGACGGACCAGGTCTTGATGGTCTGACCGACGTTCAGCCCGAAGTACTCCTTCACCAGCCAGAACCCGGCGTCGTTGACGTGGCTGAAGAACAGCGAGCCGGCGCCGATGGCCAGGACCAGCAGTGCGGCGTGCGTGGTCGACATGTCGGCCGCCAGCGGCGCGACCAGACCGGCCGCCGAGACGGTCGCCACCGTCGCCGAACCGGTCGCCAGCCGGATCACCACCGCGATCAGCCAGGCCAGCAGCAGCGCCGGGATCGACCAGTCCTTGGAGATGTCCAGGACCATCTGGCCCACGCCCGAGTCGATCAGCGTCTGCTTGAAGCCGCCGCCCGCACCGACGATCAGAAGGATGCCGGCGATGGGCGCCAGCCCCTTCTCGACCAGGCCGGACAGGCGGTCCTTGCCGAACCCGGCGGGCCGCAGCAGCGTGAAGATGCCGACGATCACCGAGACCAGCAGGGCGATCAGCGGGTTGCCGATGACGTCGAAGGTGCGCTGCACCACGTTCTCCGGGTCGTCGACGATGATGTCGACGAGCGCCTTCAGCAGCATCAGCACGACCGGCAGCAGGATCGTGGACAGGGTCGCGCCGAAACCGGGGCGCTTGTCCAGCTGCTCCGAGGCGCGCTCGGGGATCATGCGGTCGGGAGCCTGGACGTCCACCCAGCGGGCCGCGTACTTCGAGAACACCGGACCGGCGATGATCACCGTCGGGATCGCGATCAGCACGCCCAGCGCCAGGGTCACACCGAGGTTGGCGCCCACCGCGTCGATGGCCACCAGCGGACCGGGGTGCGGCGGGACCAGGCCGTGCATCACGGACAGACCGGCCAGCGCCGGGATGCCGATCCGCATCAGCGAGTAGTTGCCGCGCTTGGCGACCATGAGGACGACCGGGATCAGCAGCACGATCCCGACCTCGAAGAACAGCGGCAGTCCGATGACCGAGGCGATCAGCACCATCGTCCACGGCATGGAACGCGGCGTCGCCTTGGCGAGGATGGTGTCCACGATCTGGTCGGCGCCGCCGGAGTCGGCGAGCATCTTGCCGAGGATCGCGCCGAGGGCGATCAGGACGCCGACGCCCGCGACGGTGGAGCCGAGCCCGGCGGTGAAGCTGGTGATGACCTTGTCCAGCGGCGCACCGGCGAACGCGCCGAGCGCCAGTGACCCGATGGTCAGCGACAGGAAGGCATGCAGCTTGAACTTGGTGATGAGCAGGACGATGACGGCGATGCCCAGGAGCACGGCGATGCCCAGCTGAGCGTGGCCCGCCGAGGTGATCGGCTCGACGGGGTCCGCTGCCAGCATCTCGACGCTGAGTCTGGTCACGGTGGTTCCCTTGCGGTGATGGGGATTCGGGGGAGTACGGGGCCGCGCGCGCGGGAGGCGGCACGACCCCGGGGGATGTGGGTGCGGGGGGTTACCGAGCGGGCTCGGGGAGGTCCTTCAGGGCGTCGAGCGCCCGTGCGGTGATCTCCTCGGGGGTGCCGGCGACGTCCACCGCGACTCCCGCCTCGTCCGGCTGCAGCGGCTGGAGCGTGGCGAACTGGGAGTCGAGCAGGGCCGTCGGCATGAAGTGGCCCTGCCGGTGCGACATCCGGTCCTCGATCAGCTCACGGCTGCCCGTGAGATGCACGAAG
The DNA here is from genome assembly GCF_000717995.1 of Streptomyces violaceorubidus. Classification (GTDB taxonomy): domain Bacteria; phylum Actinomycetota; class Actinomycetes; order Streptomycetales; family Streptomycetaceae; genus Streptomyces; species Streptomyces violaceorubidus. The sequence continues at coordinate 110,690 of NZ_JODM01000022.1, forward strand.
ACGACACCGGGAGCGGCGGCCCGCAGCCGGTCGCGGTACGAGCGCTTCAGCGCCGAACTGCTCACCACCCCACCGAGCCCGGCCCGCCCGTGCGCCCAGCCGCCGATGGCGTCCAGCCAGGGCCAGCGGTCCTCGTCGGTGAGCGGGGTGCCGGCCGTCATCTTGGCGATGTTGGCCGGGGGGTGGAAGTCGTCGCCCTCGGCGTAGGGAACGCCGAGCCGGGCCGCGAGCAGGGGACCGATGGTGGTCTTCCCGGTGCCCGCGACACCCATGACCACGACGACGTGGGGGGTGTGCAGTTGCTGCATCGCACTCTCGCTGTCTGCTGTCTTCGTCGACACCTGATGTCGACGCAACTGAAACTCATTAGTAGGACAACTTCAAGAGTCTGTGACATATAAGTCTGACTTTTTGTTCCAGTGACGTGCCCCGTACGCTGAGTGCATGAGCACACCGGGCCGGGGCCTGCACGGCCGCGTTTTGGACACCCTCGGCCCCGCGATCACAGCGGGCGCATACCCCGCGGGCAGCGTTCTGCGCACGGACGAACTCGCCCAGCGCTTCGAGGTCTCGCGCTCCGTGATGCGGGAGGCGGTCCGGGTGCTGGAATCCATGCACCTCGTCGAGTCGCGCCGCCGCGTCGGCGTCACCGTCCTGCCCGAGTGCGAGTGGAACGTCTACGACCCGCAGGTCATCCGCTGGCGCCTGGCCGGCTCCGAACGCCCCCGGCAGCTGCGCTCCCTGACCGTGCTCAGGTCGGCCGTCGAGCCGGTGGCGGCGGGCCTGGCCGCACGGCACGCCACGGCGGAGCAGTGCGCCGAGCTGACCGAGTGCGCGCTCGGCATGGTCGCCAACTCACGCGGTCACCGACTGGAGGAGTACCTCTTCCACGACGTGGCCTTCCACCGCGTCATCCTCACCGCGTCCGGCAACGAGATGTTCGCCCGCCTCGGCGGCGTCGTCGCCGAGGTCCTGGCCGGCCGCACCCACCACGACGTGATGTTCGAGGACCCCGACCCGGCCGCCGTCACCCTGCACGTCCAGGTCGCCGAGGCGGTCCGCGCCCGTGACGCGGAGCGCGCGGAGCGGCTGACCCGGGAGATCACGGAGGGCGCGCTTCAGGAGCTGGACATCCTGGCGCCGTAGGCCGCCGGGGTTCGTTCCGGGGGCGGCGTCGTCAGCCGAGGATCTCGCCGTCGACGTACACCCACGCCCCGTCCACCCGCTCGAACCGGCTCCGCTCGTGCAGCGAACCGCCGCGGTAGGACGCCCGGAACGTCACGGTCCCGGTGGTGTGGAAGGCGGAGGCGTCGGCCGTGTCCAGGATCTCCAGGCCGGTCCATCGCATGCCCGGGTCCAGATCGAGCCGCGTCGGCCGGGTCCGCGGGTGCCAGGTGCGCAGCAGATAGCCCGCGTCCCCCTTCACGAAGGCGCTGTAGCGCGAGCGCATCAGGGCCTCGGCGCTCGGTGCGGCGGCGGTCCCGGCATGGAAACGGCCACAGCACCTCTCGTACGGCTCGGGTCGTCCGCAGGGACAGGCAGGGGTGCTCATGGCGCCCACTGTAGTGGCGTGCACCGTGGGGGAAGAACGGCGGATGAAAAGCAGAAAACCCCTGCTCAGCAGGGGTTTCAGCTGGTGTCCGAGGGGGGACTTGAACCCCCACGCCCGATAAAGGGCACTAGCACCTCAAGCTAGCGCGTCTGCCATTCCGCCACCCGGACAAGGTGTCTGTCGCGCGGGTTTCCTCCCGCGGCGACGACGTAAACATTACCAGGCTTTCCGGGGTGGCCGATCACCCCCTCCTTGGGCCCGGAGGGCCCAGGGAGGAGGATGAGGGGGACCCACCAGCAGTGACATCGGCACTGACATCGGCAGTGACAGCGGGAGGAACCACGTGAGCGACTCGGGCACGGCCAGGAGCGTCACCGGCGAGGAAGAGGTCGTCGACCTCTGCCGCGAGCTGATCCGGATCGACACCAGCAACTACGGCGACCACTCGGGGCCGGGCGAGCGCAAGGCCGCCGAGTACGTCGCCGAGAAGCTCGCCGAGGTGGGACTCGAACCGAAGATCTTCGAGTCCCACCCCGGACGCGCCTCCACGGTGGCCCGGATCGAGGGCACGGACCCGTCCCGGCCCGCGCTGCTCATCCACGGCCACACCGACGTCGTCCCGGCCAACGCGGACGACTGGACCCACCACCCCTTCTCCGGGGAGATCGCCGACGGCTGCGTGTGGGGGCGCGGTGCCGTCGACATGAAGGACATGGACGCGATGACGCTCGCCGTCGTCCGCGACCGGCTGCGCAGCGGGCGCAAGCCCCCGCGGGACATCGTGCTGGCGTTCCTCGCCGACGAGGAGGCCGGCGGCACGTACGGCGCCCGCCACCTCGTGGACCACCACCCCGACCTCTTCGAGGGCGTCACCGAGGCGATCAGCGAGGTGGGCGGCTTCTCCTTCACGGTGAGCGAGCAGCGCCGCCTCTATCTGATCCAGACGGCCGAGAAGGGCATCCACTGGATGAAGCTGACCGTGGCCGGCACCGCGGGGCACGGGTCGATGATCCACCGGGACAACGCCATCACCGAACTGTCCGAGGCCGTCGCGCGTCTGGGCCGGCACAAGTTCCCCGTCCGCGTCACCAGGACGACCCGGGCCTTCCTCGACGAACTCGGCGACGCGCTCGGCACCGAGCTGGACCCGGAGAACATGGAGGGCACGCTCGCCAAGCTCGGCGGCATCGCCAAGCTCATCGGCGCCACCCTGAGCAACACCGCCAACCCGACCCAGCTGGGCGCGGGTTACAAGGTCAACGTCATCCCCGGCGAGGCCACCGCGCATGTCGACGGGCGTTTCCTGCCCGGGTACGAGGAGGAGTTCCTCGCCGACGTCGACCGGATCCTCGGACCGCACGTGCGGCGCGAGGACGTGCACGCCAACAAGGCCGTCGAGACGACCTTCGACGGAGCGCTGGTCGACGCGATGCAGTCCGCCCTGGTGGCCGAGGACCCGGCCGCGAAGGCGGTCCCCTATATGCTCTCCGGCGGCACGGACGCCAAGTCCTTCGACGAACTCGGCATCCGTGGTTTCGGCTTCGCGCCGCTCAAGCTGCCGCCGGAGCTGGACTTTGCGGGCATGTTCCACGGGGTGGACGAGCGGGTGCCGGTGGAGGGACTCCAGTTCGGAGTGCGGGTGCTCGACCGATTCATCGACGCGTCCTGATTCGCCCGTGCGTACGGGAGGCGACCGGGACGAGTGAATGCGCTCATAAGCTCGTAGCCTCATTACTCCCTCCTCGTTACAGGTGATGCGATCGGCAATTTTGGGATCGCGTTTGCCAACTAGGAGGAACAATGCTCAAGAAGGTCGTCGCCGCCGCGGCTGCCACCGGTGGTCTGGTTCTCGCGGGCGCGGGCATGGCCGTCGCCGACTCCGGTGCCCAGGGTGCCGCCGTGCACTCGCCCGGCGTCCTTTCCGGCAACGTCGTTCAGGTCCCCGTGCACGTGCCGGTGAACGTCTGCGGCAACACGATCTCCGTGATCGGTCTGCTGAACCCCGCCTTCGGCAACGTCTGCATCAACAAGTGACGTTGTGCCTCGCCCCGTGAGGATCTGATTCCGTCGGTCCCGGAGTGCACGCCATGCGCTCCGGGGCCGACGGCCTTTCGGGGGACATTCGAGGCGGGGGCGCGACGGCGACGCCGGAGTTCCGGCACTCTCGGCATTCTCGGTACCACGGGACCAGGACAAGGCAGGGATTCAGGAAATGCGACAGGTCACCCGCAAGGGCCTGATGACGATGGCGGCGGCCACCGGCGTGATCGCCGCCGCTGGCGGTGCCGCCCACGCGGACTCGGGTGCGTACGGCTCGAGTTCGGGTTCGCCCGGCGTGGCGTCCGGCAACACGGTGCAGGCCCCGGTGCACGTGCCGGTGAACGTCTGCGGCAACACGGTGGATGTGGTCGGCATCCTCAACCCGGCGATGGGCAACGCGTGCGCCAACAAGGGTGGCGGCGCCTCCGGCGGACACGGCGGACACGGCGGCTCGGGCGGATACGGCGACTCCGGGAGCCATGGCGGCTCGCACGGGGGCTCGCACGACGACTCGCACGGGGGCTCCCACGCCGGCGGTCACGCCACGGACTCGCCGGGGGTCGGCTCCGGTAACCACGTCGAGGTGCCGATCGACGTGCCGGTGAACGTGTGCGGCAACAGCATCGACGTCGTCGGAGTCCTCAACCCGGCCTTCGGCAACGACTGCGGCAACGGGGGTGGCGGAGGGGACCACTCGACGCCCCCCGGCGACCACGAGACGCCCCCCGAGAAGCCGGACACTCCCGATAACCCCGACACCCCCGACACCCCGGACAAGCCGTCCGGCCCGGACGGTGAGACGCCGGGCGGTTCCGAGGACGACAACGAGCCGGGCACCCAGACCGTCGCCCAGCCCGGCGGCGACGCGGCGCTCGCCGAGACCGGCAGCGACCTGCCGCTGGGCCTCGCCCTGCCGGTCGGCGCCGGCGCGCTGCTCGCGGGCACGGTGCTCTACCGCAAGGCCCGCGCCTCGGCGTGAGACGGGCACACCGGCACACGCAGCGGGCTCCGCACCGGCGGGGCCCGCTCCGTTTCCGCCTCCGTCACTCGTGCCCGACCGGGCCCGGTCACCGGCTCACCAGGTGGCGCGCACCTGGCGGATGATCCGCCGCCGCAACCGCACCTTGCGGCTGCCGTCGCGCAGCAGGGTGAGGCGGTACAACTCCCAGTGTCCGTACTCGGCATGGTCCGTCAGCTGACGCGTCGCCTCCTTGCGGGTGACCCCGCGCGGTAGGTACACATCGACAAATTCGTATTCCGGCATCGAATCTATTGTGCGGGCTGGGGCCCGGTACGGATAGCGTCTGCACTATGTCTGATGCTGCGCAGCCCACCGCTGCCGAGGTACGCGCCGCCGCCGAAGCGGTCAAGACCGCGCTCGACCGCCACCTTGCCGCGGTCGAACGCCGGTCGGGAGAGGAAGACCCGGCCGTCTACGACGCGTTCAACGAGCTGGCCGCGGCCGCGGAGGCGTACGACGAACTGCTCTACGATCGGTACGACGAGGTCACTCCCTTCGAGATCCCCGGCGAGGACACGCTGCCGCCGTACACGGGCCCCGAGGAACCCAGTGCGCTGAGCGTCCTGATCCGCCGCGACTACGCGGTGGCCGAGCCGCAGCGGCTGATGGCCCAGGCGAGGCGGGTCGAGGCGGCGGACGAGGAGGCGCCGGGCGCGGGGGCCTCCGACACGGTGCACGGAGCCCTCGGCCTGCTCTTCGGCGAGTTCGAGCCGGACGAGATCGCCTCCCGGCACAAGGAGTTCGGTCTGGAGGAGGGCGACTCCACGCTCTGGGTGACGGCCGCGGACGAGAGCGCCGAGCCCGGCGAGTGGCTGGAGGCGCCGTTCGAGCAGGTCGACCCGCAGCGGATGGTCTGCCGTTTCGACGTCAGCGCGGTCTTCGACGAGGACTACGACGACGGCGAGGACGAGGACGAGGACGTAGACAGCGATGCCGAGCTGACGGAACTGGACGCGGACCTCGACCCGGATCCGGACCCGGACCTCGACGAGGACGGTGAACCGGCGCGGCCGGACGCTGACCGCTGAGCCTCACACCCCGCCGACCGGGGATACGACGCCGACGGCGGGCCCGCGGCACCGGCTGCCCGCAGCCGTCGGGGGACACGCGAGCCCCCGAGGACCAGTGAACGTCCTGCGTCGCCCAGCAGCCGCCCGGACCCCTGAGACGCCACCACGGCACGGGACGCGCGTCCCGCGACCGTCCCGGCGAGGTCGCGGCGGGCGGCCGGGAGGTCGGAGAGCTGCGGCGTGCCGGTTCACGGCGAACCTGGCCGTGCCTGGTTCCGACCGCCGTCCCGGGGGCCCCGCCCACGTCCGGCGACCGCCTGGAGGCTCAGGCCCGGCGCCGGGAGCCGGGTTGCCGGGTGACCGGGCCTCTGGTGTGCCGGTTCGCGGCGAGCCCGGCCGTGCGTGGTCCTGCCGCGCCCTCCGGGTCGTGCCCCCCATGTCCGGCGAACGTGCCGGAGGCCCAAGCCGGGCGCCGGGAGACGGGTTGCTGGGCCGCTGGTGTGTCTCTAAGCGGCAGTCTGGTCTTGCGTGGCCCGCGCCAGCCGGGGCTCGCGGTGTTGCGTCTGTCTCCCGGCGGTGGCCGCCCGGGACCGTTGTTCCAGGCGGCCGGGCGGCCGTAGGACCGGGCGGCTGGGCGCCCGGGGGACCGCTGGCTCAGTCGGTGACCGGGATCTGGGGGGCGAGCAGCACCGGGAGTCTGGTGGTGCGCGGCTTGGCCGGGACTTCCGCCACGGCTCGGGGGAGGGCCTGGTCCACGCCGTGCACCACGGACAGGTGCCGTGCGGCCCGGCCGAACGCCGTGTAGATCCAGGGGCGGCTGAGGGCCTGCACGGCGTCGCCGGGCAGCACCACGACCACCGCGGGCCAGCGGCCGCCCAGCGCCTGGTGGGCGGTCAGCGCCCAGCCGTGCCGTACGGACCCTTCCACCCGGTCCCTGGGCACGACCACGGTCTCGCCCGCGCACGTCAGGTGCAGGCCGTCGGCGTCGGCCTTGACCACGCGGCCCGGCAGCACCCGGCCCGGCGCGGGGGTGTGGACGACCCGGTCGCCGGGGTCGAAGCCGCCGAAGCGGCCGGGGCCGGGGTTGAGGCGTTCCTTCAGTGCCGCGTTGAGCGCGCGGGTGCCCGCGGCACCGCCGTGGCCCGGCGTGATCACCTGGGTCTCCTCGGCCGGGACGCCGATGGCGCGCGGCACCGAGTCCGCCACGAGCTGGACGGTGCGGTGCACCGCCTCGCCCGCGTCCCGCACCGGCACGATCACCACCTCCTTGCCGGGCGCCTCCACCTGGCTCAGCTCGCCGATGCCGATGCCGGAGACCAGTTCGCCGAGCGGCCCGGGGTCCGGGCGCCGCGAGGCGACCTGGGGGCAGACCCGTGCCGCCAGCAGGTCCGCGAAGACCCGCCCGGGACCCACCGACCCGAGCACCGCCGGGTCCCCGGCCAGCACCAGCCGGGCCCCGTCCGGCAGCGACTCCGCGAGCAGGGCCCCCGCCTCGACGTCGAGCTGCGGCGCGTCCAGCACGACGAGCAGGTCGAGGTCGAGCGCCCCGTCGGCGTCCCGCCCCGGTCCCTCGACGCCGGTCAGCAGGTCGGCCACCGTGACTGAGGCGGGAGCGGCCGGTCCCGAGGAGGGCGGCTCGGCCGGCTCGGTGCCCAGCAGGGCGGCGAAGCGGTCGCGGCCGAGCGGGCCGGGCGCGGCGGCCCAGGCCCGCAGGCCCAGGGCGTGCGCCGCGTGCAGCAGGGCGGCGGGCTCGGCCAGGGACGCCTCGCCCCCGGTGTGCAGGACCAGCCCATGTCCCGCGACGGCGCGGATCAGCTCGCCCGCCGAGCCCGGCGCGGAGGCCGCCGCCCGCTCCCAGTCCGCCGCGGAGCCGTCCTGCTTGGGCGTCGAGTTGACCAGCCGGGCCAGCCCGTCGGCGAGGCTCTCCTCGGCGAGCGCGTACCGCTCCAGCCCGATCAGCACCCGGACGGGGCGCTCCTCGCCCTCTCCGTCCGTGTCCTCCGTGTGCTCCGAGCGGGCCGCCGACCCGGGCTCGTCCAGGGCGTCCTGGAAGGCGAGCGCCTCGCCCTCGGCGAGGGTGCTCTGCACGGCGGCGTCGGGATCCGGCACGCCCCGCTGGGCCAGCGTGGCGGTGAGCCGCGACAGTTCCAGCGCGGTGTGCCCGGCCAGGGCCGCCTGCTCCAGGAGCCACACGGTGACGGCACGGCCGCGCCGCTCGTCGTCCGGGCCGCACTCGGCGCCGAGCAGCGCGCGGGCGAATCCGTCGGCCTGCTCCGGCCGCACCCCGCCGACCCGGAGCAACTGCCAGGGGTCCGCGCGCAGCGCGTCCTGCGCGCCCTCACCGAGGAGCGCGGCGGTCTGCGGCGCGAGCGCTTCGGGGGCGCCGCCCTCGGCGAGCACCCGCCGCACCGACTGCACGGCCTCCGGCGCCGGTCCCGCGGGCCCGGTGGGCGCGGTGGCAGGCCCGGCGGGCGCCGGACGGGGCGGGCGCACCGGCTCAGGAGCCGGGCGGCGCGCGGGCTCGGGGGCGCCGAAGACCGCGGCCGCCGGCTTCGCACCGCTCTCCACGGCGCGCACGGCGGCCAGCAGATCGGCCGCCGTGCCGCTGAGCTTGCCCCCGGCCTCGATCGGCCCCTGCTTCTCCGCCTTCCGCCGCTCGATCCGCTCCCGCTCGATCCGCTGCGCGGACAGCTCGGCCTCGACCTCGGACAGCTGCCTGGCCGCCTCGCCCCCGTCCCCGGCGGGCTCACCCGGCCGCGGGTCGGAGGCGGACCCGGCCGCCTCCACGGTGCCCGGGGTCTCCGACCCGGTGTCCACGGCGTCCGTGGTGTCCTCGGTGGCGGGCTCGGGCTCCGTGCTCACAGCGTGCTCCAGTCGTGATCGGGATAGCGGTGCATGGGCGCCGACACGTCGTCGAGCGCCCGGCAGATCTCGTCAGGAAGACTAAGGGTCTCCACTGACAACGCCGCCGTGAGCTGCTGCGCGTTGCGCGGGCCGATGATCGGGGCGACCACCCCGGGCCGGTCGCGGACCCAGGCCAGCGCCACCTGGAGCGGGGTCACCGCGAGCCCGTCCGCCGCCGTCGCCACCGCGTCCACGATGTGCCCCGCCGTGTCGTCGAGGTAGGGCTCGACGAACGGGGCCAGATGGTCCGAGGCGCCCCGCGAGTCCGGCGGCGTGGCGTCCTTGCGGTACTTGCCGGTGAGCACCCCGCGGCCCAGCGGGGACGAGGGCAGCAGCCCGACGCCCAGGTCCAGCGCGGCCGGCAGCACCTCCCGCTCCACGCCCCGCTGGAGCAGCGAGTACTCCATCTGGGTGCTCGCCACCCGGTTGCGGACACCGGGCGCCGCCAGCTGCCAGGTCGCCGCCTTCGCCAGCTGCCAGCCGCAAAAGTTGGACACCCCCGCGTAGCGCGCCCGGCCGCTGCTCACCGCTACGTCGAGGGCGTGCAGCGTCTCCTCCAGCGGTGTGTCCGGGTCGAAGGCGTGCAGGTGCCACACGTCGACGTGGTCCGTGCCCAGGCGGGCCAGCGAGGCGTCCAGCGCGGAGAGCAGATGGGCGCGCGAACCGTCGAACCTCCGGTCGGGATCCGGAACGCTGCCGGCCTTCGTCGAGATCACCAGGTCCCGCCGCGGCACCAGGCCCTCCATGAGGCGGCCGAGCAGGTACTCCGACTCGCCGTCGCCGTAGACGTCCGCGGTGTCGACGAGCGTCCCGCCCGCTTCCCAGAAGGTCTTCAAGAGGTCCGCGGCGTCATGCTCGTCCGTGTCCCGGCCCCAGGTCAGGGTGCCGAGACCGATGCGGGACACGCGCAGGCCGGTGCGGCCGAGATGCCTCTGCTCCATGAACGCCGACATTACTGGCCACGGCCGGCACTGTGGGGGCCTGTGGACAACCGAATTCCGCGCGCTAAGGTCGGGGCACCAGCCACGTTACTGATCGGTAAGGGGAATCGGCCATGCAGCTCGGGATCAACCTCGGCTACTGGGGTGCCGGAATGGACGCGGACAACCTGGCCGTCGCCCAGGAGGCCGACCGGCTCGGATACGCCGTGTGCTGGGCCGCCGAGGCATACGGCTCGGACGCGGCCACCGTGCTGACCTGGGTCGCCGCCCAGACCGAGCGCATCGACGTGGGCTCGGCCATCTTCCAGATCCCGGCCCGCCAGCCCGCGATGACCGCGATGACCGCCGCCACCCTGGACTCCCTCTCCAAGGGCCGCTTCCGCCTCGGCCTCGGCGTCTCGGGACCGCAGGTCTCCGAGGGCTGGTACGGCGTCAAGTTCGACAAGCCGCTCGCCCGAACCCGCGAGTACGTCGAGATCGTGCGCAAGGCGATGACCCGGGAGCGGCTGTCCTACGAGGGACAGCACTGGACGCTGCCGCTGCCCGACGGCCCCGGCAAGCCGATCAAGCTGACCGTGCACCCGCAGCGCGAGCACATCCCGCTGTACATCGCCGCGATCGGCCCGAAGAACCTGGAGCAGACCGGCGAGATCGCCGACGGCACCCTGCTCATCTTCCCCTCCGCCGACCACCTGGAGGAGACCGCCGTCAAGCACCTGCGCGCCGGACGCGAGAAGGCCGGCAAGACCCTCGACGGGTTCGACGTGTGCCCGACCCTGCCGCTCGCCCTCGGCGAGGACAAGGACGTCACCACCCTCGCCGACACCTTCCGCCCCTACACCGCCCTCTACGTCGGCGGCATGGGCAGCCGCAAGCAGAACTTCTACAACCAGCTCGCCCGGCGCATGGGCTACGAGCGGGAGGCAGCCGAGATCCAGGACAAGTACCTGTCCGGCGACAAGCAGGGCGCCGCCGAGGCCGTACCGCACGAGCTGATCGACCGGACGACCCTGCTCGGTTCCGTCGACCGCATCGCCGACCGCATGAAGGCCTACGCCGCGGCCGGTGTCACCACCCTCACCCTCGCCCCCGCGGGCTTCACCCTGGACGAGCGGCTCGCCGCCCTCCGCGCGGGCACCGAGGCCCTGGAGCGCGCCGGACTGGCGTAGCCGTCGCCGGGGAGGTTCTGCGGCCGTGGTGGGGGCTCGGGGGTCTTCCCCGCCACGGCCGTCACGGGGAACAACGCGCCCGAGCGCGTGGGGTTACGCCCCCCTCCTGCGCCCGCTGTCCTTCGTTCGGCGGAGTTCTCCGGCGCACCTGTTGCCGCGCCCCCTCGTGCGCACTTGACTCGTGCTCGCGGAGTGTGCGGAACCCGCGGACCACGCAGCGGCAGAGAGGTGCCCCGATGCTTTCGGCCAAGAGCCTTTTCCAGGAGATCCTCGACAACGACGAGTCGTTCCGCCTCTTCTGCTCCATCGCGGCCAGCGGCGAGTCCCAGGGCGGCTGGGAGAACGCGCGCATCGCGGCGCTGGTGCCCCAGAGCGAACGCGCCCTCGCCCCCAAGATCACCCGGCACGGCGCGGACGAGGACAAGCACGGCCGGATCTTCAACGCCCTGCTGAAGAAGCGCGGCCTCGAACCCGTCGAGGTACCGCCCGAGACCGACTACACGATGCTCCTGGAGCGGCACGGCATCGGCCTCGCCCACGAGAAGCTCAAGGCCGACCAGCCCCTCACGGTGCGGGACGTCATCACCTACCTCGCCCACAGCAGGGTCACCGAGCAGCGTGCCGCCGAGCAGATGGCGATGCTCCTCAAGTACTTCTCCGACCACCCCGACCTGGGCCGTGCGGTCCGGATGATCTCGGCCGACGAGGACAACCACCTCGCCTACTCACACGAGGAACTGCTGCGCTACGCCGCCGCCGGGCACGGCCCGTACATCCGGCGCACCCTGCGCCAGTGCGCGCACGCCGAGATCCGCGTCCACCGCGACGTCAGCCTCGCCGTGATGGCCCGCATGGGGCGGATCCTCGGCTGGTCCCGCGCCAGGTCGGCGCTGCTCGCGGCGGGCATCCACGCGATGTACGCCGCCGAGCGGCTGGCCGGCTGGCGCCGCATGGTGACGCTGCGGACACCCGAACGGCGCGACGCGCTCGGCGGACCCGCGACCGCGGCCCCCGAGCTCGCCTGAGCGCACGGCCCCTACAGCCAGCCCCGGCGCTTGAACTGCCGGTACAGCAGCACCTCCAGGACGGCCATCAGCGCGATCACCGCCGGATAGCCCCACACCCAGTGCAGCTCCGGCATGTGGTCGAAGTTCATCCCGTAGATCCCCGCGAGCATCGTGGGGACCGCGGCCATGGCCGCCCACGCGGAAATCTTCCGCATGTCGTCGTTCTGCCGGACGCTCGTCTGCGCCAGGTGCGCCGACAGGATGTCCGACACCAGCCGGTCCAGGCTCTCCACCGACTCGTTCACGCGCGTGAGGTGGTCGTTCACGTCCCGGAAGAACGGCCGCGCCCGGTCGTTCACGAACGGCACACCGCCGCCGTACGCCCCCGTGCCCGCGAGCCGGGCCAGCGGGGGCGCGAGCGGGCCGGTCGCCCGGCGGAACTCCAGCACCTGCCGCTTGAAGGTGTAGATCCGCGACGCGGTGTGCCGGGAGCCGCCGCCGTCCGGCGAGAAGACCTCCGCCTCCAGTTCCTCCAGGTCGTTCTGGAGCTCGACCGCCACGTCCAGGTAGTGGTCGACGGTGGCGTCCGCGATCGCGTACAGCACCGCGGTGGGACCCTTGCCGAGCAGCTCCGGCTCGTGCTCCAGACGCCGCCGCACGGCCTTCAGCGGAGAGCCCTCGCCGTGCCGGACGACGACCGCGAAGGCGTCGCCCAGGAAGATCATCAGCTCGCCGGTGGAGACCTCGTCGCTGTCCGGCTCGTACACCACCGGCTTGAGGACGGCGAACAGCGAGTCGTCGTACACCTCCAGCTTGGGCCGCTGATGCGCCTTGAGGGCGTCCTCCACCGCCAGCGGGTGCAGCCCGAACTCCTGGCTGACCAGCTCGAACTCGGCCTCCGTCGGTTCGTGCAGGCCGATCCAGACGAACCCGCCCGCCTCCCGCGCCTCACCGAGCGCGTCGGAGAAGTCCTCGGGCCCGTCCGTGCGGTGCCCGTCCCGGTAGATGGCGCAGTCGACGATCACCGAACCCATTCTCCCCTCGCCCCGGCGCCCCTGTACCGCGCCGTACGCCTACCCTGGCCGCATGCCCACGCTGATCCTGGTTAGGCACGGACGTTCCACCGCCAACACCGAGGGGCTGCTCGCCGGCTGGACGCCCGGCGTCGCCCTCGACGAACGCGGCGCCGCACAGGCCGCCGCGCTCCCCGGGCGGCTCGCCGGCCTGCCCCTGTCCGAGATCGTCACCAGCCCCCTGCAACGCTGCCAGGAGACCCTCCGGCCGCTGCTCGACGCCCGGCCCGGGCTGCGGGCCCACACCGACGAACGGATCGGGGAGTGCCACTACGGCGACTGGTCCGGCCGCAAGCTCGCCGAACTGGGGGACGAGCCCCTGATGGAGGTGGTGCAGGCGCACCCCTCCGCCGCGGCCTTCCCCGGCGGCGAGTCGATGCGCGCCATGCAGACCCGCGCCGCCGAGGCGGTACGCGAGTGGAACGCGCGCGTGGAGCGCGACCACGGCCCCGACGCCGTCTACCTCATGTGCTCCCACGGCGACGTCATCAAGTCCCTCGTCGCCGAGGCACTCGGCCTCCACCTCGACCTCTTCCAGCGGATCTCCGTCGAACCGTGCTCCGTCACCGCGATCCGCTACACCCGGCTGCGCCCGTTCCTCGTCCGCCTCGGCGACACCGGCGACTTCGCCTCCCTGGCCCCGCGCGAGGAGCCGTCCGGCGACCAGGCCCCGGTCGGGGGTGGTGCGGGCGCACCGTGATCGTCCGCCGCAGTAGGGTGAACCGGTCGCGGCAGTGACCCCGATCCCGATCTTCCGCTTTCCCCGACTCCCATGGAGACAGGACGTGTCCCGTCAGGTGTTCCTCTACGACCAACCGGAACGTTTTGTGGCCGGTACGGTCGGGCTGCCCGGGCGCCGTACGTTCTTCCTCCAGGCCTCCGCCGGCTCCCGGGTGACCAGCGTGGCCCTGGAGAAGACCCAGGTCGCCGCCCTCGCCGAGCGCATGGACGAGCTTCTGGACGAAGTCGTGCGGCGCAGCGGCGGCAGTACCGCCGTCCCCGCCACGGCACCCACCGGGCCCGCCGACACGGCGCCGCTGGACACCCCCGTGGAGGAGGAGTTCAGGGTCGGCACCATGGCGCTCGCCTGGGACGGCGAGGACCAGCGCATGATCGTCGAGGCGCAGGCCCTCGTGGAGCTGGACGCCGAGTCCGAGGAGGACCTGGCGGAGGCCGAGGAGCGGCTTCTCCAGGACGAGGAGAACGGCCCGCCGATGCTGCGGGTCCGCCTCACCGGCGCGCAGGCCAGGGCCTTCGCCAAGCGCGCCCTCGACGTCGTCAACGCCGGGCGGCCGCCGTGCCCGCTGTGCAGCCTCCCGCTCGACCCGGAAGGACACGTATGTCCGCGCCAGAACGGATACCGCCGCGGAGCGTGACCACCGACGCGGCGGCGGCCGAGTTGCTCGCCCGGGGCGAGCTGACCGTGCGCGGACGCATCCGTGACGCGTCCAACGCGGCGCTGTACTGCACGGTGGCGCACGAGGGACGCGAGGCGGCCTGCGTCTACAAGCCCGTCGCCGGTGAGCGCCCGCTGTGGGACTTCCCCGACGGCACCCTCGCCCAGCGCGAGGTCGCCGCCTACGAGGTCTCCGAGGCCACCGGCTGGGGCCTGGTGCCCCCCACCGTGCTGCGCGACGGCCCCTACGGCGAGGGCATGGTCCAGCTGTGGATCGAGACGGTGCCGGAGACGGAACTGCTCGCCCTCGTGGACGAGGAGGAACCCGGCCCCGGCTGGAAGGGGATCGCCCTCGCGGAGGTCGGCGAGGGCCGCACCGCGCTGCTCGTCCACGCGGACGACGCACGCCTGCGCCGGCTCGCCGTGCTCGACGCCGTGATCAACAACGCCGACCGCAAGGGCGGCCACCTGCTGCCCGCGGCGGGGGAGCGGCTGTACGGCATCGACCACGGGGTCACCTTCAACGCCGAGAACAAGCTCCGCACCCTCCTGTGGGGCTGGGCGGGCGACCCGCTCACCGGGGAGGCTCTGGCGGTGCTCGACATCCTCAGGCAGGCACTGAAGGACGGCGGCACCCTGGCGATCCGGCTCGCCGCGCTCCTCACCCCCGCCGAGGTCGACGCCACGCGCGCGCGGGTCGACGCCCTGCTGGCCTCGGGGAAGCACCCCGAACCGAGCGGCGAGTGGCCGGCCATCCCCTGGCCGCCCGTATAGGCCCCGACGGCATACCGGCCGCATCCGCGCAAGAGCGCCTTACCGGCCATCCGGCCCGGTCCGGTTCGTGTACGGAACATCCGTCCGGTTAGGCTCATGACATGCATGCCTGGCCCGCTTCCGAGGTCCCCGCCCTGCCTGGTCAGGGCCGCGACCTGAGGATCCACGACACCGCGACCGGCGGCCTCGTCACCCTCGACCCCGGTCCCGTCGCCCGTATCTACGTCTGCGGCATCACGCCGTACGACGCCACCCACATGGGGCACGCGGCGACCTACAACGCGTTCGACCTCGTGCAGCGCGTGTGGCTCGACACCAAGCGGCAGGTCCACTACGTCCAGAACGTCACCGACGTCGACGACCCGCTCCTGGAGCGGGCCGTGCGCGACGGGGTCGACTGGACCGCCCTCGCCGAGCAGGAGACCGCCCTCTTCCGCGAGGACATGACGGCGCTGCGGATGCTCCCGCCGCGGCACTACATAGGCGCCGTGGAGGCCATACCCGGCATCGTCCCGCTCGTCGAGCGGCTGCGCGACGCGGGCGCGGCCTACGAGCTCGACGGCGACATCTATTTCTCGGTCGAGGCCGACCCCCACTTCGGCGGCGTCTCGCACCTCGACGCCGCCGCGATGCGGCTGCTCTCCGCCGAGCGGGGCGGCGACCCCGACCGGCCCGGCAAGAAGAACCCGCTCGACCCGATGCTGTGGATGGCCGCCCGCGAGGGCGAGCCCAGCTGGGACGGCGGCACGCTCGGCCGCGGGCGCCCCGGCTGGCACATCGAGTGCGTCGCCATCGCCCTCGACCACCTCGGCATGGGCTTCGACGTCCAGGGCGGCGGCTCCGACCTCGCCTTCCCGCACCACGAGATGGGCGCCTCGCACGCCCAGGCCCTCACCGGCGAGTTCCCCATGGCCAAGGCGTACGTGCACGCCGGCATGGTCGGTCTCGACGGCGAGAAGATGTCCAAGTCCAAGGGCAACCTGGTCTTCGTGTCGCAGCTGCGCCGCGAGGGCGTCGACCCGGCCGCCATCCGGCTCACGCTGCTCGCCCACCACTACCGCTCCGACTGGGAGTGGACCGACCAGGTGCTGGAGGACGCCCTCGCCCGGCTGGAGCGCTGGCGCGCCGCCGTCTCCCGCCCCGACGGGCCGCCCGCCGACGCCCTGGTGGAGCAGATCCGCGAGGCCCTCGCCAACGACCTGGACTCCCCGGCCGCCCTCGACGCGGTCGACCGCTGGGCCACCCTCCAGCAGGACTCCGGCGGCACCGACACCGGCGCCCCGGGCGTCGTCTCCCGCGCGGTGGACGCCTTGCTGGGCGTGGCGCTGTAAGCAGGCGCACAGACAAGGAAACAGGGGCCGCTTCCCGGGAAGCAGCCCCTGTTTCCTTCGCTCAGTCCTCCGACGACTCCTCGTCGTCCCCGCCCGCCTTCGGCGGCTTCGGTGGCCGCGTCCGCCCACCGGGGTTGTCCCGCAGGAACGGCGCCCCGGCCGGCCCGTCGCCGCCGTCCGCCGTGGCGTGCCCACCAGGGCCCCCGGGGCCGGGCCCACCCGTCCCCGACCCGTCCCGCCGCCGCAGATACCGCTCGAACTCCCGCGCGATCGCCTCGCCCGAGGCCTCCGGCAGCTCCGCCGTGTCCCGGGCCTCCTCCAGCGACTGCACGTACTCGGCGACCTCGCTGTCCTCGGCGGCCAGCTGGTCCACGCCCACCTGCCAGGCACGCGCGTCCTCGGGCAGCTCGCCCAGCGGGACCCGCACGCCGATCAGGTCCTCCAGCCGGTTCAGCAGGGCCAGCGTGGCCTTCGGGTTCGGCGGCTGCGACACGTAGTGCGGCACCGCCGCCCACAGCGACACGGCAGGTACGCCCGCGTGCGTGCACGCCTCCTGGAGGATCCCGACGATGCCCGTGGGCCCCTCGTACTTGGTCTCCTCCAGGTCCATCCGCCGGGCCAGGTCGGCGTCCGACGTGGTCCCGCTGATCGGCACCGGACGGGTGTGCGGGGTGTCGCCCAGCAGGGCGCCCAGGACGACCACCAGCTCGACGCCCAGCTCGTGGGCGAAGCCGAGCAGCTCGTTGCAGAACGAACGCCAGCGCATGGACGGTTCGATGCCGCGGACGAGGACGAGGTCGCGCGGCTTGTCGCCGCCGACGCGGACCACCGACAGCCTGGTCGTCGGCCAGGTGATCTTGCGTACGCCGTCCTCCATGAACACCGTGGGACGGTTGACCTGGAAGTCGTAGTAGTCCTCGGCGTCCAGCGCCGCGAACACCTCGCCCTTCCACTCCCTGTCGAGATGCGCGACCGCCGTGGAGGCGGCGTCACCGGCATCGTTCCAGCCCTCGAACGCGGCCACCATGACCGGGTCGACCAGCTCGGGAACCCCCTCGAGCTCGATCACCCAGCGCCTCCTTCCGACGTGCCCTCGCGTACCCCCCAACCTTACGGCGTGGCGAGGGGCCGCCCGCAGCCCCCTTGCACGGGGCAGTGAACGGATCACTGCCCCGTCCCGGGGGCCCGGACACCCGCCGCACGGCGCCGGACGAGGGCCCTACTTCTTGTCGAGCACCTCCTGGACCTGAGCGCGGACCTCGTCCGTGGCCAGACCGCGGATCGTCAGCGTCGTACGGCGGCGCAGCACGTCGTCCGCCGTCTCGGCCCACTCGTTGTCCCGGGCCCACACGACCTGCGCCCAGATCTCCGGGGCGTCCGGGTGGACCCGCCGCGCCAGCTCCGGGCTCTCGTTCGCGAGCCGGGCGATGTCGAAGGCGAGCGAGCCGTAGTGCGTGGCCAGGTGCCTGGCCGTGTCCGCCGCCATGCGCGGGCCGGGCGCCGAACCGTCCACCAGCAGCCGGTGGGCGACCGCGCGCGGGTTGGCGACGCCGGGCAGCGGCAGCTTCTTCGGCAGCGACGCGATCGGCTCGAAGTCGTCGCCCAGCGGGTGGCCCGGCAGCGCCTCCAGCTTCTTCATCACCGTACGGCCGATGTGGCGGAAGGTGGTCCACTTGCCGCCCGCGACGGACAGCATCCCGCCCCGGCCCTCGGTGACGACCGTCTCCCGCTTGGCCTTCGCGGTGTCGCCGGGACCGCCCGGCAGCACGCGCAGCCCCGCGAAGGAGTACGTGATCAGGTCACGGTCGAGCTGCTGGTCGCGGATGGAGAACGCGGCCTCGTCGAGTATCTGGGCCACGTCCTTGTCGTTGACCGCCACGTCCGCCGGGTCGCCCTCGAACTCCTCGTCGGTCGTGCCGAGCAGCAGCATGTCCTCCCAGGGGAGGGCGAAGGTGATCCGGTACTTGTCGATCGGGGTGGCCAGCGCGGCCTTCCAGGGCGCGGTGCGCTTGAGCACCAGGTGAGCGCCCTTGGAGAGCCGGATCGACGGCGCCGCGGCCGGGTCCTCCATGCGGCGCAGGTGATCGACCCAGGGGCCGGTGGCGTTGAGCACCAGGCGGGCGTTCACCCCGAACTCGTCGCCCGACAGCCGGTCCTTCAGCTCGGCGCCGGTCACCCGGCCGCCTGTGAAGCGCAGCCCGGTGACCTCGGCGTGGTTGAGGACCACCGCGCCGGACTCGACCGCCGCGCGGACGGTCATCAGGGCCATGCGGGCGTCGTTCATCTGGTCGTCGCCGTACACGGCCACGGCCTTGAGGTTGTCGGTGCGCAGCTCCGGCACGTCCTGCGCGGCCTTGGCCGGGGAGAGCAGGTGGCCGACGCCGTCGCCGAAGGCGGACAGCGCCGAGTACGCGAAGACACCGGCCCCGAGCTTCGCCGCGCCGTGCGGCCCGCCCTTGTACACGGGGAGGTAGAAGGTGAGCGGGTTCGCCAGGTGGGGAGCCACCTGACGGGAGACCGCACGGCGCTCGAAGTGGTTCTCCGCGACCAGCTTCACCGCGCCGGTCTGCAAGTAGCGCAGGCCGCCGTGGAGCAGCTTGGAGGACGCGGAGGAGGTGGCGCCGGCGAAGTCGCCGGCGTCGACCACGGCCACCCTGAGACCGGACTGCGCTGCGTGCCAGGCGGTGGAGATGCCCAGGATGCCGCCGCCGATCACGAGAAGGTCGTACGACGCCTTGGAGAGCTGCTCCCGGGTCTCGGCCCGGCTCGGGTTCGAGCCGGAGGCCGGGTGCGTGCCCAGGGCAGGCACGGACTGCAGGGTGGACTGAGTGGTCATGGTGGTTCTTGCTCCTCGTCAGCTCTCGTCGTCGATCCAGCCCATGGTCCGCTCGACGGCCTTGAGCCAGCTCTTGTACTCACGGTCGCGGGTCTCCGCGTCCATGCGGGGGGTCCACTCGGCGGCCCGCCGCCAGTTGGCGCGCAGGTCGTCGGTGCTGTTCCAGAAGCCGACGGCGAGGCCGGCGGCGTAGGCGGCACCGAGGCAGGTGGTCTCGGCGACCATCGGGCGCACCACGGGGGCGTCCACGAAGTCGGCGAGGGTCTGCATCAGCAGGTTGTTGGAGGTCATGCCGCCGTCGACCTTGAGGGCGGTCAGCTCCACGCCGGAGTCCTTGGTCATGGCGTCCGCGATCTCACGGGTCTGCCAGGCGGTGGCCTCCAGCACGGCGCGCGCGAGGTGCGCCTTGGTGACGTACCGGGTCAGACCCGCGATCACACCGCGGGCGTCGGAGCGCCAGTACGGGGCGAACAGACCGGAGAAGGCCGGGACGAAGTACGCGCCGCCGTTGTCCTCGACCTGCATCGCCAGGGTCTCGATCTCGGCGGCGGTGGAGATCAGGCCCATCTGGTCGCGCATCCACTGCACCAGCGAACCGGTGACGGCGATCGACCCCTCCAGGGCGTAGACCGTGTCCTGGTCGCCGATCTTGTAGCCGACCGTGGTCAGCAGGCCCGAGTAGGAGTTGATCAGCTTGTCACCGGTGTTCATCACCATGAAGGTGCCGGTGCCGTAGGTCGACTTGGTCTCGCCCTCGGAGAAGCAGGTCTGGCCGAACAGGGCCGCCTGCTGGTCGCCGAGCGCGGAGGCGACCGGGATGCCGCCGAGCAGTTCGCCGAGGCGGCCGCCCTTGATCTCGCCGTACACCTCGGCGGAGGAGCGGATCTCCGGAAGCATCCGCATCGGCACGCCGATCGACTCGGCGATCTTCTCGTCCCACGCCATGGTGTGCAGGTTCATCAGCAGGGTGCGGGAGGCGTTGGTGACGTCGGTGACGTGCTTGCCGCCGTTCACGCCGCCCGTGAGGTTCCAGATGACCCAGGTGTCCATGGTGCCGAAGAGCAGGTCGCCCGCCTCGGCGCGCTCGCGCAGGCCGTCGACGTTGTCGAGCAGCCAGCGGGCCTTGGGACCGGCGAAGTAGGAGGCGAGGGGGAGGCCGGTCTCGCGGCGGAAGCGGTCCTGGCCGACGTTGCGGCCCAGCTCCTTGCACAGGGCGTCGGTGCGGGTGTCCTGCCAGACGATGGCGTTGTGGACGGGCTCACCGGTGTTCTTGTCCCAGACCAGGGTGGTCTCGCGCTGGTTGGTGATGCCGATGGCCTTGATGTCGTCGCGGGTGATGCCGGCCTTCTCGACGGCTCCGGCGACGACCTCCTGGACGTTGGTCCAGATCTCGGTGGCGTCGTGCTCGACCCAGCCCGGCTTGGGGAAGATCTGCTCGTGCTCCTTCTGGTCGACGGAGACGATGCGCCCGTCGCGGTCGAAGACGATGCAGCGCGAGGAGGTCGTGCCCTGGTCGATGGCGGCGATGAAGGGCCCTGCGGTGTGGGCGTCGGTCACTGTGTGCTCCTGGGGTTCCGTGGTGGGTGGCCGGTGCTTGCGGCGCGTGGTCTGCGGCTCGATGATCGCCGAGCGGGGGCCCGCTCAGGCGAACGCGACGTTGTAGACACCTCCGGCGATCGCACCGCCGATCAGCGGACCGACGACCGGGATCCAGGCGTAGGACCAGTCGGAGCCGCCCTTGTTGGGCAGGGGCAGCAGGGCGTGCACGATGCGCGGGCCGAGGTCGCGGACCGGGTTGATCGCGTATCCCGTCGGGCCGCCGAGCGACAGACCGATGGAGACCACCACGAGGGAGGTGATCAGGGCGCCCAGGACGCCGAGGCCGTTGCCCTGGTCGTTCAGGCCCTGGGTGAGGATGGCGAGGAGCAGCACGAAGGTGCCGATGATCTCGGTGGCGAGGTTCTGGACCGTGTGCCGGATCTCCGGGCCGGTGGAGAAGACGCCCAGGACCGGGCCGGCGCCCTTCTCCTGCGCCTCGACCGACTTGGCCGCGGTGTCCTGCGCGCCCGGACCGCCGACGATCTCCCGGTCGGTGAGGTGGGCCTGGAACTGGCCGTAGTAGGCGATCCAGACCAGAACCGCGCCGATCATGGCGCCGAGCAGCTGACCGGCGAAGTAGGTCGGCGTGTTGCTCCAGTCGCCGTCCTTGATGGCGATGCCGATGGTCACGGCCGGGTTGAGATGGGCTCCGGAGAGCGGACCCGATATGTAGGCCGCCGTCATCACGGCGAAACCCCACCCGAAGGCGATGGCGAGCCAGCCGGCGTTGCGTGCCTTGGAGGCCTTGAGCGTCACGGCGGCACACACACCGCCGCCGAGCAGGATGAGTATGGCGGTACCGATGGTCTCGCCGATGAAGATGTCGGAGCTGGACACCCGCGACTCCTTTGTCCTTCGTCCAGGGAAAGCCGAACCCCCGGGTCCCTCCGGGTGTTCCGGCGCCCTCGGTATGAGAGCGATGGCCGGCCCTTGGCACTGTCACACTCTAACGCGTATTGCCGGTAGGTGTTCGACAATGCCGACCGATGGACGCGAGTCTCGTTCGGCGTCACGCGTGCGTCAAGAGCTGTGTTATCGAAAGCACGATCGTTATTGATCGTCAGGGGTTATCGATCTGCGCCGGCGAGCGGTCCCGCCCGAACGCGAAGGGCCGGAACACCCTCGGTGTCCCGGCCCCGGTGTCGACGGTGCGCCCTAGAACCGCCCGGCGCCCAGGTCGCGCGACACCGCGCGGGCGCAGTCCCGCACCGCCGCGACCAGCTCGGGCCGCAGCTCCCCCTCCCGGCACAGCCGTTCCACGGCCCCGGTGATGCCGACCGCGCCGACCGGCATGCGCCTGCGGTCGTGGATGGGGGCGGCGACGGAGGCGATGCCCTCCCAGGTCTCCTCGACGTCGGCGGCGTACCCGCGCGCGCGGGTGATGTCCAGGACGTGCTCGAAGCCGTCCGGCTCGCAGACGGTCCGGTCCGTGAACGCCTTGCGCTCGGCCTCCAGCGCCTCGCTGTGCGCGACCGGGTCGTACGCCGACAGCACCTTGCCCAGCGCCGTGGAGTGCAGCGGCTGCATGGCCCCGATCTCCAGCACCTGCCGGCTGTCGTCGGGCCTGAAGACGTGGTGCACGATCAGGACGCCCTGCTGGTGCAGGACCCCGAGGTGGACGCTCTCGCCGCTGGAGCGGGCCAGGTCGTCCGTCCACACCAGGGCGCGGGCCCGCAGCTCGTGCACGTCCAGGTAGGTCGTGCCCAGGCGCAGCAGTTCGGCGCCCAGCTGGTAGCGCCCGGAGGCGTCGTCCTGCTCGACGAAGCCCTCCTGCTGGAGGGTGCGCAGGATGCCGTGCGCGGTGCCCTTGGCCAGACCCAGCGACGAGGCGATGTCCGACAGGCCGAGCCGCCGCTCGCCGCCCGCGAGCAGGCGCAGCATCGCGGCCGCCCGCTCGAGCGACTGGATGTTCCGTGCCATCGACGTACTGCCTCCGTCCCCTTCGACTGCCGCCCTCGGCGTCGCTGACACCGTTCGGCAATGCCGAACACTACCGGTCGATGCCGACCTCCCGCTAGGGCCTGTTGCGAAAGTGGATCTTGTTCGTTGATGATCACGTCCTGTGAGACGTGGGGATCTGACGAATGGCCAGTGGGCCCGGCTTGAGCCTCT
>NZ_JODM01000023.1 GCF_000717995.1 Streptomyces violaceorubidus
GCTCGAACCGGTACTCATCCACCACGTCACCGGTATTGCGCACCCTCAGGCGCACACGCGTACTACTGCCGGGGTCCACAGTCGCGGACGCGGGCTCCAGCGAAGTCCACAGGCTCACACGCCGACGCTACGGCCGGCCCGACACGGCGTCAGGCCCTCCCGGGGCAGAGCGGGGTGCCCCAAAGGGCCGTCCATGGGGGCGCCCGGGACTACTCCGCGTCCTCCACGTCGTTCGCGACCGCTCGTTGGGCGACGAGGGACGGGGCGACGGAGTCCCCGGCCTTGAAGGCCGCTCCGTCGTTCACCGCCGCGACCTCGGAACCCTGCCCCGGGTCCGTGACGGCGGGGCCGCCACCGCTCCCGCTGCCCGTCTCCGTGATGCCTCGGCTGTTCTTGTCGAGGTGGCTGGCCTCGTGGGCGAGGATCTCCTCGTTGCCGAGGGCGGACGGGCCGAGGAACACGTCCATGCCGATCGTCATGGCCTCGGCCCCCATGGCCGCCGTGGCACGCTGAGCGATCGGGCCCGTGTGCAAGCGGGCGCCGGCGAGGGCGGGGTTCTGGTAGAACGGCACCGCCTTGTCGAGGAAGGCCCCGGGGAGCGACGAACTGGACGACTCCTTGGCCTCCTGGAGGAGCCGGTGCTGTCCCTCCGGGCTCCGGTCGTCGATCCCGTCGTGCCCGCAGCCCGCGCCGTGCTGGTGCGAGTCGGGGTCGAAGCGGCGCTGGACGGTGTGCCCGCAGCCGGGGCCGTGCTGGTGCGCGTCCCGGGCGACGACCCGCTGGACGGCGGCATTGCCGACGGATCTCTGGAGCGCCGTGACCGTCGCCGGGGTCATGGGCGCTCCACTCACCGCGGCGGTGGGCGCGGGCGTGGCCCGGTGCGGAGTGCGGCCGCCCCGGGCGGCCGACTGGTCGGCGGCTTCCTCGTGCGCGCGCACCATGCGCTCCCTTCGACACGGACGTGTGACCCTCAGCCTTACCGGAGCCGCCCCGCCGCCGACAGGTCCGTGAGGGCAATGCCGGGGGCAGGCGGCCCCCCGCCCTGCCCCCGGACGCGGCGGAGGGTGCTCAGACCGAGGCGAGCTGCTTGGCTATCGCCTCTTCCCAGGCCGTCTGCTGCTCGGGGTCGTTGAGCGAGTCCTCCCACTCCTTGTCCGACTGGTTGTGCTTGTCCGGGCCGCACTTGAGGGTCTTGAGGAAGTCGCGCGCGTCGTCCCGGATGTCGTTGGGGACGTTCTTGCTCGCGGGGACGGCCGGCCCGGCGGCGAGCGCGTAGATCTCCTGCGCCCGCAGCTGCCGCTTCCCCTGCTTGATGGAGTGCGTCACCATGAACGCCTCCTTCCACGCGTCGCGCTTCCTGCCGCCCTTTCCGTCCTTGGACATCGTGGGCGCCTCGGGCTCCTCGGTTCCTTCCTGAGCGTGGGTGGTGCGGGCGTACTTCTCCGGGTGCCGTACCGACGTGTGGCGCTTGTGGGCCTTCTTCACGCCCTTCTTGACCGCGAGTCCGCCGAGCAGCGCCGCCGTCAGACCGCCCGCGACGGCGGGGCCCACGGGGCCGGAGACCGCCCCGGAGGCAGCGGCGATCGCCAGGGCACCGGCCGCGGTGCGCGCCACGTTGCCACCGAGGTTGGCGACGCGGTGGCCCAGCTTCCGCTTCTTCTTGTCCACCGCGTACTCCCGTGCGCTGGCCAGGTGCTCCAGCAGCTCGGTCCTGAGCCCGTCGATGTGGCGCCGCTCGTCCTCGACGGCCCGCAATGCCTCCGCGTCCGCTCCGGCCGGCGCGGCGGCCAGCGCGGTCGATGCCCGGGCCAGGTCGGCGGTGGCCGTCCCCAGCTCGTCCAGTACGTCCTGGAGCTTGCGGTCGCGTTTCGCGGCCACGCCCTGGAAGTGGTCCTTCAGCTCCTTGCGCCTGGCATGGGTGTCCTTGATGACCTTGACGTCGCGGGCGGCGATCACCGCGGAGAACGACATGGTGAGGGCGCCGCCGGCGTCACCGAGTGCGGCCACCCCCGCCGCGTCCTTGGCGGTCCTGATGCTGTTGTCGGTGATCTTCACGACGTCGTTGACGGTCATGAGGGAGTTCGTCGTCAGGCCGAGGGGCTTGCCCTTCCAGTTCTTCCGGTGGGCGTGGGAGGCCGGACCCGACTCGTGCCGCTTGCCGGCCGCGTCCTTGAGCGCCGCCACGTCGTTCACGGCCCCGGTCGCGTCGCTGATGAGGTTGACGGGGTTCTCGGCGTTCTGCTGGAGCACGGTGCCGTGCAGCTGCCCGGTGTCCCCGGCCTTCGACGCGTCCGCCCGGAGCGCTCCGCCGACCGGAGCACTGCCGCGGAGAATCGCCGTGTCGCCCGGGTCGACCCACGGCTTGACCTTGGCGGCGACCCTCTTGGCCGCGTTCCCGACACTCTTGGCCGCGCGCGCGGCGCCGTTGCGCAGCAACCCGCCGGACGAGTCCGCCTCGTCGGTGCGCTCCGCGGCTTCACCCGTGTCCTTCGCCGCGTCCTCGGCCGCCTTCTTCTCCGCGGCCTCCGCGGCCTTCTTCTCCGCTTCCTCGGCCTCCTTGGCCGCGGTCAGGGCCGTCGTCGCCGCGCTCTGCGCCGCCCCCTGCTCCAGCTGCCTGCGTGCCGCGCCCGCCGCGCCCCGCTGTGCGTCGGCCGCGGTGCCCGCGTGCTCCTGCTCAGCGGCGCGGGCCGTGGCCGCCTGGCCCCGCAGCCGGGTCGCGGTCTCCGCGTGCGTGCCCGCCGCGGCGCGGGCCTCGTCGGCCTGCCGTTGGGCCTGCGCCGCGGCCTTCTCGTGCTCCGCCGCCTCGCTGCGGGCCTTGGCGTGCTCCTTCGCGGCGGCATCCGCTTCCTTGTCCCGGCGCGCCGCAAGTTCCCTGGCCGCCGTCGCCTGCTCCCGCGCCGTGTCGCGGGTGTCGGTCCAGTCCTCCACCTCGCGCTCGGCGCCGGTCCGCGAGGTGTCGGCGGCGTCGGCCTCGCCCTCGTGCTCGCGTGCCTCCCGTTCGGAGTCCGCCGCGCGTTTCAGCGCGTCGGCCGCCGCGTCGGCCCACTTCCGCACGCCCTCCGCGACCTTGTCCTCGGCCTCCGCGTCGGCCTGGGCCTTGGCCGCCCGCTCCACCGCCCCGTCCTCGGCCGCCGCCTTCTCGCGCGCCGCGGCCTCGGCGGCCTTCTGCTTCTCGGCGGCCTCCTGGGCCTTCTTCGTGAGCTCGGCCACCCGGTCCTCGGCGGCCTTCTGCTTCCGCCTGGCCTCCTCGGCCTTGTTGGTGAACTCGGTCACCCTGGCCGCGGCGGCCTTCCGCTCCTGCTCGGCCGCATCGGCCTGCCGGGTGTACTCCTGCTCCTCCTCACGGGCCTCGTTCGCCGCCGCGCGCTTGCCCCGCTCCGTCTCCTGGTGCGTCCGAGCCCGTCCGTCGGCCGCCCGCTGCTCCTTCGTCTCCCGGCCGGCGGTCTCGGTGTGGGTCCGTGCCGCGCCGAGCGAGGCCGTCCGGTCCCGCTCCGCGGTCTCGGCGTCCCCGGTGAGCTTCTCGGCCCTGCCCCGGGCCTCCCGCGCCTTCTTGCGTGCCTCGACCGCGGCCCCGGACGACCGCCACACGTCGGCCTCGGCGTCGGCCCGCGCCAAGGACGCGGTGGCGACGTTCGCCTTCTGCTCGGCCACCTCGTCCACGGCCGCCTGCCGCTCGGTCGCCGCGCCCTCGCCCTGCCGCGTCCGGCCGCCCGGCTGCTCGGGCTCCGTCACCGCCGTGATCTCCAGGTCGTGCGCCGACGAGGAGGCCGCCCGCTCCCGCCCCGCGACCTCGGAGGGCTGGGCCGTGAGGGCGGCGCGCTGGACCGCCGTACCTGTCTCGCGCTGGACCGCCGTACCCGTCTCGCGCTGGAGGGCCGTACCGTTGCCGGGCTGGACCGCCGTACGTACCGCCCGTTGGATCGCCGAACCGGTCCCGCTCTGGATCGCCGAGGCCACGGCCCGGTTTCCCGCGGCCGCCACCGCCCCCTGGAGCGAGGCCAGCGGAGGCTGCTGATGCGGCTGCGGCCGGGACGGTGTGGGGGCGGGCCCCGCCGGGCGGTGTCTCTGCGTCTGGTTCAAGCGGTCCGACACGGACGATCCCCTCCTGACACGCCGTCACCGTCCCCGCGTCGCGGGGCAGCGCCCCGGTGCGGCGGGACGGGGCGCCCCGGAACGGGGCTTGATCGCAAGATGACATTCTGGCGAACTGACAGTCGACACAAGACGTTGAATCAGAAACGCCGGTCATACGCCAGGGGTCTTCGAGGGGAAAGGCCGACAGGCTCCGGGACTCTGCCCCAACGGGCACGACCAGGGGCAAGGAACATGCCCCCGGCCCGGCACCCCGGGACGTTTCGGCGTCGGCGACGCGCGCGTGAGGCTGAGGGGCGTCCTGTCTCGTACCCCGAGGAGAGCAGAGCATGCCGTCCTACCTGTCGCCCGGCGTCTACGTCGAGGAGGTGGCCAGCGGCTCGCGCCCGATCGAGGGAGTGGGCACGTCGGTGGCGGCCTTCGTCGGTCTCGCCCCGACCGGCCCGCTGAACGAGCCCACGCTGGTGACCAACTGGACGCAGTACGTCGCGGCCTTCGGTGACTTCACCGGCGGGTACTACCTCGCGCACTCCGTCTACGGGTTCTTCAACAACGGCGGATCCGCCGCCTACGTCGTCCGGGTCGGCGGTTCGGCCGAGGACGCCGCCGCGGACGGCGCCGTGAACGGCACCGCCGCCCCCGCCGCCGTCACCGGCGGCACCGCCAAGGCGCTGCCCGCCGCCGAGCCCAAGCAGCTCGGCACGTTCGCCGTGACGGCCAACGCCGCCGGCCAGAGCGGCCCGCTGACCGTCGAGGTCGCCGACCCCGAGGGCGAGGGCCCCGCCGAGCGCTTCAAGCTGATCGTCAAGGACGGCGACAAGCCGGTCGAGACCTTCGACGTCAGCGCCAAGAAGGGCAACCGCTCCTACGTCGTCACGCAGGTCAAGGAGCGCTCCAAGCTCATCACCGTGACCGAGGCCGCGCCCTCCGCGCAGCTGGTCCGGCCGGAGAACCAGACCCTGACGCTGCCCGCGCCGCCGTCCGCCGCCCCCGCCGTTCCGGCCGGACCGGCCGAGAACGCGCACCCCGGGCCCGCCCAGTACCTCGGCGACTCCTCGGACCGCACCGGCTTCGGCGGCCTGGAGGCGATCGACGAGATCTCCATGGTCGCGGTGCCCGACCTGATGGCCGCCTACCAGCGCGGCGCGATCGACCTGGAGGCCGTGAAGGCCGTCCAGCTCGGTCTCATAGCCCACTGCGAGCTGATGGGCGACCGCGTCGCCATCATCGACCCGCCGCCCGGCCAGAACGCCCGCCAGATCCGCGTCTGGCGCCAGGAGACGGCCGGTTACGACTCCAAGTACGCGGCCCTGTACTACCCCTGGATCAAGTCCTTCGACCCGGCCACCGGCCAGTCCCGCCTGGTCCCGCCGAGCGGCCACGTCGCCGGCATCTGGGCCCGCAACGACTCCGAGCGCGGTGTGCACAAGGCGCCCGCCAACGAGGTCGTCCGCGGCGCCGTCGACCTGGAGCTGCAGATCACCCGCGGCGAGCAGGACCTGCTCAACCCGATCGGCGTCAACTGCATCCGCTCCTTCCCCGGCCGCGGCATCCGCGTGTGGGGTGCCCGCACCCTCTCCTCCGACCCGGCGTGGCGCTACCTGAACATCCGCAGGTACTTCAACTACCTGGAGGAGTCGATCCTGATCGGCACCCAGTGGGTGGTGTTCGAGCCGAACGACCACAACCTCTGGGCCCGCATCCGCCGCAATGTCTCCGCGTTCCTGGTCAACGAGTGGCGCAACGGCGCCCTCTTCGGCCAGAGCCCCGACCAGGCCTACTACGTCAAGTGCGACGAGGAGACCAACCCGCCGGAGTCCGTCGACCTCGGCCGGGTCGTCTGCGAGATCGGCATCGCGCCGGTCAAGCCCGCCGAGTTCGTCATCTTCCGGCTCGCCCAGTTCTCCAGCGGCGGCGGCGAACTGGACGAGTAGGCGGATCGCGCCCCCGCCCTTGTCCCACCTCCTCTAGAAGGACAGCGAACCCATGTCTCTCCCCAAACCAGAAGACGTACTCGTCGCACCGAATTTCGGTATCCAGATCGACGGTGTGATGGTCGAGTACCTCAACTCGGTCTCCAACCTTCAGATCGAGCAGGACGTCATCAAGTACCAGCAGAACCAGGGCACGACGGGACGCAACAACGTCACCCTGATGCCCGGCGTCGCCAAGGACGGCTCGGTCCAGGTCGAACGCGGTATGAGCCAGTCGTCGGTGTTCACCCAGTGGATCAACGACTCCATGGCGGGCCGGATGGCCACCGCCCGCAAGAACGCCACGATCATCGTGATGGACTACGAGGACAACCCGGTCAAGCGCTGGAACCTGCGCAACGCCTGGTGCAGCAAGGTCGTGGCGGGCACCCTGAAGGCGGGTGACACCAACGCGCTCACCGAGACCATCACCATCGTGTTCGAAGAACTGGTCGTCGAGTAATGCGCCGTACGACTGCCAAGGCACCCGCCGCGGCACCCCAGACCGCGGCGGCGGGGGCGGACTTCCCCCGTTCGGCTCCCGCCGCCGTGCCCACGGAGGCGCCGGCCGGTTCTCCGGCCGGCGCCCCCGCCGGGCCGCCCGTCGACACCACCCCGAGGCAGCGGTTGCAGACCGAGTTCCCCTTCGAGCTGCCGCGCGGGTACGTCGACGAGTCGGGCACGGTGCACCGGGACGGTGTGATGCGCCTGTCGACGGCACGGGACGAGCTGATCCCGCTGCGCGACGTGCGGGTGCAGGAGAACCCGGCGTACCTCTCGGTGGTGCTGCTCGGCCGGGTCATCACCCGGCTGGGCACGCTGGCGATGGTGCACGACGGCGTCGTGGAGAACATGTTCGCCTCCGACCTGGCGTTCCTCCAGGACTTCTACCGCCAGATCAACGCGGAGGGGCACACCCGCGCGGCCGTCGAGTGCCCGCACTGCTCGGAGCCCTTCGAGGTGGAACTCGGCGGGAGCCGCCTGGGGGAATCGTGACGTACGCGACCGACCGGCTGCACGAGGAGATCGCGTACGTCGCCTACCACTTCCACTGGAGCCTGGAGGCGATCCTGGACCTGGAACACCAGGACCGCCGCCGGTACACGGACCAGATCGCGTCCCTCGTGACGCGAGGCACGGCGGAGGGCTGATCGGTGGGACTCCTGGACCGGCTGCGGGGTCGTCGGGACGACGGCGAAGGAAACGGGAACGGGGGCGGGACCGCGGCATCCGCGGGCTCGTCCCCGAGGACGGGTGCGCCCGCGGACACC
Organism: Streptomyces violaceorubidus; assembly: GCF_000717995.1. GTDB lineage: Bacteria > Actinomycetota > Actinomycetes > Streptomycetales > Streptomycetaceae > Streptomyces > Streptomyces violaceorubidus. The sequence continues at coordinate 7,337 of NZ_JODM01000023.1, forward strand.
GGCCCGCGTCCGGCCCCGGGCGCGGGCGCAAGCGCGGTGCCCGCGCCCGGGCCCGCACCCGTGGCCGTCGCGGCCTGGACGGGCCTGCCGCCGATCCAGCGCGCCACGGGCGCGGACCGTACCGGCGTGGCGGACTCCGCCTTCGGCGGTCGCCTTCCGACCTGGCAGGACCCGTCGTTCACCCGGGCGCCGTCCCCGGCGGTACTCGACCCGGCGGCCGGCGACAGCCTGCTGTCCGGCGCCTTCGGCACCCCGGCCCGCCAGCCGTCGTCCACGCCCCTGTCCCGCCCGGTGGGCACACCGCCGGTCCAGCGGATGCCGGTCGCGCCGCTGCGCGCGATACCGGCGGACGCACCAACCCCGGCCAAGGCACCGACCGCGCCCACGGGTTCCGCCCCGAGGGCGCGCGGTGGTGTGCCGGGTACGTCGGCTCCCAGGCCGGCGGCGGTCCCGGCGGCGACCACGCCGTCGGGCACACCCGCGACCGCGCCGGTCCAGCGGGCGCGGTCCGCCGGGACGGCGCCGTCCCCCGGGTCCGCGAGCGCACCGGCCCAGGCCCTCCGCGGGGTCCGGGTGACCCCGGTACCCACACCGCCCGCCGCCCCGCTTCCGCGGCAGTCGCTGACCAGGGCCCCGTCCGGATCACCGGCCGTGCAGCGCCGGGCGTTGCCGGCGAGCCGCCGGACCACCGGACCGGCCCCGGCGTCCTCCGGCACGGCACCCTCGTCGGCGGACGCCGACCGAGCGGACCCCGGCCCCGCCCCGGCCCACGGCTCCGTCACCCCGGCGCCCGCACCGACCGGTGCACCCGTCCAGCGGGCGGTCCCCGCGCCCCCGACCGCACCGGCCCCGGGCACGTCCGATGCCCCCACGGCACCGACTGCCCCGGTACGGCGGCCCGGCGGCGGCAATCCCCCGGCCTCCGCACGGCCGACCCCGGCACCGACGGGCAGCGGCGCCGCCTCCGGCCCACCGCCGGTCCAGCGCACCGCCGCACAACCGGTCGGCCCCGCGACGGACACCCCGGCACGACCCACCACCCCGCAGCCCAGCGGCAACCCGGCAGCCACCGCACCGCCCGTCCAGCGGGCCACAGCCCGACCCTCCGGCTCCCCGGCACGGCCCGACAGCGGCGCCGCGTCCGGCCCACCGCCGGTCCAGCGCACCGCCGCACAACCGGCCGACCCCGCGACGGACGCCCCGGCACGACCCGCCGCCCCTCAGCCCAACGGCAACCCGGCAGCCACCACCCCGACGGGCAGCGGCACCCCGCCCACCGCCCCGCCCGTCCAGCGGGCCACCGCCCGACCGTCCGGCTCCCCGGCACGGCCCGACAGCGGCACCGCGGCGGACGCCCCGGTACGGCCGACCGTCCCCGTGCCACCCGGCAGCGGCAACCCGGCAGTCACCGCACCGGACAGCGGCGCCACGCCCACCGCCCCGACACCAGTCCAGCGCGCCGCCGCCCAGCCGTCCGGCGGCAGCAACCCGCCGCCCCCCGCACCGCCGACCGCCGCACCGCAGGCCCCCGCACCCAAGGGCAACGGCACCGCGTCCGGCACACCGCCCGTCCAGCGCACCGCCACCCAGCCGTCCGGTGCCGCGCCCGCCAACGCTCCGGGCAACGCCCCCGCGTCCGCCGCCCCGGCACCTCGGCCCGCCGTACGTCCCGGCGACGGCCCGGCGTCCGCACCGGCGGGCAGCGGCGCCACGGCCTCGTCGCCGCCGGTGCAGCGTGCCGTGCGCCGCACGGACGGCGGCACGACTCCCCCGGCGGACAACGGCGCACCCGCCTCCCGGCGAGCCGCCGCGCCGCCCGACCGCACCGCCCCCGCCGACGACCGCCGGACCGGTTCGCCCGGGACCACGTCGACCGGCGCCCCGGTGCAACGGGCCGTTCCCCAGCCGGAGTCGGGGTCCGACGCCCCCGTGCGGCCGGTCACACCCGCGTCCGGCACCACCACCTCCGAGGCGGCTCGGGGCGAGACCCCGGTACACCGGGCGGAGTCCCGGCCCGCCGCCCGGCCGACGGCAGGAACCGGCACCAGCACCGGCACCCCGCCCACCAGCGGTACAGCGGCACCGTCGCCCGCACCGTCGGCAGGGGCACCTCCCGTCGGTCCCCCGGTCCAGCGGGCCGTGTCACCGGCCGACGCCCGCACCGCCCAGCCCCCGGCCCGGATCGCCCCGGCCCCGGAGCGCGGCGGCGACCCCGCGGCACCGACCACCGCCCGCCCCTCCGTGACCGCACCCGGTGTCCCCGCGACCCCGGACGGCCTGCCCCCGGTCCAGCGCCGGGCGTCGGCCACGGCCCAGCCGTCGCTCCCCGTGCAGCCGCCCTCGGCTCAACCCGACGGCTCCGCACGACCGCCGGTCCAGCGGGCACCGGAGCACCGGACCGGCGGCACGATCGCGCCCTCCGCCACCCCCACGGCACCGTCGGCGCACACGGCACCGGCCGATTCGCGCCCGGCGCCCACTCCCGCCGTACCCCTGTCCCGGCCGGAGACCGGCAGGACGGCCACCCCGGCGACCCCCGTGCAGCGCAGCGCGGCACGGCGTCCGGGGCTCGGCGCGCCCACCTCGTCCGGCCCCGTCGGCGCCGTACGCCCGACCGGGACACCGGCCCCGACAGCGGCACCGGCGGCCCCATCACCGGCACCAGCACCAGCACCAGCACCAGCACCAGCACCAGCGGCACAGTCACCGGCGTCCACCGCCGCCGCCCCGGCGGGACCGGCCGGGGCGCCCGCGCGTCGTTCTCCGCTCGGCGCGCCCCTCTCCGCACCCCCGACCGACACCACGTCGCTCACCACCAACCGGTCCCCGGCGCCGATGCCGGTGTCCTCCGCGACCGAGAGCCGCACGCCCCCGCCCGTCCAGCGGGCCACCGCCCAGACTCTCCCGCCCGCGGCACCGCCCCTCGCGGCCACCACCACCGCCCTGCCCGCGGCACCGCCCTTCACGGCCACCACCACGGCCGACGCCCTGCCCGTCGCACCGCCCTTCGCGGCCCTGGCCACCCCCGCGGCACCCCCCTTCGCGGACACGGCCACGCCCGCCGCACCCCCCTTCGCGTCCCCCCCGACGCCCCCGACGCCCCCGGCGGCGCCGCACCTCACGCCTCCGCCGCTGCCCGGTGGCGGCGGGCCCACGCCCCCCGTCGTCCAGCGCGCGTCCGCCCGGGCCGTACCCCTGCGCAAGCCCGCCTCCCGCGGCACCGGCACCGTCGGAGCCCCGCTCCCGGTCGCCCCGCTCACACCGCCCCGGCCGTCGGCCGCCGGACCCGCGCTGCCCGTCGCCACGCCGGCGGCGCCCGCGCCGTCGCCCGCGGACATCCCGCCGGACACCTTCGCCCCGTCCGGCGCCCCCTCCGGCGCGGTGTCCGGCGCCGCGTCCGGCGACACACCGCCGGTCCAGCGGTTCTTCCGCCGTTCCCACCGCGCCGGACGCACCACCGCAGCCCTGGCCTCGCACACGGCCGCCACCGTGCTCGACAACCTGACCCGGCTGCACACCCCCTCGTCCCGGCCGGGCCCGAACGAACCGCCGCCCCCGTACAGCGACCCCCCGCCCCCGTACGAGGCGGGCGGCGGCGCACGGCCGCCCGAGGAGCCCCCGCCCGGGTACACGGCGGTCCCCGAGGGCGGGTTCGACCCGCGTGAACTCACCGACTTCCAGCTCGACGAACTGGTGCACCGGATCATCGGCCGCGTCACCCGTCTCGTCCGCACCGAACTGCGCATGGACCGCGAACGGATCGGCAGACTGCGCGACCCGCGCTGACCGGACCGCACCGGCTCCGCCGGACGCCGGACGCCGGACGCCGGACCGCCCGAGGGCACGCCCGCCCGCCACCGTTCCCCGACAAGAAAGGTCGACCCCCGATGACCCGTAAGGACCCGGGCTCTTCCATCTGGTTCAGCCTCGCCATCGACGGCGAGAGCCTCGGCTACTTCAACGGGTGCGAGGGCCTGTCGACCCAGGTGGAGGTGGAACAGCGCCAGGAGGGCGGCAACAACGGCTTCGTCTGGCAGCTGCCCACCCGCGTCACCTACTCCAACATCCGGCTGACCCGCCCCCTCACCCCGGACACGGCGAAGGTCGCCAAGTGGATCTCCTCCGTGCAGACCGGCATCAAGCGGCCCACCGCGCAGATCTCCGCCCTGCGCGCGGACGGCTCGCTGGTCGCCCGCTGGGGGCTGATCGACGTCCTGCCCGTCAGCTGGCAGGGACCGAGCCTCGACCCCGGCAGCGCGGCCGTGGCCAACGAGGTCCTGGAGATCGCCCACCACGGGTTCACGGACTGACGGCGCCGCAGGACAGAGAGGAAGATCCATGGCCAAGAGCAGCAAGGGCGCCGGCAAGAGCCTCGTACGCGCCAACCTCGCCATCCACGAGCCGCCCACCGGCGACTCCACCTCGCCCGGCGGGCTGATCAGGCGGTTCCCCTTCGAGTTCAACCCGGCGCAGCTGGCGATCAGTCAGCGCGCGCAGTGGAAGGCGACCCCGACGGCGGCCGTGCGGAAGGCCGCGAAGCCGCAGTTCATGGGTGCCGAGCCGCGGGAGATGACCCTGGAGATCTTCCTGGACTCCTCGATGAAGCCCGACGGCGACACCGTGATGAAGAAGGTCGACTCGCTGCTGATCTGCTGCGAGGTCACCGACAAGAGCCTGGCCGCCGAACAGCCCTCCCCGCCCTGGGTGATCTTCGAGTGGGGGTCGTTCTCCACGGCCCGCTTCAACGCCTACGTCTCGTCCATCGAGACCCAGTACACGCTCTTCGGCACCACCGGCGTCCCCATCCGCGCCACCTGCCGGATGGCCCTGGTGGAGATTCCCGGCCCCACCCCGAACCAGAACCCGACCTCCGGCGCCCTCACCGCCCAGCGCGTGCACCGGGTCGTCGCGGGGGACTCGCTCCAGTCGCTGGCCTGGAGCGAGTACGGCAGCGCCAACGCGTGGCGGGTGATCGCCGAGGCCAACGGCATCGACGACCCGTCCCGTCTGCCGACCGGTACCGAACTCATCCTGCCGGCCACCGAGGAGGTGCCTCGCTGATGGTGCGTCCCTCCTTCTCCAGCATCGTCGAGGTGAAGATCGGCGGGGCGAAGCTGCCCGACACCATCGCCCCGATGCTCACCGACGGCTGGGTCGACCAGGGCGTCAACGTGCCGGCGGCGTTCCGGCTCACCTTCCGCGACCCCTACCACCGCCTCCTCGGCAAGCTGAACGTGCAGTTCGGCACCAAGGTCGTCATCACGCCGATCGCGGACGGGCACGGCAAGGGCAATCCGCTGCTGACCGGCGAGGTCACCGGGCTGGAGACCGACTACGACGGCACCGGCAGCTTCACCGTCATCCGGGGTTACGACTACGGTCACCGGTTGATGCGCCAGCGCCGGGTGGCCGCGTACCGCAACCAGAAGGCCTCCGACATCGCCCGCAAGCTCGTGGCCATGGACGGCGTCTCCATCGGCCGTATCCAGGCGACCAAGGGGACCTACGGGTTCATCTCCCAGTCCAACGTCACCGACTGGGACTTCCTCGCCCGGCTCGCCGACGAGAACAAGATGATCATGTACCTGGACTCCCAGGGGAAGTTCCGGTTCGTCACGCCGAAGCCGTCGGCCGGCGCGCCCTCGCCGAACACGGACGGCGACAAGAGCACCTTCGTGCTCCAGGCCGGCCACGACATCCTGCGGCTGCGGGCCGCCGTCACCGCCGCCGACCAGATCGGCAAGGTCGAGTCGCGCGGCTGGAACGTCACCACCAAGAAGAAGATCACCGAGACCGCCCCGGCCACCACCGACCCCGGCATCAGCATCAAGTGGACGCCCGGCACGGCCGCCGGAAAGTTCAAGCCCGGCAAACTCGTCGAGACGGCCAACCCCTACGACAAGCAGGACGAGGTCCAGAACGCCGCGAAGGCCCTCGCCGCCGACGTCACCGCCTCCTTCGCCGAGCTGGAAGTCGCCGCCAACGGCCACCCCGACCTGCGGCCCGGCGTCCCCGTCGCCCTCGCCGACGTCGGCACGCCCTTCGAGGGCAAGTACACCGTCACCTCGGTACGCCACCACTTCGGCGACGGCGTCGCCTACGAGTCCTGGATCACCGTCAGCGGACGCCAGTGGCGTTCCCTGTACGGGCTCGCCTCGGGCGGCAGCGGCGGCACGGACCCGGCGAGCGCCACCCGGCTGCCCAGCGTCGCCAACGCCATCGTCACCGACGTACAGGACCCCCTCAAGCAGGGCAGGGTCAAGCTGCAGTTCCCGTGGCTGGACGACACCTACGTCAGCGACTGGGCGCGCAGCGTCCAGATGGGCGGCGTGGCGGGCGGCGGCGTCTTCCCCATGGACGTCGGCGACGAGGTCCTGGTGGCCTTCGACCGGGGGGCGCTGGACCACCCGTTCGTCATCGGCGGTCTCTACAACGGCCGGGACGTGCCGACCAAGAGCGACGTCCCCCTGCACGACGGCCTGAAGAAGAAGGCCGTGCGGCACACCCTGTCCGACCGGCAGGGCAACCGGGTCGACCTGCTCAGCCAGCGCACCGGCGGGCGCAAGCAGGGGGTCCGGATCGCCAGCGGCAACGACCGGCTGGTCATCAACCTCGACCGCACCAAGACCGAGATCACCGTCGACAGCAAGGGCTCCGTCAGCATCACCGGCAGCCGCTCGGTGTCGGTGGAGGCGGGCGGCGACCTGTCGCTCAGCGCCGGACGCGCCCTCACCATCAAGAGCGGCGGCCCGATCAGCATGCGCAGCGGGAGCGTGATCGGGGTCAACGCGGGCGGCGCGCTGAACCTGGGGGCGGGCGGCGCCGCGACGCTGAGCGCCGGGGCCGCGACGACCATCTCCGGCACCGTCAACGTGCAGATCAACTCCGTCATGACGCGGATCATCGGCGCGAACTTCGAGGTCAAGACGCCCCTCTTCAAGGTCGCGACCGTCCCCGTGCCGGGTCTGTGACACAGCGTTTCCGAGGAAGGCAGGTTGCTCTCTGATGGCCGAACAGTTCGTCGGCTCCGGCTGGTCGTTCCCGCTGCGCATCGGGCCCACCGGCGGGATCGCCCTCGTCAGCGGCGAGCAGGAGGTGGAGGAGGCCATGCGGCTCATCCTCGCCACCGCGCCCGGGGAGCGCCCGATGCGCCCCGAGTTCGGCTGCGCCATCCACGACCTCGTCTTCGCGCCCGTCAACGAGCAGACGGCGGGCCGGATCCAGCACGAGGTGTATGTCACCCTGGACCGCTGGGAACCGCGCATCGAGGTCCACGACGTCGACGTCACCACCGGCGAGGACCAGAACGTCCTCTTCATCGACGTCCGTTACTCGATCCGCGGCACCAACAACCCGCGCAGCCTCGTCTTCCCGTTCTACGTCATCCCCTCCCACGACGAGCCCGACCTCCCCGACGCTCCGGCCGGTCTCCCGGGCTCTCCCGAAAGCGACCGCTGATGCCCCTGCCCTCTCCCAACCTCGACGACCGCCGCTTCCAGCAGTTCGTCGACGATGCCAAGCGCTACATCCAGCAGCGCGCCCCGGAGTGGACCGACCACAACGTCTCGGACCCCGGCGTCACGCTCGTCGAGACGGTGGCCCACATGGCCGACCAGATCGTCTACCGGCTCAACCGGGTCCCGGACAAGAACCACCTGGCCTTCCTGGACCTGGTCGGCATCACGCTGTTCCCGCCGTCGGCCGCGCGCACGGACGTCACCTTCTGGCTCTCCGCGCCGCAGGAGGACACGATCCTCGTCCCGGTCGGCACCGAGGTCGCCACCCTGCGCACCGAACGCGACGAGGCCGTCGTGTTCGCCACCGAGCACGACCTGCGCATCGTCCCGTGCGCGATGGGCCGCCTGGTGACGCAGGTCCGCGGCGAGGCCGTCAGCGACCGCACCACGGACCTCGCCGAGAGCAAGGACGTGCTGTGCTTCGCCGAGGCGCCGGGCCCCGGCGACTGCATGCTCATCGGCCTCACCGCCGCCGTTCCGGACTGCGCGCTGGCCCTCGAACTCGACAGCCGCGTCGACGGCGTCGGTGTCGACCCGCGCCAGCCGCCGCTGGCCTGGGAGGCGTGGACCGAGGACGGCTGGCAGTCCTGCGAGGTCGACCGCGACGGCACCGGTGGTCTCAACCGCCCCGGCGACGTCGTGCTTCACATACCCGGCGGGCACGTCCTGTCCCGCAACGGCGGCCACGAGGCGGGCTGGATCCGCTGCCGGGTGACCGAACCGCTGAGCGGCCAGCCCTTCTACACCACCTCGCCGACCATCCGTTCCGCCGAGGCCTACACCATCGGCGGCACCACCGGCTCCGTCCACGCCGAGACCATCCTCGACGAACCCCTCGGCGAGTCCACCGGCCTGCCCGGCCAGCGGCTGAGGCTGGAGCACGCCCCCGTCGTCGCCGGCGAACCCTCCGTCCTCCTCCAGACCGCCGCCGACGACGGCTGGCAGGACTGGCAGGTCGTCCCGCACTTCTCCGGCTCCCACCCCGACGACCACCACATCACCGTCGACGCCACCACCGGCGAGATCGCCTTCGGCCCCGCCGTCCGCGAGGCCGACGGCACCCTGCGCCAGTACGGTGCCGTCCCGCCCAAGGGCGCCGTCATCCGCGCCCGCCGCTACCGCACCGGCGGGGGCAGGGCGGGCAACGTGGCCCGCGGCGCCGTCCAGGTGCTGCGCACCTCCATCCCGTACGTCTCCGAGGTGGTCAACCGCGAGGCCGCCCTCGGCGGCGTCGACGGCGAGACCATCGAGGAGGCCAAGCTCCGGGCCCCCATCACCCTGCGCGCCCAGGAACGCGCCGTCACCCTGCGCGACTACGAGGAACTCGCCCGCCGCGCCGCCCCCGAGACCGCCCGCATCACCTGCCTGGAGGGCGCGGAGAACGAGTACGGCGCCCACGCCGTCCGCGTCCTCGTCGTCCCCCAGGCCGTCCCGGACCCCGGCGGACGCCTGCGCTTCGAGCAACTCGTCCCCGGTGACGCCCTCTTGAACCGCATCACCCGCCACCTCGACGAACGCCGCCTGATCGGCACCCGTCTCGCCGTCGGCCCGCCCTACTACCAGGGCGTCACCGTCGTCGCCACCGTCCACGCCTTCCGCGACGTCGACGCCGACCGCGTCCGCCGGCAGACCCACGACGCCCTCTACCGCCACCTCGACCCGCTGACCGGCGGCGCCGACGGCAAGGGCTGGCCCTTCGGGCGTCCCGTGCAGACCGGTGAGCTCTTCGCCGTGCTCCAGCGCGTCCCCGGCGTCGAACTCGTCGACGAGGTCGTCCTGCACCCGGCCGACCCCCTCACCGGCAAGCGCGGCGACCCCACCAACCGCATCGACCTCGACGCCCCCGCCCTGGTCTTCTCCTACGACCACCGGGTCCGCGTGATCGGGGACGGCGCGTGAAGTCCGCCTCGCGACGGGGCTCCGTCGACGGACTGGGCTCCTCGCTGCCCATCGCGTCGATGCTGCCGGCCGTCTTCGCCGACGACGATCTCGCGCTGCGCTTCGTCGGCGGCCTCGACGACGTCCTCGCCCCCATCCTGAACGTCCTGGACTGCCTGGACACCTACTTCGACCCCGCCCTCACCCCGGTGGACTTCGCCCAGTGGCTCGGCACCTGGGTCGGCGCGGAGACCGACGGCACCGAGGCCGAGCCCATGCTGCGCGCCGCCGTCGCCGCCGCCGCCCGGCTGCACCGCGTACGGGGCACCCTCCAGGGCCTGTCCGAGACCGTCCGGCTCGCCTTCGGGGTGGCGCCGGAGATCACCGAGAGCGGGGGCGCCGTGTGGAACGCCCGGCCGCTCGGCCCCTTCCCCGGCCGGCCCCGCCCGCAGCTGCACGTCGCCCTCCGGCTGCCCGACCCCAGGCCCGTCGACGTCCACCGGCTGGACGCCCTCGTCGCCGCCGCCCGCCCCGCCCACATGCCCTACACGGTCGAAGTGACCGCCTCCGAAAGGACTCCGGAGAGATGACCACGCAGAACTGCGCCGAGTGCGGGACCCCCGCGGAACCGGGCCAGTCCTTCTGCGACGCGTGCGGCGCCGTACTCAGCTGGGAGCAGGCCGGCGCCGCCCGCACCGCGCGGCCCGCGGCCGCCACGGCCGCCACGTCCGCCCAGAACGGCTTCGACGCCTTCGCGGGCGCCGGCGTGCCCCCGGCCCGCCCCGGCCGCCCGGCCGGGGCTTCCGCCGCGGGCGCCGAGGACGCACCGGCCGGCGCCATCGGGGACAACCCGACGCTGCCCCAGCCGCGCCGCCCGGCAGGCACCGCGGACACCCCGGCCGCCGACACCCCGGCCACCACCGGGGACACGGGGGACACCGCGGGCCGCGCGGGAGGGGCCGCGGGTCCGGACGAGGCCCGCGGCGCCGCCGCCTCCGCGCCCGGCACCGACGAGACCGCGCCCACCACACCGGTGCCCGCCGCCCCGGCACCCGCCCCGAACGCGCTCACCGACACCATGTCCGACCGGGCCCGGTCCCTCCTCGTCCCCGTCGCCGACCCCGAGGCACCCGCCCCGGCGGCGCCCCCGGCCGTCGCCCCCGTCCTGCCCGGCCGCCCCGACGCGGACCGGCCGCAGGTCCGCGCCCCCGCCCACCAGCCGGACATCGCCAATGGCCCGCCCTGCCCGTGGTGCTCCACGCCCAACCGCCCCGACCGCCACTACTGCGCCCGCTGCGCCATGCCCCTGGTCGCGAGCGGCGACCAGGCCTCCGTACGCGCCCCCTGGTGGCGGCGCCTGTTCGGCGGACGGCGCCAGGAGACCCCGTGGGCCGGCGACCGCCCCCGTCTGCGCCGGGTCTTCGACCGCATCGGCACCTGGATCACCCTCGCCGTCGTGGTCACCCTGGCCGTCCTCGGCTTCATGTACATCCCCGACGGCGTCCAGAACACCCGCGACCACTTCGCCAAGCGCGCCCCCGTCTCCCCGGACGGCATCAGGGCCTCGCACTCCTTCCCCGGCCACAAGCCGGAACTCCTCATCGACAAACTCAGCAACACCTGGTGGGGCCCCGGCATCTCGCAGTCCGGCCAGGGCGAATGGGTCGAGGCCAGCTTCACCGAGCCGACCCGGCTGCTCGACGTGATCATCACCCCGGGTGTCTCCTCCCGCCCCGACAAGATGCAGGAGTCGGCGCTGCCGCACCGGATCAAGGCGACGATCACCATGAAGGACGGGTCGGTCAAGACCCGCGACCTCACCCTGGACCAGGGCGCCGGCGGCCAGCGGCGCCCGTTCCGCGTCGGCGAGGTCACCAAGGTCCGCTTCACCATCGAGTCCGCCCACGCGGCGTCCGCCAAGAAGCAGGTGGCGATCTCCGAGATCGAGTTCTTCGGCCCCTCCAGCGCCAACCGCTCCTGACCCCGCCCGGGCCCCGCCGCCACCGCACACCGGCACGAGGCGGCGGGGCCCGACCGCACCCGAACGGACGCCACACCATGCGCCCCCCTCCGGGCCCCCGGAGGCTGAGGCCATGCCCACAGCACGAGCGATATCCACCGCCGTCCTGCTGTCCACGGCCACCCTGCTCGCCTCCTCCCTGACGGCCTGCGCGCCCGCGGGCCGGGACGGCGACCGGCAAGGGCACGGTGACACCGGCGGCACCACGACCGACGATCAGGCCCTGAGCAGGCTCCGGGAGCAGTCCCCGGCCTGGCGGGACTGTCCCGCCCCCGCCCCCGTCCAGGGCGGCGGCCAGGCCCCCGGCGCGCTCCCCGACGGCACCCGGTGGCAATGCGCCACGCTGCGCACACCGTTGGACTGGAACGACCCCTCCGGCGCGGCCATGGACCTCGCGCTGATCCGCGCCCGCACCAGCGCCGCCCCGGACGACCGGATCGGCTCCCTGCTCTTCAACTTCGGCGGCCCCGGCGGCTCCGGCGTCGCCACCCTCCCCGGTCTCGCCCCCGACTACGAGAAGCTCCGCACCCGCTACGACCTCGTCAGCTTCGACCCCCGCGGCGTCGGCAACAGCCACGGCGTGCGCTGCCCGGACGCCGGCCTCCCCGACGAGGACGAGATCGACGACACCCCCGACGACGGCCCCGAGGAGACCGACGCGCTCGTCCGGTTCAACCGGAAGACGGCGGCCGCCTGCGCGAAGGGCTCCGGCGACGTCCTCCCCCACGTCGGCACCACCCAGGCCGCCCGGGACATGGACCTGCTGCGCCAGGTCCTCGGCGACGACAGGCTCCACTACTTCGGCGTCTCCTACGGCACCGAACTCGGTGGCGTCTACGCCCACTTGTTCCCCGAGCGCGTCGGCCGCGCGGTCTTCGACGGTGTCGTCGACCCCACCCACGACCTGATGGAGGAAGCCCTCGCCCAGGCCGGCGGCTTCCAGCTCGCCTTCGAGCACTTCGCCGCCTGGTGCGCCCGGCAGGGCTGCGCGCTCGGCGACGGCCCCGAGGACATCGTGGACCTGGTCGTCGGTCTCGAAGCGGCCCTCGACGACACCCCCCTGGCCACCGACGGCGGCGGACTCGACGGCGACGCCCTCGTCGACGCCGTCAGCGGGGCGCTCTACCGGCAGGACTACTGGCCCGCGCTCCGCGTCGCCCTGGAAGCCGCGGCCGACGACGACGGCGAGGCCCTCCAGGACCTCGCCGAGGCCCTGGGCCAGCACGGCACGGACGGCGGCCCCGCCGACGCCGACGCCGACGCCGACGGCAGGGAAAGCAACGAGGAGGACGCCTTCAGGGCCATCACCTGCGACGACTCCAGCGAGCGCTACTCCGTCGCGGACGTCCGCGCCCGCCTGGCGGACTTCGTCGAGGCCTCCCCGATCTTCGGCCCCGGCCTGGCCTGGGGCACCCTGTCCTGCGACGGCTGGCCGGTCTCCGGGGCCGCCCGGCACCCCGAGGTCGGCGCCCCGGGCGCGTCCCCCGTCCTGCTCGTCGGCAACACCGGCGACCCCGCCACCCCCTACGAGGGCGCCGCCCGCATGGCGGAACGCCTCGGCAGGGGCGTGGGCGTCGAGCTGACCTACGAGGGCGAGGGCCACGGCGCCTACGACAGCGGCAACGCCTGCGTCCGGAACACCGTCGACGCCTACCTGCTGCACGGCACGCTCCCGGAACCCGGCACCATCTGCGAGGCGGAACCACTGCCCGAGGGCAAGTGACCGGCACCGTACGCCGACGCCCCCGCGATCATGATCGCGGGGGCGTCGGCGTACCGGTTCGGAGCCCCCTGTCGGATTCGAACCGACGACCTTCGCTTTACAAGAGCGGCGCTCTGACCAGCTGAGCTAAGGAGGCACGCGCGCGTCGGGCGCGCGCAGGCTGGTCCACTGTACACAGCGCCGGTGAACGATGTGATGCGAAAGTTTCGGCGAAATTCACAGACTCCCAGCTACTGACAGATCAGGTGAACGCCGGGTACCGTCCTGCTCAGCTTCACCCGCGTGGACTACACCACCACCTTCCTACAACGGATCGTCCGGCACGTTCCTGCCGGTAGAAGGGGGCCCTTCACCATGGCCACTGTTACGTTCGACAAGGCGACCCGCGTGTACCCGGGTTCCACGAAGCCCGCCGTCGACGGTCTCGACATCGACATCGCGGACGGCGAGTTCCTCGTCCTGGTCGGCCCGTCCGGTTGTGGCAAGTCCACCTCGCTCCGGATGCTCGCGGGGCTCGAGGACGTGAACGGCGGCGCCATCCGCATCGGCGACCGCGACGTGACCCACCTGCCGCCCAAGGACCGGGACATCGCCATGGTGTTCCAGAACTACGCGCTGTACCCGCACATGTCGGTCGCCGACAACATGGGCTTCGCCCTGAAGATCGCCGGCGTCAACAAGGCGGAGATCCGGCAGAAGGTCGAGGAGGCCGCGAAGATCCTCGACCTCACCGAGTACCTGGACCGCAAGCCGAAGGCCCTCTCCGGCGGTCAGCGCCAGCGTGTGGCGATGGGCCGCGCGATCGTGCGTGAGCCGCAGGTGTTCCTCATGGACGAGCCGCTGTCCAACCTGGACGCCAAGCTCCGCGTCTCCACCCGTACGCAGATCGCCTCGCTCCAGCGCCGCCTGGGCATCACCACCGTCTACGTCACCCACGACCAGGTCGAGGCCATGACGATGGGCGACCGCGTGGCGGTCCTCAAGGACGGTCTGCTCCAGCAGGTCGACACCCCGCGCAACATGTACGACAGGCCGGCGAACCTCTTCGTGGCCGGCTTCATCGGCTCCCCCGCCATGAACCTGGTCGAGGTGCCGATCACCGACGGCGGCGTGAAGTTCGGCAACAGCGTCGTCCCGGTCAACCGCGACGCCCTGAAGGCCGCCGCCGACAAGGGCGACCGCACGGTCACCGTCGGTGTCCGCCCGGAGCACTTCGACGTGGTGGAGCTGAACGGCGGCGCGGCCAAGACCCTCTCGAAGGACTCGGCGGACGCCCCGGCCGGCCTCGCGGTCTCGGTGAACGTCGTGGAGGAGACCGGCGCCGACGGCTACGTCTACGGCACGGTCGAGGTCGGCGGCGAGACGAAGGACCTCGTGGTCCGCGTCAGCAGCCGCGCGGTGCCGGAGAAGGGCGCGACCGTCCACGTCGTGCCGCGTCCGGGCGAGACCCACGTGTTCTCGTCCTCCACGGGCGAGCGCCTCACCGACTGAGGACGGTGACGCGGGAAACCTCCCGCTGAGAAACCACGCGACCGGGTGATTTCACCCGCGTTGACGACAAGAGCCCCGCGGCCTGCTGCGGGGCCCTTTTCGTTGTCGACAAATACCCCGACACAAGGGACGTTTCGAGCCGCGTTCGTCAACCCCCTACCCCGCCGAAGACCTCTCTTCATCCCCCGAAGGGGTGACTAAATGTCGCCAAATCATTACCGGGCGCTACCCTCACTCGCGTGAAGCACTCCGTGAAGCACTCCACCGCCCGACAGACGCGACGCGGCCGGGGCCCCGCCCGCCGGATCGGCCGCTCTCTCGCCTTCGTCCTGCCCGTCGTCCTGGTGCTCTCCGGGACACTCGCGGTCACCCGCGTCGACTGGTCCGGGGATCCCTCGGACTCGGTGCTCGCCGCGTCGGAGGCGTCCTCCGCCAAGGCCTCCTCCGCCCGCGCCGCCCGCGCCCCGCACGAGGTGCTGCGCGACCGGCTGCTGACCGAACTGCAGGAGGAGGACCCGGGCGTCGCCCTCACCCACCTCCAGCAGGCGGTGAACGAGCGCCCGTCGCTGGCCGACCACTGCGCCACCATCGCCCGCGCCCTCGGCCGCGCCGCGGTGAGGGCCTACGGCCCCACACGCGCCCAGTCGTACGCCCGGCCCGTGTGCGACACCGCCTTCGCCTCCGGCGTCCTGGCCGCGCACGGCTGAGCGCTCTTCGAAGGGCCGGTGGGGCGCCGCGTACAGTTCGGGCATGACCGATCCGAGCGCCGCGTCCCACCGCCCCGTTCAAGCCGTCGTCCTGGCCGGCGGACAGGGTTCCCGGCTGCGCCCCTACACCGACGACCGGCCCAAGCCGATGGTCGAGATCCCGGGCACCGGGACTCCGATCATCGGCCATCAGCTCGCCTGGCTCGCCGAAGAGGGCGTCACCGACGTCGTGGTCTCCTGCGGCCATCTGGCCGAGGTGCTGCAGAAGTGGCTGGCGAGCGCCGACCTGCCGCTCTCCGTCACCACCGTCGTGGAGTCCGAGCCACTCGGCCGCGGCGGCGGCCTCCGGTACGCCGCCGCCCACCTGCCGCACCCGGACAGGCCCTGGTACGCCACCAACGGCGACATCTGGACCCGTTTCTCGCTGCGCGACCTGGCCGACTTCCACGCCGAGCGGGACGCCGTCGCGACCCTCGCCCTGGCCCGCCCGCGCCTGCCGTGGGGCGCCGTGCAGACGGACGGCTTCGGCCACATCACCGACTTCATCGAGGCGCCGCCGTCCACGTTCGAGATCAACGCGGGCGTGTACGTCTTCTCGCCGGAGTTCGCCGCGATGCTCCCGGAGCGCGGCGACCACGAGCGCACCACCTTCCCCCGGCTGGCCCGCGAGCGCCGGCTGGCCGGTTTCCCGATCCCGCAGGGCTCCTACTGGCGGGCGATCGACACCGCGAAGGACCTGACGGAGGCGGCCCGGGAACTGGCGGCGCTGAGCGGCCGCTGAGGGATTTCATTGGGCAGACTTCCTGACGTACACCTCGGGGCACTGACGCGCGACGGGGCGTGCCGTCCCTCCCGTGACGCCGACGGCAGCCGTCCGGTTCTGGCTGGGCGGGCGGTCGGACGCCCGGGAGGGCTTTCGGGCGCGGGGCCGGTTCAGCGCTCCTGCTGCGGCATCTCCTGGGTCGCTCCGGGCACCGTCGGCATGGGCTGGCTGGCGGCAGCGGCCTGGGCGTTGACGTTGGCCAGCCGCGTGCTCTCGTAGAACTCCGGGTCGCTCGGCGCTGCTTGGGCCGATGTCTGGAAGGCGCCGGAGAGGTCACCGAAGGTCTCACGGCGCCAGGGCGTGATGGCGTCGAAGGTGACCGGTCCCTTGCCGGAGAGACCGCCGGAGGCCGTGATCGCCTCGATGAGGCGCAACGGTGACGTGTGGTCGGAGACCTCGGAGAATATGTGACCGCCGACCGTCCACGGCGAGATCACGATGCACGGCACCCGGAAGCCCGCACCGACGGGCAGGCCGCCGCCGGGTGTGCCCTTCGGCGAGGCGAGGCTGACGTATTCCTCCGGGTACTTCTTCGGGTCCGGAACCGGCGGCGGCACGTGGTCGAAGAAGCCGTCGTTCTCGTCGTAGTTGATGACGAAGACCGTCGAGTTCCACAGGTCTTCGTTGGCGGCGAGCGCCTCCAGCTTGGAGGCGAGGAAGTACGCTCCGGCGGCCGGGGTGTTCGGGGGGTGCTCGTCGGAGGGGTAGGGCCCGTCCGGGAAGAGCCACGTCACGTCGGCCAGGGTGCCGTTGGCGCAGTCCTCCTCGAACCCGAGGTGGGGCGTGCTGGCCATGGTCGGGTTGTTCGGGTCCCCCACGCCGCCCGGCGTGCCGTCGCCGAAGAGCGTGCCGTTGAGCCGGATCCGGTTGTAGAGCTCCGGCGGGACGAAGCCCGGCTTCTTGAAGTTGGCCCACCAACTGAAGTAGTTGTAGCTGCCCGAGCTGGTGTAGGTCTTCACGGTGTAGCCCGCCTCGAAGAGCACCTCGGCGGCCGACTTCCAGGTCAGCGTGTTGGGTTGCACCGTTTCTAGGATCGGGCCGCCCTGCCTGCCCTGCGGGTCGTTGGTGCCCGACATCCAGATCGCACGGTTGGGGTACGTGGGGCCGAACACCGAGCAGTGGTAGTTGTCGAGCAGGGTGAAGTTCTCCGCGAGGGCCCAGTGGAAGGGGATGTCCTCCTTCTTCAGGTAGCCCATCGTGTAGGAGCCCTTCACGTCGCCGTCGGACGCGAGGTGCGAGACCAGCCACCCGTCCATCGCGCCGTTGTTCCAGGCGGCGTGCTGGTCGCGCCAGTCGTGCGACAGCGACGGTACGGCGGCGGCACCGGTCTTGACGGTGTCCATGTGGAAGGGCTCGAGGTAGCCGTCCGGGTTGGCCGGGTCCGGCTGCTGGAAGACCGAGTTGCCGTTCGGCAGCTTGATCGCGGTCTTGTCGCTGAAGCCGCGTGCGCCCGGGAAGGTGCCGAAGTAGTGGTCGAAGGACCGGTTCTCCTGCATGACGTAGACGACATGCTTGACCTGGGAGAGGTCGAAGTTGCGCTTGCGGGCGGAGGCGGCGCGGGCGAGCTGCGTGGGCAGCACGCCGGACATGCCCGCGGCGGCGGCGATCGTTGCCGCCCCGGCGATGAAGCTGCGCCGGGAGGGGCGGGGGCCGCTCGGGTTGGTGCTGGTCTCAGGCATGCGAGGGTTCTTTCTGATCACGGGGAATCGGGAGGACGGGTGGTGGCCCCGTGGTCGGAGCCACCACCCGCCGGGCCGGCGTCTCAGCCGGTGACGCCGAGGACCTCGGCGATGGAGCTGTTGGAGGTGTCGGCGATGTACAGCACCCCGGTCGAGAGGTCGACCGAGAGGGCGTACGGGGTGTTGAGGCGCGAAGCGGACGGGGCCTGACCGCTGCTCTCGCCGCCGGCGGCGGGCGCAGCGGCGTTGACGACGGTGCTGATGGTGCCGTCCGGCTCGACCTCGCGAACCGTGTTGTTCAGGGTGTCGGCGATGAAGAGGTCACCGGCGTTGTCGACGGCGACGCCCTGCGGACCGCTCAACTGGGCCTCGGTGGCGGGGCCGCCGTCCCCGGAGTAGCCGCCCCGGCCGTCGTTCTCGGCCCGGTCCTTGGCGTAGTTGCCCGCCACGGTGCTGATGGTGCCGGTGGCCGCGTCGACCTTGCGGATGACGCTGTTGGAGGTGTCGGCGATGTACACGTCGCCGTGCCGGTCGACGACCACACCGGTCGGAGAGCTCAGCCGCGCCTTGCGGGCCGTGTCGCCGTCACCCGCGTAACCGGCCTTGCCGCTGCCTGCGAACGCGTTGATCTTGCCGTCGGGCGTGACCCGCACGACGCGGTTGTTGAAGGTGTCGGCGACGTAGAGCACGCCGTGCGCGTCCACCGCGACCGCCTGGGGGTGGTTGAGGGCGGTTCTGGTGGCCTCGCGCTTCTCCTGCCCGACGAGGCTGGAGCCGGCAATCGCCGCCTCGCCGGTACCGGCGACCCGGTGGATGACCCCGTCCGCGGTGATCTCGCGGACAACGTTGTCAGCACTGTCGGCGATGAAGATGTCGCCCTTGGCGTCCACGGCGGTGCCCATCGGCTGGTAGAGCGTCGACTCGGTGGCCGCGCCGCCGTCGCCCTTGTCGCCGTAGCCCCCGAGGGACCCGGCGACCACCTCGCTCTGCCCGTTGGCGAGGGCGGCGAGGACGTTGTCGCCCGTGTTGGAGGCGTAGACGACGCCGTCGCTCGCCGAGACACCGGCCGGGCGGTAGAGACCGCCGGCGGGCGGCAGGGGCAGGCCGGTGGTCGGGTCGATGCGGACCTCGCCGCCCGCGGAGGCGTCGTAGGGCAGGGTCTGCAGGATCGGACCGCTCGGCTTGGTGCTGTCACCGATGACGAGGCTGAGGTCGTCCGCCTCGCCGTTGCTGTCGGCACCCGAGTTCACGGCCGTGAGAGTGATCTTCAGGGTCACCTTGGCCGCGCCCTTGGGGACGTTGCCGTACCACGCCAGCGGGACGAGCTTGGAGACGGACCCACGCTGGTTGGCCTTGACGGGCCCGATGCTCGCGGCGGTCAGCGTCTTGCCGTCGGCGTTCTGGAAGGTGGCGGACACGACGGCGTTGTCGTTCTGCGTGGCGTAGCCGCCGATCAGGCCGGAGAGCTTGAAGGGCTTGCCGGAGACGTCACCGAGCGGGCTGAGGTCGATCGGCTGGGTCTGGGTGGTGGCGACGCCCGCGATCGCGTTCTCCGGATCGTGGCCGCCCCAGAAGACACGGCTGCCCGGCCGCGCGGGCGGGTAGGCCGAGGGCGACTGGGCGTACGACTCGGCCACGGCCCGGGGAGCGGGCAGGGCGGAGGCGCTGAGCCAGCAGTCCGGCACGGGCACCGCGCCGTCACCGGGCGCACCGAACCAGATGTCGGAGGCGTAGTCCTCCGCGCCCGGGTTGGAGACCAGGTTGTGGTCCAGGGCCGGGGTCACCGGGTTGGGGCAGTTCGGGCTGCCCGCGTGGGTGCCGGTGGTGAGGTCGTAGCTCTGCCCGTGGGCGGCCGGCGAGGTGGGGTCGATGACGAAGGAGAGGTCGTCGGCGATGCCGTTGCTGTCGTTGCCCGCGTTGATCGCCGTCGCCGAGAGCGTGACGACGACCTCGGCGGTGCCGTCGGGCAGCGTGCCGAAGGTCTGGGTGGACAGCATGCCGCCGCTGTCCGGTCCGCCCTTCGCCGCGAGGTAGTCGGCGACGGCGACGCGCTGCGGCTCGGTGATCGGGCCGATCCGGGCGCTGCTCAGCGTGTTGCCGTGGTCGTCCTCGAAGACGGCGTCGACCTGGGCGAAGTCGCCCTGCGTCGAGTAACCGCCGAGCTGGCCGGAGAGCTCGAAGGTGTGGCCGTCGGCGTGCATGGAGCTGACGTCGATGGTCTGGAAGGCCTTGGTCGTGACGCCCTGGACATCGTTGACGAAGCCCGGTGCCGGGTCGAAGCCCGGGTTGCCGGCCGGGGTCGAGCTCGAGTTGGTGCCGCCGAAGAAGAGCCTGGACCCTTCGAGGCCCGGGTAGGGGCCCTTCTGGCTCTTCGACTGGACGACGGCGTCGGGTGCGGGCAGATCACCGTGGCTGACCCAGCAGTCCGGCACGGGGACCGTGGCGGTCGCCTTCCCGGGGTCGGTGACGCCGCTGCCACTGCCGTACGGGTAGGCGACGGAGGTGTAGTCCTCCGCGCCGGGGTTGGAGATCAGGTTCTTGCCCGCGTCGTGCGGGGCCGGGGCGGGGCAGTTGCCGGTCTGGTCGTAGTTCTGGTCGGCCGGCGCGACCGCGCTGTCGCCGACGACGAGGCTGACGCTGTCGGCGCTGGCGTCGTTGTGCCCCGCCCCGCCCATGGTGAAGGTCAGGGTGACGGCCACGTGGGTCGCGCCGGCGGGAACGGTGCCGTAGCCGCTGCGCGGGAGCAGACTGGAGGCGTCACCGCGATCGATCGCCGTCACCGGTCCCACCGTGGTGACGGCGGGGCGACCGCTGTCGTCGACCACGGTGTCGCCGTCGGCGTCCTGCCAGGTCGCCGTGAGGGTGGTGGCGTCGTCCTGGTCCGCGTAGCCGCCCAGGCGCGCGCCCAGGGCGAAGTGCTTGCCGACGACGTCACCGAGCGAGCCGAGGTCGATCGTCTGGGACGCGGTGGTGATCGTGCCGGCGACCGCCTTGTCGTTGGCGCTCTTGCCGCCGTAGAAGTTCCGCGAGCCGGCCTTTCCGGGGTACGCCCCGGTCACCGCGCTGGCGATCTCGTTGGCGACATCGGTGCCGGTGATCGTGGAGGTGACCGCCCAGCAGTCCGGCAGGAGCACACCGTCGGGATCGGTGACCGAGCTGCCCGCGGTGGTGCCCGCGCCGCCCGGTACCGAGCCCCGCGTCGTGGCGTACTCCGCGCCCGGGTTCGAGACCAGGTTGCGGTCGAGTGCGACCTCCGCCTGCCCCGTCTCGGACGAACAGTACTGACCGCCCGTCAAGTCATAGCCCTGGGGCGCCGACACCAAGGCCCTGTCCGTCGCGTTCGCCCCCGCCGACGGCAGGCCGACCAGCGCGAGCCCGGCGGCGGCGACACCGGCCGCGACCTGAATCCGCACACGGCCGCCCCAGCGGCGTCTGCGTCTCTTGACCATCTCGTCCCACGTCATCGCACGATCTCCGTCCACCGAAGGAAGGGGCCGCCTCTCAGGCGATGAGCGGTGCCGGAAACCCCGGCTCCGCCTGACCCCGGCGCAGGTTCCGGGGAGCGGGTGAACATCCGTCAAACATCTGCTGGATCAACGTCGGTTGAATGGGAGAACGTTTGCAGTTGGGATCGGACAGCGGTCCGCATCCGACCGCTCCCGAGTCGGCGGATCTCCCGGCCCCGGCTCCTGCCCGACCGGCGGAGGCGACCGGCCCCGGCTCCTGCCCGACCGGCGCAGGCGACCGGCCCCGGCTCCTGCCCGACCGGCGGAGGCGACCGGCTCCGGAGACGGTGCCGGGCCGTGGAGGGACGACGGGTGGCCTGGACGTGACCGGCCCGGACGAGGAGCTTGCCGAGCGCGCGATGCGGGGCCACGGCGTGCGGGGCGGGCCTGACACAGTGCGCGCGGCTGCCGAGTGCGAGTCAACTCCCTTTGCACAGTGTGTCGTTCACTGCTGTTACAGAGAGGGGCCGACGACGTGTTCGCGGAGGTCCGCTCGCGGGCGGGGCCGCGGCATACGGGCGGCTCGCTCAGGCGCGAGGGCGGATGCGCCCGCCTGCGGGGCCCGGGCCGAGGTCGTGTCGATCTTCGGGATGATTCGGGATGATGCCGTCGGCGTGGTGGGCGAACGTCTCCACGGACCCCGGGCGGGTGAATCCTCCACCCGCCCGGAAGCACGCCGTCGTGGTGGCTCAGCCCAGGAGACCGCCCACCAGACGGCCGCCCGGCTCTCCAGTGGAGGAGGAACCGCCGCCGCCGTCACCGCTGCCGGTGGAACCGGTGGAGCCGCCCCCACCGCTGCCGCCGGTCGAGGTGCCGCCCGCGGTCGGGCCGGCCGTGGTGCTCGGCGCCTGGCCGGCCGGGGAGGACTGCCGCGGCGGGGCCTGGCCCGTGGTGCCCTGGGTCTGGCTCGGCGTACCGCCACCGGTGGAGGTGCCGCCGCTGTCCCGGGTCGTCGCGCCCGGGGTGGTCGCGGCGTCCTCGGAGGAGGCGGACGCGCCGCTGGTGGCGCCCCGGGTGGGAGACGCGGAGGCCTCCGGGGAGGAGGTCTTCGGCTCGCGCGTGCCGGGGTCCTGCGGGAGCGGCGAGCCGGGCAGCTCGTTGCGCGGGGCCTCGCCGGGCCCGGGGACGACCACGCGGTCGGCGTCCCGGACGGCACCGCCGAGGACGGAGCCGACGAGCAGGGTGACACCGGCGACCAGGAAGGTGACGAGGGCGCCGCGGCGCAGGACGTAGCGGCGCAGGTCCCAGATGTCGGAGCGGGGGCCGAGCCGGCGCCAGGCGCTGCCCGCGAGCCGGCCGTCCACGGAGTAGACGGGCGCCCCGGCGATGATCAGCGGGGACCAGGCGGCGAGGTAGATGATGTCCGGCGCGTCGTAGGCCGGGACGCTCTTCCAGCTGACGGTGACGAGGAGCGCGGCGGACAGGGCGGCACCGATGACGGCGGCCACCCGCTGCCAGCACCCGAGGACGGTCAGGACGCCCACCAGCACCTGGAGGAAGGCGATGACCAGCCCGGCGCCCACGGGGTGGGCGAGGGCGAACTGGCGCAGCGGCTCGGCGACGTCCCAGGGGTGCAGGGTGTTGAGCCACTTGACCATGGAGCCGCGTTCGCCGCCGTCGAAGTAGACGGGGTCGCAGAGCTTGCCCATGCCGGCGTAGATGGAGATGAAGCCGAGGAAGACGCGCAGGGGCAGCAGGACGACGCCGAGGTTCATCCGGCGGCCGGGGAAGTAGGCGTGCCGTGCCGGGTCGTCGGCACGGCGCCTGCGGCGCGGTCCGCCCGGTTCGGTGTCGTCGCCGTGGCCGTCGGTTCCGGTCCCGAAGTCCCGCGGGCCGTAGCCGGATTCGTCGTAGGAGGGTTCGTCGTAGGAGGGTTCGTCGTAGGCGCTGCCCACGGTGCGCATCGCGGGCAGCAGCCGGGTGCCCTCGGGGACGGGGCCGCGCTGGGCGCCGACGAGGGGGGTCTCGAGCGTCTGGGTGGCGGGACCGTCGTCGTAGTCCAGCGGGCCGCCGCCGAGGTCGACCCGGGGGATGACCTGCGTGGCTCCGGCGTCGCCCGAACGGTCGGCGGCCGGGTCGTCGGCGTGGTGACCGGCTCCCGCCCGCACCGCCTGGAGCAGCCGGTGCGCGCCGGTGTCGTCCGGGTCGGACCGCCCGCTCCACACGACGGCGCGACGACGGCCCGGGGCGGCGGGCACGCGGGCGGTGTCCTGGGTGGCGCTCAGGTGCCGCGCGATCCGCGGGGACTGGGTCCGCCGCGCGGAGGCACCGAACTGCACGCGGAAACTCGCGTGGTTGACGATGACCTGGGCCGGATCGCTCGGCACCTTCACCATGCTCAGCGCGGGAGCGTCGTCGTATCCCGACGAGCGGTCCCCCGTGGGTGTGCGGGGTGTTCTGGTGTCCACACTCATCTAACCGAGTGATGTGTCGTTAGGACACTGCCTTGACCGCCCGGATCTGTCCGGACCCCGTCAAGCATGTCCGGACAGCCTCGAACACCCCGTACGGGCTATACGGCGAACGCTTGTTCAGCTCCGCCGTCGCGCCGCCTCGTACAGCACGATGCCCGCCGCCACACCCGCGTTGAGCGACTCGGCCCCGCCCGGCATCGGGATCCGGACCCGGAAGTCGCAGGTTTCGCCGACGAGTCGGGACAGGCCCTTGCCCTCGCTGCCGACGACGATGACCACGGGGCCGTCGAGGGCCGCCAGGTCCCCCAGTTCGGCTTCACCGTCGGCGGCGAGACCGACGACCGTGATGCCGGCCTTCTGGTACGACTCCAGCGCCCGCGTGAGGTTGGTGGCGCGGGCCACCGGCGTACGGGCGGCCGTGCCGGCGGACGTCTTCCAGGCGCCCGCCGTCATGCCGGCCGCCCGCCGCTCGGGCACGACGACGCCGTGGCCGCCGAAGGCGGAGACCGAGCGGACGACGGCACCGAGGTTGCGCGGGTCGGTCACCCCGTCGAGGGCGACGATCAGCGGGTCCACGCCCTCGTCGTGGGCGGCGGCGACCAGGTCCTCGGGGTGCGCGTACTCGTACGGCGGCACCTGGAGCACGAGCCCCTGGTGGTTGAGCCCGTTGGTCATCCGGTCCAGCTCGGGACGCGGCGCCTCCATGAGGTTGATGCCACCGCGCTCGGCGGCGAGTTGCAGCGCCTCGCGCACCCGCTCGTCGTTGTCGATGAACTGCTGGACGTAGAGCGTGGAGGCGGGCACGCCCTCGCGCAGCGCCTCGTAGACCGGGTTGCGGCCGACGACCAGCTCGGACGTCGACCGGCCGCCACCGCGCCGCTGCTGCGGGCGCCCCGTGGCGCGGCGCGCCTTGGCGTTGGCGGCGCGCTGCTTGGCGTGCCCCTTGCGCATCTCGGCGGGAGGCGTCGGCCCCTTGCCTTCCAGGCCCCGGCGTCGCTTGCCGCCGCTGCCGACCTGCGCGCCCTTCTTGCCGGACATGCGGCGGTTGTTCGCGGCCATGAGTTACCTGTCTCCGCTCTCTACGGGAGTGTGCGTCGTACGTGCGTCTTATGCAGTGTGCCGCCCGGAGGGCCGGGCGGCACAATCGATCTACGGGCTCGGGCCCCGCCCACCCCCCGGGTCAGCGGGGGCCGAGGCTCCAGCGGGGGCCCTGCGGGCTGTCCTCGATGGCCAGTCCGGACCGTCCGAGCTGATCGCGGATGGCGTCGGCGGTGGCCCATTCCTTCCGCGCCCGGGCAGCCTCGCGCTGGTCGAGGACGAGGCGTACGAGGCTGTCGACGACGTGCCGCAGGTCCTCGCCCTGTTCCCGCTCCCCGGCCCACTGCGGGGCCAGCGGGTCCAGGCCGAGCACGCCGAGCATGGCCCGCACCTCGGCGAGCCGGGCCACGGCGGCGTCCTTGTCGTCGGCGGCCAGCGCGCTGTTGCCCTGCCGGACGGTGGTGTGCACGATCGCGAGCGCCTGCGGGACGCCCAGGTCGTCGTCCATCGCCTCGGCGAAGGCGGGCGGCACCTCGTCGGCGGGCTCCACGGTGTGGCCGGCCAGCTCGGTGACGCGCTGCACGAAGCCCTCGATCCGCGCGTACGCCGACTCGGCCTCGCGCAGGGACTCCTCGCTGTACTCGATGGTGGAGCGGTAGTGCGGGGTGCCCAGGTAGTAGCGCAGCACGACCGGCCGCCACTGCTTGACCATCTCGCTCACCAGGACGCTGTTGCCGAGCGACTTGGACATCTTCTCGCCGCTCATGGTGACCCAGGCGTTGTGCACCCAGTACCGGGCGAAGGCGTCACCGAAGCCGCGGGCCTGCGCGATCTCGTTCTCGTGGTGCGGGAAGATCAGGTCGATCCCGCCGCCGTGGATGTCGAACTCCTCGCCCAGGTACTTGTGCGCCATCGCGGAGCACTCCAGGTGCCACCCCGGCCGCCCCCGCCCCCACGGCGTCTCCCAGCTCGGCTCCCCGGGCTTGGCGGCCTTCCACATGGCGAAGTCCCGCGGGTCCCGCTTGCCGGTCTCGCCGTCCTCGGAGGGCTGGCGCAGCTCGTCGAGGTCCTGGTTGGACAGCGAGAGGTAGCCCGGCAGGGAGCGCACGTCGAAGTAGACGTTGCCGCCGGCCTCGTAGGCGTGCCCGCGCTCGATGAGGCCGCGCATCATCTCGACCATCTCGGTGATGTGGCCCGTGGCGCGCGGCTCGTACGTGGGCGGCAGGCAGCCGAGGGCGGCGTAGGCGTCGTTGAACGCCCGCTCGTTCTCGTACCCGATGGACCACCAGGGGCGGCCCTGCTCGGCCGCCTTCCTGATGATCTTGTCGTCGATGTCGGTGACGTTGCGGACGAAGGTGACGTCGTAGCCGCGGTAGGCGAGCCAGCGGCGCATGATGTCGAAGTTCAGCCCCGACCGGATGTGCCCGATGTGCGGGGCGGCCTGCACGGTGGCGCCACACAGGTAGATCGAGACACAGCCCGGTACGAGGGGGGCGAAGTCACGGATCTGCCGGGCGCTGGTGTCGTACAGGCGAATAGTCACGTGTCCAGGGTAGTAGGCGCCGAGCAGTGCCAAGGGCACGCGTACCGCGTTGTTGCCGGACCGAGTGGGAACGCCGGGAGGGCAGGCCCTTGCCCCCACGCGTCGGACGGCACGGGCACCGGCCGCGGCCCAGGGGCGAAGCCCAGACGGTGCGCGAGGCGGAGCACCGCACGGCGCGCCCCCGGGCAGCACCCGGACATCCCCCGGGCAGCACCCCTCACACCACCCGCACGCCCTTGTCCCCACGCGTCGGACGGCACAGGCACCAGCCGGGGGGCGAGGGCGGAGCCCCAGCCGGGGCGCGAGGCAGAGCCCCGCACGACGCGCCCCCGGGCAGCACCCCTCACACCACCCGCACGCTCTTGCCCCCGCGCGTCGGGCGGCACGGGCACCGGCCGGGGGCGAGGGTCGGAGCCCCAGACGGTGCGCGAGGCAGAGCCCCGCACGGCGCGCCCCGGGCAGCACCCGGACATCCCCCGGGCGGCACCCCTCACACCGCCCCGCCCGGCTAGGGCACCCGCACGACCAACGCCGTGGCCACCGCCATCAGCCCCTCGCCCCGCCCGGGGAACCCCAGCCCGTCCGTCGTCGCCCCCGACACGGACACCGGTGCCCCGACCGCGCCGGAGAGGACGGCCTCCGCCTCGTCCCGCCGCTTCCCGATCTTCGGCCGCGCCCCGACCACCTGCACCGCGACGTTCCCGATCCGGAACCCCGCCGCCCGCACGATCCGCGCCGCCTCCGTCAGGAGCGTCACCCCGGAGGCCCCGGACCACTCCGGCCGCCCGGTGCCGAAGTGCCGGCCCAGGTCTCCGAGCCCGGCCGCGGAGAACAGCGCGTTGCACGCCGCGTGGGCGACGACGTCCGCGTCGGAGTGCCCGGCGAGCCCGGGCCCCTCGCCCTCCCACTTCAGCCCCGCGCACCACAGCTCACGCCCGTCCTCGAAGGCGTGGATGTCCGTACCGATCCCGACCTGCGGCAGCAGCACCTGCGCACCCGTCTCAGAACCCATCGTTCAGCCTCCTGCGCGCCAGTACCGCCTCCGCCAGCACCAGGTCGAGCGGGCGCGTCACCTTGAACGCCTCCTCGTGCCCCGGCACCACCACCACCGCGAGCCCGAGCCGCTCCACCATGCTCGCGTCGTCCGTGACGTCGTCGGTCACCGTCCCGTGGGCCCGCACCAGCGTCGCGCGGTCGAAACCCTGCGGGGTCTGCACGGCACGCAGCCGCGCCCGCTCCGGCGTCGCCACCACCGGCTCCGGCTCGCCCGGCGCCGCGGCGGGCTCGACCTGCTTGACGGTGTCGGCGAGCGGCACCGCCGGCACCACGGCGGGCGCGCCCTCCCGTACGGCGTCGATCACGGCGTCCACCGTGTCCACCGGCACGAGCGGCCGGGCGGCGTCGTGGACCAGGACGATGTCGTACTCGGGCGGCAGCGCGTCCAGGCCGAGCCGTACGGACTCCTGCCGGGTCTCGCCGCCGGGCACCACGAGGAAGTCCGTCCTCTCGGGCAGCGCGTGCGCGTCCAGGAGGCTCTTGACCTCACCCGCGCCGTCGGGCGGAGCGACGACCACGACGAGGGAAACCCCGCGGGAGGCGGCCATCGCCCGGACCGCGTGGATGAGCATGGGCGTACCGCCCAGCGCGCGCAGGGCCTTCGGGGCGCCCGGGCCGAGCCGTACGCCCCGGCCCGCGGCCGGGATCACGGCGGCGGTCCTGGGACGCGGACGGTCCCCGGCAGGCGTCTCGGCGGACGTCCCGGGGGACGTCTCGGAGGGTGAGGGACGCGATTCGTCAGACATCGGTTCCTGTCAGGTTTGTGTGCTCGACCTAGTTGGGTATGGCCTCACCGTGCCGGGCGCGATGCCTTGACCGGACCCTTCCGTGACCCTGGTCGAGCCAGCAGCCCGGGCCCGGCACGCCAGGACCCGGGGAAACCTCCCGGGACGAGCGTACGAGGATCAACGGCGTCCGGGCGTCCGGACGCCGGAAGCTCCGGACGCCGGAAGCGGTGTCCGGGTACGAACATGCCGCAGCGCCCGGCGACAGCAAAGGATGTCATCGGGCACCGCGGCATTTCAGTGCGCTGAACCGAGTGGCTGACGGTCTGCGCCTCGCCTCAGATCAGGAGGCGAGCACCTCGTCGAGCAGGGCCTCCGCCTTGTCCTCGTTGGTGTTCTCCGCGAGGGCCAGCTCGCTCACCAGGATCTGGCGGGCCTTGGCGAGCATGCGCTTCTCACCTGCGGAGAGTCCGCGCTCGCGCTCCCGGCGCCACAGGTCGCGCACGACTTCCGCGACCTTGATGACGTCGCCGGAGGCGAGCTTCTCCAGGTTTGCCTTGTAACGACGCGACCAGTTCGTGGGCTCCTCGGCGTACGGCGCGCGCAGTACTTCGAAGACCCGGTCCAGCCCGTCCTGACCGACCACATCACGCACGCCGACGAACTCCGCATTGTCCGCTGGCACACGTACCGTCAGGTCGCCCTGGGCGACCTTCAGCACCAAGTAGGTCTTGTCCACGCCTTTGATCTGGCGAGTTTCGATAGCCTCGATCAGCGCGGCCCCGTGATGGGGATAGACCACGGTGTCGCCAACCTTGAACGTCATGTGACAGGTACCCCTTCCGTGGCTATCCAGGGTAACACGGAAACGGCGTCTTCTGAATGGCGTTTTCGCAGGTCAGGGCATATCTCGGGGCTTGACAACAGCGACAGGAACGTGCTGCGTCGGGCTGGCGGAAGAAAGTATCCGCAGGTCGGAGCGGCTCTCCAGGCCGGTCGAAACACGCACGTCACACACATCCGGAGCCCCAGCCACCCACCCGAAGATCCCGATATGTCCGGTTCCGTGTGTGCGACTTCCGCTACTCCGTTCGGTGGCTGTGGCGGGGTTCCGGACGAATCCCGAATTGATCACGAGGCGCCCCGGCCGGCCCACCGGTGATCAATTTCCAGCCGTCCGCGCATTCCTTCACGGAAATTTCGCGCACCGATCCGCGACCTGTATGGCGGATGGCTTCATAGCTGAATGTCGCACGAGTACGAGCCGCTATACGGCCCGCCGGAACAACCCGGACCGGTGCCCGCGCCGCCCCCGGGGGCTACCGCCTGCCGGGCGAAGCCGGATGTCTTCGGGGAGGGTCGGGTGCGGCGGCCCGAGAACGGCTCGGTAGCCTAAGGCCGCTGACAGCTACTTAGGGCGGCTTTATCCGTTGCCGCCACCCCGCTCGACGAGTCCAAGGAGTTGCCGCCGCCGTGAGCAGCAGCCTTCGACGCGGTGCCCTCGCCGCCGCCGCCATCGCGTTCTCGATCGCCTCGCTCGCCGCGTGCGGCGCCGGTCACAACGCCCAGACGCTGGAGATCAAGCCGGACAACGCTGCGACGTCCGTGGGCGACATCAAGGTCCAGAACGCGGTCGTCATCACCCAGCCCGACCTGGAGTCGACCGGCCCGGCCGTGGTCTCCGCCACCCTGTTCAACGGCGGCGACAAGGACCAGGTCCTGGAGTCCGTCACCGTGGCGGGCACCGACAAGTCCGCCGAGCTGAAGCCCGCCAAGGGGAAGAAGGGCGACCTGACCGTCCCGGCCGGCGGTTCCCTGATCCTCGGCGGCAAGGACAACGCCGCCGCCGTCCTGCCCAGCAGCCGCGAGGCGGTCCGGGACGGCAACGCGCAGAAGATCACCTTCACCTTCAGCGAGACCGGCGCCGTGAGCCTGCGCGCCTTCGTCGTCCCCGCCGAGAGCTTCTTCACCGACTGGGGCCCGAGCGAGACCCCGGCGGCCCCGGGCGCCTCCGCGCAGCCCTCCGGGGAAGCCTCCGCCGAGACCTCGGGCGAGCCGGCCGACGGGGAGTCCTCGGGCGCCCCGGCGGACGGCGCGACGGCCGGGTCCACCGGCGAGGCGAACGGGACCGGAACGGAGGCCGACGGCACCTCCCAGGACTCCGGCACGGCCACCGGCACCGAAGCCGGTCACTGAGCACCGTACGGACGCACCGGCGCACGGGCACATCCGCGTAGTACGGCCGAAGGGCGGGGCCTCTCCGGGAGGTCCCGCCCTTCGCCGTGTCCCGTGGGCCAGGGCAGCCGGCCTACGGCTCGAACTTGTAGCCCAGTCCGCGCACCGTCACCAGGTACCGCGGCGCGCCCGGGTCGGGCTCGATCTTGGCGCGCAGCCGCTTGACGTGGACGTCGAGGGTCTTGGTGTCACCGACGTAGTCGGCGCCCCAGACCCGGTCGATCAGCTGCATGCGGGTCAGCACGCGGCCGGCGTTGCGCAGCAGCATCTCCAGCAGGTCGAACTCCTTCAGCGGCAGGTCGACCTTGGTGCCGCCGACGGTCACCACGTGCCGGTCCACGTCCATCCGGACGGGCCCGGCCTCCAGGGCGGCCGGGGCGACCTCCTCCGGCTCGCCGCGCCGCCGCAGTACGGCACGGATGCGGGCGACCAGCTCGCGGGAGGAGAAGGGCTTGGTGACGTAGTCGTCGGCCCCTATCTCCAGCCCGACGACCTTGTCGATCTCACTGTCCTTGGCGGTCACCATGATCACGGGAACGTTCGAGCGGCCGCGCAGCTGGCGGCAGACCTCGGTGCCCGGCAGGCCGGGCAGCATCAGGTCGAGGAGCACGAGGTCGGCGCCGTTGCGCTCGAACTCGTCGAGTCCGTCGGGGCCGGTGGTCGCGATGGCGACCTCGAAGCCCTCCTTGCGGAGCATGTACGACAGGGCGTCGGAGAAGGACTCCTCGTCCTCGACGACGAGCACACGGGTCACGGAAGGACCTCCGGGGCGGGAAACGTTTCGTACGGGGATGTTGGGGGGGAATGCGGAGAAGCGGGGGTTGAGGACGACCGCTCGGTCTCGTCGCTGAGCCCGGAGCGGTCGGACCGCTGCTGAGCGCGGTCGCGGGCGAGGCCCGCCTCCGGCAGTCGCAGGGTGAAGGTGGAGCCCTGGCCTTCGGCGCTCCACACCGTGACCTCCCCGCCGTGCGAGGCGACCACGTGCTTGACGATCGCGAGACCCAGACCGGTGCCCCCGGTGGCCCGCGAGCGGGCCGGGTCGACGCGGTAGAAGCGCTCGAATACGCGCTCCCTGTCCTTCTCCGAGATGCCGATGCCCTGGTCGGTTACGGCGATCTCGATCAGGGCGCCGCCCGGTGCGGCGACCCGGCGGGCGGCTATGCCGACGCGGGTGCGGGCCGGCGAGTAGTTGACGGCGTTCTCCACGAGGTTGCCGAGGGCTGCGGCGAGCTGGCCGCGGTTGCCGCGTACGTGCAGATCCGCCGTTCCTCCGGCGGCCATGGTGATCTGCTTGGTGCCGGCCGCGTGCCGGCAGCGGTCGATGGCCTCGGCGACCAGCTCGTCCACCCGGACGGGCTCGGCGTCGTCGAGGGGGTCGTCGTTCTGGACCCGGGAGAGGTCGATGAGCTCCTGCACGAGATTGGTGAGCCGGGTCGCCTCGATCTGCATCCGCCCGGCGAACCGCTCCACGGCCTCCGGGTCGTCGGAGGCGTCCATCACCGCCTCGGACAGCAGTGAGAGCGCCCCCACCGGCGTCTTCAGCTCGTGGCTCACGTTGGCGACGAAGTCGCGCCGTACGGCCTCGATGCGGCGGGCCTCGGTGAGGTCCTCGACCAGCAGCAGCACCAGCCGCGACCCGAGGGGCGCGACGCGTGCGGAGACGGCGAGGGCCTCCCCCCGGCCGTTGCCGCGCCGGGGCAGGTCCAGCTCGACCTGCCGTATCTCACCGTCCCGCCGGGTGTCCCTGGCCATCTGCAGCATCGGCTCGACGGCGAGCTTGCCGCCCCGGACCAGGCCGAGGGCGTACGCCGCCGAGCTGGCCTTCACCACCGCGTCGGCCTCGTCGAGGACGACCGCGGAGGAGCGCAGCACGGAGAGGACGGTGTCCACACCGGGCGGCAGCACGGGGTCGGTGTGGAGCGAGGTGCGGGTGGGGCGCTTCTGCTCCCGCTCGCTCCAGCGGAACGCCAGCGCGGCGATGACACCGGTGAGTACTCCGGCGATCGCTGCCGCTGCGGCGACCGCCGCGTTCACGTCCATGTCTCCAGGTTAGGCACGCCGAACCGTCCCGCCCCAGCCATCGGAGTGCGACCTCGAACACTCGTCGCCCAGAGTTCACCTTGGAGCCAGGGACGGTTCATTTGGGGTGCCGGAAACGGACGCGTACAGGACGGAACGTGTAAGCGTGGGAGCACGGAGAGGGGCGCGAGGCCGTCTTCGAGCCCCCGAAACGGACGTACGAGAGGGAATCCTGATGCGGGACGCGTACCACGAGGAACTTGATTCGATCGGTGACGGTCTGGTGGAGATGGCCCGGCTGGTCGGGTCGGCCATCGGACGCGCCACGACCGCGATCCTCGACTCCGACCTGAAGCTGGCGGAGGCCGTCATCGAGGCGGACCAGAAGGTCGACGACCTCCAGCACGAGCTGGAGGCCCGTGCGATAACCCTGCTGGCCCGGCAGCAGCCGGTCGCGACGGATCTGCGCATCGTCGTCACCTCGCTGCGGATGTCGGCCGACCTGGAGCGCTCGGGCGACCTGGCCCAGCACGTGGCCAAGCTGGCCCGGCTGCGCTACCCGGAGCGCGCGGTGCCGCACGACCTGCACGCCACCATCCTGGAGATGGGCCAGCTCGCGCAGCGCCTGATGGCGAAGGCCGCCGAGGTGATCATCACCAAGGACGTCGACCTGGCCCTCCAGCTGGAGCAGGACGACGACGCGATGGACCTCCTGCACCGCGCCCTCTTCCAGCACCTGATGGACGACCGCTGGAAGCACGGCATCGAGACGGCGGTCGACGTCACCCTCCTGGGCCGCTACTACGAGCGCTACGCCGACCACGCGGTCGCGGTCGCCAAGCGGGTGGTCTACCTGGTCACCGGCGAGCACCCGGACGACCTCCAGTCGGACATCCAGCCGGCGACCCAGGTCGACGGGGCCTGAGCACCTGAGTCCCGCGCGTGTCAACGGCGCAACGGAGCGCGCGTTCGCTTCCGTGCGCCGTTGATGCGACGGCTGTCCGGGGCGTGCAATGGACCCACACACCCGGGTCCCACGCACCCGCTTCCAGGAACGCTTCCAGGAGGAACCATGGCCGATTCCCCCAGCACGAAGCCCGACCCCGCACAGGAACGTCCCACCGAGCAGCCCCACGAGATCCGCAGCCTCCCGCTGATCGCCGCCTGCGGCTGCGGCTCGGGCTGCGGCTGCGGCTGCCAGTCGGGCAGCCCCTGCCAGTGCGGCTGACGCGCCGACGGTACGGCAACGGCGGCGGCCGGCACCCCCGGCCGCCGTACGGCCACGGCTGACGGCCACGGCTGACGGTCACCGCTGCCCCGCCACCGCTGATCGCCACCGCTGATCGCCACCCTTGAGTGTCGCGTCGTACGACTTGAGTACGGGTACTCAGGTCCCGGACCCGCCCCCGCCCGACCCTGGACACAGGAAGCCGGACGAAGACGACGAGCACGGGGAGCCCGAGACCCGATGACGAAGACCACCCTCACCACCCGGATGCGCACCCTCACCCGCCTGACCGTCGCCAACCGCGTCTCGGCGGCCTACCTCGCCCTGGTCGGCGGCGCGATGGCCGTCGCCGCGGCACAGCCCCTCTTCGCCACCGGCCCCGACGCCTCCCTCATCTGGGTCTGGCCGCCCCTGTTCACCTTCCCGGCCTTCGGCTTCGTGGCCTGGCTCGGCGAGGCGGGCTGGGGCGGCGACGCCCCGACGTGGTTCTTCGTTGGCGGCATCGTGCTCTCGGCCCTGGTCCAGGCACTGGCCCTGGGGGCCCTGTGGCGGGGGCTGCGGGGACGCCGCGCCGAACGGACGCATCACCTGACGGCGGCGAACTGACCCCGACGCACCCTGGGGCCGCAAGCGCCGGGGTGCGAGAGTGACCCCATGACGGCACCAGGAACCACGGTCGTGGCGGTCGACGAGGTCGAGGACATCGCGGTGGACGGCCTGCGGTGGCTGACGGGGACGGCGCGGGAAACCCCTGACGACGGCCTCGCCTGGCCGACCAAGCCGTCGGAGGACGCCGTCGAACCGACGCTCTACAAGGGCACGGCCGGCAACATCCCCGTACTCCTGGAGGCGTGGCGGCACTTCGGCGACGACGCGTACGCCGACACCGCCCTGCGCGCGGCCCGCGCCCTCGCCGCGCGCGTCGACGACCTGAACGACGACTCCCTGTACTTCGGCCGCACCGGACTGGCCCTGGTCCTGAGAACGGTCCACGCCGAACTGGGCGACACGGCGTCGGGCGAGGCCGCCGACCGCGCCCTGCGCCTGGTCCGCTCCCGCTTCGACGGCACCCGCTGGGGCGAGCTGTTCGAGCTGATGGGCGGCAACGCGGGCATCGGCCTGGGCGCCCTCCTGTGCGGCGACCCCGACCTGGCCGTCCTGGCGGTGGAGCCGTACCTGCGCACGGCGGAGCGGACCGCGAACGGCGTTCACTGGCCCTTCCGCACCGGCGTCGCCTCCCGCCTGCACCACGTCTCGCACGGCACCCTCGGCATGGCCCTGGCCCTCGCCCGCGTCGGCGACGCCACCGGCCGCGGCGACCTGCTCGACCTGGCGCTGGCCGCCGTGGCCGACGTCGTGTCCCGCGACTCCGCCGGGCCCGACGGCTTCCTGGCCCCGCACTCCACCCCGCAGTACCTGCCGGACCTGATCGACCCGGTCAGCTACGGCTGGTGCCACGGCCCCTCCGGCGACGCCCAGCTCTTCCGCACCCTGCGCGACATCACGTCCGACCCCGCGTGGACGGCCCTGGCCGACCGCTGCTGGCACACGGTCACCCACTCCGGGATCCCCCGGCGGCTGCGCCCCGGCTTCTGGGACAACAACGGCCGCTGCTGCGGCACCGCGGGCGTCCTGGCCCTGGCCTGCGACCGGATCGCCGAGCAGCGCGACGCGTTCAACTTCGCCGACGTCCTGGTCACCGACCTGGCCACCCGCGCGATCCGGGACGGCGAGGGCGCCCGCTGGTCCAACGTCGACTTCCGGTCCACCCCGGCCGACCTCGAACCGCAGGTCGGCTGGGCGACGGGCAACGCGGGCATCGTCCGCGAGCTGCTCCGCTACGTACGCCTGGCCCGCGGAGGCGACCCCGGGTACGCCTTCACCTGGCCGGACCAGCCCCCCGTGTCACTGCCCGCCTGACCGAAGCGAACCGGACGGAACCAGGCTGGGCCGGACGGAACCAGGCTGGCCCGGACGGAACCAGACCGGACCGGACCGGAGCGATCGGGTGCGCCGGGGTCACCCCCTGCCACGGTGGATGCCGAAGGGAGGCCTCATGATCTCGGCACTGAACCGGCTGGTCGACCTGGTCGAGGAGCACCTCGGCGAGGAACCGGACGTCCCCGCGCTGGCCGCGACGCTCGGCACGACCGAGTACCACCTGCGCCGGATGTTCTCGTCGCTGGCGGGCATGCCGCTGTCGGAGTACGTCCGCCGGCGCCGCATGACCGTCGCCGCCGCCGACGTCGTACGGGGCGTGGACGACCTGCTGGGCATCGCCGTCCGGTACGGATACGGCTCCACGGAGGCGTTCGGCCGGGCGTTCCGGTCGGTCCACGGCTCCGCGCCGCGCGACGTGCGCCGCGCGGGAGGCCCCCTTCGTTCACAACCGCAGCTCAGGTTCCGCCTGACCGTCGAGGGGAGCACCTCCATGGACACCCGTTTCACCGACCGCCCCGCCTTCCGCCTGATCGGTCACGCGACCCGCGTCCCGCTCATCCACGAGGGCGTCAACCCGCACATCCAGCGGCACATCGCCGCGCTCCCGCAGGAGGCCCACGCCCGCCTGAAGTCCCTCGGCGACACGGTCCCGGCCGGTCTGCTCCAGGTCAGCGACGACGTGGCCCAGGACAGCGCGGAGGGCACCGAGTTGACCTACCTGCACGGCGTCGCGGTCTCCGCCGGCACCCCGGCCCCCGACGACCTCGACGCCATCGAGGTACCAGCCGGCACGTGGGCGGTCTTCCGCAGCTCGGGCGCCTACCCGGACGCCCTCCAGGCCACCTGGGCGGCCACGGCGTCCGAGTGGTTCCCCTCCAACCCGTGGCGCCTGCGCCCCGGCCCGTCGATCGTCTCCGTCCTGGACCGGACGGAGGACTTCACGACGGCGACGACCGAGCTGTGGCTCCCGGTGGAACCGGCCTCTGAGGAAACTCGCTGATCACAGGGGCTGGAGACGGGCCTTGAGCAGACAGAACTCATTGCCCTCGGGATCGGCGAGGACGTGCCACTGCTCCTCGCCGGTCTGGCCGATGTCGGCCGGCCGCGCCCCGAGCTTCAGCAGGCGCTCCAGCTCGGCGTCCTGGTCCCGGTCGGTCGCGTTCACGTCGATGTGCAGCCGGGACTTGCCGGGCTCCGGCTCGTCCCGGCGACTGAGGATGATCGTCGGCTGCGGCCCGCCGAACCCCTCCCGCGGCCCGATCTCGAAGAACTCGTTCCCCTCCCGGTCCAGCACCACGAAGTCCAGCACCTCGCACCAGAACCGCGCCAGCAGCTCGGGGTCACGGCAACCGAGCACGAGCTC
The DNA here is from genome assembly GCF_000717995.1 of Streptomyces violaceorubidus. GTDB lineage: Bacteria > Actinomycetota > Actinomycetes > Streptomycetales > Streptomycetaceae > Streptomyces > Streptomyces violaceorubidus. The sequence goes on from NZ_JODM01000023.1 coordinate 44,243, forward strand.
ACTGATCCGACACGCCATGGACGAAACCTGCTCTCAGTTCAGGAAGCACCGGTACGAACGCGCTGGTGACCGTACCTGGTGGGGCGGGCGGAGACGAAGGGTTTTCCACCGGTAGCTTCCGGGTTCGCTCACCCAGTCGGTACCCCGTCCGCCAGTCCGGCGAGGTCGACGGTGTCCTCGGCCGGTGGCACCTCGACCGTGACCGGTTGGTCGACGTCGAGGAAGGTGACGGTCATGTCGAGGGGATCGCCGTCGACGATCTCGAGCGGCTGGTCGTCGGTGCCGCCCTTCGACGCGGACGTATCGCTCCGCATGCGGAACTGCTTGGTGCGGTTGTCGTCGCCGATCCACAGGTCCACGGTCAGCGTGCCTTTCAGACGCATGGCCCAGAACTGACCGAGGCTGTTGATCTGGCGCTCCCGGGCCGCCTTTCCAACGGCGGCGTCACGGGCCGCTTGTATGCCGTCGCTGGTGACCGTCCCCTTGTAGTGCGTGGTCCGGGCGCCGTCGACCGTCTCGGTCCTGATTTTCCGCACGTCCTTGGAGGCGGTCAGCATCGTCGACTGCACGACCGGGTTGCCTTCGAGCTGGCGCGGCAGCGTGCCGTACGAATTGTTGTCGAACGAGTCGCTGCCCCACACGGCCTCCTCGGCGGTGAACCAGCTCGCGCCCTTCAGCATCTCGGTGCGGACGGCGTCGCCGTGGAGGTAGATCGCCCCGTCGACGAACCGGACTTCCATCTGCTCCCCTCCGTACCGACCGGCGCTCAGCTTCATGCCCATCGTCAAGGGCGCCGTGTGCATGGAAGCGTCCGCCCTCAGCCGGCCCCACTGCGGCACGGTGCCGGTGACCCGGTAGTGCAGCGACGTGATGCTCTCAGCGCCCGCTGCCGCCTTCGCCACGGCCTGCGCGGGCGTCACCTCGGGTGAGCGCCCACTCGGGGGCGCCGAGTCACTCGCCGTTCCCTCTCCGCAGGCAGCCGTTCCTCCTATGAGCAGCACGACGGCGAACGCCGCCCTCGTCACCCTGCGCGGTATCCGACCACGCCGTGAATTCCCCATAATTCCCCCCGAAATCAGAGCGCCTGATCATGCCGCGCCGTGAGCGTATCCCGCTGCGCACCCCGTGATCCGCGCAGTTCCCGAGTCTGAGCCAAGCCCCGCGTGGCCGGATGCTAACTTCCGGAGCCATGACGGACAGCGTGTACGTGGGCAACGCGGGCAAGGACGCGGCACTGGACCGGGGCTGGCTGCTGGGGCACTTCAAGGACGCCTCCGACCCCCGGCACAGCGAGGACGTGGAGATCAAGTGGGGCGTCCACCCGAAGGGCGACGAGCGCGCCCACTGGGTCACCGGCGAGGACCGCACCGCCTTGCAGGTCCTCATCAGCGGACGTTTCCGGGTGGACTTCCCCGGCCGCAGCGTCGTCCTGGCCGAGCAGGGCGACTACGTCGTGTGGGGCAGGGGCGTCGACCACTCCTGGTACGCGGAGGAGGAGTCGGTGGTGCTGACGGCGCGGTGGCCGTCGGTGCCCGGGTACGCGGTCGTCGACCGGGACGGTCCCGGTGCCGGCGGACACCCGTAGGGTGGGCTCCCGTCCACAGCGCCAGGGGGAGAAGTGACCAGTAGGTTCACGGAGTTGGTCGTCGACTGCCACGATCCGGAGCGCCTCGCGGCCTTCTGGTGCGCGGTGCTGGGCTTCAAGGTGATCGACCGGGGCGAGGGCAAGGTAGAGATCGGCTCCTGGGAGCCGACGGTCGAGGAGGTCCGGGCCCGCCAGATGCCGCCCACCCTCGTCTTCGTCCAGGTACCCGAGGGCAAGACCGCGAAGAACCGGCTCCACCTGGACGTCAGCCCGATCGACCGCACCACCGAGGACGAAGCGGCCAGACTCCTCGCCCTCGGCGCCACCAAGGTCGACGTAGGTCAGGGCCCGGGCCGGAGCTGGGTGGTCATGGCCGACCCGGAGGGCAACGAGTTCGACGTCGTACGCACCCTGGCGCCCCGCCTCCGCCGGACACAGCCGCCGCAGACCTGACCCTCACCGCGGCCGGTAGGAAAGCACGGGATCGGCCCAGCCCCCCATCCGGCGGGAGAGCCCGAAGCGCCGGGGAAGCCACCAGCACCGCTTGGCGTGTTCCGGTCCGACCGGGGACCACGGGGGACCGGACAGATCCTCCACACCCCACCACGTCTTGACGGCCTTGTTCCCGCTCAGCCTCAACAGCGGCCAACGCGGCAGGTGCAGTCCGCTGAAGAACATGGAGACGTCGTCGCCGCACTTGGTGGTGTAGAAGTACCGCTCGACGTCCGTATAGCTCGCCCCCAGGCCGCAGTTCAGCCCCATGGTCCCCCCGAGCCACGTGAGCGCGAGCCTGCCGCTCGCCGGTATCGACGGCACGAGCACCGGGTTGTACCAGACCTCGCCCCCGAGCCCCCGCTGGAGCCCGGTCCTCTCCGCCTGGGCGACCACGATGTTGGTGGCGGGCCACGTCCCCACATTGACGAGCCACCACTTGGGGCCCCCGGAACCCCCCTGTCCGCTCTCCCACATGAACTGCAGCACGGGCATGTGCGAACGCCGACTGGACGCATACGCGACTCCCAGCGACCCCAGGGATACAAGCACGGCGACCACGGAGATCACTACCCCCAACATCACCCTCCCCGGCTCCCCGGCGCAGCCCTCCCGACACCCCTTCGATACCCACTCAACACCCGCGAACGACCCGGCAACTCACTTCCCGCCCGGAAGTACCCAGGGCTCACGCGTCGAAGTCGTACTCCAGGACGTACGAGGCGGCATCCAGCGTCATCTCGTTGACCTCGACGGGACGGCCCTCGTCCGTGAACGCGGTGCGGCAGATGAGGATGACCGGGGTGCCCGCGGACATGGCCAGCTGGGTCGCCTCGTTCTGCGACGGCATGCGGGAGCGGATCTCCTCGCGGAAGCGCACCGGCTTGTGGCCGAGTTCGGCGAGCCTGGCGTACGTCCCACCGGGCCCGGTGTCCTCCTGCGTGATCACAGACCCGGTGACCAGTGACGTGGGCAGGTAACTCGCCGCGAGCAGGACGGGCTTGCCGTCCAGGACGAAGCGCCGGCGGCGCACGCACACCGTCTCCGCGTCGGCCAGTTCCAGGACCGCACCGACGCCGTCGGGCGCGGCCTCCTCGGACACCGTGACCTGGTCCACCTCGAGTGAGCGGTTCTCGATGTCGGTCGACCAGATGGACCGGCCGCTGCCCCATTCCTGGTGGGCCAGACGCTGGATGCCCCGGCGACGCAGCGGCCGGAACTCCCTGACGAACACGCCGGCGCCCTTGCGGGCCTCGGCGACGCCTTCGTCCCTGAGGACGCTCAATGCCTGGCGGGCCGTCATGCGGGCCACGCCGTGCGCGGCCATGAGGTCGTTCTCCCCCGGAAGCCGATCACCGGGACCGTACTCGCCCGCCCGGATCGCTTCGCGCAGGGTGTCGGCGATCCGCTGGTACTTGGGCCGTCGGTCGCCTCCGGCGTTGGCCATCCCGTGGGCCTCCTCTCCTTCTCTAGACACCCTAGGCCACAGGTTGGGGGCGCGCTCACCGCGAGTAGCACCGGCCCTCCAAGGGCGGTTCGAGGCAGGGAACTTGATATCTCTAGAGATGTTGGCCCACAGCATCACCCCCCCATGCGGCCTTAGCAGCAGCGGGGAGTGAGTACGGGTGTCCTACGCAATCCAAGTGGATTCACGTCACTAGGTGGATTCCTTAGGGAAATCTCTGACGACTTCGCCAAGCTTGTTACCAGCATGCACAGGGAGATGCGAAAGCCTTTGCGACTCGCCATCATTTTTGCCAGTGAAAGTTCCGACGCGGGAATCCTTACGCATTTGACCAGCAGTAATCAGTTCGGACTCCTTGACGGCAGCGCCCTGCTGGATTCTTCGCCTGACAGCGAGGTAGGGAAGTGGTGGAAGGCCAGGCGTGGCCTACTAACCAGCACGATCGTCCGACTGGACGCGAGAGCTTTTAGCCTACCCCCCAGTGCATCTGTCGGCATCTTGCGCCGATATGGGCCAGAGGAAGTTAAGGGAAATCTGAACAGCCTCGGAGTGCGCCTCCCTGGCGATTCAGTGGTAACAAGAAATATTGAGCGCTGCGACCTCGGTAAGTACTTGCTAGGGCAGTCCAAAGCGATTTTGGAGACCAAGGGAACGCCGACCACAACATCACTCCTCGCTTTCCAATACCTCGCCGAGTCTGGCTTCACTGCCGGTCGCGGCAAGGCGCTGAACTATGCTCTAGCTGAGGCGTTGACCGCATTCGCCTCTGCGCAAGGTCTCAGTTTCACGACCATGGCAGAAAAGAAGCTGGATTTTTGCCCTCTAATTCCAGACAACTCCCTCAACTTTGAGAAGGAGGCCATTTGTTTGGAGTACACCTGGCGGGCCAGTGACTTCATGGTCGCTAAAAATCGGGGAAATATCGCCGCTTACTGCCTCAGGAAACTTCGGAACTACAGTCGAGAGCTGGGCTGGGCTCCGGAATAGATACGAACTGACTCGCCATTCGAACGAGTAATAGGGACCCCCATCTTGCGGCACATCGGGAGCCTGCAAGTTTGCCCTCACGGCAAGTAGGTGATCATGTGCGCGCGGCACGGGCGCCGACCGGGCTGGAGCGGGGCGGAGACTGGGGCGCAGGCCCGGCCGGGGGGCCGGGCCGCCCGCGGTGAGCGGAGCGAGCCGCCCTGAACCCGTGAAGAAGGTTGTAACTCAGGCTTCGTCTGCGATGCGCCACAGAGGCGCCTCGTACTGCTCCGGGCGACTGGCAATGAGGAGTTGCCGCAACTCGTCGCGCTGTCCGCCACTGAGACCCAGGGCCTCAGTGAGGCGTCGGAACGTCGTGTGGGTGACTCCCCGGATGCGTACTTCGGCCTCGAACCGGTGGAGTTGCCGACGGATCTTGGCCGGGTCCAGATTCGTCGGCTGCTGCTCGTTGAGCCAGAGGGCCTTGTTGCGCTCGTAGTCGATCTCGGAGTACCCGCACACTTGGCGGCTGTATGCCTCTGCCTCGTCCAGGTTGGCAGTGGACATAATGGCTCGGGCCAACCGGTTGCGGCTCAGAGCGTCGTCCAAGTCGACTTCGTGCACGGCCGGGCTCTCGTCCGTGAGTAGTACAGGGAGACCCGCATCTCGGATTTCGCATGTGCCTCGTACGCCTCGGGCTGTGGCAGCGAGGAGGCCCGTTGCTTCGGACGGGTGCCACTCAAGGACGGTGCTGATGCTGGCCGTGTCCTGCGCGGTGAGCGTGTGGACAACTGGCCCCAGCGCGCTGGTCATAGCCTCCTGCGAGAGTTCGCCGTCTAGGCCCGGACCTGCCACGAGGAGCCGCACCCATACGTTCAACTGGCTGCACGCTGCCAGCGTCAGAGCGTCGGCCAGCGGGCTCTTCAGCGTCGGCTCGTCGCCCTGCCCGAGGATGTCTCCGCCCACGTCCAGGAGATCGATGGATTTGGGCTCCACATAGTCGACGAGTGATTTGAGTTGTCGGGTAAGGCCGATGGCTCCCTGGTAGGGGTCTAGCAGTGCGAAGGTGGCTGGGAGTTCTGCTGCCAGTCTGGGGAGTGTGGAGCCTGCGGGTGCGATCGGGCGGGCCTGCGGCGGCACGGACCAGACGGCTGGCGTGATGCGTTTCAGGCCGCTGAAGTCGGCCGGGCGCCGTGGGCCCGGTAGGGGGTCGATCAGGAGGCGGTCCCAGGCGTAGGTGAGGATCACCGCCTGGTCCTCGTCGCCGTAGAGGGCAGCGTGAAGCATGGCGGCGGCGACTGCGTCGCCCCCTCCTCCTGCTGCGACGATCAACCGCGCCATGTGATCGGACTCCGAGGTTCACCGGGTTGATCAGCCACCCTATAGTGGCCAGAGGCTTTGGCCACTTGGACGAGGAGGAGACATGCCACAGATTGAGGAGGCTCAGCCGAAGTACCTTCAGATCGCCCACTTCATCCGCGACCAGATTCTTCGGGGTGACCTGCGGCCGGGGGACGAGGTGCCCTCTGAGCGGCAGCTCGCTGCGGAGTGGAAGGTGTCCCGGCCTACGGCTGCGCGGTCGCTTGAGGCGCTGAGCCACCAAGGCCTGGTCGAGAAGCGGCAAGGGTCCGGCACGTACGTGCGCAGCCTTGAAGTGAACCGTCGTGCGAGGGAGTTGTACGGACGGGCTCGGCAGACCGGGAAGATCTACGCGCCCGGTGAGTACGCGGTCATCACGTCGGCCGGCTGGTTGGAGGCCCCGGACTATGTCGCCGAGGCCCTCGGCCTGGTGAAGAACCGCCAGGCCGTGCACCGTCGGCGCGTCACCAACAACGAGGACGGACCGATCACCCTGTCCACTTCCTGGTTCGCCCCAGACATCGGTCAGCGTGCGCCCAAACTCACCGATCCTGGGCGTATCCAGGAAGGGACGCTCACGTACGTCGAGCGCATGACGGGACGTCAAGGCAGCTATGCCGAGGACCGCGTGTGTGCACGGTCGGCCACGGAGGAGGAGGCTGTCGATCTGGGGCTGGACCCTGAGTCCGCCGTCCTCGTCGTTCATCACGTCGTCTTCGACCTCCAGAACCGGCCTCTGGAGTTCGCCGAAGCCACGTATCCGCCGAGCCGTTGGGCGTTCGAGCAGGGCTACCCCATCACCTGATGGTGTACGAGTTCCGTCGAACTACTTGCGTCACACAAGTGGCTAAGTCCACCATCCACTAAGTGGCCAATGCCACTTTGGATGAAGTGGCACGACGTGACGAATCGACGGCCGAAGCGGGACGCGCGATCAGCCTGCGGGGGGTGTCGGGGCTTGGATGGAGGCGCATCGGCTTCCGAGCAACACCGGCGCTCTCCGCGGCCGACGACCGCAGCGGTGCCACATCGAGGCGGTGCTGCTTCGACTACGACGGGCAGCGGCAAGGAGTGAGCACACATGGCTTACACGATCGACCGGTACCCCTGTGAGGGCGCGCCCAGGCTCGGAGCGATGAGCTTGCATCCGGAGCCTGAGTCCGTCTCGCGTGCGCGGCGCTGGTTCCGTAAGTTCATCGCTCCGTACAACCCGATCTGCTCGGTCGACGACTGTGTCCTGATGATTTCCGAGCTGGTTACGAACGCGATCTGCTACGGCGAGTCGGAAGATCCGTGGCTGGTGCGGGTCGAGTGGTTCCGCGAGGCGACATCACTCCGCGTCGAGGTGCACAACCCCGGTATTCCGGCGAGCGTACGACTGCGGCACCCGGATGCGGACGACGCCCACGGCCGGGGGCTGCTCCTCGTGGACTCCCTCGCGGATTCCTGGCACTCAGGCCCCAGCCACCTCGGCGGCACGGTCGTCTCGTTCGTGGTCGCTGATGCCTGGTCGGCTTGAGGGGACAACCTGCACGCGGCGGCACGTCTACGCCTCGGGGGTCTGTCTGCGTACAGGGCCCAGTCCGCTGTCGCGTTGCTCCAGAGCGCCGGAGCCAGGGCGCAGCGGCGACAGGGGCCAGAGCCCGGAGAGCGCACGGCCCCCTCGCGCTGACGACCCAGGCCCAGGCCCGGAGGTAGCGAAAGGCCCCCTCCCCGGCGGAGTAACCGCAGGCAGGGGGCCTACTCGTGGGCGCTTACTTCTTCTTGCCCTGGTTCTTAACCGCCTCGATCGCTGCCGCCGCCGCGTCCGGGTCCAGGTACGTGCCGCCGGGGTTCAGCGGCTTGAACTCGGCGTCGAGTTCGTAGGACAGCGGGATGCCCGTCGGGATGTTCAGGCCCGCGATGTCCGCGTCGGAGATGCCGTCGAGGTGCTTGACCAGGGCGCGGAGCGAGTTGCCGTGGGCGGCGACCAGGACCGTGCGGCCGGTGAGGAGGTCGGGGACGATGCTGTCGAACCAGTACGGCAGCATGCGGCTGACGACGTCCTTGAGGCACTCCGTCTGCGGGCGCAGCTCCGGCGGGAGCGTCGCGTAGCGGGCGTCGTCGAACTGGGAGTACTCGGCGTCGCGGTCCAGCGGCGGCGGCGGGGTGTCGTAGGAGCGGCGCCACAGCATGAACTGCTCCTCGCCGAACTCCGCGAGGGTCTGGGCCTTGTCCTTGCCCTGGAGGGCACCGTAGTGGCGCTCGTTCAGGCGCCAGTGGCGGTGGACCGGGATCCAGTGGCGGTCGGCGGCCTCCAGCGCGAGCTGGGCCGTGCGGATCGCGCGCTTCTGGACGGACGTGTGGACCACGTCGGGCAGCAGGCCCGCGTCCTTGAGCAGCTCGCCGCCGCGCGTCGCCTCCTTCTCGCCCTTCGGGGTGAGGTTGACGTCCACCCAGCCGGTGAACAGGTTCTTCTCGTTCCACTCGCTCTCGCCGTGGCGGAGGAGGATCAGCTTGTACGGTGCGTCGGCCATGCATCCGAGCCTAATCGACGCCCCTCACCGGCCGCGCGGGGTGCCCGAAGCGCGGACGGTTGACGGGAAGTGTTAATTGAATGGCCGTCCGCGCCGACACCTCCGTAAGTTGTGCTCACCGCTTCAGCCGCTTACAGCCGGTTGCAGCCACAGCCACAGCCACCCCGGGGGAACCTATGCCAGTCGCCGGACTCACCGGACTCAGACGTGCCGCACGCGAAACCGTCTCCGGGCTCCCCCGCGAGTTCTGGTGGCTGTGGACCAGCACCCTGGTCAACCGGCTCGGTGCCTTCGTCGCCACCTTCATGGCGCTGTACCTCACCATCGACCGCGGCTACTCCGCCTCGTACGCCGGTCTGGTCGCCGCCCTGCACGGGCTCGGCGGGGTGGTGTCCTCGCTGGGCGCCGGGGTGATGACCGACCGGCTGGGGCGGCGGCCGACGCTGCTCGTCGCGCAGGCCTCCACGGCCGTGTCCGTCGCGCTGCTCGGTTTCATGCGGGACCCGGTGGCCATCGCCGCCGTCGCCTTCCTGGTCGGCATGGCGAGCAACGCCTCCCGGCCGGCGGTGCAGGCGATGATGGCGGACATCGTGCGGCCCGAGGACCGGATCCGGGCGTTCTCGCTCAACTACTGGGCGATCAACCTCGGCTTCGCGGTCTCCTCCATGGCGGCCGGGTTCATCGCCGAGGTCAGCTATCTCGCCGGGTTCCTGATCGAGGCGGGGATGACGCTCGTCTGCGCCGTCCTCGTCTTCGTGAAGCTGCCCGAGTCGCGGCCCCCGCAGGAGAAGGCCGCCGACGCCCCGGGCGAGGAACCGGCCGTCTCGCTGTGGACCGTGCTGCGCGACGGGCGGTACATGAGCGTCGTCGGGCTGTCCTTCCTCGTCGCCGTGATCTTTCAGCAGGGGTACCTGGGGCTGCCCGTCGCGATGGGCGAGGCCGGGTTCACGCCCGCGGACTACGGGCTGGCCATCGCCGTCAACGGCGTGCTGATCGTCGTCCTTCAGATCCCCGTCACGCGGTTCATCGAGCACCGCGATCCGCGGCTGCTGCTCGTCGCCTCGTCGCTGCTGGCCGGGTACGGCTTCGGGCTCACCGCCTTCGCCGGGTCGGTCGGCGTCTTCGCCCTCACCGTGTGCGTGTGGACGCTGGCCGAGATCGTCAACGCGCCGACGCAGACCGGTCTCGTCGTCCGGCTGTCGCCCCTGCACGGGCGCGGGCGGTACCAGGGGATGTACTCCGTGTCCTGGGCGGTCGCCGCCCTGGTCGCCCCGTTGATGTCCGGGTTCGTCATCGACCACTGGGGCGCCGAGTGGCTGTGGGGCATCTGCGCCGTCGTCGGCACGGTGGCGGCGGCGGGGTACTGGGTGCTCATGCGGGGCCTGCCGGACGACGAGACGCCGGTTGCCCGGGACACGTCCGTCGCCCCCGCACCCCGGGTCGACGCCGGCGCCGTCTGATCCCGCCGCTCCCCGCTCACGGGTGCTCCGCGCCCACGGCTGCATCCGCGCCCACGCGTGCATCCTCGCCCACGGGTGCTCCGCACTCACGGGTGCATCCGCGCCCCCTTCAGCACCTTGTCCACCGCGTTCTTCGGGCCGTAGACGGCGAGGCCCACCAGGTCCAGGTCCGCCGTCGCCACGGCCCGTACCGCCGCCCGGTTGTCGCGGTCGTTGCCCGTGGTGAAGAGGTCGGACGTGAACAGGGCGCGGGGCAGGGCGCGCGAGAGCGCCCGCGCGTGGGCGGTGGTCAGGGTCTCCTTCGCGCCCTCGAAGACCAGCACCGGCTGGCGGAACATCGGCAGGTAGCCGACGGCGTCCGCGTCCTCGTAGGGCTCCCCGATCACCTCGGGGAACTGCCGGCCCAGGCCGCTGACCAGGAACGCCGTGACGTTGAGGCGCTGCCAGGTCTCCAGGTCCTCGCGCAGCAGTACGGCGATCTTGGTGTCGAAGCGGACGGGGGCCTCGGGCCCGGAAGTCTCCGGGGCTGCGTCGTGCGTGCTCATACGGTGAGACTGCCGACCCGCACCCCGCCCGGTCTTGTACGTTTTATGCATGGGCGGTCGATCGAAGGACCAGCGGAACGTCTCCGCCTGGCGCCCCCGCGTCCCGGGCATCGTCGAGGTCTTCCACGCCCACTACACCGAGTACGCCTACCCGATGCACGTCCACGACGCCTGGACGCTGCTCATCGTCGACGACGGCGCCGTACGGTACGACCTGGACCGGCACGAGCACGGCACCCCGCACGACACGGTGTCGCTGCTGCCGCCGCACGTGCCGCACAACGGCTCCCCGGCGACGCCGGACGGTTTCCGCAAGCGCGTGCTGTACCTGGACGCCTCCCGGCTGGGCGACGAGCTGATCGGACCGGCGGTGGACGCGCCCGACCTGCGCGACCCGGTGCTGCGGCGGCGGGTCGGGCAGTTGCACGCCGCGCTCGCGCTGCCCGGCGACGAGCTGGAGGCGGAGAGCCGGCTGACGCTGATCGGCGAGCGGCTGCGCACCCATCTGCGTCCCAGGGGCGACGGGGAAGCGGCGCGCCGGGACCCCGTGCTCGCCCGGCGGCTGCGGGAGTTGCTCGACGAGCGGGTCGTCCCGGGGATCGGGCTGGAGGAGGCCGCCGCGCTCCTGCCCGCCCATCCGGCGCATCTGGTACGGGCGTTCAGCGGCGCCTACGGCATCGCGCCGCACCAGTACCTGATGTCCCGCCGGGTCGACCGGGCCCGGCGGCTGCTGCTCGCCGGACGGTCCCCGGCGGACGTGGCCGGTGCCACCGGCTTCTACGACCAGGCCCATCTGACCCGGCACTTCAAGCGATGGGTGGGGGTCACGCCGGGGCGGTACCGGGCCAGCGGCGCCCGGAGCTGAGCCGCCGGGGGGATCAGTCGCCGGAGCGCTCGATCAGGTGCTGGAACGCCTCCAGGTTCCGCGTCGACTCGCCGCGCGCGGTGCGCCACTCGTACTCCTTGCGGATGGCGGAGGCGAAGCCCAGCTCCAGCAGGGTGTTGAAGGCGCCGTCGGCCGCTTCGAGGACCTGGCCGAGCAGGCGGTCGATCTCGTCGGGGGTGACGGCGGCCAGGGGGAGTTTCGCGGTGACGTAGATGTCGCCGAGGCGGTCGACGGCGTACCCGATGCCGTAGAGCTTGAGGTTGCGTTCCAGCAGCCAGCGGTGGACGGCCGGTTCGTTCTCGTCGGGGTGGCGGATGACGAAGGCGTTGAGGGAGAGGGAGTGCCGGCCGAGGAGGAGGGAGACGGTCGTCGAGAGCTTGCGGGTGCCGGGGAGCTTGACGACGTAGTTGCCGGGTGCCGGGCTCTCCCACTCCAGGTCGGCGTCCTTCAGCGCCCCCTCGACGACCTGTGCTGCCTTGTCCGGTGCCTCAGCCATGGTGCGAGCGTACGCGACGGCGGTGCGACTGGATCGCGGCCGTGTAGACGTCGGCGGTGGCGGCGGCGGCGCTGTCCCAGCCGAAGGACTGGGCGTGCCGGGCGGCGGCGTCGCCCATGCGGGGCGTCAGCTCGGGATTGTCGGCGAAATCCCGCAGGACGCGCGCGTAGGCGACGGGATCGTGCCCGTCGACGAGGCGGCCGGTGTGTCCGTCGCGCACCGCGACCGGGAGCCCGCCCACCGCGGCGGCGAGCACCGGCGTGCCGGCCGCCTGGGCCTCGATGGCGACGAGGCCGAAGGACTCGCTGTAGGACGGCATGACCAGCACGGACGCGGCCCGGAACCAGTCGGCGAGCTGTTCCTGGCCGACGGGCGGGCGGAAGCGCACGACGTCGGCGATGCCGAGCCGGGCGGCGAGCTTCTGGAGGCCCTCTGGCTTGGCGAGGCCGCTGCCGCTGGGCCCGCCCACGACGGGGACGACGATGCGCGAGCGCAGCTCGGGGCGTTCGTCGAGGAGTACGGCGACGGCGCGCAGCAGCACGTCCGGGGCCTTCAGGGGCTGTATGCGGCCCGCGAAGAGCGGGATGAGCGCGTCCTGGGGCAGGCCGAGGCGGGCACGGGCGGCGGCGCGGGCGTTGCCGTGCCGGCCGGGTCCGGGGACGGTGCCCTTGGGGAAGGGGCGGAACCGGTCGAGGTTCACGCCGGGGTGGACGACGGCGACCTTGCCGGGGTCGGCGGCGTAGTGGCGGACGAGTTCGTCGGCCTCCTCGGCGGTGTTGGCGATCAGCCGGTCGGAGGCGGCGACGATCTGGGTCTCGCCGATGACGCGGGCGGCCGGTTCGGGGGTGTCGCCGGCGGCCAGGTTGGCGTTCTTGACCTTGGCCATGGTGTGCATGGCGTGCACCAGGGGCGCGCCCCAGCGCTGGGCGGCGAGCCAGCCGACGTGGCCGGAGAGCCAGTAGTGGGAGTGCACGAGGTCGTAGTGACCGGGGCGGTGGCCGGCCCAGGCCTGCATCACGCCGTGGGTGAAGGCGCAGAGCTGGGCGGGCAGGTCCTCCTTCGCCAGTCCCTCGTACGGGCCCGCGTCGACGTGCCGGACGAGGACGCCGGGGGCCAGCTCGACGGCGGGCGGGAGGGCGGCGGCGGTGGCCCGCGTGAAGATCTCGACCTCGATGTTGATCGCGGCGAGACGCTGGGCCAGCTCCACGATGTAGACGTTCATGCCCCCGGCGTCGCCGGTGCCGGGCTGGTGGAGCGGTGAGGTGTGCACGGAGAGCATGGCGACGCGGCGAGGCCTGCGGTTCAGCCTCAGCCGCGGGGAGGCCGCCGGTGAGCGGCGCCCGAGCCTGCTGACGTACTGGCTCACGAGCCGTTCCTCCTCGCTGCGGGCATGCCGGTCGGAGGACGTGGGCTGCCCTCCAAGGGGTGGGAACACCGGACGGGCGGTGCTCCATTCCGGTTTTCCGACCTTTGCCGAATCATTACCGCCGATCGCTCAACCGTTCGAGGGCCGTCCGGGGCCCGGCCCGGCCGATGGCGGCGGGAGCCCCGCCACGGGAGGCGGGTACCACTCTGCGGGTACCACCATCCCGTCGACGAATGCCGGACGGTCCGCCGCATACCCTCGTAGTCATGCCACCCCGCGCCACCGCCACCCGCCCCGTGGGCACGGTCACGCGCGGGACGACGAATCCGAACCGGCTGCGCCGCATGGACCGCTGGATCGCGGCCGCGCACGGCGCCGAACTGCGCCGCGCCGCCGAGCCCGTCGCCGTCGACCTCGGCTACGGCGCGGCCCCCTGGACCGCCGTCGAACTGCTGCACCGGCTGCGCACCGTCGCGCCGCACGCGCGCGTGGTGGGCGTCGAGATCGACCCGGCGCGGGTGGCGGCGGCCCGGCCGTACGCGCGCGAGGGGCTCGATTTCCGGCACGGCGGCTTCGAGGTCCCCGTCTCCGCGCCCCCGCTGCTGATCCGCGCGGCGAACGTGCTGCGCCAGTACGACGAGGGCGAGGTCGCCGCGGTCTGGGGGCGGCTGTGCGCGCGGCTCGCGCCCGCGTCGGAGCACTCGCGCGGGGGACTGCTGGTCGAGGGGACGTGCGACGAGATCGGGCGCCGGCACGTATGGGTGGCGCTCGGGCCCGAGGGTCCGCGCACGGTCACCTTCGCGACCCGGCTCGGCTCGCTGGACGCCCCCTCCGACCTGGCCGAACGGCTGCCGAAGGCGCTCATCCACCGCAATGTCCCCGGCGAGGCCGTGCACGCCTTCCTGCGCGACTTCGACCGCGCCTGGGCGGCCGCCGCGCCCTACGCCTCCTACGGCGCCCGGCAGCGCTGGATGCGGGCCGTGCGGGACCTGACGGCCGACTGGCCGGTGGCGGACGGGCCGACGCGGTGGCGGCAGGGCGAAGTGACGGTGCGCTGGGAGGCGTTGGCACCCCGCGCGTGAACCGGCGGCGCCGGCACGGACGACGGCGGCCACAGGCCGACACGGACGACCGGGGCCGACACGACACGGCCGACCGCGAGCCGGGAACGATCTCCGAGCGGCGTTCGTCACACATCGGGGATGCGGAAGAGAAGCAGCAGGAAAGCAGGAGGAAAGCACGGCCTCTGTCGCTTTTCGCGTCGCCGTGGCACGATCCCCCGAGCGACCTATGTTACTGACGGTTAATCAGTTGGGGGGCGAGGTATGCGTACGGGGAAGCGTGGCTTGACGACCGCTGCCGTGACCGTGGTCTGCGCGATCACCGTGCTGGCGGCACCGGGCACGGCGCTCGCGGACCCGGGCCCCTCGGCGTCCTCGTCGGCGTCACCCGCACTGGGCGGCCCCGGCGCCTCCGCCACCCCGACCGCCCCGGCCGCCACGCCCGGCAAGGGCAAGGGCAAGGATCTGGAGGCCGTGCGCGAGAAGCTCGACAAGCTCTACCGCGCGGCGGCCTCGGCGACGGAGGAGTACAACGCCGCCGAGGAACAGGCCGAGAAGCAGAACGCCCGGATCGTCGAGCTGGCCAAGAAGATCGTCAAGGGCCAGGAGAAGCTGGACGGGCTGAAGGACCGCGCGGGAGCCGCCGCCCGCGCCCAGTACCGCACCGGCGGCCTGCCCGACGGGGCCAAGCTGGTCCTGAGCGAGGACCCCGAGGACTTCCTCGACGGCACCGGCCGGGTGATCCAGGGCCACCGGGCCACCAAGGGCCTGCTCGGCGAGCTGACCCGCGCACAGGAGGACCTGAAGACCTACGCGGCGGACGCCTCCGCCCGCTTCGAGGAGCTGGAGGCGAACCGCAAGGCCAAGGCCACCGCCCAGAAGAAGATAGAGCAGCGGATCGCGGCGGCCGAGAAGCTGGAGTCCGAGCTGGAGAAGGAGGAGAAGGAGCGCCTCGCCCGGCTGGAGAAGGAGGCGCAGGCCAAGGCCCAGACCGCCTGGCTCGACTCCGGCATCCTCGATGACCTCGACGCCGGGGCGACCGAGCGGGGCCGCAAGGCGGTCGAGTACGCCACCGCCCAGATCGGCAAGCCCTACCAGTGGGGCGCCGAGGGCCCGAAGTCCTACGACTGCTCCGGGCTGACCTCGCAGGCCTGGGTGTCGGCCGGGCGGGCGATCCCCCGCACCTCGCAGCAGCAGTGGAAGCAGCTCAGGCACATCGGCATCGAGGACATGCGCCCCGGCGACCTGATCATCTACTTCGACGACGCCAGCCACGTCGGCATGTACGTCGGTGACGGCTCGATGGTGCACGCCCCGCGCCCGGGGCGCTCGATCACCCTCGCCGGAGCGGGCTCGATGCCGATCCTCGGCGTGGTCCGGCCGGACACGGCCCCGGCGCAGGCGCCCGCGCCCAAGGGGTGACGCGCGCCACGCGTGACGCGCCGGGCGCGTGAGGCGGGCCACGTGACCCAGTCCACGCCCGGCACCCCGCCCCGCGTGACGTTCGTCATCCCGGGTCTCCGGCCGAGGTGTCCAACTGCGGGGGATTAGGCGGCATATGACAGGGGCCGATGGTCGCCCGACGTGTTCTGGACCATTCCGCAGCGGCGCCGACACCCGCTATGGTCCCCGTCGGTGGGTCGAGGTCCCTCGCCCCGCCATGCCCTCGGGGGGAGGGAAGGAAACCAAGACGATGCCCGTACCCGTACCGCGGCAGAGGGCGATCCCGGCCGTGGAGTGTGGTCAGGCGCCCGCCGCGTCCCCGGACAGCGGCCCTTCCAAGGAACAGGCCCCGCCCGGGACGCACCCGGCCGAGCACCCCACCGGCCGGCGAGAGGACCCCACGGAGAAGCGCGAGAAGCCCACGGACACCAGCCCCGAAACCCGCACCGGCGTCGGCCTCGCCACAGACCCCGGCACCGGCACCGGCACCGACCGGACGCACGGCGGCCGGACGGAGAGCGCGGCTCCCACGAACCTGACCGTGCTGCTGATCGAGGACGATCCGGCCGGTTCGCCGATCGTGCCCGACCTGCTCGACCAGTCCGGCAAGCCGATCCGCATCCGCACCGCGCGCAACCTCACCGAGGCCGGGCGGCTGCTGACCGACGACGTCCACTGCATCCTGCTGGACCTCGCCCTGTCGGCCCCCGCCCCGGCCCGCACCGGCACCGGCACCGACGGCGGTGGCCACGGCAACGGCGGCGCGGCGGACGACGACGAGCTGGCGGTGCTCCGGCACGTCCTGGAGCTGGCACCCCGGCACGCCGTGCTCGCCCTCACCTCCTCCAGCGACGCCGAGCGCGGCGCCGAGGCGGTGGCGGTCGGCGCGCAGGACTACCTGTTCCGCGACGAGCTGGACGGCCGCCTGCTGAGCCGGGCGATCCGCTACGCCGTCGAGCGCAAGCGGTCCGACTCGGCGGAGCGGCGGCTGGCCGAGGGCAGGCTGCGTGCGCAGGAGAACCGCCGCCTGGAGCGCGGCCTGCTGCCGACCCCGCTGCTCGCCGGGTCCCCGCTGCGCTTCGCCGCCCGCTACCGTCCGGGCCGCTCGCGCGCGCTGCTGGGCGGCGACTTCTACGACGTCGTCCGCACTCCGGACGGCACCGTGCACGCCATGATCGGCGACGTCTGCGGGCACGGCCCGGACGAGGCGGCGCTCGGTGTGGAGCTGCGGATCGCCTGGCGGGCGCTGACCCTGGCGGGGCTCTGCGGCGACCAGCTGCTGGGCACGCTCCAGCAGGTGCTGGAGCACGAGCGCTCGGACGACGAGATCTTCGCGACGCTGTGCGCCGTGGACATCTCCCCGGACGGCCGCCGCGCGGGCCTGTGCCTGGCCGGGCACCCGTCCCCGCTGCTCAGCCGCCCGGGCATGCCCGCACGGCTGCTGCCCTACGACAACAACGGCCCGGCGCTGGGGCTGCTGCCGGGCGCCCGCTGGCCGCGGATGCAGGTGGAGCTCGGCGCCGAGTGGAGCCTGATGCTCTACACCGACGGTCTGATCGAGGGCCACGTCGGCGGGGGCCGGGAGCGGCTCGGCCAGGACGGCATGGTGGAGATGGTGCGCCGTCAGATCGCCGAGGGCCTGACGGGCGAGGACCTGCTGCGGACGACCGTCAACGAGGTCCGCGAACTCAACGGCGGCGAGCTGGCGGACGACCTGGCCGTGGTCCTGCTGGACCGGACGGCCTGAGCCGCCCGGTCCCGAAGACCGCCCGCGCGGGCAGTCCCCTCAGCGTCCGCCGTTGTACGGGCCGTAGGGGCCGTCGCTGCTGGAGCCGCGGCGGCTGTTGCGGCCACCGCCCGACAGGCCGCGCAGTGCGGGCCGTACGTCGACCATGTACACGATCGTCGCGACGAGCCCGATGATCGGCAGGAACGACAGGATGTTGAAGATCAGGTTCACCACGAAGGCGAGCCCGAGGATGATCAGCCAGAAGGGCTTGGTCTTCTTGTCGGCCGCGCGGTAGGCGTCCTCGCGGCGCGTGGCGGCGTCGATCAAAGCGAAGCCGCTGAAAAGGATCAGGGCGATGCTCAGCAGCCACATGAAGCCTGCGAACCCCTGCATCAGCACAACGTCCACCACCAGATTCGGATCGTCATTTAGCGGTCACCGTACCCGCAGAACGGGCCGGGCACCCCAAGGGTGCCCGGCCCGCTCCCCGCTCGTCGCGCCCTGCCCTACTTGGCGGGCGGCGTCGTCTTCTTGGCGGTGGTGCTCTTCTTGGCCGGGGCCTTGCGCGGGGCGGGCGTCTTCTTCGCCGCGGCCGACTTGTCCTCGGTGACCCGGACCGGCTCGGACTTGGCCGTCGCGGGCTTGGCCGGGGCGGCGGGCTTGGCCGGGGCGGGCTTGGCCGGCTCGACGGCCACGGCGAGGTCCTCCACGTCCTCGGCCAGGTCCTCGATGCCGTCGGCGGCCTGGCCGCGCCAGGTGCGGACCGCCTGCTCGCCACGCTCGGCGACCTTCTCGTAGGCCTCCCGCGCCTTGACGGCGTACTCGGCGGCGACGCCGACGGAGCGCAGCGCGAGGTCCTGGGCGGTCTCGCCGAGCTTCTTGAAGTCGGCGTCGAGGTTGCCGAAGAGCTCGTTGGCCTTGGCCTGGAGGCTGCCCTGGGTCTCCTTGACGCGGGCCGTCGCCTTCTCCTGGACGGCCTTCGGGTCGGTGTTGCGTACGGCGTCGATCCGCGCCGGGGCCTCCGCGCGCAGCTGCTCCACCAGCACCGGCACCTTCTTGGCCTGCTGGAAGGCGAGGTCGGCGGTGCCCGCGGCGAAGTAGAGCGGGGTGGGGTCGCTGAAGGTCTTGCGCAGGTCGTCGGTGATGGCCATGGTGATGGTCCTCCGGAATTGCTTATGAATGAGGGTTTTTTACTGTTTCCGCTCCGTCGACAACGGCATCGGCGTCGGTGTCGGTGTCGGCTTCCGCGTCGGCCCCGAACCCGTTCTCCTTGCGGAAGGACTCGTAGACCTGGAGCAGCACCTGCTTCTGCCGCTCGTTCAGCGAGGGGTCGGCAAGGATGACCGCACGCGTCTCCACGTCGTCCCGGTCCCGCTCCGCGTCGAGGATCCCGGCGCGGACGTACAGCGTCTCGGCGGAGATCCGCAGCGCCTTGGCGACCTGCTGGAGCACCTCCGCGCTCGGCTTGCGCAGCCCGCGCTCGATCTGGCTCAGGTACGGGTTGGACACGCCCGCGGCATCGGCGAGCTGCCGCAACGACAGCTGCGCGTTGCGCCGCTGCTCGCGCAGGTACTCACCGAGGTTGCCGACGTTGAGCGATGCCATGACTCCACCATGCAGCACCTTGCTAACTATTGCAAGCACCGCGCTTGCAAGAGTGCGCCCACCCTCGCCCGCCCGCCCTCGCGCGCCTGCCCTCGAGCGCCCGCCGGTCCCGCCCGCTCAGCCGCGGCCCGCGGCCCGCCTCCGGGACCACGCGGCGGCGTCGGCGCCGTACCGGACGAGGAGGCGGGCGAACTGGACGCGCTCCTGGGGCGACCAGGCGGCGGTGATCTCCTCGAACGCCTCGCGCTGTTCGGCGGCGAACCGGTGGCGTTCGGCCTCGCCGTACTCGGTGAGTTCGAGCACGGTGCGGCGCCCGTCGGACTGGGACGCCGCCCGGCGCAGCAGCCCCTCCTCGATGCAGGCGGCGACGGTCCGGCTGGCCACCGGCTGGGCGACGCCCATCTCGGCCGCGAGGCCGCCGACGGTCGTCTCGCCCGGCGCGTCGGCGATCACGTTGAGGACCAGGTTGCGGGAGAGGTCCCTGCTCGAAGCCGGAGTGCGCCGCCGCAGGCGCGACAACGCCGGGCCGATCTGGTCCAGCGCCGGGTCGTCGGCGGTCCGGCCGGGGGAAGACGCGCTGCTCATGCCCCGAGTCTAGGCCGCTCCCCCGTGTTTGCATACCTCTCGGCAACTGCATAGCATCAGGTATGTAAATGTGGACGAGCCAGGAAACGAGGCGGACTGCCATGGCACTCACCGCGATCACCGACGCGCAGGTATTCGACGGGGAGAAGACCGTAGGCGTGCGGACCGTGGTCATCGACGGCACGAGGATCGCCCGCGTCGGCGGCGAGGTCCCCCGGGACTGCGAGGTCGTCGACGGCGGCGGCGCCACCCTGCTCCCGGGACTCATCGACGCCCACGTCCACTCCGCCCCGGGTTCCCTGGCGCTGGCCCTGCGGTTCGGGGTGACGACCGAGCTGGAGATGCAGGGGATGAACACCCGGGAGAACCGCGGGTCCATCACCGACGACGACACCCTGGCCGACGTGCGCTCCTCCGGGTTCGCCATCACCCCGCCCGGCGGCCACCCGAGCGAGCTGATGCCCGAGGGGTTCCGGCCGAAGTGGGACCTGCCGCCGGTGATGCCGCTGATGCCGTTCTCCACGACTCCGGAGGAAGCCGCCGCCCATGTGCCGCAACTCCTCGCCCGGGGTTCGGACTTCATCAAGTTCATGATCGACGACGGCACCGTGGAGGGGCATCCCGGGCTGCCCTCGCTCGACCGGGCCACCCTGAACGCCGGTGTGGCCGAGGCCAGGAAGTACGGCGCCCTCACCGTGGCGCACGCCCTGACCCTGGAGGCCACCCGGATGGCCGCGGAGGCGGGCGTCGACGGCGTCACCCACGTCTTCATGGACCAGCCGCACACCGCGGAGATCATCGACGTCATCCGGGACGCGGGCATGTTCGTCATCCCCTGCATCACCCTCAACGCCTCGATGATGGGCATCACCGGCGCCGAACTCGCCGACGACCCCCGGGTCGCCGCCCGCCTCGACGACCGGTGGGACCGGACCCTGCGCTCCAGCTACGACCGCTACCCGCAGGGCCGCCTCGACGACGTCTACGCCACCGTCCGCGCCCTGGACGCCGCCGGGGTCGACGTGCTGGCCGGGACCGACGTGTCGATGCCCGAGACCTTCTTCGGGGGCCTGGCCCACGGAGCGAGCCTGCACCACGAGTTGCAGTACCTCGTGGCGGCCGGCCTCACGCCCTCGCGGGCCCTGCGCGCGGCCACGGCGACCACGGCCCGGCGCTTCCGCCTCGGCGACCGGGGCCGCGTCGCCGAGGGGTTGCGCGCGGATCTGCTGCTGGTCGACGGCGATCCGACCGTCGACATCGGCGACACCCTCAACACGCGCGCCGTCTGGCGCCGCGGCACCCGCCTGGCGGCCTGAGCACGACGGCATCCCGCCGCGGGCCCGGAACCGCTCAGCGTGCCGTGGCGTGCCAGGTGCGCAGCGCCTCGACGACCTGCTCCCGGTCCGGTACGTCGACCAGCCGCAGCGGCTCGCGGGCCCGCCGTACGGCTCGCTCCACCCGGTTGGCGGCGGCCTGGAAGTGCTCCGGGCCCGCGTCCTCGGGCAGGGCGGTCGCCGCGCGCATGATGTCGGGGAACACCGACTGCGCGTACTCGTACGCGAGGTAGACGGGAAGGTCCTCGTGCAGCCCGGCGGCGAGGGCCGTGAGCCCGGCGTCCGCCATGGCCTCGGCCCACAGATCCACCATGCGTCCCTGCTCCTCCTTCCCGTACGCCATGCGCACGAGGTGGGTGGCGAGGTCGTGCAGCGGGTCGCCGAGTATGGCCAGCTCCCAGTCGATCACCGCGAGGCGCTTGCGGCGCACGACCACGTTGGCCCGGTGGACGTCCGTGTGCAGGAGGCGGAAGGGGCGTGCCGTGCGGCAGCGGTGCCGGGCGGCGAACCGGGCCATCGCGTCCTCGGGGACCCCGGCCGCGTCGAAGAGCGCGCCGAAGCGGTCCCGGTTCGGCCGGTGCACCCGCCGCTCCGTGAAGTCCACCAGCCACTCCAGGAACCCCTGGGTGTCCCCGTCCTGCGGCCACCCTTCGGGGCGGGCCGGCAGTTCCGCCACGGGCACGCTCGCGGTCCGGACGAAGAAGGACGCGAACGACCGCATGAGCTCCTCGCCCACCCGTCCGCTCGGACCGCTGTCGCTGAGCACCCGGCCGGTCCGGTAGCCGTGCACGGAGCCGCCCCCGAGGTCGGCCAGGCAGGGCGGCACCTCGCGCAGATGGCGGCAGACGACCCCGAGCACCTCCGCCTCCCTCGGCCAGATGCGCGGCACCACCTCCACCGCCGGCAGCGGAACCCGGTACTTGAAGCGGGTGAAGGGCACGGCTCCCAGCAGCAGCGCCAGTACCAGACCCGAGCGCCGGACGTAGTTGACGTTGTGGTGCCCGGTGAGCACCTCACCCCTCCCGCGGAGTCTCCGGGACTCCACGAGGTGGTGCACGAGCGCCTTGCGCGCCCGGTGTGGCAGACGGTGCATGGCCGGAGAGTAGCGCCTTGGGTCCGTCGCCCAGGGCCGCGTGACGAAGGTGTTCCCCGGCTCAGGCGGGCGCGGGCGTGCCGTGCTCCCACAGCAGCCTGAGCACCGGCTCCAGGGAGTGCACGACCGATTCCGCGCCCGCCTCCCGGAGGACCTTCGCCTTGCGCTCGTTGTGGCCGTAGCCGAGGAAGGGGACGCCGGCCCGGCGGGCGGCCATCAGGTCGGAGGCGGAGTCGCCGACCATCAGGGCCTGGGCGGGGGCGACGCCCATCGCGCTGAGGGCGCGGTTGAGGCAGTAGGGGTCTGGTTTGAGGAGCTGCGGGTCCTGGGTGCGGCCGTAGATGTGGGGGGCGAAGCAGCCCAGCAGGCCCCGGGTCGCCAGGTACTCGCCCACCACGCGCGGCGCGTTGTTGGTCGTGACCGCGAGGCCGACGCGCAGGGCCGACCAGGTGCGGATCAGGGCGTCCGCGTACGCGGTCGGCCACGCGGTGGGCACGGCCCGCAGCTCCTCCCGGGTCAGCCGTTCCTCGAACTCGGCGACCAGGTCGCTCTGCCGGTGTCTGCGGTTGACGGCGGCGAGCAGCACGTGCGGGTCCGGGTGGACCTGCTCCTCCCGGGTGAGCAGGTCCTTCAGGCCCAGCCGCTCCAGCCAGTCCACCAGTTCGCCCGCCACCCGGTCGGCCGAGTAGCCCGCGAACAGTCGGCAGATGGGGCCGTCGAAGTCCCACAGGACGACGCGGGCACCCACGACCAGGTCCCGCAGTCCCTCGGACTGCCTGGACTGCCCGGACTGCCCGGACTGCCCGGACTGCTCGGCCCGCTCGGCCCGCTCGCCCGCCGGTTCCGTCTGATCCGTATCGGAAGTCACTAGGAGAGTGTCATCTCCGTGGTGATGGTTTCCCAGAGGGCGTCGAACCACTTCTGTGATTCCTCCACGAACATCGACTCCCGGTGGCCGCTGCGCTTCAGGAACGAGAACAGCAGCGACTGGGAGCCGAGCGCGTCGTACATCTCCAGCGTCCGGCTCTCGTACTCCTCCTCGCGCCGGGTCACCATGTAGTAGCCGAAGAGGGCTTCCTCGCCGTTGAGCAGGTAGAGCTTGCTCGTCGGGGTGAACGGCAGGGCGCGGAAGGCGATGCGCACGTCGACGCGGTGGGTGGAGCGCACGGCGTGCAGGTTGTGCCTCAGGACCCGGGCCTGGGCGTTGCGCATCTGCAACCAGCGCTGGTGGACCGGGTCGTCCTCCTCGTCCTCGACCAGGACGGGGAAGGCGAGTGCGATGTCGCGGGAGGGCATCAGGACGCGGAAGTCGATGGACTCCGGGCGGATGCGGCCCTCGTGGATCAGGCGGAGCGGCTCGCTGAGGGCCAGCATCAGCGTCTCCGAGGTGTGGCACACCACGTCGATCCGGACGTGCGGCACCGCGAACGCCTGCGCCAGGCGCGGCCCCAGCGCGACCATCGTCGGCTGCGGTTCGGCCCGCGGCGTGGTGGGCTCGGCGATGCGGGGCGGGCTGCCCTTGCTGACGTTGGTGAGCAGGCCGTCCTCCTGGAGCGCGCGCAGGGCCTGGCGGACGGTGCCGCGCTCCACGCCGAACTCCTCGGCCAGCTCGGCCTGGGTGGGCAGGCGGTCGCCCGCCTTGAGCTCTCCCCTGCGGATCCGCTCCCGCAGGGCCTCCGCGATCTCCTGGGACGAGAGCCTTCTGCCACCGTTCACCGACACGTTCTCCTGAGTCACGACCAAACGTTACAACTCCGACCTACCTAGAGGGAGTTGTTTGAAACTTGTTTATAGGTAGTAGCCAAGTGGGGACAACCTTAAGAGAGTTGGTTGCCAACTTCGACAGGTTGGTGGAAGTTCACCTGCTCGAACGCGGCACTCCCCGAGCTACTCGAACTTCCCGAAGGGGGGAAGGCCATGCCCGTCCTCGCCCTGGTCTCCGCGGTCTTCGTCATCGCCTTCGAGCAGATCGTCCAGTGGAAGTACGGCGCCACCGGCATCGTCGGCCTGTTCCTGCTCACCATCGGCATCAAGGCCAAGAGCCCCTCCGTCAGCTCCGCCGGAGCGGTGCTGCTGGCCCTCCTGGTCGCGGGTCCGGCGCTGTGAGCGGGGCGGTCAGGTCGTGAGCCGCAGCTCCGAACTGATCGTCCCCCACAGCGCCTCGAACCACAGCCGGGACTGCTTCACGAACACGCCGTCGCGCAGGCCGGAGCCCTGCTCGAAGGCGAACAGCGTCGAGCGGATGCCCTCCGCGTCGTACATCTCCAGCGGCTCGTGGTCGATCTCCAGCTCGCGCCGGCCGAGGGTGTAGTACGCGAAGAGGGCCTCGCTGCCGTTGAGCACGTACAGCTTCATCGGCGGGGTGAAGGGCAGCGCGCGGAAGGAGACGCGCACGTCGATGCCGTGCGTGGCGCGCAGGCTCAGCAGATTGTGCCGGAGCACCTGCCCCTGGGCGTTGCGCATCGCCAGCCACCGCCGGTGCACCGGGCCGCCCGCCGTACCGCCCGTGACGGCCACCGGGAAGGCGAGGTCGATGTCGTCGCTCGGCAGCAGGACCCGGACGTCGACCTTGGCCGGTTTCAGTCGCCCCGCGTGGATCTGGCTCAGCGCTTCGCCGAGGGCGAGGGTGAGGGAGACGGAGGTCAGGCACAGCGCGTCGATCTCGACGTGCTCGGCGGTGAAGGCCGCCGCGAGCCGGGAGGCGAGCGCCACGGTGGTGGGCATCGGCTGCGCCTCCGGGCCCGCCCGGGGGCCGTGCGGGTCGGGCGCGACGGTCGCGGGGCTCCCCTTGGACACATTGGTGAGCAGACGTTCCGACTGCAGGATCCGCAGGGCCTGACGGACCGCGCCCCGCTCCACGCCGAACTCGTCGGCCAACTGGGCCTGTGTGGGCATGCGCTGGCCCGGCCGCAGCCGACCGGACCTGATCCGGGCGCGCAGCTCGTCGGCCACCTCTCGATGCGTTGTCTGTGGCCGCTGCGGTCTCTTCCGCCCGTTGACGGGGGCGCGTTCCGGCTCCACGACCAAACCCTACAACTTCTCGCCATCTTTGGGCAGTTCAAGGAAAGGTGGTTATGAGCCGCTTCCAAGCGGAGATAAGTACAGTGAAGTTGGCAGCCAACTTGAGCAACGTGGTCGAGCCTCACGAGGGTTGGCCACCACGGTGACAGGGGGAACACCATGCCGCTCATCGCCATCGTCGTCGCGGCTCTGGCCATCGGGTTCGAGCAGCTCGTGCAATGGAAGTACGGGCCGATGGGCATCATCGCGTTCGTCGCGCTGTCCATCGGCATCAAGGCGAAGAACACCATGATCGGCGGTGTGGGCGCGGTGATCCTCGTGATGCTGCTCGCCCAGTCCGGCTGAACCGACGTACTGACGGACGGGCCCCGTTCCGGAGGGGAGCCTGGAGCCCGGCCGGCCAGTAGGCACCAAGCACCGCGCAGCACGCACAACAACCACAACCACAACTGAAGAGCACGTCGAAAGCACGCGCTACGGATGCGCGGGTCCACCGTCGCCGGCGGAAGGAGTCACCTCAGAACATGTCCGGGCACCAAGGCCGCCTGGACGTACGCAGCAGGGCGTCGACCACACGGGCGGCGCCCGCTCGTTCTTCCCGCACCCGATCGAGCGCCGCCAGCCGTACGGCCGAGGCGTCGCCCAGCCACAGCGCCGCCAGCTCCGCCACGTCGAGCACGAGATGGGCGCTCTCGGTGGTCGGCACGCAGGACGCGCCGTCCGGCCCCGCCTCCAGCCGCCACCGCCCGCCGGTGAGTCCGCCCCGGTCCACCACGTCGAGCACCACCGACCCCCGGCCCTCGTACGTCCGCGCCGTGAGCGCCTGAGCCACGTCCAGGATCCGCACCCACAGCCAGTCGGCCTGCGTGGTGATGCGGGCCGCGCGCGGGTCCGGCAGGAGGTGCGGGAGCAGGTCGTCCGGGGAGCGCCAGCCGCTCTTCACGGTCTGGACCCAGTCGATCGAGCACAGGTAGTGCCACAGCGCGCGCTCGGCGGCCGGGGTCACGGCGAGCAGCCAGTCCACGGTCGCCGTGTTCAGCGGCTGCTTGGCGTCGCCCCAGCGGTCGTCGGCGCGGTACGCGGCCAGGCCCTCGACCTCGCCGTCCGCCGAGCGGTACAGGACGTAGTACGGCTCGGTCCAGGGCGTGCCGCTGAGGTCCACGACGCCGGTCCGGGACTGCCACCACAGCTCGGTCCGGCTGACCGCGCCCGGCTGGGACCGGCGCAGCCGCTCGTGCAGCCCCGGGCCGAGCTTGCGGACGTCCGCGCCGTCCACGAGGTCGATCCGGGCGCCGTCCTCCGGCGCCGCCCAGCGCGGGTCGAGACCGGCGCGCGGCACGTCGACCGTCCACTCGGTCAGGGTGGTGGCGGGGCCGAAGCCGTACCGGCCGTAGATCGGGTACTCCGCCGCGATCAGCGTCGCGACCACGTCCCCGCGTTCCTTCGCCGCGGCCAGGTCCTGCGCCATCATCCGGGTGAGCAGGCCGCGGCGGCGGTGGGTCGCGGTGACCGTGACGTTGGAGATCGCGTCGGCCCGGACGGGGGCGCCGCCGACGGCGGTGACCTCCTGGTCGAAGGACCGGAAGGTCGCCACGCACCGGTCGTCGTCGAACGCGCCGAGCAGCCGACCGGGCACGAACTGCCGGCGCCGGGCCTCCAACTGCTCCTCGGCCACCACGGGCGGCTGGAGGAAACCGGTGTTCAGGGCCCGGTTCCAGTCGGGGAACTCGGCCTCGGTGATGGGACGTACGTCTATCTCGGTACGGCGGCTCATACGCTCACGGTAGGCCGACGCCGCCCCTTGAGTCGCGGGGATTTAGACCTGCCCGGCGGATCGGGCCGCAGCAGGGCACGGCGGACCGGGGTCGAGCCTGATCCGCCGGCCGGGCGTCGGCCGGGCCCCGGCCGGGCATGGGCGGACCTGGGCCGGGCGGGGCCGGGCGGGGCCGGGGGGCCGGGCGGGGCCGGGGGGCCGGGCAGGGCCGGGGGGCCGGGCAGGGCCGGGCGGAGCCGGGGGGCCGGGCGGAGCCGGGGGGCCGGGCGGGGCCGGGGACGTCAGAAGGACGTCCGGATCTCCCCCACCTCCCGGCCGCCGCCCAGCAGGGGCGCGCGGCCGATGCGGTCGACGACCGGGCCCTGGACGCCCAGCAGCGTCAGGGCGCGGGCCAGCACCGGACCCAGGGCCCGGGTCGCGCCGTCCTCGATCTTGAAGGCGAGGGCGCGGCCGTCGGGCAGGGCCACCGCCTGGACGGCCTCCGCGCCCATCTTGGAGAGCGTGCCCGGCACCTCGCGCATCAGCCAGGTGTCCGCGCGGCGGCTGCCGGCGACGTACTCGGGGTGCGCGCGCATCGCGTCGGCGACCCGGCGCTCGGCCGAACCGGGCTCGGCGCCGGCGAAGGTGCGGAAGGCGCGGGCCAGCCCGACCAGGCTGATCGCCATCAGGGGCGCCCCGCACCCGTCGGTGCCGACGGCGGCGACCGGCTCGCCCGCCGCGTCCTCCACCACCCGGTGGATGATCCGCTGGAGCGGGTGCTCCGGGTCGAGGTAGGTCTCCAGCGGCCAGCCCTGCTGCGCGCAGACCGCCAGCATCGCGGTGTGCTTGCCGGAGCAGTTCATGGTGACGCGGTCGGGCACGGCGCCCGACGCCAGGTACGTCTCCCGCTCCTCGGCGTCCAGCGGCAGGTCGGGCGGGCACTGGAGCAGCGCCGGGTCCAGGCCGTACTCGTCCAGCATCTTGCGGACCAGGTCGCGGTGAAACGGTTCTCCGGAGTGGCTGGCGGCGGCCAGCGCCAGCCGCTCCCCCGCCAGGTCGAGACCCGCGCGCAGCACGCCCGCCGCCTGCATCGGCTTGTTGGAGGAGCGGGGGAAGACCGGTGCCGTCACCTCGCCCAGCGCCAGCTCCACCGCCCCGTCGGCGCCCAGCACCACCAGGCTGCCCCGGTGCCGCCCCTCGACGAAGCCGGACCGGACGACCTCGGCGAGGACGGGCGGCACGACGGGCGACAGGGCGGACGGGGGCGCGGGCTGGTTCGGGTGCGACGGGTGCGACGGCTGGGGCGCGGGCATCGGCGGTGGCCTTCCGGAACGGGCGACCCCCCGCGGCGACGGCCCGGGATCACCGGGCCCCCGGGGACGGCGCGGAGGGCCGCCCCCGTGTCACACGAGCAGGTCGTCGACTTGTGCTTCCCCCTCACGGTACCGGCGGGCGATCTCCGCGCCGCAGCCGTCCGCCGTGCGCTGGAGTCCTTGCCGCCGCCGGGACACCTGCTGCTCGTAGCGCGTGAGCCGCCCCATGCCGGCGGTCAGCTCGCCGTCGGTGCGGGCCGTCAGGTCGGACAGCTCCACCTCGCCCAGCATCTCCGCGGCCAGCCGCCGGCACTCCTCGCTGCGCGGGGTGGCCAGCGTCACGTGCCGGGCGGAGGAGCGCTGCCGGGCCGGCGCGTCGGCCAGGATCTCCGACAGCCGCTCCACCACCGACCCGGTCGCCGCGGTGGTGACCACGGACGACGACGCCGAGGCGGCCCCGCGCCCCGCCAGCTCGGCGCGCAGGATGTCGATACGGCCCTGGAGCAGCCGCCGTACGTAGCTGAGGTCGGCCTCCTCGCGCTGGGCGTCCCGGCGCAGCGTGCGCAGCTCCGGCAGGCTCAGCTCGGTCAGATCCCGCTCCGCGGGGCCCGTCGGCAGCTCCGGACTTTCCGTGCGCTGTACCGGCGCCCGGGGCGCCTCCAGACCACCCGGACCACTCGGACCGCCCCGGCCACTCGGAGATGTCAGTGTCAACGCGGCAGTCCCGAACGACCGCCCCGTACTCGGTGTGCTCATGCGCCTCAACCGTCCCCTCGCCCGGCGTCTGGGAGCATCGTGCCACCCCACGTGGCCGCTATGTGACCGAGTGCCCCCGATCGGCCCCGATCGGCCCCAGATGGGGGGTTCGCCGCGATAAGAAACCCTCTACGGGCCCGTCCGTCCACACCCTGGGGGCGCACGGCATCATGGCGGGATGCGTGCAGTGGTGCAGAGGGTGGACGGCGCGAGCGTCGTCGTGGACGGCGAGACCGTGGGGGCGATCGACGGCGAGGGCCTGTGCGTCCTGGTCGGCGTCACCCACGACGACACCGAGGAGAAGGCGGCACAGCTCGCCCGCAAACTCTGGTCGGTGCGGATCCTGCACGACGAGAAGTCGTGCAGCGATCTCGACGCCCCGTTGCTGGTGATCAGCCAGTTCACCCTCTACGGCGACGCCCGCAAGGGCCGCCGCCCCACGTGGAACGCCGCCGCCCCCGGCGACGTCGCCGAACCGCTGGTCGACGAGGTCGTCGCCCAGTTGCGGGCGCTGGGCGCGACGGTGGCGACGGGACGTTTCGGCGCGCAGATGCGGGTGTCCCTGACGAACGACGGCCCCTTCACGGTCCTCGTCGAGGTCTGAGACGGGCCCTGGACGGGCGCTGGACGGGCGCTGGACGGGCGCTGGACGGGCGCTGGACGAGCCCTACGGCTCGACGACCGTCTCCTGCGCGGCCGCGGTGTCCTCGGCCATGAGCCGGGCGTCCACCGGTACGTTCCGCTTGACCAGGGCCAGGGCGACCGGGCCCAGCTCGTGGTGGCGCACGGACGTGGTGATGAACCCGATCTTCCGGCCGTCGGGCCCGTCGTCCGCGAGGCGGATCTCCGCCCCGTTCGGCGGCAGGTGGACGTCGCTGCCGTCCAGGTGCAGGAAGACCAGCCGGCGCGGCGGCTTGCCGAGGTTCTGCACCCGGGCGACGGTCTCCTGCCCGCGGTAGCAGCCCTTCTGGAGGTGTACGGCCGTACCGATCCAGCCCAGCTCGTGCGGGATGGTCCGGTGGTCGGTCTCGAAGCCGAGGCGCGGGCGGTGCTGCTCGACCCGCAGCGCCTCGTGGGCGAGGATCCCGGCGGCGGGCCCGGCCTGGGCGGCGAACGCCTCCAGCTCCTCCCGCGGCAGGAAGAGATCACGCCCGTACGGCGTCTCGCGGACCACGGCGGAGGCGGGGGCCTGGGCGATCGACCCGGCCGGCAGGTGCACGACCGCGGTGTCGGCGGTGCGGTCGGCGACCTCGACGCGGTAGAAGAACTTCATCGACTCCAGGTAGGCGATGAGCGCTTCCTGGCTGCCGGGCTCGACGTGGGCCCAGACGCTCGTGCCGTCGTCGACGAGGTACAGGGCGTGTTCGATGTGGCCGTTCGCGGAGAGGATCAGCGCCTCGGTGGCCTGGCCGGTCGGCAGGTCGCTGACGTGCTGGGTGAGCAGCAGGTGCAGCCAGCTCAGCCGGTCGTCGCCCGTGACGGTGACGACACCGCGGTGGGAGAGGTCGACGAAGCCGGTGCCCTCGGCGAGGGCACGCTGCTCGCGGAACAGATCGCCGTAGTGGGCGGCGACGCCTTCGTCCACGCCCTCGGCGGGAACGGCGCCGGGCAGGGACAGCAGGGGGCTCTTCATACGCCCAGCCTACGACTCGCTTACGAGTCGGTAGTTGAACCCTTCAGGGAACAGCTCTCGCACCGGCCGAAGATCGCGAAGTGCTTCATGTCGGTGTCGAACCCGAACTGCTCGCGCAGCTTGGCGGTGAAGTCGGCGGCCACCGACAGGTCGGCCTCGATCACGTTGGTGCAGTCCCGGCAGACCAGGTGGATGTGGTGGTGCCGGTCGGCCAGGTGGTAGGTGGGCGCACCGTGCCCGAGATGGGCGTGGCTGACCAGCCCCAGCTCCTCCAGCAGCTCCAGCGTGCGGTACACGGTGGAGATGTTGATCCCCGACGCCGTCTTGCGCACCTCGCCGAGGATGTCGTCCGGGGTCGCATGCTCCAGCGTGTCGACGGCTTCGAGCACCAGCTGCCGCTGGGGGGTCAGCCGGTAGCCACGCTGCCTGAGGTCGCTCTTCCAGTCGGTGCTCACCACAGGGCCAGTGTAGGAGTGCGGACCACCGTCATGGGCACGGAGGACTGAGGGGGAGGCGATCGGACAGGAGCAGATCCGCCAGGGTGTCGCGCAGATCCGCGGTCGCGCGGACGACCTCCTCGTGGGCCCTGATCTTTTCGTCCACCGCACGCAACGCCGCCCCGATCTCCTTCTGCCGGTCGGCGGTCGGCACAGGCACCGGCAGATCCTGCAAGGTGCGCAGGGTGATCGAGCGCATGCCGGTGGTGCCCGCGGCACGGCGCTCCAGCCAGTCCCGGGAGCTGTGGTGCGAGAGGCGGGCGAGCAGATAGGGCGCTTGCAGCGGGTCCGTCACACGTACGCGGAACAGGTGGGTGTTGTACAGCCACCCGCTCTCCCGCCCGGTCACCAGAGCGACGCGGCCCACCGTGCCGGTGCGCGTCACGAGGATGTCGTCGGCGAGCAACCGGTACTTGCCCCACCCGCGTGCCCGCTCGGGGTCGACAAAGGTCATCACCGACCCGGCGGAGATCCTCTGGTGCCGGAGATCGGCCGGGCGGACCAGCGGGACGCCCTCCGGCACCTGCTCGGCGGCGCGAACGGCAGGGCCGCCTCCCTGAACGTCGCAGATATCCCCGAGGCGCACCCGGCCCCAGTCCCTGGGGCGGTCCGGCGCCGGGCCCCGCTCCTCGACGGCTTCAGCGGTTTCACCACTCACAGTCCGTACTCCTCCAGCATGCGCTCGACCGCGACGTCCGCTTCCCGGGCCCGCCTCTGTGCCTCGGCAAGGCGTCCTGCCCGAGCGGCCAGGACCGACGCACCCCCCGCCGGGACATCCGGTCGAACACCCGGTACGTACAGGGCGGGGCTCAGCAGGTGGCCCTGTTCCCTGATCCGTTCGAGGGACACGGCTTCACTCAGCCCCTCGGTGCCCGAGAAGGGGCGTCCCCCGGCCCGGTCCGCCAGCCAGCGCCGGTACTCCGCGAGGAGACGCTGCGCGTTCGGGGGGCTCAGTTCTTGGCGCACTCGCGAGACCGGCGTGCCGAGCCCGCGGGCATTGATGAGGAGCACTTCGTCGCACCGGCCCTCCGGATACCGCAGCAGCCAGACCGTGACCGAGATCCCGGTGGAGGTGAAGAGCTGCGCGGGCAGCGCGACCAACGCCTCCACCGCTCCGTCCTCCACCATCGCGGTCCGGATCCGCTGTTCCCTCGGGTTGGCGGAGAACGCCGCGATGTCCGGCATGACGACGGCGGCCCGCCCGCCGGGCTTCAGGCTGGTCACCGCGTACTGGAGCCACGCGAAGTTGGCGTTGTGCCGGGGCGGTGGACCGTAGCGCCATCGCCGGTCGTCGACGGATCCCGTGAACTTCATGTTGAACGGGGGATTCGTCACGACACGGTCGTACCCGCGATCCTCTTCCGGACCGGGACCGGTCGCGTCCGACGGCGCGGCGCTTCCGGTGTGCAGAGCGGCGCCGGGCACCCCGTGCAGAGCGAGGTTCATCCCCGCCAGCATCAGCGGGTGCTCACCCACACCCGCACCGCTGGCCCCGACCCGTTCCCGCCCCTCGGTCGCCGCTACGGCGTTCCATGATGCCGACAGCAGCTCGCCCGCGCGGACGAACGGGTCGTGCACGTGCCGTACGCCACGACCGTTCTCGGCCACCAGATCCGCGACGACGTCGACAACCGCCCGGGGGGTGAAGAAGTCGCCCGCCCTCTTGCCCACCAGGTCGCCGTAACGGGTCAGCAGCCTTTCGCAGGCTTCGGCGTGCTCCTTCAGGTCCACGGGACCCGTGTCGTCCAGCTCCCGTACGGTGTCGGCCAGCGGGACGTCCCGCACATTGCGGGACAGGGCGTCGAGCCGGGCCCGGTGGGCGGCGCCCAGGCTGCCCCCCACCGCTTCCGCCACCAGCCGCACGATGAGCGCGCCGGTGTGCGGGAAGCACTTCCGGACCTCCACCCTGATCTGCTGCCACGCGTCAGGGAGGCCGGCCCGGACGTAGAGCAGGGACAGCAGCAGGGTGATGTAGTCGGTGGGGGACAGCTCACCGCGGAATCGTTCCGCTTCCCTGTCCAGCAGCCGGTCCACCGTCTTGACCAGGAGCCGTGACCGCGTCCCGCCGAGCGAGGCGCGGAACCGGTCGCCGTAGGTGGTGCCCTCGGGCTCCTCGGGCTGTCTGGCGTTCGCCGGAACGGTGCGGAGGTCCAGCCAGGCCAGTACGTCCGCCGCCGAGAAGACCTCGACGTCTCCCGGCAGACCGGCCGGCCGTTCCACGGGAACGGGAAAGTCCGTGTGGCGGCGTTCCCAGTTCGTCACCGCAGGCCGCTTCACCCCGGCGGACCGCGCGATGTCGGCCCGGGTGACGAGGACACCCTCGAAGTCGCTCACCGTTCCCCCCCACACGTCAGAACCGGGGCGTGCGGGCGCCGCGCAGTGCGTCCAGCCTGCTTGCGAGAACGCTCGGGAAGCGGTCCATGGACCGGGCCTCCTTCGCCAACTCGGGATCGATGTATTCGAGCATGCGGTAGATCTTGGCATGGTCGGCGGCCAGGTCCCGGTGGTGGACCGGTTCGTGGTGCCTGATCCGGTTACGCAGCAGCACCAGCGACCACAGACCGTCGTACAGGGTGTCGCGCCGCCCCGAGTAACACGGAAACGCCTTGTGCGCCGTGGGCACCCAGAACAGCCGGTCGTATCCGGATCCCCCGCTCACCAACGACGCCCAGAAACCGAACGACAACTCGGCCACGATGTCGTCCGGCGGCGCCGGGACGGGTCGACGGCGTTCGCACTTGGCGCGTGCCTTGGCCACGAGCCGCTGCCCGTTCGGATTCAGCGGAGCCACGGCCCACCAGTCTCCGCGGCCGTAAGCCCGGGAGAGCTGCCGGTGCAGCGCGTTGCGCAGAGCGAGTTCCAGGCAGTGCAGCGGGCCGTACAGCGCGGCCGAGGCCTCCACGTTCCACCAGTACAGCCGCTCCGCCACCAAGGCGTTGCCCCGCGCCGCGCGCAGGTAGCGAGCAAGGCGGAGCCTGGAAAAGGCGCGGACCATCCACTCGGGCAGCTTCTCGGACATACCAGTCCCCCCACAGTGACCGTGATAAAGTCGTAAACGAACGCTCCGGCCCGCCTCTGCGTAGCACGCCACCCGGAGCACGGCTTGGAAACCCCCGCCGCCCGTCAGGGCGCCGGGGGTTTCTGTTTCCCTGCGCCCACAGTAGCCACGAGTACCACCGACTGCAACCGCAGTGCACTGCGCTATGAATCTGTTAACCCTACTCGGAGCATGAAACAGGGCCCCGCGGACATGCCGCGGGGCCCACTGAGGTCGTGGTCGGGCCGGCCCTACTTGAAGAAGGCGATCCCGTCGTCCGGCATGTCGTCCGGCAGGGCCTTGGCCCAGCGCTCGACGTCCTCCGGGGTGACGACCTTCTTCAGGTGCGCCGACATGTACGGGCGCAGCTCGACCTCGGGCGTCTGCTTCTCGCCGACCCACATCAGGTCGCTCTTGACGTAGCCGTACAGCCGCTTGCCGCCGGTGTAGGGCCGGGAGGCCGCCGTACGGGCCACCGCGTCCGTGACCAGATCGATCTGGGGCTTCTGGTCCGCCAGCTCGCCGTACCAGATCTCGATGACGCCGTCGTCGCGGGTCATCGTCACCTCAACCTTGCGATGGGCGTCGATGCGCCAGAAGCCGTGCTCGGACTCCAGCGGGCGGACCTTGTTGCCGTCGTCGTCCAGCACCCAGGTGTGGGACTGGTACTCCAGGAAGTCCCGACCGTCGTGGGTGAAGGAGACCTCCTGGCCGAAGTTGCACTTCTCGGCACCGGGGAAGTCGTGCACACCCGCGCCGGCCCAGTCACCCAGCAGGAAGACGAGGGGGACGAGGTCCTTGTGCAGGTCGGACGGGATCTCGATCATGAGCGGTACTTCCTGGCGTCGGTGATCAGCGCTGGCCCTGGTACAGCTTCTTCACGGTCAGACCGGCGAAGGCGAGAACGCCGACGCAGACCAGGACCAGCAGGGCTTCGAAGAAGATCTCCACGGGGTGCTCCTTGAGCGGGGGGCATAAACAGGGCCGGCCTCAGCTTACGCGGCCCGCCCCGCCGCTTCTCGCCGGACTCCGTCCAGGAAGGCGGCCCACACGGGCGCGGCGAACAGGAGGGCTCCGCGAGCGGGGTCCTTGCTGTCGCGGACGGGGACGAGGGGGAGACCGGGGGCGACCTCGACGCAGTTGCCGCCGCTTGAGTTGCTGTAGTTGCTCCTGCGCCAAGACACGGTGCTCAGGTCGATGGCTCGCATGGCGCTTCCTCCAACGTCCGCAGGATGAACTCGCGCGACTCGGCCGGTGACAGCGCCAAGTCACGCGTCGAATCGTACCTGCGCTGAAGCAGCTCAACCGAGGCGTTTTCTTCGACCAGTTCGCCGCGCAAATCGTTCTCGATGTATGCCACTACGCGGCCGTTCGGCAGCCTCAGAAACATCACGTCGGTGTTGGTCAGCCCGTGCCGCCCGGCACTGAACGGCAGCACGTGGAGGGTGATGTTCGCCCGCTCGGACATCTCCACCAAGTGGGTCAACTGCTCACACCATGCACCCATGTCACGCAGCAACGTACGCAGCACCGCCTCGGACAGAATGACGCGAAAAGGCGGTGGGGTGTCGCCCTCCAACAACTGTCGGCGACCGAGACGTGCCTCCACCTGCTGCTCAAGCTCGGGGACAGTCAGCCAGCCTGCGGCAAGAGCCTCGCGCGCGTACCCGGCGGTCTGGAGGAGCCCTGGTGGAGCGCTCACCGCGTAGTACCACAAGCTGATCGCCTCAGCCTCAAGGATCATGTACCGCCGATACTGCTCGCGGAACTGCGTGGGATCGGCCACCGCCAGCTCCCACAGCGTGAGCAGCATTCCGCCCGTGCCGTAGTACTGGTCCAGCGCCTCCACGATCTCGGGGCCGCCCAGTG
Source organism: Streptomyces violaceorubidus (assembly GCF_000717995.1). Lineage (GTDB taxonomy): Bacteria > Actinomycetota > Actinomycetes > Streptomycetales > Streptomycetaceae > Streptomyces > Streptomyces violaceorubidus. The sequence goes on from NZ_JODM01000023.1 coordinate 80,108, forward strand.
TGTGGCCGTTCTCCATCTTCCCGAACTGGGAGGCGTCCCAGCCCACCACCTCCGCGACGCCCCGCAGGGACACACCCCGCGCGTTGCGCAGCAGCCGCAGCTCCTCCGCGAACCGCGCCCTCGGTTCCTGACTGCGACCCGTGATCGCCCTCCGCTGCGGCACCGCACCCCTCCCGGCTGTGGAATTTGTGGAATTTGGAGCGCCCCTTGTGGCACTAGCGGCCGTTCCGGGCTCGGCGACCCCCGCCGTGGGTCATGCTCGTACTGCCCACCACTACGCAGAGTAGGGCAACTGTCGCATACCGTGCAGACGTTGACGTAAGGGAGCGGACCCGTGAGAACAGAACCGGCCACCTACGAGCCCGGCGCCGTGCTCTACGACACCGCCGCCGCCGAGGTCGGTGAGTACCGGGGCCCCAGCGGGGCGCGCGTGCTGCTCCGCCCGCTCGGCGGCGGCCGGGAATGGGAGGCGGAGCCGCCCGCGCTGCGCCCGGCGACCGACCGCGAGCGCCTCGCGGCGAGCCTGCGCGCCGCGAACGACCGGAGCCTCGCCACGCCCCCGGCGACCGGCGGGTTGGAGCGACCGCTCCTGCCGGTGCCGGGATGCGAGGCCTGCGCGTGGCTGGCCGCCCGGCGGGAGACCGCGCGCGCGGCGTTCGACCACAGCGCGGTGACGGACGCGAACGTCCTGCTGCGCCAGCACCAGCGCAAGGAGCACGAGGGATGACGTACGACGGCGGACTGCCCTACGAGGAGTGCCGGCGGGCGCAGCGGCTCGCGCCACGAGGGGACCGGGCGCCCCTCTCGCCCGGCTTCGCGATGCCGCCCTTCCACCCGGGCCACCCGCCGAGGCCCGCGCCGAGGCACAAGGCCGCCCGGCCCCGGCGGCGCGCCCGGCTGGACGGCGCCACGGTCAGCGGCCTGCTCACCGTGCTGTGCGTCGCGACGCTGCTGGTGACGATCACCTTCGCGGTCTGACGCCGCCCGCGAGGGCTACGCTTCCGGCATGGCGAAGAAGCTCGTGATCAAGGTGACGGCGGGGGCCGACGCCCCGGAGCGCTGCTCGCAGGCGTTCACCGTGGCGGCGGTGGCCGTGGCCAGTGGCGTCGACGTGTCGCTGTGGCTGACCGGTGAGTCCGCGTGGTTCGCGGTGCCGGGGCGTGCGGCCGAGTTCGAGCTGCCGCACGCCGCGCCGCTGCCGGACCTGCTGGACTCGCTCCTGGCGGGCGGCCGGGTGACGCTGTGCACCCAGTGCGCGGCCCGGCGCGACCTCACCGAGAAGGACGTCATCGAGGGCGTGCGCATCGCGGGGGCGCAGGTCTTCGTGCAGGAGGCACTGGTCGACGACACGCAGGCCCTCGTCTACTGAGCGGTCAGCGCCAGCCGATCAGCCGAGGAGCCTGCCCTGCAAGGCGACCGTCTGCTGGAAGGGCACGGCAGCCGCCCCGCCCTTGCGGGTCTGCAGGACGACGGCCAGCACGTCCCCGGCGCCGAGGTACGCCTGCCTCACCTGCTCGGCGCCGTACGGCTCGGGCTCGATGTAGACCGAGTAGTCCAGGTCGTCACTCAGGGCCTTCGTCGGGAACTCCTCGTCGGGAAAGCTCACATCCGTACCGCGCACGGCGTAGGCGGGCTCGCTGTACGACGCGAGGTGGCTGTTGCGCAGTTCGTCCACCACGGCCGCGGTGTCGAAGTGCAGCAGGTAGACCCGCGTGTGAGTGCCGTCGGACGTGGTCCAGCCGCGAGCGGCGATGTGGCGCAGTCCGTAGTCGACGAACAGCTGGCGGAGCTCCTCTCGTTCGGATGTGCCCCCGTACTCCTTGAGGAACGCGTCCGTCGTCAGCCAGCCGTCCTTGCCTCGCAGGCTCTTGTCCGCCTCGGCACCCTCGGGTGCGGGCAGCACGAGCTCGCGCAGGTCCGCGTAGTGGGTGCCGGCCGGATTGGTTCTCGCGAACGGTCCGGGTCTGCCCGACGGGAGGGCCGGCATCGTCAGTTCGGGGTACGTCCAGCGCCCGTCCGTCCTGGTCGCCAAGCCCGGTACGTCCGTCCGGTCCATGCGCGCCACGCCGTACGCCGCGGCCGACCCGACCGCGGCGAAGACGGCGACGGCCGCGGCCCAGCGCAGCACGCCACGAAGGACTCGCCGGTCCTTCCTCACCACGGGAGGTACGGCGGCGGGCTCCGCAAGCGGCGGAACAGGCTGCTCGGCCTGTACGGTCTGCTCGGTCACACCGCCGCCCCGGTCCCGTCGAGGCGGTCGAGCTGCTCGGTCAGCAGCGCGGCGACGCCCTTGGCACCGAACGGGCGCACACCTTCGGCAGTGGCGGAGACGAGGACGTCCCCCTGGGAAGCGGTACAGAACATGATGTCGAATTCCTCGTCCGATTCACCCGGAAGGCGGTAGCAGCGAGCGTTTTCGTGGCCCTTGATTTTCGGTCCCGCCTCGAAGACGTCCAGGGCTTCGAATGCCTCGTTCCGGCCGCTCGCGCCGGAACGGGCCGCGCCCTGGTTCATCCGGGTCAGCACAATGCTGAGCGTGGCGGCACCGGTCTGCTCACCGTTGTGGAAGCCGCCCGTCGTGGCGTAGCTGCGCATCGCCACGCCCGTGATGTGCAGGCGGTCGATCTCCTTCTCCATATCCTTGCGCTGCGAGCGGGGCAGGTCGCTCAGCGACTCCTTGGTCAGAGCAGCCGCATGAGCACCGCTCAGCGCGACGTCCGCCCCGAACTCTCCGAGGTCGGGGCCCCGCGTCCACCCGTCGGTCCGGTACGGCACCAGTGCTCCGGACAGTCCGGTCGCCGGTTTCTCCTTCTCACCCTCCGCCGAGGCACCGGGTGGTGACCAGACCGGTGCGCCCGAGGCCCGATCGGCGTCCTTGACCGTGTCGACGGTGTAGCCGACCGCTCCCACGACGACGGCCATCAACAACCCGCCCGCGGCGGCGGCAGCCCTCCGCCCGCGCCGCGTCCCCTGCCCGCTCACAACCGCTCCATCTGCCGCCGGGCCAGGTCCATGATCTGGTCCTTGCCGATCCGCTCCGTGCCGGTCATCCAGATCTCCATCTCGATGTCGCCCCGCCAGGCGTGCGCCTCGGCGGAGTACACCGGCAGAGAACCGCCCTCGGCCTCTGGGCGCTTGTGAACGAACACCTCACCGTCACCGGTGCCGGGAATGGGCCACCTGTCGGTGTCGTCCTCCCGTCCCCATCCGGCCCAATGCCGGCCGTTGTCGCTGCCCTCCAGCGCGGACAAGACTTCTTCCTGGCGGAACTGGATCAGCCGGATCTCAACGTTGCGGGTGTCGCCGGTCTCCCAGCCGGTGACAGCCGCTCGGCGGAAGTCGTCATGGACGTACTGCGAGAACTGCTCGTCCGGCCTCCCGAAGGTTGCGGCATAGGTCGCGAGGTCCATCCAGCCGTCGACGCTCTCCAACCACTCAGCTTCCCTTGCCCCGCGCGGCTTCTTCAGCAGCAGCTCGCGCAGGTCGCCCTCGGTCCGCACCCGGCGGTCCTGGTCGGCGGACAGCGGTTTCGGTGCCTTTCCCGTGCCGTGGGCGAGCGCGGCCTGGGACAGTGGCGGCAGCTTCGTCGGTTCCCGGTCCGCCTGTACGAGAACCCCGGTGCAGGCGCCGGCGACCAGGCCCAGCGCCGCGGCGGCCGCGATGATCAGGGCCGTACGGCCGCGCCGTCGGCGTCGTCCGGCCTCCTCGGCGGGTAAGGCCGCATCGGCGGCCAGTGGCGCGGGGGCGTCCGGGACCACGGGCCCGTCCGCCGTCTCGCGGCTCTCCGCTTCCGCTTCGGGTATCTCCGGTGTCGTCGGCGCGGTCGGTGCCGCGGGTCTCGCCGGTTCCTCTTGCATGACGTCCCCCACAGAACGTGAAGCGCGCGTTCCGTATGCGCGCACTCAGGAGACACACGGTCTTGGCAGGGGGTTGCGGCGATCTTGATCACGATTCGGCCGCGGCGCCGCGAGTCCGGCCCCGGGCGGGCGCCCTCAGAAGTGGGTGCCGCCGTCGACGCGGACCTCGGTGCCGGTGATGAACCGGCCGTCCTCCGAGGCCAGCATCGCGACGACCGACGCCACCGTCTCGGGACCGGCGAAGCCCTGGCCGAGCGCCGGGGAGCTTCGCGAACAGGGCCATGTCGGCGTCGTCTGCGCAGCCTCCTCGGCGCCGGGGACGACACCCCTTAGTGGCGCTTCCTGCCGTCCAGCTCGTCCCACCACTCGTCGGACTGGGCGTCGCCCGACGGGTCGTCCCACCAGCGGTCGTCGGGGCCGCGCCGGTTGGCGACCATCGCGGCCACCGGGGGGATGAGCATCGCGAACACGCACAGGCCGACGGCCGCCGGGACGGACCAGAGGCGCACGACGCCCCAGGCCAGGACGAAGAGCACGATGCAGGTCCCCATCATGGCGAAGTAGACGTGCCGCCGCCGCGCGTACATACCTCCAGCGTAGGTCCGATCCCCCCGTCCGGACATGCCGAAGGGGCCGCACCCCAGGCGTCCAACCCGGTGGGTGCGGCCCCTTGCGCCGTTGCCGTCGTCAGACGGCGTTGCCGTCCTCAGACGGCGATCGCGACCTCCGCCAGGCCGCCCTGCTGGGCCACGACCGTGCGGTCGGCGGTGCCGCCCGGGACGAGCGCGCGAACGGTCCAGGTGCCCTCGGCCGCGTAGAAGCGGAACTGGCCCGTCGCGGAGGTCGGGACCTCCGCCGTGAACTCGCCGGTGGCGTCCAGCAGACGGACGTAGCCCGTCACCGGCTCGCCGTCACGGGTCACCTGACCCTGGATGGTGGTCTCACCGGGCTTGATCGTCGAGGCGTCGGGGCCGCCGGCCTTCGCTCCGCACATGTCGTACTCCTGAGGGGTTGAGAGGGGGCGGGCTTACTTGTTGGCGCCGAGCTCGATCGGCACGCCGACGAGGGAGCCGTACTCGGTCCAGGAGCCGTCGTAGTTCTTGACGTTCTCCACGCCCAGCAGCTCGTGCAGGACGAACCAGGTCAGGGCGGAGCGCTCACCGATGCGGCAGTAGGCGATGGTGTCCTTCGCCAGGTCGACCTGCTCGTCGGTGTAGAGCTGCTTCAGCTCGTCGTCCGACTTGAAGGTGCCGTCGTCGTTGGCGTTCTTCGACCACGGGATGTTGCGGGCGGACGGGACGTGGCCCGGACGCTGCGACTGCTCCTGCGGGAGGTGGGCCGGGGCGAGCAGCTTGCCGGAGAACTCGTCGGGCGAGCGGACGTCGACCAGGTTCTGCGCGCCGATCGCCTTGACGACGTCGTCGCGGAAGGCGCGGATCGCGGTGTTCTGCGGCTTGGCCTTGTAGTCGGTGGCGGCGCGCTGGGGCACCTCGTCGCCGGGGACCAGCTCGCGGGCGTCCAGCTCCCACTTCTTGCGGCCGCCGTCGAGGAGCTTGACGTTCTCGTGGCCGTAGAGCTTGAAGTACCAGTAGGCGTACGACGCGAACCAGTTGTTGTTGCCGCCGTAGAGGACCACCAGCGTGTCGTTGGCGATGCCCTTGGCCGACAGGAGCTTCTCGAAGCCCTCCTGGTCGACGAAGTCGCGGCGGACCGGGTCCTGGAGGTCCTGGGTCCAGTCGATCCGGATCGCGTTCTTGATGTGGTTCTTCTCGTAGGCGGACGTGTCCTCGTCCACCTCGACGATCGCGATGCTCGGGTCGTCCAGGTGGTCCTGCAGCCAGTCGGCGTCGACCAGGACGTCGCTGCGGCTCATGTTTTCTCCTCCGGGGCAGTTGCGGCGGGGCGTGCGATGAGAGGGGGTGCGCGCTCGGGCCGTGCCGCGGCGCGCGCGGGTGCCCACGACGGTGCGGGGCGGGGATGAGGGGGACACCGACGGCGACGTCGCCGTCCGCCTCAGAAAGAGCGACAGAGCATGGCGGCCACGCGGCACAGGTCCACTGCCCGCCGCTTCGTGAGGTCCGCCTGTCCCCGCGACCGGGGGACGCTCGTCAGATACTGCATGGGACCCGATCGTAGGGATTGAGGGCGGGCCATGTCACCGATGTGTCGCATGATGAGACGCGATCGTCCGAGATATGGGATTAGGGGGCCGGTCACCTTGCCCCGGAAGGCCGCCGGGACCGACGTCGGTGGCGCCGCATCTGCGGAACGGACGGCGCCGTCTCGCCTGTCGGACGTGGGCGTCACCGGTCCGCGCGACACCGGCCTTCGTCCTACCCGGCCAGTTTGACGTTCGAACCCTTCACCGTGATCTCGACGCCGTCCTTCGCCGCCTCGACCTTGTCCAGCTCGATGCCGCCGGGCAGCTCGTCGATGGTCTGCTGGAAGTCGGTGATGGCCCGGATCCGGGACTCGGCGAGCTGCCTGCCGCCTATCGTCGGCAGCCCGTCGGCGACCACCTCGACGTCGTCGTCCTTGACCTTGACCGAGCTGAGCACCTCGATCGGCTCCGGCACCTGCGCGCCCAGGACCGTCGCCTGCAACGACACCTTGATCTTCCCGTTGCCGCCGTCGGAGAGGCCGACGACCTTGGCGTCGACGCCCGGCGCGATCTGGGTGGGCTCGGACGTGGCGGCCTTCATCAGCTCGTCGTAGCCGACGGTCGCCGTGCCGGTGGCGGTGGCCGCGGTGGCGGAGCTGTAGTCGCCGGAGAACTCGACGCCCTTCATGTGCGCGCGCAGGTGGGCGATGCGGATCTTCTCGCCCGCGTTGCCGGTGGACGCGTCGTAGTCGTCGATGCCGACCTCCACGTCGTCCAGTTCGCCACCGGCGACCTGGGTGAGGAAGGGGAAGCCGTTGATGGACACGTCCGGGGTAGAGGCCAGGTTCTCGGTGCTGCGCAGCTTGTCCGCCGCCTCGCCCTCGGCGAAGTGGACGGCGACACGGTCGGCGATCACGAAGAGGCCGCCCAGGATCACGACGACGATCAACAGTATTCGCAGTGCGCGCATACGGCGTTCCCCAACCCTGGACCTCGACGGCGGCGGACCCGACGACCGGCGGCCGTCCAGCGCGAGCGTAACGCGGGACCCGGGCACCCCCAGGGTTTTGTCGAACAGCTGTGACAGGGGGTGCCGTACCGGCGGCGGCTCAGGCCAGGGCCCGGCCCAGGAGGTACACGGCCGGGGCCGCCGCCGCGAGGGGCAGGGCCACGCCCGCGGTGAAGTGGACGAAGCGGGAGGGGTAGTCGTAGGCCGCCACCCTGAGGCCGATCAGCGCGCAGACGCCCGCCCCGGCGCCGAGCAGCGCGCCCGACGCCCCGAAGTCCGTCATCGAGCCAGCCGCGATCCCCGCCCCGGCCGCCGCGAGCAGCGCGACGACCACGGACGCCGGGGTCGGCAGCGGCAGCGCACGGGCCACTGCGGCCACGGCCACCGCGATGCCGCCGACCGTCACCGCGTCCGCGTCGGCGGCGAGGTACCCGCCCGCGACGACGGCCAGGGCCGCCGCGGCGATGGTCGCCATCAGGCCGTACATCCGCTCGTCGGGGTCGGCGTGCGAGCGCAGTTGCAGGACCAGCGAGAGCAGCACCCACACCCCGAGCGTGCCGAGGATCGCCGCCGGGGAGCGGTCGGACACCAGCAGCGCCGCGTCGGCGGCGAGCGCGCCCAGGAAGCCCAGGGCGATGCCCTGCCGGGCGGGCCACATGCCGTTCAGCCGGAACCAGCCCGCCGCGGTGACCGCCTGGAGGACGACCAGCGGGACCAGGAGGGCGTAGGTGCCGAGCGCCGCCGCGCCGGACAGCAGCAGCCCGAGCAGAGCGGTGAGCCCGGCCGGCTGCATGCCCGGGTCGATGATCGGCGAACGCCCCTCGGCCCGGGCCCGCTGCGCGTCCGTGATCCGCGTGTTCCCGGCGACGGTCGCCGGACCGTAGCCCGGGTCGTCGGAGGCGGAGACGGAGACGGAGGGCGAGGAGGGCGCGGGCACGGGGGCCGGGGGCTCGTACGGCTGGGGCTGCGCCTGCGGCTGCGGCTGCGGCTGCGGCTGCGGCTGCGGCTGCGGCTGCGGCTGCGGCTGCGGCTGCGGCTGCGGCTGGGGTGCGTACGCCTGCGGCTGGGGTGCGTACGCCTGCGGCTGGTACTGCTGCGGCTGCCCGTAGCCCTGCGACGGGTACGGGGCCGGGTACGGCTCAGGCTGCGGCTGGGGCTGGGGCAGTGGCTGGGCGTGCGACGGCAGGTACGCCGTCTCCTCCGCGGAGACCGGCGGCTGCACCTGCGTCTCCCAGGTCTGCCCCTGCCACTGCTGGGTGTACTGGTCGGCGTTCGGGTCCGGCTGCTCCCCGTAGCCCTGGTACGGCTGGTACGGCTGCTGCCCGGGCCACGCCTGCGCGTCGTATCCCTCGTACGGCTGCTGCCCGTACGGCTGCTGCGGCTGGTCGGTCATCGCTCACCCTCCTGCGAACGGCGGGAGCACCTCGACCGTGCCGCCCTCGGCCAGCCGTACCGTCTCATGCCCGCGGGTGCCCACGGGGTCGCCGTCGACGAGGAACGAGCAGCGCAGCAGCACGCGCGTGAGTTCGCCGGGGTGGCGCTCGCGGACCGCGCCGAGCGCGTCGGCGAGCGTCACCGCGTCGTACGGCTCCTCGGCCACCCCCGCCGCGGCCTTCGCGGCCGCCCAGTAGCGCACCGTGACCTTTGCCATCTCGTTCCTTCGTCGTCGGCGATGAACAACGTCAGGCTAGCCCGCCGCCGCCACCGCCCAGTCGCCGATGCGGTCGAGGAGCGCCTCGTTTGAGGCGTTCTCGGCGTGGCCCATGCCGGGCTCCAGCCAGAGTTCGCCGTGGTCACCTGCCGCCTCGGCCAGCATCCGGGGGTGGTCGAGGGGAAAGTAGCCGTCCCGGTCGCCGTGCACGACGAGCAGCGGCGTCGGCGCGATCCGCCGCACCGCCTCCACCGGCGACAGCGGCACCGGGTCCCAGTCCCGGTGGTGGATGCGGGTGCGCAGGCCGTAGCGCCCCACCAGGCGCCCGGCGGGGCGCATCACCAGCCAGTGCAGCCGGCGCATGGGTGCCGTGCCCCGGTAGTACCAGCGGGCCGGGGAGCTGACCGACACGACGGCGTCCGTGCCCGCCGCGTCGTCGTCGGCGTAGAGCGCGGCGTGCCGCAGGACCACCGAGCCGCCCATGGAGAAGCCCACGGTCACCACCCGGCCGTGCCCGAAGCCGCGCGCCCAGGCGACCGCCGCCGCCAGGTCGAGGACTTCGCGGTCCCCGACGGTGGACCGCCCACCGGACGCGCCGTGCCCCCGGAAGGAGAACGTGACCACGGCACCGTGCCGCGCGAACGCCCCCGCGATCCGCCGTACGTGCGGCCGGTCGGCGTCGCCCGTGAAGCCGTGCGCGAGAACGAACACCAGGTCAGAAGGGTCGCGCCCGGTCGGCCCCGGCTCGTACACGGCGTCGATGGGGACACCGTCGGCCGTACGGAGGAAGGTGCGGGCCGGCGTGCGGCGCGGCGCCTCCCGGGCCGTCTCGGGATGCGGACGATCGGCTGGACCACGGGTGGAACTCGCCACATGACCCGGCGGTCGGTTGCTCATGTCGGCTATTCTGCTGGGCAGAGGACTCGGGCAACGTAGCCCCCGGGTCCTTTTGTGCTTCCGGGAGCGATGCCGGGCGGTCGTCGGGCGGTCGTCGGGCATTCACCTTCCGGACGCGACCAGTACGAAGCAGTGCCGCAAGCGTCCTCGCAGGGACCCAGGAGGAACCAGACGTTATGGGCGAGCGAACCGGGCACGACCACAAACCGTCCCAGGCAGGTGGGGCACGATGAGTTCTCTGCTGCTCCTGACCAACGCCCTCCAGCCGTCGACGGAGGTGCTCCCCGCCCTCGGCCTGCTGCTGCACAACGTGCGCGTCGCCCCCGCCGAGGGCCCCGCTCTCGTCGACACCCCGGGCGCCGACATCATCCTCGTCGACGGCCGCCGCGACCTTCCGCAGATCCGCAGCCTGTGCCAGCTGCTGCGCTCCACGGGCCTCAGCTGTCCGCTGGTCCTCGTCGTCACCGAGGGCGGCCTCGCCGCCGTCACCGCCGACTGGGGCATCGACGACGTGCTCCTCGACACCGCCGGTCCGGCGGAGGTCGAGGCGCGGCTGCGGCTGGCCACGGGCCGCCAGCAGCTCGGCGGCGACGACTCCCCCATGGAGATCCGCAACGGCGACCTGTCGGTGGACGAGGCGACGTACTCCGCGAAGCTCAAGGGCCGGGTCCTGGACCTGACCTTCAAGGAGTTCGAGCTGCTGAAGTACCTCGCCCAGCACCCCGGCCGCGTGTTCACCCGCGCGCAGCTGCTCCAGGAGGTGTGGGGGTACGACTACTTCGGCGGCACCCGCACGGTCGACGTGCACGTGCGGCGGCTGCGCGCCAAGCTCGGCCCCGAGCACGAGTCGCTGATCGGCACCGTCCGCAACGTGGGCTACCGCTTCGTGACGCCGGAGAAGCCCGAGCAGGGCGAGAAGGCCGGGAAGACCTCGGAGCCCCAGAGGGCCGAAGAGCCCGGGGAGACGGCTCCCGACCCGAGCGAGGCGGCCGGCGCCAGGTCAACCAAGGTGTGATACGCCCTGCCCGGGGCGGGTCCATCCGCGTAGACTCCGCGCGTGGCCAAGGTGACTCGGGATGATGTGGCGCGACTGGCGGGGACTTCCACCGCCGTCGTCAGCTACGTCATCAACAACGGACCCCGGCCGGTCGCCCCGGCCACGCGCGAGCGTGTCCTCGCCGCGATCAAGGAACTGGGGTACCGCCCGGACCGGGTCGCCCAGGCCATGGCGTCGCGGCGCACGGACCTCATAGGCCTGATCGTGCCGGACGCGCGCCAGCCGTTCTTCGCGGAGATGGCGCACGCGGTCGAGTGGGCCGCCTCCGAGCGCGGCAAGATGGTGCTCGTCGGCAACAGCGACTACGTCGGCGAGCGCGAGGTCCACTACCTGCGCGCCTTCCTCGGCATGCGGGTCTCCGGCCTGATCCTGGTCAGCCACGCGCTGAACGACAACGCCGCCGCCGAGATCGACGCCTGGGACGCCCGGGTGGTCCTGCTGCACGAGCGCCCCGAGGCCATCGACGACGTCGCCGTCGTCACCGACGACCTCGGCGGCGCCCAGCTCGCCGTACGCCACCTGCTGGAGCACGGCTATCCGTACGTCGCCTGCATGGGCGGTACCGCCGAGACGCCGTCGGTCGGCGACCCGGTCTCCGACCACGTCGAGGGCTGGCGGCGCGCGATGCAGGAGGCCGGGCTCTCCACCGAGGGCCGGCTCTTCGAGGCGCCGTACAACCGCTACGACGCGTATCGCGTGGGGCTGGAGCTGCTCGCCGGGCCGCAGCGTCCGCCGGCGATCTTCTGCTCCACCGACGACCAGGCGATCGGCCTGCTGCGCGCGGCCCGCGAGCTGCGTATCGACGTCCCCGGCGAGCTGGCGGTGGCCGGTTTCGACGACATCAAGGAGGCGGACCTCGCCGACCCGCCGCTGACGACGGTCGCCTCCGACCGCTCGGCGATGGCGCGCGCCGCCGTGGACCTGGTCCTGGACGACGGCCTGCGGGTGGCGGGCTCCCGCCGCGAGCGGCTGAAGGTGTTCCCGTCGCAGCTAGTGGTGCGGCAGTCCTGCGGCTGCGCGTAGGACACCCCACCCGACGCCCTCGCCCTCGCCCCTCGTCCTCGTCCCTCGCCCTCGCCCTCGCCCTCGCCCGGGCGCCTTTATATCGGGCATACGAGGTTCTGCCGGGCTTCTCAGGCGGCGCTCAGGCCGCTCTCATCCGGGGGCGGGAAGCTCATGAACATGACCGAGAGCCTCCGCCAGAACGGCGAGTACGAGCACGCGAACCCGTCCCAGGGACCCCTCCAGCACGCCTCCTCTCCCGTCAACCCGGAGTGGCCTCCCCCGCCGGCGCAGCCGCCCGGGATCCCCCCGCAGCCCCTTCAGCCCGAGGAGCCGCACGGCAGGCGCCCGGCCCGGCGGCGCGGCCCCGCCGCCCTGCTGGTGGCGGTGGCGATCGTCGCGGCGGCCGTCGGCGGCGGCACCGCGTACGGCATCCAGGAACTGACCGGCAGCGACACCGTCGCCTCCAGCTCGACCAGCACCACCGTGGTGCCCTCCAGCCAGAAGGGCACGGTCTCCGGCGTCGCGAAGGCGGTCAGCCCGAGCATCGTCGAGATCAACGCCACCTCGAACGCCGGCTCCTCCACCGGTTCCGGTGTGATCATCACCGACGACGGCGAGATCATCACCAACAACCACGTCGTGTCCGGCGCGTCCTCCGTCAAGGTGACGACGCACGACGGCAAGCAGTACACCGCCGAGGTCGTCGGCACCGACAGCAAGAAGGACCTCGCGCTGATCAAGCTGGAGAACGCCTCCGGCCTGAAGGCCGCCACCCTCGGCGAATCGGCCGGCGTCGGGGTCGGCGACCAGGTCGTCGCCATCGGCTCCCCCGAGGGCCTGACCGGCACCGTGACCAGCGGCATCGTCTCCGCCCTCGACCGGGACGTGACCGTCTCGACGGACGAGGGCCAGCAGCAACAGCAGCAGCGGCAGGGCGGCCAGTGGCCGTTCGAGTTCGGCGGGCAGCAGTTCAACGGCGACACCGGCTCGTCCACGACGACGTACAAGGCGATCCAGACCGACGCGTCCCTCAACCCGGGCAACTCCGGCGGCGCGCTGATCGACATGAACGGCAACATCATCGGCATCAACTCCGCGATGTACTCGGCGACCGAGTCCTCCGCGAGCGCGGGCAGCGTGGGCCTCGGCTTCGCCATCCCGATCAACACGGTCAAGGCCGACCTGGCCGGGCTCCGGGCGGGCGCGAGCGACTGAGCGGGCGCGAAGACGTGCGACGCTGAAGGCGTTGACACCCCGTACCCCCGTACCGGTACCCGTACCCGACCGCACCCGAGGACCCGATCCCATGAGCCCCGCAGACGCCGACCGCGACCGCGAGATCCAGCGCATCCTGATCGTCGACGACGAGCCCGCGGTCCGCGAGGCCCTCCAGCGCAGCCTCGCCTTCGAGGGGTACGACACCCAGGTCGCCGTCGACGGCGCCGACGCGCTGGAGAAGGCGGCGGCGTACCGGCCCGACCTCGTCGTCCTGGACATCCAGATGCCCCGCATGGACGGCCTGACCGCCGCCCGCCGCATCCGCGGCGCGGGGGACCTGACGCCCATCCTGATGCTGACGGCCCGCGACACGGTCGGCGACCGGGTGACCGGCCTGGACGCGGGGGCCGACGACTACCTGGTCAAGCCGTTCGAGCTGGACGAGCTGTTCGCCCGCATCCGCGCGCTGCTGCGCCGCAGCTCCTACGCGGCGGCGGTGGAGGCGACCGCCGAGGACGACGACACCCTGAGCTTCGCCGACCTGACCATGGACCTGTCGACCCGGGAGGTGACGCGCGCCGGACGCCCGGTCGAGCTGACCCGCACGGAGTTCACCCTGCTGGAGATGTTCATGGCGCACCCGCGCCAGGTCCTCACCCGGGAGCAGATCCTGAAGGCCGTCTGGGGCTTCGACTTCGAGCCGTCGTCGAACTCCCTCGACGTGTACGTCATGTACCTGCGCCGCAAGACCGAGGCCGGCGGCGAGCCGCGCCTGGTCCACACCGTCCGCGGCGTCGGCTACGTCCTGCGGCAGGGCGGCGCGGAGTGAGAGGCGTCGCCCGCCGGGTCCGGTCCCTGCCCATCCGGGCGCGGCTGTCACTGCTGGTGGCGGCGGCGGTGGCGTTCGCGGTGGCGGCGGTTTCGGTGACGTGCTGGTTCATCGTGCAAGGGAGGCTGTACGACCAGGTCGACAGCGACCTCAAGCAGGCCACGATGCTGAACGACCCGCAACAGCGTGACCAGGCCAGAGAAGCGCTCAACAACTGCTCGCAGACTCCGCGGGAAGGCGTCAACGGTCTGCGGACGACCTACTCCCAGGTGGTCACGGCGAGCGGGACGGTCTGCCTGTTCACCACCTCGGTGGGTGAGATCAAGGTGACGGACGCCGACCACGAGGTCATCGACAAGGGTTCACCCGGCTCGGGCAGCTTCCGCAACGGCACGGATGAGGACGGCACCGAACTGCGCGTGCTGACGCTGCCGGTGACCATCACCAACCCGGTCACGCAGGAAAGAGCCGGCGCCGCGCTCATGGCCGCCGTACCGCTGAAGGGCACCCAGGCCACGCTCAACGACCTGGCGCTGATCCTTCTCCTTGTCTCCGGCATCGGAGTTCTCGGCGCGGGCGTCGCCGGGCTGTGGGTGGCGCGCACGGGACTGCGGCCCGTCGACGATCTGACCCGGGCCGTGGAACACGTCGCCCGCACCGAGGACCTCACCGTCCGCATCCCCGTCGAGGACGACAGCGACGACGAGGTCGCCCGCCTCTCCCGGTCCTTCAACAGCATGACCTCGTCCCTGGCCAGCTCCCGCGACCTCCAGCAGCAGCTCATCGCCGACGCGGGTCACGAGCTGCGCACGCCGCTCACCTCGCTGCGCACCAACATCGAGCTGCTCACCCGCAGCGAGGAGACCGGCCGCCCGATCCCGGAGGCCGACCGCAAGGCACTGCTCGCCTCGGTGAAGGCCCAGATGACGGAACTGGCGGCGCTCATCGGCGACCTCCAGGAACTCTCCCGCCCCGAGACCGGCCAGCACGCGGGCCGCACCCGCATCCTCGCCTGGCACGACGTCGTCGAGTCGGCCCTGCGCCGCGCCCGCCTGCGCGGCCCGGAGCTGGCGATCGAGGCGGAGGTCCACCCCTGGTACGTACGGGCGGAACCCGCCGCGCTGGAACGCGCGGTGGTCAACATCCTGGACAACGCGGTGAAGTTCAGCCCGGAGGGCGGCACCATCGACGTACGCCTCGCCGACGGCGTCCTCACCGTCCGCGACCACGGCCCCGGCATCGCCGCCGACGAACTCCCGCACGTCTTCGACCGCTTCTGGCGCTCCCCGAGCGCCCGCGCCCTGCCCGGCTCGGGGCTGGGCCTGTCCATCGTGGCGCGGACGGTGCAGCAGGCGGGCGGCACGGTGAGCCTGACTCCGGCGGAGGGCGACGGCACGACCGCGACCGTGCGGCTGCCGGGCGCGCCGACGCCGCCGCCCGAGTCCGTGTAGGGCGCCTTGCTCCGCCGGAACCGGGTGCCGGCTACTGGACGACCGTGATCCGGTCCGCCGCGGGCACGGCGATCGGGTCGGCGGCCGAGGAGTTGGCCGTCAGGTACTGCTCGAACGCCGCCAGGTCGTCCGCGCCGACGCGTTCGTTCGTGCCCTGGCCCAGCGTGGTGAAGCCGTCGCCGCCGCCCGCGAGGAAGCTGTTGGACGCGACGCGGTAGGTGGCGTTCTCGTCGAGGGGCGAGCCGTTCAGCCGGATGGAGTCCGTGACCACGCGGTCCGCGCCCGACTTGGTCAGGTCCAGGGTGTAGGTGAGGCCGGAGGAGATCTGGAGGATCTTCGGAGCCGCCGCGTTCGGGCCGCTCACCTGCCCCTTGAGGACCTGGATCAGCTGTGCGCCCGTGTAGTCCTTGAGGTTCACCGTGTTGGCGAAGGGCTGGACCGTGAAGGCCTCGGCGTAGGTGACCACGCCGTCGCCCTCGGCGCCGGAGGCCGTGTAGGTCAGCGGGGCGCGGATGCCGCCCGGGTTCATCAGGGCCAGGTCGGTCTCCGGGTCCTGCGCCCTGCCGTACGCGAACTGCGCGTCGGCGATCAGGTCGCCCAGCGGGGACTCGGTGCCGTCACGGTTGATGTCGGCGGAGACGTAGCCGATGGGACGGTTGCCGATCGGGGCGGCCAGCGTGTTCCACTTGCCGATCAGCCGGGTCATGTCGGGCGCCTTCGGGACGTCCCGCGTCACCACGTGGTTCGCCGACTTCACCGACGTACGGGCGATGTCACCCGTCGCGCGGTCGTACGTCAGCGTGGTGTCCGTGTACAGGCGCCCGAAGGAGGAGGCCGAGGTGACCATGCGGGGGTTGCCCGCCGGGTCGGGGATCGTGCAGACGTACGCGTTGTGGGTGTGGCCGGTGACCAGCGCGTCGACCTGCGGTGTGATGTGCCGGGCGATGTCGACGATCGGACCGGAGACGCCGTCGCCCGCGCCGGGGGCGTCGCAGTCGTAGTTGTAGGAGGACGAGGCGGGGAAGCCGCCCTCGTGGATGAGCGCGACGATCGACTTCACGCCCTGGCGCTGGAGCTCCTTGGCGTACTTGTTGATCGTCTCGACCTCGTCCTTGAACTTCAGGCCCTTGACGCCCTCCGCCGAGACGATGCCCGGGGTGCCCTCCAGGGTCACGCCGATGAAACCGACCTTGACGCCCCGCTGCTTCCACACCCAGTAGGGCTTGAGGAGGGGCTCCCCCGTCTTCTCGTCCAGGACGTTGGCCGCCAGGTAGGGGAAGTCGGCGCCCTCGAACTTCTTGTCCGTGTAGCAGCCCTCGGTGGGGTGGCAGCCGCCGTTCTGAAGGCGGGCCAGCTCCTTGGCGCCCTCGTCGAACTCGTGGTTGCCGACGCTCGTCACGTCCAGGTCGAGCTTGTTCAGCGCCTCGACGGTGGGCTCGTCGTGGAAGAGGCCGGAGAGGAGGGGGGAGGCGCCGACCATGTCGCCGCCCGCGGCGGTGATGGAGTAGCGGTGGCCCCTGCGGGCCTCGCGCAGGTGGGTGGCCAGGTACTCCACGCCGCCCGCGTCGATCGTCTTCGTCGTGCCGTCCGGCTGGACCTCGGTGACCCGGCCGGAGGAACCGGCGGGCGGCTCCAGGTTGCCGTGCAGGTCGTTGAAGGAGAGGAGCTGGACGTCCTGGTAGCGGCCCTGGCCGTGGCCGTGTCCGGCGGCTCCGCGGTCGTCTCCGCCCGCACTCGCCGAGGCCGGCAGCGCCGCCGCGGCGAGCGCCCCGGCGGTGGCGAGGGTGGCCGCGGCGACGAGAAGACGGCTCGTACGACGTCTGCGACGCGGCTGGTGCGGCTGTGCTGTGGCTGGCATGCGCCCCCCTGTGGGTGTGCGTGGCGCGAGCCGCTGAGGAGACGGCTCGTCGGCGCAGCAGCCTAGAGTCAACGCGCGTAGCGCGACAGGGCTTCCGGGTTACAGCCTGGTTTAACTTCGCCCTCGTCCGCTGCCGCCGCTTTGCCGTGCCCGCCCCTTAACCTCGTATGCATGACCAGCGACGACACCGTGCGGCCCGGCCGCCCCCGCTCGATCGAGACCCTCGCCGAACTCGCGCCGGAGCAGACCGACGCCGTACTCGCCCTGCTCACCGAGGCGGCCCGGAACGACGGCCAGCACGCCGTGTCCGAGCAGGGCCGGTTGCAGCTGCGCGGCCCTGCCCGGGAGGGCGTCGCGCACCTCCTGCTCACCCTTGACGGGGGTGAACTCGTCGGTTACGCCCAGCTGGAGGGCACCGACCCGGTCGAGCCGCCGGCCGCCGAGCTGGTCGTCCATCCCTCGCACCGGGGCCAGGGCCACGGACGGGCCCTGGGGTCCGCGCTGCTCGCCGCCTCCGGCAAGCGGCTGCGGATCTGGGCGCACGGCGGGCACTCCGCGGCCCGGCACCTCGCGCAGGTGCTGGGGCTGTCCCTCTTCCGCGAACTGCGCCAGCTGCGCCGTCCGCTGGCCGGTCTCGACCTGCCGGAGCCGGTGCTGCCGGAGGGCGTGAGCGTACGCACCTTCGTGCCCGGCCAGGACGACGCGGCCTGGCTCGCCGTGAACGCCGCTGCCTTCGCCCACCATCCCGAGCAGGGCTCGCTCACCCAGCGCGACCTCGACGACCGCGAGGCCGAGCCGTGGTTCGACCCGGCCGGGTTCTTCCTCGCCGAGCGGGACGGCGAACTGATCGGCTTCCACTGGACCAAGGTGCACGCCGAGGAGCGGCTGGGCGAGGTGTACGTGCTCGGCATCCGCCCCGACGCCCAGGGCGGCGGCCTGGGCAAGGCCCTGACCACGATCGGCCTGCGCCACCTGGAGGGGCAGGGACTGCCCACGGCGATGCTGTACGTCGACGCCGACAACAAGGCGGCGGTGGCCGTCTACGAGCGCCTCGGATTCACCACCCACGAGACGGACCTGATGTACCGCACGGAGACCTGAGCCGCCGGCCCGTGGGGGTCAGTCCGGCCGCCGCGATGGGAGCCGCTCACCGGCCACGTCTTCGCCCCAACGGCTCCGGCCCGCACACCGCCCCCGCCACGGCCGTCGCCGCCGCCAGCACCGCCCACCGCTCGTGCGCGAGGGGCCAGCGCGGATCGCCGGCCTGGACGAACAGCGCCCAGTCCTCCGGCGCGAGCAGGGGCCCGAGGACTGCGGCGAGCAGCAGGGACGCCGCGACGAACGGCCCCGGACGGGCCTCGTCCGTCAGCCGTACGGCCAGGGCGGCGGCGGCGAGGGCGAAGGCACCCACCGCCACCGCCTCCAACGTGATCCCGCCGACCGGGGGCCGGGACGCCGAGGGGGTCAGGAGCAGGACGGCCGCCCACCACAGCGCGGCGAACGGCGCGACCAGGGCCGCCCGCAGCGCCTGCCGGACGAGCCTCGGCGTCGGCACGGGCGCGGTGAGGTGGCGGGCCGGGTCGTCCAGCAGGAAGGCGAGCCCGAGCCCACCGGTCAGGGCGGCGCCCCGCAGCAGCAGCAAGGTCTGCCAGGAGGCCGGCTCGGCGCCGGTGGCGAGCGGGGTGCCGACGATCAGCAGGCCGAGGGCCCCCGCCACCGCCAGGACACGCCAGGGAACCGTCCGCCACAGCGAGCCGACCAGATCCACCGTCACTCCTCGGGCCGGTGTCAGTCCTCGCACGAGTCCGCCTTCCCCGGCCCGGCCACGCCCAGCAGTTCGGCGACGCGGGCGGTCGTGACGCCCGGTGCGGTCAGCTCGGCCCAGTGCTCCTTGACCCGGGCCCCGGTCCCGGCGGGCGGGTCCTTCAGCAGACGGCGTACGACGTCCGTCTGGCCCTCCGTCATGGACAGCGGATTGGTGGGCGACAGGACGATCGCGGAGCCCGTCACACTGTCGTCGAGGCGGACCCGGCGCAGCGCGTCCATCGGGTCGTCCTGCCAGCTCAGCGAGAGCCACATGACGGTGACCATCCGCCCGTCGCACAGCTCGCTCCTCGCCGCCTCCGTGCCCGCGACGAGGACCGCGGCGACGGCAGTGGAGAACTCGGGGACCCGGTTGCCGCCCCAGGCGGTGCCCACGGTGACCCGGTGCGGCTCGGTCGACGGGGGGATCGCGCTGTCGGTCCCCAGCCCGGACCGGGCGTCGATCCGCTGCCGTACGACGAGGGGCTGGTCGTGCGCGGATCCGCCGGCCAGGGCCTGGACGCGGTCCACGACACCGGCCCAGGTACCGGTGCGCGGCGCCCACTCGGGGAAGGCGCAGTACCTCGACCGGCCGTGCTCGGAGCAGGTCAGCTCGGGGCGCACCGAGGCACGCTCGCGGGCCGCGGTCAGCTCCGGCGAGGGCGTCACGCCTCCGGCCTGGAGCACCCCGCCCGTCACCGCCGCCGCCAGACTCAGGGCGAGGCCCGCCCGGACGAGGATCCCGCGCCCACCGGCGACGGCCACGGCGAGGAAGGCCACGCACAGGGCCGCGCCCGCCAGGTACAGGGCGTGCCAGGCGGCGGGCCGCCCCAGCAGATCCGAGGGCAGCGTGTCCGGGCCGGTCACGGAGACGACCGGCACCAGCCAGGACAGCCCGCTCTCCTCGCTCGGCCCGGTGCCGAGGACGGAGGTGAACAGCAGGACGACCACCAGCAGTGGCGCGGCGAGCGCCGACCGCACCAGCCGGCCGAGCAGCACCCCGAGCGCCCCGAACGCCAGCACCGTCAGCGGCCCCACGGCCAGCTCGGCCGGCGAACCGTGCCCGACCGCGCCCGGCTTGAGCGCCTCCCAGGTGAACTGCCCGGCCACACAGAGGGCGGTGAGCAGGGCGGCCGGTACGACGGACAGCGCGTGGGCTGCCGTACGGCGCCAGGGCTGCAGGACCAGCACCGAGAAGTGGGGCTCGGTGCCGTGCCGTTCGGAGCGGATGACCGCGCGGGCGGCGCACAGCAGGACGGCGAGGCCGACGAGCATCGGCGTGGACTGGGTGGCGCGGTCGACGTCCTGGAGGGCGGGGCTGCCGTCCCAGGAGGTTCTCGTGCGCCAGACGATCCACGCGACGTAGGCCGCGAAGGCGATGAGGACGGGGATGCCCAGCAGCAGCTTGCGGGCCTCGAACCGGGCCAGGGCGAGCACGGCCCGCACTCCGCGGCGGTCGGGACCGTCGTGGACCGGCGTCCGCGCGGGCACGGACTCCTCCGTCACCACGGCGCTCACGCGGCCATCTCCGTGCCGGTCGTGCCCGCGCCGTCGAGGACGAGCAGGTAGCCGTCCTCCAGGGTCGGTTCGGCGGGCTCCGCACCAGGGGGCGGATCGCCCACGTTCCGGAAGGAACCGGTCCCGGTGCGCCATCCGGCCTTCGCTCCGGGGTCCTTCTCCGTGCTGCTCCACACCCGCCCGGCGGCCCGCGCGGTCAGCTCGGCCGGAGTCCCGTCGAACCGCACGGCCCCGGCCGCCATGACGATCACGCGGTGGCAGAGCATCGCCACGTCCTCGGTCTGGTGGGTGGACAGCAGCACGGTCCGCCCCTCCCCCGCCCCGGCGATCAGCTCCCTGAACCGCATCCGCTGCTCGGGGTCGAGGCCGACGGTCGGCTCGTCCAGCACCAGGAACCCCGGGTCCCCCACCAGGGCGGCGGCCAGCGCGACCCGCTGCCGCATGCCCCCGGACAGCTTCTTGATCCGGCGCCCGCGCACGTCCCCGAGGTCGACCTCCTCCAGTACCCGCCGCACCTCGCGGTGCCGCTCCCGGCGGTCCGCCAGCTCCTTCAGGATCGCCACGTAGTCGACGAACTCGAAGGCGGTGAAGTCCGGGTGGAAACCGGGCGTCTGCGGCAGATAGCCGAGCCGCCGCCGCACCTCCTGCCTGCCGCGCGCGCTGCCGGGGTCGTGCCCGAGGACGGTGAAGGCCCCCCGGTCCGCGGGCACGGCGGTGGCGAGCACCCGCAGCAGCGTGGTCTTCCCGGCGCCGTTGGGCCCGAGCAGCCCGGTGACGCCCGGGGTCAGCCGCAGCGACACGTCGTCGAGGGCGCGGGTGCGCCCGTAGTGGAGGCTGAGCCCGGACGCGGAGACGGTGGGGGTCAGGGAGGTCATACGGCACTTCCGTACATGAGAAGGATCAAGAAGAACGAAGGACTCACGCCACGCCGCGCGCGGAGACGTCGAACCGGTCGCGGAACAGGAACAGCAGCCCGGCGCCCAGCACCGCCACACACCCGGAGACGCCCTGTCCGGCCGCGGTGAACGGCGCCAGCGGACCGTCCGTGGACGCGCGGGCCGCGTCCGCGGCCAGCAGCACGGCCGCCCAGGCGCACACGAGCACGGACGGTGCGAGCACGGGGCCCAGTCGGGGCGTCAGCGCGAGCCCGGTCGCGGTGAGGGCGAGCCCGGGCAGCAGCCAGGCCAGGGCGGCCGCGCCGTACCCGGGCAGCGCGAGACTGGCCAGACCGCCCACCCCGAGCGCCACCACGAGCACGGCGACCGTACGGATCATCAGCAGCCGGAAGCCGTGCATCGGCGAGACGACGGCCATCTCGCGCGTGGGGTCCAGCGTGGGCCCGTAGGCGAGCGCCACCGAGACCAGCGGCAGCAGCGGGGCGCAGACCAGGAACAGGGTGGGCCGGCCGGCGGCACCGGCCGTGACGGCCACGAGGAAGGTCATGATCAGCACGGCGGCGAGCGCACCGAACCAGGACCGCCGCAGTATGGGAGTGGCCGCGAGCAGTCTCGCGGTGCTGTCGCCCACGCCGCAGCGCACCAGCAGGCGCTCGATCGGCCCCGGCCGGGGCGCGTCCAGCTCGGCGTCGAGCCGGGCCCACCCCGCGTCCAGCGCGGCGCCGTCACTCACCTCGGCGAGGACGCCCCGGCAGGCGGCGCAGGCGGTCAGATGGGTGTCGGCGGACCAGAGCGCGGGCGCCGCGAGCTCGCCCCGGGCATAGGCCCGCAGGTCGTCCTCGTCCACGTGCCAGGCGTCCCGGGGACGGCTTTCCTCGATCGTCATGCCAGCGCCTCCCTCAGCTGCCGACGGGCCCGCATCGCCCGCGTCTTGACCGTGCCCGGCGGGATGCCGAGCAGGACGGCCGCCTCACGGGTGGTCAGCCCGTCGACGACGGTGGCCTGGAGCACCGCGCGCAGCTCCGGCGAGAGCCTGACGAGCGCGCCGGCGAGGTCCCCGTGCTCGACCCCGGCGAGGACGCGCTCCTCCGCCGAGACCTCGTCCCGGTGCCGCAGCCGCGCCAGCGCCTGCCGCAGCCGTCCGCGCGCACCCTCGCCGCGCAGCGCGTCTATCAGCCGCCGCGACCCGATCCGCCACAGCCACCCCGCCACGTCCCCCTCCTCCCGGTAGCGCGCACTGCCGCGCCACACCGCGAGGAAGGTCTCCTGCACGACGTCGTCGACCACGGCGGCGTCGGCGCAGCGGCTGCGCATGCGGGCGGTCAGCCAGGGCGCGTACCGGCGGTACAGCTCCTCGAAGGCGCGACGGTCGGCATCCGCCGCGACAGCTCGCAGCAGCTCCCCGTCGCTTCTCGTTTCGCTCACATCTCCTCATCGCACGACCCCGGCCGACCGGTTCACACGATCTCCGGGCCGGGTTTTCGTGAGGGTAGGGGGTATGGCGAGGCCGGCGCGTTCCCTTGGCACCCGGCGTGGGTGTGGGCGCGGGGGGTCGGGGACACAGCCCGGCGGAGCGGGGTGCCGCTGCGCCCACCCGTGCCGCCTGGGGGTACCTCCCAGGCCGTTCAGGCACTGGGGGAGGCACGACTGCCCGCAGCTG
>NZ_JODM01000024.1 GCF_000717995.1 Streptomyces violaceorubidus
GTCTCGGGGAGAACCTCTCGTGCGCCGGGTGTTCGCTGGCGAAGCAGGCTCAGGAGCACTTGGAGGAGTACCGGTGACGGCGGGTGGGTCGACGGCGGGTGAGGCCGCCCGCCTCCACGCGGCCGCCCGGCGCGGCTGGTGGCGGACCGTCCTCCGCTGGTTCGGCGTCAACACCGTGGACCGACGTCTCGAGGCCGCCGCAATCCGACGTGACCACGGACGCCTCGGGGAGGAGTGGACCGCAGCCCTGCTGACCCGATTACCGGACGGATGGACGGTTCTCCATGACCTGCGGGTGCCGGGTCGCTGCTTCAACTTGGATCACGTGCTGATACCGCCGTCGGGTGCCGGGTTGATTGTGCTGGACTCGAAGAAGTGGCACGCCCAACGGTCGACGACGCTGGTGCGGGGTCGGGTGTACTGCGGGCAGGAGGACCGGCACGTACAGGTGGAGAAGGTCGCCGGGTACGCGTCCGCGGTCGCCCGTGCTCTGGGGGTGCCGGCGTCGATGGTGATGCCGATGCTGGTCGTCCACGGTTCCCCAGTCGCCCCTGGGGGCCGTCTGGACGTGTCTGTGCCGGGCTGGGAGCGGATGGTGCACGTGCTGGGCGCGGACCGGCTGCTGGACGTGCTGGCGGGCATGCCGGGCGGAAGGGGTCCGGTACAGCCCAACGCGCTGGTGCTCGCGGCGCGGGCGCGCAGGGTGCTTCCCGACTACGGTAGTGCGGCGTAGCCTGACCGGACCGCATAGGGGGCACCCACGGCTTCGCAGTCGGATGCGGTACGAGAGGGCCTGCTGCTGGGGGAGTCCCCAGGTGGCGGGCCCTTTTCGTCGGCCCGTACGATCGAACACATGAACGATCTGCCCCCGGAAGAACGTCTTTCAAAGCAGCGTGTCCTGCGGGAGTGGCTGGCCTGGCAGCTACGGACCACGGACGCGACGATTCGCACGCTTGAGGCGGAGGTGGAGCAGGCGAAGCGGAAGGCGCAGCGTGCGTTCGCTGAGGCGCGGTGGAAGCTGGAGCCGACGCGGGACCGGCGGACGGTGTTGCATCGGGGTGGGTGCGGGCTTTGGAAGGGCGAGCACGGTTATCTGGAGCGGGCGGAGGTGGCGGAGGCGTTGGCGGACGAGACGCTGGTCGTGGAGATGTGCGGCGTGTGCAACCCGGGGCCCGGCCTGGAGGGCGGCGTAGGCTGACATGCGAGCGCCCCCGCCTGCTTTCCTCAGGCGGGGGCGCTTCTGCCTATGGGCTCGGGTCTCACTTCTCGGTGGCGCGGTGGCGGCGTGCCCGCTGGTGTGCGGTGCAGTTGTGGGCGGGCAGGGTCTCCAGCGTCTCGGTGCGGACCAGGGTCCCGCAGTCCGAGCACGGGATACGGCCGGTACGCTCCCACTCCCGTTCCTCCTGCTGGTCGGCCTCGGCGCGGAGGGCGGCGGCCTTCTCCAGCCACATCCGCTCATCGTCGGTACGCGGCCCGGCGATGAGCGGGGGCACGCGGCTTTCCAGTTCGGCGGCGCGAGCGCGGAGTTCGGTCGGAGTGCTCATGGTTGGTGTCCTCACTTCTCGGTGGCGCGGTCGGTTCGGGCTCCGCGTCCGGGACGGTTGGCATGGGCCGTTTTCACTTCGTCCGGGTCGTACAGGGAGTGGGCGCGGCCGTGGCTGTCGATGCGGCGTTCTACGGCTTGGACTCCCCAGCGGGAGAGGGTGCCGCGTGCGCTGCTGGGCTTGATGCCGAGGTGTTCGGCGACTTGTTTGATGGTCCAGAGGTCGTCGGTCATGGTCAGTCGAGGAGGCCAGCTTCGCCGAGGGAGTCGAGGACGGCCTCCAAGTCTCGGTTGATCTTCAGTTCGGTCTCTCGCACGTCCATGAAGGCCCTCGCCGTGGCGTTGGGGGTGTGGATCTTCGCGATTTCGATGGCGAACTGGTTGTAGAAGGAGATCATGTCTTCGTGGTCAGTGATGAACTTGGCGGCGAGGCGGAGCGCGGCGAGTTCCTTCTCGTTGATGGTGACGTTGGACATGGTGTCCTCCTGTGCGTTGGGGCTTGGGTTGGCCCCTTGACGTGACATCACTATGCATCACGTGCTGCATAGTTGGCAAGAGGGTCGGTCGCCCTTCGCCGAATTCTCTGATGGATCCCTGAACGCACGTCCGCGCCGGCCGCGACGGGGGATGCGCGGACGGGGTGGACGGGGTACGTCTCCGGGGGCCTCTACCCCTCTGCGGCGTTGATTCTGACTGCGTCCATGTCGTGATGTGGAAGCTCTTCATCAAGCCCTTCTCGACCGCCCGGCAGGGCGACTCATTGCCCATCGTTCGCGGGGCGTGGTGCCACCCCAGACGCCTTGCCGATCAGTGATACCTAGGCTGCCCTCGTTGACCAGCGCCCAGGCTAGGCAGGCGTCGATAGTCGGGCACCGACGGCAGATGGCTTTCGCCTGCTCGATCTGTGTTTGGTACTGGAGCGATTCACCGCGAGGATCGAAGAGGTCTGGATCCTCGCGGCGGCATTCGGCGTCGGCGTACCAGTTGGGTGCAGTCATGACCGTGAGACCTTCAGATGCTGCGGGAGATCGCACGGATCTGGCGGGCGGCGTGGCTGGCGTTGCCCTCCGCGTCACGGAGCACTCGGTTGGCCCTCACTCGCAGCGCCTCGGCGGTGCTGGGCTTCATCATCTTGGCGGCGACCTTGGCGTCGCAGAGTTCCACGAGCGCGTCGCGGACTTCGGTGAAGAGGCCGATCATCTTGCTCTGCCATGCGATCTGGCCGCTGCGGGATGCCGGGGCGGTCGACGTCTTGAGTGCGGTGTATGCCTTGATCAGTCGCGCATTGGCGGCTTGCACGCGGGCCTCTCGGCGGTTTTGGGCGGTCGAGTAGAGAGCGCCCCAGAGGTAGTTCTGGTTGGCGGATTCGACGTAGTAGCTGCCGTCAGTGTCGATGCGGATCATTCGCTGCCACTGGTTGTCGAGCGCCCGGACGTCGTCGTCGGTGGCGTTGACCTGTGCTGCGATGTCGCTGACGAGAATCTTGTTGTCCATTTCCTTCTCCCCTGCTCAAGGGTGGCTTGCCACCTCTACTATGGCAGGCCTTTTGACGGGTGGCAAGCCACCTGAGAGGATCGGTCCATGGCCAACGTCCACAGGCACAAGCAGCGCGTCCTACGCGGCATCGACGACGACCTCGCAACAACCTTTGACGCCGCCGCACGTGCCGCAGGAAGCGACCGCAGCAACATCACCCGCCAACTCTGGGAGTGGTACGTCGGACGGCCGGGAGTGGACCTCCCAGAGCGACCCGCGCAGCCGAAGGTGTGAACGCACGACCGCCCCATCACGACGGGGGACGCGTGATGGGGCGGAAGGCGGACCGCAGCCCAGGCCGGACTCGAACCGGCGACCTCGGAGTCACAAAGACGGCCGTACCGCGCTCTGCCGCTGAGCTACCGAGCTGCTCCACCCAGCATGGCACGCGCCACTGACAAAGGTCCCCCGAACGCGGTCAGCCCTGCCGCAGCACGTAGTTCGCGAGCAACTGCCGCAGACCCGGCAGATCGAAGTCCTTCGAGAACTTCCCCGGCTCCGTGAAGTTGTAGGCCACCGGACCCGTCGTCTCCTCCACCGTGGGCCAGGGCAGGCCACGGTTCGGGGAGCACATGACGGGCTTCAGCCAGTCCTTGGCGACGCATTCGCCGGCTTCCACGGTGCCGTCCCTGTCGATGTCGGTGTTGGGGTGGTCGAGGCCGAGGATGTGCCCGAGTTCGTGTGTGGAGGCGTCCTTGCGGCGGGCTTCGTTCACGGCCGGGTCGGGGCCGAACCAGGTGGGGATGGTCCAGTACTCGGAGTCCATGAGGATGTGCCCGCCCCACGCGGAGCCGTTGCCGGTGGCGTAGCAGGGGCGGGCTTGGGACATGCCGGGCTGGCCGAGGGGCTGGTGCAGGTAGTGGACGACGATGCGGTGCCGGGGCGGGCACGTGCCGAGCGGTGTGAGGTCGAGGGTGGTGGTGACGGTGATGGGGACGCCGACGGACCGGGTGACCTGCGCGGCCGGCAGCAGGAAGTACTTCGCGAGCCTGGTGCGGGCGGTGGTGTCGGCGAACACGATCTCGTACGGGTCTGGGCTGAGGCTGTAGATGCCTTCGGTGGTGAGGGCTTTCCAGCCGGTGCCGCTGTAGACGGGGCTGGTGAGGGTGGCGGCGGTGAGAGCGAGGACGCCGCCGAGGGCTCCGAGGAGTGTGGTGAGGGCACGGACGGTTCGGGAGGGTTTGCGAGGCATGCCCTTCAGTCTGGGCACGAAACCGGCACCCGTTCCCACCGCTCGATAGGGCTACCGGGGCACCCAGAACCCTTCCCCGTCACCGATCAGGTGAAGGCGGCACGCCTGACAGATGCCCGGGGCCCGGTCCGGCGGGTCCTCCATCCTCGGCGTCTCCACCACTTCCGGATGCGGGCACCAGTTCTCAAGGACGTGCCACACCCACTGCCCGTCTGGGGAGATGGCGGTGCCTCTGTGGCTGCCGATCACGTCGAAGCCGAGGTGGGTGGGGATGGGCTGGCCGGTGCCGACGATCTGGAAGCTGCGCCGCATCGGCTCCATGCTGTCGGGGCGGGGCTGGTACCAGACGTCCACGGCGCCAGGTCGACGGACCGCGGTGTGGAGGATCTCCCCGGTGAGGTCGATGCCGTGGGGTCGGTCGTCGATGGGAAGTTCCGTGCGGTGGATGACGGCTTGCTGAGTCACGGCTTCAGTCCTTCCGTCTCATAGGCCAGGTTGAGGACGGCGCGGAGCCGGGCCCGCTCGATGTACGTGTTGGCTTCGCCTTCCTCGTCGGCGAGGGCCTTCACGCGGTCCAGGACGGCGAGGAGTTGGTCGCGGGGGGGTTTCCGGTACGGCTCCCACCAGTCGGGCGGCTCCACCAGGAGCGGCGTCGTGCGGCATTCGATGGCTACGCCGTCGCCGCGTTCGTTGACGTGCTTGCGGCCCTGGGCGTCTTTGGCGCACGCCTCGTAGACGATGACGCGGGTGCCGTCGCTGGCGGTGTCGAGGTAGACGTCGGCGTCCAGGAGGACATCACCGGGGTCAATGTGGTTGGCGGTGAGCCAGGCGCAGTAGGCCTCACGGCGCTCGCTGTAGTCCTTGTGGCTGGGCATCAGACGCCGTCCCGTTGGATTCGGGTGATGCGGTCCATCTCGCGGGTGACGTCGCCGATCTCCTGGTTGCCGAGGTAGACGCTGGCACTGAAGCGGTCCTCTGTGTCGGTCAGCGCGACCTGCGGATACCGCAGCTTCTCGCCCCGTTCGTTACGGCTGACGGTCCCGTCCAGAGGGCGCGGCCGTTGCGTACCGAGGGATTCGGGGACGCCGCTGAAGGTGATGAGGTGGGGGCCAGCCTCGATGCAGATGTTGAGCGGGGCGGTGACGACGATGCGGCCCTTGTAGAGGGCGACGGGGTCGGTGCCGATGTAGGCGACGGTGTCTCCGACGTGGAGGGGGCGTCCGCTGTAGTCGACGGCGAGTGGCGTGGGTGTGGTGGTGGCCTGGGAAGGGGTCATGCGTCTACGGTCGCGCGGTTCGGGCCGACCGTTCCCCCTGCACGACAAGGCCCGGCAGCGTTGGGGGCGTGCTGCCGGGCCGGTCTACCGTGCGGTGGGGGGTCAGCCCCACCACGTGTCTGCGGGACGCGCCGTGGTCCCGCCGGGGGCCGGGTCGGCGGGCTGGAGACCCCACCACGTGTCATCCGTGCCGTCGGTGCCGGGCGTTGCGGGTTCGGTGACGGTCGGGGTGCCGGTGGTGTCGTCGGCGGCCGCCGCACCGGCCATGGTGAGGCTGCCGCCGGCGAGTGCCGCGGTGAGGAACAGGGCGGCGGTGAGTCGCTTGAGTGGCTTCACGGTGGGGCCTTTCTGTAATGGTGCCGGAACGTGTAGTGGGGCGCCTGGCCCGAATTCTCGCTGCTGTCCATCCTGCTGCGAATCCCTTTGTCTCAAACGGCTGTTACCTGGCAGTAGTCGTTTGGGGTGTGGGGAGGATGTTGGCTACGAGCGTCGGGGGACGCCCCACGGCCACTGTGTCGTACGCTGGTTGGGTCTTCCAGGGTTTGATCGTGCGGGTGTTCGCAGTGCAGGAAGACGCAATCGATCACGGGGATTTCAGCGGGGGATACGAGACCTTTGGCCATAACCAGTGCGCACGGTAGCGGTCGGGAATTGTCGGCGGAGGCCCTGCGGCTTTTCGGCGCCTGCGCCATACGGGATATCGAACAAGTCGAGCGGATCACTACCGCGCACCCCACTGCGCAGACCGAACTGCTGGACTGGGGGCTGATCACCCTCGAGGACCAGCCCGGCGGCGTCCCCGGAGTCCGGGACCCGAAGCAGGCCGTGCAGCAGCGGACGGCCGAGCTGTTCGCCGAAGCCGAGGCCCGCGTCGCACTGCTCCGGCAGCTCCCGGACATTGCCTCCCAGCTGTCCCAGCACTACGAAGCCGTACAGCTCCGCGTGGCGGGCTGCGCGTCCGTGTACCTGGACAGTGGCGAGGCCGCGAACGCACGGTTGCAGGACGTGGTGGGTGGGGCGCAGCGGGAGATCCTCGCCGCGCAGCCCGGCGGGCCCCGCGACCAGGCCCTGCTGGACAAGGCGATGCCGCGGGACTCGGCTGCTCTGGACCGCGGCGTGGTCCTGCGGACCGTGTACCGGGACACGGTGCGGGACCATGCTCCGACGGCCGGCTACGTGCAGGCGATGACGAACCGCGGGCCGGGCCGGTCGGCGCAGTACCGGACCCTGCCGGGCAAGTTCGAACGGATGATCATCGTGGATAGGGAGGCTGCGGTCGTCCCCGACTACATCGTCGCCGAATCACCGCCGCACGCCGCGTGGCTGATCACTGATCCTGCCGCGGTCGCCGTGCTGGCTCGCGCTTTCGAGCAGACGTGGATGCGGGCGGAACCCTGGGTGGGGGATCTTCGTACCCGCGGGGATGCCCGGGACACGGTGGGGTCGGCGGCTTCCGCGATGGTGGGGGTGCGGACGACGCGCCGTCAGCGGGAGATCATGCGGAACCTGTGTACGCCTGCGTCGCATTCCACGATCGCCCGCCGGTTCGGGGTGTCGGATCGGAAGTTCGCCGACGAGGTTGCCGCGTTGAAGGCGTTGTGGGGGGTGTCGACGATGAACGAGTTGATCTATCAGTGGGCGTTGTCGGTGGACAACAAGGCAGACGACAGCGCCCCCACCGGGCCGGTGGGGGCGGAGTACGAGCAGACAGCCTGACCGGTCAGTGCAGCCCCCAGAACGGCTTGAAGCAGGAGTCCATGCACGCCTTGCCGTCATGCGGGAGCCTCACGCCCTCAGCCGTCTCCGTGTCACCTTGGATGTCGTCGTAGTCGAATCGGGTGAGGGCCCGCCAGTACCATTCGCCTTTCCTGGTGAGCCAGGCGCCGTCGATGGTCGACCCGTGTTCGATGAGGCCGGCGTTGTCCAGGAGTCCGAGGATCAGATAGCGGGCGCCGTCGTGGGGGAGCAGCGTGCGTACGGCGTCCTTGGTACGGAACGCGGTCAGGATGTCGCGGACCAGGTCGTAGGAGTCTTCGGGAAACCCGCAGCACAGGTTGAGATCCTCGTAGATGAGCTTGTAGACGTGGTCGCGGACGTGTTCGGCGGTGATGGTCACGGCTGGTCCTTGCCGGTGTGGTGGTGGGCGTCGCGGTGTTCCCCGCAGCGGGTGCCGAACAGGTCTGCTCTGCACCACAGGCCGGGGCCTTCGTGCGCGTGGTGGGCGATGGTGGCGACGGGGATGGTCTCCTGGCCGGGTAGGACGGCGGGTGTGGGCAGGGCGAGGCGTTCCTCGATGGACTCGACCCGGGCCGGGACCCGACGCCGGGCCGTACGGCTGGTCACGCGTCCTCCAGGCCGCCGCCGATGACCAGACGGAGCCGGGCGCGCACAGGTACGGGATCGCTACCAGGAATAGGCCAGTTGTCGGCCACGATCCCGTACGTCTTCGGCGGCTCCCAGTGACG
Organism: Streptomyces violaceorubidus; assembly: GCF_000717995.1. Taxonomy (GTDB): domain Bacteria; phylum Actinomycetota; class Actinomycetes; order Streptomycetales; family Streptomycetaceae; genus Streptomyces; species Streptomyces violaceorubidus. Next base: position 8,013 of record NZ_JODM01000024.1, read on the forward strand.
GTCGTAGTGCCACACCGCGGCCTCCTTGTACAGGCGCGCCCACGACGCCTCCTGCCCCTCCCCGTCGGCCAGCAGGTACGAGGTGACCAGACCGCCGGCGTTCGGGATCGGTTCGGGCCCGGGGTTGGCCAGCCGCTGGGTGCGGAGGCCCCGACCCCACGGCTCGTGGCGGCGGCAGTACCAGACGGCCGTCCTCCAGCCGGTGGCCTGGTCCACGGTGTAGTCGTGACCGACAGCATGCTGCCCGCACAGACCGGACCGGCGAATCATCGGTGCGGCACACGTCCGCTGCTCCCAGCCATCGCGTTTGTCCTCGTAACGGGGACGGTCGGCGTAGACGAGGTCTGCGAGGCGGGACTGCCTGGCGGGGGAGTCCCGGTCGAGGATCGTTGAGGCGCGCTTCCTCCAGTTGATGAGGTGCCCGTCGGCGTCGTAGCGGTTGGGGTCGCGGACGGCGAGCCAGGCGAGGAGGAGGATGAGTTCGCGGGCTTCGGGGGTCATGCGCTGGTCTTGGTAGACGCGGGCTACGAGGGCGTCGTAGCCGTCTCCTCCGTCGCCACCGCCCTTCCTCTTCCGCTTCCGTACGGGCGTGTGCTGGACGTGGGCGAGGTGCAGTGCTGCTCCCACGGTCAGACCTCCTCGGTCTGCTTCGGGTCGGTGAGTGGGGTGAGCTGATCCCACAGCCACGGGGTGTGTGTGGTGTGGCGGTGGTGCCTGCCGCACGCCTTGCAGTGCGACGGACGGATCCGCATCGGAACGACCGCATGCAGCGGCTTCCGCCAGTCGCCCTCGGCTTGGAGGTGGTCACCGCGGTGCTGGCCACAGCGGCCGCAGATCCAGTAGCCGTCGGAGCCGTCGGGCTGGACGGGTCCCTCACGGAACCAGTGGTCGGCGATCAACGGCGGGCGACCAGTCACGTCGTCGACTCCTTGCTGTCGAGGGCTTGGATGGTGGGGCACGGGTAGGGGGCGGAGAGCCGCCCGAAGTCTTCGGTGCAGATCGCGCAGTACGCGCCTTGCTTGTAGTGCAGGGCACGGACCCGGTCGACGTCCGCCTTCCAGGCCGCGTTCGCCTCGCGGGCGCGCTGCGCCTCGTCTACGAGCTGCGGCCAGTTCAGGTGCAGGCCCGCGTTCAGGGCGTGGGCGAGGGCCTTGCGGGTGACCTCGTGGGCGACCATGACGTCCGAGGCGGTCAGCGGACGTCCGATGCCCTTCCCTTCGGTGACGGCGGCCCGGATCCGATCGACTTCCGCCTCCACCTCGGCTGCAACGAGGGGTGCAACAGCTCCAGCGATCCAGTCGACCCACTCGCGGATACGCTGCTCGCCGCCTTCGCCGTCCAGCTCGGCGTCCTGGAGACCGAAGAGCATGTTGGGCCCGATGGTCTTCTTGACGCGGTCGGTCAGGGCCGGCTTGTCGGTCACGGGCTGGTCCTTTCGGTGCGGGCTTGGTCTTCGCGTTGGCAGAGGAGGAGGAACAGGTCTCGGGCCCGGTCGGCTGCGATGTCGGCTTGGGCTTGAGCGCGTTCGTACTGGGTGCGGATGGCTTCGATGCTGGCGTAAGCGGCGAAGTCCGGTCGGATGCTGCTCACAAGGCCAGCCTCTCGGGATGGTCCGCGTACTCGTGGAGGACGCTGGCGTGGCAGAAGTCCGGCCGCCCGACCTCGGGGAGGGGGCAGGTGCACGCGAGGTCGCGGTCCTTGAGGCGCCACAGATCGGCGAGCACCCGCCGTCGGTCGAAGGTTTTCCGTCCGACCTTCCAGGTGTCGGGGCCGGTTCCGTGCAGCCAAGCCCGGTAGTGGCTGCTGGCGGCGGCGCGGGCCTCTTCAGAAGATCCGAAGGGCTGGGTGATGCCGTCGGGGTGGAGGAGGATGTGGTCGTCGATGATCCGCCAGGGGTTTCCGTAGCGGCTGCTGCGGTCGACGATGAGGGCGGCTCCTGCGCGCCAGCCGGGGCTGCGCTTGCGCTGGACTCGCTGCGGCATCACGCCTCGCATTCGTGGTCGTCGGCGTCGAAGGGCTGCCCGTCCTGGTCCTGGAGGAGGAGGCCGTCTTCCTCGTCGTACCAGCCGTTGCCGCTGGCGCCGCAGTTCCCGCACTCCCAGCGTCCGGCGAGACTGATGCCGGAGAAGCCTCCACTGCTGCTCTGCGGCATCACGCCTCCACGTTTGAGTCGAGACGCTGGGAGGCTTCCAGTTCGGTGCGCACCTTGCGGCAGTGCTCCTCGGTGGCGTTCTCGACGACGAAACGCTGCTCCTGGCGGTCGTAGAGCGTGGCGAAGACACCGTCTCGGCCGATGACGTAGCGGTCGGATGCAGGCTTGACCATGCAGGGCTCCCGGGTTGGGGGTGTGGTGGTGAGTGTGCCGGGGTTTGGGCGTCGGCTTCCCCACGGTCGATGCGGTGGGTTTCTCAACCCCTCCACCGTACCCATATAGACATGGCAGTGCAATGCGTATGACGGTGTGTGGTGTCGACTTCTGCCCTCTACCGCCGCCACCCGTCCCGCGTCATCCTGGGCTCGACCACGCCACGGAGGGAGCCGGCCATGAACTGCAACAAGTGCGGCGGCCAAGCCCAGCAGGGCCCTGACGGGTCCTGGTTGTGCCCTCAATGCGGGCCGATCTCCGGGAACACGCCGGCACCGCGCGTAGGGTCGAAGCCGTGAGCAGGAAACGACAGAGCACACCAGCCGCACCGTGCGCTAGCCCGATGGAAGCTGCGGCCGCCGCAGCGGACTTCCTCGCCGGGCAGGAGATCACCCGGTCACAGTGCGGTGGGTGCGGCACGGAGATCGCGGGGATCAAGGGCCGGTACTCGTGTGCCTGCGGGTGGACCAACCCCTGGTACGAGGGGTACGGGACGCTGCCAACCGCTCAGGATGATCCAGACTGGCCCGGGGTGGACGTGCAGGCGTGAAGACGCCCCCTGGAATTCGCCGATGTCCGGGGGCGGTCGACCAGCGTTTCCCCTCGCCGGGCTACCGGGTCGTGGGGGCGCTCTGCGGGCGCTATCCCCCAGTGACCGGGGGTCGCGCCACCATCGTGCACCGGCAGGACCGTGAACGCCCGTCAGACGCGCCCGCTGAGGCCGCGATCAGTCCTGGTAGCCGATCGACCCGAGACCGTTGTGGGCGCGGTTCAGGGCGCTGTACAGCTGCTGCGCGGCGTCGCGGGCTACGCCCAGGCCGTAGAAAACCTCGTCGAGGTCTTGGGTGAGGGTGTCCTTGTCGCTGCGCAGCCGGCCCGTCTCTTTCAGGTCTTCGATGAGCCGGGTGACCTGTTCGAGGGCCTGGGGGAGCATCATGGCGAGTTCGGACAGGTTGCCGACGACGTTGTAGGCGTCGCCCGGGTACTGCCAGTCGTCGCCGGCCGTGCGGGTGCGGTGGTTCAGGGCGCGTACGGCGGCGGCGGCTTCGGCGGCCATCTGGGAGGGGCTGCGGTCGAGGTCCATGGTCGGTGCTCCAAGGCGTTGTCGGTGACGCGGTCAGTCTTCCAGCTAAAGGCGGGCACGTGGGGCGGTATCTGCCGGGTGGGGCGTAGTGCCTGACCGGTACGCCTGTACGCCCCCGCGGGCACCCTCCCGGGCCGGGGTAAAAGCAGCGCACGGTCGGCTGCATGGCCGCTTCAGGGGACACGGTGTGCGCGGGGCGTGGGGACGGGTCGGATTGTCCCAACGGTGAGGATCAGGACCTGGTGGACGGAGTTCGGTGTGAGGAGTGCGCGCACTTCTACGAGCTGGACGAAACGGAGCCCGCGCGGCGCCTGCCCGTGGATGATGGGCTGACCCGGCCTACAGGGGACCCGTGGGAGGCCGGGCCGGGGACGGCGGCGTAGAGCCGGAGGTCAGCTTGCCGGGTGCAGACGACGAGTGAGATCGCCGCCCCGGACCTGGCCGAACAGGTAGTCCGCGAGTGCGTACAGGGCGCCGCCGGGCTCGGTGGGGGTGGTCTGCGGGATGCGGACGTTGCCGCGGCGGGTGCGTCGGGTGGGCGCTGGCCCGCGACGTTTGATGGGCTTGCCGACGACGGCCGCGTGCAGTTTCGCCGCCTCCGCGTCGAGCGCGTGGATGCCGGTCTCTGCTGGTGCCAGCAGTGGCGGTTCGTCCCAGTCTTCGATGTTCGGCGCTGGCGGCGTCAGGCTGTCGAGGGGGTTTGTCTGTGAGACTGCCGCACGGTGGGCAGCGAGAGCGGCAGAGGCGTACCCACGCGCGCCGTGCTCGGTCCGGGCGTGGAGGTCTTCGGCGTGCTCGGCGGCGAGCGCGGCCCGCTGTTGGGCGGTGTCGCACCACAACTTGTGTCGGGCTTCAGCCAGTGCGGCGACTGCGTCAGGTACGGCGGCCGGCACCTTGGGCGGGGGTGCGGCGGCTTCGGTCTCGGCGGCCTGCCGGGCCGCACAGGCGTCCTTCCATGCGGTGAGCAGCCCGCGGTAGAGCTGCCTGTGTTCGGCGAGGAGGCGGTCTGCCGCGGGTGGCCAGGGTTCGGCGTCGGTGCCATTGGGGTGAGGTGCGCGAACGTCGGGGTGCGCGGCGGTGTGGGCGGCGTAGTGCTCGCGGTAGAAGTCGCGCCCCCGGTCAGTGATCTCGTACCCGTCGTAGCCAGCACGGTTCCGGGCCAGGGGCGGAACGTGCTTGTCGATCAAGGCTCGCTCGATGGTTGTGGAGTGCGTCCACTTCAGGTGCTCGCCTCGCTGGTCGGCCGCCCATAGCAGGGCGAGGACTTCCCACGAGCGGCGGCCGAGTGCCGCTTTGCGGGGGCCGCCGGGGTTGAGGCTGGTTCCGGCGCGGGCTGCTGCACGGCCTTCCCGCGTCAACTGGACGGTGCGCATGTAGCCCCACTGGGTGGGCTTGCCGTCGCGGGTGATCAGGCCGCGGCGCTCCAACGCGGCCATGGTGGAGCCGTTGCCCTGATTGTCCCATCCGCGCCACATCAGCCGCTCTTGCAGCGCTGTCCACCCGAAGACATTGCGGAGGGCTGGTTCGTGGGCGAAGTCGATCTGACGCCACTCGTAGGCGGGCCTGTCGTCGTAGTAGCCGCGAGCGGCGTTGGCTCGTCGGCTGGTTTCGGCGCCCTGGTCGAGTTCGTAGATGACGGCGAGGGTGCCTTGCTGACGGTCGTTCAACGCGGACCAGGCATTGAGAGCTTTCGATGTTCGGGCGGGCATGGGGGCATTCTCCTACGCCGTCGGCTCTGGGACGCTGGGAACGACGGACGAAGGGGGATGACGCGTCACAGGTCGGTGACTTCCCTTCACCTGGCCTTCACGGGGTCGGATGATGCGCGGAGGGATTCGATCACCTCTGGGGGACTCATGCGCCACACCACCACCGCTACCGCCGCCGTTCTGCTCGCCGTGCTAGCTGCGGGCTGCTCGAGCGGAGATGACGGGGACGGGAAGGCCGACGGCTCGCCGGCCCCGTCCACGTCGTCTGCGGCCCCGGCCGAGTCGGAGACGACGGCCGCCAGGCCGAAGCTGTCCACCGAGTGGTCGCCGAAGCTTCAGGCCGCCACCAGCAGTAGCCAGGACGACGTGTGCAAGACCGTCGGAGCGAAGCCGTGCGTGGACCACATCACGAGGTTGACGGAGCTGGTGTACGACGTGCGGGACGCCATCGACACCGCTGGCGCAACCGCCGCCTACCCGAAGGCGCTGGAGGCGATCGGGGACGTGGAGGACGCGTCGGCCGCGTATGCGGAGGGCGGGTGTGCGGGATCGTCGGAGGCGACGCTGTTGGACGGGTCGGAGTGCGGCGGGTATGTGGCGACGCTGTTGTTGGGGCCGTCGATGGTGGACATGACGATGACCACGGACGAACTGACAGTCCCGTAGCCGACGGACCCTGGGGCCCCTACTTGCCGCCGACAGGCCAGCCGTAGCCCTCAGCGATGGCCAGCACCGTGTGACAGGGCGCTTCCAACGGATCACCGGCGTAGTCGCGGCAAGCCATGCAGACGGACGGCCCGTTGTGCTGCCCGTCACAGTCGTCGGGGCATTCCGGCTCGCTGTACCGACCGTGGTTGGGAACGCCCTGGTGCAGCTCCAGCAGCTTCCGGTCGGCGGCGCAGCGACGCAGCACCGACTCCGGATCGTGGCGTACGACGTGCTCTGCCATGAACAGGCCCTCGTAGGAACCGTTCCACCGACGGCTGATCTTGCGCTTCACGCCGGGGTGCGGATCGTCGACAACGAGGATCCGCCCGTCCGTCGGACCGTCGCCGTCGCGGAAGGACCAGACCGGGGTAGGCGGGTGGCAGCCGCAGAGAGCGGCAGCCTTCCGCGCTGCCTCCTCGCGCGCGGTGATGGCGGTCTCCAGCCAGGCGAGGAGGTCCTGGGCGTTCTGGTCGGTCACGGGGGGCTCCTTGGGGCGAGGGGCGTACAGGCATCGTCTCCCGGTACGCGCCAGCCGTTCCCCGCGGCGCCGCCTGGAGTCGGGCCCACAGCGTGACCGATCCAGATGCTGCTGGTTACTACGTCGTGAGCTACGACAGCTGGAAGTGCAGCAACTGCAACGCAATGACCTGTGCGGACTGCGGTCAGCATGCCTGTGCCGACGAGTGCGGCGCCTGTGGTGGGGGGTGCTACTGCTACTGCGTGTGTCCCACCATGCGGGAAGACGGTTGGGATTGTCGGGCGCCCCCAGGCGTAACCCAGAGGCGCCGACGGGACGGTCAGGCGCCGTTCTGCCGCGCCTTCGCCGTCTCGTACTTCTGGCGCGCGGCGATGAACGCCTCATCGGTGCCACCCCGGTCCGGGTGAGCGTCGGCCATCGCCTGCTTCAACTCCGCCAGGGAGGCACGCTTCGGCTGGTGGGGGATCTCCGGCGGCGCCATGTGCAGGCGGCGCATGGTGTAGCCGTGGTAGACCTCGCCGTCCGCCTCGATCTTCTGCCGGTCAACGAACGACGTGCGGTGATCGTTGAGGTAGGTGAAGTAGATCCGCTTGGTGGTCTTCTTCGTGATCGGATGGGCGTACACCTTGTAATTGCCGAGGGGGCCGTCGTCCCAGTTGGCGTCCCACAGCTCGTACAGGTACTCGGTCTGCTGAAGCTCTGTCATGCCACTGCATCCTTCCTGAATCAGGTCTGGGCCATGTCGACAAAGCGGCTGTAGTGGAGTTGCGCGGCGACCGTCACGCGGGCGGTCGGTCCGAACCGGTTCTTCTCCACGAACAGGTCCACCTCGCCGGAGCGCGGCGACCCTTCTTCTTCCAGGTCCGGCCGCTCCACCTTGATCACCACGGATGCGTCGTTCTTGATCGCCCGAGACTCACGCATGAGGCCGTCGTCATTGAGCTGCGACAGGGCGATCACGTGGCAGTCAAGCTGCACGGACAGGTTCTTCAGCCCGCGGGACACGGATGCGACGGCTTGTTCGCGGCTGGCGTTGCGGGACTGCTCAACTTCGACCAGCTGTACGTAGTCGACGACGAGGAGCCCCAGGCCGCCCGTACGGGCGCATGCGCGGGCCGCTGAGGCAATGTCGCCCAGGGAGGCGCCGTCGGGCCGGTAAACGCGCAGGGGGAGCTTCTGGAACAGCTCTGGGCCGAGCCGCATCACGGTCTCCCAGCCGTCCTGGGTGAGGCCGCCCTGGTGTGTCAGGTGGTGGAGGGCGATCTTCCCTTCGGCGGCGGCGATCTTCTGCATGAGTTCGGTCTCGCTCATCTCCAGCGACGAGAACATGACCGGGGCGCCGGTCTTCGCGGCGGCGACGGCGGAGTTGAGGGCGAACGTGGACTTGCCCATCCCGGACTGGGCGGCGACGACGGTGACGTTGCCGGGCTGCATGCCGGAGGTGAGCGTGTCGAGGTCGATAAACCCGTACGGCAGGCCGGTCTTCTTCCCTTCCTGGACGGCTTCGAGGTCGGCGACAAAGTCGAGGTACAGGTCGCCGACGGTTGGGGGTGCCTCGCTGACGCCGGGGGTTCCCGCGATGATGTCGGTGAGTTTCTGCTCGACGAGGGCGCGGATGTCGTCGTCGTCGCCGGTGTTGCTGTAGGCGTACTCCAGGATGCTGTTCGCCGATTCGATGACGGCCCGCCGGTACGCCTTGGCTCGGACGATTTCGGCGTAGCGGGAGCCGTTGGCGGGGGTGGGTACGGCTTGAGTGCAGGCGTGGAGGTAGGGGGCTCCGCCGGCGCGGGCGAGGTCGCCGCGTTTGGTCAGTTCGGCGGTGAGGGTGATCGGGTCTACGGATTCGCCGGCTGCGGCCAGGTCGCGGATGGTGCGGTGGATGATCTGGTGGGCGGGCCGGTAGTACTCGCTGGCGGTGATGCCGGTGTCGAGGATCTCGCCGAAGAACCGGTGGGAGGCGCTGCTCTTGTCCCCGGCGAGGAGCAGGGAGCCGAGGACGGACTGTTCCGCGGCGAGGTCCTGCGGGGGGATGCGGGTGAAGCAGGGCTCGTCGTCGGGGTTGTCGTCGGTGGCCGGCTGGTATTGCGGGGGGATGCTGGTGGACACTGGAGGTCTCCTGTTCGGTGATGCGTTCAGGGGATTCGCGGGCCGCTCCCCGGCATGGGAGCGGCCCGCAGCACGTGGTCAGGACGGTGGTACGGCCATGGCGCATTCGATGCAGCGGCCTCGGTAGCGGCTGGGGTGGTCTGGGCACCGCTCCCGGCCGTCACCGCCCGCCGTGGCCCCGGTGCGGGCGCGGACGCGGTCGTAGAGGCGAAGGTCCTCGATCCAGCCGGGCAGGCACCTCACCCAGGACTTGGCGCCACCGGTGTTGCGGAAGATCTCCGCTTCAAGGAGTGCCCGCTGCGTGTCGTCCAGGTCTTCGAGGGGCGGCCAGTTCTGCTTGCGCATCGTGCGGAGCAGACGGGGCGCCTGCTTGCGGGCTGTGGCTCCACCGGCCTGCCATCGCTGCATCTGTTGCAGGAAGGCTTCGGCGCGGCGGAGGTCCTCGGGAGAGGACTCCGGCCCCTCCTCCGTCTGTGACGGCTTGCCGCCCGTGGGGCGTGTGAGGGGGTAGGGGGAGGAGGAATCCTCCTCCTCCGGGGGGTGTGGGGGGTGGAACCCATTGGTGCCACGTGGTGCGACCTGCGGTTTTGTTCCATTGACCACCTGTGGCGACTTACCACATGTGGCCATTGATGCAACGTGGTTTGAGCTGGGCTTTTCCCCATTGACCGCCTGTGGCGATTCACCACGTGTGGCCATTGGTGCCACGTGGTGCGACCTGCGGATTTCCTCTGTGCCCGGAATGACCGGAACCCACGACTCAGACGGCTGCGGCTGATCGCTTCGGCGCTGCGAGACGGAGTACTGGATGCCCACCGCGGTACCGTCCTCGCCGCGAAGCCGGTTGACGGTGACGTACCCCGCGTCGCGGATGATGCCGATCTCTCGGCGAACAACCTTGGCCCCCAACGGCTTGCCGTTGGCGCCCTTCCAGCCGAGCTTCTCGTACCAGTCGACGAGGAACGGGATGTCGAAGGTGGCGTCGGTTGGAAGGAACCAGAGGGACTGGAGCACGGTGATCGTGAGTGGCTGCCACCCGTGCGAGAAGAAGGTCTCGTCGGTCATGGTGACGTGCGGAGCGAACTCCGAGGCACGCTTGAACGTTTCGCGGACTTCCAGGCCATCCTGGCCGACGGACTCGGCACTCACCAGGTCCTCCCCTTCGCGTTGGCGGAGGAGGAAGCGGTGCCAAATACGGCAATGCCGGAAGTGGCTCCCACCAGCAGCAACCCGGTGACAAGCCCGGTGTACTCGCCCTGGTTAGTCATCGCGATGCCTCTGCCGTGCGGAGGATCGTCAGGGGGTACTTGTCACGAACCGCGTGACAACGGGTACTCTCCATCGTGGAGGCCCTTCCTCGAAGCTATAAGGGATCTTCACTCGCCAGCGGGCTGCGATCCGCTGGTACTGCTTGGACGGCCGGTGGGAGATCGCTGCGATCTCTAGCCGGCCGTTCCGCATATCCGGGCCTGCGGCTGCGAACACAGGCGGTCGGTTACGGGATCATTCTTCCGGTTCGCGTGCGGTTCGTTCCCCCCGCGCGGGGCCGCGCCCCTTGGGCGGGTACTTCTCCAGGTACTTCAGGAGGCGAGCGGTGCGCATCATGCGTGTCCTGCCCGCTACCAGGTAAGGCTCCTGGCCGGGCCCGTCGCCGAACGGCCAGCGCTGCTTAGCGGGCGTTGTTTTGCCGTTCCTGGCGGTCGCCATATGGCGGAGGCCGCGGGGGGTCATGGAGCCGACGATTCCCCGTCTGACCAGCAGGTCTGCGGCGTCGGTGAACGAGATGTAGGCGGGGTCCTTGCGCTCGGTCACGGGCGCACCCCAGGGCGAGTACTTCCGTCCGAGGGAAGCCGGGATAGAGTCATGGCGAATCTCCTAGCGGGGATTCCCTACTGCCGAAGTCTTCGCAGGGCCCGGCACGTAGGGCGGCCGGCCGTGCCGCTGGTGCGGTCGGCCGTAAAACGGTTCTACTCCTGAGGCCGAAGAGACGTGGTCCAACGCAAGATCGTCGAACCCTGGGCAACCTTCACAGCCACCTCAACGATCCGACCATCCTCCAGCGTCACTGTACGAACCACCTGCGTCACAACGACCTCGCCCGCGGTCAGCCCGAGGGCCTCCTTCTCCGCGGCCGTGGCGTGCCGACTGGTGACCTCCTCCAGCACCTGATCCTGGGCCACGCCCAGCCGTGACGCTGCAAGCTCCCGCGACGCGCCGGTAGACACCGGCTCCGTCAGCTCGGGAGTCACCGCGATCACATAGGCCGGGTAGTAGCTGCTGCTCAGGTGGATCGGGAGACCGTTCCGGCTGACCACTCGCCGGCGTACCTGAACCGGCGTGCCAGGGGCCACGTCGAGCCGTGACGCCACCAGTTCGTCGGCGCCGGTGGTTCCGACCTCCAGGATTCGCGACTCCTCACCGCCATCGAGAGCGCTACCGGTAGCCGCGTGCAAAGCCAGGCGGGTGCCGATGTTGTTGCTGACGGGGCTGGATACGACTGTCCCCACTCCAACCTTGGAGTGCGTCAGCCCTTCCATCTTGAGGACCCGGTAGGCGCGGTTCACGGTCGTGTGCGCCACGCCGAACTGCTCGCTAGCCGCCTTGAAGCTCGGCAGGGTGTCGCCGGGCCTCAGCGTCCCGTCGCGGATCTGCCGACGGAAGTGCTGAGCGATCTCCGCGTATCCGGGGGTGTCGCGCATGGTCGACCTCCTCTCTCTGTCGTTAGCTGCCGCGCTCGTGGAGTACGGCGGTACACCCCTGAGGTTAGCCGAAAGAAACCCCGAGCGCGAGTACTAGCGCTCGGAGCGCGAGGACGCTACATTGGGTGTCGTCGGGAAGAACGGAACCCCGGAAACGCCAAAACGGCCTGGGTGGTTGCACACCCAGGCCGTCCAGGGGCCCCGTAGGACCCGGCACTCGCTACCCGCCAAACCAGGAGCGACTGCCATGCAGAACCGTATCCGACCGGTACAGCACTCCACCACGAGCACCACGCAGGCCGACGAGGCTCTGCACCGCGTCCGCGTCAGCAAGCCGTCCACCGAGCCGCTTCCGACCGCCGGCCTCGCCGCGCTGAAGCGCCTGGAGCAGGCCCTCAAGGCGGTGGCGTGATGAACCGCGAGAACCCCAACGAGAACGACCTGCGTCTCCTCGCGTTCATGGAGCAGATCCTCAACCTGTCCGACGACACCAACACCGCAGGACGGATCATCCTCCTCGGCCCGACCGGCGAGGTCGCCGCCGACGCCTCCCTGTCCGCCCGCGACCTTGAGATCGCGACGAAGGCACTGGCCGCCGCACGGGCGTTCACGGAGGCCACCAAGGGCCTCGACTTCCCGGCCGACGCCGCCCTGGACCCGGTCCTGGAGCAGGACCTGGAGGAGCACTGCATCGGCCTCGACACGGACTTCCTCATGCAGCTCGCCGCCGAGGACCCGCGTAGGGCAGTTGCCGCGTTCGACGAGATCACCGAAGAGGGCGAGCTGTGATGCACGTCCACACCGGCGACAACGCCGTCCCCCCGATCCACGGCACCGACCTCGGCGACACCCTCGAAGACCTCGAAAGCGTCCACGCCGGCATCGATTTGATCCGCGACGGCCTGCGCCTCCTCGCCCTGAGTCGGCACGACCTCAACCAGACGCAGGTACTCCTCGCCACCCTCGTCGGCTCCCCGGACAGCACCGACGTCCTCGGCGCCCTCGCCCACCTCATCGCCCGCCTCACGAACCCCGATTCGAACCCCTGCCTGCGCAGCCTGCCCCTCGACCAGCAGAAGGAGGCCACCCACCAGGGCTGGCTGACCGCCCACCACCTCACCGACCCCGACCTCCGCACCAGCACCTCAACCGCCTGCGCCGCACTCGACCAGTAAGGACCCCACACCATGCGACTCCTCACCCGCCGCCGCCCGCCCCGCTACACCCCTGAGCAGCGCGCCCGCCTTGCCCGCCAGTACGACGGTCTCGCCCGTCACGACGACAAGGTCGCCCGCCAGCTCGAAGACCTCGGCCGCGCTGACGAAGCCGCCATCCACCGCCGCACCGCCGCCGAGTGGCGCGACCGGGCGGAAGCCGCCCGCACCAGCAGCCGCGCCCTCGAACTCCTCACCTGACCCTCCAACCACAGGACCGAACCTCCTCGACCACCAGCTCAGAAGGGACCCGGCATGAGCCTCCGCAACGAACTCCGCAAGATCGCCTCCTTCCACACCGAACAGGCCAACCACCTCGAACGCAGCAGCAGCGAGGACGCCCTCTACAGCGAGAGGGAGGAGACCACGCGCCGAGCCGACCGAGCCAACGCCATCACCAGTCACCGCCAGAGGGCAGCAGCCCTAAATGCCGAAGCCGACCAGATCTGACCCTCCGACCGGGGTCCGGCCCCCGACACCCCCCGCGGGGACCGGACCCCCACCCTCTGGCCCTGCCGGAGGCCGTACCGCTGACAACCCCCACAGCGGTACGGCGCCCAGCACGACCAGCGACCACCCGCCCGAACCAGCACCGGAAGGAACCGCAGTGAACAAGCCCACCGGCACCCAGATCTTCATCTGGGCCACCGCGATCGCGGTCACCGCCCGCATCGTCTGGACCATCACCCATCACAACGTCCCCATCTCGGCCACCATCACGATCACCATCTCCGTGCTCTACGCGATGAAGGCCAGCGCGGAGAACATCGCCCGCATCGTCGCCGAGGCCCGACGCCAGGGAGTCACCCGATGACCGGCCCCGAGTTCCCCCTCACCCGGCAGCAGGCACTCCTCCTCACCGCCCACCACGAAGCCGCCCACGCCGTCATCGCCCACCACAAGGGAATCCAGCTCATCTCCCTCCACCTCGACAACACCGGCGACGCGGACACCTGGCACGTCGGCGGAATCACCCACGTCATCTACCACCCGTCCCTTGCCGCCCAGTTCGCCACTCAAGGAGCAGCAGGCGAGATCGCAGCCCTGAAGTGGCTCGACGACCACGGCCTGCGAACCCCCGCCACCGAAGACCTCGCCAACGCCGACCACGACCGTGACGACGTCCTCAGCCTCACCGCGAAGGACGGAATCCGCATCGACTGGTCCGCCGCGCAGCACCGTGCCCAAACCCTGGTCCGGTCGCTGTGGCCGCAGATCAGTGCCGTCGCCCACGCCGCCGCAGAGTCGGGCGACCTGACCAGTGCACAGGTGATCGAGCTGATCACGACCCGCAGCGCTCTCGGCTTCCGTCAGCAGCACGGCGCTCTGGAGTCCTGGACAACCGCCGACTTCGAAACCGAGATCAACCTCGCCGAGATCGACGCCCTCACCCCCACCGACCCGGACAACCTCACCACCGCCGCCTGAACCCCGGAAGGACCACCGCCCATGGCCACCACCGACCAGCTCATCGACCAGGCCCTCAACGCCCTCAACCCGAAGACCGGCTTCCACGAGCCCAACCCGCAACAGGCCCACGAAGCCACCGCCCGCGCGAACATCGCCATCGCCTCCGCCCTCACCCGCATCGCCAGCGCCCTCGAACAGATCGCCCACAACCACAACGCCGACAACACCGTCCAGCCGGCCATCCACCACACCGCCTGAACAACCGCCCCCACCCACACCCGGAAGGAACCGATCACCGTGACCACCGCCGCCCGGCCGTCCGCCAGAACGATCGGCATCATCGACCGAGCCCTCGGCACCATCGCCTGGGCCTCCCAACTTGGTGTAGCCGTTCTCTACCTGGCCATCACCGCTCAGCCGGCCGTGTGGCGTCCCATGCTCGACAATGACCCGGTCCCCGCCATCTCCGCCTGGGGATTCGTCATCGGCATGACGCTCATCTGGATGAGTAGCCTCCACCAAGAACAGGTCTGGTTCTACAACCGCCGCGTACGACGCAACCACCGCAAGACCTGGGCCGTTGGCCACGTCAGCGTCCTGTTCTTTGCGGCTTTGTCCGCCTCCGCGCACGATGAGCGAATCGGCATGTGGATCATCCTCGGTATGGGGACGCTGATCTCCCTCATGACCTGGTCCGCCTGGATGCGCACCAAGGAGCTACCCGCCGAGGATCAGGCCGTCATCGACGCCATCCACGACCGCGAGACACAGGAGGCCGCAGCCGCCTTCGACGTCAGTGAGAAGGAACACCGCCGCAACCGCCTGAACGCCATCGTGACCAGCCTCGGCTATCAACTCACCGACACCCTCACCCCGTCCACCGTGCAGGACGAACAGGCGGACAATCGCTGGCAGATCCCGGTCCGCAAGCACGCACCCCTGGTCTACTTCATCCGCAACGGCAACCGCATCAAGATCGGCACCACCACCGACCTGAAGCGCCGTATCCGCACCCTCGCGCTCCGCGCAGAGAACGTCGCCCTCCTTCTGGACGGCGGCAAGCCCCTTGAGCGGAAGCACCACCATCAGTTCGCCGACCTGCGCATCGGCAACACCGAATGGTTCGCCTACGAAGGCGCCCTCGTCGACTTCATCGCCGACCAGAACCGACTCGCCCGAAAGGAAGAGGCCAAGTGAACACCACCACCGCCAAGACGTCGCCCCTCATCAAGCTCGCCGCCCTCCTGTCCTTCGGCTCCCTCATCTGGACGACGTGGAGCCTGTTCGACCTCCTCGGAGCCGGCCCCGCCGGAATCACCGTCGCCGCATGCGCCGACGCCGTCTGGGGATCCGTCATCTACGCCGAATACCGCAGCGTCCGCCTCGCCGGCCGCAGGTGGCCCGTCGCCCTCTTCGGATGGGCCGCCCTCCTCGCCGTCTCCGTCTTCCTCGTCTGGCACGGCCTCGCCGACAACAACCTCGCCATGGCCTACGCCGGCCCCTTCCTCCCCCTCGGAGCCAAGGTCGTCTGGGCACTGGCGCTTGCCGACATGCGCGACCCCGCCGCACTCACCGACGCAGAGAAGGCCACCCTCGCCGAGATGGAGCGCGGCCTCGTCTTCGAAGAGGCACAGCACGCCGCGGAGATGCGGCGCCGCACGATGCGCGCCGAACTTCTCATCGCAGAAGTGTCCACGGACTTCGACATCGAGGTGACGCGGCAGGACCGGGCACGGGAGCTTCAGAGGCGC
The DNA here is from genome assembly GCF_000717995.1 of Streptomyces violaceorubidus. GTDB lineage: Bacteria > Actinomycetota > Actinomycetes > Streptomycetales > Streptomycetaceae > Streptomyces > Streptomyces violaceorubidus. The sequence continues at coordinate 23,537 of NZ_JODM01000024.1, forward strand.
CGCCCGCTCGAGCTGACCGTCGCATCGGAGACCGTGGAGCGCACTGAAGCGGTCGGTGAAACCGCAGATCAGGCCGATGAAGCGCCGCAGTCGCGCGTGTCACTTGCTTCCGCTGAGACGCCCCGCATCATCCGTGAGGCGCCCCTGCTGCGCGACAGTGAGGCGCTCCCGCTTCAGGGCGTGTCGAAGGCTGAAGCGGTCCGTATCGTCCGTGCGGCGGACCCCGGCGCTTCAGCGCCGCAGATCGTGAAGCGCCTCGCGCAGCAGGGAATCGAAGCGGACGCTGGATACGTCCGCACCGTCTTGGCCCGTAGTAAGCAGCGCAACATTACCGACGGGGGCTACCTGTGAGCCCGCGTCACACGATCACGGAGCCGCGGACGGGCACCCCGTCCGCAGCCCCCCGCCGGGCCACCCCGCTGGCGCCCGCCGTCCAGCCCGTTATCACCGCCCCGGGTTGGCCGTCCCGCTGGCACCTGATCACCCCCGCCAAGGCCCGCAACACCGCCGCCGCCCTCAGCAGCATGGAAAGGAAGTGAAGGAGGTGAGCGCCGACACGATTACCTCGATCAACCCCGGCAACCCCGGCCCCGCACCCATCACACTGGGTGACAGTACGGGCGGCGGGGCGGGGCGGGGCGGAAGCCAGGACAGCCCCCAGGGCCCCCTCGTGGTCGTCCAGCAGCCCCGCAACCCTTCCCCGCCCCGCCCCGCCCCCACCGCAAACCGAAACAACACCGACAACACACTCCGAAACGGATACGCCGCAATCTCACACAGCGTGAGCGGCGAAACCGCGGCCATCGGCATCGGATTCCTCACCGCCGGCCCCGTCGGCGCCATCATCGGCGGCGCCACCCTGCCCGTCCTCGTCGCCGCCTCCATGTGGCGGGCCCGCCGCCGCGAACACGACGACAACACCAACAACAACTCCACCAGCAACGACTCCGACGGCTCGAAGTCCGGCCGTGACCGGTCCGGCTCCGGTGGTGGAAGCGGCCGTGGTCGCGGCAACGGATCTGGCGGGGGAGGAGGCGGCCACCGGACGCCCAACGGTTCCGGTGGCGGCGGCCGTCACAAGACGCCGAAGAGCCCCGGCTCCGGCAAGGGCCCCGGCACCGGCAACAGCGGCCTGGGCGGTGGCGGGAAAAACCGCAAGCCGAAGGTGAAGGACCCGGTCGCCGACAAGCTGGCCAAGACGGGCAAGGGCCTCGCCGACAAGCTCAAGAACCGCGGCGACAAGACTGGCAAGGGAATGAAGGACGGCCTTGTCGACGGATCCAAGGCCCTGAAGAACGATGCGAAGAAGCTGAAGGACAAGCTCGGCCGTAGGAAGAACGGCAAGGGCGGTGACACCACGTGGACGTCCTCGCCCGACGGGCTCGACCCGAAGGTCAAGAAGGACAAGAAGAACCGCGACCGCAAGGGCAAGGGCAAGGGCGTCGGCAACGACGTTGCGTCTTCGACCGCTCGAGACGGCCTGGACCCGAAGGGGCCCAAGGACGGCCACGGTGACAACCTGCCGCCGAAGCCCGATCACGACCCGGACGAGTACATCGACGCCGAAATCGTCGACGACGGCCTGCCCCCCAAGCCGACCCACGCCCCCGACGACGTCATCGACGGCGAAGTCATCGACGAAGACCGCATCGCCCTCGTCAAAGCCCGCCGGGAAAAGCAGGCCCGCCGCCAGGCCATCACCGCCGGCAAGAAAGCCGAGAAGGACGCCGCCCGCGACGGCACCATGGGCGACCCCATCAAGGTCAAGGCCGAACGGATCCGCTGGGAGAACCAGCGGATCGACTACGAGTTGAACAGAGCCGAACAGCTGCTCGCGCTCGCGGCATCCACGGAACAGCGAAGGAGCACCCCCGTGACCTACCCCGTACCCGTCATCCAGGCCGCAGGCACCCGCACGGCTGGCGTCGCGGTAGCCCGGCAGATCGACGTCCGCGGCGCTCTCACCTACCGGCTCCTGGTCGCCATGGCCGAACAGCTCGCCAACGGACTCCACAACGACGCCGACGCCGACATGGCCGACCACGTCGTGGAACTCGTCGGGATCCCCGCCATGTGCCGCAACCTCGCCCTCGCCGTCCGTGAAGCCGCGAACGCCCTCCAGAAGACCGCACCGCTCCACCCGTCCGTCATCAAGCACCTCAACAACGCCGCCGTGTCCGCACTAACCGCCGCCCGCATGGCCGACACAATCCTCGCCGTGTTCGTCCAGGCCCACCGCGCCGACATCTACCGCGTCATGGAGCCCCGCCTCGGCGAGGAGCGGTGGAACATCCGCAATGCCGCCGGAACCCTCGACGCAGCCAAGCTCCGCGCCGCGATCCTGTCCGCCGGCCAGCAGCGCCTCGCCCTCCCCGGCGGCAGCAGCACCAACACGTCCAGCCCGGCCGGGAAACTCGTCCCCGCCTCCGGGGAGAGCACCAAGAAGCTCATCAACGTCATGAAGGGCTTCGACCGCGGCCACATGGTCACCTGCCTGTCCGAAGTCGCCGGCACCGCCCGCGGTATCGACATCGTCGCCGACGCCATCAACAAGCTGTACCGGCGCATGGCCAACACCTGGCCCACCGAGAACGTCGTCGACGACACCGTCCGGGCCACCGCCTCCAAGGTCAAGAACATCTCCGCGGAACTCCACAAGGCCATCAAGGCCGCCCAGCGCGCCCACGCCCGCGAACTGAAGCTCAACGCCAAGCCCCGGAAGGGCGCCAACGCCGAGAAGAAGTGGGACGTCGTCTGATGACCAAGACCAAGACCGAGGTCCCTGCCGGCCTCGAGCCCCTGACACCCGCCGACAAGCGATGGGACTTCAGCCGCGACGCCGTCACCCCCGGCCGCCTCACCGCGTGGGGTGCCGAACTCGCCTGCGCCAGCGCCCTCGTCGCCCCCCTCGCAAACATCCCCTGGCAGGCCGGCGCCACCACCGGAGCCCTCGCCACCGGCGTAGCCGTCCTCTACGAGAAAGCCCGCGGCTCCTGGCGACGCGTCCTCGTCGCCCGCGCCTCCACATGGATGGCCACCACCGGCTGGCTGTCGTACGCCCTCGCTACCCAGCCCACCCTCACCACCATGGCCGTCGGCACCACCATCTGGGGAGCCGGAGCCGCCGTCAACATCGGCATGGACAAGTGGGGCGAAGCCACCCGCGAAGCCGAGCAGGAGCTCGACCGGCGTCTCGCCAACGGCGAGCAGATCGCCGCCGCACAGCAGGGCTGGGCAAAGCTTCTGTACGACATCTGCGGCATCGAAGGCGCCGTCGCGGACCCCATCGTCGACCGGTGGCCGTCCGGCGCCGGAGAAACCGTCAAAATCACCCTCCCGGCGCACCTCAACATCAACGCCCTCCGCGGCTACGAAGCCGAACTCGCCGGAGCCCTCCACCTCCCCAAGGGCGGCGGCGTCGCCTTCTCCGACGGCGGCGCCAACGTCCCCCGCAACGTCGTCTTCATCGCCATCACCCGAAAGAACATGATGGCCGGGGCCATCCCCTACCCCGGGCTCACCCCCACCACGATCAACGAGCCGATCGGGTTCGGCGTCATCGGTACCGGCCAGGAAGCCGGCCTCAACCTCAAGGACGAAGGGTTCATCGCGATCGGCGCCCAGGGCTCCGGCAAGACCGCCCTCATGAAGACCCTCGGCCTCGGCCTCGTCCGTTGCACCGACGCCATCGTCATCGACCTCGACACCTCCGCGAAGATGTCCGCAGTCTTCGTGAACCCCTACCTGCGGTACGGCATCGGCCGACCCCTCATCGACTGGCCCGCGACAACCGCAGACGAGTGCCGCCTCGTCATCCAGGCCGCGAAGGCTGCTATTGCCGCCCGCAAAACCGAGTACGCCGACCTCCTCGAAGACGAGGACGTCGACAACCTGCCCGCCCGCCCCGACATCCCCGCCATCCACATCCGCGTTGACGAGACCAAGTCCATGCCCGACGACGTCCTCGAAGGCATCGACTTCATCATCGAAGAAGGTCGTTCCGTCAACATCCGCGTCTCCAACACCGGCCTCCGAGCAACCCGCGAGTACATCACCGGCACCATGGACGAACTCACCCCCGGCCGGATCGGACTCCGCACCAACAACAGCAGCGAGCTCCAGATGCTGTTCCCCGACACCGGCGCACCCGACATGGCGATCTTCACCGACCCCGGCACTGTCGCCTACATGTCCACGACCAAGGGCCCCTTCCAGCCCACCCCCGCCAAGGCATACGCCACCATGGCCGAGACCTTCCCGGAGGGCTCCGCCGACTACCGGCGGATGCAGACCCTGTTCATGGACGCCGCTCGCGAGCTTTCGCCCAGCCGTCCCGACCTGGACGAGGTCACGGCTCGAGCGATGGGCCTCGCCTGGTCCCAGCGTTGGGCCCGCTGCATCCCCAACCTCCGCGGCGACGCCTACGGAAACGTCGGTCCCGACCGCATGCACGAGAGCGTGTGGGAGCTCTACCAGTCCTGGCCCAAGCCCACGCCGGTCGAGGTTCTCCTCGGTACCGCCCTCGACGACGACGGCTACCCGATCGAAGCCCGCGGCGCAGCGACGGAGATCCCCCGTCTCACCGAGGCCATGCTCGACGAAGACGAGCTCGAGCGGGTCGCCGCCCAGGACGCCGCGATCGAACTCGCCAAGACCCGCGTCACCCCCAAGACCCACGACCAGCTCGCCGTCGAACTGTTCGCGTCCCTCGGCCGTCCCGCCAAGCCGTCCGAGGTGTACCCCCTCATGGTCAAGGCTGGCTACGACAAGTCCGGGCGGACCTTCCGTGACCTTTGTGCCCGCCTTGGGCTGCAAGACAGGCTCGTGAAGGGCGATGATGGAACCTACGCGGCCAACAACAGCGGTGAGGTTCCTGATGCAGCCGGACGAGTTCCCGGACCTGAAGATGACGCACATGGACCAGGCGATGCTCCACATGGCTGAGGTGATCGACGGTCTGAAGAAGGCCGGCCTGAGCGAGAACTCAGCCGTCCGTTTCGCGGCGATCTACTTCAACGAGATGTCGCAGAACGACACGGACGACGACTGAACCAACCAGCGACCAGGAAAACCCCCGGGTCGTACCCGGGGGTTTTCTGTATCCACCGCCACCCTCACCACCCGCCGCCCCGAAGGACACCCACCGATGAACGCCCCCCTGACAGGCCCGACCCAGCCCACCGCCCCACCCGCCGCGCAGCCTGTCGACGACCAGCGCATCGACCGCATCGCCAACGCTTTCAGCCAGGCCCTCGACCAAGCCACCGCCACCCCCACCGCCTTCCGAGACGAGACGCCCGTGCCCGCCATCGGCAACGCCCTCCCGGTACCCCAACCCGGCCGCACCCCGATGTCACAGCGGGCCACCGACGCCAGCGTCCTCATCCTTTCCGCTGGCGCCGCCTCCATCCCCCTCGGCGGCATGACCGCCCTCATCATCTACGCCCTCGGCAACGCCGACCCCGTATCCCTCGCCGTCGGCGCCGGCGCCCCCATCACACTCGCCGTGCCGATCCTCGCCCTCACCCGACTCGTACGACGAGCCAAGGAGACCGTCCAGGCCGCCCCGCCCGTCATCCACCAGCACTACACCGGCACCGTCGTCCAGGACCAGCGGACCGTGAACACCACCACCCGCGGCATGTGGGCATCCACCCGCAACCAGCTGCCCAAGTAGAGGAGATCCCCGTGACCGCCACTGTCATCGCCGTCCTCGGCACCCTCGCCGGAACCCTCCTCACCGGCACCCTCGCCCACCTCAGCCAGCGAGCCCAACGCAAAGCCGACACCACCACCGCCCGTCGGACCGAAGCCCTGACCGCCGTCACCGACCTCGCCACCGCACTCGCCGACCACCGCCGCGCCATGTGGGTCCGCGAAGACCTCCGCTTACACGGCGAGGACTGGGACCAGGCCCGTACCGAGTCCCACACCACCCGGTCCGCAATCACCGCCCCGCTGCTGCGCGTGCAACTGCTACTGCCCGCACTCGCCCCGACCGCGCAGGACGCCGCCCACGCCACCTACGCCCTCCGCGACGGCTGGGAGACCGGCGAGACCGGACTCGCATCCCGACGCGATCACGCCATCACCAAGACCGACGACCTCGTCACGGCCGCTGGCCGGCTCCTCGACGGTCAGCCCGCACGACGGTAAGCGGCCGCAGGGGGAACGCGTCTCAGACAAACGCCCCCGCATACCCCACACTCAGAACTGCACGGCCCGGGTAACTCCGATCGACTCCGGTGTCCCCGCGCCCAAGTCACACGGGCCCGGGCCGTGCCCGACCACCCGGCCCCGCACGCCACCCCCGGCGTTGCGGGGCCGTCCCACGCCCACCTCAGCCGTAGTAGTCGTCCGTGTACTCCACGCGGTCCCGCCCCTCCTCAACGCACCCCTCATACCGCTCCGGCGCACCATGAGTCACCACAAGCCGATACGACTGGCCCAGCTGGCAGCCCTTATCCGTCCACCGGTTCGCCGCCACCGTCCACACCAGCAGCAACACCAGCACACCGACAATCTTCTGATTTCGGGTAGGACGCCACCCGCGTCTCTCCTCGTTCATGCCGCGCAGCATGCCCGAGCCCCTAGGCAAGGGGAACAGAACACCGAAAATCAGCGATCATCCGTTACAGGCGCGGGGCCTCACAACCACACACCCATCCGAGCGGGAGCCCCACCGCCATGCCAGCCTCCAAGACCAAGCAAGCCCTCGTCGCCCAGCGGCGCTCCGAGATGCTCATCATGAAGATCCAGGGCCGCACCGCAGCCCAGATCGCAGAGCACTTCAACATCTCACCAGGCACCGCACGCTCCGACCTCGCCCGAGCCGTCAAAAAGGCCAAGGCCATGGAAGTCCAGGACGCGGAGCTCTACCGCTTCATCCAAGGCTCCCGCCTCGAGACCCTGCTACGCGCAGTGATGCCCCTCGCCATTGACGACGGTGACCTGAAAGCCAACGAACAGGCCCGCAAACTCATCGCCGACATCACCGAACTGTTCGGCCTTAAGGTGCCCGTACGCACCGAGATCAGCGGCCCCGACGGCGGCGCCATCCCCTTCTCCAGCGGCGAAGCCGCCGAAGTCCTGGCCCTCATCGACATCTCCGACCGCGACAACGCCGAAATTCCCGCCATCAACCAGGACACCGACCTCGACGACGAAGACGAGGACGACGCTGGCGTCGATGATGACCTGGACGACGAGGACGACGGTGACGACAGCCCCTGACCGGCAAACCGACCTTGAGACCCGCTACCGCAGCCTCCCCGCGGACCAACGACGCCGCGTTATCACCCGCGCCCGCCCCGAAACCCGAGCCAAACTCGCCCACATCGAACGCGAGATGGCCATGGACCGCTCCCCAGGAGCCCTCGCAGCCGTCCTCACCGAACGCCGCGAGAAGCAGGCCGCCCACCTCGACATGATCGACAGCGCGTTCCGGCGCATCGCCGCAGGTGAACGCCTCCAGGTCATGCTGACCTGCCCGCCAAGACATGGGAAGTCGCAGCGAGCCTCACGGTGGGGGCCACTCTGGTACCTGCGTCGGCACCCCGAACACCGCGTCATGATCGCCTCCTACGGAGCCGACCTCGCTGACGACCACGGCCGATGGGTACGCGACCAGCTCAAGGAGTACTCACCCGTCCTCGGCATCAAACTCCACCCCGCCTCACACGCAGCGAACCGATTCGACCTCGAACAGAAGCGTGGCTCCAGCGTCCGCGGCGGCATGGTCACCGCAGGCGTCGGCGGCGGCCTGACCGGCAAAGGCTTCAACCTCGGCATCATCGACGACCCCTTCAAAGGCCACGACGACGCCGCCAGCCCCGCCCAACGCGACCGCGTCTGGGAGTGGTACCGGTCAGTGTTCTTCACCCGGCGCGCCCCCGGCGCCTCCCTCATCCTGATCAACACACGCTGGCACGAGGACGACCTCTCTGGCCGGCTCCTCGCCCACGAACCCCACCGCTGGCTCCAGATCGACCTGCCCGCCCTCGCCGACAGCCCCAACGACCCCCTCCACCGCCCCATCGGCGCCCCCCTGTGGCCCGACCAGTACGACGCCGGAGAACTTGCCGACATCCGCGAGAGCGTCGGCGAACGCGTCTGGTACGCCCTCTACCAGCAAAAACCCCGACCCCTTGAGGGCGGGGTGTGGAAGTGGGCATGGATCACCGGCCACCGGCTCAAGCCCGAAGCCTGGGCCGGCATCAACCCCACCCGCGTCGTTGTCGCTGTCGACCACGCCGGCGGCGACACCCTCCGCAACGACGAAGTCGGACTCGTCTGCGCCGCGCGCGACCACGACGGAGACCTCTATGTCCTGGACGACCGCTCCCGCACCATGGGAGCCGAGACGTGGGGAGCGGAAGTCTGCAAGTTGGCCATCGAACGCCAGGCGGACGCCATCCTCGTCGAACGGAATTTCGGCGGGGACATGGCCCGGCAGATCGTTGTGCAGGGCTGGCAGGAACTTGCCCGGCAGGGCGAGACCAACGGGATGCTGATGCCGTCGATCATCGAAGTCCATGCCAAGCAGGGCAAAAGGTTGAGGGCCGAGCCGATCGCGCAGCTGTACAAGCAGGGCAAGGTCCACCACGTCGGGGAGTTCACCGAACTTGAGGGACAGATGGTCACCTGGCTACCGGGTATGGACTCCCCAGACCGGATGGACGCCGCCGTGCACGCCCTGACCGAGCTGGCCGATCCGGCACAAGAAGGTCTGGGCAGCCAGCCCTATACGGATCAGCGACTCCGCGGACGACGGTAATGCCCACGGGGCCTGGGCACGGGGAACGGGCATGGCAACGGCCCGTACTCTGATCACAGGCGCGGGGCCCGCCAACTGGCGGGAACGTCTGTGAGGAGCAGAGGTGGGTCTGCGCGAGGTCGTCATCCACGCCTGGTCGTGGCTCAACTACAAGCCCGTCTACTCCGACGGCGACAACCCCGGCATGCCCAACCGGCGGGCCTTCCCCGAAGCCAACGCCATGTGGGTCCCCGAGGAAGACCAGAAACGCCTCGCCGCGTACAAGCTCCTCCAGGCCTACGACAACAACCAGGCAGCCGAACTCGCCGAAGCCGGCGGCGACCTGGACGCCCGGGAGAAGCGAGAGTTCGGCGACCCCGCCATGTTCATCGACACCGTCATGGCGAACGTCCTCGGCCGCGAACAGACCATCACCGTCACCGGCGCGGACACCGACAGCGAGCAGCCCACCCCCGACGAGGCCATGGCCGCCCGCGTTCAGGAACTTCTCCGGGACTGGGCCGAGGCCGAGCTCCTGCCGATGCGGGTCCAGCAGACCGAACGCAAGGCCGTCACGCTGGGGGACGGCGTGTACCGGCTCGCGTGGGAACCCGGCAAGAACCGTCCCGTACTGCGCGTCCACGACCCCGGCTTCTACTTCCCGATCCTGCCTGAGGACGGAGACGCCGGCGACTACCCGACCCGCATCCACTTCGCGTGGGAACTCCCCGCCGACCCGCGCCGCGGTATCAAGGCGCGGCTGCGGCGCATCACCTACGAGCTGGACTGGATCCGCCCGGCGACCGCCCCCGGAGTCGACGAGACCGGCCGTGCCGTTCGCGCCCCCGTCCCCGCTACCGGCCCGGATCCCGACCAGCCGGACGCCGAAGTGCCGCCGCCTCTCACCCCGGGGGACCTGTACTACCCGGAGACCGGGGCGATCGCCCGCCAGTACCCATGGAACGACGGCCCGTCCTACGTCACCTGCTACCTCACCGACGCCACCTGGGTCCTGGAGGACATCAAGGGCAGCCCCGACGTCGACTCCCTCCCGCTGGAGTCTGCGACGTTCGCAACCCGCGGCGACGGCGAGGTCCTCGACCACCTCGACCTCATGCTGGACTTCGTCCCGGTGATCCACCTCCCGAACACCGTCCCGCCCGCGGAGGAGCACTGGGGGCAGTCGTCCCTGGCGAAGGTGTTGCAGATCTTCGACGAGCTGACGTCCACCGACACCGACTCCGCCAGGGCCTCCGCAACGACCGGAGCGCCGATGATCGGCCTGTGGGGCAAGGCCACCGACTCCCGCCTGGAAGTGCACTCCATCCAGGCCGGCATGCTCCTCAAGCTGGGGGAGGGCGGCGGCATGCAAGCCCTGGACACCAGCAAAAACCTCGCCGAGCTCCGCAACCGCACCCACGACCTGGAGGACCGGGCCGCGAAGGTCGCACGTCTGCCCGCCGTCGCCCTCGGCACCCTCGACCCGTCCCAAGCACCGTCCGGGTACGCCATGGACGTGTCCCTCGGCCCGCTCGACGCCCTCATTGCGTCCATGCGGCTCGCCCGGGACCACAAGTACGCGCTGCTCCTGAAGATGGTGCAACGCCTGTACATCGGCAGCCAGCATCCCGACTGGGCCGACGTCACCGTGCAGCCCGCCCGGCTGGTGTTCGGCTCGTACAAGCCCACCGACAAGGCTGCCGTCCTCGAGCTCGCCGCAACCGGCGTCAAGGACGGCGTCCTCTCCCTCGAAACCGCCGTGCAGATGCTCACGGAGGCAGGGTTCCCCATCGAGGACGCCCCCAGGGAGATCGAACGGATCCAGGCCCGCCAGTTCGAGAAGGCCCGAGCGCTTGCCGACGCTACCGGCGACACCGGCCTCGTCGGGGACTTCCTCGGTGTCACCGTCACCGAACCCGACCCGGCCGCCGCCCCGCCCCCAGAGTTCCCGGAAGTCGACGGAACCGACGGCGACCTGACCGCCGAGGAAGACAACGACGAGGGGGAGCAAGGGAGCGGGGGGAACACGTGACAGATTCTGTGCTCCACTTGGATCTAGGCGCGGGGCCTGAACGTCCTACGGGAGGACTGTCTGCAATGCGTGCCCCCACGCAGCACCACCGCCGCCCCGGCCTCGCCGCCCCCCACGGCTGGGCCCACCCCTACACCGGCCTGAACGCGCTCGCCGTGTTCTACAACGACGGCGGCAACCCGCCCGAGCCGAACCCAGCGGACCCGCCGAAGCCCGGCCCGCCCCCCGGCCCCAGCCCGCAGTTCACCCAGGACGACCTCGACCGCATCGCCGCCAAGGAAAAGGCCCAAGGCCAGCGAGCCGGCGCCCGCCAAGCCCTCGAGGACCTCGCCAAGGACCTCGGCTTCACCAACCCCGACGACGTCAAGGCATTCGTCGCCGCCGCTCGGAAGGCCGAGGACGCTAAGAAGTCCGAAGAGCAGAAGCGGCAGGAGGAACTCGACCGCCGCGAACAGGACCTCAAGGACCGTGAAGCCGCAGCCGTCGCCCGCGAGCGGGCCGCGATCCGCAAGTCCGCCCTCGTCCAGCTCGGCGCCACCGGCACCGACCTCGAGGACGCTCTCGCTCTCCTCGAACGCGACCTGCGGCAGACCCCCGACGCCGACGAAGCCACCGTGCAGGCCACCGCGGAAGCGCTGAAGGAACGCCGCGCCGCTCTCTTCGGCGCCACCCCCGCCACTGCCCCGGCCAGCAGCATGCCGCCGATCCCGGGCGGATCCCCCGCCGGCGGACCCCCGCCCCGCCAGGCATCCGCCAGCAAGCCCGGAAGCCGCGGCCTCGAGATGGCCCGCCTCCGCGGCCACAACCGCAACGCCGCCTAGACCTCCCCGGCCACCCGGCCGGGGCATCGGGACCACGCCCTCTCCTCGTGGACGCGCGCCAAGCGGCGCAGCTGTCACCGCACGCCGTTTTATGAGGAGAGGCAGTCGTGAACGACTTCCAGCCCTACTCCTACACGGACAGCGTCACGGCCGACCGGCCCTGGCTCGCGTCCCTGGTAGGAGTCCAGGACACCAACACCATCACCCTCGACCTGACCAAGTTCAGCGAGGGCTCCCACTACGTGACCTCCGCGAACCCGATGCTCCAGGGCCGCAACGTCATGAAGTCCGGCATCCCGCTGGGCAAGGTCACCGCGTCCGGCCTGTACGCCCCCTACTCGGGGCCGCGCAGCGAGGTCCAGACCGTGACGATCACCGGCGGACCCACCGGCGGTACGTACACGCTGACCTTCAGCGGGCAGACCACCGCAGGGATCCCCTACAACGCGACCGCCGCGCAGGTGAAGTCCGCGCTGGAAGCCCTGTCCAACGTGAACGTCGGGGACGTCGCTGTCTCCGGCGGCCCGCACCCGGGCACCGCGGTCGTCGTCACCTTCGGCGGCCAGTACCTCGGCGAGGACGTCGCCCAGATGACCGCGTCCGGTGCCAGCCTCACCGGCGGCACCAGCCCCGCCGTAGCCGTCGCCACCACCACCGCAGGCGGCGGCGCGTCCGCCACGGACGGCACCGAGGCCCTCGCCGGGTTCCTCGTCGACGCCATCAGCTTCAACCCGACGTCCACCAAGGCCGCCGGCGCGCTGCTGTGGCACGGCGAAGTCTTCGCCGACAAGTGCCCCATCCCATTCGACCCGACCGACGTCGCCAGCACCGCGCCCGGCGTCAACATCCACTACCGGTAGAAGGAGGAGATCACCATGGAGGCTCTCGAGCTCCTCCTGCGGGACACGAACGACACCGACCTCACGGTGTACGCCCGCCAGATCGACACGCCCGCCAAGTACCGGCTGACCCGCGAGGTCTTTCCGGAAACTCGGGTGCAGGGCATCAAGTTCCGCACCACCTCGGCGAAGCGCCGGGTCAACGCGGCCAAGTTCCGCGCCTACAACGCGCCGACTGCGCTGGCGCAGCGGCAGGCCGAGCGGATCGTCAACGAGGGCATGCTGCCTGCCCTCGGCCAGACCCTCCCGGTCTCCGAGATGGACCAGATCCTCCTCGATGTCGACCATGGCAAGGACACGCAGGAGTACATCGACCTGCTGTACTCCGATGTCGACCGGCACGTGGAGTCCATCCAGACCGCGCAGGAACTTGCCGCTGGTCAGCTCCTGGCCAACGGTGCCGTCAGCCTGCCCGGCCTCGGCCTTGACGTCGACTGGAACGTCCCGTCCGCCAACATGCCCACTGCTGCGACGCTGTGGGACGATCCGGCAGCCACCCCGCTGTCCGATGAGCGCGCGTGGATGGACTACCTTCTGGACAGCGGCGCGCCGGCACCCCGCGAGATCATCACCTCGCGTCGGGCACGGGCCCTGCTCGCCTCCAACGAGGAGTACCGTGCGGCCTACTACGGGTCCAGCACGGTCGGTGGCACCCCGACAGCCACCCTCGCACCCAACGAAGTCGACACCGTCCGCGCCCGGTACGGCCTTCCGCCGATCGTGACCTATGACGTCCAAGTCTGGAACGACGACCAGTACGTCCGCGTCCTCCCCGACAACAAGTGGATCATGGTGCCGGATGTTCCGGCTGCCGAGTGGGGCCAGACGCAGTACGGTCGGACCCGCGAGGCCGCGAAGTTCACCTCCGGAACGAACCCTGCCCTGACGCGGGAAGAGGCCCCGGGCATCGTCGTGGTCACCGGTGTCGAGGATGACCCCGTGCAGATCTACTCACGTGGCTGCGCGATCGGCATGCCGGTGCTGTACGTGCCGGACATCCACATCTCGGCGACCGTCCTCGGGAGCTGAGCGGTCATGGCCAAGCTGGTGAAGGCCGTGTTCGTGAAGGACCCGGAACGCAACCGCACCGTCGTCCTGCGCCCGGGGGAGGAACCGGAGCCGCGCCTCGCGGCCCTGGTCACCAACCCCGACGCGTGGGAGGACGGGAAGCTGCCCTCCGTCCAGGACGACTCCGCCGACAGTGGCAAGGACCAGTCCAGCAGCGAGGACAGCACCGACAAGGCCGCACCGCCGGCCAAGCCGTCAGGGCGCAAGCCCGCGGCACGCAAGCCGGCCCGGGGCCGGGACGTCGCTGACGAGGGCACCAGCGGCGACTAGCGGGATGCGGGCCCGCCCCCACGGTGGGGGCGCCACAGGGCGGGCCCGCACCCGCACCACCCCTTCCCACACCAGCTTTGGAGGCAGCCATGGACACCGCCGTACAGGCATGGCTCCTTGCCCAGCTCGGCGCAGCCACCGACCTCGCCGACCTTGAGACTCGTTACGCCCGCCTCGGATCGGCCCGCGCCGTCGCCATCGAAGTCCTCACCGGCCGTCTCGCCGACCTCCTGGCACAGCCCACCACCATCAACGTCACCGGCATCGTCGGTCTCGGCTTCAGCGAGAACATCAAGGCCCTGGAACGAAAGATCTCCGCCCTCCGGGATGGAGACATTCCTGCACCTGACGACCCGGACGGCTCCGACGACGGAACCGGCATCGGCTGGATCGTTCTCAAGGCAAGGCCCCGACGATGACGACCCCCGTCCGACGCCGCAGCCGCACCCTCCGCCAGCGCCTCCTGGCGCTCATCACCGACGCTGTCGACCGGCTTCGCGCGGCGTGGGGCATCCTCACCATCGCCCAGACCCGCCTGCTCAACGCGCTGGCCCGGATCCGGCCCGGCCGGACGTCCGGCGGTGGGCGTGCCCTGCGTGCGGCGATCGCCGCGTTCAACACCAGCCTCGGTACGTTCGCTCGCGCGGCCGGTGCCTTTGCTGAACGGTGGGCGTCCGCTGACCTGCCGCTCATCTACCGGGAGGGCGCCTGGCAGATGCTGGAGAATGCCGACCGGCGCACCGACCGCTTCCAGTGGACCGAACGTCACCAGGCCGCGGTCACCGCAGCGTCTGCCCAGTACTACGCCGACCTGACCAGCCGCATCGGCGAGGCCCTGCGCCGGGCCCGGTCCTTCCTCCGGGCCGCCCAGGACGCTGCCCGCAGTACCGCCGACCGCTTCGACACCAACCAGCTCCGCCGCGACCACCCGCTGGACACCGTCGTCTACGCCAACGACGCACGGCATCCGGTCGACGCATGGGCGCGTGCCGCCATCACCTGGCAGGCCGTGACCACCGCCAACACGGCGGCCGCCCGGACCGCACTGGACGAGCTCGGCACGGAGTGGGTGGAGGTTCGTGATGGGCCCGACTGCGGATGGGAATCGCATAACGATCCCGACCGGGCCAACCGCACGCTGCGCACCGTCCAAGACGCCCTCGCCCATCCAGTTGCTCACCCTCACTGCCAACGCGAGCTGCTACCGCGCCTCGACCTCGTCGGCCGAACCGAGATCCGGTCTGGAGCGCTTCTCTGATGCGCCTCACCATCACCTCCGGCGGTTGCACCGTGGACATACGCACCGATCCCGGCGAAGGCGTCTCGCTACGCGCTGCTGAGAAAGCCGCGCTACGGCTCTTTCACGCACTTCCGCCCTCCGACGACACGACGGAGGACGAGCAGCCGTTCGGATTCGCACTCTCCTCCGACACCGAACGAGCCCCGGAGACGCCAGACACCGTGGAGTACGAAGACGATGAGTAACCCCGCAGAGCCGCAGGCGCACGCTGTCCGTATCGACGCCCAGCCTGGCCAGGCCACCATCCGTATCGGCGGCGAAGCCCTCCCGCCCGGGTCCGTCACCGGCTACGTCCTTCAGCACGACGTGTCCGCGGCCCTGCCCACCCTGATCCTGCACACCCGGCAGTCCGATCACGTTGCTTTCGAAGGGCTCGCCCGCGTTGCCGTCGGCGTGCCCAAGACCCCCGCCGACCAGATCTGCGAGTTCTTGGCCGCGGTTGACCCGCAGATCCTCGATCAGGAGGCCCTCAACCGGGCCGACTACGGTGGCGGGCCCGGCGCCACCGCATGCGCGATGCTCATGACCCTCACGGAGTGGGCGCGGAACACGGAAGGGGGGACCCGCTGATGGCTGTCGATCTCGCCCGGATCCTCGCCAACGTGGCTCCTCTTGTCGAGGGGATGCTCCTCCTCGACACGGTGCGCTTCGTCACCCCCGGCGGGCCGCCCGTCTTCAACCCCGACACCGGCCAATTCGAGGTACCGGAAGGCGCCATCACGTACGAGGGCCCGGGTGCTGTGCAGTCCGGCAGCCTGCCCGAGACCGCGTCCGCAGTCGTCGCCACCCAGCCGTGGGTGACCGAGACCACCAGCAAGTACAAGGCTTTCACCCCTCTCGCGGCGCCGATCGCCGCCCGGGACACCATCGTCACCGTCGTCTCCGTTCACGACGGAGGCGACCAGGCCCTCGTCGGACGGCAGTGGCGCACCATGGACCCCTCCCAGGCGGGCACCCTCGGCGTCATCCGTGTCACCAGCCTCGACCAGATCCAGCAGACTGGCGGGGAGGCGTGATGGACCTGGACGAGCTTTCCGACCGGCTGGAGGAGGCCGCCGACCGTGTCGGCCCCGAGGTGAACCGCACGGTGCAGCAGCAGGCGCGGCTTGCCCAGGCGATGATCCGCTTCAATGCGTCCGGCCGCCCCGGACCGAACATCATCACGGGCGACTACTTCGACTCGTGGCGCACCGAACCGTTCGCCGTGCCCGATGGTGGCGGGGCGACCGTGGGCACCGACCGGCCGCAGGGCCGCCGCCTCGAGTTCGGCTTTTGGGACATGACCGACAGCATCGGACGGCATTTCTTCCAGCCGCCATACCCGCACGTGGAGCCCGCAGTGACGGAGCTGTCCGCAGAGTACGAGGACGCCTTCAAAGCCGCCCTTGACCGGATCTTCGGGAGCTGACCGTGATCCAACGCCTCCCCGTCACCCAGGGCCTCCAGGCACTCCTGGCATCCCTCACCGGCCGCCCCGTCGGCCTCCGATCCGTACCACTGGACAGCAAGGGCGCCCCGCTGCCGCCGCCGTACACGCTGCTCTACCCCCTGGACCGGACCGACGACACCGCCACCCTCGCCGACAACCAGCGGGCAGCTGTCCTCGACTACCAGGCGACGTTCGTTTCCGGGCCCACCCCCGGCGTCCCGAACAGTCGCGGCGGCGACGAGCAGGCGCAGTGGCTGGCCGACCGCGGGTGGAAGGTCGTCGAACGTCCTGCGGACGGCAGTCCCGGCTACACGAACGCCCTCAGTGTCGGGCCCGGCGTGCACTGCTGGCGGCGGGAGGCACGCGAAGCAGGGGGAACGTCCGACCAGAACGATGCAATCATCACTTCAGTGATCCGTTACCGGCTCTTCCTCGAGGAGCAGCCGGCCGGATAGCCCCTCCGGGGGCAGTGCAGTACCGCACCGCGGCGGGACCCCACGCGGACGCCACCACCACAGGTGGCCGCCACACCAACACGTGTAGCAGGGGCCCCGACTTGGCCCCTATCCGCGAGGGGCCACCATGGCAAGGTTTTACCGCAAGGGCATCAGTAAGTACTACTTCCTTCCGACGATCGCCTCCGACACGCTCGTCCCCACCGGCGCCGAGATCGACGGCGGAACGGACTACTCGTCGCACATCACGTCCGTCGAGGGCTTCAGTCTGACCAACCAGACCATCGAGACCCCGGACATGGACTCCACGTTCGTCAGCAAGATCGGCGGTGACGACTCCGCCGAGGACAGCTCCTGGACCATGTACGAGGACTCGGTCCTCGACGCCATCGAGACCGACCTCGCCAAGGGCACCACTGGCTTCGTCGTTCACTTCTCCAAGGGCCTGACCGCTGGCACCAAGGGCATGGACGTCTTCCCCGTGACTGTGGTCAGCAATTCCAAGAGCTACGCAGCCGACAACGAGGCTGCCAAGGTCACGGTCCAGTTCACGATCACGGACCGTCCCTTGTTCAACGGCACCGTTCCCACCCTGACCTGACCGGCATCATCCCACCAGCCCCCGGCCGGGCCGTCGCGGTTCAGGGAAGGGCGCCACGCGCCCGGCCGGGCCTTCCCACATGGAGACCCTCCGTATGAGCAGCACTGCATGGGATGCCATTCAGAAGCGCCTGGACAGCATGCCCAAGCCCACTCAGGTACTTCGCCTGTGTGCCGACCCCGACGTCCGCGACCGCTACCAGAGCGCGAAGCAGGCCGCCGCGCGTGCCGAGGACTACGAGAAGTCGCTCGGCAAGGACGCCGACAAGGACGCCCTTGCCCTTGTCCGGAAGCAGACCCGCGAAGCGCAGGCCGAGTTGAAGGCGGCCACGGACGCGTACGAGAGCGCGACCGTCACCCTGACCTTCCAGGCCCTTGAGCGGGGCCAGCTCGAACTTCTCATCAAGGCACACCCGCCGGGCGAGGAGGACGAGGAGCAGAACTCCGAATTCCACGTCGACACCTTCGCACCCGCCCTGATCGCCGCCGCGTCCACAGACGACATGCCGCTGGAGTACGCGCAGCAGGCCATGCAGACCTGGCCCCTCGACGACTGGAAGCGCCTGTGGGGCGCCGCGTGGACGGTACAGCAGCGGCAGCGAAGTGACCTGGGAAAAGGCTGATCGACGATGCCGACTTCCGTGCCGAGATGGAGCTGTGCCGCCAGTACGGCATCCCGCACAGCCACTACCGCGGCCACGGAGACGGCACCTGGACCGACCTCGACCGGCGCAAGGCACGCGCCTACGAGCACTACCTCAAGCAGGTCTGCCCGACCTGCGGCACCCGGCCCGACGAGTGGGACGAAGACGCCGGTGGTGACGAGGACGCCTACCGGGCCACCACGCACCGCTGTATCGGCTGCCAGATCCTCGCCGACCGGCAGAAGGAGATCCCCGACGGCGACGAGGGCCACGGCGTGAAGGTCCTCCTCATCCCGACCAGCGTCCACGCCGCCCTGCAATTCCAGAAGCAGCACAGCCACCAGTAGAGGAAGGAGCCCGCCCGTGTCCGAGTGGAACCTGTCGGTACGTCTGACCGGCCAGGGCTCTGGACTCGCCCGTACCCTGCGCGACCTGTCCGGTGACGCCCGCACCGCCTCCCGGAACGTGAACGCGCTCCGCCGGGACA
The DNA here is from genome assembly GCF_000717995.1 of Streptomyces violaceorubidus. Taxonomy (GTDB): domain Bacteria; phylum Actinomycetota; class Actinomycetes; order Streptomycetales; family Streptomycetaceae; genus Streptomyces; species Streptomyces violaceorubidus. The sequence continues at coordinate 42,297 of NZ_JODM01000024.1, forward strand.
TCGACCGGCTTCGCACCGAGACCCGCAACCCGATCCGCGTCCGTCTGGATGTGGACGCCGGGCATCTGCGGGCCGATGTGCGGGCCGCGCTCACCAGCGCCGGGTCCGGGCAGGGGCTCCGCGTCCGCCTCGGCCTGGACGCCGACCACCTGCGGGCCGACGTGTCCGCCGCCCTGTCCGCAGCCGGTGCCGGGCAGGGCCTGGCCGTGAACCTGCGCCTCGGCAACAGCATGCAGCTGCGCCGCGAAGTTGAGGACGCCGTGCGGTGGGCGGCGTGGGGACACCGCATCGAGATCCCCATCGCCCTCCAGGACCCCATGCAGCTGCGCCGGGACGTGTCCGCTGCGGTCCGGTGGGCGTCGATGAACCAGGTCATTCGCGTCCGTGTCGACCCCGACACCAGCGGCCTCCGGACGCCTCTCCCTGGCCTTCCTGGGGGTTCTGGTGGCGGCGGGGGTCTGGACTTCAACCTCGGTTCTCTCATCCCCGCAGCGACCGCCGTGGTCCCCCTGATTGCGGGTCTCGCCGCGAACCTGGCCCCGCTCGCCGGTACGTTCGCCGCGACTGGTGGCGCAGCAGCAGCATTCGGGATCGCCCTCGCCGGCCAGGTCGGGCCACTCAAGGAAGCCTCCGAGGCGGAGAAGGCGTACCAAGACGCCGTCCGCGACCACGGGGCAGCGTCGAAGGAAGCAGCGCAGGCGCAGCTCGCCTACCAGCAGCAGCTCGCGTCGATGCCGGCGGAGACGCAGAAAGCCGCGGTAGCCCTGTCCCGGTTGAAGACCACGTTCGGCGACTGGTCGGACGACATGGCCAGCTTCACCATGGCCCCGGTCGAGAAGGGCTTCACGGTCCTTGAGCAGGTCATTCCGAAGCTGTCCCCCGAGGTGGAGGCGTTCTCGGGCAGCTTCGACCGGCTCATGAACGTGGCCGGCGGCGCCGTATCCACCCCAGGCTTCGACGCGTTCGCCGACCGGGTCGGGGAACTGACGCAGGCGAAGGTGGACGACTTCACCGACCAGATCATCCACCTGCTCCGCGTTGTGTCCCAGGGTGATGCGGACGCCGGCGCGGTCGGACAGATCCTCGCCTACTTCCGGGAGAACGGGCCGGAGGCGCGGGAGGCAGTCAACGCGATCGGTGACGCTGTCGTCACCCTCGCGCAGGGCGCAGCGCAGGCCGGACCCACGATGCTGACGCTGGTCACCGCGGCCGCAAAGCTGGTCGCCGCACTCCCGCCCGAACTGGTCGCGATCATCCTTCAGACCGCGACCGCGCTGAAGCTGCTTCAGCTGTCCGGCGCCGGTATGGCTGCTCTGGCGGGCGGGGTCACCCGGGTCCGTACGTCGATTGTCGGCCTGGCAGCAGCGTCCACAGCCGCCGGTGGCGGACTCGCCGGCCTGCGCGCCGCGTTCCTCGCCCTCGGCACCGCAGCGAAGGCGTCCGTGGTCGTCGCGGGGATCGCCGCCGTGGTCCTGGCGGTCAAGGAGTTGGGGGACCTTGGGGAGTCTGCCCCGCCCAACGTGGACCGGCTGACCACCAGCCTCGGACAGCTGGGCAGGACCGGTAAGGCCACCGGCTACGTCGCCGAGCAGTTCGGGTCCGACTTCGAGAAGCTGAACGACAAGATCAGCAAGGTGATGAACCCCAGTACGGTCGACTCGATCAACAACTGGGGTGCGGACGTCACCAACGGCCTGCTGGACGCCTCCGATGCTACCGAGGACTTCACCAAGTCCGCCGACGCGATCGACGAGTCCCTGACGAACCTGGTCCGCAACGGCAACGCTGAGCAAGCTGCGGCCGCCCTCAAGTACATGACCGCCAGCATGTCGCCGGAAGAGGCGGCACGGCTGCGGGAGGAGCTGGACGGCTACGACTCCTCGCTGGCCGACCTCAAGTTCGAGTCGGACATGGCCGCGGACTCCATGGGGCTGTTCGGGAAGGCCGCTGCGGACGTCCAGGCGCAGCTCAGCGCACAGAAGCAGGCCGCGGACGGGTTGCGGAATTCCTTGGTGGCCCTGAACGAGACGAACCGGGACGCCTACTCCGCTGAGATCAACTACGAGCAGGCCCTGGACGACCTGACCGCAGCGTTCAAGGAGAACGGCAACACCCTCGACATTCACACCGAAGCGGGCCGCCGCAACGGCGAGGCGATGACTCAGGCGGCCGCAGCGCAGGACGAAATGATCGTTTCCGGGATTGCGGCTGGCGAGTCGTTCGCGACCATGTCGGGGAAGTCTCAGGCGCTGCGCGCGGAGATGCTGGAGCTGGCCACCAAGGGCTTTGGCGGGAACAAGAAGGCAGCCGAGGACTACGTCAACACGCTGTTGGGGACGCCCGCCGAGGTCAACACGATCATCAAGGCTGAGACGGCAGCCGCGATCACCGATCTGGAGGCGGTCAAGAACGAGATCGCCACCACCCATGGCAAAACCATCGTCATGGAGGCGCCGACTGCGGCCGCGCGTGCCCAGCTTGAAGCCCTCGGATTCAAGATCGAGGACGTACCGGGGTCGAAGAACGTCAAAATCACCATCCCGACCGGCACCCCCATCAGCGCGGTCCAAGCCATTCAGAGCGCCATCAACGGCATGCAGGGCAAGAACATCGGCATCGGTATCTACAAGACGGAGTACCTGAACACCGTCCGCACCGGCGGTGCCATCGACGGGAAGAAGTACCCGGGCGTCACGCCGCAGGCCCACGGCTCCGTCCTGGAGTTCTACGCCGACGGCGGCATGCGGGAGAACCACGTCGCGCAGATCGCACCAGCGGGCGCGTGGAGGGTCTGGGCGGAGCCTTCCACAGGCGGGGAGAGCTACATCCCTCTCAGCCCGTCGAAGCGACCCCGGTCCCGGGCCATCGCCGAGGAGACCGTCCGCCGTCTGGGAGGCGACCCCGCCTCCATCCAATGGCACGCCAACGGCGGGATCGACGGCTGGCAGTACGACCCGGTCAGCGGATCCCTGTACTCGCCGTCCGAAGCCGGGCAGGCCGGCCACAAGACGAAGAAGGTGAAGACCAAGGGCGGCAAGACCAAGGAAGTCGAGTACTTCGACCTTGCCGCGGTGGAGAAGAAGCTGTGGGACCTCGGCGAAGCCACAGCCGCCTGGAACCGCAACTTGGAAAAGGTAGCCGACCGGGCCGGCGGCGATGTCGCCCGTGCTCTGGCATCCATGGGCGAGGACGGCCTGAAGATCGCCGCGAAGATGGCGACCGGCACGGACAAGTACGTCGCCCAGATGTCCATCGCCCTCAGGAACCTGGAGAAGGAAGCACGGGCCCGCCTGTCCGACTTCACGTCCCAGCTGTCCCACGACTCCGCCAACAACCAGATCTTCCAGAACAACCTCGCCAAGCTCGCAGCGATGGGCTACGGCGATCTCGCCGGGCAGCTTGCCGCGCAGAACGACCAGGCCGCGATGGACCTCGCCGCGGAGGCCGCTGGCAGCAAGTCGAAGGCGAAGAAAGCGAACGAGGAGGTCAAGCAGCGTAAGGCGCAGATGACCTCCGACGAGATGGCGAAGTTCATCGAGATCATCGCGGCGATCAGCAACAAGAACATCGGGATCCACCAGGTCGCGGACAAGACCGGTCTCGGTGAGGACGAGATCATCGAGGTCGGGAACAAGGGCAAGCTGAAGCTGCACCAGCTCCTCGGAGCGAAGGCCCTCAAGTTCCTCCAGGACCTGGCGAAGGCCAACAGCGGCAAGGCGTACGAGAACGGCGGCATCCGGGCCGGCATGTACGCCACGCAGGGCGGCATCATCCGGTTCGCGGAGCCGTCCACCCACGGTGAGGCGTACATCCCCCTCGGGCAGAACAAGCGGGGCTCCGCCACCCGGGTCCTCGGCGACGTCGCCTCCCGCTTCGGCCTCGGCCTCACCGACGGGCAGGCGTCCCGGGTCATCATCCGCGAGCAGGGCCCCCTCGTTGGAGAGTCCCACTTCCACATCGGTGACCGTCAGTCCGACCGGGACCTGGCCCGCGCAGTCGAGTCCCGGCAGGGATATCAGCTGCGCCGTCTGGCGCGCGGCGGCGTAGCAGCAAGGGGAAGCCGATGAGTACGCCTGTGGAACTGGTCGACGGGCAGCACGAACTGGCCGGGGTCCTCATCGGGAAGGGCACCCCGGTCGTCATCGCGGCGATCGAAGGGCTCGGCAGGACGCCGCAGCGGACCGCGGACGTCGAACCCCCGGGCGAGGACGGCCTGTGGCTGGGCCCGGACCTGTTCAACGGCCGCACCATCAAGATCGACGCCGGGATCAAGACCCCCGGGAACCAGCAGGCCGCCCTCGACATCCACGCCCAGCTTCAGGAAGCTGCTGACGACGAAGCCGTCCGCCTGGCCGGCGGGGCCACCACTGACCTGCGGCTGAAGTTCCCCGGCCGGCCGGCACGCATCGTGCGAGGTCGGATCCGTGATCTGGCCGCTGACCTTACGCAGGCCAAGCACGGCTGGATCCCCCTCGACATTGAGTTCACCGGCCAGGACCAGCTGTTCTACGACGAGCAGCAGACCACATCGATGCCGCTCGGTGCCCTCACCCGGGGCGGGCTTACTTTCCCCCTCGTGTTCCCGTTCACGATCGAGTACACGGCCGGAGCCGTCGGCCGGCCCGGGTTCATCGACACGTCCGGGACCGCGCCGACGTGGCCAGTGCTGCGGGTCACCGGACCGTGCGCCAACCCGACGATCACGCATGTCGCGTCCGGGCGGACGCTGACCGTCCAAGGCTCGCTGGCTGCGGGGGAGTGGGTGGAGATCGACACCCGTCCCGGCTGGCGGACCGTCCTCCGCGACAACGGCGGCGGCATGGCGCTCACCCCGCAGTCCCGTATCGACCTGTTCCGTCTCGACCCGGGCCTGAACGAAATCCACTGGCGCGCGACCGACCCGACCCTGACCAGTTCTCTCGCCGTCACCTGGTGGCCGGCGTACAAGGCCCTGTGAGGATCTGATGGCACTCGTACCTGTTCCGATCGCTACGCGGGGTGCGGAGCATTCCGCGCAGCAGTTCCGCATGATGATCAAAGACCTGGCGCGGGACAACCAGGGCGTGACCACGGGCTCCGACCTCAAGGTTACGGCCCTGTCGACGCCGGGGGCCGGCGTGCAGATCGGCGATGGCTCGGCGGTCATCGCGGGCAAGGTCTCCCCGGTACAGGGCTTCTACAACGCGTACAACATCGGCTCCGACACCGAGGACGTCGCCGCGACCGGCGCTACGGGCCGTTCCGACATGCTGGTGCTGCGCGTGGAGGACCCCGAGTACGAGGGCGACCGCGATCCGGCCGTGGATCCGATTGTGTTCTTCGAGGTCATCGGCAACGTGTCCTCCAGCGCGACCACCGTCCCCGCCGGATACTCCGCGATCCCGCTGGCCAGGATCGACATACCGGCGTCCACGGCCACCATCACCAACGCCATGATCAAGGATCTGCGGCAGGTTGCCAACCCCCGCCGTGACCGGGTCCTCACCCCCTACTACCAGCCCGGCGGACCGGTCATCGAGATCTCCGGGACGTCCAGCACCTACAAGACGCACCCCAACGTCACCCTCGCCACCCTCGCCATCCCCTCCTGGGCAGCCACCGCGAAGGTCATCTTCTCCGTGAACGGGCTCCGTCTCGCAACCGGCGACGTGTTCGGCGCGTTCCGGTTCAAGCTCGGCAGCGTAGAGGCGTCCCAGGAAGTCTTCATCGACGACAACCAGGGCGCGGTCGTCCGCCGCATCAACGTGGAGATGGTCGAGACGATCGACCTCACCACCACGCCCGGGGCGGCGATGCGCGGCACCAATCAGCCGATCGTGTCCCGCATGCGCACAGACCCGCTGAACGACGGCACGATCGGGGTGGACTCCCGCACCACCTTCAAGATCGACGTGGAGTTCCTTGAGGGACGGCTGTAGTGGGCCGCTGGCGGTTCTGGACCCAGCACGCCCTCACTGGCGCCCAACTCCACCCCGACCTGCCCCTGGCCAAGGCCGAGTTCGGGAACGAGCTCAACGGGCCCGGCCAGCTGCGGGGTACGCTCACGCCGCGGTTCGTGAAGGCCAACGTGGCCTCGCTGATTCCCGGCAAGGCTGTCATCTACGCGGAGGCCGACGGCTACCTGCGGTGGGGCGGCCTGATCTGGGACGTCACCGTCCAGGACGGCGAATTCGAGATCGAGGCCGCGTCCTGGTCGTCGTACCTGACGAAACGCCACGACACCCACGGGGAGCTGGCCGGCCGTGGCCCGTACGTGAACACCGATCCGTGCAAAATCATCCGGGATGTGTGGGCGTACGCCCAGTCCCAGCCCGACGGCAACCTGGGCGTGGTCGTCGACTCCACCGTCTCGAAGATCACGGTGGGGACATCCAAGGAGCCGTGGCACTCGTACTGGTACGAGAACACCGCACTCAGCGACCACCTCGACGACCTCGTCTCTGAGGAGGGCGCACCCCAGTACACGAACACGTGCCGCTACCTCGGTAACGGGGTGGAGAAGCGCCTCAAGCTGGGCTATCCGCGGCTGGGTGCTCGCCGCACCGACATCGCCTTCCGCACGGGCGTGAACATCATCGACGCCGTTCCCGTTACCTACTCCGGTGACGACTTCGCGAACGTCGTCATCGCTACCGGCTCCGGTGAGGGAACTGCCACCCGTCGGGCGGAAGCCCCGTCCCGGGACGGCGGGCTGCGCATGGAGACGATCCTCGCCCTGGCCACCGTCAACGGCAACGACGTCCTCGGCCGGCGTGCAGCTGCGGAACTGAAACGTCGCAAGGTCATGGGCCAGGTTGAGTCGGTCACCATCCGGCACCATCCGAACGCTCCGCTGGGGTCGTGGCAGATCGGTGACGACGTGCAGGTGACGGTCAACAACCAGTGGACCAGTTGGTCGGGCTGGTGCCGGATTCTGGCCGATTCCTACCGGCCCACCGAATCCCCAGATCAGGCGGTGCTCACCCTGGCCCGCGCTGACTCCTTCCACTACGGCCCCGCGGAGGCATGACCATGGCCCGAGATCTGACCAGTGAAGTCGCCCGTCTCCGGCAGGAACTCAAGGAGGCCAAGCGGGGGCAGCGGTACGCGCACGGCGGCAGCATCGAAGACAGCGCCCTCGAGGTGAAGGACGACACGGGGAGCCTCCGTGCGATCGTCGGCGTGCAGAGTGACGGCACGACCGCGGTGAACATCGTCAACGGGCCCCCACCACCAGCCCCGACACCGCCGATCCTGGGGTCTGTCCTGGGCGGGATCACCGTCTCCTGGAACGGTCAGTTCGCGGACGGTGCGATACCCCCGCTGGACTGGCAGCGCGTCGAAGTTCACGCCTCCACCACCAGCGGCTTCACCCCGTCGCTGGAGACGCTGCGGACGACGTTCGAGACGCCGCAGGGCGGCACAGTCGTCGTGCCGTGCGAGGAGCCCGTGTACGTCCTCCTCGTCGCCCGGAACACGTCCGGGACCGCGTCCACGCCGACCGCGCAGGCCGGGCCGCTGGGTCCTGCGCCGGTCGTAGCGACGGACATCCTGGACGGCATCGTCACCACGGTGAAACTCGCGGAGGGCGCCGTCACCGAAGCGAAGATCGCCGCCGATGCGGTCGGCACGGTCGCCCTACAGGAGTCCGCGGTCCTCGCGGAGAACCTCGCGGACGCCGCCGTGGAGGTCGGGAAGATCGCAGACAATGCGGTGACCGGCCCGGCGATCGCCTCCGAAGCCGTCACCGCGGGGAAGCTCGCCGCGAACTCGGTGGTGGCAGGGAACATTCAGGCGGGGGCGGTCACGTCGGCGACGGTCGCTGCCGGGGCGATCACCACGGACAAGCTGACCGTGACCGGCGGCGCCAACGTCCTCACCGACCCCAGCTTCGAGGGCGCCTACACGGCGTCCATCCTGGCCGGACTCTCCTACGCCAGCCAGGACACCACCAGGGGCAACGGGTCACCCACCTCCCTAAAGATCGATGCCACGGCGGGAAGTGCCACCAACCGGGCCGTGTCCATCACCGCGATTCCGGTACTGCCCGGCGACCAGCTGAACATCGGCATCGACTACTGGGTGGAGACCGCGTGGGCGGGCTCGGGTGTCAACGTTCACATCCGGTGGGAGACCGCTGCTGGTGGGATCGTGTCGTACGGCATCGCCGCGTCGGGTGGATCCCCGGTGCGGAATGCGTGGACCAGGCTGTCGGGCACGTACACGGCCCCGGCAACGGCGACGGTGGCCCGGCTGCGGATCGAATCGTCCGGGGGTACGGCGGGCGCGGTGTGGTTCGACAATGCGTCGCTGCGGCCGGTGCTGGGCGGTACGCAGATCCAGGACGGGGCGGTCACTACTCAGAAGCTGGTCGCGGCTGCCGTGCAGGCGTTGCAGATCGATGCTGGGGCGGTCAATGCCGACAAGATCGCATCGGGTGCGGTGACGACCGCAAAACTGGACGCGCTCGCCGTCACCGCAGACAAGATCGCTGCGAATGCCATCACTGTCGGGAAGATCGCCGCCGGGGCCGTGGACGCCACCGCCATCGCCGCCGACGCCATCACCGGTAAGACCATCACCGGCGGCATCATCAACGGCGCCGTGATCCAGACCGCCGACAGTGGCGAACGGATCACCCTCAACGAAGCCGACGAGAACATGATCCTCGTCTACAACGACACCGAAAGCATCGGTGAACTTTCCGTCCGCGGTCTCCTCGTCAAAGGAACCGGCGGTGCCATCATGTGGCTCGACCCCAGCGCCGTCCTCCCACAGCTGCGGTTCCTCAACTCCGCTGGCACCAACTCCGTGTACATCCAGATGGCCGAAGCCACCCCCGGCGATGCCAACCTCCAGATCGTTGCCGGATCCTTCGCCGGTGACGGCTTCACCGACCGCACCTGGCGCACGTACATGGGTAACGACCTGGCCGTCATCGAACGCATCCGCCGCACCTCGGCGTCCAGCCACCGCGGCGGCCGCATGAACCTCCGCGCGGACTACGCCGAGATCGGCTACATGGACTCTGCTGTCGCAGCAGACGCCGGGTACTTCCTGCACCAGCCCGGAGTGATCACCAGCAAGGGCCGTCACCGGGTGGAACCGCAGGCGGCAAGCAGCGAAAGCGCCCTCCATGTGACCGCACAGACTGGACACACCGGAAACCTGCTGCGCCTGGCCCGGGACACGGACAAGGTCACCGTCGACAAGGACGGCAACACGGTGATCGCCGGGATGATGACTGCCGGGAACATCGTCACCGGCACCACCACCATCACCCCCTCCGCTGCCAGCACCCCAACCAGCGCGTCCGTCAGCTTTACCGCACTGAAGGGCACCACGTTCCGCGGCTACGCCACCGCGTCAACCACTGTGCCCGGCGTCCGTACTCCCGTCGGCGCCCAGGGCGTCACCGGAGTCAGCGTGTCCTCTGTGACGTCCAGCAGCATGCTCGTCTGGGTCAACCGCGAGAACACCACAGCAACCGTTATCAACTGGATGGTGATCGGATCATGAGCGAAACCGCGCCCGCTCCGCAGACCGAAGCGACCCAGGCAGAAGAACCGCCTCCGCCGCCTGTGGAGGACCCGCCCCCGCCGCCCGTGGAGGAGCCGCCGTCGGAGCCGCCGCCCACCCCGGATCCCGTTCCGGAGCCGGACGTCATCAACTGGGAACCGCAGACCTGGTACTCGATCACCTCCGCGTGCGTCACGCCCGGCTGCCCGCAGGAGAACGTGATCGTCGCGATCCCGATGTTCTACTCCAACAACGGCGAGCTGAAGTACATCAGGGTGGTGTGCGGCGCGGACGGCTGCTGCGGCAAGGACTGCCGAATCCTCACCGCCGACAAGCTCGACCCGCAGCCGATCGAGGAATAGACCGTCCGGGGCGGCCGGGGGAACGACTCACCCGGCCGCCCCTACCCTGATCAAAGAGGGCGACCCTCCGCCCGCCTGCACCACCCTCCGAGGGACGGCCACACCACAGTGGCCCGCCATACCCTTCCACCTGGGCGCGGGGAGTTCAGGAGTACGGGCAATGCCCGACCCGAAGCAGCACGACGAGACGGCTGCCCGTAAGAAGACCGACAGCCCGTCCGACGCCACCCCGGCCCCAGCCCCCGCACCGGTAGAGCCCGCCGCGGACACCAGCGGCCAGTACGAGCCCTACCCCGGCCGGGAGTTCTTCCACGGCGGCCGTTACAGCCCCATCAACGCCGCGGCCGGCGCGCGCCTCACCCGCGAAGGCCACGCCCCCGCAGGCAAGACCCTCGGCCCGGACTGGACGACCGCCCACCGCGACGCCTGGAAGTCCTACCAGGAGTCCCTGCGACCCAAGGGCGGCGGCGACACCAGCGGTATCCCCGACGAGACCGCCTGGAACCGGCTTCAGGTACCGCGCGTCAGCCCCGCCCCCAAGGAGTCCTGATGGCCACACCCCTGTCCGCGAGCGCTCTCCTCGCCGCCCTCAAAGCGGAAGGCTGCCAGGTCGTCGAGTACCGCGACTGGCGCACCCACAACCGCAACCACAAGGGCGCATGGGGCCCGGTCCACGGCGTCGTCATCCACCACACCGTCTCCTCCGGAGAGGACTCCTCCGTCGCCCTCTGCTACGACGGCCACGCCGACCTGCCGGGCCCGCTGTGCCACACCGTCGGCGGGAAGTCCGGGAAGCTGTACATGGTCGGCCACGGCCGCGCCAACCACGCCGGATCCGGCGACGGTGACGTCCTCCAGGCCGTCATCGACGAGCGCGCGCTGCCCGCCGACAACGAGGCGAACACCGACGGCAACGCCCGCTTCTACGGAATCGAGATCGTCAACCTCGGCAACGGCAAGGACACCTATCCGGCCGTGCAGTATGACGCCGCGGTCCGGTGGGCGGCAGCGATCTGCCGCGCCCACGGCTGGGGTGCCGCGTCCGTCATCGGCCACAAGGAGTGGCAGCCCGGAAAGATCGACCCGGCCGGGCCGGTCGAAGGCCGCGGTGACTTCTCCATGGACCGTTTCCGCGCCGACGTCGGCGAACGCCTCACCCATCCCGCTTCGTGGAGCGCCGGCTCCTCTAGCACCAAGCCACCCGCACAGGAGGAGGACCCCATGGCGGGGTACAGCAAGGCCGACATCGGCGACGCCGTAATCCACCGGGACAACATCCCCGCACCGAAGTCCGCCCCGGACAAGGCCAAGAACACCAAGTGGACGCTGTCCAGCTACGTCCAGTCGATCTACAACACGGTCGTCGGCCTGCCCGGCGACGTCTCCGCGCTCCGAAAGGACGTCGCCGCGCTCCGCGCCGACGTCGCAGCCCTCAAGAAGGAGTCCTGATCGTGAAGATCCTCGGGCGTGAGCCCGTCTACCTGCTGGCCTTCGCCGCCATCGCTCTGAAGCTGGCGTCGGCCTACGGCCTGGACGTCTCCGACGACCAGCAGACCGCCATCATGGCCGTCCTGTCCTGCATCGTCGCCCTCGCCACCGCGATCGTCCTCAAGACCGGCGCCGCCGCAGCGGCCATCGTCAACCTCGCCCAAGCTGGACTCGCCCTGTTCCTCGGCTTCGGCCTCGACATGAGCGCAGAACAGCAGGCCCTATGGATGCTCTTCGTGGAGGGCGCCGTCGCCATCTTCCTCCGCAAGGAGGTCACCGCCCCCGTCCCCGCCGTGAGCCTGGAGACGTCAAGCCCCCTCGCCAAGCAGCACGACCCGACCGCCGTCTGACCATGCCCACACGGTACGCAGGGGCCGACTGGCAGCGGCACCCGCGTACCCCACCCCCCACACATAAGGAGCAGCGAGGTGAATGACCTGTCGGCCGTCAGCGTCCTACTGCCAGGCGGGGCCGGGGCAATCGTCACCCTCATCGTGCTGCTCATCCTCCGCGGGAGCCTCGTCGCCCGAGCGGTCCTCGAAGACGTACGGAAGGACCGTGACGCCCGCGTCGCCGAGCTGGCGAAAGAGCGGGACATGTGGCGTGAGGCCCACCGTGAGAGCGAAGCCGCACGCATCGAAGCGCAGAGCCAGGTCGGTGAACTCCTCGAGCTGTCGAGGGTCGCCGACCACGTTCTGCGTGCCATACGAGGGGAGGTGCCCGGGGATGCGATGGATCCGTCGGTTGCTGCGCCGCCGTCCTGAGCCCGCCCCGCAGCGCCCGGACGAGGCCGGAAAGACACGCGGGCAGAGGGAAGCCGAATCGGCGCTGTCCCGTGCCCGGAAGGCCCGCCGGGCGGTGGAAGCGCACCGTCCCGCTGTCGCCCGCGTCGCCGAGCGTTTGGCGAGCGAGCGGGAACGCAATCACTTCGCGGAAATCTTCCGCGACGCCTTTGAGGGAGGGCACCGCTGATGGACTGCGCGCAGTTCGCAAACCTTGCAGCCTCGAGCCTGGTCGCCCTGTGCAGTTTCGCGTTCGGGATCGTGTACAGCCGGTGCGCGCCGTGGCGGTCGACTGCGGTGGGCCGGCACATCATGTTGTTCACGCTGACGATCGGCGCGCTGGGCGCGTACACGGTTGCGATCACCGTGTGGGATCACGGGGCGCCGGCCGTGGTGCTGCGGTCGACCCGAACGTTGCTGCTGCTGGTCGTGGCCGGTCTGGTGGTGCAGCGGACCCGAATGGTCGTCCGGGCTCAGCACCGGCGGGCTCTGCATGATGCTGTTCAGGATCCGTCGGGGCCGCCTTCTGTCTGAACTGGTGTGCGAACCGGGTCAGGGGGCGATGCGGCCGTTGGCGTTGAACGCGGCGTGGGTGAGGGGCATCAGCTTTGCCCACTCGGCTTCCATGGCCTCGCCGACCATCTCAATCTCGCGTTGGGGGTACGACGCCACTGCGGCGTCGGGGTGGGTGGTGCGCAACCCCAGGAAGTGCATCAGCGACCGCGCGTTGCAGGTGGCGTACATCGACGAGTACAGGCCGACGGGGAGCACCGCGCGGGCCACCTCGCGGGCGACGCCCTCCGCCAGCATCTGTTGGTAGGCCTCGTAGGCGAGACGGTAGGAGTCCTGCAGTGTCTTCTGAGTGACCCAGAGCTGATGCTTGGTGCCCTCGACGATTTTGTACCGTCCCGGACGGCCTTTCTGCACCAGGTTCCGGTACATGTTGGGGACGTAGAAGACCGGCTCCAGCTCTCGGTAGCGACCGGACTCCTCGTTGTAGGACCAGCCGACGCGGTGCCGCATGAACTCCCGGAACACGAAGATCGGGGCGCTGATCAGGAACGTCATCGACGTGTGCTCGAAGGGCGAGCCGTGGCGCTCCCGCACCAGGTAGTTGATGAGCCCCTTCGACCGCTCGGGGTCCTTGCCGATCTCGTCGATGGACTGCTCGCCGAGGGTGGAGACGCGGGCGGCGAAGAGAACGTCGGCGTCGGACGCGGTCTGCTTGACCAGCTGCACGGTGACGTTGCTGCGGAAGACGGGCTGGAGGGGTTCGGGCATGGGGAAGGGCTCCGATCGCGGGGGAGGGGCGGTGTGACCAGTCTCCCGCCGTCACGCCCCGGTGTTCCCTCTGCCCGGTCGTAGGGTGGCGGGCATGAGCACGATCTCCGACAGACCGGTCCCTCCAGCCCCTGAGTGCGCGCCGTCGCAGGTGGGGCCGTGTCGTGGCTGTCAGCATCCGACGCACCGGTATGGGCTGGGCGGGAACCCTCTGTGCGTGGTGTGCACGCGGGCCCTGGAGGGCCGGCGGGCCAGCGTGGGGAAGGCGTCGGCGGGACGGCCGTAGCCTCCTGGTGTGCTCCTTTCCGACCTGCACCTCCGTGAAGCGATAGCCGACGGCCGGCTCGGTATCGACCCGTTCGACGAGTCGATGCTTCAGCCCGCGTCGATCGACGTCCGCCTGGACGCCGCGTTCCGGGTGTTCGAGAGTCACCGGCATGACTGCATCGACCCCTCGGTGCAGCAGGACGATCTGACGCGGCTGGTGGAGGTGCTGCCGGGTGAGGCGTTCGTGTTGCACCCGGGGGAGTTCGTGTTGGGGTCGACGTTGGAGCGGGTGTCGCTGCCGGACACGTTGGCGGCCCGCTTGGAGGGGAAGTCGTCGCTGGGCAGGCTGGGGCTGATCACGCATTCCACGGCGGGGTTCATCGACCCCGGGTTCGAGGGGCACGTCACCCTGGAGCTCAGCAATCTGGCGACCTTGCCGATCAAGCTGTGGCCGGGGATGAAGATCGGACAGATCTGCGTGTTCCAGCTCAGCTCCCCGTCGGAGCATCCGTACGGGAGCGCGGTGCGCGGGTCCCGGTATCAGGGGCAGCGCGGGCCGACCGCCTCCCGCTCCTGGCAGAACTTCCACCGGTCAGCGTTGCCTGGGTAGGGTGCGGGCATGATGGTGCCCGCCTGCTTTCCTCAGGCGGGCACCATCATGCGTGGGTCAGCGCTGTGCGAGTTCGGCGCAGTAGAACGCGAACTTGCGGCTGTAGTCGGAGTGGCCAGACGCCTGCCGCTCGACCTGCACAACGTCGTCCAGAGAGACCGCAGGGCGCCCCTGGTCGGCGCGTAGGGCATTCACGGCTTTCCACATTTCGGACCGCTCGTGCGCGGCCCAGCCGCACTCGACGCCATCGGGGCCGTCGACGAGATCCTCGCGTTCACTGCGGTCTTCCTGTGCACGTGACAGCACACGCTGGAGTCGATCAGCGATCACCCTCAGATCGGGCATGGTCGGCGTCCTCACTTCTCGGTGGCGGGCAGGTGGGCACGTCCGGCGTCGGTCAGCAGGAATGGCTTACGCAGGCCTACCTCGGGACCCCACGTCGCCCACCCGTTGCGAACCAGGACCGTGCTGGTAGCGGCGGTGATCCGGCCGCCCGGGGCGTAGACGTTGGTGTCGGCGAAGGCGCGGGTGCTGCGGTAGGCGGTACCGTCGGCGAGGAGGACGAGCGCGTTTCGCTGTGTCTTCGTCGGCTTCGGGGTGCGCATGGTCGGTGTCCTCACTTCTCGGTGGCGGCCTGGGCCGCGCAGATCTCGTCGGCGGTCACGGTCTCGAACCAACGCCAGACGCCGTCCTCCCACTGCTCCACCTTCGCAGCGGTGGCCGGGCTGTCGGCGCCGAGGCTGGCGCGGATGAAGGCGTAGGCCTTGGCCTCGCTGGTGAACGGAGATGTTGCCTCCACGTCCGGGCCGGTGACGGTCACCCGCCACGGCTTCGACGGCTTCCTTACGGTCATGGTGTCCTCACTTCTCTCGCTTCGTTGCCTGTCGTTTCGGGTGCTGTGCCCGCCACGCGTCCACTCCCTCCTCGGGCCAGAGGGAAGTGCGTCCGATCTTCTTGGGCTTCGGAAAGTCCGCTGATCGGTTGGCCAGGTTGTAGAGGCTCTGGCGGTTGATGCCGAGTCGTTCTGCTGCTTGGTCGGAGGTCAGGTAGCCGGTCAGGTCCATGGGTTCAGCGTAGGCGGGGCGGAGTAGCTTGACTACTGCTACGCTTAGAGTAGCTCAACTACTCCTATGACGGAAGATGGGGGAACGATGCAGGAAGCGCTGACGCCCGAACTGGAGACGCGGTGCGGCAACCCCGAGTGCGACAGGGAAACGCCCGAGAATAAGAGCCCTGCGGGCCGCGCCCGGTACTGTTCATCCCCCTGCGCCACGAAGGCGGCCCGTCTGCCAAACGGCTCCTGACGAAGAATCGGACTCCTATGCGATTCGGGGGTCCGATCCTTCGTTTGGCGACAGATTCACTGTCAAGATCATTTTTGTGATGCTTGATAAGCTCACATGCAGTGCATCACGGGGTGATCGACGCGAACCGGTTCGGCGTACACGGCCCACGGTGTACGTTCATGCGGAACGCGCCGCCGGCGTCCCCACCGCGAGAGGACGAACCCCCCATGGAATCCACCACCGCCACTCGTGAACGGCTCCTCGCACGCCAGCAGGAACTTCGGGCGGAACTGGAGCAGGTGCAACGGCACTTGGAGCAGCTGGACACGATGGTGGTTGCGTCGCAGTGGCGGCATAGGCCCAGCGGTTCGAAGGGGCGCGGCACCTCTATCACACCGGTACGGACGACCGCTGCAAGCTGACGAACGGTCCCGAGACCATCACCCTCTACGAAGCCCTGCAAACGGGGCTGGCCCCGTGCAGTACGTGCAAGCCGAAGAGGCCCTAGTGCGGCCGACCTCGCAGTGAGGTGAGGCAATAGATCCTCTGGCTCCAGTTAATGTTCCTGATCTCGGGCTGGCGTGAGCGGGGGGAACGTCCCGGCTAGACCGTGGCACGGTATGGACATGCCCCCGAAGTCGAGTACCGCAGGCCAGGAGCAGGCGCTCAAGGAAGTACGCGCGGCCGCGAAGAAGTACCTCGCCGCCGATCTGCCGCCGCTGAAGCGTGCCGCCCGCCAGGCCCTCCGCGAAGCCGTTGCCCAGGCAGCGCAGGCCGGCGTCAAACAGGTTGAGGTCGCCAGGGCCTCTGGACTGAGCAAGGCGCAGGTCTCCCGTCTCTCCCGTGGTGCCACCAGTGGCCGCACCCCGCTGCCGCCAGCCGAGTACCTGGTACGCAGCCTTCCGACGGATCCAATCGTCACCCGCTACCAGGAAGGCGCTACCGCCGTCGACCTCGGTCGGGAGTACGGGTGCAGCAGCACCACCATCCTCACCATCCTGAGGCGCTGCCAAGTCCAGGTCCGGAAGGGCCGCGAGATCGAACTGCCCGTGTCCGATGCCGACCTGGTGCGCCGGTACGTGGACGAGCGGATGCAGATCCAGGACATTGCTGCCGAGCTCGGGGTGAAGCCGAACCTGATCTCCCGGCGCCTGTCGGCGGCCGGCGTGCGCATCCCTGTGGGGCATCGTCGGATGGATCTCCCGGATGCGGAGATCGTGCGACGGTACCGGGCGGGGGAGTCGGCGAACCGGATCGCGAAGTCTTATGGCGTCAGCCATGTGACCGTGATGCGTCGGGTGCGGGAGGATCGCGCCAGACGACGCGCATAACGTGTGTTATGGATGATCGACGGTAGACTCAGATCATGACGGCTGAAGATGACGAGGCAACCGGACGCCTACTCGTAGCCGCCGCGCTGCACGACGGAATGCAGCACGATGCAGCTACAGCAGAAGCGGCACAGTGGCTCGCCAAGGACTGGGAACGCACTGGCCGCATCGAAGGTTCGATGTACGCAGTCGTCATGGGCTATGCACTCAAGCACGCCACCCCCGACGAACAAGAAGCGCTGCGCCGCTGGTTCACGGAGTTGACGGCACGATGACCCAACACACCGTCACCGCCCGGCCCCGCGCCGAACTCGCCACACCTGGCAGCGCGGAAGAGGCCCTGTACTGGCTGCGCGACACCCTCGGCACCGTCGCACGCCGCGACCCACGCACCCGCCGCCTCGGCCCACGCCGCTACCGCCTCGAACTCCTTGCCGAAGTCTGCGACCGCGACACCTTCCTCCTCATCACCTCCTGGCTTGGCTCCGAAGCCGTCCCCGCGGTCACGTCCAAGCAGGCCTACGCCGACGACGTCTGTCTCTGGGCCGACGTCGCCCGGGAGTTGGGCGGCCACGAACGCTTCCACGTCGGCGCCATCACGCCCGGCATCATCGAGACCTGGACCAAGACACAGAAGGCCCAGGGCAAGGCGCCCCGCACTATCAACCGACGCCTGTCCGTCCTCACCGCCCTCACCCAGTACGCGGCATGGAAGACGAAGGAGACCATCGCCTCACCGGTCACCAAATACGACCGGCCACGCGTCGATCCCCGCGACGAGACCACCGCCACCCCCATCCTCGAAGTCCCAGAGTTCCAGGCCGTCGTCAACGCCGCCCAAACCCCGCGCCAGGCCCTCGTGCCCGTCCTCATCTACACCCTCGCCGGCCGCGTCACCGAGTGCTGCACCGCCCAGCTAGAGCACCTTAAGAAGACGGGCGGGAAGCGCCGACTGGACCTGTCCCGCAAAGGCGGGAAGGGCCGCGTCTGGCCGCTCCCAAACCGGCTGTGCGACCTCATCGACGTGGCCACCGCTGGCCGCGATAGCGGGACGCTGCTCCTGACCGACGATGACCGTCCCATGGACCGTCACGCCGTCGACCGCCTCCTCAACCGCCTTGGCGAGGAAGCCGGAGTTCTCCCCGGCCGGGACCTCACACCGCACGTCCTGCGTGCCTCCAAGCTCACCCACATGCACGACGCCGGCCATCCAGTAGAGGAGATTCAGGAGTACGCCGACCACGCCGCTATCGAGACGACGCTGCGGTACATCCGACGCCGCGACGACGCCGCCCGCAAGGCCAAGCACGCTGCGGCCGCAGCCGCCGTCTACGACCACTTGGTAGACCGGTTCGTCAACAGGGGAGGAATATGAAGACGCCAGCCTGTTGGGCATGGCCAGCAGATCGGCCGGGAGAAGACGACGTCACTCGGAGATTCTGGGAAGGCATCGACACTACCGGCTACAGTGCCAGCGTTCTTGATCTCTTGGAGGAGGTAGCCGCCGCCCAGTGTGACGACGAGGGGACGCTCCGGACCTGGCAGGCCGGCCGATGTGCCATCTGCGGGGAGACAGACCGGACCATGGTCTGCGATCACGACCACGAAACCGGATTGGTACGCGGCTGGCTGTGCGTCTCATGCAACACCCGAGAAGGTGTTGCCGTAGGCGTACCTGGAACGGTCATGGCGGCATATCGTCAGCGGCCGCCCACCGCCATTCTTGGGCTGACGATTCGGTACCGCGATCCCTTCGCGCGCCGGTATGCAGATCCGGAACCGGTCCGTAAGGATGGCTGGGACGACAGCTCCAGCGCGGACCTCACGTAGCGGTAGGCCTGCGGGTCGGCTCCTGCCCCCACCGGATCTTCTCGGCGGTTTCCTTCTCGTCCACCAGGAGCCGGCCGTCTCCGAAGCAGTCGTCGCAGCGGCCCCAGCCGAGAGTGGGCTCGCCGTCCTCGTCGTCGGGCGGCTGGATGACTTGCACGGAGCCTTCACCGTCGCATTCGTCGCACGTGAACTCGTACTCGCCCTCGACCAGCGTCATCGTGGCGCCCCTCCCCGGTGTGTGGGCTGTGATCCTACTCAGCCTGCGGGCGTGTCCCAGAATCCGGTGTGGGCGATGACGTCTGCGGTGACGGGTGGGGTGCGTTGGGCGAGGAGGGGGTTGGTGGCGCAGATCTGCTGGATGAGCATGTTGGGGTAGCGGGAGGCAATGGGCCGGCCGCCTTGCCCGAGGATCAGCGCGTGGACGCCGTCGGCGGGGCGGGGTCGTTTGGGCAGGTAGTGGTGGAGGGCGGCTGCGGTGAGGGGTTCGAGGGTGTGCTTTGTGCCGACGTTCTCGAAGTCGTCGGGGGTGCGGACGGTCCAGGTGCCTTCGGCGGTGTTCTCGTACAGGTGTCGCATGTCGAGGCGGACGATTTCGCCGGGGCGCAGGCCTTCCAGGAGGAGGTAGCCGATCAGGCGGTCGCGGAGGTAGTGGCGGGCTTGGTCGGGGCCCCAGCCTCCGAGGCAGGTGAAGAAGGTGACGCGTTCCATGGGGGTGAGGCGTCGGGGTGGTTCGGCGTCGCGGTCGACTCCGGAGCGCAGCAGGTTGAGTTCGGGGAGCTGGCGGATGACGCCGGTGTCGCGGGCGGCGGTGTAGTAGCCGGTGAGTGCGGTGATGCGTCGGTCGTGGGATTTCGCGACGTCGGGGTGGTGGTGGGCGAGCCAGGCGAGGGTGTCGGGTCCGTCGAGGGGCCGGCCGTCGAGGGCCCAGGCGAGGTGCCGGTCCTGTGCCCAGCGGGCCACGTTCTCGAGGCCGAAGTCGTAGGGGTTGACGCGACAGTCGTGGCACCAGTCGAGCCAGGAGGTGACCTCGCGGCGGTACTCGATGGCGGTGGAGGGGCGGAGGGTGCCGCCGGTGAGCCAGGTGTCGAGGAGTGCGCGGGGTTCCATGCCCCTTAGTGTGCCCGTACCACGCCTCAGATCAAGATCTATACAAAACCTCGGGACCCTCCACCCACTTGGTGGCGGCTTGGGTATGTGGCGCGGTGCGGGGCGGAGATCGCGCGCTGCTTCTCCTGGTGGGTGGGGTGGCCGAGGTTTTGTACAGGTTGCCGATCTTGGGTTCGGGGCGGGCCTGCGGACCTTCTCCGAGGCTGCACGAATCACGCTACGGGCTGGACGGACAACCGTTCCCCCTGCACAACGGCGGCGTGTCAGCGTTCGGACGTTGGCCTACAGGCCGGGTATCGGCTCCTGATCCACGTCGTGCCGGTCGTAGCCGTGACGCGGTTCGGGATCGCATTCCGGGCCGAGGCGCCGGCTGCGCGAGACCTCGTCCGTCAACTCTCGGTGGCATTCGCGGCACCAGATGCGGGTACGGTCGCCGGGGTCGATGAGCAGCGTCTCCTGCCGGTCACGGGCCATGACTTCAGTTTCCTTACTCAGTCTTGGAGTGATCCCCAGCGGGCGCGGCAGGGCGAGCGACGGCAGCGGTCAAGGCTGGGCACCGTGAACATAGGGGAGAGCCCGCCTGCCCCTGATTCAAGCGCCTTGTCCTGGATGCAAGCGGCTACAGCAGCCCTTCGGCTGGACCAGGTCCCAGTGACGGCTGCGTGCACGAGGGAACGTCGGTTGGATCGCACGATACGACCGCCGAGGAGTGCTCCGTCTTGTGTGAGCGTTCGGACAGTCTGGTGCACCACGGTCTCCGCGAGGTAGGAGTTCAGCTCCACACACTGGCCTATGGGCGGCGCTGCGCTGCCAAGCGAAGGGATGCTCGACGTGGCACGCAACTCGTTGATGTAAGCGATCAGGTCAGGCGTCGGATGGAACCACTCGCGGCTCCGTGCTGATGCGCGGGCATGCTTGAACCGGCGCTGCAAATGGCGTTCACGGTCGATACCGCCAGGCTCAGTTGCCAGAGCTTCTGCATGCAGGGCGGTCATCCTCAGGCGAAGGTTCGTCGTCTTGCCGATCTTGATGAGCTTTTCCCGGCGGGCGAAGTAGACGAGTGGGGCATGTCGTCCGTACTGCGGATCCGGTTGGAGTCTGTCCCCGTACTTGCGGGTCCAGGTCGAGACGGACTTGGTCAGGTCTTCCTCCAGTTCGCGGACCTTGGCTGCTCCGGCGGTATGGGCCAGCAGAGTCGCCGCTTCTTCCTCGTGGTCGGCGCAGAAGCGCAGTGGCTCCTTTGTGGTGGCAAGCATGCGGCAGTCGTCGAAGGCACAGATTCGAGTGGTGACGGATACCGCGATGACCTGGACGCGGGCGCCGCATCCACAGCGGAAGGCGTTGCGGCCGGCGCGTCCGTACGGGTTCATGGATCTGCTGCATCCGCATCTGACGGTGAACTGCTGCATGGTTTCGTGTTCTCCCAGTTCAGAGACAGGGGTAGCGCGGTGACGAGTTCCGGAGTTAAGATTCGGGGGCGCGATTCGAGTCATCACCCAGGCCACCAACCTCTGTTGGTGGCCTTCGTCGTTCCTAGGCGGCGAGGGCGAGCTTGGCGGCGCAGGCCTTGTACTCGGCGCGGCGGGGCCGGTAGATGACGGCAATGGCTGCGACCTGGGCCGGTGTGTAGCGGGTGCAGGTGCGGGCCTGGCCCTTGCGGTAGGCGGTGCCGGTGACGCCCTGCACGCCAGCCTTGGTGGCGTTCTTGCGGAGGCTGCTGGCGACGGTGCGGGCTTGGCTGGGGGTGAGGCCGGCGGCGAGGCAGTGGGTGGTGAGGGAGCCAACGCCGCGGCGGTTAATGCGGGTGGCGGCGCGCTGGCTGCGGGTCCGGTTGCGGAGGGTCTGGCGGGCCTGGCGGCTGCGTGCGTTCACGGTGGGCTCCCCCTTGGTTGGTGCGGTGCACTCAACATACCTGGAAAGGCATTGCCAGGCAACGTCTAAGGCGGATACAGTAGGGATTGTTGGGGCGCCGCCCCGGCAGTCATCCCGAATGGGCATGGCACCCCTATGCAGAATGGAGGACACTGTGGTGGCAAACGCCCCCACCACGCGCCCGCCCAACCGTCGAGACGGGCGGCGCCCTTCGAGAGGACACCACCTCGTGTCTGGTTCGACCCGTGACCTCCTCAACGCCGCCGCCGGCCAGCTGAAGAAGGACGGCCACCACGACTACGCGTCGGCGGTGGAGTCCGTACTCGCCCCGGACGGCTGGAAGCATCTGAGGGACACCTCCGGACAGGGCGTTGCCACGCCGCTGTCCGTCACGATGGATTCGGAACTGAAGAGCGCCATTGAAGACGCGCTGTCCGAGTTCGGATGGTCGAAGCGTGCTCTGGCAGAGCAGGCGTACGAGAAGGTGCTGGCCGGTGAGTGGCTGCCGGAGAAGGTCGGCCGTCGTCGCACGCGCGGTAAGAAGGCCGTGTGGCAGGTTGACGTGGACGCCAGCCTGCGGCGCCGGGTCCAGGCGGAGCTTGGCCGTCTGACGGAGGAGGCCGGCTACCGGATCAGTGAGGGCGGCATCATCGTCGCCTGGGTCTGTGAGGAGCTGGGCGTGGACCGGGGGACCGGTTCGGCGATGGTTCTTCAGATGCCGGTCCAGTTGCGTGACCACTTTGCTGCGGCCCGGGACCGGGGCGTGGATCTGGATGCGCTGGTGGACGGGCGTGTGCGGGCGTTGGTGGACGGTTCGTGGGAGTTGCCGCGTCCGTCGAAGGCGCCGAAGGGTACGTGGGCGTCTGATGACTGGGGCAAGTTGTCGCTGCGTATCGACAATTCCTTGCGTGATGCGCTGCACGAGATGGCGCCGCGTCTGTCGGATGAGCTTGGTATCCGCGTGTATCCGGGGACGATCGTCCGGCAGATTCTGACGCTTGAGCTGGGTCAGCCGGCCGAGTAGCATTTGGGCGGGGCCGGCCTGGACGCCGACAACCGGGCCGGATACCCGCCGGATCTCATCACTGCACAACCTCATAGGAGAGACCTCATGGCGCAAGCCGTTGAGGCCCCCGCCGGGACGATGGCGGAGGGCCCCACCTCGCACACCCAAAACCAGGCTGCACTCTTCTCCCCGTACCAGCTGCGGATGCTCCACGGCGGTATCCACGCCAACCGGGTCCGCATGCTCCGCGGCATGGCCCACCTCGAAGCGTGGGACGTCCGCCGCCAGCTCATCCGTGTCTTCGGGTTCGGCGGGTTCTCCATCGACACCGTCAGTCTGGACCTGGTCTCCGAGCGGGAGACAAAGAACGGTGAGCGGTCGAAGTGGACCATCGTGTACCGAGCGCAGGTTCGTCTGACGCTGTACACCCCCGACGGTCGGAAGATCACGCACTTCGAGGACGCGGCTGCGGGTGACGCCATCAACCAGCCGTCCATCGGTGACGCGCACGACCTGGCGATGAAGACGGCGGTGTCGCAGGCGCTGAAGCGGTGCGCGGTGAACCTCGGGGACCAGTTCGGTCTGTCGCTGTACAACAACGGGTCGTCGGATCCGGTGGTGCACTTCTCGGCTGCGCATCCGCCGCAGGAGTGGAAGCCGGTGGAGCCGCCCGCGCCGGAGCCGGAGGATCCGCCGGTGCAGCCGGAGCCGCAGGCTGCGAGCGTGGTCTCGGAGGCTGTCGCGGAGCCGACGGCGGCTCAGGACCGGGACTACCTGCACGAGGCGCACGAGGCGTCGGATGCGGCCACAGTGCGCCGTATCTGGCAGGCGGCGCGGGCGGACGGTGCAGTCGAGGAGTACCTAGCGCAGATCGCCGAGGTGGGTAAGGGGAAGGCCGCGCAGGGCGGCGACACGGAGAGGAGCGCCGCATGAACGGGGTCCGGGTCGGTGTCGCACCGCGCGAGCGGCTGTACGCGTCGACCACCGACACCTTCGACCCGGACCAGGACCTGGACTTCATCGCCATTGAGTACGCCCTGAATGGTGAGAGGGTCCGGCTCACGACCGCGGAGAAGATTTACGCTGCGCGGATCCTGGACGGTCGGAATGTGGTCGTGAAGGAGATCGGCCGGCGGGTCGGCGCGGACTCGTCCACCGTGTTGGGGTGGAAGGAGAACGGCTGGAAGCCGGGGAAGCACCCGAAGACGCGTAGCCGGGTTCCGCGGCCTGAGCCGAAGTGTGGGGAGCCGCGCATGTATCGCCGGCATCTGAAGGCTGGCGAGCGCTGCGACGTCTGTCGTGCAGCCAACGCTGCTGCTGATCGTCGCTACCGGCTCACGGGTAGCCGCAAGTAGTTCGTGGGGCCGCCGTCGTGCGGGCTCTTGGAGGCGTGACCTCCCTGAAGTCCCCGTCTTGGGGCATCGCATCACCCATCCCGTTCCGGCGGCTGCCGGTTGGAGGTTCCTCATGCCTGTTTCCGTGTGGTG
Source organism: Streptomyces violaceorubidus (assembly GCF_000717995.1). Classification (GTDB taxonomy): domain Bacteria; phylum Actinomycetota; class Actinomycetes; order Streptomycetales; family Streptomycetaceae; genus Streptomyces; species Streptomyces violaceorubidus. The sequence goes on from NZ_JODM01000024.1 coordinate 66,504, forward strand.
GCTGCTGGGTCTGCTGTTCGTGTCGGCGGTAGGGACGTGGTGGGTGGTGTGGCGTGAGCGGCGCCGTCCGTCGTCGTATCGCCGTCGGTGGGAGGCGGAGATGGCCGAGTGGCGGTCGCTACCCACTGAGGTGCAGGCCGCGCACGACAACGCGGTTCTGGACGCTGCGGAGGCTGCGGAGAACGCGGCCTTAGCGCGGCCAGCGGCCTGGTCCTGATCTGTCCGTCCCTTCCCCTGTTGTTGGAGGTGAGCGCTTTGGGTGCTCGGGCTTGTGTGTGCGTGGCGGCCGTCGTGGTGCTCACCGCGGCGGCCGCCGCCGTTGTGGTGGTGCGGCGTCGGGAGGCCAGGTTGCGGTGTCGGGCGGTGTCGGCGGAGTTGATGGCCGGCTGCGCGCACCGGGACAGCGAGGCGCTGCGGGTGCAGTTGGAGGGGTTCCGCCGTCGGCTGGATCGGGAGATCGCGGAGGCGTCGGTGTTGTCGGCGGCTGGGTTGGTGGTGGATGAGGCGTGGGCGTCGGCTCCGTCGCGAATAGATCCGTCCTCGGAGGGAGGAACGCTGTGACGAGTTCGAGGGTGTTGAGGCAGGCGTGGGAGGACCACCCGCACTACAGGTACCGCGGGTGCGCGGAGGACCAGGACGTACGGGGCCGTGCGGCGGGCGACGTCTCGTTGTCGCTGGACGCGTGGCACGGGGACGACCGGGACGGGTCGGAGCCGCAGCGGGTGCGTGAGGCCCGGCAGGCTGCCGCAGTCGAGGTGTGTCTGAACTGCCCGGTGATGGTGCAGTGCGACGCCTACGCCAACTCGGTGGTGGTGGAGGACGGGCAGGCTCGTCTGGCGGAGCCGGCGGGTGTGTGGGGTGCCCGGACGGGGCTGGAGCGGCATCGGGCGTTCATCAAGCACCGGCATGAGGTGGCGGTGCCGGCGCCGCGGCGGCTGGTGTTGACGGGGCAGCGGGAGGCGGTGCTGTTGGCGCTGGCCGGTCACTGGGATCCGGGGGCGGTGGCGTCGGCGGCTGGGGTGGATGTGCGGACGGCGAATTGGCAGCGTCGTCGTCTGGTGACGATGCTGGCGCTGCCGCAGGCGGTGTCGCGTCGGGAGCTGCTGGCGGCCGCTGTCGCTCAGGGGCTGCTGGACGCGGACGTGGTGGTGGGGGATGACGGCAGCGTGCCTGCGGTGCCGCCTCCGCCTGCCCCGTCCCGGGCCGCGTCTGGTGGCTCGGGCGGCACGGCGGCCGGGGCGGTGCCGCCTGTGGAGGCGCCCGCCGTCCTTCGGGGACGTGTCCGGGGTCGCCCTCGTCGTCCTGGTGCTGCCCGCCGGCGCGTCACTCTCGGGCCGCCGGTCCCTGTAGGCCCTGGGCAGCTGTCGATGTTCGAGGTGCCCCAGCCGTCTGCCCCTGTTGTTCCCCTGCACCGTTCTGAGCCGTTGGAGGCCGCAGCATGACCGAGACCACCCCTGCCCCTGTCCCGTCCGCCTCCGACGACGACGCGGCGTTCGAGACGATGCGCACGGACGCGGTGAACGCCGGCCGGGCGATGTCGTCGGGCGAGTTCCTGGCGGGGCTGATCGCCAACGGGCAGTTGGAGACGGCGGGCCGTCCGGAGAAGCTGGCGCGGGACATGTGGCCGGACGCGGATCCGGCGCTGGTGCAGGCGGTGTGGGACCGGGCTCTCGCAGTCGGGTTCCACGCCGGGCGGGTGTCGGCTGCGCCGCGCATGTTCCGGGACCAGCTGGACCGCCTGGCGGGCGTGTTCGCGGCGGCGGGGTTTCATGCGATGGGTGGTCTGGTGTCGCGGTCGCGGCGGCTGGTGGTTCCGGAGGCACCGTCGCATCCGGCGGACGGCGAGGCGGGGCACGGGCACTGACGGCGGGTCACATCCGGTGTGACTTGTCGGACTAGAGACACAGGGGAAGGGACTGGGACAGGTGGCAGGTTCAACCGGTAGCATGTGGTACACGTCAGACGTTCAGTCAGTTGCGAGGCTGGATGGCAGGCGTCACCAAACTGAAAAGTCGGAAGCCCCCGCTGCCACCTTGGTGGCAGTCCCGGTTTGCGAAGCCGGGACGCGAGGGCTGACGGCACTCACCGTTGCTGAGACGAATGAAGGTGCCGACGTGGCAAAGAGTACCCGGGGTCGTTCCCCCGAAGACAGGTCACCCCGAAGTTTCTGCGTATCCGGCGTGAAGATCACACCGCCGATGCAGCCGGGCCCTGTCCCTTCTACCCGCACAGTCGCATGACCGCCCAGGCGGTATACCGCCTGCTCTGCGACGCGCCTCACTGCTTGGCGTCTGAACTCGTCGAGGATCTCCGGCAGGTACCCGACGGCTGGCGGAAGCTGAAGTCCACCGACCACATCGCCGTCCCGCCCCGGCAGCTTGCCTTCGAGCGGCGCCGACCTCGCACCCTGACCTACAGCGAGCAATGCCGTGGAGAGTTCACCCTCCACCTCTGCCCTGAACACCCGAACGTCTTCGACGCCCACCTGCCACGCACCGACGGCATCTACACCCGTCCCGGTCGGGACAGTCAGGCATACGCGTCGTGCTCCTGCGGCATGAAGTACGTCCTGTGCCGCACCGGCTGGAGGATCGCCGGAGGCGACGGCCGCGGCCCGGCTTCCCACACGGAGAACGCATGGTGGCGGCATCTCCCGGCCGAACTCCAGTGGTACGCCACTCGCGACGCTGGGCAGGTGGAGCGATGAGCCCCGACGACCTCTCCCTCGCCGACCTGCGTAGCGAACTCCACCGGCTGGTCGCCGTTGCCGACAGTGCGGAGCGCCCCAAGCCCACCCGCATCAACCCCGCCGACCACTCCATGCCCGGCTACGAATGGGACCTGCGCGAGCAGGACCACCCGTACACCAAGCGGCAGTACGTGTGGGTCATAAGGGCCATCGACGACCAGGACACGGCCGACGGCATGGTCCACGTGTCCACGCCGGAGTCGATGTTCCCCGGCGAAGACTTCGTCCCCATGTACGCGTCGGACGCCCGCCGCCTCGCAATGGCGTTGCTGGCCGCAGCCGACCGTGCCGACTCCGTCAGTCAGGGCGTTACCAGTCTGGTCGCCTGGCGGACGGCCAAGAGCGATCCACCTGAGAGGAAGCAGATGACGTAGCGAGTAGCTGAGGCGGGAGGTTCCTGGGCCCCTTGGCGGGGGCTCATCCTCTACCGCCTGGCCGCTGGTGTTGGCGCACCGTGCGCGGCCTCGTACCACGGCTCGAAGTTGGCGCTTCGAGCTAAGGCTCCGGATTCCCGGAGCGAACTACAGGTTCTGACCGAACCAGACCACCGAAGCCGGGGCCCTTTTGTGCTCCCGGCGCAACCGGAAGCAGGTCCATAGTGCCTCAGCGCACCCCTTCTTGTCAGCTTGGCGCTTCCCGCACGCCCGAAACGCGAGGAACATCCCCCCGCACGGTCGACACCCAGTGCCCCGAAACCCGACTCCCCGTGGCCCCCCCGCACCAGTGGCTGCACGCCACGACAGGCCGTATCGCACCCGACCCGCACTCCTGGATGACCTCCGTCCACTGGATGACCGACCACGCCACCAAGGGCCACTACAAGCCCACCGCCAAGGGCTCCCCGAAGTGGGGGCCCACCACGGTCGCCGTTGCTCAGGAGATCGCCGCACTCAAGGAGTGCCGACCCGGCGTCGACTACCTCGCCCGGAAACTCCGCGTGTCCGAGAGGACCGTCCAGTACCACCTCGGCATGCTCCGCGAGACCGGACTCCTCGTGTACCGCAGCAAGGGCACCCGCATCCGCGGCGGAGGCAACCAGGCGTCCGTGTACGAGCGGACCATCCCCGTCGTCTTTGACGAGGCCCTCGGTATCCGCACCGTCGGCGAAGGGGTGCAACGCCGTCCCGTCGGCGCCTCACCGGAGCACCGGAAGACCCTCGGGAAGCTCGCCAAGAAGGCCGCCCGGAAGGTCCGCCGGCCCCGCCGCCGGACCCCTGTTTCGGCCGGTACCCGTTGCACCCCAATGGGGGTGGGTACTTCTGCGGCTTCTTCTGCGGCTAGTACCTACTCTCCCTCTGAGAGCAAGCTCGCAAGCGGGGAAGGCAAGTCCCCCACCCCCAAGTCGTCGAAGCGCGGACCGCGCACCCTGAACCGCGTCGGCCGCCGCTACCAGCTCGCCCGAGAAGCCATCACCGTCATTCCGTGGCTGCACGGCGCCTCCACCCCCCGCATCGCCTGGATCCTCAAGGACTTCGCCGACAACGGCTGGACTGTCCGCGAGGTCCAGGCCGTCGCCGAGAACATCCCCATGCCCACCCACGGCGTCCGACGCCCCTCCGGAATGCTCGCTGACCGCCTCCGCGGCAAGGCCGACATGACCGCCACGATGCGCGCCGCCTACGTGACCATGTGGGAAGAGTCCCGGACCGCCGCCAAGGACCGGCACGCCGACTACGAGGCTGCCCCCGCCGGCCCCCAGAGCCTCGCCGCCCGTCGGGCGATGGACGAGGCATTCGCCGCCATCCGCGACCGGCTCGCTCCCCAGATGCCCGAGGTGGAGTTGTCGCCGCTCGGCTCCATCGACGACCTCACTCGGCAGGAAGTCCTCGACCTCCGTCACGAGGCCGCCAAGAACCCCGACGTGATCCTCGACATGATCCAGGTCCTCGGGGAGCGAGACGCCCGCCGCCTGTACACGAACCGGGTCGTCGACCAGACCCTCGCCCTCGAGCGCATCAACGCCCGCCGCGACACCTACGCCCCCGCCTTCTGAGGAGACCCACCATGCCCCGCAGCAAACTCGACCAGTCGTACCCGCGCGTCCTCCGCGCCCACACCAGGACCAATCCCGCACCCGAGTCGATCCAGTTGGAGTTCCCTGTGCCCCAGGAAGACACGTACAGGGGAAGCCAAGAATCTGTCCGGTGCGTCAACGTCGTGCGCGACCTGGCCGATTACGTCCCGAGCGCAACCAAGGCAACCAAGCCTGCTTCATCTGCATCGACCGTCCACCGGAACCAGCTCCGACGTCTTGCCATCGGACGAATACAGAGGCTCGCCGCCACCGACGACTGGGGGCACAGGCCGGATCCTGATCCCGTCCACGACGCAGACCACAGAACGTCCATGAGCGACGCACGAATCGCGCTCAACGTTGTTCGCGGCATCACCCTTGCCGACATCGACCCCACTACTGGATACGACGTGTCTCGACAGGCGTACGAGAGAAGCCGGATCGAGTGGCGTAAGCGCATAGCGCAGCAGGGTTGGGACATTTTCACGGCCACTCAGTACGCCAAGGTGCGAGCAAGGTGGGAGGCGCGCCACCCGGAGTGGGTCGTGGATGACGACTGGCTGGAGGGACTCGCCGGAGTGGAGGCAGCGCGACGGGAACTGGATGTGGCGCGGGAGCGCATCCGAGTTGTCGTTGAGGGGGCCCAGTGACCGAGCAGGCTTCCGGTGCAGACCTGGCCCGCATGGCGCTCGCCGCCGCCCGCGCCAACGCCAAATCCAACCCCGCACCCGCCAGAAAGACCCGCCGCGGACCCCGACCCGCCCGCGGCGAAGGACGCGACCCCCAAGGACTCGGCACCATCCTCGGACGCCTCCAGACCGAACAAGGCTGGGACGCCGGACTCAACGGCGGCAACCTCCTCGACCAATGGGCCACCATCGCCCCCACCGAGTTGGCCGCAACCGTCCAAGCCGTCGCCTACGACCCCGACCGCGGCATCCTCGAACTCCGCCCCACCAGCCCCGCCTACGCCACCCAGATACGCCTCTTCCAGCAGCAGCTAGTCACCCACCTCAACCGGCAGCTGGGCAAGCCCGCCGTCCGCACCATCCGCGTCCTCGCCCCAGGCGCCGACCACAAGCCCACGGACGGCGCCCTCGAGCCGGAGACGGCCGCCACGCCAGCCGGGCCCGTGAAGATCCGCGACACCGCCCACCCCGGCTACCAGGCCACGCTCGCCCTCGCCCTCCAACACCGCGGCAGCCACCAGCGCACCGACCCCTACGAGGAGCAGGCCCGCGCCCGACAGGAAGCCGCGTTGCGCGCCGGCCGGCAGCACGAGACCGAACACCGCGACGGCGTGTGGGAACTCGACCGGCTCGAGACTGCCCGCGTTGACCAGGCGGAAGCCGTCCGCCAAGCCGCCATCGCCCGAGCCCGCCAGGAGAAAGCAGGTGGCACCATGCCCCGCAAAGCCTTCGACGCCGCCTAACACCCCCGCCACGGAGCACCACGTGACCGCACCACACCAGCCCACCAATCGCTCCATAGGCGACGTCAGCGAAGCCATCCGGTGGGCGGAGACCCACATCGAGCAGACGTTCAGCATCGAAGACCTCGCCGTCCGCGCCCACGTCAGCCGAAGCACCTTTCAACGTCACTTCCGCAAGATCACAGGCTCCGCGCCTCTGGAATGGCTGACCGCCAGACGCATGGACCGCGCCAAGCACCTGCTGGCCACCACCAACCTCCCCATCCGGGCGGTCGCACGCCGCTCCGGCTTTCACGACGAGCCCCTGTTCCGCTACCACTGGCGTCGGCTGGTAGGCGGCACACCCTCGGGCTGGAGGAAGAAGCAGTCCGCGAGCCGGGACGCATCCTGAGCCAGGGGAACGTCCGCCGGTTTCCGGTGCATCGTGACAGCGATCACCCGCACGAACGGAGACCGCCCATGGCCCACACCCCGACTGGCACACCCTCGCCGAAGCCGACGAACGGCACTGGCTCGACCAGTGGGCCCGCGGCCTCATCAACCCCACCACCCTCGAGCTGGCCGACCCCGCGCCCGCTTCCGTCCTCGCCGGAGCCACCGCATGACCGCCCCCACGCCCACGCGGCCCGCCAAACCCCGCATCACCTACCCGCGGCCCCCACTTGTCCGCGACCACACTGCCCTCTTCCGTGAGGCCACCTACACGGACGGGCAGCCATACAACGACGGCGACCTCGAGGACGACGAGCCCAACGGTGAGTGGTGACCATGTGGTCACCACCTTCGGGTCAGAATGACGACAAGGTGGTGACCACATGGTCACCACCTCGAGACGCCGCCCGTCGCAGAGTCGTCAGCCCAAATTCCCCGACAACTCCTCCACCAGCTCACGCACCGCGGACTCCAGCTCCTCCGCCTCACGACGAGCACGCGCCGGATCCCGCTCCGCCAACTCCCGGATCCTCTCCACCGCCCGCAACGACTCACTCACCTGAGCCGCCGTGGGCGGCTTCTCCTGTTTCTGCACCGTCGGCCCCGGCAGCTCCTTCGGCGGCGCATAGCCGAGGAAGTTCGCCGCCTGCATCAGCGTCTTATCGGTGACGTTGCCGTGCCGGGCCGCCTCCAACCACGTCTCCCGCACCGCCTCCCGACCGTGCGCCTCCAGGACCGGCACCAGCACCCGCAGTGGACGCTCCTTCAGTTCCTGGGTGGTGATGTCCTCGAGGGCCTGCGCGACCGGCATCACGCGGAGGATGTTGTTCGCCTGATGCTTCTTGATCCCAAACCGGGAGTCGGTCAGCTCACCGAAGGTGTTGAACCCGGCCGTCTTGTGGAGCTCCTCATCCTTCATCGCCTGCAACCGCAGCCCCAGCCCGATCAGCTTCTGCTGCTCCGCTCGCTCGTGGTTGGCGCGGGCCGCGTACTGCACAGCGAGGATGCCGCGGGAGTAGAACTCCAGCCGCTCCACCGGGTCGTCACTGTCAGGCTGGGTGAACGCCGGCATCGGCAGATAGCCCGCAGCCCCGGCCGACGCCACCTCGATCTCCCCGGTCGAATCGTCCTCCCCCGTAGAATCGTCCACCGATCCGTCGGCCTGTTCGGGCAGTGCTGGTGCCGTAGCAGGGACAGCGGTCAGCACCGGAGCGGCTGCGGCCTCACGGGCACGCCGCTGGTTCTCTTCCCACTCCCGCAGCTGATTCTCACGCGACTGATCCCCACCACCCTGACCAATCACCGGAATCGGTGGTGGCGCCTTCCGGGTCACGCTGCCAACTCCTTCGCCAGCGACCGCATCACCTGAGCCTGCTCAGACTCCGGCGCATGCACCAGCAGCGGCACCTGATAGTCCGACGCCTCCCGGCCCTCCACCAGATCCCGAATCGTGCCCAGCGTCCCCGGCGTCGTCAGCTCGTTCCACCCCTCGTAAAAGGAGCGCGTTCCGACACCCTTCCGCGGGTCGTAGGCGTTCACAACGAAGCCCAGCTGGTCCACCACCGCGCCCGTCATCCGGCAGTGCGTGTCGATCTGCTCGTTCAACATCTCGTACGCGTCGAACGACGACCGGTCCGACCAGACCGGCACCAGGATCCCGGAGTGGTCGATGAGCTCGCCCGGACGGCGCTGCACGTAGTTGATGGCGAGGTCTATGGCCAGACCCAGGTTTGGCGGGCCATCCAGGATGATGACGTCGTAGCCGTCCTCGACCGGCGCCAGCGCACGCGCCAGACAGGTGTCCCGGCCAACCTGGAGCAACGCCAGCTTGGCGTCCATCAAGAAGGCGTCCTTCGATGCGGGCAGCACGTGCAGTCGGCCGCCGAACCGCTCGTGCGGCAGCGCCACCAGCGACCGTGCCAGATGCCGGTCCGCCTCACCGAGCATGTGCTTCAGCAGACTGTCCGACCCCTCCGGCAGACCCGGAATCTGAAGCCGGCTGGTGAGGTGGCCCTGCGGGTCGTAGTCGACCAGGAGGACGTTCAGGCCCATCTCTGCCATGGCCTGCGCCAGACCGGAGGCAACGAACGTCTTGCCGACGCCGCCCTTCTGGTTGCCCACCAGGATCCGCTTCACCGGCTGAGCCACCCGGCGCTCCGTGGGGGAGGGGTGCGCCTCGAGCCACAGGGCGATGGCCTGCGCCATGCCCTGCACCTTCGTCAGCTGCCGGGCTTCGCACTCGGCAGTGAACCGGGCCGGGCCGCCGGCGGGAAGGAACACCCCCCACGACTTGGCACCGCGAGTCTCGACCTCCGGGGAATGCGGGGACTCCAGCCATAGGGTGATGGCGGACGCGGCGGCGTCCTGCATGTTCAGCCCGTGCTCGGCCGCCCGGATCCGCAGGTCCCTGCGGAGTTCGGGCGTCAGGTTGACGAGCAACTTTTCGCGCGCTTCGTCGGCGCCTGGATGTGTCATGGCGAGCAAATTACCAGTCGATCATGCGCAGGGAAGGTACCGGACCGACGACTCACTGGACGATGTCGTTGAACCATGGTCAGTACATGGCGGGTTGCCGGGGTTTCTCCTCGCCCGTTCGGGTGACACCCGCACCCGCTCCTTGCCCCGTGCATCCAAGCCGTCTTGGCTGGCCACTGTCGGCCCACGCTAGGTAGCCGGCCGTCGGACCGAGGAACCCCCACGAGACGCCACGGAGCAACGGGCCGCCCCGTATCGCAGCCTCCCGGCGTCTCCCCTCGGTCCCGACGCAACCCCCGCCCACACCCCCGGGAGCGGCCCGGATCCGGTGGGGAACGCGTCTACCAGCGTGACGGCAACCGTGACTAGACTGGCGTCACCGAACGGGCATGCCCGTGAGGTCTCTAGCCCCCTCACCGGAAACCGGGCGTTGTCGGCAACAACCGCCCCTGGTGCCGGGGGCACCTTCATCCCCCGACCGGCCTGTACACCGGGTACCGTCGCAGCCCGTAACAGAACCAGCCACCACAGTCACGGAACCGGTCACGGCCCGGTGAAAACTGCCACCGGTCTTCGCCACCGGCCAAAATCAGTGCCACAGTGGGCACCCGCGGTTCGGAACGGCAGCCGGCCCGCGCCAGGGTGCCCACACCCGTGAGGGAGCGGGCAAACGAGGACCCTGCACCCTTCCCGCACTGCCGGAGGAGCGGAGACGCCCCATGTCCGCAGCACAACCGGCCGACCCCGCACACCCCTACGTCCCAGCAGACGTGAACGGCCCCGACGACGCGGCCGTAATCCCCCTCGACCAGCACCGCGGACCCCGCGGTGTCCTACGAGCGGTCAGGGAACGGTGGTCACCCATGGGCAACATCGAGGACCACGACCAGGTCCACGCACTGCGCGACACCGGCCAGAGCCCGGACAACGGTGTCCCGGCCCTCGACGCGTTCGCCAGCAGCATCGAAACGAGCTTCCTGGAAATCGGGCAGTCCCTCACCGACCCGCACACCGCGGCCGCCTTCCAACGGACCCTGGACGTGTGGGAGCGGATCCTCCAAGGCCACCACGCGCAAGGCACCATCGACGACCAGCAACTCGACCGGCTGCTGGAAACCCTGCACGGCATGCGGCAGGCCCCAACTCTGCTCTAACGATGCCCGCCTGACGGCTTGTCCGAGTATGCCGGGGGTTCTTCCACTCTGCCCCCGGCGTGCACGCCACACCCGTGCAACAGCCTGTTGATCAACAGTCGCGAAACGTTCAACTTCCGACCCACGCATGCCATAGTGGGGCGTCCGGAAACAACCGGAACACCGCATAACTGGTCTCCGGCGCGCGCCCCCTGCACCAGCACGGACGCCCCGCGCCCCCGGGGACCCCAGGGGACGGGGAAACAACCCATGAACCAGCCGGAAGACAGCGCAGCCTCAAGATTCCGCGACCTCACCGCCTACATGCGTGAGCGTCCCGTCACCGGACCCGAAGGCCACTCGTACATCGGCAACACCCCCCGCGGCACCGCCACCCACCCCGGCCTCCCCATCAACGTCCGCGTCCTCGAACACGTCGATCGGACCGTTGCTGAAGTCGTCCAGTACACCCGGGAGAACAACCCCGCCGCGGCTCCCGTCCCCCAGAACGTGCAGGACGTCTACCGCTGGTGCGTGGAAAACACCGTCAACGCCCCCGAAGCGGAACAGCAGCGCCGGGAAACCCTGGAGTACAAGCACCAGCTGGAGCACGCCGTAGCCGCTGGCGACGTTGCCGTCATCCGCCCGCACCGCTGCCCCGAATGCGGCACCTTCGGCCTCATGTGGGACAACCTGAAGCAGCGGATTGTCTGCACCAACCTGGAGTGTGTCGACGAGGACGGCCTGACCACCATCGTCGAGTTCGCCCGCCTCGCCCACCTCTACGTGGCGGCCCGCAAGAATATTCGGCAGGTGCGTGCAACCTGAAACGGGGTACGCGAGTCGTACCTAGCATCGAGAAACAACTGCACACCTTCACCACACCCGGACCCTCAGGGTCCACCCGTATCGGCCGCCGGAGCTGCGAACGATGGCCGCCGACCATGGGAGGCCGCATGGCCACAGCACTGGCAAACCCGTACGTTCCCCGCGATGAGCGGAAGATGGACGACGCCGTCATCCTCCTCGAAGAGACCGGCTACCCGATCTCCAAGAGCACCCTGGAGCGGCAGTGCCGCAAGCACGGCGTCCCCTTGACTCGCCGTAACCGGGCCAACTGGGTTTCCTGGACTGCCGTCCTCAAGGTCCACGCCGCGTGGGTCGACTCCCGCGACGACCTCCCCTGACGCCGGCCACCCCCTGAACTGCCCCTGACCGTCTGCCCCCAGCAGGTGGTCAGGGGCTTTCTCATGCCCTGACACAACCAACCCCGGCGTACGCATTGCGTTGCCATGTCTATACGGGTACGGTGGACACATCAAGACAGCACCCCACCCCCAACCAGGGGTGAACGCTCTCCTCTTGCCCTCCCTGGAGCCACCGTGGCCGTGATGACGCATGCCCGCCCCAGCCTCGAAGCCGACTACCGGACCCTGAGCCCCGTCGCGCAGGCCGTCATTGACAAGGCCATGGACAAGGCCGACAACGCCCTCACCACCAGCGACTACACCGACGCCATGGAGTACGTCGCCATCGCCGCGGGCATCGCGCTCCCCGCCTCCAACGACCTGGCCATCTGCTCATGCCGCAACGACGCCGGCGGCTGCGGATGCTCCGTCATCTTCGACACCGCCCTCCCCGGCGCCGTCGTCACCGCGGTCAACGACCCGGACTGCAACCTGTCGCAGCTCCAGTGCCCCACCTGCGGTCACGACCACCCCCGCCCCATCACCGACTGACCCAGAGAGGCTGCCGCTGGGATGGATCCGGGCATGTGGGTGCTCGTCGCCTACGAGGGCGACTCCCAGGAGCGCGCCCGGATGCGGCGTCTGTCCAACGCGGAGATCGACGCGCTGCGTACCGCCGATTCGTTCGCCCGCATCTACGAGTGAACACCCCCAAGCCGCCCGGCGGCGCGTGAAGCCGACACCGCGCCGCCGGGCGAACAACCCCAGGAGAAGCCACATGCGGAGCACAAGCCGAGTCCTTCAGCTCGCTGCCCACCTGATCAGCCACCGAGGACTCAACACCGGAGAGCAGTTCGTCAACGCCCGCGGCGCTCTGGACATCTGCGCAGCGATCTACATGGCCGCCGAGAAGTACACGTTGCCGGAGCGGCTGGACGTCCCCACCGAGTTTCGGACCGACGAGTGCGCCTCCCTCGCCCTGATCGAGTCCAGCGACCGCGCCATGGCCGCCATCCGCGCGATCAGCGCCGCCCTCGACACCGAACCCTGCGAGACCAACGGCGTCCCCGACTACATCGAGCACGTCTCCAACTGGGCCGCCACCCGCGCCCCCTTCGCCAGCGCGCCGCCCACCACCTCCGAGGTCATCGGCCGCATCCTCCGCGCCGCCGACACCCTCAACCACCAGACCGCCGCCTGAAAGGACACGCCATGACCGTGCAGACCTTCACCCCGCCCACCAGCCCCTTCGCCCGCGACCCCTTCTACGCCATGGGCGCCGCCGACGCCTACGACGAACACCAAGCCGGCCTCAGCGTCCACGACCTCCTGCGCCGCGCCGACGAGATGCTCGACAACGCCCCCACCGGCCCCGTCCCCGCCAACTACTACGTCTGCGGCTACGCCAACGCCGTCCGCGGCCTCTTCAACAGCCACATCGCGCAGATCAACGCGCAGGCCGACGTCGCCCAGACCTGGCTGGCCCGCAAGCAGGGCCGCGAGACCAGCACCCTCCACCAGCGCCACCGCACCCACCGCTGAACCATCCCCCCGCACCGCACGAGCACCGGAGCACCACCCGAAACCAGCCCCACCCCGACCACCGGGAGCCAGCAATGACCAGGACCGTACGCACCACCACCAAGAAGACCCCCGCCAAGAAGACGGCGAAGAAGACCACCGCCCCCCGTACCCGCAAGCAGACCCAGCCCCGCCTCTCCCTGGTCAAGCCCACCCCGCCCCGACCCGCCCGCGCCCTCGACTTCATCACCGACGCACAGATCTACGCCGTCCACACCGCCCGCCAAGCCGGCCTGCCCATCCACCGCATCCGCGACTGGCGCGACCACCGAGACGGCACCGCCACCCGGCCCCTGGCCGACGGCAGCACCCTCCACTACACGCTCGCCACCCGCACCCTCCGCTGGCAAGCCATCTGCCCCATGGGCGGCATCCACGAGTACGTCCTCACGTCACCGTCCACCGCCGCCGCGGCCCGCGTCCACGCCGACCGCTGCCAGCAGGAGCACGCCGACCTCACCACCGTGCAGCCCCTCACCCCGGACGAACTCGCCGCCCTCGGCATCCACACCGGTCCCACCTGGGCCCGGCCCCTCCCCGGCGAACCCGCCACGGAGTCCATCCCTCTCCCCGCCCGTTCGGTCGCCCGCGCTACCGCATCAGCCGCCGACACCCAGCCCATGTCCACCCGCGAGATAGCCGCAGGCATCGCCGCCCGCGCCGACAACGACCAGCCGAAGGAGCACCCCCAGCCGTGACCACCATCGAATGGACCGAGCAGACCTGGAACCCGACTTCGGGTTGTGACCGCATCAGCCCCGGATGCGATCACTGCTACGCCCTCACCATGGCCAAGCGACTCAAGGGCATGGGGCAGGCCAAGTACCAGAACGACGGCAACCCCAAGACCTCCGGACCCGGCTTCGCCCTCACCATCCACCCGGACGTGCTCACCGAGCCGCTGCGCTGGAAGAAGCCCCGCAAGGTCTTCGTCAACTCCATGAGCGACCTCTTCCACGCCCGGGTACCCCGCGAGTTCCTGGCCCGCGTGTTCGCCGTCATGGCCGCCACTCCGCAGCACACCTACCAGATCCTCACCAAGCGCCCGGAGCGCGCCGCCCGCATCCTTACCGACCTGTGCACCTGCGGCGTGGGTCACCCGCCCGGCGAGCACTTCCGCTCATCCATGGAGTGGGCCGCCACCTCTCACAGCCCCACCTACGTGCCCGGCCTGGAGTCCGGCATATACCACCGCTCCGCCTGGCCCCTGCCCAACGTGTGGATCGGCACGTCCATCGAGTCCGACGACTACACCCGCCGCGCCGCTGCCCTCCGCAACACCCCGGCCGCCATCCGATTCATCTCTGCCGAACCCCTCCTGGGACCGCTGCCGTCGCTCAACCTGACCGACGTCGACTGGCTGATCATCGGCGGCGAGTCCGGGCCCGGCGCGCGAGTCCTCGAACCCTGGTGGATCGACGACCTCGTGTACGAGGCCCGCCAAGCTGGCGCCGCTCCGTTCGTGAAGCAGCTTGGATCCGTCTGGGCCCGCCACACCATGGTCGGCGGCAAGACCGTCGCGGCTTGGGGCGACACCAAGGGCGGCAACCCCGCTCACTGGCCCGCACAGCTCCGCGTCCGCGAGTACCCCGAGGCAGGCAGCGATGGCTGACCAGGACGCCTACGTCACCGAGCTGGCGAGCGAACTCCAGCACCGCCACCCCGACCTGGTCTCCGCCGAAAACGACCTCGCCGTCCACCGCGGCCGCCTCGCCATCGTCGTCCGCTTCCTCCACAACGAAGCCATCGCCCACGACATCAGGCTCAACCTCGCCCGCGACCTCAAACTCCCCGAACCCAGCCGATGACCGAATACGAGATCGCCTGCCAAGGCAAAAGCCGCTTCCCCAACCGGCGGGCCGCCAAGAACCGGTCCAACCAGATCCGCCGCGAAGGCGGCCCCGCCATGCGGCCCTACCACTGCACCAAGTTCTGCGGCCTCTGGCATCTCGGTCATCGGCCCGGCCACGCCACCTACCTCCGACGCGGACAACCCCTGGAGCCCACCCCATGACCGCCCTCGCCCCCGAACCCGACACCGACCGCCAACTCCGCCTCACCATCGTGGTGAACGGGCGCCCAGCCCCGCAGGGCAGCAAGGCCTATAAGGGCCACCGAACCAACGCCGCCACAGGCCGCCGCAGCGCCGTCCTCGTCGAACAGTCCAAGCGCGTCAAGCCCTGGCGAGCCCTCGTCACCCGCGCCGCCATGGACAGCATGCTCGACACCGGCCGCACCGAGCCCCTGGACGGGCCGCTCGAAGCCGACATCGTCTTCACCGTCCTCAAGCCCGCCAGCGCCCCCAAACGCCGCCGCACCTGGCCCACAACCCGGCACTCGGGCGACGTCGACAAGTTGATCCGCTCGACTTTCGACGGAATCGCCGACGGCCAGGCCGTAGTCGACGACTCCCGCATCATCGCCATCACCGCCCGCAAGACCTTCCCCGGCGAACACCCCGAAGCCCTCGACCAGCCCGGCGCGATCATCCGCCTCTACACCCTTCCCGGAGCCACCCGATGACCACCACAACCAGCCTCGGCACGACACCCGCCACGCCCGCCCCCAACTGGGACCGGGCCCTGTGCGCCCAAACCGACCCCGCCCTGTTCTTCCCCGAAGGCCGGGGAGGACAGATCACGAACGCGATCGAGGCCGCGAAGCGGGTGTGCCGACGCTGCCCGATCCGTACGGCGTGCCTGGAGTGGGCGGTGGCGTCGGATCAGCGGTTCGGTGTGTGGGGCGGCCTGGACGAGCAGGAGCGCCAGACGCTGGGCCGGAAGCGTTCCGGGGAGCGTGTCGCGTACGCCCTGTGCATCGACGCGCAGGACTTCATTGAGCGGCGGGTGTCGGAGGGTGCGTCGCATCGGACGATCGCCGACGAGCTCGGGGTGGGGCATCACGCGGTGGGTCGGGCGTGGCGGTACTTCCAGTCGGAGAAGGACACGGCCGCGGCCGGTCAGGGGGTGGCGGCGTGAGCAGCATGTCTCCGGAGCAGCGCGGTGACCTGGCCGAGCGGATGCTCCCCGAAGCAGCAAACCTCGCCGTTCTCGTACACGGTGACGGCGGGCCCGAGGACGTTGCCCAGGTCCTGGCCGGCCTGTCGGCGGCGGAGAAGGACGCCCTGATCGTCGTCCTCGCCGGTTTGGTCGACCCGGAGCAGCCCGTCGGGCGGGCCCTGGGTTGGCTCGACTTCAACGAGCACGGCTCCCTGACGGTGCCGGCGTCGTGGGCGGAGGACCGGAAGGTCCGCGACCTCGCCCCCGACGACGACACGGACCTTGACGAGGACTTCGTCGACCAGGTCGCCGTTGCCAAGTTCATCAAGGGCTTCCGTGTCGACAATCTCACCGACGCCGAGTTCCTGGAGGCCGTCAAGCAGTGCGTTGCGAAGGGCTTGACGCTCGCTGACGTCGACCAGCTGCGGCGGTGGCCGCGGAAGACGACGGAGAACCGGGTGAACCGGCTGAGGAAGCAGTGGCAGCGGTCCGGCCGCGCCTTCCCGTCGCTGAAGTCGTCCTCGGGGGTGGTGCTGACGGAGGAGCAGGTCATCGCGATCCGTGTCCGAGCGCAGGAGGGAGCCACGGATCTGTCGCTGGCGATGTCGTTCAACGTGTCGCAGAAAACTGTGGGCGAGATATGCCGGGGCCGCAGGTATCCGCAGTACGGGGGGCCGATCAGGGCGCCGAAGAAGGTGCAGCATCTGCCGGGGTCTCGGCAGGCGATGTGCGGTCACGGGGACATGTCGTTGGCTGCGAGGAAGCCGAGTGAGAGGAAGGTGGCCTGATGGCTGGCGAGACAGTGGTGACGATCATCGGTAATGCGACCAAGGACCCTGAGCTGCGTTACACGAGCAGCGGGACGGCGGTAGCGAAGTTCACGGTGGCGTCGACACCGCGGACGTACAACAAGCAGTCCCAGGCGTGGGAGGACGGCGAGACGCTGTTCCTTCCGGTGACGGTGTGGCGGCAGCAGGCTGAGCACGTCGCGGAGAGCGTGGTCCAGGGCTGTCGGGTGGTGGTGCAGGGCCGGCTGTCGCAGCGGTCGTTCGAGGATCGTGAGGGGCAGCGTCGCACGGTGTACGAGGTGGAGGGGGACGAGGTGGCGGTGTCACTGCGGTCGGCGACGGCGAAGGTGACAAAGGCCAGCTCGGGCGGGCAGGGGCGTCAGCAGTACGAGCAGGCGAAGCAGGCGTCGTCGCGGGAGGGGCGTGAGGATCCGTGGGCGTCGGGTGTGCCGGGTACGGGGACGACGGCGGGGGCGTGGGGTGGGGGTGACGACAGCCCGCCGTTCTGAGGTGATCGTGGTGCGCGTGAGGGGTCTGGCCGTTGGGGTCGGGCCCCTTTCGCATGCCTGCCTCCAATCCCGCACTACGCATTGCATTGCCATGTCTATGCGGGTACGGTGGAGGTATCCAAGCCCCACCCCCCCGAAAGGGGATCCCATGTCCACCATCCGCATCGCCCAGCTCCGCGAATCCATCGCCCGCCGCGCCCTCGCCTCCACCGGCGTTACCAACGCCCGAATCACCAGCGTCCAGCGCATCGGCACGGTCTTCGTCGTCGCCACCGAGACCCCCGGTGACCGTTGGGCGCCCCACGCCGTCGAAACCTTCCGCATCCCCACCCCCGACGACACCGACCGCAACTACGAGCTGGGCAAGGCCCCGAAGATCTGGTGCCCGCTGGCTGGCTGGATCGGCGCCAGCACGGACGAGGTTCCCGGACTGCTCGCCAAGGCCGTCGACTACGCCCGTACCGCCTGACATGCCGTCCTGCGACTGCGATGCCACCCCCGAAGACCTCGCCGCCGGCATCCACGGCACCCCCTGCACATCCCGCGACGGCCAGCCCGACGACCCGTCCGACCACTACGGCCAGTAACCCGCCGACAGGAAGACGTCGCATGAACACCATGAGTGCCGCTGAAAGGGTCGCCGCCCTGCGTGACGAGTACGCCCGGCTCGGCGAGAACGTCGACCACCTCACCGACCTCGACCTGCTCAATAAGAACGCAGAGCGGGCCGAGCGGGACCACATCAACACCAACGACCGCTACATGCGGCTCCTCACCAAGCAGCGCCACTACGGCGACACGGTGCGTGCCGCGGCGATCCAGGCGCTGCGGGAACGCATTGACATGATCGCTGCGGAGGCCGTAGAGCGGCACATCCGCGAGGCTGGCCGTCTCGTCAGCGCACTGGAGAGGCTTCCGCCGCAGCCTCAGCCCGAGCACATCGCCCGCCTCCGTGACGTTACTGTCAGCGTCAAGCACATGCTGCGCCTTCTGGAGGAGGAACGCGGCGACTGGCGGCGCGACAACCACTACAACCTTGTTCAGCGCGCCCGATCTGTTGTCGGTGTTCTCCGCGACGAGCCGGGAGTGTCTTCGGCCGATGTGATCCGACTCGTCAACGAGGCACTCACCGGTGACGGAAATCTGGGTGAGCTGTTCGAAATTGCCCATGCCACCCCGGTCAAGCGCCACCGGCCGGCTTTCGTCGACGCTGACTGGGTCGAAATGGGCGGCGGCAGTTATTGGACCTTCGAACCGGTCGGTAGCCGGTATCGAGTCGTCGCCTACAGCCAGGGCGACGCTTGGTGGATGGACTTGCAGGGCCCGACCGGATCCCTCATCGCCGCTGGCGAGACCACCGAGGACGAGGTTGCCGCGACTGCCACCGCGCTCATTGAGCAGGCAACGGATCTGGCCGCGTCCGGGCGGCGGCCCTGGCAGTGCTGGCAGACCGTCACGGTTTCCACCACAACGGCTGCGTGAGCAGCACAGATCTCTCGATACTCCATTCGAAAGCAGACCCACATGACCACCCCCGCCCTGCATCCCGACATCCTCATCGCCAAGCTGGAAACCATCCGCTGCTGGACCGGCATCGAAGCCATCCGCCGGGAATCCCTCAGCGCGTGGCAGACGTCCCGCCTCGACGACGGCACCCTGTTCCTGTCCGGGCAGATCACCGGCAACGATCCGGGCCGTGCGTTGCACCGGTTCGCGGACCGGCACACCGGCTACCTCACCCACCAGCCGCAGCAGCCCGGCGACCAAGTCCCGGCCCTGGACGTGTCCGTGCCGGGCCGTGAAGCCTGCGTGTGGCGTACCGGCGGCGTGTGGGTGGAACTCTGGCACCCAGTCCCCACCACGGCGTCTACGCAGCCTGTGCGGCCCGTTTCGGGCGCGCCGTCTCCGCGGAGTGTGTTCGGGGCGCGCCTGCCCTTCGGACGCCGCCGTAAGGCCCCCACCGCCGCCGGGTGACCGGTGTGCCGGAAACCCACCCCAACCCGCCGGCCCTAGCGGTGGCTGTCCGCCGGGGCCGTGCCCGCACCGTACCCACAGGAGAACCCATGACCGACCACCTCACCACCCAGCAGCTCGCCGACATCGAGCGCGCCGTGCCCCGACTCAGCGAGTACTCCGAGCAGTCCGACGATGTCCGAACCGTCGCCGAGGGCGTGCCCGCACTGCTCGCCGAGATCCGGCGCCTCCAGGCAGAGCTGACCGAAGCGGCCGAGGACGTCACCTGGCTCCGCTGCCTGGAGGCGGCTGGTGTCGACAACTGGGAGGGCATCGAGACCGCGATTGAAATGCGTGGCGAGTAGCCCTCCGCCAGCAGGTCGGCCGCCCCTGAAGCAAGCAGGGGCGGCCGGTGCCCGAACCCTACCCACCCACCACGGAGGACACCGTGACCGACCCGACCACCGAGACCGCCCGCCACCTCTGGGACTACGACCACCCGTACTACTGCGCCGAGAGCAACTACTTCCAGAATGGCCAGCACGCCCGCTGGGACTCCTGGCAGCACTTCGCTGAGGAGACGCTGTTCGTCACCGGTGACCGGGAACTGAACCTGCTCTTCCGCTGGGACTGGCAGCGCTCCGGCAACCGGCACACGCTGCTGCTGTTCTTCGTGATCCAGCGCAAGGGGCTCAACTGCTCGCACGAGATCGAGGTCACGGAGGCTGACGAGCCTGCGGTGCGGCGATTCCTGGAGGAGTGCGGGCAGACGCTGAGGGAGACGTGGGAGCCGATGCTGCCTGCGGTCGTGCCTGCCGTGTCGCTGCCGTCCGCCGACCAGACCGCGCTCACCGTCGCCGAGGCCGTTCTGGCCGTCGTGGAGACCGCGTTGGGCGACACGCTGGTGCCTGCCGCGAGGGCGGAAGCGCTCGCCGGGATCGCCGCCGTGCTGCCCACGACCACCGGCCAGACCGCCGACGAGCGCATCGAGCAGGCCGAGGCCGACGCCGAGCTGCATGCCCGCAACACCCTGGCCGTGGCCCGCGAAAGGGACACCTACCGGAAGGTGTGGAAGGAGGAGCAGGAGCGGCGCGTCAAGGCCGAAGCCGCTGTCGCCCGAGTGCGGCGCCTGCACGACGCCCTTGACGAGGAGACCGCCCTCACTTCCCCGGACGACGAGATCACCCGGGGCGCGGCGGCTCGGAAGATCGCTGCCGCATTGGACGGCTGGACCGACCCCGCCCTGCTGCGCCGTATGGCCGACGAGACACCAGCCGCCGAGACCAAGCACCGGCCGCGTCGGGGCGACGAGTTCGAGGCGTGGCTGAAGACGCAACGGGACGCCTGCTTCGGACACGCGTCCTCATGGGCAGCCGTTGACGGCCTGCTGGACCAGTACCGCCTGCACGCCGACACGGGCACCCCGCTCTGCGAGCACGTCTGCGAGGGGCAGACGGTCGGGGACTGCGAGTGCCTGGAGCAGCCCGCCATGGCGGCACAGCGCGCGGAGGCCCACGCCGAGGGTGAGCACGCCTTCTGCGGACCCGAGTGCGACACCGGCCAGCCCACCAACGGGGCGCGGCAGGACAAGTCGGGCACCAACGCTTGCACGTGTGGCGACGCGGGCGAAAGTTTCCGCCCGGCCGGGCACTACGCCGACTGCCCCGCCGCCGGAACGCGGCAGGCCGAGACGGCAGCCGCCCCGTGCGTCGAGTGCGACCACCCTAAGACAGCCCACGGGGAGGGCGACGACCCGGTCACCCCCGGCCAGTGCGCCGACTGCCCCGACGACGAGGACCGGCACGACTACCAGCCCGCCGCCGGGGCGCGGCAGGACGGGGTGCAGTCGTGACCCTCGCCGACCGCCAGGCCGCCGCCCTGGCCGCCCTCACCCGCCGCCAGCCGCCCGCCGAGCTGTACCCGGGGGAGACCCGGCCGTCGGGGGACATGCCCGTCGATTGGCGGGAGGCGCTGGCCTGGCTCAACGCCCGGGACCGACTGGAGGGGACAGGCCAGTGACCACAGCACCCGCACGACTGGGCCCCGCCACCACAGGCGGGCCCGGCCTCACCCCCAGCGAACTGGCAGTCCTCGAACGAGCCGCAAACGGCGCTACCTACGCCCTCATCGCCCGCGACCTCGGCTACCAGGAGAAGAGCGTGTCGAAGATGGCGCTCCGCCTGGCCCGGAAGCTGGGGGCGCGGAACATCACCCACGCCGTGTTCCTGGCGGTCGCGGCCGGTGTGCTGGACCCGCGGCGCCGTCATGGTGACCATCCGGGGTTCGTGGCGCACCGTCGGCGTGGTGAGGAGCCGTGTGAGGCGTGCTGGGACGGCGAGCGCGCCTACCGGCGGGAGCGCCGTGCGGCGCGGAAAGCCACCCAAACCGGACCGGAAACCCGGACATCTTAGACACCGCCACCAGCGGGCAACACCGATCACGCCCGGAAGGGGCCTCTCGTGCACCGTATCCGTCCACACCTCGGGCTCACCCTGTCCATCCTCGCCGGCGGCGTCATCGGAACCGGAAGCGTCCTCGCCTGGTGGCACGCCCTCGCCCACCAGCCGTTGCCGCAGTGGGCGATGTTCGCGATATCCGTGGCGACTGCCCTGCTGGTCCTGTCTGCGGCTGCGGAAGTCCACCGTCGTCACCAGGGTCGGGGTCGCACACACCGTCGGCACGCCCGTCCCCACCACATTCGGAAGGCTTCGCGATGACCGTTGACCTGATGACCGCCTACGCGTGCCGGGTGGCTGCCGTCACCGCATGCGCGGGCGGTGCCTCCCTCACGATCGCCCACGAGTGGATTCCCGGGGTGCTGCTGTTGTGGCTGGTGCCCAGCCTGCTCTTCGTCGCCCACCGGGCCCGCCTCGCCCACGCCCGAACCCCTCAGACCGGAAGGACCACACGATGACCGAGCTGGACCCGTCCCGCCGCTACCTGCGGCCCGTAGCACCGCTCCTGCTGCCCGGTGTGGAGGACGTGACGCACTGGTCCGTGTACCAGTGGATGCCGATGTTCGAGGCGTGGGCGACGGGCATGTCCTTGTGTGGCGCTTCAATGCGGCAGAGCCCGCTGCCGGAGGGCACGGCGGTCACGTGCGAGGGGTGTGAGGCGTACCGGCCGAAGTACGAGCGGATGCTGGTCCCCGGCTACCAGCCTGAGGACGACGACCCCGAGGTGCTACGGAAGCGCGTGCAGGCGGCGGAGGAGCTGCTGAAGCGCTACGTGGACCTGGCGGCCGTGACGCACAAGTACCCGATCACGGGAGGGCACGACTGTCTCGGGGAGAACCTCTCGTGCGCCGGGTGTTCGCTGGCGAAGCAGGCTCAGGAGCACTTGGAGGAGTACCGGTGACGGCGGGTGGGTCGACGGCGGG
>NZ_JODM01000025.1 GCF_000717995.1 Streptomyces violaceorubidus
GCGATCCCCGCCCCCGCGACCCCCGCCCCCGCGACCGCCGACGCGGTGATCTCCCTCCTCGTCGTCGACGACCACCCCGTCGTCCGCGACGGCCTGCGCGGCATGTTCGAGTCCGCGCCCGGCTTCCGCGTCCTCGGCGAGGCGGCGGGCGGCGTCGAGGCGCTGGAACGGGCCGCCGCGCTCGACCCCGACGTGATCCTCATGGACCTGCGGATGCCGGGCGGTTCGGGGGTGGACGCCATCCGGGAGTTGACCCGGCGCGGCGCCCGCGCGCGCGTGCTCGTGCTCACCACGTACGACACCGACTCCGACACCCTGCCCGCGATCGAGGCCGGCGCGACCGGCTACCTCCTCAAGGACGCGCCCCGCGAGGACCTGTTCACCGCGGTCCGCGCGGCGGCCGAGGGCCACACGGTCCTCTCCCCGGCCGTCGCCTCCCGGCTGGTCTCCGCCGTCCGCGCCCCGAAGGCCCCCGGCGGCGAGCCCCTCTCCGCCCGCGAGCGCGAGGTGCTGGCCCTGGTCGCGCGCGGCACCTCCAACAAGGAGATCGCCCGGGAGCTGTTCATCAGCGAGGCGACCGTCAAGACCCACCTCACCCACCTGTACGCCAAACTCGGGGTGAGCGACCGCGCGGCGGCGGTGGCGACGGGCTACGAGCGGGGCATCCTCGGCTGACGCCCCGGCGCGGGGCTCAGGACGCCGGATAGGGCAGCAGCTCGCGGTCGGTCCGCTCCCAGGCCGCCTTCAACTCGGCGAGCAGCCCGGGCCGGTCGGCCGCGAGGTCCGCCTGTTCGCGGGCGTCGGCGGCGAGGTCGTACAGGTGGTCGCGGCCCTGGGCGTCCCGGTAGTACTTCCAGTCGCCCCGCCGCAGCGCGCGGTTGCCCCGCACCCGCCAGAACAGGTCGCGTTCGGGCAGCTCCCGGCCCCGCAGCAGGTAGTCGGCGAGGCTGTGCCCGTCGAGGGGGTACGCCGGGTCGGGGCGCGCGCCGCCCAGCTCCAGCAGGGTCGCCGTCCAGTCCGGCGAGTAGACCGGCTCGTGGCTGACCTGCCGTCCGTCGACGCGGGCCGGCCAGCGCAGCACGGTCGGCACCCGGATGCCGCCCTCCAGCAGCTCCGACTTGCCGCCGCTGAGCGGCCACTGGTACGAGAAGCGCTCGCCGCCGTTGTCGCTGGCGAAGACGACGACGGTGTTCTCCTCCTGGCCGGACCGGCGCAGCGCGGCGAGCACCTCGCCGACCGAGGCGTCCAGGTTCTCCACCATCTCCCGGTACTTCTCCACCGAGCCGCCGTCGTTGTGCAGCAGCGCGCCCAGCACGTTCCCACCGCGCACCTCGGCGGCGATCCCGGCGCCGGTCTCCTCGTCGTCCTCGCCGAGCCACGGCCAGTGCGGGGTGGTGAAGTTCAGGTTGAGCAGCCAGGGCCGGTCGTGCTCGCGCCCGACGTACTCGACGGCCCGCTCGGTCAGGACGGTGGTGTAGTAGCGCAGGTCCTCGTACGTGGCGTCGCCCTCGTACAGGTCGTAGTCCCCGAGCTGGCCCAGCTTGGAGAAGTACTCCAGCGCACCGCCGAAGTTGCCGAAGAACTCGTCCCAGCCGGACTTGGTCGGGCTGTGGTCGGGGAGCCAGCCGCAGTGCCACTTGCCGATCAGTGCGGTGGCGTAACCGGCCCGCTTCAGCAGGGACGCGAGGGTCGGGTGGTTCGGGTCCAGGCCCTGGCTGCGGTCGCCGATCGGCTCCGCGAGCCCGCCCTTCGTACGGCCCGGGTACCGTCCGGTGTAGAGGCTGAAGCGGGTGGGGGAGCAGGTCGCCGACCCCGAGTACGCCTGGGTGAACCGCACGCCCTGCGCGGCGAGCCGGTCCAGGTGGGGCGTCCTGATGTGCGGGGCGCCGTACGAGGACAGGTCGGCCCAGCCGAGGTCGTCGCCGAGGATGAACAGGATGTTGGGGCGCTTGCCGGGCCGGGACCCGGTGCGCGCCGCGAAGGGGCGCTCGTCGGTGGCGGCAGCGGTGGCGGGTGTGCGGGCGGGGGTGGCGGCGCCGGCGGTGGCGGCCGTACCGGCGACGGCGCTCACCGCACCGCCGCCGACCAGGCCGCCGAAGAGGCGGCGGGACATCTCGGGCATGCGTGATCCCTGGAGGACGAGGACGAAGGTGCGCCCGAAGAGGCGCCGACCAGGGACGTTTCCAGGCACGCCGAGGCCCGGTCAAGAAGATCGCCGACGAGTTCACGGAGCCGAAACGGGGCGTAGGAATCGGCCCCGCCGACGACTTCAGCCGACCGCCCGCAGCAGCAGCACCGTCCGCGCCGGGACCGTGAGCGGCGCGCCCGCCGGGTGCACCGTGGCCGGTGCCTCGCCCTGCTCCTCCCGGCCGGTGTCGACGACCACCTCGTACCGCTCGGCCCACGGGGCGCCCGGCAGGAGGAAGCCGACCGGCTCCCCGCCCGCGTGCAGGACGGCCAGGAAACTGTCGTCGGTGATCGGGTTGCCGTGCTCGTCGCGGCCCGGGATGTCCCGCCCGGAGAGGTACATGCCGAGGGTGGCGGCGGGGGCGTACCAGTCCCGCTCGGTCATCTCCGTGCCGCCCGCGGTGAACCAGGCCAGGTCGCGCAGCCCGTCCGCGGAGTGCGCGCGGCCGGAGAAGAAGGCCCGGCGGCGCAGCACCGGGTGCCGGTGGCGCAGCGCGATCAGGCGCGAGGCCAGCGCGAACAGCGGGCGCCACTCCGGGTCGTTGAGCAGGCTCCAGTCCACCCAGCTGGTCTCGTCGTCCTGGCAGTAGGCGTTGTTGCTCCCGCGCTGGGTGCGGCCCATCTCGTCGCCCGCGACCAGCATCGGCACTCCGGTCGACAGCAGCAGTGTGGTGAGCAGGTTGCGGAGCTGGCGGCGGCGCAGCGCACGCACCCGCGCGTCGTCCGTCTCCCCCTCCGCGCCGCAGTTCCAGGACCGGTTGTCGTCCGTGCCGTCCCGGTTGCCCTCGCCGTTGGCCTCGTTGTGCTTGCGCTCGTACGACACGAGGTCCCGCAGGGTGAAACCGTCGTGCGCGGTGACGAAGTTGACCGAGGCGTACGGCCGCCGGCCGCCCCAGGCGTACAGGTCGCTGGAGCCCGACAGGCGGTACCCCATCTCCCTCACGTCCGGCAGCGCGTGCCGCCAGAAGTCCCGCACCGCGCCCCGGTAGCGGTCGTTCCACTCCGTCCACAGCGGCGGGAAGGCCCCCACCTGGTAGCCGCCCGAGCCGACGTCCCACGGCTCGGCGATCAGCTTCACCCGCCGCAGCACCGGATCCTGCGCGATCACCGCGAGGAAGGGGGAGAGCATGTCGACGTCGTGCATCGAACGGGCCAGCGCCGCGGCCAGGTCGAAGCGGAAGCCGTCCACCCCCATCTCGGTGACCCAGTAGCGCAGCGAGTCGGTGATCAGGCGCAGCACGTGCGGCTGGACGACGTGCAGGGTGTTGCCGCAGCCCGTGTAGTCGGCGTACCGGCGGGCGTCGGGCTGGAGGCGGTAGTAGCCGCGGTTGTCGATGCCCTTCAGGGAGAGCGTCGGGCCCAGCTCGCCCGCCTCCGCCGTGTGGTTGTAGACCACGTCGAGGATCACCTCGATGCCGGCCGCGTGCAGCGCGCGCACCATCCGCTTGAACTCGCCGACCTGCTCTCCCGTGGTGCCGGAGGCGGCGTAGGCGGCGTGCGGGGCGAAGTAGCCGACCGAGTTGTAGCCCCAGTAGTTCTTCAGGCCGCGGTCCAGCAGATGGCTCTCGTGCGCGAACTGGTGCACCGGCAGCAGCTCCACCGCCGTCACGCCCAGCCGCGTCAGGTGCTCGATCGCCGCCGGGTGCGCCAGGCCCGCGTACGTGCCGCGCAGCTCGGGCGGGATGCCGGGGTGGAGCCGGGTGAAACCGCGCACGTGCAGCTCGTAGATGACCGAGTCTGCCCACGGCGTCTTGGGCCTGCGGTCGTCCGACCAGTCGTCGTCGTCATGGACCACGACGCCCTTGGGGACGTGCGGCGCCGAGTCCCGGTCGTCGCGCACCGTGTCCGCGACCCGCTGCTCCGGCCAGTCCCGCACGTGGCCGTACACCTCGGGCGGCAGGCCGAAGTCGCCGTCCACCGCGCGGGCGTACGGGTCGAGCAGCAGCTTCGCCGGATTCCAGCGGGCGCCGGTCCACGGGTCCCAGCGGCCGTGCACCCGGTAGCCGTAGCGCTGCCCGGGGCGGACGCCCGGCACGAAGCCGTGCCATATCCCGTGGGTCAGCTCGGTCAGCCGCACCCGGCTCTCCCCGGCACCGGGGCCCGGCCCGTCGAACAGGCACAGCTCGACCGCCTCCGCCCCGCCGGCCCACAGGGCGAAGTTGGTCCCCGCCACCTGGTCGGGGCCGGTGCGGAACCGGGCGCCCAGCGGCACCGGCGTGCCCGGCCGGGCCGGCACGGCGGGCGGCGGCGGGGCGGCACGCCGCGCGCCATTGACCACGACGGCGGGGCGACCGTCCGCGGCGGCCCGCTCCCCGGGCACCGCCTCCCGCTCGGCTGCGCTGGACACCTGTCAGCCTCCCACGGCTCGTGGAACGACGTCCGGCAGGAGGGCGTGCGGCGTCCCGGCCGCTGCTCCCCGTCGCGTCGTCCTCCCCACAGTTCTGCCCACCGGGTGGCTCGCACTCACGTTTCCCCTGGGCCCACCGGTCGTTACGGGTGGATGTGAGGCACGTACACGGGCGCGCACGGCGCGCGGGCGCCGCTCTGGCCGCCCTACTGACATGGGCAGGACTGCTGGCCGGGGCCGCCGGATGCACCTCGGACGGGGGCGGCATCGGCTCCGGCATCGGCGACATGTTCGGCAAACCACCCGCCGCCGAGGACGTCATCCGCATCGCCCCGGACGACGGGAGCAAGGCCGTCCGGCCGGACGAGAAGCTGTCGGTGCGGGTGCCCGCAGGGCGCCTGGAGTCGGTGCAGGTCGTCCGCTCGCAGGACGCGCGCCAGACCCCGGTGCCCGGCCGGATCTCCGAGGACGGCCTCAGCTGGCGGCCCGACGACGACCGGCTCGCCCTCGCCGCCAAGTACACGGTCGACGCCGTCGCGCTCGACGGCGGCGGCCACCGCTCGGCCCGGCACGCCACGTTCACCACCAAGGTCCCCGAAGAGCGCTTCATCGCCTACGTCGCCCCCGAGAACCGCGCGGTCGTCGGCACCGGAATGATCGTTTCGCTGGAGTTCAACCGGGAGATCACCGACCGCGCCGCCGTCGAACGCGCCGTCACGGTCACCGCGAAGCCCGCCACCGAGATCCGCCCCCACTGGTTCGGCAAGGACCGCCTCGACTTCCGCCCCAAGGAGTACTGGAAGCCCGGCACCGAGGTCGCCGTCGACCTGGACCTGCGGGACGTGGAGGGCGCCAAGGGGGTCTACGGCCTCCAGCGCAAGAAGGTCTCCTTCACCGTCGGCCGCAGCCAGGTCTCCCGCGTCGACGCGGTCGAGCGGACCATGGAGGTGCGCAGGGACGGCACCCTGCTGGCCACCGTGCCGATCACCGCGGGGGCCCCGACGACACCCACCTACAACGGCCGGATGGTGATCAGCGAGATGCTCGAGGTCACCCGCATGAACAGCCGCACGGTCGGCTTCGGCGGCGAGTACGACATCCCCGACGTCCCGCACGCCATCCGCCTCACCAGCTCGGGCACCTTCCTGCACGGCAACTACTGGGCGCCCGTCGACACCTTCGGCCGGGCCAACGTCAGCCACGGCTGCGTCGGGCTGCGCGACGACAAGGGCGGCGGCTCCGACACCCCGGCGGGCTGGTTCTTCGACCGCAGCCTCATCGGCGACGTCGTCGAGGTGGTCCACAGCAAGGACAGGACCGTGGACCCCGACAACGGCCTGGGTGGCTGGAACATGAAGTGGAAGGAGTGGAAGGCGGGCAGCGCGGTGAACTGAGGGCGTCCGCGCCTCGCGCCACCCTCCCGCCAACTCGGTACGGAACGGTGACACTTCACCTGTCCCTCAACCCCCTGGCCTGCGGTTACGATGCGCCGGTGCGCGAGCGGGCGCACTGGGGCGCGGGCCCGACCAGGCCCGGCGAGGGGAGACAAGGTGAACGTGCGTCCGATAGCGGGGGCGGCAGTCGGACTGCTGTTGCTGACCGTCACGGCATGCGGCGGGGGCGGCTCGGGGGCCGGGGACGGCAAGGGGGGCAAGGCCGAGGACTCCACCGCGGCACAGGACAAGCAGTCCGAGGCCGTCGTCACCATCGCTCCCGCCAACGGGGCCAAGGCCGTCGACACCAGCGGCGCCCTGAAGGTCGGCGCCGCCAGGGGCAGGCTCACCGAGGTCGTCGTCAAGGACGGCAAGGGCGCGAAGGTCGACGGGAAGATATCCGGGGACGGCGCCACCTGGACGCCGTCCACCCACCTGGCCGCCGCCACCACGTACAGCGTGCGCGCGGTCGCCAAGGACTCCGAGGGCCGCACCGCCGCCGAGGACTCCCGCTTCACCACCCTGACGCCGAAGAACACCTTCGTCGGTACCTTCACGCCGGAGGACGGCTCGAAGGTCGGCGTCGGCATGCCGTTCTCGATCCGCTTCACCCGGGGCATCACCCACCCGGAGGAGGTCGAGAAGGCCATCACCATCAAGACCGAACCGGCCGTCGAGGTCGAGGGCCACTGGTTCGGCAACGACCGCCTCGACTTCCGCCCCGAGAAGTACTGGAAGGCCGGCACCAAGGTCACCGTCGACCTCAATCTCGACGGCGTCGAGGGCCGCGAGGACGTCTACGGCAAGCAGGCCAAGACCCTCTCCTTCACCGTCGGCCGCAGCCAGGTCTCCGTCGTGGACGCCAAGAAGCACACGATGAAGGTCGTTCGGGACGGCAGGACGATCAAGACCATCCCCGTCACCACGGGCGCGCCCGGCTACGACACCTGGAACGGCCAGATGGTCATCACCGAGCGGCTCGCGGTGACCCGGATGAACGGCGAGACGGTCGGCTACGGCGGCGAGTACGACATCCCGGACGTCCCGCACGCCATGCGCCTGTCCACCTCCGGCACCTTCATCCACGGCAACTGGTGGGGCGGTGACGTCTTCGGCAACAGCAACGCCAGCCACGGCTGCATCGGCCTGCGGGACGTGCGCGGCGGCTGGGACAAGAACGCGCCGGCCCGCTGGTTCTTCGAGAACTCGATCATCGGCGACGTGGTCGTGGTCAAGAACTCCGACGACGCCACCATCGCCCCCGACAACGGCCTCAACGGCTGGAACATGTCCTGGGAGAAGTGGAAGGCGTAAGGGGGCGGCTGCCACGGCGAGTGAACGCCCGCTAACCTGCGGGGCATGACCGTACATCTCGAAGTCGCCGAAGGCGTCGGCACGCTGCGCCTGGACCGCCCGCCCATGAACGCACTGGACGTCGCCACCCAGGACCGGTTGAAGGAGCTGGCCGAGGAGATCACCCGGCGCGAGGACGTGCGCGCCGTGGTGATCCACGGCGGCGAGAAGGTGTTCGCGGCGGGCGCGGACATCAAGGAGATGCAGGTGATGGACCACGCGGCGATGATCGCGCGGTCCCGCGCCCTGCAGGACTCCTTCACCGCGGTGGCCCGCATCCCCAAGCCGGTGGTCGCCGCGGTGACCGGCTACGCCCTGGGCGGCGGCTGCGAACTCGCCCTGTGCGCCGACTTCCGCGTCGCGGGGGAGAACGCCAGGCTGGGCCAGCCCGAGATCCTGCTCGGCCTGATCCCGGGCGCGGGCGGCACCCAGCGGCTGTCCCGGCTGATCGGCCCCTCCAAGGCCAAGGACCTGATCTTCACCGGCCGCCAGGTGAAGGCCGACGAGGCGCTGGCGCTCGGCCTGGTGGACCGGGTGGTCCCGGCCGCCGAGGTCTACGAGCAGGCGCACGCCTGGGCCGCGCGGCTCGCGAAGGGCCCCGCCATCGCCCTGCGCGCGGCGAAGGAGGCGATCGACACGGGGCTGGAGACGGACCTCGAGACCGGCCTCGCCGTCGAGCGGAACTGGTTCGCGGGTCTGTTCGCCACGGAGGACCGCGAGCGCGGGATGCGCAGCTTCGTGGAAGAGGGCCCCGGCAAGGCCACGTTCCTCTGACGCCTCTTCTGCGGGGTGCACGTCACACCCGAAGTGACCGCGTACGCCTTGCAATTGACGCGGTGTCTGATCCGGGTCCCTCGATGGGGCGGTTTATGGCAGCCTTAACGCACCATTAAGCGCGCCTTGTCGAGGGAGTCCGTCGCTTGTCTCCGGCCGAGCCGTTCACGCAGGTCAGTGGGGCCGTTTCCGGCCCCGAACTGCCTGCGGCATATGCCGATCGACCGTCGCCGGGGCCGGCCCCCGCGGGGGCGTATTCCCCGGGAACGGCCCCGGAGTCCGCCGAGGGCGGCCATGATGGGGGCATGGCGGGGCTGGATGGTACGGAACTGCCGCGGGGAGCCGGGCGTGCGACCGCGGCGCGCTGGTCGCCGGCGGTCGAGGACGAACGCGCGCTCAAGGCGCTGGAACTGTTCGGCAACCCCACGGAGCGCGAGGTTCCGTTACCCTCCCGGCCCGAGTCCGCCGCCACCGCCCGCCGACTGGCCCAGGTCGTCGCCCTGCGCCAGTGGCAGCTCGGCCCCAAGGTCACGGAGGACGCCGTCCTGCTCGTCTCCGAGCTGGTCGGCAACGCCGTACGCCACACCGGCGCCCGGATCTTCGGCCTCCGCATGCGCCGCCGCCCCGGCTGGATCCGCGTCGAGGTCCGCGATCCCTCCCGGGGGCTGCCGTGTCTGATGCCGGTGCAGGAGACGGACACCAGCGGGCGCGGCCTCTTCCTCGTCGACAAGCTCTCCGACCGGTGGGGCGTGGACCTGCTGCCGCGCGGGAAGACCACCTGGTTCGAGATGCGGGTCACGGACCGCTGAGAGTCCATCTGCCGCTGAAGGCAAGCCGGTTCGCCGGACACGCCACCTACGGGTGAGAATCCGGAACGCAGCCCTCCGCGGCCGGGATCGTATCCGCATGATCACCACACGCCTGCGCCGGCGGACCGCTGCCGCCGTCCTGTCGCTCTCCGCGGTCCTCGCCACCACCGCCGCCACCGCCCCCGGTGCCGCCCCGGCCCCGTCGGCCGCCCCCGCCAAGGCAGCCCCGGCCTGCCCCCAGTTCGACGACAAGACCAAGGCCGCCGCCGACCGCGGCGTCGACGTCGACCGCATCACGCCCAAGCCGGTCTGGCGCACCACCTGCGGCACCCTCTACCGCAGCGACAGCCGCGGCCCCCAGGTCGTCTTCGAAGAGGGCTTCCACGCCAAGGACGTCGCGAACGGGCAGTACGACGTCGAGAAGTACGTCCTGGTCAACCAGCCCTCGCCGTTCGTCTCCACGAGCTACGACCACGACCTGTACAAGACCTGGTACAAGTCCGGCTACAACTACTACATCGACGCCCCCGGCGGCATCGACGTCAACAAGACCATCGGCGACACCCACAAGTGGGCCGACCAGGTCGAGGTCGCCTTCCCCGGCGGCATCCAGCGCAAGTACATCATCGGCGTCTGCCCGGTCGACCGGCAGACCAAGACCGAGATCATGAGCGCATGCGAGAGCAACCCGCACTACCAGCCCTGGCACTGACCGGCCCCGCCCGCGGGGCAGCCGTGACTCAAGGGCGCGGGAACAGCGCCTCCGAGCCCACCGGCCGGTAGCCCGCCGCCTGGAACGCCCGCAGACTGCGGGCGTTCCCCGCCGACACCTGCGCCCACACCGGCTCGCGACCGGTCAGTTGCCGCGCCGCCGTCACCAGCCGCCGCCCCAGTCCCCGGTGCCGGGCCCCCGGTGCCACCTCCACGGCCACCTCGAGCCGTCCGGCCACCCCCCGGCCCAGCACCAGCACCCCGCCGTCCGCCGCCCACACCCGCACCCCGTCGCGCCGCCGCCGGGCCGCGACCACGCGCGGATGCCCCGGATCGGCGATCTCCGTCAGCGCGACCTCCGGGCGCCCGGGAAGCGGCACACCGGCCAGCAGCACGTCGATCGTGTCCGTCGTCCGCCCCGTGCGCTCCGCAAAGGCGGCCAGGAAACGGGCGTTCATCGTCGCGGCCAGGGGATCGCAGCCCAGCGAGGCCAGCGTCTCGCGCACCCACCCCTCGTCCTCGTCGGTGAAGACGACCGAGTGCGCCGTGAAGGCGACGACGCCCGCGTCCCGCCCGCCGTGCTGCGGCACGACGCTCGTCCCGCCGTCCGCCGCTGGGAACACGCCCCGCGCCGCCGCGTCCAGAATGTCCCGCAGGCTCCCCGCCACGTCCCGCTCCTTGAGTCTCCACCCACTGGAAGGCACAGACTCCCAGACATGACCGACGACGGCACCGGCCTCATGACCATCGGCGCACTGGCGCGGACCACCGGACTGACGGTCCGCACCATCCGCTACTGGTCCGACGAGGGCGCCCTGCCCCCGGTCACCCGCTCCGCGGGCGGCTACCGGCTCTATGACGCCGAGTCCGTCGCCCGCCTGGAACTGATCCGCACCCTGCGCGAACTGGGCCTCGGCCTGGACGCCGTACGCCGTGTCCTGGCCGGTGAGACCACGGTGGCGCAGGTCGCGGCGGCGCACGTGAGCGCGCTGGACGCGCAGATCGGTTCGCTGAGGGTGACCCGAGCGGTGCTGTCCACCGTGGCGCGACGCGGCTCGACCGCCGAGGAGATGACGCTCATGAACAAGCTGGCGCGACTGTCCACCGCCGAACGGCGCCGCATCATCGAGGACTTCATGGCGGACGTCTTCGCGGGGATCGACACCGCCGACCCCGACATCCGGGCCCGCCTGCGCTTCGCCGCGGCCGACCTGCCCGACGACCCCACCTCCGAACAGGTGGACGCCTGGGTGGAACTGGCCGAGCTGATCCAGGACCCGGAGTTCCGCAGGACGATGCGCCGGATGATCGAGTTCAACGCCGCGGACCGGGGGCCGGACGTCCCCGCGGGCTCCTCGCTCTGGTTCGTGAGCCGTCTGGTGCGGCTCGCGGGCGACGCGCTGCGCGAGGGCGTCGCACCGGACTCGCCGCGGGCCGTCGGCGTCCTGCGCGCGCTGATCGGCGACGCCGACCCCGCCGTCGTGCTCGAACGCCTCACCGCGGTGACCAACGTCCGGCTCGCCCGCTACTGGGAACTGTCGGCGATCGTGAACGGTGTGGAGCCGCCCTCCGCCCACGAGGAGCAGTTCAGGTGGGTGGTCGCCGCACTGGGCGCTCGTACGGCCGGTTAATCTGACCTGCGTCAGATGGACCCATGCATGGAACGAGGGGCGGACCGGTGGCCGACATCGAGGAAGCACGCAAGCAGTTCGAGCGGATCGACACGGACGGTGACGGCCTCATCACCGCGGCCGAGTTCAAGACCGCGCTCGCCCAGGGCGGCGACTGGAACGTCACCGAGTCGGTGGCCGAGGCGATCATCGCCGGCCGCGACCTCAACGGCGACAAGCAGCTGTCGTTCAACGAGTTCTGGGCCCACCTGAACAAGTAGCGACACCGCGACGAAAAGGGCGCCCGCCGGTCACCCGGACGGGCGCCTTCGCGCGGAATAGCGCACCCCGGCCCAGGGTTGACGCAGGTCATGGGCGCGAGCCGGCAGGCTCCGCAGGACACGACCTCCGAAAGGCCAGGCGAGTCGGCATCATGAAGATCGGCATCATCGGCGCGGGCAACATCGGCGGCAACCTCACCCGGCGGCTCACCGCCCTCGGGCACGACGTCTTCGTCGCCAACTCGCGCGGACCCCACACGCTCACCGAGCTGGCCGAGGAGACCGGCGCCACCCCGGTACCGGTGGAGGAGGCGGCGCGCGGCGCCGAGATCGTCGTCGTCACGGTCCCGCTGAAGCGCGTCCCGGACCTGCCGTCCGGCGTGCTGGACGGGGCGGCGGACGGCGTCGCGGTCATCGACACCGGGAACTACTACCCGCAGCAGCGGGACGGCAGGATCGCGGGCATCGAGGACGAGGGTCTCACCGAGAGCCGCTGGACCGAGGGCCACCTCGGCCACCCGGTGGTCAAGGCCTTCAACGGCACCTACGCCCAGGACATCCTCGACCGCCCCCGTCCGGCGGGCGCGCCCGACCGCATGGCCCTCCCGGTGGCCGGCGACGACCCGGCGGCCAAGGCGAAGGTCCGTGCCCTGATCGACGAGCTGGGCTTCGACACCGTCGACGCCGGCGGCATCGACGACTCCTGGCGCCAGCAGCTGGACACCCCGGTCTACGGCCTGCGTGAGGGCGTCGACGGCGTCACCAAGGCGCTGGCGGAGGCGTCCCCGGAGCGGCCCGCGGCCTTCCGGGGCTGACCCCGCTCTCAGGCGCTCCGGGCCCACTCCTTGAGCGCGGCCCTGCTCGCGAAGTCCGCCACGTTGGTGTCGACCGGGTCGTCCGTGTACTGGTGGAAGCGCCACTTCGCCTGGATGCGCGGCTTGCCCGCCGAGACGTAGTCGGCAATCCACAGGCCATCGCCCGCATAGGAGGTGGTGTCCACGGTGAGCCAGTAGTTTCTGTTCGTATAGAGGATGACCCGGTTGTCCGGCCGCAACGCCTTCAGTTTGCGAATGAAGCTGTCCTTCTCGGCGTTGCTTGCATGGGTGCCCTCTCCTGTCGTCTCCCAGTCGACGGCGAGGATGTCCCCCTTGCGGTCCGGGGCCTTGGAGACGAAGTACTCGGCCTGGGCGGTCAGGTTGCCCGGCCACAGGAAGTGGTAGAAGCCGACGACCAGCCCGGCGTCGCGCGCCCGCTTCGTCTGCGCCGCGAGCTTGGGGTTGACGTAGGTGCGGCCCTCGGTCGCCTTCACGAAGACGAAGGAGAGGCCGTCGGTGTCGTAGCTGGAGGACTGGTAGGCGCTGACGTCGATGCCGCGCAGCATGGGGCCTCCCTGAAGGGCTGTGGGGGGACGGGAGTTGGTTATTCCCCACCATGGCACGGCCGATCCCCACCGGAAGCGGAAACGTCGACTTCGCTTCCCCCGGGCGCCATTGACGCGCGTAGCGCGGTGGACCACGCTGGGCTCCGGTTCACGGACGACTCGACGGTCGGGAGGCCGGGATGTTCAGACGCGTGTCACGTCTCCTTCTCTCATTTGTCATGCTCATGGCTGGAGCGGTGGTCGGAGTCGGCGCCACCGCCGGCGCCGCGCACGCCGACTCCTGCTACACCTGGAACCGCACCCTCTCCCAGGGCTCCTCCGGCAGCGACGTGACGCAGCTCCAGATCCGCGTCGCCGGCTGGGTCACCTCCGGCGAACGGCTCTCCTACGACGGCCAGTACGGGGCCCGGACCGCCGCCGCCGTCAAGAAGTTCCAGGCCGCCTACGGACTGGCCGCGGACGGTGTCGCGGGCTCCGCGACCTTCAGCAAGATCTACGCGCTCCAGGACGCGGACTGCACGCCCGTCCACTTCACCTACGCGGAGCTGAACAAGTGCAACTCCGACTGGTCGGGCGGCGCGGTCTCCGCCGCCACGGCCAAGGCGAACGCGCTGAAGACGATGTGGAAGCTGGAGGCGATGCGGCACGCCCTCGGCGACGTGCCGCTCACGATCTCCAGCGGCTTCCGCTCCCGGGCCTGCAACAGCGCGGTGGGCGGCTCGTCCACCAGCCGCCACCTCTACGGCGACGCCGCCGACCTCACGGGCTCGCCCAGCTTCTGCCGGCTCGCCCAGCAGGCCAGGACCCACGGCTTCTCGGAGATCCTCGGCCCGGGCTACCCCGACCACAACGACCACACCCACGTGGCCCTCGACCCGTCGCCGTACTGGTCGGCCCCGAACTGCGGCATCTGAACCCACCGGTGACCGTACGTACGCCGGGCCCGGAGGCGCCCGGCGTACGGCGGGGCGGTGGCGGGCGGGCGGACCGGCGGGCTCAGGAGACGGCCGCGGCCGCCCGGGGGCTCTCCTCGGCGGAGTCGGGCTCGCCCTCGTCCAGGGAGACGTCCTTGGTCTCCTTGCCGAGCAGCAGGGCGACCAGCGTCAGCACGGCCATCGCGGAGAGGTAGACGCCGACCAGCCACGGCGATCCGTCACCGGCCTCCCACAGCGCCACCGCTATGAACGGGGCGACGGCCGCGCCGAGGATCGAGCTGACGTTGTACGAGATGCCGGAACCGGTGTAGCGCACGCTGGTCGGGAACAGCTCCGGCAGCAGCGCGCCCATCGGTCCGAAGGTCATGCCCATCAGGGTGAAGCCGAGCACCAGCCACAGCACCACGCCGAGCGTGCCCAGGTCGATCAGCGGGACCCAGAGCAGACCGAAGACCACGATCGCCGCGGTGATCCAGACCAGGGTGGTGCGGCGCCCGTACGTGTCGGCGAGCGGGCCGGAGACCAGGGTGAACACGGCGAAGAACAGCACCCCGAAGATCATCATCAGGACGAACGTGGTGTAGCCGTACCCGAGCCCCGGCACGTCGGCGTCCTTGGCGGCACGGCCGTAGCTGAGCGAGAACGTGGTCATCAGGTAGAAGAGCACGTACGTCGCCAGCATGAAGAAGGTGCCGAGGACCAGCTGCTTCCAATGGCCCTGGACCACCGTGGCCAGCGGCAGCTTCCGCACCTTGCCCGCCTGCCGGGTCCTGGCGAACACCGTCGACTCCACGAGCCGCGAGCGCACCCACAGGCCGATCGCGACCATCACGGCGGAGAAGAGGAACGGGATGCGCCAGCCCCAGCTCGCGAAGGCCTCGGACGGCTGGGTGGGGTCGGCGCCGGCGGAGGAGGGCAGCAGCGCCCCGATGATCAGGAACAGGCCGTTGCCGATGATGAAGCCGAGCGGCGCGCCCAGCTGCGGGAAGGTCCCGTACAGGGCGCGCTTGCCGCGGGGCGCGTTCTCGGTCGCGACCAGTGCGGCCCCGCTCCACTCGCCGCCGAGCGCGAAGCCCTGCGCGAGCCGCATCAGCACGAGCAGCGCGGTGGCGACCCAGCCGGCCTGTGCGTAGGTCGGCAGGGCGCCGATGAGGAAGGTGGCGACGCCCATGGTGAGCAGCGAGACGACCAGCGTCTTCTTGCGGCCGAGCCGGTCACCGAGGTGCCCGAAGAAGACGGCGCCGATCGGCCGGGCGACCATCGCGGCGCCGAAGACCGCGAACGACGACAGCAGTGCCGTGGTGGGTTCGCTGCTCGGGAAGAAGAGCTTCGGGAAGACGAGGACGGCGGCGGTCGCGTAGATGTAGAAGTCGTAGAACTCGATCGTCGTGCCCATGAGGCTGGCGACGATGACCCGCGCTCGGGGATTGACGGGTGTCTGGGGTGCTGGGCCGGAGGCCGGTGCGGGCATGGCTCGGTCTTTCACGCGCGAAACATGGGCCCTGCAACGATCTCAGTCGTCTTGGTTCTCGGAAAACGGATGTCACGATGTGAGACACCCGCCTCCTTCCCCGGACAGTCGGCCGGAGCGCCCGCTCAGCACTCGATGATGTTCACCGCGAGCCCGCCCCGCGCCGTCTCCTTGTACTTGACCGACATGTCGGCGCCGGTTTCCTTCATGGTCTTGATGACCTTGTCGAGGGAGACCTTGTGGGAGCCGTCGCCGCGCATCGCCATCCGGGCCGCCGTGACCGCCTTGACCGCGGCCATGCCGTTGCGCTCGATGCAGGGGATCTGGACCAGGCCGCCGACCGGGTCGCAGGTGAGGCCGAGGTTGTGCTCCATGCCGATCTCGGCGGCGTTCTCCACCTGCTCCGGGGTGCCGCCCAGCACCTCGGCGAGGGCGCCGGCCGCCATCGAGCAGGCCGAGCCGACCTCGCCCTGGCAGCCGACCTCGGCGCCGGAGATGGAGGCGTTCTCCTTGAAGAGCATGCCGATGGCGCCCGCGGCGAGGAGGAAGCGGACCACGCCCTCCTCGTCGGCACCGGGCACGAAGTTCATGTAGTAGTGCAGGACCGCCGGGATGATGCCGGCCGCGCCGTTGGTCGGGGCGGTGACGACCCGGCCGCCGGCCGCGTTCTCCTCGTTCACGGCCATCGCGTAGAGAGTGATCCACTCCATCGCCAGGGCCTGCGGGTCGCCCTCGGAGCGCAGCTTGCGCGCGGTGTTCGCGGCGCGGCGGCGGACCTTCAGGCCGCCCGGCAGGATGCCCTCGCGGGACATGCCGCGGTCCACGCAGGCCCGCATGACCCGCCAGATCTCCAGCAGCCCCTCGCGGATCTCGTCGTCGTCGCGCCAGGCCCGCTCGTTCTCCAGCATCAGCGCGGAGATGGACAGGCCCGTCTCCCGGGCCAGGCGCAGCAGCTCGTCACCGGTGCGGAAGGGGTACTTCAGCACCGTGTCGTCGAGCACGATGCGGTCCGCGCCCACCGCGTCCTCGTCGACGACGAAGCCGCCGCCGACCGAGTAGTAGGTCTTGGTCAGCACCTCGGCGCCCCGCGCGTCGTACGCCCGCAGCGTCATGCCGTTGGCGTGGTAGGGGAGGGCCTTGCGGCGGTGCAGGACCATGTCGTCGTCGTAGGAGAAGGCGATCTCGTGCTCGCCGAGGAGGCGGAGGGTGCCCGAGGCCCTGATCTTCTCGACGCGGTCGTCGGCCGTCTCCACGTCCACCGTGCGCGGTGAGTCGCCCTCCAGGCCGAGCAGCACCGCCTTGGGGGTGCCGTGGCCGTGGCCGGTGGCGCCGAGCGAGCCGTACAGCTCGGCTCGGACCGAGGCGACGGAGTCCAGCGACTCCTCGCCCCGCAGGCGGCGGGCGAACATACGGGCCGCGCGCATCGGGCCGACCGTGTGCGAGCTCGACGGGCCGATGCCGATCGAGAACAGGTCGAAGACCGAGATGGCCACGGGGACTCCTCAGAACGGGGGTGGTGCAGAGGGGGGTGATCCGGACGGGGTGCCGGACCGCTTGTGGCGGGCGGCACCCCGTCCGGGTGCGCGGTGTCTACTTGTTCAGACCCGGGTACAGCGGGTGCTTGTCGGCCAGGGCCTTCACCCGGGCCTTGAGGGCCTGGGCGTCGTAGGACGGCTTCAGCGCCTCGGCGATCACGTCCGCGACCTCGGCGAAGTCCTCGGCGGTGAAGCCGCGGGTGGCCAGGGCCGGCGTACCGATGCGCAGACCGGAGGTCACCATCGGCGGACGCGGGTCGTTCGGGACGGCGTTGCGGTTGACCGTGATGCCGACCTCGTGGAGACGGTCCTCGGCCTGCTGCCCGTCCAGCTCGGAGTCGCGCAGGTCCACCAGGACCAGGTGGACGTCCGTGCCGCCGGTCAGGACGGAGACGCCCGCCGCCTTGGCGTCGTCCCGCACCAGGCGTTCGGCCAGGATGCGGGCACCCTCCAGCGTACGGCCCTGGCGCTCCTTGAAGTCCTCGCTCGCGGCGACCTTGAAGGCGACGGCCTTGGCGGCCACCACGTGCTCCAGCGGGCCACCCTGCTGACCGGGGAAGACGGCGGAGTTGATCTTCTTGGCCAGCTCGGCCGTGGAGAGGATCACACCGCCGCGCGGGCCGCCCAGGGTCTTGTGGGTGGTGGTCGTCACCACGTGCGCGTGCGGGACCGGGTTCGGGTGCAGGCCCGCCGCGACCAGGCCGGCGAAGTGCGCCATGTCGACCATCAGGTACGCGCCGACCTCGTCCGCGACCTTGCGGAAGGCGGCGAAGTCCAGTTGACGCGGGTACGCCGACCAGCCGGCCACGATCAGCTTCGGCCTGTTCTCCTTGGCGAGGCGCTCCACCTCGGCCATGTCGACCTGGCCGTCGTCGCCGACGTGGTAGGGGACGACGTTGTAGAGCTTGCCGGAGAAGTTGATCTTCATGCCGTGGGTCAGGTGCCCGCCGTGGGCGAGGTTCAGACCCATGATCGTGTCGCCCGGCTTGAGCAGCGCGAACATCGCGGCCGCGTTGGCCTGGGCGCCCGAGTGCGGCTGCACGTTGGCGTGCTCGGCGCCGAAGAGCGCCTTGACCCGGTCGACGGCGATCTGCTCGACCACGTCGACGTGCTCGCAGCCGCCGTAGTAGCGGCGGCCGGGGTAGCCCTCGGCGTACTTGTTGGTGAGGACCGAGCCCTGGGCCTCCATGACCGCGACCGGAGCGAAGTTCTCCGAGGCGATCATCTCGAGGGTGGACTGCTGGCGGTCCAGCTCGGCGTCGACGGCGGCGGCGACGTCCGGGTCCAGCTCGTGCAGGGGTGTGTTCAGAAGCGACATGCGGTCGTGACTCCTCAGGCGCCGGCGAAGGCGGTGTACTCGTCGGCGGAGAGCAGGTCGGCCGGCTCGTCCGTGATCCGCACCTTGAACAGCCAGCCGCCCTCGAAGGGGGCGCTGTTCACCAGCGACGGGTCGTTGACGACGTCCTCGTTGACCTCGGTGATCTCGCCGGAGACGGGGGAGTACAGGTCGGAGACGGACTTGGTCGACTCCAGTTCGCCGCAGGTCTCGCCCGCGGTCACCGCGTCGCCGACCTCGGGGAGCTGGACGAAGACGACGTCACCGAGCGCGTTGGCCGCGTGCTCCGTGATGCCGACCGTCGAGACGCCGTCCTCGGCGCCCGACAGCCACTCGTGCTCCTTGCTGTAGCGCAGCTGCTGGGGGTTGCTCATGGCCTGAATTCTCCTGTACGCGAGGAAGTGGCTGGTGAAGGGGGTGGTGGGGCAGGGTGCGCCCGGTGTGGCGCATGGGAGCTGCCGGGGAGGGCCGCCGCCCAGTGTCTACTTCTGACGCCGGTAGAACGGCAGCGCCACGACCTGGTACGGCTCGTGGCTGCCCCGGATGTCCACGCCGACGCCCTCCGTGCCCTCGGCCGCGTGCGCCGGGTCGACGTACGCCATGGCGATCGGCTTGCCCAGCGTCGGGGACGGGGCGCCGGAGGTGACCTCGCCGATCACTTCGCCGCCGGCGACGACCGGGTACCCGGCGCGCGGGACCCGGCGGCCCTCGGCGACCAGGCCGACCAGGACCCTGGGCGGCTCGGAAGCGGCGCGCTCGGCGGCCTCGGCCAGCGCGGCGCGCCCGACGAAGTCGCCCTCCTTCTCGAACTTCACCACCCGGCCGAGACCGGCGTCGAACGGCGTCAGCGCGGTCGACAGCTCGTTGCCGTACAGCGGCATCCCCGCCTCCAGGCGGAGCGTGTCCCGGCAGGACAGGCCGCACGGGACCAGCCCGACGCCCTCGCCCGCCCGGGTCAGCGCCTGCCACAGCTCGACGGCGTGCTCGGGCTTCACGAACAGCTCGAAGCCGTCCTCGCCGGTGTAGCCGGTGCGCGCGATCAGCGCCGGGACACCCGCGACCGTGCCGGGCAGACCGGCGTAGTACTTCAGGCCGTCCAGGTCGGCGTCGGTGAGGCCCTTCAGGATCCCGGGGGACTGCGGGCCCTGCACGGCGAGCAGCGCGTAGGCGTCGCGGTCGTCGCGCACCTCGGCGTCGAAACCGGCCGCCCGCGCGGTCAGCGCGTCCAGCACGACCTGGGCGTTGGAGGCGTTGGCGACGACCATGTAGTGAGCGGAGCCGGCGTCCGTGTCAGCGAGCCGGTAGACGATCAGGTCGTCCAGGATGCCGCCGTCCTCGCGGCAGATCATGGTGTAGCGGGCCCGGCCCGGCTTCACGCCGCCGATGTTGCCGACCAGCGCGAAGTCCAGCAGCGCGGCCGCCTGCGGCCCGGTGACGGTGATCTCGCCCATGTGCGAGAGGTCGAAGAGACCGGCGCGGGTGCGCACCGCGACGTGCTCCTCGCGCTCGGAGCCGTAGCGCAGCGGCATGTCCCAGCCGGCGAAGTCGGTCATCGTCGCGCCCAGCGCGCGATGCGTGGCATCGAGCGCGGTACGGCGCGGTTCGTTACTGCTCATCGGTCGGTCGTCTCCCAGGACAGGACGTGGCGAGGTCGGTCCTCCCCATCTGTCATCGGAACCTGAGAGGTTCACCACGGCCACCGCAGTACGGCGATCAGGGCTTGCACCTTGGGTGGGACCGCCGTCGGGGGCGGTCCGCTTTTCAGATGTGCCTCGCCCGCGCGGTAACGGTGCCTGAGAGATTCAAGGGAGGGACTTGCTCCTTCGGCGCCCCGGCGCGGCCGGGGACTCTCCCGCGCGGATTCAAACGGCCGGTATGCAGTTGGCGCCGCCATCATTGCACGCCCGGCTCATCCGTGGCAGACCGTGATCTGTAACCGGCTTGTGGCAGTAAGCGAACGAAAACGCGAGACCCGCGCATTACCTTCTCTTTACACTCGACGGGGAGGTACTCGTGTACCGCCCCAGGGGAGGACGATCACGGTGAACAGGACCACGGCCTACGCCACGACCTCGGGACTCGCGCTGCCCAAGCAGCCCGCCGCCCCGGCCCCCGAGGCATGCGCCCCACTGACCGCACCCGTCGTCCGCGACCTCAGGGACCGTGACGGCCGCAGCCCGCACGCCCTGCTCTTCGGACCCCGGGACCTAGTGGTGATCACCGGCCTGCCCGGCAGCGGCAAGTCCACCCTGATGCGGCGCACCGTGCGCGGCCGTCGCGTCGACTCCCAGGACACCCGCGACCGCTGGGACCG
Organism: Streptomyces violaceorubidus; assembly: GCF_000717995.1. Classification (GTDB taxonomy): domain Bacteria; phylum Actinomycetota; class Actinomycetes; order Streptomycetales; family Streptomycetaceae; genus Streptomyces; species Streptomyces violaceorubidus. Next base: position 20,478 of record NZ_JODM01000025.1, read on the forward strand.
CCGCATGCCGCGCTTACTGCCGTACGCGCTCTACCGCCCCCTGGTCCGCCTCGCCCACTACGCGGGGCTGCGCCGGGCGGTGCGCTCCGGCGAGGGCGTCGTCGTGCACGACTGCGGCACCCAGGCCTGGGTGCGCGGCTGGCTGGCCCGCGAGTCCCGCCGCCGGGACGGCGCCCTGCACCTGCTGCTCCTCGACGTCGCCCCCGACGAGGCCCTGGCCGGCCAGCGCGAGCGCGGCCGGGGCGTCTCGCGGTACGCGTTCCTGCGGCACCGCACGGCCAACTCCCGCCTGCTGCGCGCGGTGACCGACGGCACCCTGCCCGCCGGCTGCGCCTCGGCGGTCGTCCTCGACCGGGCGGCGGCCGACACCCTGCGGCGGATCGCCTTCACGGGGTGACGCACGGTAGGGCCAGGGGGCCGAACGGGTTAGCCTTTCAGCCACGAACGGCGGTACCAGGCAGGCGGTAGGTAGGCAGATGGACTTCCCGGCACAGGCGCACCCCCACCCGCACGGCGGATGGCCAGGCAACGAGCTGGAGGAGGTGCTGTCCGCCTCCCTCGGCATCCCGTCGGCCGGCGGCCGGATCGTGGAGGTCCTCGGCCGCAGCTTCGTCTGGGTGCCGCTGCCCAACGGCGGCGGCCCGCGCAGCGGCCCCCTCGACCTGCCCTCGCTGGAGATCGACGGACAGGCCTACGTGCCGGTGTTCAGCTCCGAGGAGCAGTTCCGCCAGGTCGCCGGGGCGCACATGGCGTACACCATCGCCCCCGCCGCGGAGTTCGCCCGCGGCCTGCCCCCGCAGATCGGCATCGCGGTGAACCCGGAGGGCGTGGTCGGCATCCCGCTGCCGCCGCCCGCGGTGGCCGAGCTGTGCCGGGCCGGGCGCACCCCGCTGGACGGGCCCGCGTCCGGCGGCCGGGTCCGCCTCTTCGAGCCGGACTGGCAGGACGACCCGGTGGACTTCCTGGCCGCGGCCTCCGCCGAGTTCGCCGGCACCGGCGTCGTCCGCAGCGCGCGCCGCTGCCTCGCCGCCGTCGAGACCGCCGACCCGGTCCTGTTCGTCGGCGTGGAACTGACCCACTGGGAGGGCGACGCCCGCGCCCTCCCCCTGGACGCCCTCGGCCGCGCCCTCGCCACGTCCCCCCTGAAGTGGCAGGTCAACCTGATCCTCCTGGAGGCCGCCCAGGACCCGGTCTGCGACTGGATGCGGGAGAACGTCCGCCCCTTCTACAACGGCGACTTGTAACCGTCGGCGGGGAGAGCGCCCCTTCAGGGCGCGGGGCCGTGACCTGTGCGGCTCGCCGCGTGGGCGCGACCAGCCACGACGTATCCGCCCCCGCGGGACGGCAGCACACCCCGAGCTCCCAGGCACCCCGCACCCGGCGGAGCCTTAAGCTGGTTTCATATCCGGGGGAACTTCTCGAAGGGGCGATACGCGTGAGCGCCAGCGGCACCACGACCGGGCAGGTCGAGCACATGCTGCGCCAGGTGACGCCCGGGCGCTACGACGCCTACGAGGCCCTGCTGCGCGCCCTCGCCGCCCCCACCTCCGGCCAGATCTGGATGCTGCTGTGGCACGGCCAGGCCGGCTCCCCGGACGCCCAGTACGGGAACATGGAGGTCGGCGGCTACGGCTACGCCCCCTGCGTGACCTCCGCCCAGGAGCTCTCCGCCAGTGGCTGGAACCGGTCGTACGAAGTGGTCGACGGCCTGGAGGTCGCCCGCGCCCTCTACCCGGACCACTACGGCCTGTGGCTCAACCCGCACGCCCCCGGCGGCGGCGTCGGCATCCCCTGGCTCGACCTGCGCCGCCTCGCCTCCGGCCTGGACCGCCAGCCCGCCGGGCCCCTGCGGCTGTCCGAACCGGCCATCGAGATCCCGCAGTTCTACGCCCTGCTCGCGCAGAACGCCCACCGCACCCCGGCCGTCCGCGCGCTGCGCCGCGCCTGGGTGCAGCCGGCGCTGGGCGCGCCGTACCTCGCCATCGGCCTGGACGTGTACGACACCTCCCCGCCGGCCGTCGACGCGGTGCGCGCGATGATGCAGCAGTCGGTCGGCGCGGTGCCGGACGGACTGCCGGTGTCGACGGTGGCGATGAGCGACGTCCATGATCCGGTCGCCCTGTGGCTGCGGGCCAACGCGCGTCCGTTCTACGACCGCGAGGCGCACGCGGCGGCCCCCGCCCAGGCGCCGGCGGGTGGGTACGGATACCCTCCGGCCGGTAACCGGTACTGAGGGTCGCGGGACCCGCGGAGCCCGCGGGCGCCGCCGGAAGAGGCGGTCTTCGCGCGTAGATGGGGACGTAAAGCCCCCGCATGTCCCCGATGTCCCAACTGGTCCGCGTCCGGCCCCCGTTACCCACTGTCCGGATAACGGAACACCTCAAACAGCATCACGGTTGCGCATCCATTCCCCGTCAGCTCTGGCTACAGATCGCCAAAGCGTTGAAGACTCCCGCAAGTAAGGGGTGGAAGCTCGCTCCTGTGTACGACGGACTGATCACGCCGCTACCGCGGCAAGTGCGGGCCGGCTACCGCCGGTTGAGAGGGGTCCCTGCCAGATGACGGCACCATTGCACGAGCCGACCGCGGAAGCGGCCCCGAGTGCGGCCGAGGAAGCGGCGGTTGCCGGCGCCGAGGCCAAGGCGGTACAGGGGCGTTCCCTTGGGCGCATCGCCTGGGAGCGGCTGAAACGGGACAAGCTGGCCCTCGCGGGCGGCACGGTGGTGCTCCTCCTCATCGTGATCGCGCTGCTGGCCCCCGTGATCGCCCACCTCGTCGGGCAGGACCCCGAGGCGCACCACGAGGACCTGATCGACCCGCTGTTCGGCACCCCCACCGGTTCCCTGGGCGGCATCAGCGGCGAGCACTGGCTCGGCGTCGAGCCCGTCAACGGCCGCGACATCTTCGCCCGCATCCTCTACGGCGCCCGGATCTCGCTGCTCGTCGGCTTCCTGTCCGCGATCGTCGCCGTGGTCATCGGCACCGTCCTCGGTGTCCTGGCCGGCTTCTTCGGCGGCTGGGTCGACTCCCTCATCAGCCGGGTCATGGACGGTCTGCTCGCCTTCCCGCAGCTGCTGTTCATCATCGCCCTGGTCTCGGTCATGCCGAACAACATGCTGGGCCTCACCGGCACCGGTGTCCGCCTGTTCGTGATGATCCTGGTCATCGGCTTCTTCGGCTGGCCGTACATCGGCCGCGTGGTCCGCGGCCAGACCCTGTCGATGCGCGAACGGGAGTACGTCGAGGCCGCCCGCTCCCTGGGTGCCGGGCGGTTCTACATCCTCTTCAAGGAACTGCTGCCCAACCTGGTCGCGCCGATCATCGTCTACACGACGATGATGATCCCCACCAACATCCTCACCGAGGCGGCACTCAGCTTCCTGGGTGTGGGCGTCAAGCCCCCCACGGCCTCGTGGGGGCAGATGCTCTCGAGCGCGATCGACTACTACGACTCGGACCCCATGTACATGGTGATCCCGGGTGTAGCGATCTTCATCACCGTGCTCGCCTTCAACCTCTTCGGCGACGGCGTGCGTGACGCGCTGGACCCGAAGGGCTCCCGCTGAACTGCCGTACCGCAAAGCGACCCGTGGCACCTGCACGGGGTCTCTCATCTAATCCGGAGGATCCGAGATCGTGACTACCCAACGCACCTCAGGGCGGCGCAAGCAGGTTCTGGCCGCTGCCGCGGTGGTGGCCGCGCTGCTGACCACGGCGGCGTGCGGCGGCGACAGCGACGGCGGCAACGGGGGCTCGAAGAACGGCGCTGCCGGCTTCGACGCCGCCAACAACAAGGTCGCCCAGGCGGACCAGGCCAAGAAGGGCGGCGAGCTGAAGTTCGCCAGCGCGCAGGACGCCGACTCGTGGGACACCACCCGCGGCTACTACGGCTTCATGTGGAACTTCTCGCGCTACTACTCCCGTCAGCTCGTCACCAACGCCACGGAGCCGGGCAAGGCCGGCGCCGGTGTGGTGCCGGACCTGGCCACCGCCACCGCCAAGGTCTCGGACGACGGCAAGACCTACACGTACACCCTGCGTGACGGCATCACCTGGGAGGACGGCAAGCCGATCACCTCCAAGGACGTCAAGTACGGCATCGAGCGCGTGTGGGCGCAGGACGTGCTCTCCGGCGGTCCGACGTACCTCAAGGAGGTGCTCGACCCCGAGGCCACGTACCAGGGTCCGTACAAGGACAAGTCCGCGGACAAGCTGGGTCTGAAGGCGATCGAGACGCCGGACGACAAGACCATCGTCTTCAAGCTGCCGAAGGCCAACTCGGACTTCGAGGAGATGCTCGCGCTCACCTCGGCCTCCCCGGTCCGCCAGGACAAGGACACCAAGTCCAAGTACGGTCTGCACCCGTTCTCCTCGGGCCCGTACAAGTTCCAGTCGTACAGCCCGGGCAAGGACCTCGTCCTGGTCCGCAACACCGAGTGGAAGCAGGACTCCGACCCGGTCCGCAAGGCGTACCCGGACAAGATCTCCATCAAGTTCTTCTCCAACGCCAACGACCTGGACTCCCGTCTGATCGCCGGCGACTACGACCTGGACCTCGCCCAGACCAGCCTCTCCCCGCAGGGCCGCTCCACCGCCCTCAAGGAGCACAAGGGCAACCTGGACAACCCGGTCTCCGGCTACGTCCGTTACGCCGTCTTCCCGCAGAGCGTGAAGCCGTTCGACAACGAGCACTGCCGCAAGGCCGTGATCTACGGCGCCGACCACGTCTCGCTGCAGACCGCGCGCGGCGGCCCGGTCGCCGGCGGCGACATCGGCACCAACATGCTGCCCCCGGGTGTCCCGGGCGCCGAGGGCCAGAAGTACGACCCGTACGGCATCGCCGGCGAGAACAAGACCGGCAACGTCGCCAAGGCCAAGGAAGAGCTGAAGGCCTGCGGCAAGCCCGAGGGCTTCAAGACCACCATCGCGGTCCGCAACAACAAGCCGGTCGAGGTGGCCACCGCCGAGTCGCTCCAGGCGTCGCTGAAGAAGGTCGGCATCACCGTCGACATCGACCAGTACGACGGCTCGCAGACCGCCGGCATCATCGGCAGCCCCGCGAACGTGAAGAAGAAGAACTACGGCATCATCATCATGGGCTGGGGCCCCGACTTCCCGTCGGTGCAGGGCTACGGCCAGCCGCTGTGGGACAGCCGGTTCATCCTGGAGAGCGGCAACAACAACTACGCGCTCATCAAGGACAAGTCGATCGACGGCCTCTTCGACGAGTACGCGAAGACCCTCGACGACGCCGACAAGGCCAAGATCGCGACCGAGATCAACCACAAGGTGTCGGAGGGCGGCTACTACCTGCCCTTCGTCTTCGAGAAGTTCCTGAACTTCCGCTCCAGCCGCCTCGCGAACGTCTACACGAGCGACGGCTACAGCGGCATGTACGACTTCGTCAACCTCGGTCTGAAGTCCACGAAGTAACCGGTACACCCGCCGAACGGCACGAAAGGCAGGTGAAGGCCGGCGCGGCGTGACCGCGGGCCATCGGACAACCTCCGGTGGCCCGCGGTCCGCAGCGGGCCGTTAGCTGTGCTCGCTTACCTCTTGAGGCGGTTGTTCGCCGCCGCTGTGATGCTCGTGGTCATCGTCATGGTGGTCTTCAGCATCTTCTTCCTGATCCCCAAGTGGGCAGGCGTCGACATCGCCGCGAGCTTCGTGGGCAAGCAGGCCGACCCCGCCTCGATCAAGGCCGTGGGGGAGAAGCTGGGTCTGGGCGACCCGATATACGCCCAGGTCTGGGAGTTCTTCCGCGGCATCTTCGTGGGCCGCACCTACTCGGGCGGCGGCGACGTCACCGAGTGCGCCGCCCCCTGCTTCGGCTACTCCTTCCGCAGTGAGCAGGCCATCTGGCCGGTGCTCACCGACCGCTTCCCGGTGACCCTGGGTCTCGCGCTCGGTGCCGCCGTGCTGTGGCTGATCTTCGGCCTGGCCGCCGGTGTGCTCTCCGCCCTCAAGCGGGGCACCCTGTGGGACCGCGGCGCGATGATCGTCGCCCTGGCCGGTGTCTCGCTGCCCATCTACTTCACCGGCCTGCTGAGCCTCGCGGCCTTCTCCTACGGGCTGGGCTGGCTCGACGCCCAGTACGTGCCGCTCTCGGACAGCTTCACCGGCTGGCTCGGCGGCATGATCCTGCCCTGGATCACCCTGGCCTTCCTGTACGCGGCGATGTACGCCCGGATCACCCGTGCGACCATGATGGAGATCCTCGGCGAGGACTACATCCGCACCGCCCGCGCCAAGGGACTCAGGGAAGGTGTCGTCATCCGCAAGCACGCCATGCGCTCGACGATGACGCCCATCCTCACCATGCTCGGCATGGACCTCGGCGCCCTCATCGGCGGCGCGATCCTGACGGAGACCACGTTCAGCCTCCCCGGCCTCGGCCAGGCCGTGCTCAACGCGATCAAGAACCAGGACCTGCCCGTCATCCTGGGCGTCACCCTGATCACTTCTCTCGCGGTGCTCATCGCCAACCTCGTGGTGGACGTCCTGTACGCCGTGATCGACCCCCGAGTGAGGCTCGCATGACCGAACTGAGCAAGAGCGGGGCAGCGGTGGGCGAGCCCACCGGCACCTCGTCCGCGCCGACCGCCTTCCTGGAAGTACGCGACCTCAAGGTGCACTTCCCGACCGACGACGGCCTGGTCAAGTCCGTCGACGGGCTCTCCTTCCAGCTGGAGAAGGGCAAGACCCTCGGCATCGTGGGCGAGTCCGGCTCCGGCAAGTCGGTGACCTCGCTCGGCATCATGGGCCTGCACACCGCCGGCCAGTACGGCAAGCGCAAGGCGCAGATCTCCGGCGAGATCTGGCTGGACGGCACCGAGCTGCTGTCCGCCGACCCCGACCACGTGCGCAAGCTGCGCGGCCGGGAGATGGCGATGATCTTCCAGGACCCGCTGTCCGCGCTGCACCCGTACTACACGATCGGCCAGCAGATCGTGGAGGCGTACCGCATCCACCACCCGGTGGACAAGAAGACCGCCAAGCGCCGCGCGGTGGAGATGCTCGACCGCGTCGGCATCCCGCAGCCCGACAAGCGGGTGGACAACTACCCGCACGAGTTCTCCGGCGGTATGCGCCAGCGCGCGATGATCGCGATGTCGCTGGTCAACAACCCCGAGCTGCTGATCGCGGACGAGCCGACCACCGCCCTGGACGTCACCGTCCAGGCGCAGATCCTCGACCTCATCCGGGACCTGCAGAAGGAGTTCGGCTCCGCGGTCATCATCATCACCCACGACCTGGGCGTCGTCGCCGAGCTGGCCGACGACCTCCTGGTGATGTACGGCGGCCGGTGCGTCGAGCGCGGTCCGGCGGAGAAGGTGTTCTACGAGCCCCGCCACCCCTACACCTGGGGCCTGCTCGGCTCGATGCCGCGGCTCGACCGCGAGCAGCAGGAACGCCTCATCCCGGTCAAGGGTTCGCCGCCCTCCCTCATCAACCTCCCGTCCGGCTGCGCCTTCAACCCGCGCTGCCCGTACGCCGACGTGCCCAAGGACGACGTCACCCGCACGGTCCGCCCCGACCTGACCGAGGTCGGCAGCAAGCACTGGGCCGCCTGCCACATGTCGCAGGAGCAGCGGGAGCGTATCTGGACCGAAGAGATTGCGCCGAAGCTGTGAGCGACCAGGCAGAGGACAAAGCGGTGACCATTCCCGCACAGACCAGCGGTACCACCCTCACCAAGGACGCCGCCCCCGGCGAGACCCTGCTGAAGGTGACCGGGCTGCAGAAGCACTTCCCGATCAAGAAGGGCCTGCTGCAGCGCCAGGTCGGCGCGGTCCGCGCCGTCGACGGCATCGACTTCGAGGTCAAGGCCGGCGAGACGCTGGGCGTCGTGGGCGAGTCCGGCTGCGGCAAGTCGACGATGGGCCGGCTGATCACCCGGCTGCTCGAACCGACCGCGGGCAAGGTCGAGTTCGAGGGCAAGGACATCACCCACCTCGGGGTCGGCGGCATGCGTCCGCTGCGCCGCGACGTGCAGATGATCTTCCAGGACCCGTACTCCTCGCTGAACCCGCGCCACACCATCGGCACGATCGTCAGCGCCCCCTTCAAGCTCCAGGGCGTCCAGCCCGAGGGCGGGGTCAAGAAGGAGGTGCAGCGGCTGCTGTCGGTGGTCGGTCTCAACCCCGAGCACTACAACCGCTACCCGCACGAGTTCTCCGGCGGCCAGCGCCAGCGCATCGGCATCGCCCGCGCGCTCGCGCTCAACCCGAAGCTGGTCGTGGCCGACGAGCCGGTCTCCGCGCTGGACGTGTCGATCCAGGCGCAGGTCGTCAACCTGCTCGACGACCTCCAGACCGAGCTGGGCCTGACGTACGTGATCATCGCGCACGACCTGTCCGTGGTCCGGCACGTCTCGGACCGCATCGCGGTGATGTACCTCGGCAAGATCATGGAGCTGGCCGACCGCGACCTGCTCTACAAGTCGCCGATGCACCCGTACACCAAGGCGCTGATGTCGGCCGTCCCGATCCCGGACCCGGCCCGCAAGGCGGCCAAGAGCGAGCGCATCCTGCTCAAGGGCGACGTGCCCTCGCCGATCGCCCCGCCGAGCGGCTGCCGCTTCCACACCCGGTGCTGGAAGGCGACGCAGATCTGCACCACCACCGAGCCGCCGCTCAAGGAGCTGCGGCCGGGCCAGCAGGTGGCCTGCCACCACCCGGAGAACTTCGAGGACCAGGCCCCGCAGGACGTCGTCCTGCTCACCGCCGCCAAGGAGGCGGCGGAGCTGGTGTCGGAGCAGGCGCTGGCCGAGTCGGCGGCGACCTCGGCGGCGGTGGCCGCGGAGGTCGAGACGTCCGAGACGTCCGAGACGTTCGAGACGTCCGAGGGCACGGAGACCGAGGCGTCGGAGACCGAGGCGACTGAGGCCGAGGCGACCGAGACCGACGCGGCCGGGGCGGAGTCGTCGGAGACCGAGGCCGAGGCGTCCGAGGGCGCCGGGAGCCGTGACGAGGAACCTCCCACCAAGGAGAAGTGACCTCGCCCACCTCGCCCAACAGTGAGCCCCTGCCTTCGTTTGTAAGGCAGGGGCTCACTGTTCGGTAAGAATGGAAGGGTGTACGAGCAACTCTTCAGCCCCACCGTCCAGCACACGCTCGACCTGGTCGGCATCTTCGTCTTCGCCATCTCCGGCGCGCTGCTGGCCGTACGCAAGAACTTCGACGTCTTCGGCATCGCCGTCCTCGCCGAGGTCACCGCGCTCGGCGGCGGGCTGTTCCGGGACCTGGTGATCGGCGCGGTGCCGCCCGCCGCCTTCACCGACCTCGGGTACTTCCTGACGCCGTTGCTGGCGACGGCGCTGGTCTTCTTCCTCCACCCGCATGTGGAGCGCCTCCAGACCGGCGTGAACATCTTCGACGCGGCCGGGCTCGGCCTCTTCTGTGTCGCCGGCACCACCAAGGCGTACGACTACGGTCTCGGCCTGACCGCCTCCGCCTGCCTGGGCCTGACCACGGCTGTGGGCGGCGGCGTGCTGCGCGACGTGCTCGCCAACGAGGTGCCCTCGCTGCTGCGCTGGGACCGCGACCTGTACGCCGTCCCGGCGATCGTCGGCTCCGCGATGGTCGCGCTGTGCATCCGCTACGAGGCGCTCACCCCGCTCACCAGCGGACTCGCGGTCGTCACCGCCTTCGTCCTGCGGCTGCTCGCGCTGCGCTTCCACTGGCGGGCGCCGCGGGCCTGGAACCGCCGGTCGACAGTGGTGGAGGGGGACTGACCAGGCCGAAGCGGCATCCGGAAAAGCTACCGCTTAGTAGTTTTCTGTTGTACCGTGCAGTCATGCCAGAAGCAGCCTCCGCAGCGGCCACCCGGGCCACCATCGGCGACAGCGAGTTCGACCGCGACACCGCCGTCACCCCGCGCGCCCCCGGCGTCTACGACCTCGACCTGTCGGCCGGCTGGACGATCATCAACGCCGTCAACGGCGGCTATCTGCTGGCCGTCCTGGGCCGCGCCCTCGGCGACGCGCTCCCGCACCCCGACCCGTTCACCGTCTCGGCCCACTACCTCACCGCATCCCGGCCGGGCCCGGCGGTCGTGCGCACCGAGACCGTCCGCACGGGACGCACCCTCTCCACCGGCCAGGCATCCCTCCTCCAGTACGACGACGAGGGCAACGAGGTCGAGCGCATCCGGGTCCTCGCCTCCTACGGCGACCTCGACACGCTCCCCGACGACGTCCGCACCTCGGCCGAGCCGCCCGCGATCCCGCCGATGGACCAGTGCTTCGGCCCGGAGGACGGCCCCGCCCCGGTCGAAGGCAGCTCGGCCATCGCCGACCGGCTGATGCTCAAGCTCGACCCCGCCACCCTGGGCTGGGCGCTGGGGCAGCCCTCGGGCCGGGGCGAGATGCGGGCCTGGTTCGGCCTCGCCGACGGCCGCGACGCCGACCCGCTCTCCCTGCTCCTCGCGGTGGACGCGCTGCCCCCGACCGCCTTCGAGCTGGGGCTCAAGGGCTGGGTGCCGACGGTCGAGCTGACCGTGCACGTGCGGTGCCGCCCGGCACCGGGGCCGCTGCGGGTCTCCATCACCACCCGCAACCTGGCCGGCGGCTTCCTGGAGGAGGACGCCGAGGTCTGGGACAGCGCCGACCGCCTGGTCGCCCAGTCCCGCCAGCTGGCCCGGGTCCGCCTCGGCTGACGCGGGCCTTCCTCAGTCCAGCCAGTGCCTGCGGCCGACGCTGATCAGCCGCAGTTGCCGCCGTGCCGTCTCGACGGCCCGGCGGCGCTCCTCTTCCGGGGCGTCCAGCGTCTCCAGGAACAGGGACGCCGTGATCAGCATCTGGTCGACGTAGAGCCCCGCGAGCATCCGCAGGTCCGCCTCGCTCCAGCCCGCCGCCGACGCGTCCGTGGCCAGCTCGGCCCGCACCTCCTCGGCGAACCGCGCCAACTGCTCCCGTATGGCCCGGCGCACCGGCTGCACCCCGCCGTGCCGTTCCCGCGCGATGAAGCGGACGTGGGCAGGGTGCGCGGCTACGTGACCGGCGATCAGCTCGACGGCGCGGGCGATGCGCTCGTCGTCGTCCTCGGCCGGTGAGAGCGTGGTGCGGATCATCGGGTGCAGGCTGCCCAGCGCCTCCTCGACCAGCGCCACGCCGAGATCCGCCGTGGAGTGGAAGTGCCGGTAGAAGGCGGTCGGGGCGACGCCCACGGCGCGGGTGACCTCACGCAGCCCCAGGCTGCTCAGGCTCTGCTCCTCCAGCAGGCCGAGCGCCGCGTCGAGGAGCGCCTGCCGGGTCTTCCGCTTCTGCGCCTGCCGGACGCCGGAGGTGTGACTCATGCCATGCAGTTAACAACTGTTCTCCGGAATTGAAAAGCCGTGCGGCGCGCTAGACTGAAAAGTCAGTGAACAACTGTAACCACAATCGTTCACCGAAGCGTCCACGCAAGGTTGGGGGATCCGTTCCATGCTGTTCCTCGTCGTCGCACTTCTGCTCTTCGGTGTGGTCCTGGGCGCCGTCGCCCACGCACCGCTGACCTTCTCCGCCGCGGCCGGTCTGGTCATCGCCGTCTGGCTCGCCGTCTTCGCGGTCCGCGAGCGGCACGGCCGCCGACGCGGCACCTCCGCCCACTGACCCGCGCCCACCAGCGCACGGTCCACCGACGCACGGCAGGGAGAAGAACACCATGCAGCTCACCGCACCGGCCGACCGCTCCACCGGCACCGACCGCGCCCCCCGTCGCACCGGCCTCCGGGACACCGACGGCATGGCCGTCGCCTCGTTCGTCCTCGGTCTGCTCGGCCTGCTCGTCCTCAACGTCTTCCTCGGCCCGATCGCCATCGCCCTGGCGGGCGTCGCCCTGTGGCGCGGCACCGCCCGCCGCGGCCGGGCCCTCCTCGGCCTCGGCCTCGGCGTCGCCGACCTGCTGGTCCTGGTGACGTTCATGTCCGCCGACCACACGATGTCGTGGAGCCTGTGAGCCACCGCACCGTCGCGTCCTGGCCGGCGCGGGACGAGTCCGGCCTTGGTCCGAGACGGGGCGGAACCGCCCCGTAGAATCGGCCGCACCATGGCTTACCTCGACCACGCCGCGACGACCCCGATGCTTCCCGAGGCAGTCGAGGCACTCACCGCGCACCTGGGCGTCACCGGCAACGCCTCCTCCCTCCACGCGTCCGGCCGCCGGGCGCGGCGCACCGTCGAGGAGGCCCGCGAGATGCTCGCCGAGGCGCTGGGCGCCCGCCCCAGCGAGGTGGTCCTCACCTCCGGCGGCACCGAGGCCGACAATCTCGCCGTCAAGGGTCTGTACTGGGCCCGCCGCGACGCCGACCCGGCCCGCACCAGGGTCCTCGCCAGTCCCGTCGAGCACCACGCGGTCCTCGACGCCGTCCACTGGCTCGGCGAGCACGAGGGCGCCACCGTCGAGTACCTGCCGGTCGACACCCACGGCCGGGTCCACCCCGAGACGCTGCGCGAGGCCATCGCCCGCGACCCCGGCGACGTCGCCCTCGCCACCGTCATGTGGGCCAACAACGAGATCGGCACGGTCATGCCGGTGCGGGAACTCGCCGACGTGGCCGCCGAGTTCGACGTGCCGCTGCACGCCGACGCGGTCCAGGCCTTCGGTCAGCTCCCGGTCGACTTCGCCGCCTCCGGGCTCGCCGCCATGACCGTTTCCGGCCACAAGATCGGCGGGCCCTACGGCATCGGCGCGCTGCTGCTCGGCCGGGAGTACACCCCGGTCCCCGTGCTGCACGGCGGCGGACAGGAACGCCACGTGCGCTCCGGCACCCTGGACGTGCCCGCCGTCGCCTCCTTCGCGGTCGCCGGCCGCCTCGCCGCCGAGCAGCGCGAGTGGTTCGCCCGCGAGATCGGCGCCCTGCGCGACGACCTGGTCGACGCCGTCCGTACGGCCGTCCCCGACGCGATCCTCGGCGGCGACCCGTCGCCCGGGGGCCGCCTGCCGGCCAACGCCCACTTCACCTTCCCGGGCTGCGAGGGCGACTCGCTCCTCCTCCTGCTCGACGCCCAGGGCATCGAGTGCTCCACCGGCTCGGCCTGCACCGCCGGCGTCGCCCAGCCCAGCCACGTCCTACTGGCCGCCGGCACCGACCCCGACCTGGCCCGCGGCACCCTGCGCTTCTCCCTGGGCCACACCTCCACCGGGGCCGACGTGGAGGCGCTCGCCAAGGCGATCGGGCCCGCGGTGGAACGCGCCAGGGCGGCGGGGCTGTCGTAACCGACGGCTGTCGTAAGAGCGCTCGTAAGAGCGGTCGTCGGGCTGTCGTCAGGTTTGTCGCCGGGGCTCAGGCCTTGGTCGGCGGCTTCGACGGGCCGCTCGTGGCCGCCCGGCGCACCAGCTTCAGGTACCGGTCCCAGTCCCAGTGCGGCCCCGGGTCGGTGTGGTCGGTGCCCGGCACCTCCACGTGGCCGAGGATGTGCTTGCGGTCCACGGGTATGTCGTACCGCGCGCAGATCCCCGCCGTCAGCCGCGCGGAGGCGGCGTACATCGCGTCGGTGAAGTCCTGCGGGCGGTCCACGAAACCCTCGTGCTCGATACCGACACTGCGTTCGTTGTACTCGCGGTTGCCCGCGTGGTACGCCACGTCCAGCTCGCGGATCATCTGGGTGACGCGACCGTCCTGCCCGACGATGTAGTGCGCGGCCGCCTGGTGCCCCGGGTCCTGGAAGGCGCGCACCGCGCTGTCGAAGCTGCCCTGCGTGACATGGACGATCACCATGTCGATGCCGAAGTCGTCCGGCCGGTCCGCCCGCCGCCAGTTCGCCTCCGACGCCGCGACCCAGCGCGCGCCCGCGTAGTCGACCGCGCCCTCCTCGCGGGGCCGCTCGACGCCCGGGATCCGCCACCACAGCCGGGACAGCTCGTCACGGGCCAGCACGCCGGTGCCCACGGCCGCCGCGGCACCGCCGACGATCAGCGCGCGGCGGCCGATGTGCCGGTCGCCGTCCGCGGACCCACCGCTCGTGGACCCGCTCGCGGATCCCTGCTTCGCCCCCATACGATCTTCAACGCATACTCGCGCGCTCCGGTTCCCGCCTCCCCGTACCCTGGAGGGGTTATGACTGAGACCCCGCAGCGCACCCGTCCCCTCCGCGTCCTCGCCGCCATGTCGGGCGGAGTCGACTCCGCCGTCGCCGCCGCCCGCGCGGCCGAGGCGGGGCACGACGTGACCGGCGTCCACCTGGCGCTCTCCGCGAACCCGCAGTCCTTCCGCACGGGCGCCCGGGGCTGTTGCACCATCGAGGACTCCCGGGACGCCCGCCGGGCCGCGGACGTCATCGGCATCCCGTTCTACGTGTGGGACCTCGCCGACCGCTTCCGGGAGGACGTGGTCGAGGACTTCGTCGCCGAGTACGAGGCCGGCCGCACCCCCAACCCGTGCCTGCGCTGCAACGAGAAGATCAAGTTCGCGGCCCTCCTCGACAAGGCCCTCGCGCTCGGCTTCGACGCCGTCTGCACCGGCCACTACGCGAAGGTGATCCTGCGCGAGGACGGCGTCCGCGAGCTGCACCGCGCCTCCGACATGGCCAAGGACCAGAGCTACGTCCTCGGGGTGCTCGACGACCGGCAGCTCGCCCACGCGATGTTCCCGCTCGGCGACACCGTCACCACCAAGGACGAGATCCGCGCGGAGGCCGAGCGCAGGGGCCTCGCGGTCGCCAAGAAGCCCGACTCGCACGACATCTGCTTCATCGCCGACGGCGACACCCAGGGCTTCCTCGCCAACCGCCTGGGCAGGGCGGAGGGCGACATCGTCGACGAGGCGGGCAACCGGCTCGGCACCCACGAGGGTGCGTACGGCTACACCATCGGCCAGCGCAAGGGCCTGAGGATCGGCACCCCGGCCCCCGACGGCAAGCCGCGCTACGTCCTGGACATCTCCCCGGTGGACAACACCGTGACGGTCGGCCCGGCCGAGGCCCTCGACGTCGACGCCCTCCGCGCGATCAAGCCCCGCTGGTGCGGCGCCGCCCCCACCGGCCCCGGCACCTACACGGCACAGCTGCGCGCCCACGGCGGCGAGAGCGAGGTACGGGCCGAACTGGTCGACGGCACCCTGGAGGTGGCCTTCACCGAGCCCGTCCGCGGCGTCGCCCCCGGCCAGGCGATCGTGCTGTACGACGGCACGCGCGTGGTGGGCTCGGCGACGATCGCGTCCACCACGCGCGCGACGGCCGGCGCGGCCTGAGCGGACGCCGGGGCGGGCGCGGCGACGGCGTCGGCGACCGACCCGGCCTCCGCCCGCCTCACCCGGCGAGGAACTCCGCCAGCACCGGCGCCAGTACGCCCGGCTCCACCCTGTGGGTCTGCCGGTCCACGGTGCCGTAGGTGCCCTCCGGGGCCGCCTCCGCGATCGCGCGGGCCGCCTCGTGCCACCACGCGTCGCTCGCGCCGCCCGCGAGGACCAGCAGCGGCACGGTGATCGCGGCGATCTCGGTGCGGGGCACCCGGCTGTCGCCCAGCACGGCGTCGTCGTACGCCAGACTCGGTGCCAGCGACTCCATCCCGGCCCACATGGGCGCCTGCCGGGCACCGCGGATCATCTCCTCGCCCAGCCCCGTGTGGCGCAGGAACAGCTCCACCGCGTCCCCGCGACGGCCCTGCCCCAGCGCCTCGGTGAGCCGCTCGGTGTACTCGGCCGCGGCCCGCGCGGCGGCGTCGTCCATGGCGTACGGCACCTCGTACACGGCGACCCGGCGCACCGGCAGGCCGCTCGCCGCCGCCCGGAGCACCAGCGCGCCGCCCGACGACATGCCGTACAGCGACGCCTCGCCGCCCGCCGCCTCGATCAGCGCCGCCAGGTCCTCGATCTCGCGTTCCACCGCGTAGGGCGCCGTGTCGCCGCTCTCGCCGCGCCCCCGGCGGTCGTACACGGTGACGTCGAAGCGGTCCGACAGTTCGGCGGCCAGGGGCGCCGTCGTGGCACCCGTCGACATCGCGCCGCCGACGAGGACGACCGCCGGTCCCCGCCCGGAGCGTTCGTAGGCGATGCGGGTGCCGTCACGCGAAACAGTCGTCTTCTCCATGCCTGTGCAGACTGCCCTACGGCACGGGATTCAGCGCTCAGGACACCTCGACTTCGTAGAAACAGAGGTGGTCCTTGATCTGCGCGACCTCCGGCTTCGGGTCCGGGTACGCCCAGACCAGGTCGGCCGCGTCCGGCAGCGACCAGTAGGACGCGTCGCCCTTGAAGGGGCAGTGGGTGTGCGTGCCGGACGGGGTCAGCAGGTCGACGCGCACGTCCCGGGGCGGGATGTAGTACCGGTCCGGACAGCCCGTCTCGTGCAGTACCAGCGCCCCGTCGCTCTCCGCCAGCACCTGCCCGCCGTGCACCACGCGCACGTGCCGCTCGCTCGGCTCGACGGTGATGACGTGTCCCTTGAGTCCCTTGGTCACGGTCGTCCTCCTTGGCTGGGTGGCCCTGGCTCGATGGCCCGCTCCTCCCAGGAGAGCACGGCCGGAAGCCGAGTTCTTCCCGCCCGCGCGGGAACGTACCGTTGAGCCATGAACATCTGCGTCTTCCTCTCCGCCGCCGACCTCGACGAGCGCTACACGGGCCCCGCCAGGGAGTTCGCCGAACTCCTCGGCAAGGGCGGGCACACCCTCGTCTGGGGCGGCTCCGACGTCGGCCTGATGAAGGTCGTCGCCGACGGGGTGCAGGAGGCCGGCGGACGGCTGCTCGGGGTCTCGGTGGACTTCCTGGCGGCCAAGGCGCGCGAGGGCGCCGACGAGATGGTGATCGCCCCCGACCTGGCCGAGCGCAAGCGGCTGCTGCTGGAGAAGGCCGACGCCGTGGTCATCATGGTGGGCGGCACCGGCACCCTCGACGAGGCCACCGAGATCCTGGAGCTGAAGAAGCACGGGCACACCGACAAGCCGGTCGTCCTGCTCAACACCGCGGGCTTCTACGACGGCCTCAAGGAGCAGTTCCGCCGCATGGAGGACGAGGGCTTCCTGCCCCGCCCCCTCACCGAGCTGGTGTTCTTCGCCGAGGAGCCGGTCGGCGCGCTCGCCTACCTGGAGGAGAGCCAGGGCATCGCCTAGGGCACCGGTGGTGCGAGCATGGCGGGCATGGCTACACATGTGATCACCGGAGCGGGCTCCGGCATCGGCGCGGCCGTCGCCCGCCGCCTGCACGCACGCGGCGACGAGATCGTGCTGCACGTGCGCGACGCGGGCCGGGCGAAGGAACTGGCCGCCGCGCTCCCCGGCGCGAAGACGCTGGTCGGCGACCTCTCCGAGCCGGGCAAGCTCTCCTGGGCCCTGTCCCACCAGACGCTGCCCGACCGGGTGGACTCGCTACTGCACATCGCCGGGGTCGTCGACCTCGGCCCGGTGGGCGACCTCACGCCCAAGACCTGGCTCAACCAGCTGAACGTCAACCTGGTCGCCCCGGCCGAGCTGACCCGCCTCTTCCTGCCCCAGCTCCGCGTCGCCCAGGGCCAGGTGATCTTCGTCAACTCCGGCTCGGGGCTGAACGCCCACGCCGGCTGGGCCGCCTACGGCGCCTCCAAGCACGGCCTGAAGGCCCTCGCCGACGCCCTGCGCCAGGAGGAGCACGGCAACGGCGTCCGCGTCACCTCGGTCTATCCCGGCCGCACCACCAGCCCCATGCAGGCCAAGGTCCACCAGCAGGAGGGCAAGGAGTACGACCCCGCGCGGTGGATCGATCCCGAGTCGGTCGCCACGACCATCCTGATGGCCCTCGACCTCCCGAGGGACGCGGAGGTCAACGACCTGACGGTGCGCCCCGGAAGGTGAGCGCCCGCTCGTCGGGGGCGGCGGGCGTGGCGGAGGCGGCGGGGGCGGAATCCAGCCCCGCGCCCCTGCGTACGCTTGCCCCGTGAACGACATCTTCGCCCCCGCCACCGGCATCGGCAGCCTCCCGGGCCAGGACGCCCGCGAGGCCGCCAAAACCGCCACCGGCAGCTTCGAGGACTTCCCCTTCCTCCCCGAACTGCCCGCCCGCGGCCCCGGCGCCGACATGATCGGCCGCACCGCCGGGATGCTCGTCGAGCTGTACGCGCGCGTGGAGCCCAGCGGCTGGCGGCTCGGCGACCGGCCGGGCCGGGACACCAAGCGGGCCCGGGCCTGGCTCGGGGAGGATCTGGACGCCCTGGAGGAGTTCACCCAGGGCTACGAGGGGCCGCTCAAGGTCCAGGCGGTCGGCCCCTGGACCCTCGCCGCCGCCCTGGAACTGCGGAGCGGCGAGGCGGTCCTCTCCGACCCCGGCGCCTGCCGCGACCTCGCCGCCTCGCTCGCCGAGGGCCTGCGCCTGCACCTCGCCGAGATCCGGCGCCGCGTGCCCGGCTCCCGCCCCGTCCTCCAGCTCGACGAGCCGTCCCTCACCGCCGTCCTGCGCGGTCGGGTCCGCACCGCCAGCGGCTACCGCACCCACCGCGCCGTCGACCGCCAGGTCGTCGAGGCGACGCTGCGCGAGGTCGCCGGGGTGCACGACGGCGGCCCCGTCGTGGTCCACTCCTGCGCGCCCGACGTGCCGTTCGCCCTGCTGCGGCGGGCGGGCGTCGCGGGTGTCTCCTTCGACTTCTCGCTCCTCACCGAGCGTGACGACGACGCGATCGGCGAGGCCGTCGAGGGCGGCACCCGGCTCTTCACCGGTGTCGTACCGGGCACGGATGCCGCATTGTCAGACCCTGCCGGTAGCGTCATGGGTGTCAGAACGCTGTGGCGCAGGCTGGGGCTGCGTCCGGAGCTGCTCGCGGAGGCGGTCACCGTCACTCCCGCGTGCGGACTCGCGGGTGCCTCCCCGGACTACGCCCGGCGCGCGCTCGCCCACTGCGTCCGGGCGGCAAGATCTCTCGCGGACAACCCAGAGTAACGGGAGGACATACGGTGGCCGGCGACAAGCAGGGCGACAAGCAGGCGGAGACGACGAGCGTGCCCGCCGAGGCGCGGGAGCGGCACGCGCAGCTCGCCGAGCAGATCGAGGAGCACCGCTTCCGGTACTACGTGAACGACGCGCCCGTCGTCAGCGACGCGGAGTTCGACCGGCTGCTGCGCACCCTGGAGGAGTTGGAGGAGCGGCACCCCGAGCTGCGCACCCCCGAGTCCCCGACCCAGAAGGTCGCCGGTGCCTACGCGACCGAGTTCACGGCCGTGCAGCACCCCACGCGGATGCTCTCCCTGGACAACACCTTCAACGGCGACGAGCTGGCCGCCTGGTTCGAGCGCATCGCCCGGGAGCTGGGCGAGCAGGAGTACCACTTCCTGTGCGAGCTGAAGGTCGACGGACTCGCCGTCAACCTCACCTACGAGCGCGGCCGCCTCGTGCGCGCCGCCACCCGCGGCGACGGCCGCACCGGCGAGGACATCACGCCCAACGTCCGCACCATCGCCGAGATCCCCGAGCGCCTCGCGGGCGACGAGGTCCCCGACCTGGTGGAGATCCGGGGCGAGGTCTACTTCCCGATGGAGAAGTTCCAGGAACTCAACACCCGGTTGAACGAGGCGGGGGACAAGCCCTTCGCCAACGCGCGCAACGCCGCGGCCGGTTCGCTGCGTCAGAAGGACCCCCGCGTCACCGCCTCCCGCCCGCTGCACATGGTGGTCCACGGCATCGGCATCCTGGAGGGGTACTCGGGCATGACCCGCCTCTCCCAGGCGTACGACCTGCTGAAGACCTGGGGCCTGCCCACCTCCCCGCACAACCGGGTGGTCGACGACCTGGACGGCGTCCGCGACTTCATCGCCCACTACGGCGAGAACCGGCACTCCGTCGCGCACGAGATCGACGGCGTCGTCGTCAAGCTCGACGAGATCCGCCTCCAGGGCCGGCTCGGCTCCACGGCCCGCGCGCCCCGCTGGGCCATCGCCTACAAGTACGCGCCGGAGGAGGTCAACACCAAGCTCGTCGACATCAAGGTCGGTGTCGGCCGCACCGGCCGCGTCACGCCGTACGCGCAGGTGGAGCCGGTGACGGTGGCCGGCAGCGAGGTCGAGTTCGCCACGCTGCACAACCAGGAGGTCGTCAAGGCCAAGGGCGTGCTCATCGGCGACACCGTGGTGCTGCGCAAGGCCGGTGACGTGATCCCGGAGATCCTCGGGCCGGTCGCCGACCTCAGGGACGGCAGCGAGCGGGAGTTCGTGATGCCGTCCGAGTGCCCCGAGTGCGGGACGCCGCTCAAGGCGATGAAGGAGGGCGACATCGACCTCCGCTGCCCCAACGCTCGTGCCTGCCCAGCCCAGTTGCGCGAGCGTGTCGCCTACCTCGCGGGCCGGGAGTGCCTGGACATCGAGCACTTCGGGGGCGTCGTGGCGGCCGCGCTGACCGGGCCGCTGGAGCCGTCCGAGCCGCCGCTGGTGGACGAGGGCGACCTCTTCGACCTCACCGTCGAGAAGCTGCTGCCCATCAAGGCGTACGTCCTCGACCCCGACAGCGGGCTGCCCAAGCGCGACCCCAGGACCGGCGAGGAGAAGATCGCCACGGTCTTCGCCAACAAGGAGGGCGAGCCGAAGAAGAACACCCTCGCGCTGCTCCAGCACATCGAGGAGGCCAAGACCCGCCCGCTGGCCCGCTTCATCAACGGCCTCTCCATCCGGTACGTCGGACCGGTCGCCGCGCAGGCCCTCGCCCGGGAGTTCCGCTCGATCGACCGCATCGAGCAGGCCACCGAGGAGGAGTTGGCGAGCACGGACGGCGTGGGCGGCACCATCGCCACCGCCGTCAAGGAGTGGTTCGCCGTGGACTGGCACCGCGAGATCGTGCGCAAGTGGAAGGCGGCCGGCGTCCTCCTGGAGGACCGCTCGACGGGGGAGGACGAGGGACCGCGCCCGCTCGAAGGGCTCAACGTCGTCGTCACCGGCACCCTGGAGAACTTCACCCGGGACGGCGCCAAGGACGCCCTGCAGAGCCGCGGCGCCAAGGTGACCGGATCGGTGTCCAAGAAGACGTCGTTCGTCGTGGTCGGTGACAATCCCGGTTCGAAGTACGACAAGGCGATGCAACTGAAAGTACCGGTTCTGAACGAGGACGGTTTCGCCGTTCTGCTCGAACAAGGGCCCGAAGCCGCGGCGGATGTCGCGCTTTCGGCTGAGGAATAGCGGTTGAAGGCCCCCCGATCGGCGCATATCAGATGCATACGGGTGGCCGGGTGGCATTCGGGCAACCGTCGACGACCAGTGCCCCTGGAAGCCTTCAGCGGCCTACTGTTGAGGGGTGCGCCCGCCGTGCCGAGCTGCGGTCGGGGCACCCCCCTGCCCCGAGCGACAGGGGAGGGGTCTCCCACGCGGAGCCGTTGAAGGTGGTCGAGGCGGGGGCCGCGTGGCGTGGGCACCGCCGGCTGTGAGAGGGACGGGAATGGAACCGACCGAGAGCGCCGCCGCGGGCTCACGGCTGAGCCTGCGTCGCATGGCGGACGCGTGGCACGTGAGCCGGTGGCTCGGGCAACGCGATGGTGGCGTCCCGCATCCCGTGACGGGCGCCCGGGTGCCGCCGGCCGCCGTCCCCCTCTCCGGACACCGCCACGGCCCGGCCGACCCGGACGGCGAACGGCATCTGTCCTGGCCCGCGTTGCCCGCGGCGATCGTCGCGACCGCCGCGTTCGTCCTGGGTGCCGGTTTCTACCGGGCCTTCAGCGACGGACACGCCCTCTTCCCGTCCGGCACCGTGGGCTGGTCCCTGGCCGTGCTGGCCGGCATCGTCGTCGGCCACCTGGTCATGCTCGGCCGCTCCCGCTGGTGGGGCGGCACCGGCTCGGGCGCCGCCCTCACCCTCGCGGTCCTGCTGCTGTACGGGTGGCTTCCGGCCGGCCTGGTCAGCCTCACCGTCGTCGTCCTGGTCGGCATAGCCCGCCGGGGCCGCTGGCGGCAGGGCGTCCTGCACGGCGCGGTGGACATCCTCGGCATCGCCGCGGGTGCCCTGGTGCTCGGGGGCTGCGGCTCCCTGCCGTCCGTGGAGCACCCCTGGGACCCCGAGACGTGGGGGGTGTACGCGGCACCCAAGGTGGTGCTCGTCGCCGTCGCCTACCTCGCCGTGACCCGCACCCTGCTCTGGTACCTCCAGACCCCGCGCCCCGGTCTGCCCACCGTCGCCCGCACCGCCCTGGTCAGACACGGCCTGGTCGCCGTCGCCCTGCTCGGCATCGCCCCGCTGGTCTGCGTCGTCGCCGTCGCCAAGCCGCTGCTGCTGCCGCTGTTCGCCATCCCGCTCATCGCCCTCGACTCCACGCTGTGGATCGCCCGCGCCCGCGCCGAGGAGCAGCTGCGCGACCCGCTCACCGGCCTGCCCAACCGGCAGTGGCTCCTGGAGCGCACCTGGGCCGCGCTGGACGACGCCGAGCGCATCGGCGCCCGCGCCGCCCTGATGCTGATCGACCTCGATCGTTTCCGGTCGGTCAACGACACGCTCGGACACCTCGCCGGTGACCGGCTGTTGCTCCAGACCGCCGACCGGCTGCGGCAGGCCCTGCCGCGCGGAGCGGAGGCCGCACGGCTCGGCGGCGACGAGTTCGCCGTCTTACTGCCCGTCGCCGACTCCACCACGTCGGCGACCCGGATCGCCCGGGGTCTGGTGGCCGAGCTGAGCTCCCCGATGGACCTGGACGGGCTCACCCTGGTCCTGGAGGCCAGCGCCGGCGTCGCCGTCTTCCCCGACCACGCGCTGGACGCCGAGGGACTGCTGCGCCGCGCGGACGTGGCGATGTACCAGGCGAAGCGGGACCGCACCGGCGTGGAGGTCTACGAGTCCAAGCGGGACTCCAACACCCCGGACCGGCTCGGGCTCCTCGGCGACCTGCGCCGGGCCCTGGACGCCCACGAGGTCCAGCTGCACTACCAGCCCAAGGTCCGCTTCGACGGACAGGTGGCGGGCCTGGAGGCCCTGGTGCGCTGGGTGCACCCCGAGCGGGGCAAGGTGCCGCCGGACGAGTTCATAGCCATCGCCGAGTCCTCCGGGCTGATGCCCCACCTCACCGAGTACGTGCTGGAGACGGCGCTCGGCCAGGTCGCCCGGTGGCGCGCCCAGGGGCTGTTCGTGCCGGTCGCGGTCAACGTCTCCCCGCGCGACGTCCACACCCCCGGATTCGCGGGCTCGGTGGCCGCCCGGCTCGCCCGGCACGGAGTCCCCGCGGGAGCGCTCCAACTCGAGATCACCGAGCACGTCCTCCTGGAGGACCCGCAGCGCGCGGCCGACACCCTCAACGCGCTGACCGGACACGGCGTCAAGATGTCCCTGGACGACTTCGGCACCGGCTACTCCTCCCTCGTCCACCTGCGCAGGCTCCCCGTCAGCGAGCTGAAGATCGACCGCTCGTTCGTGGCCCGGCTGGCCATCGACAACGAGGACGCCGAGATCGTGCGCTGCACCGTCGACCTCGCCCACTCCCTCGGCCTGCTCGTCGTCGCCGAGGGCGTGGAGGACGACGAGACCTGGGAGCGCCTGCGGGACCTCGGCTGCGACGCCGTACAGGGCTGGTTGGTCGCAGCCGCGATGCCCCCGGAGGAGACCACCGCCTGGCTGCTCGCCCGCGGCTCCTGCGGCTGGGTCCGGACCGCCGCCGCGCTGCCCGCGGCGGCGAGCGACGAGTGAAGTGACCTGAGCGGCCCGCGACGCGTTGTGGCGGCGAGCGACGAGTGAAGTGACCTGAGCGGCCCGCGACGCGCGACCGTCCGTCCGTTGTGGCGGCGAGCGGCCAGTGAAGTGACCTGGGCGCGTCCGGCTGCGACGCCCGACCGGACATCGACGACGGCGGCGGCGTGCCCCACCGCCCGCCCGGCGGACCCGGGGGCTGCGCCGCTCCCGGCCGCGCGTGCCGTGCCGTTCAGGGTGTTCCGTCCTGCGGGGCGAACCGGGCGATCAGCAGGGCGAGGCGTCGGGTGTGGGTCTCCTCGGGGAGTCGGCCGCTGCGCATCAGCGTCACCAGGCCGTGCAGACCCGCCCAGAAGGTCTCCGTGAGCAGGGCCAGGTCCTCGCCCTCCCGCGCGACCGGCTCGACGGCGCGCAGCAGCTCGCCGAACGCCTCCTGGAGCGGGGCCGGGGCCTCGGGGGTGGCGAAGGGCAGGTCCACCAGGTGCGTGAACATCGCGTCGTAGAGCGCGGGCCGCCGCCGTCCGAAGTCCGTGTACGCCCGGCCGACCGCCGCCAGCCTCGCGCGCGCGCCCCCGGCCGCCGCGGTCGACGCCCGCAGCTCGGCCGTCAGCTCCTCGCAGCCCCGCACCGCGACCGCCGCCATGATCGCGCCCTTGCCCTTGAAGTGGCTGTACAGCACCGGCTGGCTGTACTCGATCTCGGCGGCCAGCCGGCGGGTGGTGACCGCGTCCCAGCCCTCCGCCTCGGCCAGGTCCCGCGCGGCCGTCACGATCAACCGTTCGCGGTCCGCTCGTTCGCGCTCCCGGCGCTTCTGAATCGACATAGCGAGAGTCTAGCAGTGCTAGCCATCCTGTCGGTGCTCTGCTAGCGTTACTCTTGTCCCTAGCGGTGCTAGAGAAAGAAAGGAGTGGTCGTGACCGTCGCCGCGTACACCCTGGCCGTCGTGCTCAACCTGTTCTGCCTGTTCCTGGGGTACCGCTTCCTGTTCCAGCCCGGTCCGGCCGCCACCGGCTACGGCGTCCCGGCCGATCCCGGCGGCGACGCCGGGGCCTATCTGACGATCAAGGGCGTCAGGGACGGCACGTTCGGCGTGGTGGGACTGGCCCTGCTGGCCTTCGCCGGCGCCCGCCCCGAGGCGTGGTTCCTGCTCTGCGCAGCCCTCGTGCCGCTCGGCGACACGCTCATAGTGCTGCGCCACGGGGGTACGAAAGCGGTGGCCTTCGGGATCCACTTCGCCACCGCGGTCGTTGTCCTGATCAGCGCCGGACTGCTCTTCGCGGTCTGAGTACGTCCATTCGTCTTCAGGGGGTTTCGAGAATGTCGCTGTTCGTCCCGAAGTTCGACGAGTCCGTGGTCGTGCGCGAGGCCGAGGCCGAGGTCGTCGGCCGCGCGCCCACCACCGTGCGCCTGCTGGCCGACAGCAGTTCCACCGGCGGCGCCCTGTCCACCCAGCGCGTCACCCTCACCGACGGCGCCGACGGCGCCGCGCCCCACTGGCACGACAACTCCGCCGAGATGTTCTTCCTCCTCGACGGCGCCGCCGAGGTCCTCTCCGGCGACGAGGTGCTCACCGCGGGCCCCGGCGACCTGGTCGTCGTCCCGCCCGGCAAGCCCCACGCCTTCGCCGCGGTGCCCGGGGCCGACGCCGACCTGCTCATCGTGCTCACGCCGGGCGTGGAGCGCTTCGAGTACTTCCGCCACCTCCAGCGCCTCGCCCTCGGCGAGGTCACCCGGGAGAGCCTGCTGGAGGTCCAGGAGCTCTACGACAACCACTTCCTGCGCAGCACCGCCTGGGACGCGCGGCGCGGGTGAGCCGCCCCGGGGGAAACCGTTTAACGGCCACGGCGCCCGGCCCCATAGGATTGGGCCACACCCACTGGGCCGAATCGTCCGGGACGAGCACCTCGCCCCGGCCGAGGTGCCCCGACCACACACTCACCCAGAGGAACGCTGCATGCCTGGCATCACGCGCGAGGAGGTCGCCCACCTCGCCCGGCTGGCGCGTCTGGAGCTGAAGCCCGAAGAGCTCGAGCACTTCGCGGGACAGCTGGACGACATCATCGGCGCGGTCGCCCGCGTCAGCGAGGTCGCCGACCAAGACGTACCGCCGACCTCGCACCCGCTCCCGCTGACGAACGTCATGCGGCCGGACGAGGTCCGTCCGTCGCTCACGCCCGAGCAGGCGCTCTCCGGCGCCCCGGCCCGGGAGCAGCAGCGTTTCAAGGTGCCGCAGATCCTGGGGGAGGAGTAAGCCATGAGCGACATCATCAAGCTCACAGCGGCCGAGATCGGCGAGAAGATCGCCTCCGGCGAACTGACCGCCGTCCAGGTCACCGAGGCCCACCTGGCCCGCATCGAGGCCGTCGACGAGAAGGTGCACGCCTTTCTGCACGTGGACCGCGAGGGCGCGCTGGCCCAGGCCCGCGCCGTCGACGAGAAGCGCGAGCGCGGCGAGAAGCTCGGCCCGCTGGCCGGCGTCCCCCTCGCGCTGAAGGACATCTTCACCACCGAGGGCATCCCCACCACCGTCGGCTCGAAGATCCTCGAAGGCTGGATCCCGCCGTACGACGCGACGGTCACCAAGCGCCTCAAGGACGCCGACGTCGTCATCCTCGGCAAGACCAACATGGACGAGTTCGCCATGGGGTCCTCCACCGAGAACAGCGCCTACGGCCCGACCGGCAACCCCTGGGACCTGACCAAGATCCCCGGCGGCTCCGGCGGCGGCTCCTCCGCGGCCCTCGCCGCCTTCCAGGCCCCGCTCGCCATCGGCACCGACACGGGCGGCTCCATCCGCCAGCCCGCGGCCGTCACCGGCACGGTCGGCGTCAAGCCGACCTACGGCGGCGTCTCCCGCTACGGCATGGTGGCCTTCTCCTCCTCCCTCGACCAGGGCGGCCCCTGCGCCCGCACGGTCCTGGACGCGGCCCTGCTGCACGAGGTGATCGCCGGGCACGACCCGATGGACTCCACCTCCATCGACGCGCCGGTCCCCGCGGTCGTCGAGGCCGCCCGCAACGGCAGCGTCGACGGCATGCGCGTCGGCGTCGTCAAGCAGTTCCGCGGCGAGGGCTACCAGGCCGGTGTCGTCCAGCGCTTCGACGAGTCCGTCGAGCTGCTGAAGTCGCTGGGCGCCGAGATCGTCGAGCTGGACTGCCCGTCCTTCGACCTCGCGCTCTCCGCGTACTACCTGATCGCCCCCTCCGAGTGCTCCTCCAACCTCGCCCGCTTCGACGGCCTGCGCTACGGCGCGCGCGTCGGCGACGACGGCACGCACTCCGCCGAGGAGGTCACCTCCCTGACCCGCGAGGCCGGCTTCGGCCCCGAGGTCAAGCGCCGCATCATGCTCGGCACGTACGCCCTGTCGAGCGGGTACTACGACGCGTACTACGGCAGCGCCCAGAAGGTCCGCACCCTCATCAAGCAGGAGTTCGAGCGGGCCTTCGAGCAGGTCGACGTGATCGTCTCCCCGACGACCCCGACCACCGCCTTCGCGATCGGCGAGCGCGCCGACGACCCGATGGCGATGTACCTGGCCGACCTGTGCACCATCCCCACCAACCTGGCGGGCAACGCGGCCATGTCGCTGCCTTGCGGCCTCGCTCCCGAGGACAACCTGCCGGTGGGTCTGCAGATCATCGCCCCCGCCATGAAGGACGACCGGCTCTACAAGGTCGGCGCCGCCGTCGAGGCCGCCTTCGTGGAAAAGTGGGGCCACCCGCTGATCGAGGAGGCACCGTCGCTGTGAGCGCACTGTCCAAGGCCAAGGGCTTCAAGAAGTCCAAGTCCGGTCTGTACGTCTCGATGGCCACCTCGGCGTTCGGCGCCGTGGGTGTCTACAAGCAGATCAAGAAGGCGCGTGGCGAGAGTGACACCCTGCGGCTGCTCGACGCCGTCGTCACCGGCGCCGCCGTCGTCACCAACCTCGCCATCCTCTACCGCGAGCTGAAGCGCCTCGGCGACGACGACGTCCTGCTGGGCTGAGAGGGAAGTTTCACCGTGACCACCACGACCGACCTGGTGTCGTACGAGGACGCACTCGCGTCGTACGACCCCGTCATGGGCCTTGAGGTCCATGTCGAACTCGGCACCCACACCAAGATGTTCTGCGGCTGTTCGACCGCGCTCGGTGCCGACCCCAACACCCAGACCTGCCCCGTCTGCCTCGGCATGCCCGGCGCGCTCCCGGTCGTCAACGCGACCGGCGTCGAGTCGGCGATCAAGATCGGTCTCGCGCTGAACTGCGAGATCGCCGAGTGGTGCCGCTTCGCCCGGAAGAACTACTTCTATCCGGACATGCCGAAGAACTTCCAGACCTCCCAGTACGACGAGCCCATCGCCTTCGACGGCTACCTCGACGTGCAGCTGGAGGACGGGGAGACCTTCCGCGTCCAGATCGAGCGCGCCCACATGGAGGAGGACACCGGCAAGTCGCTGCACGTCGGTGGCGCGACGGGCCGGATCCACGGTGCCTCGCACTCCCTGCTCGACTACAACCGGGCCGGCATCCCGCTCATCGAGATCGTCACCAAGCCGATCGAGGGAGCGGGCGAGCGCGCCCCCGAGGTCGCCCGCGCCTACGTCCGCGAGCTGCGCGAACTCATCCGTGCCCTCGGCGTGTCCGAGGCCCGCATGGAGATGGGCCAGATGCGCTGCGACGTCAACCTGTCGCTGCGCCCGCACGGCCGGGAGAAGTTCGGCACCCGCAGCGAGACCAAGAACGTCAACTCGCTGCGCTCCGTCGAGCGCGCCGCCCGCTTCGAGATCCAGCGGCACGCCGCGGTGCTGAACGACGGCGGCACGATCATCCAGGAGACCCGCCACTTCCACGAGGACACGGGGTCCACCACCTCGGGCCGCGTGAAGGAGGAGGCCGAGGACTACCGGTACTTCCCGGAGCCCGACCTGGTGCCCGTGGCTCCGTCCCGTGAGTGGGTCGAGGAGATCCGTTCCGCGCTGCCCGAGCTGCCGCTGGTGCGCCGCAGCAGGCTTCGCGAGGAGTGGGGCATCTCCGGCAACGACATGCAGTCCATCCTCAACGCCGGTGCACTGGACCCGATCGTCGCCACGATCGACGCCGGTGCCGACGCGGCCTCCGCCCGCAAGTGGTGGATGGGCGAGCTGGCCCGCAGCGCCAACGAGTCGGGCAAGGCGCTCGACGAGCTGGCGATCACCCCGGTCCAGGTCGCCCGCGTCGCCGAGCTGGTGACCAAGGGCGAGCTGAACGACAAGCTGGCCCGCCAGGTCATCCTCGGCGTCCTCGCCGGTGAGGGCACGCCGGACGAGGTCGTCGACAAGCGCGGCCTGAAGGTCGTCTCCGACGAGGGCGCGCTGACCGCCGCCGTCGACGAGGCCATCGCCGGCAATCCTGGCGTCGCGGACAAGATCCGCGGCGGCAAGGTGGCCGCGGCCGGCGCCCTGGTCGGCGCGGTCATGAAGGCGACCCGGGGCCAGGCGGACGCGGCCCGCGTCAAGGAGCTGATCCTGGAGAAGCTGGGCGTCACCGAGGGCTGACACCCGCCGCACCACGAGCCCTGGGGGGACGCGCCGACCGCGGCGCGTCCCCCCAGGGCCTTTGCTGTGAAGAAGCCCACTAAGTCCGCAAAGGATCTCTTCTGCCTGCAAGAGTGATTCCGCATTGCTCATGCGTTCTTTGCGGGCGGTTCACACCACGGACGTCTGTTCCCGGTGTTCGCGGCTTTCCGGGTGTTCCCGGTCAAAGATCCATCATCAGACACCCCTGGGAGCACGTTCGTGGCAGCCCTCGCACGCTGGTGTGTTCGACGTCGTCTCGTCACCGTCCTGCTCTGGCTGCTCGCCCTCGGCGGCGTCGCCACGGCCGCCACGGTCGCCGGCTCCGCGTACTCCAACGACTACGGCATCCCCGGCACCGGCTCCGACCGCGCCTCCCGACTGCTCGAGTCCCGCTTTCCGGACCTCAGCGGCGACAGCGACACGATCGTGTGGCACACCACGTCCGGCACCGTCCGCGCCGCCGACGTCGAGCAGGCCATGACCCGCACCCTGGACCGCGTCGCCGACCTGCCCGGGGTGGCCGCGGTCACCAACCCGTACCACGACCCCGACTCGCCCCTGATCAGCGAGAACGGCGACACCGCGTACGCCACCGTCACCTTCGGGGCCCCCTCCCAGGACATCGACGCGGGTCAGGCGCGGGCCGTCGTCGACACCGCCGAGGCGGCCGAGACCGACGGACTCCAGATCGAACTGGGCGGCGGCGCGATCGCGCTCACCGAGTCCGGCGGCAGCCACCTCGCCGAGGCCGTCGGCGTGGCCGTGGCCGCGGTCGTGCTGTTCCTCGCCTTCGGCTCCGTCGCCGCGGCGCTGCTGCCCATCGCCACCGCGCTGGTCTCCGTCGGCACCGCCTACGCCGGCATCACGCTGCTCGGCCACGCCATGACCGTCGCCGACTTCGCTCCCATGCTGGGCACCCTCATCGGACTCGGCGTGGGCATCGACTACGCCCTGTTCATCGTCACCAGACACCGGCGCGGACTGAAACGGGGACTGCCGGTCGCGGAGGCCGCCGCCGACGCCGTGGCGACCACCGGACGCGCCGTCGTCTTCGCGGGTGCAACCGTCTGCATCGCCCTGCTGGGCATGCTGATCCTGCGGCTGAGCTTCCTCAACGGCGTCGCCGTCGCCGCCTCGGTGACCGTGATCCTCACCGTCGCCGCCTCCGTGACGCTGCTGCCCGCCCTGCTGTCGTACATCGGCCCGCGCGCCCTGAGCAGGCGCGAGCGGCGCCGGCTCGCCGAGCACGGTCCCGAGCCCGAGGTGCCGACCGGGTTCGCCGCCCGCTGGTCGGCCTTCGTCGAGCGGCACCCGAAACTGCTGGGCGCGCTCGCCCTCGTCGTCATCACCGTCGTCGCCCTGCCCACCCTCGGCCTGCGCCTGGGCACCTCCGACCAGGGCAACGACCCCCGGGGCACCACCACCCGCCAGGCCTACGACCTCCTCGCCGACGGCTTCGGCCCCGGCGTCAACGGCCCGCTCACCCTGGTCACCGAGGTCCGCGGCGCCGAGGACCGCCTCGCCCTGGACAACCTCGACGCCACCCTGCGCACCACCGAGGGCGTCTCCTCGGTGACGCCGGTGACGTACGACTCCGCCGGCGACGCCGCGTACCTCACCGTCGTACCCGAGTCGGCGCCGCAGTCGCAGCAGACCAGCGACCTGGTGGAGCGGCTGCGTGCCGAGGTGCTGCCGCGCGCCGAGGCCGGCACCGCGCTCGACGTGCACGTGGGCGGCGTGACGGCCGGCTACGACGACTTCGCCGACGTCATCGTCGGCAAGCTGCCCCTCTTCGTCGGCGTCGTCATCGGGCTCGGCTGCCTGCTGCTCCTGCTGGCCTTCCGGTCCGTCGGCATCCCCCTCAAGGCCGCCGCCATGAACGTGGCCGCCGTGGCCGCCGCCTTCGGCGTGGTCGTGGCGATCTTCCAGTGGGGCTGGGGGAGTGAACTGCTCGGACTCGGCAGCGCCGGGCCGATCGAACCCTTCCTGCCCGTGATCATGGTCTCGGTGCTCTTCGGGCTCTCCATGGACTACCAGGTCTTCCTCGTCAGCCGGATGTACGAGGAGTGGCTGGAGACCGGCGACAACCGCCGCGCCGTCCGGGTCGGGCTCGCCGAGACCGGCCGGGTGATCAACTCCGCCGCCGTCATCATGATCTCGGTCTTCCTCGCCTTCGTCCTCAGCGGCGACCGGGTGATCGCCATGTTCGGCATCGCGCTCGCCGCCGCCGTCGCCCTGGACGCCTTCGTGCTGCGCACCCTGCTGGTGCCCGCACTGATGCACCTGCTCGGCCGCGCCAACTGGTGGCTGCCGCGCCGCCTGGACGCCCTCCTGCCGCGCATCAGCATCGAACCGCCCGAGTGCAGGGCCGCCCACGAGAGGCCGGCCGCGGTGACGGACGCCGAGGTGGCGGACGTCCTCGCGCAGGAGGAACGGCAGCGGGAGGTGCGCGGTACCCCTGGGTGACGGAGCCGCACCGCGTCCCCGCGTGGAGTGGTACGCCTCCTCGGCGAACACCCCGGGTGTCGACGCCGCGCGGCGACTCGGCATGATGCGAGAGGGCGTGCCGCGCGAGAGCTTCCCCCACCGGGGCACGCGCCAGGACATGGAGGTGCGGGCGGTGCTCGCGCCCGAGTGGCTCACAAGGATCATTAAGGGACCTCTCAGACAGCGTCCGTACGGTGCGAGGCATGGGAACGAAGACAGTGGACGAAACCGGCGTGAAGACCGACGAGCACAAGACGGACGAGGCGACCGAGGCCGCCGGGGCCACCGACGTCACCAAGGCGGCCGAGACCGACGAGCCGCGGGGCACCGACGCGGCGACGGCCGAGGACACAGGCGAGGACACAGGCGACGACGTCGACGGCACCGAAGGGACCGAGCCGGGCCCCACGGGCGTCGGCCAGGGCGCGGGAGCCGTCGTCTCCGCCGGTCTCGGCATCGTCTCCCTGACCGGCAGCTGGGTCGGCACCGTGGCCTCCGCGCGCGAGTCGCTGATGGGCCAGCTGCAGACCTCCTCGTCGTCGGACGTCGGCACGCTGATCGAGAAGGGCTACGGCAACGCCTGGCAGGCCACCGCGATGTGGGGCGGCGTCTTCGCCCTGGTCGCGCTGATCGTCGGCGTCGTCGTGCTGGCCCGCCCCGCGTTCGGCGCGCCCGGCCGTCCCCAGGCCCCGTGGATCAAGTCGGTCGCCTGGGCGGGCGTCGCCCTCGGCGTCATCGGGCTGCTTCTGGCCGTCCTGAAGTACACGGACGTCCTGCTGGGACTGCCCGCGGCCGGCTGACCAGGCACTTCTGAGGGGTCTTAGGACACTCGCCCGCCCACGGCGCGCGCCCTAAGACCCCTCACGCACGTCTAAGACCCCTCACGCACGTCTAAGGCCCCGAGCGGCGCCGAAGATGCGGAACTTACCCGATGTGGCCCACCCCCCTGGGAGACGAAGGTTGAGGCATCGCAAGCGAGCAGCAAGTGAGCGAGCGAAGCCGAAGCCGGGAACCGAGACCGGCTCCCACGAGGGACCGAAGGGGCACACCGTGTACGAGTACGAGATCCAGCGCTACCGCGCCGCCGAACTGATCCGCCGCGCCGACGAGGCCAGGCTGGCCCGCGAGGTGATCCGGGCCCGGCGCGCCGCCCGCCGGGAGACCCGGCACGGCGCCGTCGAGGCGGAGAGCCATACGCCGCGACAGCGCCGGCCCCGGTTCGCCCGGGCCGCGTGAACGGGGGAGCCGGGGAGGGGGGCCGCACGGCCTCCCTCCCCGCCCTCGTTCCCGCCGCCGTCCACCTGTCGAAAACCGGTGACCCGCTGTCGTACCCGCGTGCGATGCTCGCCTCCGTGGAGACCAGGTCCGTCAGCCCCGTGTTCGTCGGCCGCACCGGCGAGCTGGACACGTTGAACGACGCGCTCGCCCGCGCGTCCGCCACCGCGGGAGAGCCGCAGGCCCTGCTGCTCGGCGGCGAGGCGGGCGTCGGCAAGACCCGCCTCGTCGAGGAGTTCGCCGCCGCGGCGGACCGGCAGGGCGCCGTCGTCGCGCTGGGCGGCTGTGTGGAGATCGGCGCCGACGGGCTGCCCTTCGCGCCCTTCTCCACCGCGCTGCGCGCCCTGCGCCGCCGGCTGCCCGAGGAGCTGGCCGCCGCGGCCGCCGGACAGGACGAGGAGCTGGCCCGGCTCCTGCCCGAACTGGGCGAGGGCGCCCCGGTCACCGGCGGCGGCCGGCACGACGAGGAGAGCATGGCCCGGCTCTTCGAACTCACCGCCCGCCTGCTGGAGCGCGTCGCCGCCCGGCACACCGTCGTCCTCGTCCTGGAGGACCTGCACTGGGCCGACGCCTCCACCCGCCACCTGATCGCCTACCTCTTCCGCACCCTGCGCACCGGCCGCCTCGTCGTCCTCGCCACCTACCGCTCCGACGACATCCACCGCCGCCACCCGCTGCGCCCCCTGCTCGCCGAGCTCGACCGGCTGCGCACCGTCCGCCGCCTCGAACTGGGCCGCTTCACCCGCGACGAGGTGGGCCGCCAGATCGCCGGGATCCTCGCCCAGGAGCCCGACCCGCTCCAGGTCGACGAGATCTTCGAGCGCTCCGACGGCAACGCCTTCTTCGTCGAGGAACTCGCGGTCGCCGCCCACGAGGGCAGCTGCGCCGGCCTCACCGACTCCCTGCGGGACCTGCTCCTGGTCCGCGTCGAGGCCCTGCCCGAGAGCGCCCAGCGGGTCGCCCGGATCGTCGCCGAGGGCGGCTCCACCGTGGAGTACCGGCTGCTCGCCGCCGTCGCCCGGCTCGCCGAGGACGACCTCATCGAGGCGCTGCGCTCCGCGGTGAACGCCAACATCCTGCTCCCCGCGCCCGACGGCGACGGCTACCGCTTCCGCCACTCCCTGGTCCGCGAGGCCGTCGGCGACGACCTGCTCCCCGGCGAGCGCTCCCGCCTCAACCGGCACTACGCGCAGGCGCTGGCCGCCGATCCCACGCTGGTGCCCGCCGCCGAGCGCGTGATGCGCCTGGCCAGCTACTGGTACCACGCCCACGACCCGGCCAAGGCGCTGCCCGCCGTCCTGGACGCCTCCGTCGAGGCCCGCCGCCGGCACGCCTACTCCGAGCAACTGCGCCTGCTGGAGCGCGCGATGGAGCTGTGGGACTCCGTCCCCGACGACGTACGCGCCACCCTGCGTCCCGTCGACTACACCGAGGTCTACCCGCCCTGCGGCTGCGACCCCGCCGGCACACCCCTGCGCTACCTGGACCTGATGGCCGAGGCCGCCGTCGCCGGGCGGCTGTGCGGCGAGCGCGAGCGCGCCATGAAGATCACCAAGCGGGCGCTGCGCCTGCTGGACGAACAGGACACCGGCGCCGGCGCGGGCGCGGGCGGCCGGGACCCGCAGCGCGCCGCCCGGTTCTGGACCCAGCGCTCCCTGCTGGTCCAGGCCCAGGAGCTGGTCCGGGGCCTGCCGCCCTCCCAGGTGCACGCCGAGGTGCTGGCCATGTCCGCCAACTGGTCGATGCTCCACTGCCCCGGCCCCGACGCGATGACCGCGGCCGAACGGGCCGTCGAGTACGCCCGCATGGTGGGCGCCGGCGAGATCGAGCTCAACGCCCGGCTCACCCTCGGCGGCCTGATGGTGGACGCGGGACAGATCGACGCGGGTCTCGCCGAGATGTTCCAGGTCAGGGACCTGGTGGTGGCCCAGGGCCGGTCCACCGTGGTCGCCCGCAGCCACGTCAACCTGCCCTCGGCCCTGGAGAGCGTGGGTCGCTCGCGGGACGCGCTCGGCATCCTGCGCGAGGGCGTCGACCTCACCCGCCGGATGGGCCTGCTGGAGTCCGAGGCCTGGGTCTGGGGCAATCTCTGCGAGTCGCTGATCTCCCTGGGCCGCTGGGACGAGGCCCTCGAAGCGGCGGACCGGGCCGGAGCGCCGGGCCGCAGCCCCGCACCCCGCGGTGGCGCCGCGCTCAAACGTGCTGCCGTCGCCCTCGCCCGTGGCGAGCGGGCCGAGGCCGCCCGGCTGCTGGCCGAGGCCCGCGCCGCCTACGGCACCCACGACCCCATGCCGCAGTACCAACTGCCGCTGGCCGCCCTGACCGTCGGCATCGCCGCGGCCGAGGGCAGGCTCCCGGACGCCCGCGCCGAAGTCGTCCGCGTCCTGGACGCGGGCTTCCCGCCCGGCACCCAGCGCTACGCCTGGCCACTGCTGCTGTCCGCCGCGTCGGCGGAGGCCGACGCGCGCGCCCTGCCGGCCGCCGAGGAGGGCCGCGCCGACATCCTCGATCGCCTCGCCGGGGCCGCGAAGCACCTGACGACGGGCGCCCCGGTCTGGGTCGCCCACGAGCGGTGGGTCCGCGCCGAACTCCACCGCGCCCGGGGCCGCGACACCCCGCGGCTCTGGTCGGAGACCGTCACCGCCTTTGAATGCCTGGAGCGGCCCTACGAACTCGCCCGCGTCCGGCACCGGCTGGCCGCCGCCCTGCTGGCGACCGGCGGCGAGGACGAGCGCGCCCGGGCCACGGAGCTGCTGCGCCTGGCCCGCACCGTCGCCGACCACCTCGGCGCGCGCCCGCTGTCCGACGCCGTGGCCGCGCTCGGCCGGCGCGCCCGCCTCACCCTCGGCCGCGCCGCCGAACCGGCCGCCGCCCCCGAGCCCACGGATCCGGCGGACGCCCTCGGCCTCACCGGCCGGGAGCGCGACGTCCTGCGGCTGGTCGCCGACGGCCGCACCAACCGGCAGATAGCCCAGGAACTCTTCATCTCGCCCAAGACGGCCAGCGTCCACGTCTCCAACATCCTGGCCAAGCTGGGCGTCTCCGGCCGTGGGGAGGCCGCGGCGGTGGCCCACCGGCTGGCGCTCTTCCCCGCCGAACGGCTCACGTCCCGTTCGGCGGAGTGAGGCTTACGCTGTAAGGGACGCCGACCGACGGAGGCACGATGTTCAACGCATTCGAGGAACTGTTCTCCCCGGGCCGCAAACACACCCGCGACGAGCAGAACCGGCTCGAACTGACCCGCGAGGACGTCGGTGACGGAGACCCGGGCCACGGCCCGATAGACCTCAGCTCGGGCAAGGTCGTCGTCCACCGGCCGAGCGCCGACCGCGAGCAGGGCCCGGCCCCGGCCCCGGAGGACGAGTAGCCGGCCGCCTACTTCACCTCCAGCTCCAGGATCCGGTCGTCGTCGCCCTTCGCGTCGCCGCGGCCGTCCGTGTTGCTGGTCACCAGCCAGAGCCTGCCGCCGCCCGCCGCGGCCACCGTGCGCAGCCGCCCGTACTCGCCCTCCAGGAAGGCCTGGGGGTCGGCCGCGGCCTTCGTCCCCTTGAGCGGGATCCGCCACAGCCGCTCACCGCGCAGCCCCGCCATCCACACCGAGCCCTCGGCGTAGGCGATGCCGCTGGGAGAGGCCTCGTCGGTGTGCCACTGGGCGAGGGGGTCGTGGAACCCCGGGCCACCGCCCGCGCCCTCCTGCTCGGGCCAGCCGTAGTCGTCCCCCGGCCTGATCGCGTTCAGCTCGTCCCAGGTGTCCTGGCCGAACTCCGAGGCGAACAGCCGCTGCCTGCCGTCCCAGGCCAGCCCCTGCACGTTCCGGTGGCCGTACGAGTACACGGGGGAGTCGGGGAAGGGATTGCCGGGCGCCGGTTCGCCGTCCGGGGTCATCCGCAGGATCTTGCCGCCGAGCGACTCCTTGTCCTGCGACAGGCCCGTGTCACCGCTCTCGCCCGTGCCCGCGTAGAGCATCCCGTCGGGGCCGAAGGCGATCCGGCCGCCGTTGTGGATCACGCCCTTGGGGATGCCCCGGAAGACCGTGTCCGGCGCGCCGAGCTGCTCGCCGGCCGGCTTCTTCTCGTCGTACAGCATGCGCACGATGCGGTTGTCAGAGGCCGAGGTGAAGTACGCGTAGACCAGGTGGTCCGAGGCGAAGCCGGGGGAGAGCGCGATGCCCAGGAGGCCGCCCTCGCCGGAGGGGGAGACCCCGGACACCTCGCCCAGGTCCGTCTTCTCGCCCGACTTCTCGTCGACCCGCGTGATCGTCGCCTCGTCGCGGGAGGAGACCAGCAGGTCGCCGCCCGGCAGCGGAGCCAGGCCCCAGGGGCTGTCCAGCCCCGTGGCGACCGTACGGAGCACCTTCACGGAGCCCTTCGCGGGCGGCGCCTGCTCGGCGGGTGTCCCGGCGGGCGAGGACTGCGCCGCCGTACCGGCCGGGGAGGAGCTGCCGTCCGCTCCGGACGGGTCCGCGCCGCCGGAGGAGCAGCCGGCCGTCAGCAGGAGAGCGGCGGCCAGCACGGCCGGCACGGCTCGTCGTCGCACGATCTTGGTCCCTTCGACGCGGCGGGTTCTCCTTGTCATACACCGCACGGGCCCTCCAAGTTCCCGTTCGGCGCATCCCGAATCCGCGACCGGTCCGGGGCCCGCGTCCCAGGAGCGCGGCTCCACCGGCCGTTCGACCGCGCGCGTCACTCCCAGGAGCCCTGCGCCGACGGCAGCGTCCCGAGCTCCGCCAGGTCCCGGTCGGTCAGCCGCAGCCGGGCCGCCTGCGCGTTCTGCGTCACCCAGCGCTCCTGCTTGGTGCCCGGCACCGGCACCACGTGCGGCCCCTGCGCCAGCACCCAGGCCAGCGCCACCTGCGCCGCGGTGACCTCCTCGCCGTGCCGGGCCGCGATCCGGCGCAGCGCGGCCACGATCGGCTGGTTGGCGGCCATCATCTCGGCGGTGAAGCGGGGGTGCCGGGCCCGCAGGTCCTCCGGTTCGAAGCCCTGACCGGGCGTCAGGGTGCCGGTCAGGTAGCCGTTGCCCAGCGGCATCGCGGCCAGGAAGCCGACGCCGCGCGAGACGCACCACGGCAGCAGGGTCCGCAGCGCCTCGGGCGACCACACCGACAGCTCGGCCTCGACCGCGCTCACCGGGAAGACCTGCTGCACCCGCTCCAGTTGGCGGATCGTCGCGTCGTGCAGCCGCGCCCCCGGCCGCCGGGCCGACCGCGCGCCGACCGCGCACAGGCCGAGCGCCCGCACCTTCCCGGCCCGCACCAGCTCCGCCATCGCGCCCCAGGTCTCCTCGACGGGTATCTCGGGGTCGGCGCGGTGCAGTTGGTACAGGTCGATGACGTCCGTCTGCAGCCGGCGCAGGGACGCGTCGCAGGCACGCCTCACATAGCCGGGGCGGCCGTTGGCCACGATGTGCTGCTCACCCACCAGCAGACCGACCTTGGTCGACACGAAGGCCTCCGACCGCCGCTCCCTCAACACCCGGCCCAGCAGCAGCTCGTTGGTGAACGGGCCGTACATGTCCGCCGTGTCCAGCAGGCAGGACCCGAGGTCGAGGGCCCGGTGCACCGCCCTGAGCGACTCGTCCCCCCGCTGCCGCGAGGCGCTGTACGCCCAGCTCATCGGCATGCACCCCAGTCCGACGGCCCCCACCGCGAGTGCCGTCGCGCCGATCGTCCTGCGCTCCACCGGTCGTGACCCTCCCTCGTCAGGCCACCCAACCTAACCTCTGCCTCCCGGCCCGCTGACATAGCCTCCTGACCATGACCGATGACGTGTGGCTGCCCATCCCCCCGGACGAGATCGAGGGCCTCCCCGAGGGCCCGACCTACCGCCACTGGAACGGCGAGGAGACCTTCCCCGCCGACCCGGCCGACTGCGCCTTCTACGTCGTGCCCTACATGAAGCCCAGCGGGGTCGGCGTACGCCCGCTGCCCGAGATGCGCTCCGTCCAGGTCGTCCAGACCCTCTCCGCGGGCATCGACCACGTCGAGCCCGGCCTGAAGCACCTGCCGGCGGGCGTACGGCTGTGCAACGCGCGCGGCGTGCACGAGGCCAGCACCGCGGAGTTGACCCTGGCCCTGGTCCTGGCGTCGCTGCGCGGCATCCCGGACTTCGTGCGGGCGCAGGACCGCGGCGAGTGGCTCGGCGGTTTCCGGCCCGCGCTCGCGGACCGGACCGTGCTCATCGTCGGGTACGGCTCGATCGGCGCCGCGATCGAGGACCGGCTCGTGCCGTTCGAGGTCGCGCCGGTGGTGCGCGTCGCGCGCTCCGCCCGCACCACGGAGCGCGGCCCCGTGCACCCGCTCACCGAACTCCCCGCCCTGCTCCCGAGGGCCGACGTCGTCATCCTGGTCACACCGCTCACCGAGGCCACCCGGGGCATGGTCGACGCCGAGTTCCTGGCCCGGATGAAGGACGGTGCCCTGCTCGTCAACGTGGCGCGCGGACCGGTCGTGGACACGAAGGCGTTGCTCGCCGAACTGGAGAGCGGGCGCCTCACCGCGGCCCTCGACGTGACCGACCCCGAACCGCTGCCGCCGGGCCACCCTCTGTGGCATGCTCCCGGCATAGTCGTCAGCCCGCACGCAGGGGGTCCGACCTCCGCCTTCCTGCCCCGCGCCAAGCGGCTGCTGGTGGGTCAGTTGACCCGGTTCGTGAACCGGGAGCCGCTGCGCAACGTGATCCTGACGACGGGCGCGTAATCCGTTTCAGGCACCCTCCGCGATCCCCTGGATGCGGTGGGTGTGCGCATATCCGCTGGTCGTCACGGAGCGTAGAGAACCTATGTCCCTGAGTGACGAGACTGGTGTATCGTCCGACAGGGGATGCGTCGCGCACGTACGGCGCCGGGGATGGACATCTCAGACTGCGAGGGGGGCGACGGGCGATGCACGGCCTGTGGACCAACGATCCGACGCGGCGGAGCCGCCGCCGGCGACCCTGGCGCACGACCACGACCACGACCACGACCGCGACCGCGCGCCGACGGAGTCGGCCCGGCCGCCCCGGCGCCCGGCATGCCCGCAGCTGCCCCCACCCGCGTCGGCCGGGGGACCGCGCGAGGCAGGACCGGCCGGCCCACCGGTGTGCGCGGGGCGCGGGAGCGGTGCGGACCGGGAGGCCGCGGTGAGTCCGCCCCCCGTGCCCACGCTGGACGGAGCGCTGCGCGGTCAGGCATCGGCCGGACCGCTGCCGGCCCGGCCCCCGGCCGCCGCCGGCGGACCGCCCCTCGTCCGCCAGCTCGTGCTCGCCCTGGTCTGCGCGGCCTACGCCGTCGGTGCCGCGCTCGGCTGGGGCTCGCAGTACGTCGCCAAGATCATGGGCGACTTCGGGCTGAGCGCCGCCGCTGCCGCCGCCGCCGTCTCCTGCTTCCTCTACGCCCGCGTGCGCCGCGTCCCCTTCCGACCGGCCTGGCTGCTCTTCGCCCTCTCCTCGGCGATGGCGTCCCTGGGCAACCTGGTCTGGGGGTGGTACGAGGTCGTGCTGCGGGTGCCGGTGCCCAGCCCCAGCTACGCGGACCTGCTCTTCCTGTGCTTCGCCCCGCCCGCCATCGTCGGGCTGCTGGTGCTGGCCAAGCGCCCGGTGACCAAGGCCGGTTGGATCTGCCTGGGCCTGGACGCCTGGCTGATCGGCGGTTCGCTGCTGACCCTGGCCTGGAGCCTGGCGCTCGCCCAGGCGGCGAAGGCCGAGGGCGGGTCCAGCGTCGCGCACTCCGCGCTCTCGGTGGCGTACCCGCTGCTCGACATCGCCCTCGTCAGCATGGTGCTCGCGCTGCACTTCAGGCGGTCACCGGTCTGCAGGTCCGCCGTCAACACCGCCATCGGCGCGCTCGCCCTCACGGTGATGTGCGACGCCCTGTTCACCTCGCCGCTGCTGCACAACAGCTACCGCTCGGGACAGCTCCTCGACGCGGGCTGGTTCGCCGGTTCCCTGCTCCTCGCGTACGCCCCCTGGGCCGCGTCCCGGCGCGGGCGGTCGGCGCCGGACGAGCACGAGGCCGACGGGCACACGCGCGTGGTGCGCGAGCACCTGCCCGGCCAGCGCGGTGCCGGTCACCGGCCCGCGCCCCCCGCCGCGCCGTCCGCCACGCCCACCGCCCTGCCCCCGGCCCTGCCCCCGGCCCTGCCCCCGGCCCTGCCGGGACCGGGACAGGGCGGCGACCGGGGCCGCTACCCGGCCGCCCGCCCCATCGCCGGGTCCCTGGCCGCGCTCACGCCGTACCTCGCGGCCGCCGTCTGCACCCTGGGCATCCTCTACAACGTGCTCAACGGCCGCAGCGTCGACCGCGTGGTGCTGCTGACCGGCGGCACCGTGGTGCTCGCGCTCGTCGTCCGGCAGGGCATCATGCTGCTCGACAACATCGTCCTCACCCAGGAACTGGCCCAGAAGGAGAACCACTTCCGCTCCCTGGTCCAGGGCTCCAGCGACGTCATCATGATCGCCGCGCCCAACGGCATACTCCGCTACGTCTCCCCGGCCGCCGCCGGAGTCTACGGACGGCCCGCCGAGGAACTGGTGGGCACCGAGCTGGCCGGACTCATCCACCCCGAGGACCTCGGCTGCGTGGTGCACGAGGTACGCCGGTTCCTGGCCGCCAGCCCGGTCGAGGAACCCACCACGCGCATCGAGTGCCGCTTCCGGTCCGGGGAGGGCGGCTGGCTCAACGTCGAGTCGACCGTCAACCGGCACCACGGCGGCCTCATCTTCAACAGCCGGGACGTCACCGAAAGGGTGCGCCTGCAGGCGCAGCTCCAGCACAACGCCGAACACGATCCGCTCACCGACCTGCCCAACCGTGCCCTGTTCACCCGGCGCGTCCAGCAGGCGCTCTCCGGCCGCCGCGCCCTGGACCGGGGTGCCGCCCTGCGCGGCACGGCGGTGCTCTTCATCGACCTCGACGGCTTCAAGGGCGTCAACGACACCATCGGGCACCAGGCCGGCGACGAACTGCTCGTCCAGGCCGCCCGCAGACTCCACGAGGCCGTCCGCAAGGGGGACACCGCCTCCCGACTGGGCGGCGACGAGTTCGCGGCCCTGATCGTCGGGGACGGCGCCCGCGACCGGACCGCCCGCGAGGGTCACATCAGGGAGCTGGCCGACCGGCTCAGACTGACGCTCTCCCAGCCCTACCTCATCGACGGCAACGAGGTCCGGGTCAACGCCTCCATCGGCGTCGCGTTCGCCGAACCGGGCCTGGGGGCGGGCGAGTTGCTGCGCAACGCCGACCTCGCCATGTACCGGGCCAAGGCGGGCGGCAAGGGCCGCGTCGAGCTGTACCGACCGCAGATGCAGCAGGACGTCGTACGCAAGGCGGAGCTGGCCACCCGGCTGCGGGCCGCGCTGCACGACGGGGAGTTCGCCCTGCTGCACCAGCCGGTGGTCTCGCTCACCGACGGCCGGATCACCTCGGTCT
This sequence comes from Streptomyces violaceorubidus, assembly GCF_000717995.1. Classification (GTDB taxonomy): domain Bacteria; phylum Actinomycetota; class Actinomycetes; order Streptomycetales; family Streptomycetaceae; genus Streptomyces; species Streptomyces violaceorubidus. The sequence goes on from NZ_JODM01000025.1 coordinate 62,712, forward strand.
GCGCCCAGCCGCGATGGCGCTCCTCGCAGGGCGTGCTGTTCACCCCCGCCGAGTTCCTGCGGGTGAGCGAGGAGGGCGACAGAACCGCCGAACTCGACCGCTGGGTGCTGCGCGAGGCCGTCGAGCAGGCCGCCGAACGCGCGGCGACCGGGCTGTCCGTGACCGTGGCCATACGCATCGGCGCCCGCCGCCTGCTGGACCGCTCCATGCCGCTGGGTTCCGTGGAGGCCCTGCTGACCCGGCACGGACTGCCGCCCGGCTCGCTGGTGATCGAGCTGTCGGACATCGACCCGCGCGTCGGCCTCGACGAGCTGGACCGCCGGCTGAACGCGCTGCGCAGGGTCGGCGTCCGGATCGCCCTGGACGGCTTCGGCAGCGGCTACGCGGCGATCACCGCGCTGCGGCGGCTGCCCGTGGACGTCCTCAAGCTCGACCGGGGCCTGGTCGAGGGCGTCGTGGAGTCCGCGCGCCTGCACAAGATCACCAGCGGTCTGCTGCGCATCGCCACCGACCTCGGGCTGAAGTCCGTCGCCGACGGCGTCGACCTGCCCGAGCAGATCGTCGCCCTGCGCGCGATGGGGTGCACACACGGACAGGGCATGGCGTTCTCCGGGGCGCTGGACGAGTACCGGCTGCGCAGGGCGCTCGGCACCGGTCACTACCCGGTGCCCCACGGACCGGCCGAACCGGCCTTCGCGGGCGGTGGCGCCGGGGTGTACACCAAGGGGGTCGGCGGCCCCGCCCCCGGCCAGGTCGTCGGCGGCGTCACCTCCGGGCTGCCGGCCGTCCTGAGTGGTGGCACGGCCCTGCGCTCACATAATGAGACTCCCGTCCCACCCACTTGACAGTGAGTGCGCGCCGGAGGGAAGGTCAGTGCCATGCGCACCCGAATTCTCGTACTTGGACAGCGCGTCGGCTGAAGCTGGTGACGTCCGGACCGACCCGGACTCCCCGCGACCCACACCCGACGCGCTCCCCTCGCTTGCCTTATGGCACGAGGGGTTTTTTGTTGCACAGGCACCTGCCGAGCGACAGAAGCAGACCGTACAAACCTCGCAAAAACCCTCAGCATCGAGAAGAGAATGCCGATGACCGAGCAGGCCACCGGGGCTCACCCGCAGCCCCGGCCCCGATCCGGAGGACAGTCCGCCCCCGAGCACGTCACGGGTGCGCAGTCCCTCATTCGCTCTCTCGAGGAGGTCGGCGCCGACACCGTATTCGGCATCCCCGGTGGCACCATCCTTCCGGCGTACGACCCGCTGATGGACTCGACCAAGGTGCGCCACGTCCTGGTCCGCCACGAGCAGGGCGCGGGCCACGCCGCGACCGGTTACGCGCAGGCCACCGGCAAGGTGGGCGTCTGCATGGCGACCTCGGGACCCGGTGCCACCAACCTGGTCACCCCGATCGCCGACGCCAACCTGGACTCCGTGCCCCTGGTCGCGATCACCGGACAGGTGGTCTCGTCCTCGATCGGTACGGACGCCTTCCAGGAGGCGGACATCGTCGGCATCACCATGCCGATCACCAAGCACAGCTTCCTGGTCACCAAGGCCGAGGACATCCCCAAGGTGATCGCGCAGGCGTTCCACATCGCCTCCACCGGCCGCCCCGGCCCCGTCCTGGTCGACATCCCCAAGGACATCCTCCAGAAGAAGACCACCTTCTCCTGGCCGCCGGTCATGGACCTGCCCGGCTACCGCCCGGTCACCAAACCGCACGCCAAGCAGATCCGCGAGGCGGCCAAGCTGATCTCCGGGGCCAAGCGCCCCGTGCTCTACGTCGGCGGCGGTGTCCTCAAGGCCCGCGCCACCGCCGAGCTGAAGGTCCTCGCCGAGCTCACCGGAGCGCCCGTCACCACCACCCTGATGGCGCTCGGCGCGTTCCCCGACAGCCACCCGCTGCACGTGGGAATGCCGGGCATGCACGGTGCGGTCACCGCCGTCACCGCGCTGCAGAAGGCCGACCTGATCGTCGCCCTCGGAGCCCGCTTCGACGACCGCGTCACCGGCAAGCTGGACAGCTTCGCCCCGTACGCCAAGATCGTCCACGCCGACATCGACCCGGCCGAGATCGGCAAGAACCGCGCCGCCGACGTCCCGATCGTCGGTGACGCCCGCGAGGTCATCGCCGACCTCGTGCAGGCGGTCCAGAAGGAGCACGACGAGGGCAACCGGGGCGACTACACCGCCTGGTGGAAGGACCTCAGCCGCTGGCGCGACACCTACCCCCTCGGCTACGACCAGCCCGCGGACGGCTCGCTTGCCCCGCAGCAGGTCATCGAGCGCATCGGGCAGCTGGCACCCGAGGGCACGATCTTCGCGGCCGGCGTCGGCCAGCACCAGATGTGGGCCGCGCACTTCGTCCAGTACGACAAGCCCGCCACCTGGCTGAACTCCGGCGGCGCGGGGACCATGGGCTACGCCGTCCCGGCCGCCATGGGGGCCCAGGCCGGCATGCCGGGCCGTACCGTCTGGGCGATCGACGGCGACGGCTGCTTCCAGATGACCAACCAGGAACTGACCACCTGCGCCCTGAACAACATCCCGATCAAGGTCGCCGTCATCAACAACGGCGCCCTGGGAATGGTCCGCCAGTGGCAGACCCTGTTCTACAACCAGCGGTACTCCAACACGGTGCTGCACTCCGGCCCGGACGACGTCAACCCTCAGGCCCGCGGCACCCGGGTCCCCGACTTCGTGAAGCTGTCGGAGGCCATGGGCTGCTACGCCATCCGCTGCGAGGACCCCGCCGACCTCGACAAGGTGATCGAGGAGGCCAACTCCGTCAACGACCGCCCGGTGGTCGTGGACTTCATCGTCCACGAGGACGCGATGGTCTGGCCGATGGTCGCCGCCGGCACCTCCAACGACGAGATCATGGCCGCCCGGGACGTCCGCCCCGACTTCGGCGACAACGAAGACGACTGAGCGAGAGAGACCGAAGAGACCATGTCCAAGCACACGCTCTCCGTCCTGGTGGAGAACACCCCCGGCGTCCTGGCGCGGATCACCGCCCTGTTCTCCCGCCGCGGCTTCAACATCGACTCGCTCGCCGTCGGTGTCACCGAGCACCCCGACATCTCCCGCATCACCATCGTGGTGAGCGTCGAGGACTTCCCGCTGGAGCAGGTGACCAAGCAGCTCAACAAGCTCGTCAACGTGCTCAAGATCGTCGAGCTGGAGCCCGCCCAGGCCGTCCAGCGCGAACTCGTTCTGGTGAAGGTGCGCTCCGACAACGAGACGCGCTCCCAGATCGTGGAGATCGTCCAGTTGTTCCGCGCCAAGACCGTCGACGTCTCCCCGGAGGCCGTCACCATCGAGGCCACCGGCAGCGGCGACAAACTCTCCGCCATGCTCAGGATGCTGGAACCGTACGGCATCAAGGAACTCGTCCAGTCCGGCACGATCGCCATCGGCCGCGGCGCCCGTTCGATCACGGACCGCTCGCTGCGCGCACTGGACCGGTCCGCATAACGACGGAAACGGGCGGTCGCGCACCCCACCGGCCGCCCGTATGCCGAGACCCCGAAACCTCGCCTCCCCCCACCGGCATACGGTGGGACGCAACACCCGCACACAAGGAGATAACCCAGTGGCCGAGCTGTTCTACGACGCCGACGCCGACCTGTCCATCATCCAGGGCCGCAAGGTCGCGGTCATCGGGTACGGCAGCCAGGGCCACGCCCACGCCCTGTCGCTGCGGCCGAGGTCTACGAGAAGGACATCAAGGAGAACCTGAAGGACGGCGACGCCCTGTTCTTCGGTCACGGCCTGAACATCCGCTACGGCTTCATCAAGCCCCCGGCCGGGGTGGACGTCTGCATGGTCGCCCCCAAGGGCCCGGGCCACCTGGTGCGCCGCCAGTACGAGGAGGGCCGCGGCGTCCCCTGCATCGCCGCCGTCGAGCAGGACGCCACGGGCAACGCGTTCGCGCTGGCCCTGTCGTACGCCAAGGGCATCGGCGGCACCCGCGCCGGCGTCATCAAGACCACGTTCACCGAGGAGACCGAGACCGACCTGTTCGGTGAGCAGGCCGTCCTGTGCGGTGGCACCGCGGCGCTGGTGAAGGCGGGCTTCGAGACGCTGACCGAGGCCGGTTACCAGCCGGAGATCGCCTACTTCGAGTGCCTGCACGAGCTGAAGCTGATCGTGGACCTCGCCCGCCACGCCACTACACTGCTGAACACATACGCGTCAGGCCCACAGCGTCGTGCGTCTTCCACGCGGCTAGCAACCCTCCACCGCATGCGGCCGTCGGGACGGCCGTCCGCATTGGACTTGTGAGGACTCACGTGAGCTCGAAACCCGTCGTACTCATCGCTGAAGAGCTGTCGCCCGCGACCGTGGACGCGCTCGGCCCCGACTTCGAGATCCGCCACTGCAATGGCGCGGACCGGGCCGAACTGCTCCCCGCCATCGCCGACGTGGACGCGATCCTCGTCCGCTCCGCCACCAAGGTCGACGCCGAGGCCGTGGCCGCCGCCAAGAGGCTGAAGGTCGTCGCCCGCGCCGGCGTCGGCCTGGACAACGTGGACGTCTCCGCCGCCACCAAGGCCGGCGTGATGGTGGTCAACGCCCCGACCTCCAACATCGTCACCGCCGCCGAACTGGCCTGCGGCCTGATCGTCGCCACCGCCCGCAACATCCCGCAGGCCAACGCCGCGCTGAAGAACGGCGAGTGGAAGCGCAGCAAGTACACCGGTGTCGAGCTGGCCGAGAAGACCCTCGGTGTCGTCGGCCTCGGCCGCATCGGCGCGCTCGTCGCGCAGCGCATGTCCGCCTTCGGCATGAAGGTCGTCGCCTACGACCCCTACGTGCAGCCCGCGCGGGCCGCGCAGATGGGCGTCAAGGTGCTGTCCCTCGACGAGCTGCTCGAGGTCTCCGACTTCATCACCGTCCACCTGCCCAAGACCCCCGAGACCCTCGGCCTGATCGGCGACGAGGCGCTGCGCAAGGTCAAGCCGAGCGTCCGCATCGTCAACGCCGCGCGCGGCGGCATCGTCGACGAGGAGGCGCTGTACTCGGCGCTCAAGGAGGGCCGCGTCGCCGGCGCCGGTCTGGACGTGTACGCCAAGGAGCCCTGCACCGACTCGCCGCTGTTCGAGTTCGACCAGGTCGTCTGCACCCCGCACCTCGGCGCCTCCACCGACGAGGCCCAGGAGAAGGCCGGCATCGCCGTCGCCAAGTCGGTGCGCCTGGCCCTCGCCGGTGAGCTGGTCCCCGACGCGGTCAACGTCCAGGGCGGCGTCATCGCCGAGGACGTCAAGCCGGGCCTGCCGCTCGCCGAGCGCCTCGGCCGCATCTTCACCGCGCTCGCCGGCGAGGTCGCCGTCCGCCTCGACGTCGAGGTCTACGGCGAGATCACCCAGCACGACGTGAAGGTGCTGGAGCTGTCCGCCCTCAAGGGCGTCTTCGAGGACGTCGTCGACGAGACGGTGTCGTACGTCAACGCCCCGCTGTTCGCCCAGGAGCGCGGCGTCGAGGTCCGGCTGACCACCAGCTCGGAGTCCCCGGAGCACCGCAACGTGGTGACCGTGCGCGGCACCCTCTCGGACGGCGAGGAGGTGTCGGTCTCCGGCACGCTGGCCGGTCCCAAGCACCTGCAGAAGATCGTCGCCGTCGGCGAGTACGACGTGGACCTCGCCCTCGCCGACCACATGGTCGTCCTGCGCTACGAGGACCGCCCGGGCGTGGTCGGCACCGTCGGCCGCGTCATCGGCGAGGCCGGCATCAACATCGCCGGTATGCAGGTCGCCCGTGCGACGGTGGGCGGCGAGGCGCTGGCCGTGCTGACCGTCGACGACACGGTGCCCTCCGGGGTGCTGGCGGAGGTCGCGGCGGAGATCGGCGCGACCTCCGCCCGGTCCGTCAACCTCGTCTGAGGTGACCGTACCCGGGGGTTGCCGCCCCCGGGTCCCCCGCTCACGGCCCTGAACGGGCCTCTCCTCAAACGCCGGACGGGCTGAGTCGGTCAGCCTCTCCGGCGTTTGCCGTCTCCGCCTCCGGGCGCACCCGGATGTGCCGCAGGCCGAGCGCCGCCAGCCCCGCCGCGCCGAGGAGCAGTACCGCGCCCGCGATCGCGGCACCCTGCATGCCGTCGGTGAACGCCTCGCGTGCCGCCGTCGCCAGGGCGTCTCCCGTGCGCCCGGGCAGTTCGGCGGCGACGGCCAGTGCCCCGCCGAGGGTTTCCTGGGCCGGTGCCGGTGCGTCCGAGGGGACGCCGTGGCGGTAGAGGGCCGTTCCGATGGAACCGAGGGCGGCCATGCCCAGGGCGCCGCCGAACTCGGTGGCGGTCTCCAGCAGTGAGGAGGCCGCACCCGCCTTCTCGACCGGGGCCGAGCTGAGGGCCAGGTCGGTGAGCAGGGACATCACGACGACGATGCCGGCGGCGAGGACGCCGCACGCGGCCAGCACCAGCCACAGCGAGTCCGTACCGGACAGGGCCAGCAGCCCGTAGCCGCACGCGGCGATGACGAAGCCGGCCGTCACGACGTACGCGCGCTCGACACCGCGCTGCACCAGTTGGGCGGCGACCGGTGCGGCGGCGCCGATGAGCACCGACGGCAGCAGGCTCCACAACGCGGCCTCCAGCGCGCTCTTGTCGAGGACCGACTGCAGGTACTGGGTGGTGAAGTACGCCGAGCCCATCATCCCGAAGGCCGACAGGGTGTTGAGGACCAGCGCCGGGGTGAAACCGTGTCCGCGGAAGAGGGCGGGCGAGATCATCGGCGAGTCCGAGGTGCGCTGGCGGTGCACGAACAGGGCCGCGAACAGCAGGCCGACGGTGATCGAGACGACGTAGCGGACGTTCCAGCCCTCGGAGGGCAGCTCCTTGAGGCCGTAGACCACGGGCAGGACCGCCGCCATCGACAGCGGGACGCTCAGCAGGTCGAAGCGGCCGGGGGAGGGGTTCTTGGACTCCGGGAGCAGCACCGGACCGAGGATCAGCAGCAGGGCCATCGCGGGCAGGTTGACCAGGAAGACCGAGCCCCACCAGAAGTGCTCCACGAGCACCCCGCTCATCACCGAGCCGAGCGCGATCCCGGCCGTCATCACCCCCGACCACAGCCCGATCGCCTTCGCCCGCTGGCCGGGGTCGGTGAACATCGTGCGGACCAGCGCCATCGTCGACGGCATCAGGGTGGCGCCGCCGATGCCGAGGACCGCGCGGGCCGCGATCAGGGTCTCGGCGGTGTGCGCGTAGGCGGCGAGCAGTGAGGCCGCGCCGAAGGCCACGGCGCCTAGGAGGAGCAGCCTGCGGCAGCCGACGCGGTCGCCGATCGCTCCCATCGTCATCAGCAGGCCGGCCAGGACGAAGCCGTAGATGTCGAAGATCCACAGCTGCTGGACGCCGCTCGGGTCCAGGTCCGCGCTGATCTCCGGGATCGCGAAGTACAGGACGGAGACGTCCATCGAGACCAGCAGCAGCGGAAGCATCAGTACGCCCAGCGCGGTCCACTCACGGCGGCCGGCCGGGGACGGGTTCGTTGTCATGGCGGAGACTGTACGCACGTCTTATACGCTTGTCTAGAACGCTTGTATAATACGGCTGTCTGGACGGATGGATAGGGTGACGGCATGGGACACCGTGAGGATCTGCTCGAAGGCGCCAAGCGCTGCCTGCTGGCCAAGGGGTTCGTGCACACGACCGCCCGCGACATCGTCAAGGAGTCGGGGACCAACCTGGCCTCCATCGGCTACCACTACGGTTCGAAGGACGCCCTGCTCGCGCGGGCCTACGTGTCGCTGGTCGAGGGCGTGGGTGACGCCTTCGAGGGCGACGGAAGCCTGGAGGAGACGGCGCCGGGCTCCCTGGAGCGGTTCGAGCGGGTGTGGTCGAACATCGTCGCCACCATGAAGGAGCCCGGTTCGGTGTGGCGGCTCAGCATGGAGGTCCTCGCTCTGGGCGACCGGCTGCCCGAGGTCCGCGACCACCTGGCGGTGGCGCAGCGCGAGGCCGGGCGCGGCCTGATCCCGCTGCTGATGGGCGGCCGGGAGGAGGACGTGTCCGACGAGCGGGTGGACACCCTCGGCATGTTCTACGTGACCCTGATGACGGGGCTCATCGCCCAGTGGACGTTCGACCCGAAGTCCGCGCCCGACGGCGGGCAGCTCGCCGCCGGCCTGCGCCAGGTGATCGAGGGTGCCGCTACAGGCGACGCGCCTTGAGCGCCATGTGCAGCAGCAGCCGGTCCTCCCCGTCGTCCAGGTCCAGGCCCGTGAGCTGTTCGACGCGCGACAGGCGGTAGTACAGCGTCTGGCGGTGGACGCCCAGCTCGGCGGCGGTCCGCCCGGCCTGGCCCGCACGGTCCAGGTAGACCTCGGCGGTGCGGGCGAGTTCGCGGTGGGCGGGGGAGAGCAGCGCGCCTACGGCGGGATCCTGGGCGGAGCGCGGGGGCAGCGCGGTCAGCAGACGGTACGGCCCGATGTCCGTCCACTGGGCGACGGGGGCGAACCGCGCCTCGGCGCGCGCCGCCCGGGCCGCGGCCGACGCCTGTGCCCAGGCCGTCCCCAGGTCCGCGAGACCCGTCCGCGGCGCCGAGACGCCGGCCGCGACCCCGGCCGTCCCGCCGGCGTCCCGGGCCGTGACCCGCTCCAGCAGCCGCCCCGCCGCCGAGGTCGCCGGGGTGACCACGTCCACCGAGCGCAGCCGGACCAGCAGGGCCAGTGACACCGCGGCGGCTCCCCACGGCACCGCGCACAGGGCCGTCGCCCCCGGCACCGTGCGGACCGAGGGCGCGTCGTCCGGGTCGGCCGAGGGCCAGGGCGCCACGCAGACCACCGCGTGCGGGGTGTCCGCCCGCGGGCCCAGCGCGCTGCGCAGCTCCGCCACCGCCATGTCCCGCTGCCAGTCCCGCTCGGCGGTCAGCACCGCCCGCAGCTCCCGGCTCAGGTCGGCGCCGTGCTGGGCCTCGTCGGCGAGCAGCGCGCCGATCCGCGCCGTGACCGCCATGGCCGCCGCCAGCTGCCGCTCGGTCGGGCCCGGATCGGTGTCCAGGAGCCACACATAGCCGAGGACCACCCCCCGATGGCGTACCGGCAGGCAGACGCGCCCGCGATACACCCCCGCCTCGGGGGTCGGCGGGATGCGGACCGGTCCGGTCGCCCGGGTGATGCCGAAGCCCTCGAACCACGCCCGGACCGCGGCGGTGGAGCGCCGGGTGAGGATCGAGCGGGTGCGCACCGGGTCGAGGACCGTGGGGTCGAGGTCGCCCTCGCTGTCGTAGGCGCCGAAGGCGATCAGCTCGAAGTCGCGGTTCTCCAGGGTCGCGGGCGCGCCCAGCAGCTCGGAGAGCTCGTCGACCAGCTCCTGGTAGTCACCACGGGTACCACCGGTGCCTGCGGTCCCTCGGGAATCGGACGTCACCCGGGCATTCTGCCGCATATGCGCGCGCCCTTCATACATCCGTCTGAGATCCGTGGCACGGATGCGTGACAGCTGTCGATAGCCGACGATCGGGAGGATCCTTAGATTTCACGGTGGTTCTCCGTGCCGTTCGCCCCTGTGCGGGCAGCGGCCCCTGTGTTGGTTGGTAAGTGGAGGTGCCCCGTGCTGGGTCCCGTGATTCTCGCCGCGTCGCGCAGCGACCGGATGCGTCGTCTCGTCTCGGCCGCGCCCGTGACCAAGCCGGTCGTCGACCGGTTCATCCCCGGCGAGACGGTCGACCAGATCGTGCCGATCATCCGGGAGCTCACCGATCAGGGCCTGGAACTGACGATGGACGTCGTCGGCGAGGACATCACCACCCCCGCGCAGGCCGAGGCCGCCCGCGACGCGTACCTGGAGCTGATCGACCGGCTCAAGCCGCTCGACCTCGGCACCCGCGCCGAGATGTCGGTGAAGCTGTCGATGTTCGGCCAGGCGCTGGACGGCGGCCACGACATGGCGCTCGAGAACGTCCGCCCGGTCGTCGAGGCCGCCGCCGAGATCGGCACCACGGTCACCCTCGACGCCGAGGACCACACCACCCTCGACTCGATGTTCGCCATCCACGAGGAGCTGCGGAAGGACTTCCCGCAGACCGGCTGCGTCATCCAGGCCTACCTCTTCCGCACCGAGGCCGACGCGCGCCGGCTCGCCGACAGCGGCTCTCGCGTACGGTTGGTGAAGGGCGCCTACAAGGAGCCCGCCGAGGTCGCGTACCAGCAGCGCCACGAGATCGACAAGGCGTACGTCCGCATCCTGCGCACGCTGATGGAGGGCGAGGGCTACCCGATGATCGGGTCCCACGACCCGCGCCTGATCTCCATCGGCCAGGAGCTGGCCCGCACGGCCGGACGCAAGCTCGACGAGTACGAGTTCCAGATGCTGTACGGCATCCGGGGCGAGGAGCACCTGCGGCTCGCCGCCGAGGGCCACCGCATGCGCGTCTACACCGCCTACGGCACCGACTGGTACGGCTACTTCATGCGCCGTCTGGCGGAGAAGCCGGCCAACCTCCGGTTCTTCGCCCGCTCGATGGTCAGCAAGGGCTGAGCCCACCCGCTCGCAAGACCGCTCAGTTAAAGGAGTTACGGAACCCATGGACGCTGTGACCCAGGTCCCCACCCCCGTCAACGAGCCGGTGCACGGCTACGCGCCCGGTTCCCCGGAGCGGGCTCGACTCGAAGAGAAGCTCCGTCACCTCGCCGACAACCCCTTCGACCTGCCCTGCACCATCGGCGGTGTGAAGCGGATGGGCGGCGGTGAGCGCTTCGACGTCGTGCAGCCGCACAACCACAAGGCGCGCCTGGGCACCTACGCCAACGCCACCCGGCAGGACGCCCAGGACGCGATCGACGCCGCCCTGGCCGCCGCCCCCGCGTGGCGCGCGATGTCCTTCGACGACCGCGCGGCGATCATCCTGCGCGCCGCCGAGCTGCTGTCGGGTCCCTGGCGCGAGACCATCGCCGCCTCCACCATGCTCGGCCAGTCCAAGACCGCCCAGCAGGCCGAGATCGACAGCCCCTGCGAGCTGGTCGACTTCTGGCGCTTCAACGTCCACTACGCGCGAGGCATCCTGGCCGAGCAGCCCCCGGCCAACTCCCCGGGCGTGTGGAACCGCATGGACCACCGCCCGCTGGAGGGCTTCGTCTACGCGATCACGCCGTTCAACTTCAGCGCGATCGCGGCCAACCTGCCCACCGCCCCCGCCCTGATGGGCAACGTGGTGGTCTGGAAGCCGTCCCCGACGCAGACCCACGCCGCCGTGCTGCTCATGCAGCTCCTGGAGGAGGCCGGGCTGCCCAAGGGCGTCATCAACCTGGTCACCGGCGACGGCATCGCGGTCTCCGAGGTCGCCCTGGAGCACCGGGACCTCGCGGGCATCCACTTCACCGGCTCGACCAAGACCTTCCAGCACCTGTGGAAGACGGTCGGCAACAACATCGAGAAGTACCGCACCTACCCGCGCCTGGTCGGCGAGACCGGCGGCAAGGACTTCCTGGTCGCCCACCCGAGCGCCGACCGCGCCGTGCTCAAGACCGCGCTGACCCGCGGTGCCTTCGAGTACCAGGGCCAGAAGTGCAGCGCCACCTCGCGCGCGTACATCCCGGCGTCCATCTGGAACGACGGGTTCAAGGAGGAGTTCGCCGCCGAGGTCGACTACCTCACCATGGGTGACGTCACCGACCTGTCGAACTTCATCGGCGCCGTCATCGACGAGCGGTCCTTCGCCAAGAACAAGGCCGCCATCGACCGCGCCAAGGCGGACGAGACCTGCACCATCGTCGCGGGCGGCTCCTACGACGACTCCGTCGGCTACTTCGTCCGCCCGACGGTCGTGGAGTGCACCGACCCGGAGAACGAGGTCTTCCGCACCGAGTACTTCGGCCCCTTCCTCGCCGTGTACGTCTACGACGACAGCGCCGACGACGCCTACGACACGATGCTGACCCAGATGGAGTCGGTGTCGGACTACGCGCTCACCGGCTCGGTCATCGCGGGCGACCGCGCGGCGGCGGCCTACACGATGGAGAAGCTGCGCTACGCGGCCGGCAACTTCTACATCAACGACAAGTCGACCGGCGCCGTCGTCGGCCAGCAGCCCTTCGGCGGCGGCCGTGCCTCCGGCACCAACGACAAGGCGGGCGCCCCGCAGAACCTGATGCGCTGGACGCTGACCCGCGCCATCAAGGAGACGCTGGTCCCGCCGACCGACTACACCTACCCGCACATGGGCTGACACCCGCGTGCGCAGCGCCCGGCGGGCCAGGTCGACCGACCTGGCCCGCCGGGCGTTTTCGCAGGTCGGGGCGGTGTGAGCGAAGGCACTGTCTCAGATAGTAGGAAGTCCGAGTAATTGTGGAGACAGACGCGGTGCGCTCCCTTACTTTTGTAGGAGCCGAACGTCCCGCTCGATCGAGCGAATGGCGGTCGTGAGCCCGTGCCCGTGGCAGGCAACCCCTGCGGCACCGTGCTCCCCGCCCCTTCCGGCCCTACGCAATCCCCTTTCTCCGCACCCCGTGTGCTGTGCCGAAGGAGTCGATTCCCATGGCCGAGACCACCGTCCGCCGCCGAGTCCGCCACCTCTCCCGTACCAGCGACTCCGACCGCAAGAACGCCGCGGCCGCCCTCCAGCGCTCCCTCGACCGCAGGGACAACGGCGGCGCCACCGGCCACTGAGCCGCGCGGACGACCTGGCGTCCGCATGGCGGACGCCTCATGTCATCCCGTGGGACGAGCGGTAGGGTGCCGACATGTCTCGCAGCCTCAATCTCGCAGTGATTCCCGGTGACGGCATCGGCCAGGAGGTCGTGGCCGAGGGTCTCAAGGTCCTCTCCGCCGTCCTTCCGCAGGATGTGAAGCTGGAGACCAAGGAATTCGATTTCGGCGCCCGGCGCTACCACGCCACCGGTGAGACCCTCACCGACGCCGACCTCGACGCCCTCAAGGCGCACGACGCCATCCTGCTCGGCGCGATCGGCGACCCGTCGGTGCCGTCCGGCGTGCTGGAGCGCGGCTTCCTGCTCAAGCTCCGCTTCGCCTTCGACCACCACGTCAACCTGCGGCCGAGCAAGCTCCTGCCCGGTGTCGCCACGCCGCTCGCCGGTCAGCCCGAGATCGACTTCGTCGTGGTCCGGGAGGGCACCGAGGGCCCGTACACGGGCAACGGCGGCACCATCCGCAAGGGCACCGAGCACGAGGTCGCCACCGAGGTCTCCGTCAACACGGCCTACGGCGTCGAGCGCGTCGTCCGCGACGCCTTCGCCCGGGCCCAGGCCCGCCCCCGCAAGAAGCTCACGCTGGTCCACAAGAACAACGTGCTGACCTTCGCGGGACACCTGTGGACCAACGTCTTCAACAAGGTGGCCGCCGAGTACCCCGAGGTCACCACCGACTACATCCACGTCGACGCCGCGACCATCTTCCTGGTCACCGACCCGGCCCGCTTCGACGTGATCGTCACCGACAACCTGTTCGGCGACATCATCACCGACCTCGCCGCGGCCGTCTCCGGCGGCATCGGCGTTGCCGCCAGCGGGAACATCAACCCGTCCGGCGACTTCCCCTCGATGTTCGAGCCGGTGCACGGCTCCGCGCCCGACATCGCCGGCCAGGGCAAGGCCGACCCCACCGCCACGGTCCTGTCCGTCGCCCTGCTGCTGCGCCACCTCGGCCACGAGGACGAGGCGGTCCGGATCGAGGAAGCCGTCTCCGTGGACCTCGGCGAGCGCGGCGGCCTGCCCGCCCGGAGCACCTCCGAGATCGGCGACGCACTCGCCGTACGAGTAGCCGGCTGACGCCGGCGCACTCGAAACCCAACCTTTCGAAGCCGCCGGGTCCGACAAGCAAGGCACCCGGCGGCTTTCTCCTGCGTCCGCCAGGTGCGACCATCGAACCCTGGGCCGCATTCACCCCGCTTCACCCGTCGTGGGCCGCGCGCGATAATCGAACGCGAAGCCGCGACCCGAGGGAATGCACGGACGTCCACGCACCGGCCACCGGCCGTACGGGCGTGACCGCGGCCCGTCACAACACACACCGGTGAAGGACAGCCACCCATGACGACGCCCACGATCGAGCTCAAGCCCTCCGCCAACCCGCTCTCGGACTCCGAGCGCGCGGCGATTCTGGCCAACCCCGGGTTCGGCCGCCACTTCACCGACCACATGGTGACGATCAAGTGGACCGAGGGCCGCGGCTGGCACGACGGCCAACTCGTGCCGTACGCCCCGCTCTCCCTCGACCCGGCCACCATGGTCCTGCACTACGCGCAGGAGATCTTCGAGGGGCTGAAGGCCTACCGGCGGCCCGACGGCTCCGTCGCCACCTTCCGCCCGGAGAAGAACGGCGCCCGCTTCCAGGCGTCCTCGCGCCGCCTGGGGATGCCCGAGCTTCCGGTCGACACCTTCATCGAGGCCTGCGACGCGCTGGTCGGGCAGGACGAGAAGTGGGTCCCGGCGCACGGCGGCGAGGAGTCGCTCTACCTGCGCCCCTTCATGATCGCCACCGAGGTCGGCCTGGGCGTCAAGCCGGCCAACGAGTACCTCTTCCTCGTCATCGCCTCCCCGGCCGGCGCCTACTTCCCGGGCGGCGTCAAGCCGGTGTCCATCTGGGTCTCCGAGGACCGCGTCCGCGCCGTCCCAGGCGGCATGGGCGACGCCAAGACCGGCGGCAACTACGCGGCCTCCCTGCTCGCCCAGGCCGAGGCCGCCGCCAAGGGCTGCGACCAGGTCTGCTACCTCGACGCCATCGAGCGCAAGTGGGTCGAGGAACTGGGCGGCATGAACCTGTACTTCGTGTACGGGAACAAGATCATCACGCCCACTCTCACCGGCTCCATCCTGGAGGGCGTGACCCGCGACTCCCTGCTCACCGTCGCCCGCGACCTCGGCTACGAGGCCGAGGAGGGCCGCGTCTCGGTCGACCAGTGGCAGCGCGACTCGGAGAACGGCACCCTCACCGAGGTCTTCGCCTGCGGTACGGCGGCCGTGATCACCCCCGTCGGCACGGTCAAGCGGTCCGGTGCCGAGTGGCAGCAGAGCGGGGGCGAGACGGGCGAGGTGACGCAGCGGCTGCGGGACGCGCTGCTGGACATCCAGCGGGGCACGGTCGCGGACGTGCACGGGTGGATGCACACGCTGGCCTGAGCTGTGGGGCGCGGGGGCGGGGCCGCTGGGGCTCCCGCCCCCAGATCCCCGCTTCGGCCTGAACGGCCCCGTCCTCAAGAGCCGGACGGGCTGAGTTCGTCGACCCCGGCCTCCTCCGGCAAGGCGGCCCGGGGCCGCGGCGACAGCACGTACACCACCCCGCCCACCAGTCCCGACAGCAGGAAGCTGCAGTCCACCCCGCCGGTGAGGGACAGCAGCGGACCCTCGTACGACGGCAGCGACACCGCCAGCACGCCGACCGCCGCGCCCACCGCCCAGGCGGCCGTCGCGGGGACGTTCCAGCCGGAGCGGTACCAGTAGATCCCGCCCCGCGCCCGGCGGTTGAAGACCTGGAGGGCGTCCGCGTCGTAGACGCCGCCGCAGCGCACCGCGCCGATCATCGTGATGACCGCCCACGGGGTGCCGATCGCCGTCAGCAGCAGCACGAAGGACGTCATCGCCGACTGCGCCTGCCAGGCGTAGTGCCCGGCGAAGACACAGACCGTGGCGACGACGGCGACGGTGCAGGTGGCGCGGGCCCGGGAGGCGCGCGGCAGGATGGCGTCCAGGTCCAGGCCCATCGAGTACAGCATCAGCCCCGCGTTGCCGACCGAGCCCGCCGAGGCGGCGAGCAGCAGCGGGACCAGGTACCAGGCGGGGGCGGCGTCGACCAGCGGGCCCGCGTAGTCCAGGGCGGCGCGGGCGGCGTACGCCGTGAAGGTGCCGAAGAGCTGCGGGACCAGCAGGCCCAGCGTCAGGCCCAGCCAGGTGGCGTGCAGCACCCGGCGGGAGGAGAAGCGGACCGGGGAGATGTAGCGGGTGTAGTCGCCGAGCAGCGTGATGAAGGCGATCGGCCCGGACAGTCCCGCGGCGACGGCGGCCAGCAGCCACGTCGGCCAGAAGCCGGCCAGCAGATACCCGCCCGCCTCCGGCAGCGCGGCGGTGGTGAAATCGGGGGCGTAGGCGATCACGCCGAGGACCAGCAGCGCCGTCATGCCGTAGGCCAGCACCCGGGACATGGCCAGCAGCACCCGGTAGCCGTAGACCGCGCCCGCGACGGTCGCGGCGGCCAGCAGGCCGTAGACGACGGCGTACGTCGCACCGCCCCGCGGCAGGCCGAAGAGCCGTCCCAGCACGCCCGCCATCACGTCCCCGCCGATCCACACGGTCAGCGCGGTGTAGCCGAGGGCCAGCAGCAGTCCGACCACCGAGCCGACCAGCCGTCCGCGCACGCCGAACTGGGCGCCGGAGGACGTGGACAGGTTGGTGCCGGTGCGCAGGGAGATCAGGGCCAGCGGGGCCGTGAACACCGTGCCGACGACCGTCCCCGCGACCACCGAACCCACCGACGCCCACCAGCCGAGGCCGAAGGACGGCGGCAGCCAACCGAAGACGATCACGCCCAGACAGAGGTTGGACCCCAGCAGGATCGAGACCAGGTCCCGGGGACCGCTGGTGCGCTCCGCCTCGGGGATGGTGTCGACTCCGCGCTGTTCTATCGGCATGGCTGGTCTCCTTCGACGGCCGCCGGGATGTTTAGAGCGACGTTCAATGTGACGTCTGCCCGTACCGCTCGTCAACGGTTCACGTACGTCTATTTGGCGCTTAGAGTGATGGGTGTCATTTGAGTGGTACTCAAATTGTGGCTGGATGAGGAGGTGTCGCGGCGTGAGACTGACCCCCACGGAACGGGATCGGCTGCTGCTCTTCGGGGCGGCCGAGCTGGCCCGCGCCCGCCGGGCCCGCGGGCTCAGGCTGAACGTGCCGGAGGCGACCGCGCTGATCGCGGACACCGTGTGCGAGGCCGCCCGCGACGGGGTGCGCCTCGCGGAGGCCGTCGAGCGCGCCCGGTCCGTGCTCGGTCCGGACGACGTCCTGCCCGGCGTCGCGGACGTGGTCACCGAGGTGCACGTGGAGGCCGTCTTCGACGACGGCTCCCGCCTCGCGGTCGTCACCGACCCCGTCGGGGGCGGCGGGCTCGGCGCCGACGCCCCCGGCGGCCTGCTGCCGGGCCCCGGACACGCCGAACCCGAGGCGGCGGTGCGGATCCCGGTCACCAACACCGCGACCGTGCCCGTCTCCGTGACCTCCCACTTCCACTTCTTCGAGGCCAACCCGCGCCTGGACTTCGACCGCGGGCGGGCCTACGGCATGCGCCTGGCCGTGCCCGCCGGGTCCTCGGTCCGCTTCGGACCCGGCGAACGCGTCGAGGTGGGGCTCGTGCCGATCGGCGGCGCGCGCGTCGTCATCGGATTCGCCGGGCTCGTCGACGGCCCGCTGGACGCGCCGGGCGCCCGGGAGGAGGCCCTGCGCCGGGCCGCCGCCTGCGGATATCTGGGAGCACACCGATGAGCGTCGACCCCTACGCCTACGCCGCCACCCACGGGCCGCGCGCCGGCGACCGGCTCCGCCTCGGCGACTCGGGGCTGGTGATCCGCGTCGAGTCCGACGCCCAGCGGTACGGCGACGAGTTCCTCGCCGGTTTCGGCAAGACCGCCCGCGACGGACTGCACCTGAAGGCCGCGGCCGTCCGGGAGACCTGCGACGTCGTGATCAGCAACGTGGTCGTGATCGACGCCGTGCAGGGCATCCGGAAGGTGTCGATCGGCATCCGCGAGGGGCGCATCCACGCCATCGGCCGGGCCGGGAACCCCGACACCCTCGACGGCGTCGACGTCGTGGTCGGCACCGGCACCACGATCGTGTCCGGCGAGGGCCTGATCGCCACCGCGGGTGCCGTGGACACCCATGTCCACCTGCTCTCCCCGCGCGTCATGGAGGCCTCGCTGGCCTCCGGCGTGACGACGATCATCGGGCAGGAGTTCGGCCCGGTGTGGGGCGTGGGCGTCAACTCGCCCTGGGCGCTCCGGCACGCGTTCGGTGCCTTCGACGCCTGGCCGGTCAACATCGGCTTCCTGGGCCGGGGTTCCTCCTCGCACGAGGCCTCGCTGATCGAGGCGCTGGCCGAGGGCGGGGCGTCCGGCTTCAAGGTGCACGAGGACATGGGCGCCCACACCCGCGCGCTCGACACCGCGCTGCGCGTCGCCGAGGAGCACGACGTCCAGGTCGCCCTGCACAGCGACGGACTCAACGAATGCCTCTCCGTGGAGGACACCCTCCGGGTCCTGGAGGGCCGGACCATCCACGCCTTCCACATCGAGGGCTGCGGCGGCGGACACGTCCCGAACGTGCTGAAGATGGCCGGGGTGCCGAACGTCATCGGCTCCTCCACCAATCCGACCCTGCCCTTCGGCCGGGACGCGGTCGCCGAGCACTACGGAATGATCGTCTCCGTCCACGACCTCAAGACCGACCTGCCCGGCGACGCCGCCATGGCCCGCGACCGCATCCGCGCCGGGACCATGGGCGCCGAGAACGTGCTGCACGACCTGGGCGCCATCGGCATCACCTCCTCCGACGCGCAGGGCATGGGCCGGGCCGGCGAGACCGTCCGCCGCACCCTCGCCATGGCGGGCCTGATGAAGGCCCGGTTCGGCGCCCCGGACGACCACGACAACGAGCGGGTCCTGCGCTACCTGGCCAAGCTGACCATCAACCCCGCCCTCGCCCACGGCCTCGCGCACGAGGTCGGCTCCCTCGAGGTCGGCAAGCTCGCCGACATCGTGCTGTGGCGCCCGGAGTACTTCGGCGCCAAGCCGCAGCTGGTGCTCAAGTCGGGCTTCCCGGCGTACGGCGTGGTCGGCGACCCGAACGCGGCCACCGACACCTGCGAACCCCTGGTCCTCGGGCCGCAGTTCGGCGCGCACGGCGCCACGCCCGCCGAGATCTCGGTGGCCTTCGTCGCGCGGGCCGCCCTCGACCAGGGCCACGACACCCTGCCGACCAGGCGCCGCCGGGTCGCCGTGCGCGGCACCCGCGGCATCGGCCCCGCCGACCTGCTCCTGAACACCCGTACCGGCGCGGTCGACGTGGACCAGCGCACCGGCCTGGTCACCCTCGACGGCGACCCGCTGCGCTGCGACGCGGCCGAGTCCGTCTCGCTCAACCGCCTCTACTTCCTCTGACGCCCCCTCTGACCTCCTGGGACACCTCGATGACCTTCCGCATGCCGCCCGAGTGGGCCCCGCACGAACGCACCTGGATGGCCTGGCCCGGCCCCAACGCGACGTTCACCGACGCCGAGGAGCTGGCCGGGGCCCGTGCGGCCTGGGCCTCCGTCGCCCGCGCGGTGCGCCGTTTCGAGCCGGTGACGATGGTGCACGGGCCCGGCCAGGCGGACACCGCCCGCGAGCTGCTCGGCCCGGACGTCGACCTGGTGGAGCGCGAGCTGGACGACGCCTGGATGCGGGACATCGGCCCGACCTTCGTGACGGACGGGCAGGGCGGGCTCGCCGCCGTGGACTGGGTCTTCAACGGCTGGGGCGCCCAGGACTGGGCCCGCTGGGAGCACGACGCGAAGATCGCCCGCCAGGTGGCGGACCTCGCCGGTGCCCCCGTGCTGGGCAGCGCGCTGGTCAACGAGGGCGGCGCGATCCACGTCGACGGCGAGGGCACGGTGCTGCTGACCGACACCGTCCAGCTCGGCCCCGGCCGCAATCCGGGCTGGAGCCGCGAGGAGGTCGAGGCGGAGGTCCACGCCAAGCTCGGCACGACCCGGGCGATCTGGCTCCCGCACGGCCTGACCGGCGACTACGGCAGGTACGGCACCCAGGGCCACGTCGACATCGTCGCCGCCTTCGCCCGCCCGGGCACCGTCGTCGTGCACAGCCAGCGCGACCCCCGGCACCCCGACCACGAGCGTTCGCAGCGGTATCTGGAGATCCTGCGCGGCGAGAGTGACGCCAGGGGCCGCCGCCTGGAGGTCGTCGAGGTTCCCGCCCCGACGGTCCTCAAGGACGAGCAGGGCGGCTGGGCGGACTACTCGTACATCAACCACTACCTGTGCAACGGCGGCGTCGTCCTGTGCGCCTTCGGCGACCCGAACGACGAACTCGCGGCGGGCATCTTCCGCCGCCTGTTCCCCGAGCGGACGGTGACCCTGGTGGACGCGCGTACGATCTTCGCGGGTGGCGGAGGCATCCACTGCATCACGCAGCAGCAGCCGAGGATCTAGGAGCGGACATGGCCGGTGGTGGGCGCAGACAGGCCCCGCCGCGCGAGGACGTGCTCGCCGCCGCCATGGAGATGATCGCCGAGCGCGGCCTGGAGAAGCTCACCATGGCGGCCCTCGGCCGCGAGGTCGGCATGAGCAGCGGCCACCTCCTCTACTACTTCCGTTCCAAGGACGAGCTGCTGCTGCGCACCCTGGAGTGGAGCGAGGGCCGCCTCGGCGCCGAGCGCGGCCGCCTGCTCACCCGGCCCGGCACCGCCCTCGAACGCCTCGACGCCTACGTCGGCCTGTACGTCCCCGAGGGCCACCGCGACCCGCACTGGACGCTGTGGCTGGAGGTCTGGAACCGCTCGCAGAACGCCCCCGAGGAGGCCCGCGACCGGCAGGCCGCCATCGAGGGCGCCTGGCACCGCGACCTGGTCGCCCTGCTCGCCGAGGGCATCTCGCGCGGGGAGTTCCGCCCGGTGGACCCGGACCGCTTCGCGTCCCGGCTGCGGGCCCTGCTCGACGGCTTCGCCATCCACGTGGCGATCGGCCTGCGCGGGACGGACCGGACGCAGGTGCTCGGCCACGCACGGGAGTTCCTCGCCGAGGGCCTCCTCGCCCGGTCCTGATCCCGACCGTCCCTCGCTCGCATCCTGAGACAGGCGGTGGACAGGGGGACGTAATGTGCCAGACTGCCCCCGTGCTCTCGTTCGCCATGATTATTGGCAGCAGGCGCGCCGGTCCGCAGTGACCACCACGTACGACCAGGTACGGGTGGACACCGTCGTCCTCGACCCGCGCGCAGACCTCTCGCACCCGCGAGGGGTTTTTCGCTTTCCTGGCCCACCCCGAGCCGGGAAGAGAGCGCGAGGGATCATAGACGGACGGTGGAACCGGTCATTCCGGTAGACCGAGATCCCCTACAGGAGCCTTCAGATCATGACCGCAACCAGCGAACTCGACGATTCGTTCCACGTCTTCGACACCACCCTGCGCGACGGCGCGCAGCGCGAGGGCATCAACCTCACGGTCGCGGACAAGCTGGCCATCGCACGGCACTTGGACGACTTCGGTGTGGGCTTCATCGAGGGCGGCTGGCCCGGCGCCAACCCGCGGGACACCGAGTTCTTCGCCCGCGCCCAGCAGGAGATCGACTTCCAGCACGCCCAGCTGGTCGCCTTCGGTTCCACCCGCCGCGCGGGCGCGAGCGCCGCCGAGGACCACCAGGTCAAGGCGCTGCTCGACTCCGGCGCCCAAGTGATCACCCTGGTCGCCAAGTCGCACGACCGGCACGTCGAACTGGCGCTGCGCACCACGCTGGACGAGAACCTGGCGATGGTCGCCGACACGGTCTCCCACCTCAAGGCACAGGGCCGCCGGGTCTTCGTCGACTGCGAGCACTTCTTCGACGGCTACCGCGCCAACCCCGAGTACGCGAAGTCGGTCGTGCGCACCGCCTCCGAGGCCGGTGCCGACGTCGTCATCCTGTGCGACACCAACGGCGGCATGCTCCCGGCGCAGGTCCAGGCCGTGGTCGCCACGGTGCTGGCCGACACCGGCGCCCGGCTCGGCATCCACGCCCAGGACGACACCGGCTGCGCCGTGGCCAACACCCTCGCCGCCGTCGACGCGGGCGCGACCCACGTCCAGTGCACGGCCAACGGCTACGGCGAGCGCGTCGGCAACGCCAACCTGTTCCCGGTCGTGGCCGCCCTGGAGCTGAAGTACGGCAAGCAGGTCCTGCCCGAGGGCCGGCTGCGCGAGATGACCCGGATCTCCCACGCCATCGCCGAGGTCGTCAACCTCACCCCCTCCACCCACCAGCCCTACGTGGGCGTCTCCGCCTTCGCGCACAAGGCCGGCCTGCACGCCTCCGCGATCAAGGTCGACCCGGACCTCTACCAGCACATCGACCCCGAGCTGGTCGGCAACACCATGCGGATGCTGGTCTCCGACATGGCGGGGCGCGCCTCCATCGAGCTCAAGGGCAAGGAGCTCGGCATCGACCTCGGCGGCGACCGCGAGCTGGTCGGCCGGGTCGTCGAGCGGGTCAAGGAACGCGAGCTGGCGGGCTACACCTACGAGGCCGCCGACGCGAGCTTCGAGCTGCTGCTGCGCGCCGAGGCCGAGGGCAGGCCGCTCACGTACTTCGACGTCGAATCCTGGCGCGCGATCAGCGAGGACCGCCCCGACGGCACCCATGCCAACGAGGCCACGGTGAAGCTCCGGGCCAAGGGCGAGCGCATCGTCGCCACCGCCGAGGGCAACGGCCCGGTCAACGCCCTGGACCGGTCGCTGCGCGTCGCCCTGGAGAAGATCTACCCGGAGCTGGCCAAGCTCGACCTGGTCGACTACAAGGTCCGCATCCTGGAGGGCGTGCACGGCACGCAGTCCACGACCCGGGTCCTCGTCTCCACCTCGGACGGGACGGGGGAGTGGTCCACGGTGGGCGTCGGGGAGAACGTCATCGCCGCCTCGTGGCAGGCCCTGGAGGACGCCTACACGTACGGGCTGCTGCGGGCGGGCGTCGCGCCCGCCGAGTGAGCCGAGCGCTCGCGGACCCGCACTTTATGTCTGATTGAGGTCCCTTCGGGTACGTTCGAACATATGAAGGGCGTTCGTGCTCAGGTCCTCATCCGTCTCCTGGTCGTGCCGGTCGTCGCCGCGCTGGCGGTGCTGCTGGCCGGTGCGCCGGGCGCGCAGGCGCAGACCGATGTCTCCGAGATCGGCGCCGCCCTGCGGGAGAGTCCGGTCTACGTGGATCCGGCCGCGTCCGGCCTGCTGTCCAAGTCGGACGCGGACGCGCTCGCCGACAAGATCGAGGACGCCGGCGAACCCGTCTTCGTGGTGGTCCTCCCGGCCGGCTACCCGACCGAGAACCTCTTCCAGAACATCCGCACCGAAACCGGCATCACCGGTCTGTACGGCGTGCGCCTGGGCGACCGCTTCGACGCCCGCGCCGACAGCAGCGTGCTGAGCCGCCAGGGCGTGCAGAACCTGGTCACCGCCGTGCGGGGCGCGGGCGACCCCAAGGCCCAGCTGAACGACTTCGTCGACGACGCGCTGCGCAGTGTGCGCGGCTCGGCCCCCTCGTCCTGGGACTCCGGCGGCGGCTCCGCGCCCACGGGCGCCCTGATCACCGCCGGCGCGGTGGTGGTGATCGGCGGCGCGGGCGTCTACGCGGTCTCCCGGCGCAACCGCCGCCGCCGCGAGGCGGAGCAGCGGGCGGCCCTGGAACGGCTGCGGGTGGTGGTCGACGAGGACATCACGGCCTTCGGCGAGGAACTGGACCGCCTGGACTTCCACCCGGCGGAACGGGGTGCCGACGACGCCATGCGGGCGGACTACGAACGCGCCCTCGACGCCTACGAGCAGGCGAAGACGTACATGGCCCACGCCCGCAGACCGGAGGACGTGCGCGCGGTCACCCAGGCGGTGGAGGACGGCCGTTTCTCGCTCGCGCAGCTCGCCGCCCGCCGCGAGGGCAGGCCGCTGCCCGAACGCCGGCCGCCCTGCTTCTTCGACCCGCGGCACGGCCCGTCGGTCGCGGACGCCACCTGGACCCCGCCGGGCGGCACGACGCGGCAGGTCCCGGTCTGCGCCGCCGACCAGGCCCGGCTGTCCGACGGGCGGGACCCGATGATCCGCGAGGTGGACACCGAGTACGGCCGCCGCCCCTACTGGGACGCGGGCCCGGCCTACGGCCCCTGGGCGGGCGGCTACTTCGGCGGCGGCATCCTGCCCGGACTGCTGGTCGGCACCCTGCTCGGCAGCATGATGGCGGGCCCCGCCTACGGGGCCGGTTACGGCACCGGGTACGGCGACTTCGGCGGCTACGAGGGCGGCGACATCTCGGGCGGCGACTTCGACCCCGGTGACTTCGGGGGCGGCTTCGGCGGCGGCGACTTCGGCGGGGGCGGCGACTTCGGCGGTGGAGGGGACTTCGGCGGCGGCTTCTGAGGTGCGCGCGGCGGGCGTCAGCGCCTGGCCTCCGTCGTCCTTCCGGCCGTCGTCCTCCCGGCCGTCGTCCTCCCGGCCGTCGTCCTCCGGGCCGTCGGACGGCCCGCGCCGGACCGCACGGGTCGCCGCCCGCGGGGTGCGCCGCCCCCGCGCCGGACGACGATCACCGCCGCGAGGCCGACCGCCAGGCCGAGGGCGGTCTGGACGCCGAAGGGCTCACCGAACATCAGGGCACCCCACACGGCCGTGACCGGGGCCATCAGGAACATCAGGGTGTTGACCTCGGTGATGCCCGACCGGCGCAGGATCAGCCAGTACAGCCCGTAGCCGCCGAAGGTCGGCAGTACCACCAGCCAGGCGGTCGCCAGCCAGAACGAGGACCCGGCGGGCGGTGCCGCCGCCCCGGCGCCCAGCGCCAGCCCGGAGAAGAGGACGGCGCTGGTCGCACAGTGGATCGTCAGGGCGACGCGGGGCGCGACCGGCTCCCGGGTGCGGCTCTCCAGGAAGGTGGCCGCCACCAGGGACAGCATCCCGAGGAACGGGACGAGATACGCCCACCAGGCCACGCCCGCCCCCGCCGCCGCGGCGTCCGCGAGCGTCACCGTGGCCACACCCGACAGCCCGAGCCACAGTCCGAGCCACTGCCCGCGGGAGACGTGCTGCCGCAGCAGGGGCCCGGCGAGCGCGCCGGCGACGAGGGGCTGGACCCCGTCGATCAGGGCGGTGGTGCCGCTGGAGACACCCAGCTCGATCGCGTAGTAGACGCTGAGCAGATAGCCGCTCTGCGAGAGCGCGCCGATGGCGATCTGCCGGCCGGCGCCGCCCGGCGTCAGGCCCCGCCAGGCCGCCCGGGAGACGGCAGCGGCGGCCGCCAGCACCACGGCGAGCGGCAGGAAGCGCCACATCAGGAGGGTGGGCGTGGCAGCGGTCTCCGCACCGAGCTTGGCGCCGATGAAGCCGGAGCTCCAGCACAGTACGAAGGCGGCCGGGAGCAGGACGTTCACGTCGACCACTTCCAGAGTCCACAGTAGACAGATCGGTTTACTCACCTCGGGTGCCCACTATACAGACCGGTATACTCATGGTCATGGGTGCAGAAGTCGGGGATCCGGAGGGGAAACCGCGCCGCGTCCGGATGACGGCCGGTGCGCGACGGGTGCTGGAGGCCGCCGAGCGGCTGTTCTACGAGCACGGCATCCACGCCGTCGGGGTGGATCTCATCGCCGCCGAGGCCGGGGTGACCAAGAAGACGCTGTACGACCGGTTCGGCTCGAAGGAGCAGATCGTCGTGGAGTACCTGGCCGGGCGCGACGAGCGGTGGCGGGAGCTGCTCGCCGGGCGGCTGGAGGAGGCGGGGGAGGGGGTGCCCGCCCGGATCGAGGCGGTCTTCGAGGCCTCGCGCGCGTGGTCGGCGCGGTACGGCGCCAGGGGGTGCGGCATGATCAACGCGCATGCGGAGATCGGCGATCCGGCCCATCCGGCGTACCCGGTCATCACCGGCCAGAAGCGGTGGATGCTCGACCTGTTCACCGGCCTGGCCCGGGAGATCGACGCGGCCGGTGCCGACCGGCTGGCGCGGACGCTGATGCTGCTGCACGAGGGGGCGCTGGTCGCCCACGGCGTGGGGATCGTCCCCGACCCCTTCGGTACCGCCCTCGACCAGGTGCGGGAGCTGCTGGGCAGGTGAAACGGGGGGCGCGCGGGCAGGAGGCGCCGCTACGGTGAGCCCATGCCGGCCACCAGCGCACTTCTCGTCATCGACATGCAGAACACCACGGTCGCCATGGCGCACCGGGCCGCCGAGACGGTCGCCGCGATCGCCGGACTGAGCGAGCGGGCCCGCGCGGCCGGCGTGCCGGTGGTGACCGTCCGGCAGCGCGACGCGGACATGGTGCCCGGGACCCAGGGGTGGGAGGTCGTGCCCGAGCTGGCCCCGCGGGAGGGCGAGCCGGTGGTGGACAAGACCACCCCGGACAGCTTCCTGGACACCGACCTCGACGCCATCCTGACGGCGCGCGGGGTCACCGAGGTGATCGTCACCGGGTTCGCCACCGAGATCTGCGTGGACACCACGGCACGGCAGGCGCTGAGCCGCGGTTACGACCTGGTCGTGGTCGCCGACGGGCACACCACCTCGGTACGGACCGGGGCGGACACCGACCTGGTCCCGGCCGACCGCTCGATCGCGCAGTACAACGCCGTCTACCGGGCGATCGGCTGGCCCGGCCGCCGTATCCGGGTCCGGGCCGCCGCCGAGGTGGACTTCGATGCCCCCGAGGGGGCGCGGGACGTCAGGCCTGCCTGATCGCCGAGATGTCGAAGTTCAGCTTGATCTTGTCGGAGACCAGCACGCCGCCCGTCTCCAGCGCCGCGTTCCAGGTGAGCCCCCACTCCGAGCGCTTGATCTCCGCCTTGCCCTCGAAGCCGACGCGCTCGTTGCCGAACGGGTCCTTGGCGGCGCCGTTGAACTCCAGGTCGATGGTGAGCGGCTTGGTCGTGCCGAGGATCGACAGGTCACCGGTGATGCGGTAGTCGTCGCCGCCCGTGGACTCCGCCTTGGTGGAGCGGAAGGTCATCGTCGGGTACTCGCCCGTGTTGAAGAAGTCCGAGCTCTTCAGGTGGCCGTCACGGTCGGGGGAGCCGGTGTCGATGCTGTCCATCGTGACGTCCAGGGACGCCGTGGAGCGGGACGGGTCGGAGCCGTCCAGGTGCAGCGTGCCGGTGAAGTCGAGGAACTTGCCCTTGACGTTCGTGACCATCGCGTGGCGCGCGGTGAAGCCGATCGTGGTGTGGGTGGGGTCGACGGTGTAGTCGCCGGTCAGCGTGGAGAGGTCGGGGGTGGTGGTCATGGTGTCCTCCGGGAAAGGCGTTGATGTTGAATGTTCAACCAGTTCCAACGGGCTCGACTCTAGACCTATTCCACGCCGCCATCAACCACTTCGCCCGACGTGTCGCCGCACCGTTCCCCTCCCGCCTCCGGCGTGATAGACGGCATGAGCATGACCCCACGTCGCCCCACCGCCCCCACCCGCCGCACGGTCCTGCTCGGGGCCGCCACGGTGGCCACGGCCGCCGTCCTCGCCTCCCTCCCCCGTACGGCGACCGCGGCCGC
Source organism: Streptomyces violaceorubidus (assembly GCF_000717995.1). Classification (GTDB taxonomy): domain Bacteria; phylum Actinomycetota; class Actinomycetes; order Streptomycetales; family Streptomycetaceae; genus Streptomyces; species Streptomyces violaceorubidus. The sequence goes on from NZ_JODM01000025.1 coordinate 89,914, forward strand.
CGACCCCTACGACGCCCTTCGTCTGCGCTGGCTCGAGATCGCCCTCGGCGCCGGCTACGACCCGGCCGCCGAGCCGTACGCCTCCCGTCTCGCCGAGACCGGCGCACGGGCCCGTGAGCACCGCGCCACCATGGCCCCCACCGCCACCTCCCTGTGGCCCGGCCACCCCTTCGACCCGCCCGCCGGCATCACCTTCGCCTACGGCCGCCTGTGGACGATGACCGAGGCGTACGTGCAGCGGGGCACCGGCTCCACCGGCGACCCCGCCCTCCTCGCCGACATCCTGCGCGGCCTCGACCACCTCTCGGTCACCGTCTACAACCCCGCCACCACCCGCTACGGCAACTGGTGGGAGTGGCAGATCGGCAGCCCCCGGCTCCTGATGGACATCACGGCCGCCCTGTACGACCACCTCGGCGCCGACCGCGTGGCCGCCGCCTGCGCCGCCGTCGACCACTTCGTCCCCGACGCGATGCTCGGCGACTACACCGGCACCTCCACCGGGGCCAACCGCGTGGACCTGTGCCGCTCCGTCGCCCTGCGCGGCGTCCTGGGCCGGGCCCCCGCCAAGCTCGCCCTGGCCCGCGACGCCCTCTCGCCGGTCTTCCCGTACGTCACCGAGGGCGACGGACTGCACGCCGACGGCTCCTTCGTCCAGCACACCTGGGTCGCCTACTCGGGGACGTACGGCCAGGTCATGCTGGACGGGCTGGGGCGGCTGTTCACCCTGCTGGCCGGCTCCGAGTGGGAGGTGACCGACCCCGCCAGGCAGATCGTCCTGGACAGCGTCGAGCACGCCTACGCGCCCCTGATCCACGACGGGCTCGTCATGGACACCGTCAACGGGCGGGCCATCAGCCGGGGTTACCTCACGAGCGACGACCTGCACGTCATGCGCGGCGACCACTTCCACGGCCAGCAGATCATCGCCGCCATGGCGGTCCTCGCGGGGGGCGCGAGCGAGGCCGAGCGCGAGCGCTGGCACGCCCGGATCAAGGGCTGGATCGAACGTGACACCGTCACCCCGCTCCTCACCGCGCCCCAGTTCCCGGTCGCCGACCTGGCCAGGCTGCACGCGATCGCCGACGCACCCGGCGAGGCCGCCCCCGAACCCGTAGGGCACCACCTCTTCGCGGCCATGGACCGCGCCGTCCACCGCCGCCCCGCCTTCACCGCGGGCCTCGCCATGGCCAGCGACCGCATCGCCCACTACGAGTGCGGCAACGGCGAGAACCCGCGCGGCTGGCACACCGGCGCGGGCATGCTCACCTGGTGGGCGAACGGCACCGCCTCCGACCAGTACACGGACTGGTTCTGGCCCACCGTCGACTGGTACCGGCTGCCCGGCACCACCGTCTCCACCAAACGCCTGCCCGACCGCGCGGGCGGCGAATGGGGCGCCCCCAGACCCGACGTGCGCCGGGTCGGCGGCACGACCGACGGCGAGTACGCGGCCGTGGGCCAGCACCTCAAGGGCCTCGGCTCGACCCTTGAGGCCCGCAAGTCCTGGTTCTTCCTCGACGACGCCGTGGTCTGCCTGGGCGCCGGCATCACCTGCGCGGACGGCGTCCCGGTCGAGACGGTGGTGGACAACCGCAACCTGGGGGAGGGCGGCGGCCAGGCCCTCGCGCGCGGCCGGCACTGGGCCCACCTGGAGGGCCACGGCGGCTGGATCGTGCCCGGGGGCGGCCTGCGGACGCTGCGCGAGGACCGCACCGGTGCCTGGTCCGACATCAACACCACCAGCACGACCGAGCGCCGCACCCGCCGCTGGCAGACCCTCTGGCTCGACCACGGCACCGACCCCGCCGACGCGAGCTACGTCTACACCGTCATGCCGGGCGCCTCCCTGGCAGCCGTCGCCCGCCGCGCCGCCGACCCCCACCGGTTCACCGTCCTCGCCAACGACGCCCGCCGCCAGGCGGTGACCGTCCCCTCCCTCGGCCTCACGGCCGCGAACTTCTGGCAGGCCGGCACGGCGGGTCCGCTCACCGCCGCGGCCGGGGCGAGTGTGCTGGTCCGCCGCCGGGGCCGTACCGCTACGCTCTGCGTGAGCGAACCGGCCCGCACGGGAGAGCCCCTGGAGATCGTCTGGGACCACCCGGTGCGAGCGGTGGCGCGGGCCGACGAGACGGTCGAGGTCCTCGCGACGGGCCGCCGACTGCACCTCCGCGTCACTCCTGGGGTGGTATGTACCACCCATGAATGTGAGGTGACTCTCAGCTGACGGCTTTGTGCGACCTCTACAAGCTGGAGGCCCCCTGAGCAGTCGAAAAGGCTGCACGCGGTGGGGATTCTGTTCAGTGCTACCAGGAAAACGGGCCGGAGACTGTACGGAGTCGACGGCTCGCATTCCTTGGTCTGCTTCGTAGAGTCGCTACATGACCGTTTTGGATGAGGCGCCGGGTGAGCCGACGGACGCACGCGGGCGAGTGGCCGAGCTGCACGAGATTCGTGCGCAGGCGCTGGCCGGACCGAGCGAGAAGGCGACGGAGGCGCAGCACGCCAAGGGCAAGCTGACGGCGCGTGAGCGGATCGAGCTGCTTCTGGACGCGGGTTCCTTCCGCGAGGTCGAGCAGCTGCGCCGGCACCGGGCGATCGGTTTCGGCCTGGAGACCAAGAAGCCGTACACCGACGGTGTCATCACCGGCTGGGGCACGGTCGAGGGCCGCACGGTCTTCGTCTACGCCCACGACTTCCGGATCTTCGGCGGTGCGCTGGGCGAGGCCCACGCCACGAAGATCCACAAGATCATGGACATGGCCATCGCGGCCGGTGCCCCCCTGGTGTCGCTGAACGACGGCGCCGGCGCCCGTATCCAGGAGGGCGTCAGCGCGCTCGCCGGTTACGGCGGCATCTTCCAGCGCAACACCAAGGCGTCCGGCGTCATCCCGCAGATCAGCGTGATGCTCGGCCCCTGCGCGGGCGGCGCGGCCTACAGTCCCGCCCTCACCGACTTCGTCTTCATGGTCCGCGAGACCTCGCAGATGTTCATCACCGGCCCGGACGTGGTCAAGGCGGTCACCGGCGAGGAGATCACGCAGAACGGCCTGGGCGGCGCCGACGTGCACGCCGAGACGTCGGGCGTGTGCCACTTCGCCTACGACGACGAGGAGACCTGCCTCGCCGAGGTCCGCTACCTCCTCTCCCTGCTGCCGCAGAACAACCGGGAGAACCCGCCCCGCGCCGAGTCCTCGGACCCCGTGGACCGCCGCAGCGACGTCCTGCTCGACCTGGTCCCGGCGGACGGCAACCGCCCCTACGACATGGCCAAGGTCATCGAGGAACTCGTCGACCACGGCGAGTACCTGGAGGTCCACGAGCGCTGGGCCCGCAACATCATCTGCGCCCTGGCCCGCCTCGACGGCCAGGCCATCGGCATCGTCGCCAACCAGCCGCAGAGCCTGGCCGGGGTCCTGGACATCGAGGCCTCCGAGAAGGCCGCGCGCTTCGTCCAGATGTGCGACGCCTTCAACATCCCGATCATCACCCTTCTGGACGTACCGGGCTTCCTGCCCGGCGTCGACCAGGAGCACGGCGGCATCATCCGCCACGGCGCCAAGCTCCTCTACGCCTACTGCAACGCGACCGTGCCCCGCATCTCGCTCATCCTGCGCAAGGCGTACGGGGGTGCTTACATCGTCATGGACAGCCAGTCCATCGGCGCCGACCTCACCTACGCCTGGCCGACCAACGAGATCGCCGTCATGGGCGCGGAGGGCGCGGCCAACGTCATCTTCCGCCGGCAGATCGCCGGGGCCGAGGACCCCGAGGCCATGCGGGCCCGCATGGTCAAGGAGTACAAGTCCGAGCTGATGCACCCCTACTACGCGGCCGAACGCGGCCTGGTCGACGACGTCATCGACCCCGCCGAGACCCGCGAGGTGCTGATCAAGTCCCTGGCGATGCTCCACAGCAAGCACGCCGACCTGCCCTCCCGCAAGCACGGCAACCCGCCGCAGTGACCCGAGGAGCCACCTCCATGTCCACTCCCGACATCCGCGTCGAGAAGGGCCACGCCGAGCCCGAGGAAGTCGCCGCCATCACGGCCCTCCTCCTGGCCCGCGCCGCCGCCCGCCCCGCCGAGATCGCCCCGGCCCACGGCGGCGGCCGAGCCCGCGCCGGCTGGCGCCGCCTGGAGCGCGAGCCCGGTTTCCGGGCGCCGCACAGCTGGCGCTGACCCGAGCAGCAAGTAAGGCCCCTCCACACGGAGGGGCCTTACTTGTTACGCCGGGCTCGGTGGACGCCCCAGGGGTGCGGGGCTGGGTCAATATGCGGCTGCGCCGCGTGGGCGCGACCAGCCACGTACTACCCGCGCCCGGCACCGAAACCGCCCCCGGCAGCCCAGTGGCCGCAGGGGGCGTCGCGCAACCCGGCGCAGCCTTCAGCGCAGCCGCGCCATCAGCGCGTGCTCCACGAGAGTGATCAGCGCCGACTTCGCGTCGGCCCGATGCCGCGCGTCCGTCGTGATGATCGGTGTGTCCGGGCCGATCTGCAGCGCCTCCCGCACCTCGTCCGGGTTGTACGGCTGCTGCCCGTCGAAGCCGTTGAGCGCGATGACGAACGGCAGACCGCTGTTCTCGAAGTAGTCGACCGCGGGGAAGCAGTCGGCGAGCCGCCTCGTGTCGACCAGCACGATCGCCCCGATGGCGCCGCGCACCAGGTCGTCCCACATGAACCAGAACCGGTCCTGGCCGGGTGTGCCGAAGAGGTAAAGGATCAGGTCCTGGTCGAGCGTGATGCGGCCGAAGTCCATGGCGACCGTCGTGGTCGTCTTGTCCCCCGTGTGGGTGAGGTCGTCGATGCCCGCCGACGCGGATGTCATCACGGCCTCGGTGCGCAGCGGATTGATCTCCGAGACAGCGCCGACGAACGTGGTCTTGCCCACGCCGAAGCCGCCCGCCACCACGATCTTCGCGGAAGTGGTGGAGCGGGAAGGACCGCCGCTAGAGCTTGCGAAGTCCACTGAGCACCCTTTCGAGCAGTGTCACGTCTGGCTGGCCGCCGGCGCTCTCGTCGCCGCCGGGCTGATGGATGGCGACCAGTCCCGCCTCCGCCAAGTCGGCGACGAGGATCCTGGCCACGCCGAGAGGGATCGTCAGGAGGGCCGAGACCTCGGCCACCGACTTGATCTCCCGGCAGAGGTTGCAGATCCGCTGATGCTCGGGCAGTTGGCCCTGCATCTGGTGCGGCTGCGCGGTGGTGTGCACCAGCGCCTCGATGGCGAGCTGGTACCGGGGCCTGGTGCGGCCGCCCGTCATGGCGTACGGGCGCACCAGGGGATTGTTCGACGCCCCGGCGGGCGCCGGCTCAGGGGTGCGGCGCTGCGGCTGCACGGGCTGGATGCGCGGAGCGTGCGGCTGGTCGTACGGCGAAGGGCCGGGGCCCTGCGGCGCGTACGGCTGCCGGTGGCTCGGCACGGAGGGGTAGCCGTACCCGTTCGCCGAGCCGTCGCCCTGGCCCTGACCGGGGCCGTACGACCAGTTGCCCGACGACGGACCGCCTGGGGGTGTTGCCACTTTTCCTCCTCCGACTGTGCCTGGCACCAACGCTGTGGAGCCGCGTCCCGAAACTTTACGGGCATGGGACGCCAAAACGCACCGTCTGTCCTTTAGTTGAGAAGGCTCCCTTGGAGCTCCGCCCGCAGATCGGGGGTCAGGACCGTGCCCGCACGGTCCACCAGAAGGGCCATCTCGTACCCAATGAGACCGATGTCCGCCTCGGGGTGTGCGAGAACCGCGAGGGACGAGCCGTCGGAGATGGACATGATGAAGAGGAATCCGCGCTCCATCTCCACAACCGTCTGGTTCACGCTGCCGCCCTCGAAGATGCGCGAGGCACCCGCGGTCAGCGAGGTCAGGCCGGAGGCGACGGCCGCGAGCTGATCGGCTCGGTCGCGAGGGAACCCTTCGGACATCGCCAGAAGGAGTCCGTCGGCGGAGACCACCACCGTGTGGGACACCCCCGGGGTGTTGTCCACGAAGTTGGTGATCAACCAGTTCAGGTTCTGCGCCGCCTGGCTCATCGGGCTCACACTAACGCTCCTGGTTGTAGGTGCTGTCAGGACCACGGTGTTCATTCCCTGTGTCCTGGCCGTTCGTTTCACTGCCTGCGCTGCGGCCCCGTTCGACGCCGCGCCGCAGGTTGCTCAGCCTGCCCCGGACATCCTCCGGAGCGCGGGAGACCTGGGGGCCTCCCTGTGGAGTGGTCTCGGCCGCGCCCTCGACCAGGTTGGCCTTGGGCACCCGCCGCGGCAGGCCCGAGGAGGTCACCCCGCCCGCCTTGGGCTTGCGCAGCGCCGAGGCCTGCTGCCAGCGGTCGTCGTTGGCCGACCGCCAGGTGTCCTCGCCGCCCGCCCCCGGTGCGGCGGCCGGCGTCTCCTGACCCGCGTGCCCCGCATCGCCCGCACCGCTCGCGGGGGATCCGCGGCGGGGAAGACCGGCGTCGGTCAGCTCGTGGGCGGCGGAGGGGGCCGGCCCCGGACGGTCGAAGCCTACGCGGTCCGCCTCGGTCACGTCAGCGGCCTCGGCGGATTGCGTCTGAGGGGCACCGGTCGGGTAGTGGTCCGGATATCCGTTCTGATATCCGTCCTGCTGCGGCCAGTCGTCCTGGTGGCGCCGCTGCTCGAAGGGCGAGTAGTCCCCGGTCTGCGGCATGTCGCCGTTCGGCGGGTAGTACTGCTCGCCGTACGACGCCTGCTGCGGTTCCTGGTACGCCTGCTGCTGGTCGGCGTACCCCGACTGCGGGTCGTAGCCGGCGTTCGCCTGCTCCTGGTAGCCGCCGTTCGCCTGCTCCTGGTAGGAGCCGTTCGGCTGCTGCTGGTAGCCGTCGAGGGGCTGGTCGTACCCGGGCTGCTGACCGGTGAACCGGTCCTGGAACCCGGTGGCCCCGGTGCTGCGGCCGTCGCCCTGGTCCACCGGACCCGGCAGCTCGGGGTGCGACTGGGCCTCCAGGGCCGCGCGGCGCTCCTCGCGCATCAGCGAGCGGCCGACCGGGTCCAGCTCGCGTATGTCGTCCGGGATCTCGGCGTAGCGGCTGTCGTCGAAGCCCAGCTCCGCGGCGGTCCGCATGGGCTGGCCGACCTGGGCGAAGCCCTCGCCCCGGAAGTCCTGCTCCGGGATGATCTGCGAGACCGTGAACTCGTCGCGCGGCTGCTGCTCGCCGCCGCCACCGTGGGTGATGGCGTCCGGCAGCATGACCAGCGAGGTGGTGCCCGCCTGCTCGCCGGAGGGGCGCAGCTGGACGCGGATGCCGTGCCGGTCGGACAGCCGGCCGACCACGAACAGGCCCATGCGCTGCGAGATCGCGGCGTCCACGGTCGGCGGGTTGGCCAGCTTGTGGTTGATGTCCGCGAAGTCCTCGGCGGTCAGGCCGATGCCCTTGTCGTGGATCTCCACCATCACGCGGCCGTCGGGCAGCCGGGTCGCGGTGACGCGGACCTTGGTCTGCGGCGAGGAGAACGTCGTGGCGTTCTCCAGCAGCTCGGCGAGCAGGTGCACCAGGTCGGTCACGGCACGGCCGTGGATCTCGGCCTCCGGCACACCGGACAGCTCGATGCGCTCGTACTGCTCCACCTCGGAGGAGGCGGCGCGCAGCACGTCGACCAGCGGGACCGGCTGGTCCCAGCGGCGGCCGGGCTCCTCGCCCGCGAGGACCAGGAGGTTCTCGCCGTTGCGGCGCATACGGGTGGCCAGGTGGTCCAGCCGGAAGAGGTTCTCCAGCTGGTCGGGGTCGGCCTCGTTGTTCTCCAGGTCGGTGATCAGGCTCAGCTGGCCCTCGATCAGCGACTGGTTGCGGCGCGAGAGGTTGGTGAAGATGGCGTTGATGTTGCCCCGCAGCAGGGCCTGCTCGGAGGCGAGCCGGACCGCCTCGCGGTGCACCTGGTCGAAGGCGCGGGCGACCTCGCCGATCTCGTCGGTGGAGGTGATCGGGATCGGCTGCACCCGGGTGTCGACCCGGCCGGGGTCGGTGCGGGAGAGCTGGTCGACCAGCATCGGCAGACGCTGCTCGGCGATGCCGAAGGCGGCGTTGCGCAGCTGGCGCATGGAACGGCTCATCTGGCGGGCCACCATGCCGGCCAGGACGAAGGCGGCGAGCAGCGCGATCACGACGGCGGCACCGGTGATGTAGGCGTCGCGCTCGGCGTCGTCGGCGATCGTGGACGCCTCGGACACCGCCTTGTCGGCCAGGTCGGACTCGATCTTCTGGTACGCGTCGAACTTGAGGGTGTTGACCGCCCACCAGTTTTCCGGCGTGATGCCCTGCTGGGCCAGCGCCGCGCGGGCGCCGGGGTCCGTGGAGGAGAGTCCGGCCAGCTCCGAGATCATGGTCGTCGGGTCGGACGGCGGCGGCACGTAGTCCGGGTCCTTGGCCTTGGCCTCCTTGGCCATGGCCGCGCCGTCCGCCTTGAGCCGCGCCTCGGCGTCCTCGAGCTTCTGCGCGTCCGCCTCGGTGCCGCCGCCGATGTACTCCTCGACCGCGATGCGCTCCAGATAGGCGTACGAGGAGAGCGCGACGCGCTGGCTGGCGAGGTGGCTGGGCTCCGGGCCCGGCTTGACCAGCATGTGCATGCCGATGGAGCGCTCCAGCGAGAGCGCCGCCTTCGTCAGCGAGATCGCGTAGACGGTACGGCCGTAGGAGGTGATGTTGCCGGTGCCCAGACCCAGCTCGTTGGCGAACTCCATCAGCGGGTGGGCGACGCCGGTGTAGCCCTCCTCGGTCTCCACGCCCTTGAGCTTGGCGGTGTACGCCGCCGCCCGCAGCGTCTGGAGCTTGGGCTCCTGCTCGCGGAAGACCTTCAGGCGACGCTCCAGACCCGCCTTGGCGGGCATGCCCTGGGCCGCCTCGTCGAAGGCGTCGGCCGCCTCGTCGGTGGCCCGGCGGGCCTCGGCGACGGTGGTGTCCTTCTCGCCCTTGCCCTGGAGCAGCGGGGCCGCCGTGACGTCCCGCTCGGTGTAGAGGGCGTTGGCGTAGCCGAGGGAGGCGCGCACCAGGCGCGCGGTGCTCTCGGCGTCCTCGGCGTCCTGCCAGGTGTCGATCGAGCTCTTCACCTGGAAGCCGCCCATGACGAGGCCGACCAGCACGGGTATGAGCAGGATCGCGTTCAGCCGGGTGGTCACCCGCCAGTTGCGCGGCGTGAGACGGCCACCGCTGGGCGCGGGTTCGGCCTTGGGCTCCGCGGCGGCGGCGGGGGCGGGCGCCGCTGCGCGCGGCGGCGGGGTGAAGTTGCCCCGGGCCGATGGCTCGGGACTGTTCGTGCTTCGCCTCACTCGACCAACAACCTCTCGGCGGTCGGCACCTGTGTCGTGCCGCTGTGTCTCAGAACCCCGCTCCGTCAGTCATCGAGTACGTGCTACTGCTGAGTACGTCTTTGACCATTGGGCAGTTCTGGCATTCCAGCACGGCGACCAGCGCTCTTCCAAACAGTCGAACGCGGGGGTTACACGTGATGTAAGCCCCACGTAAAACGGTCATAAAGAGCGAGGCCCGTCAAAAGACGGGGCGTTCGTGAGCGCAGCGAGACCAGTTGACCGCGTCGCGTGTCGGTATCACCCGATTCCTCTGCCGAACCGTTATGAACAGCCGAGCCGGCCGTGTCAAAGGACACAGCCGGCTCCGACTCGTCTACGACAAGTGCCGTAGCGCCCTGCCGACTTGGCCGCGGGGTCCGGTGGACCTACCGCAGGCGGGCCATCAGCGCGTGCTCGACCAGCGTGATCAACGCCGACTTCGCGTCGGCGCGGTGCCGGGCGTCCGTCGTGATGATCGGGGTGTCCGGTCCGATCTGCAGCGCCTCCCGCACCTCGTCCGGGTTGTACGGCTGCTGCCCGTCGAAGCCGTTGAGCGCGACGACGAACGGCAGACCGCTGTTCTCGAAGTAGTCGACGGCCGGGAAGCAGTCGGCCAGCCGGCGGGTGTCGCACAGCACGACCGCGCCGATGGCGCCGCGCACCAGGTCGTCCCACATGAACCAGAACCGGTCCTGGCCGGGCGTGCCGAACAGGTACAGGATCAGGTCCTGGTCGAGCGTGATGCGGCCGAAGTCCATGGCGACCGTCGTGGTCGTCTTGTCCCCGGCGTGTGTGAGGTCGTCGATCCCGGCGCTGGCCGAGGTCATCACGGCCTCGGTGCGCAGGGGGTTGATCTCGGAGACGGCGCCCACGAACGTGGTCTTGCCGACGCCGAAGCCGCCGGCCACCACGATCTTCGCGGAGGTGGTCGCCCGCCCTCCGTCAGAGCTTTCGAAGTCCACTGAGCACCCTTTCGAGCAGTGTCACGTCCGGCGCACCGCCGTTGTTCTCGTCTCCGCCAGGCTGGTGAATGGCGACGAGTCCGGCCTCCGCGAGGTCCGCGACCAGAATCCGCGCCACACCGAGCGGCATCGCCAGCAGGGCCGACACCTCGGCCACCGATTTCACCTCGCGGCACAGGTGGCAGATGCGCTGGTGCTCGGGGAGCAGCCCCATGAGCGCTGCCGGGTCGGCCGTCGTACTGATCAGCGCCTCGATGGCGAGCTGGTAGCGCGGCCTGGTCCGGCCACCGGTCATCGCATAGGGACGTACCAGCGGCTGGTCGCCCTCGTCCTCGTACGGCTCCGCGTACGGATCATGAGAGGCGGTGGGCGGGGTCATGGATCCTCCGGGCGGGACAGCAAGTCGGTCAGTCAAGCCGTCTGACGAGGCCGGTGGGGGGATTGTGGCGGCCGGACGGTGATTTGGTAACACGGGTAGTGCCGGGGCCGATCAGTGGAGCAGACTGCCTTGTAGTTCGGCGCGCAGGTCGGGTGTGAGGACCGCGCCGGCACGGTCGACCAGGAGCGCCATCTCGTAGCCGACGAGGCCGATGTCGCACTCCGGGTGCGCGAGAACGGCCAGGGACGAGCCGTCCGAGACGGACATGAGGAAGAGGAATCCCCGCTCCATCTCCACGACCGTCTGCGCCACGTTGCCGCCCTCGAAGATCCGGGAGGCCCCGGCGGTCAGCGAGGTCAGCCCCGAGGCAACGGCCGCGAGCTGGTCGGCGCGGTCGCGAGGGAAGCCCTCCGACATCGCCAGGAGGAGTCCGTCGGCGGACACGACGACGGTGTGGGACACACCTGGGGTGTTGTCCACGAAATTCGTGATCAACCAGTTGAGGTTCTGTGCCGCCTGGCTCATCGGGCTCAACTAACGCTCCTGCTGGTGAGTGGGCCGCGGGTAACTGCCGGTCTGGCTGGTACCGGCCTGACGGCCCTGTGCGATTCCCCGACGGAGATTGGTCAGCCGGCCGCGCACGTCGTCGGGCGCACGCGAAACCTGCGGACCGTTCTGGTGCGACTGCTGCTGAGCCGTCCCCGGGACGAGGTTGGCCCGGGGGACCCGGCGCGGAAGGCCGGAGGTGGTGACCCCACCCGCGGCCGGCTGCCTGACGCGCTCCGCCTGCCGGACGAGATCGTCGTTCGGCGAGCTGCGCCAGGCCGAGGTGGCCGGCCGCTGGGGGGCCGCCGGGGTCTGGGGCTGGGCGGCCTGCGGCTCCGGGGACGCGGCCGGGGCGGCCTGCGGCGCCCTGGTCTCGCGGTCGCCGTGGAACCAGTTGGTCTCCAGCGTGTCGTACAGCGGCGTACGCCCGTCACCGGGACCGGAGGCCGGGGGCAGGGCCCATCCGTCTCCGGGCCGCTGCGGGGGAGTGCCGTTGGCGTTCTGGCCCGCGGGCTCCGGCGCGACCGGCCGCTGCGGGGCCGGCGGACGCGCGGTGCCGAAGTCGTTTCCGCCCTGCGTGCCGCCCGCCTGGGAGCGCTCGAACTGTCCGGTGGGCGCCGGGTTCTGACGGGCCGGCAGGTGAGGTCGGCCGGTCGAGCCGTTGTCGTAGTCCTGGGCGCCGGTGAACCGGTCGGCCGGGGCCGCACCGTTCGGGGCCGCCTGCGCGGGCTGCCCGCCGAAGACGTCCGAGCGGACGAAGGAACCGCCGCCCTGCTGCGGGGCGGCCGGCTCGGGCCGCGCGAACGGGTCGTTCTGCGGGGCGTCCTGGCCGAACCGGCCCTGGTCGTATTGGTCCTGACCGTACTGGCCGGGTCCTGCGTACTGGCCCTGGTCGTACTGCCCCTGGGCGTACTGGTCCTGACCGTACTGGTCCTGGCCGTACTGGTCCTGGCCGTACTGGCCCTGACCGTACTGGCCCTCGTACTGGTTCTGGCCGGGTGCGGCGAACTGGCCCGTGTCCTGCGACTCGTCCCGCCGGGGCGCCGGGGCGTCGAAGTCGGGGCGGGGGAACTCGGCCGTGGCGGCGGGGGACTGGGGCTCGCCGAACCGGGGCACGGCCGGCATCTCCGCGGTCGCGCCCGGGCCCTGCCGCTCGTCGAGGTGCGGCGTGCGGTCGGTGCGGGAGCTGTCCGGCTCGTCGTGGCCGCGCGGGGCGTCCAGCGAGGCGCGCGGCACGGGCGGCTGCGCGTTCTCCTCGCTCCAACTCGGCACCCGCGGCTGCGGGTTGCCACCGGGCAGCTCGGCCCGCGGACCGCCGCGCGGCGGCAGCTGGGGGCGACGGCCCTGCTCGGCGTCGCCGTTGCCGCTCCGCTTGGTGCGCTGCGGGGGCGCCGAGGGAGCGCGGTTGCCGCCGAACATGTCCTGGCCCTGCGCGGCGTTGCCGGCCGGCGCGTTGCCCTGCGGTGCGTTGCCCTGCGGCGCGTTCATGCCCGCGGCCTGAAGGCCCTGCGGGGCACCGGGCGCCTGACCGGCACCGGCTCCCGCGCCGGCCGGGGCCGGACGGTTCTGCTGGCCCGGGGCGGCCGGGGCCGCCGGGGACTGGGGCCCGCGCGCGCCACCCGGCGCACCCGGGCGGCCGCCCGCGTCGCGCCCGGGCAGTGCGGCCCGCGGTCCCTGGCCGGCGGCGAGACGGCCGCCCGGCGTACCGGCGCCGAGGGCACCGCCGCCCTGCCCGCCGCGGCGGGCCGCGGCGACACCGGCGGCGGCCTGCGCGGCGGCCGGACCGCCGTTGCCCGAACCGGGCTGACCCGGCTTGGGCTGCGGCTTGCGGCCGCCCTGGGCGACGTCGACGGGCAGCATGACCAGCGCGGTCGTACCGCCGGAGTCGGAGGGGCGCAGCTGGATGCGGATGCCGTGGCGCTGCGAGAGGCGGCCGACCACGAACAGACCCATGCGGCGGGAGACGGAGACGTCCACGGTGGGCGGCGAGGCGAGCCGCTCGTTGATCGCGGCGAGGTCCTCGGGAGAGAGGCCGATGCCGGTGTCGTGGATCTCGATCAGCACACGGCCGTCGGGCAGCGCGTGACCGGTGACCTTGACCTTGGTCTGCGGCGAGGAGAACGAGGTCGCGTTCTCCAGCAGCTCGGCGAGCAGGTGCACGAGGTCGTTGACCACGCGGCCGGCGACCTCGGTGCTCGGCACGGAGGCCAGCTCGATGCGCTCGTACTGCTCCACCTCGGAGGCGGCGGCACGGAGCACGTCGACCAGCGGGACCGGGCGCGTCCAGCGCCGGCCCGGCTCCTCACCGGCGAGGACGAGGAGGTTCTCACCGTTACGGCGCATGCGCGTCGCGAGGTGGTCGAGCTTGAACAGCGAGGACAGCTGGTCCGGGTCGGCCTCGCGGGACTCCAGTTCGGAGATGAGCGAGAGCTGACGCTGGATGAGGCCCTGGGAGCGGCGCGAGAGGTTGGTGAACATCGCGTTGACGTTGCCCCGCAGCAGGGCCTGCTCGGCGGCGAGGCGGACCGCCTCGCGGTGCACGTCGTCGAAGGCCGCGGCGACTCGGCCGATCTCGTCCCGGGAGTGCACACCGACCGACTCCACCGAGGTGTCGACGTCCTGCGGGTCGGTCTCGGAGAGCTGCTTGACCAGCTCGGGCAGGCGGTCCTGGGCGACCTTGGTCGCGGTGTCCTCCAGGCGGCGCAGCGAGCGGATCATGGACCGGGCCACGACGAACGCGCCGACCAGGGAGACGCCGAGCACCAGCAGGATGAGGACACCGGAGATGATGGCCTCTTGCTCGGACTCGGCGCGCAGCTCTCGGGCCTGCTGCTCCATGTCCTCCAGCAGCTTCAGCTCGATGTTCTTCATCTGCTGGATCTTGGTGGAGCTGTCGTCCAGCCAGTCCTGGTAGGACCGGGCCCTCAGGCCCGCCAGACCGTCGGTCTTGCTGAGGGCGCGGCCGGCGTACTGGTCGGACGTCTCGATCACCGGGTTGCCCTCGGAGATCGGCTTGAGCAGGTCCTCGGCGCCCTCGCCGTAGATGCTGCTGAAGCTGCGGACCTCGGAGGTCTGGCTCTGCAACGCCGACTGGGCGTACAGCCGGTCGTTCTCGGCGAGGTCGCCCTTGTCGGTGTTGTTCGCCGGGAGCGCCGCGGCGAGGACCGCGCGCTGGATGGACGCGTACTCCTTGGCCGAGGAGAAGGCCGACAGGGCGCGCGTGCGCTGGATCATCTCCGGGTTGCTGGTGGCCTCCGCCATGTCCTGCGAGAGGTCGAGCAGGTGGGTGACCAGGCGGTGGTAGGCCTCGACCGTCTGGGTCGAGTTGTCCTTGGCCGTGTACGCCGTGCTGCGGATCTTCGTCAGATCGTTCAGGTCACTCGCGATGCCGACGAGGCTGTCCCGGACGCCGACGAGGTTGCCGTTCTTGCTCGCCGCGTCGATCTCCTCGGACTTGTCGAGGAAGTTCTTCAGGGCCCGGTCGGTCTGCTCGCGGTCGCCCTTGACGGCGATCGCGCTGGACTTCGAGCCGTGGGCCAGCGGGCCGGCCGACTGGTCGCGCTCCTCCTGGAGCGCGGCGGCCAGCTCCGTGGCCTGCTTGGTCATCTCGGTCAGCAGCTTCATGTTCTCGAGCTGCTGGATGTCGTCCAGCGACTGGTTGATGCGCAACGCGCCCAGCGAGGTCGCCGCGACCACCGGAAGCGCGAGCAGCGACACCAGACGGGTGGAGATCCGCCAGTTGCGCAGGGCTATGCGCGGGCCGGGGCCGGTCGAGCCCTTGGCCGGCTTGGCGGACGGCTGCTGGCCGGGAGCGGACGGGCCCGCCGCCTGGCCGGCGCGGTCCCCGCCGTCGCCGGGCTGGGTCTGGCCCGGGTTCTGGGCGTGCTGGGGCGAGGAGCTGACGGCCTTGGGGCCAGTCCCGCCCTGCGGCTCCGGCTCCGCCGAAGCGCTGCCATCCCTCTTGAAACGTCCCTGCACTAGCGTCGCAACCTCTGGACCAGGCGCCCCTCCGCGTGAACGGCTGGGCACGGTGTCGGCGTCAAAGGGGCGCCCTGAATACGCCCCTGTGTTGGTCGTGAGTGACCGGCGCTGGTTCCCCCTTCTCGCCGCCGCTCGGCGCTGGTGTGCGCCCCCTGTGCGCCGGCTCGATCCTGCGGCGGTCCGTGGAATTCCAGCACAGTGCAGGATCTCCAACAAGGCCCACGGGGCAGGCCGTGAGATACGTGACAGCACGTGAGGGCCAGGTCACCAGCCGTAGAAGATGATCACTTGCAAAGCGGACGTATGCCCGCGAGTCGACGGGGTGCGGAGGGTGTCCCAGTCGACATGATCGGCAGCGGAATGATGGCTTCAGGCGTGTAATGTCGGTTTGGTCCGAGTGGCCTCGGCGTCGCAATTGACCGATTTGAACCTTGCTGAGTGAGCAAACTCACATCCACATCGTGGTCTGGCCCACGGTTGCCGGGGAATCGCGTGTTTAGCCTGACGCTTTACAGAGAAGGCAAAACCGACAACCCGCGCCCTCGCAGGGGCTTTCGCCGCCCCTCGGGCGCCCGGACACGACAGGGCCTCGTACAACCGTGAAGACGACGATGATGTTCCACAAGATCGCCAACCCGCGACGCACGACGCTGGCGCACCTCGAGGGCGCCGACGCTCTGCAGACGCCGGAACAGCTGGAGCACGCCGTCGAGCTCCCCGCCCAGACCGCCAACCCCCGCCGCACGATCCTCATGGAGGCCCCGGTCGCGGCGTCGGTCGCAGAGTAGTACGGCACCGGACGGGGGACCGTTCAGCGCCACCCGGGCAGGCCCACCGCGTTAGCCTGGAGCGTCAGACTCCAGCCAGCTCAGTCAAGGGGCCAAGCAACCCGTGCGCATCGCCAGGTTCTCCATCGACGGGAACGTCGCCTTCGGCGCGGTCGAGGGCGACCAGCCGGACCAGCTCGTCCTCGACATCATCAAGGGCATCCCGTTCGCGGACTACGAGCTCTCCGGCACCAAGGTGCCCCTGAGCAAGGTGCGGCTCCTGCCGCCGGTACTCCCCAACAAGGTCGTCGCCTTCGGCCGCAACTACGCCGAGCACGCCCGTGAACTCGGCAACGAGGTGCCCGACGCCCCGTTCGCCTTCTTCAAGCCGTCCACCTCCGTGATCGGCCCCGGGGACCCCATCCAGTACCCCTCCTTCAGCGAGGAACTGCACCACGAGGCCGAACTGGCCGTCGTCATCGGCCGCATGTGCCGCGAGGTCCCGCGCGAGCGCGTCCAGGACGTGATCTTCGGCTACACCTGCGCCAACGACGTCACCGCCCGCGACGTGCAGCGCCGTGAGAAGCAGTGGGCCCGGGCCAAGGGCTTCGACTCCTCCTGCCCGCTCGGCCCCTGGGCGGAGACGGACCTCGACCTCGCGACCGCGGGCGACCTGACCATCCAGCTCACGGTCAACGGCGACCAGCGCCAGCTCGGCCGCACCAGCGAGATGATCCACTCCATCGAGGATCTGATCGTCAACATCTCCGAGGCGATGACGCTCCTGCCCGGCGACGTGATCCTCACGGGCACCCCGGCCGGCGTCGGCCCCCTCAACGTCGGCGACGAGGTCGCCGTCACCATCGAAGGCATCGGCACTCTCACCAACAAGGTTGTCAAGCGTGGCTAGCGCATCCGGCTCCCCCGTACGCGTCCGTTTCTGTCCGTCCCCGACCGGCAACCCCCACGTGGGCCTGGTCCGCACCGCCCTGTTCAACTGGGCCTTCGCGCGCCACCACCAGGGCACGCTGGTCTTCCGCATCGAGGACACCGACGCGGCCCGCGACTCCGAGGAGTCGTACCAGCAGCTGCTGGACTCGATGCGCTGGCTGGGCTTCGACTGGGACGAGGGCCCCGAGGTCGGCGGCCCGCACGCGCCGTACCGCCAGTCGCAGCGCATGGACCTCTACCAGGACGTCGCCACCAAGCTCCTGGACGCCGGCCACGCCTACCGCTGCTACTGCTCCCAGGAGGAGCTGGACACCCGCCGCGAGGCCGCCCGCGCCGCCGGCAAGCCCTCCGGCTACGACGGCCACTGCCGCGAGCTGAGCGCCGCCCAGGTCGAGGAGTACGTGTCGCAGGGCCGCGAGCCCGTCGTCCGCTTCCGGATGCCCGACGAGGCGATCACCTTCACGGACCTGGTCCGCGGCGAGATCACCTACCTTGCGGAGAACGTCCCGGACTACGGCATCGTGCGTGCCAACGGCGCCCCGCTCTACACCCTGGTCAACCCGGTCGACGACGCCCTGATGGAGATCACCCACGTCCTGCGCGGCGAGGACCTGCTCTCCTCCACCCCGCGCCAGATCGCCCTGTACAAGGCGCTGATCGAGCTGGACGTGGCCAAGGAGATCCCGGCCTTCGGCCACCTGCCGTACGTCATGGGCGAGGGCAACAAGAAGCTCTCCAAGCGCGACCCGCAGTCGAGCCTCAACCTCTACCGCGAGCGCGGCTTCCTCCCCGAGGGCCTGCTCAACTACCTCTCCCTCCTCGGCTGGTCGCTCTCGGCCGACCAGGACATCTTCACGATCGAGGAGATGGTCGCGGCCTTCGACATCTCCGACGTGCAGCCCAACCCGGCGCGCTTCGACCTCAAGAAGTGCGAGGCGATCAACGGCGACCACATCCGCCTGCTGGAGGTCAAGGACTTCACCGAGCGCTGCCGCCCCTGGCTGAAGGCCCCCGCCGCACCCTGGGCGCCCGAGGACTTCGACGAGGCCAAATGGCAGGCGATCGCCCCGCACGCGCAGACCCGGCTCAAGGTCCTCTCCGAGATCACCGACAACGTCGACTTCCTGTTCCTGCCGGAGCCGGTCTTCGACGAGGCGAGCTGGACGAAGGCGATGAAGGACGGCTCGGACGCCCTCCTGACCACGGCCCGCGAGAAGCTGGACGCCGCCGACTGGACCTCCCCGGAGTCCCTCAAGGAGGCCGTCCTGGCCGCCGGCGAGGCCCACGGCCTCAAGCTCGGCAAGGCCCAGGCCCCCGTCCGCGTCGCCGTCACCGGTCGCACGGTCGGCCTGCCCCTCTTCGAGTCCCTGGAGGTGCTGGGCAAGGAGAAGTCCCTGGCCCGGATCGACGCGGCGCTGGCGCGGCTGGCGGAGTAACGCCCGAGCGCGCAGGGACCGCCTACGGGCAACGGGCACGAGCAAGGGGCGGCATCCGGAACACTCCGGGTGCCGCCCCTTGCCACGGGGTCACTGCGCGTCGGCCTCGTCGACGAGATAGGCGCTCTCGTCGAAGATCTCCAGGACGACGACGACCATCACCGCTCCGGCCACCATGTACTCCAGCATCACGCCAGGGGCGACGTAGGCCTTGCGCAGATGCTCGTCGGGGCCGAGCTGGGCGGTCGCGTTCTTCCGGAACGGGTCGCGGGCCAGTATCCGTACGGCCCGGTCCAGATGGGCCCGGCGCTCGACGGGCAGCGCCTCGTACGTCGCGCGGGCCTCAACGGTGAACTGAACGCGATATTCGGTCATGGCGGCTCGGTCTTTCGCTCGTCGGTCCTCCCAAACTACGGCATCCGCCGCCCCCCGAACCGCTGAGGAGCCCCCGTACCGCCCGTCCCGGCGTTAGCGTCGGATCATGAGCATTCGCGCCGTGGTCTGGGACGTCGACGACACCCTCTTCGACTACACCACCGCCGACCGCGAGGGCATGCGCGCCCATCTGGTCGCCGAGGGGCTGCTCGCCGGATACGGGTCGGCCGAGGAGGCCCTCGTGCGCTGGCGGGAGATCACCGACCAGCAGTGGGCGCGCTTCTCCGCGGGCGAGGTGGACTTCGTCACACAGCGGCGCGACCGCACCCGGGTCTTCCTGGGCCGGCCGGAGCTGACGGACGCCGAGGCCGACGACTGGTTCCAGCGGTACGTCACGCACTACGAGGCCGCCTGGTCGCTCTTCCCGGACGTGATGCCCGTGCTGGACGCCCTCGCCGACAGCCACCGGCACGCCGTGCTCTCCAACTCCAGCCTCACCGTCCAGGACCGCAAGCTGCGTGTCCTCGGCGTGCACGACCGCTTCGAGGCCATCCTGTGCGCCGCCGAGCTGGGCATCTCCAAGCCGGAGGCGGGAGCCTTCCTCGCGGCCTGCGACGCCCTCGGCCTCGCCCCGGCCGAGGTCGCCTACGTCGGCGACCACCCGGAGATCGACGGACGCGGCGCCGCCGACGCCGGGCTGCTCTCCGTCTGGATCGACCGCGGCGGCGTCTACGCGGCCGTCGACCCGCCGGCCGGACCGCGCCGCATCGCCTCGCTCTCCGAACTTCCGTCGCTCCTCGGCGCCGATACCCGTTTTGGAGCCCCGTCCACCTTCGGGTAATGTTCTTCCTGCGCCGCCGGAGAGCGGGCCGAACGGCCGGGAACCGGAAGCGCAACGCTAGAACAAGAACCCCTCCGGGGCTTGCGTTCCAGTGGCCTATGGTGTAATTGGCAGCACGACTGATTCTGGTTCAGTTAGTCTAGGTTCGAGTCCTGGTAGGCCAGCTCGCAGAGCTTATCTGCGCTGCGGAGTACATCCGCAAAGCCCCCGTTGTGTAGCGGCCTAGCACGCTGCCCTCTCAAGGCAGTAGCGCCGGTTCGAATCCGGTCGGGGGTACAGATCCTTCCCGCGAGGACAGTTCGGGTCGCTCCCACTGTCTCCGATGCAGGATCGCTAGGGCCCCCGTTGTGTAGCGGCCTAGCACGCCGCCCTCTCAAGGCGGTAGCGCCGGTTCGAATCCGGTCGGGGGTACGAACTGGTCTAAACCACATTGGTCTATGGTGTAATTGGCAGCACGACTGATTCTGGTTCAGTTAGTCTAGGTTCGAGTCCTGGTAGACCAGCTCGGATCTGCGGCGGAGCAGCATTGAACGCCTGCATGATCCACGCCCCCGTTGTGTAGCGGCCTAGCACGCCGCCCTCTCAAGGCGGTAGCGCCGGTTCGAATCCGGTCGGGGGTACATGAAGTCCCAAGGGGGCTTCCGCCGAGGCGGAAGCCCCCTTCGGCGTTCACTCGATGCCGTAACGGCGCGCCGACTCCTCCTCCTGTGCCAGCCGGTGCAGGGCCCGCAGCACCGGCTGGAAGAGCACCGCCGCCGCGACCGCCATCTCCACCTTCTCCGCCTCCGAGGCGTGGGTCTCCATGAAGTCCAGGTCCCGCCGCGCCACCTCTCTCATCAACTCGCTGTAGGGCGCCATCGGTTCCGCGTCCCACGGATAGCCGAGGCGGCGCAGCGCGGCCACCGCCACCACCAGGGAGCGGTGCACGGGGGAGAGCGGCGCCAGTTCCCGGGAGGTCTCCCAGCCCAGCAGTTCGAGGAGCCGGTCCACCTCGACGCGCGCGGCGGTCACCGCCGGGTCCGCCTCGTCGGGCTCGGCGTCCTGCGGCAGCGCCCACAGGGCCGCCCCGAGCCGGACGGTGCGGCCCAGCGACTCGTCGTCGACGTGCCCCAGGACCTCACGGGCCGTCGCCACCGGCACCTTCCCGACCTGGATCAGCGCCCGCACCAGCCGCAGTCGGCGCAGATGGCCCTCGTCGTACTCGGCGGTGGTCGCGTTGATCTGCCGGCCCGGCGGCAACAGCCCTTCCCGCAGGTAGTACTTGATCGTCGCGGTGGACACCCCGCTGTGTCTGCTCAGGTCGGCCAGTCGCATCCCTTGCGCCCTTTCTCGGATAGCGGAACTATCCAAGCAGCCGCTCGGAGAGTGCGGCTCGCCAACACGGGGAGGCGTCATGCCGGGCAGGTCCACGACCGCGACCCGTACCACCGCCGCCGCCGAGGGGGACGTGACCGTCCTGCTGATCGGCATGCGGATCAACCACTTCTGGGCCGTACACCACTGGCTGCCGGTCCTCCTCGCCATGCCGCGCATGCTCCGCGAGCTGGCGAGGGCGCCCGAGCGCGGACTGCTGGGCCACGTCCTGCTGACGGCGTCGCCACGGACGTACTACGTCGTCCAGTACTGGGAGTCCAAGGAGAAGCTCTACCGGTACGCCCACTCGCCCGACATGTTCCACCACCGGGCCTGGGCGGTCGTCAACCGCAAGGAGCGCAAGGGCCGGGTGCGCGGGCACGTGGGGCTGTGGCACGAGGCGTACGTCGTGCCCGAGGGGTCGTACGAGTCGATCTACGCGGACATGCCGCCCTTCGGGCTCGCGGCGGCGCACGGGCGGGTGCCGCTCGAACGGCGGGGCAGGCGCGCGGAGGACCGCTTCGCGCACCGGTCGCGCAGGAGCGTGGAGCGGGGTGCGCGGGGGAGGGCGGAGAGGAAGGTGGTCGCCGGGGAGACGACCCGGGACCAGGCCCAGGACGGGGCCTGAGGACGGCGCGGGGCCCGCCGCGGCGTTGAGGCGGGCCCGTTGACCGGTCGGCGGTGTCCCGCGCGGCTCAGCCGTTGCGGCGCAGCGCCTCGGAGAGGCGGCCGGCGGCGTCGATGATCGCCTGCGCGTGCATACGGCCGGGGTGGCGGGTGAGGCGCTCGATCGGCCCCGAGACGGACACGGCGGCCACCACGCGGTTGGACGGGCCGCGCACCGGCGCGGAGACGGACGCGACGCCGGGCTCCCGCTCACCGATGGACTGGGCCCAGCCCCGGCGGCGCACGCCGGACAGCGCGGTCGCCGTGAAACGGGCGCCCTGGAGGCCGCGGTGCAGGCGCTCCGGCTCCTCCCAGGCCATCAGGATCTGGGCCGAGGAACCGGCTTTCATGGTGAGCGTGGAGCCGACCGGGACGGTGTCCCGCAGGCCCGACAGGCGCTCGGCCGCGGCCACGCAGATGCGCATGTCGCCCTGGCGGCGGTAGAGCTGGGCGCTCTCGCCGGTGACGTCGCGCAGGTGGGTGAGGACCGGGCCCGCGGTGGCGAGCAGGCGGTCCTCGCCGGCCGCCGCTGCCAGCTCGGCAAGGCGCGGGCCGAGGATGAATCGGCCCTGCATGTCGCGCGCCACCATGCGGTGGTGTTCCAGCGCCACGGCCAGGCGGTGGGCCGTGGGTCGTGCCAGTCCGGTCGCACCGACCAACCCCGCGAGGGTGGCCGGACCGGACTCCAGAGCGCTCAGGACGAGGGCCGCCTTGTCCAGAACGCCGACGCCGCTACTGTTGTCCATGCAACGATACTCCCGTCTCACTCTGTGAAACGCAAGTTCAATTTTCCGTGGAACCCGCCACTCTGGAAGGCACGAAGTCACAACGGCCCGTGACACATGGGCCTGGTGGCGGTTGCCCGGAATCACAGGGGCGCGGGCACCGCTTCCCCAAGATCACTAGTTGGGTCGGCGCTTCGTCGTCGACCGAAGGGAAAGCGATGGGTAGGACACTCGCGGAGAAGGTCTGGGACGACCACGTCGTCCGGCGCGCCGAGGGCGAGCCCGACCTCCTCTTCATCGATCTGCACCTGCTGCACGAGGTGACCAGCCCGCAGGCCTTCGACGGCCTCCGCAAGAGCGGCCGCCCGGTGCGGCGGCTCGACCTGACCATCGCCACCGAGGACCACAACACCCCGACGCTCGACATCGACAAGCCCATCGCGGACCCGGTCTCCCGGGTCCAGCTGGAGACGCTGCGCAAGAACTGCGCGGAGTTCGGCGTCCGGCTGCACCCGCTGGGCGACGTCGAGCAGGGCGTCGTGCACGTCGTCGGCCCCCAGCTGGGCCTGACCCAGCCGGGCACCACCGTGGTCTGCGGCGACTCGCACACCTCGACGCACGGCGCCTTCGGCGCGCTGGCGTTCGGCATCGGCACCTCGCAGGTCGAGCATGTGCTGGCCACCCAGACGCTGCCCATGGCCCGTCCGAAGACCATGGCGATCACGGTCAACGGCGAACTGCCCGAGGGCGTCACGGCCAAGGACCTGATCCTGGCGATCATCGCGCGGATCGGCACCGGCGGCGGCCAGGGCTACATCCTGGAGTACCGCGGCGAGGCCATCGAGAAGCTCTCGATGGAGGCCCGGATGACCATCTGCAACATGTCGATCGAGGCCGGCGCCCGCGCGGGCATGATCGCCCCCGACGCGACCACCTTCGCCTACCTCCAGGGCCGCCCGCACGCCCCCGAGGGCGCCGACTGGGACGCGGCGGTCGAGTACTGGAAGACGCTGCGTACGGACGACGACGCCGAGTTCGACGCCGAGGTGGTCATCGAGGCCGCCGAGCTGGCGCCGTTCGTCACCTGGGGCACCAACCCGGGCCAGGGCGCGCCGCTTTCCGCCGCCGTCCCCGACCCGGCCTCGTACGAAGACGCCTCGGAGCGCTTCGCCGCCGAAAAGGCCCTGGAGTACATGGGCTTGGAGGCCGGGCAGCCGCTGCGGTCCATCAAGGTGGACACCGTCTTCGTAGGCTCCTGCACCAACGGCCGCATCGAGGACCTGCGCGCCGCCGCCGAGATCGTCCGGGACCGCAAAGTCGCCGACGGCGTACGCATGCTGGTCGTCCCGGGCTCCGCGCGGGTCGGTCTGCAGGCCGTCTCCGAGGGTCTGGACGTGGTCTTCAAGGAGGCCGGCGCCGAATGGCGGCACGCGGGCTGCTCGATGTGCCTGGGCATGAACCCGGACCAGCTGGCCCCGGGTGAGCGCTCCGCGTCCACCTCCAACCGCAACTTCGAGGGGCGCCAGGGCAAGGGCGGCCGCACCCACCTGGTGTCGCCGCAGGTCGCGGCCGCGACGGCGGTCCTGGGCCACCTGGCCTCCCCGGCCGACCTGTCCGACGCCGACGTCCCCACGCCCGCTGGAGTCTGAGAGTCATGGAAGCGTTCACCAAGCACACCGGCCGGGCCGTCCCGCTGCGCCGCAGCAACGTCGACACCGACCAGATCATCCCCGCCCACTGGCTCAAGAAGGTGACCCGGGACGGGTTCGAGGACGGGCTCTTCGAGGCCTGGCGCAAGGACCCGGAGTTCGTGCTCAACCGGCCCGAGCGCGCGGGTGCCACCGTCCTGGTCGCCGGCCCCGACTTCGGCACCGGCTCCTCCCGCGAGCACGCCGTCTGGGCCCTGCAGAACTACGGCTTCAAGGCCGTGATCTCCTCCCGCTTCGCGGACATCTTCCGTGGCAACTCGCTGAAGAACGGCCTGCTCACGGTGGTCCTCGACCAGAAGACCGTGGACGCGCTGTGGGAGCTGGTGGAGCGGGACCCTGAGGCCGAGGTCACCGTCGACCTGGAGGCCCGCGAGGTCCGCGCCGAGGGCGTCACCGCCCCCTTCGAGCTGGACGAGAACTCCCGCTGGCGGCTGCTGAACGGGCTGGACGACATCTCGATCACCCTCCAGAACGAGGCGGAGATCGCCGCGTACGAGGCGAAGCGTCCGTCGTTCAAGCCGCAGACCGTCCAGGCCTGACCGGCCGGAGCCGCCGCGGTCCTCCCCGGGGCTGTGCAAGGTCGAGTTTCGGCCACCCAACATCCCCGCCGTACCCCCGATCAGCCCGATCGGGGGTACGGCCGTTTCTGGTTCCGTCCGCGCCCGCCCGCGACGGAAGCGACGTGCAACTTCCCACGTTAGAGGCGGTGTTGCCAGGGTACGCGCGGTATTGAGGACCGGCTTGCGGGGGTGCGGGCAAGGCCGTTCGAGGCGGCAGTTGCCCCCTGCGCAGGCGACAACTCGCCCCAGATGGCACAATCTGTGCATGGAACACGACGGCCAACTCGAGCTCTATACGGCGGTCGCGGTCCGGCTCAAGGAAGCGCACACAAGAGTGCGCGCACTGCAAGTCCCGGAGGGCGTACGGATGGCGCTGACCCGGAAGCTGCTGGTCATTACGGCCGCGGCCAAACACGATCTCGCCGGTGCGGCAAGGCGCCTGGACCGGTTCACCGCCGACCTCGACGCGGGGCGATTCCCCGAAGAGGACGGCTGAACCGGCCGGGGCGGCCCGAGTCCGTTGCGGCACAAGGGTGATTAGCCCGTTTCGTGTTTGATTTGCGGTATATATCTGCCTAACGTGCGAAAAAGCTTGAACACATTCGTTCTGGCGATGTCTCCGAAGGGGAAGACGTGAACAAGGCGCAGCTCGTAGAAGCGATTGCCGACAAGCTGGGCGGTCGGCAGCAGGCCGCCGACGCTGTCGACGCGGTCCTGGACGCCCTCGTCCGTGCCGTCGTCGCGGGCGACCGGGTCTCGGTCACCGGCTTCGGTTCCTTCGAGAAGGTCGACCGCCCGGCCCGCTACGCCCGCAACCCGCAGACGGGTGAGCGGGTTCGGGTCAAGAAGACCTCCGTGCCGCGCTTCCGCGCGGGTCAGGGCTTCAAGGACCTGGTGAGCGGCTCGAAGAAGCTTCCGAAGAACGACATCGCGGTCAAGAAGGCCCCCAAGGGCAGCCTGTCCGGCCCGCCGCCCACCATCTCCAAGGCCGCGGGCAAGAAGGCCGCCGCCAAGAAGGCCACGGGCGCCGCGAAGAAGACCACGGGCGCGGCCAAGAAGACGTCCGCGACGGCGAAGAAGGCCACCGCGAAGAAGACCACCGGAGCGGCGACGACCACGGCGAAGAAGACCACCGCCAAGAAGTCCGCCGCCAAGAGCACCACGGCGGCGGCGAAGAAGACCGCGGCCAAGAAGGCCCCCGCGAAGAAGGCGACCGCCAAGAAGGCCCCGGCCAAGAAGTCGACGGCCCGCAAGACCACCGCCAAGAAGGCCACCGCCCGCAAGAAGTAGCGGACGGCACCCCGCGGCAGCGGGCAACGGGCACAGGGCACTCACGCGCCGGGCCGGACTCCCCCTGGAGTCCGGCCCGCGGCGTGTCCGGGACCCGGCGCGGGAAGGCCCGCCGATCAGAACGTCTGCAGCGTCACCAGCGTGATCCGGCGGCCCGCGCCCGCGCCCGCCCCAGCTTCCGCGCCGGTCTCCGTCTCCGTCTCCTCGGTCTCGATCCGCACCCGCTGCCCGGGCCGCAGCAGCCGGAGACCTCCCGCGTCGAACGCCGCCGCGTCGAAGGGCACGGGCGTGCCGTCGTCGAGCAGCACCTGCCCGCTGCGGCTCTCGGGGTCGTACGTGTACGCGGTCGCCTGCATGCCGGCAGCCTACTGCCCGGGGATCAGCAGCCGCGCCGCCACCGCGGCCGTATGGGGCCCCACTCCGAGCGCCAGCGCCAAGCGGAGATCGGCGCCGGTGTCCACGTCCTGCCGTACGGAATCCACCGCGCCGGGGCTCAGCTCGACCGCGCCGGACGCCCGGTGGCGGGCGCGTGAATCCGTGCCGAATGCGGGGGCCAATTCACGACCCGGCGCCGCGGCCAGCAGGGTGGTGCCGATTCCGGCCGCATCCGGGAGAAAAGCACGCGGGAATTGCGTGGCCGCGGACAGCACTCGCGCCAATTCGGCCGGCCGCAGCGCGGGGAGGTCGGCGTTGAGCGCGGCCACCGGGCTCTCGGGCCGGCTCGCCCGTACGGTTGCCGCCCCGTGGGCCAGGGCGGCGTTCAGACCACCGCCCGGTTCGTCCGGGACAATGCCCGCGCCCAGCGCCGCCAGTTCCCGTCCGGCCCGCGCGTCGTCCGTGACGACCGCCACATCCGCGACCGCCGGGCAGGCCAGCGCGGCGGCCACGGTGTCCTGTGCGAACGCCAGCGCGAGCCCCGGCCGCACCCCGTCGTCCGCGGTGTCCGCCAGCCTGCTCTTGGCCCGGGCGAGGGGCTTCACGGGTACGACCAAGGTCCACTGCACCAGCGTTCCGTCCTTCTCTCGTCGCCGTCATTGTCACCTGCGAGACCCGGCGGTTCACTCTTCGGGGCGTACGGTGTTCTCGACAGACAGGCGGCCTGGGGCGACACTTGTCCGGCCCCAGGCCCTGAAGAAAGGTGTCAGCGTGCCGCGCCGCAGAATCGGCTTCTGGTACCGCTTGGCCGCGGTGATCTGCAAACCTCCGCTGGTGCTTCTGATCAAGCGGGACTGGCGGGGAATGGAGAACATTCCGGCCGAAGGTGGATTTATCACCGCCGTGAACCACAATTCGCACGTCGACCCCTTCGCGTACGCGCACTACCAGTACAACACCGGACGCGTCCCCCGATTCCTGGCGAAGAGCGGTCTTTTCAGGAAGGGCTTCGTCGGCGCCGCGATGCGCGGGACCGGGCAGATCCCCGTCTACCGCGAGAGCACCGACGCGCTGAGCGCCTTCCGGGCCGCGATCGACGCCGTGGAGCGCGGCGAGTGCGTCGCGTTCTACCCCGAGGGCACCCTCACCCGCGACCCGGACGGCTGGCCCATGACCGCCAAGACCGGTGCCGCGCGCGTCGCCCTGCAGACCCGGTGCCCGGTGATCCCGGTCGCCCAGTGGGGCTGCAACGAACTGCTGCCGCCGTACGCCAAGAAGCCCCACCTCCTGCCGCGCAAGACCCACCAGGTGCTGGCCGGTCCGCCGGTCGACCTGTCCCGGTTCTACGACAAGGAGATGACCGCGGAGCTCCTGAAGGAGGCCACCGAGGTCATCATGTCCGCCGTCACCCGCCAGCTGGAGGAGATCCGCGGCGAGAAGGCGCCCGACACCCCCTACGACCCGCGCCGCGAGCGGATCGAGCAGCGGCGCCGCACGCAGGCGCAGGCGCAGGCACAGGCGGCGCAGGCGCAGGTGCAGTCGACCCGGACACGGGCCAAGGGACCGCAGGCGGAAGCAGAGGGGCGGAGCACGTGAGCAAACCGGTCAAGGCGGCCGTCTTCGGCACCGGGTCCTGGGGCACCGCCTTCGGCACGGTCCTCGCCGACGCGGGCTGCGAGGTCACCCTGTGGGGGCGCCGCGCCGCACTCGCCGACGCCGTCAACTCCACCCGCACCAACCCGGACTACCTGCCCGGCGTGGAACTCCCCGAGAACCTGCGGGCCACCACCGACGCCGCCGAGGCCTTGCGGGACGCCGACTTCACCGTCCTCGCCGTGCCCTCCCAGACGCTGCGCGCGGGCCTCGCGGACTGGGCGCCGCTGCTGGCGCCCGGCACCGTCCTGGTGTCGCTGATGAAGGGCGTCGAACTCGGCTCCGCGATGCGGATGAGCGAGGTGATCGCGGACGTCGCCAAGGTCGGCGCCGAGCGCATCGCGGTGGTCACCGGGCCCAACCTGGCCCGGGAGATCGCCGCCCGCATGCCGGCCGCCGCCGTGGTCGCCTGTCCCGACGAGTCCGTCGCCCAGCGCCTCCAGGCCGCCTGCCACACGCCGTACTTCCGCCCCTACACCAACACCGACGTCGTCGGCTGCGAACTGGGCGGCGCCGTGAAGAACGTGATCGGCCTCGCCGTCGGCATCGCGGACGGCATGGGCCTCGGCGACAACGCCAAGGGCTCCCTCATCACCCGCGGCCTCGCCGAGACCACCCGCCTCGGGGTCGCCCTCGGCGCCGACCCGCTGACCTTCTCCGGACTGGCCGGACTCGGCGACCTCGTGGCGACCTGCTCCTCGCCCCTGTCCCGCAACCACACCTTCGGCACCAATCTCGGCAAGGGCATGACCCTGGAGGAGACCATCGCGGTCACCAAGCAGACCGCCGAGGGCGTCAAGTCCTGCGAGTCGGTGCTGGACCTGGCCCGCAGGCACGGCGTCGACATGCCCATCACGGAGACGGTCGTCGCCATCGTGCACGAGGGCAAGTCCCCGGTGGTGGCGGTGAAGGAACTGATGTCGCGCAGCGCGAAGCCCGAACGACGCTGAGCGACACCCCTTGCGGGCGGGGCGCGACCGGCGCGCCACGCGGCCCCGCCGACGCTGTCTCACCGCCCTACGGGCGGGTACTCTCAACGCGATATGAGCACCGAGAACCTCCCCCAGAGCCCTGAGCCGAGCCCTCAGCGGCCGCCGCGCAAGCCGCGTGTGGCCGTCGTGTTCGGCGGGCGCAGCTCCGAACACGGGATCTCCGTGGTCACCGCCGGCGCCGTCCTGGCCGCCATCGACCGGATGCGCTACGACGTCCTGCCGATCGGCATCACCCGGGACGGCCGCTGGGCCCTCACCGCCGACGAACCGGAACGCATGGCGATCGCCGAACGCCGTACGCCCGACGTCGAGGAACTGGCCGAGTCGACCGAGGGCGCCGTGCTGCTGCCCGTCGACCCCGCCAACCGCGAGGTCGTCTACAGCGAACCGGGCTCGGTGCCCAAGGCGCTGGGCGAGGTCGACGTCGTCTTCCCCGTGCTGCACGGCCCCTACGGCGAGGACGGCACCCTCCAGGGCCTGCTGGAGCTGTCCGGGGTGCCCTACGTCGGTGCGGGCGTGCTCGCCTCCGCCGTCGGCCAGGACAAGGAGTACATGAAGGCGGTCTTCGCCTCCTACGGGCTGAAGGTCGGCCCGTACGTGGTGATCCGGCCCCGCGAGTGGGAGCAGGACCGGTCCGGCGCCCGCAGGAAGATCGTCGACTTCGCCGGCGAGCACGGCTGGCCGCTGTTCGTGAAGCCCGCCCGCGCGGGTTCCTCGATCGGCATCACCAAGGTCGACGACCTTTCCAGCCTCGACGAGGCGATCGAGGAGGCCCGGCGCCACGACCCGAAGATCCTGGTCGAGGCGGCGCTGCGGGGCCGGGAGATCGAGTGCGGGGTGCTGGAGTTCGAGGACGGCCCCCGGGCGTCCCTCCCGGCCGAGATCCCGCCGCCCTCCCAGCACGCGTACTACGACTTCGAGGCCAAGTACATCGACTCGACCCCCGGCATCGTGCCGGCGCCGCTCACGGCCGAGGAGACGGCCGAGGTCCAGCGCCTCGCCGTGGCGGCGTTCGACGCGGCCTCCTGCGAGGGACTGGTGCGCGCGGACTTCTTCCTCACCGAGGACGACGAGTTCGTGATCAACGAGATCAACACCATGCCCGGCTTCACGCCGATCTCCATGTACCCGCAGATGTGGCAGGCGAGCGGCGTGAGCTACCCGGAGCTGGTGGACCGGCTGGTCCAGGCGGCGCTGCGGCGGTCCACCGGACTGCGCTGACGTCTTCCCACCCCGCCGGGCCCGGCCCCGCGCACGGCAGAGAAGGCGATCCCCTCGGGGGTCGCCTTCTCGCAGTATGATCAGCGGGTTTCCCGTCCGGTCCGGGAACCGCCACCGACTCGCTGTCGTCTGCTGAGGAGCAACCCGCTGCGGCGATCAACCGGGCGAGAGCGAGCGGGCGGCAAGCGGGCGGCGGGCGGGCGGAGAGGGCTAGAGATGGACGACCGGACAGGTCAGGGTGCGGGTGATGCCGTCCACTTGCTGGACCTTGGCGACCACCATGCGACCCAGTTCGTCGACGGTGTCGGACTGGGCGCGGACGATGACGTCGTAAGGTCCTGTCACGTCCTCCGCCTGGATCACCCCAGGGAGCTTGCTGATCGTCTCGGCGACGGTCGACGCCTTGCCGACCTCCGTCTGGATCAGGATGTACGCCTGTACCACGGAACCTCCAGAGCGGCCACGAGGATCATGTGGGGAAAAGGAACGCCACGGTATCGCGTGGCCGCTCTCCGAGGGGAGACCCGCGGACGGGGGACCTCGCGCGTCGGGGTGCCTGGGGGACGCGAGTTGACGATCACGCCGACCGTGGTGACGGTCCTTTCGACCGTAACGAGGACAGAGATGACGCGCGACCGGGCACGGACACGGACACGGACAGGGACGGAAGGGGAGCCAAGGCGATGAAGGGCACTGTCGGTGAGCTGGGGGAGTTCGGGCTCATCAGGGAGCTCACCTCCCGTCTCACCACCACCCCCGCGGTACGGGTCGGCCCCGGCGACGACGCCGCGGTCGTCGCCGCGCCCGACCGCAGGGTGGTGGCCAGCACCGACATCCTCGTCGAGGGGCGGCACTTCCGCCGGGACTGGTCCACCGCGTACGACGTGGGCCGCAAGGCGGCGGCACAGAACCTGGCCGACATCGCCGCCATGGGCGCCGTGCCGACCGCGCTGCTGCTCGGCCTGGTCGTGCCCGCCGAACTGCCGGTGACCTGGCCGACCGAGCTGATGGACGGGCTGCGCGACGAGTGCCAGGTCGCGGGCGCCTCCGTGGTCGGCGGCGACGTGGTGCGCGGCGACACCATCACCGTCTCCATCACCGCCCTCGGCGACCTGCGCAACCAGGAGCCCGTCACCCGGGCCGGCGCCCAGCCCGGCGACCTCGTCGCGGTGACCGGCTGGCTGGGGTGGTCCGCCGCCGGGTTCGCCGTCCTCTCCCGCGGCTTCCGCTCGCCGCGCGCCTTCGTCGAGGCCCACCGCCGCCCCGAGCCGCCGTACCACGCGGGTCCGGCCGCCGCGGGCCTGGGCGCCACCGCCATGTGCGACGTGAGCGACGGACTGATCGCCGACCTGGGGCACATCGCCGAGGCCAGCAAGGTCCGGATCGACGTGCGCTCCGGGCAGATCGACATCCCGTCCCAGATGAACGACATCGGGCAGGCCGTCGGCGTCGACCCCATGCAGTGGGTGCTCACCGGCGGCGAGGACCACGCGATCGTGGCGACCTTCCCGCCGAACGTGAAGCTGCCCGCCCGCTGGAAGGTCATCGGCGAGGTCCTCAACCCGTCCGCCCTGCCCCAGGTGACCGTCGACGGAGCGCCCTGGACCAGCAAGGGCGGCTGGGACCACTTCGGCGGGGACGTCGAGTCGTGACCGCACCGCCCCTGGTCCTCACCGTGGCGGGCTCCGACTCCGGCGGCGGCGCCGGCATCCAGGCCGACCTGAAGACGATGCTCGCCCTCGGCACCCACGGCATGAGCGTCCTCACCGCGGTCACCGCGCAGAACTCCCGCGGTGTGCAGGGCGCCTGGGAACTGCCCGTGGACGCGGTGCGCGCCCAGTACCGCAGCGTCGTGGACGACATCGGCGTGCAGGCGGTCAAGACCGGGATGCTCTCCTCCGCCGAACTCGTCGAGACCGTCGCCGCATTGCTCGCCGGCACCGACGCCCCGGCGGTCGTCGACCCGGTCGGCGTCTCCAAGCACGGGGACGCGCTGCTCGCCGCCTCGGCCCTGGAGTCGGTCCGCACCAGGCTCCTGCCGGTCGCCACCGTCGCCACGCCCAACCTCGACGAGGTCGCCCAACTCACCGGCGTACGCGTCGAGTCGGAGACCGACCTGCGCCGGGCCGCGGCGGCCGTCCTCGAGTACGGGCCGCGCTGGGTGCTGATCAAGGGCGGCCACCTGGACGGAGACGCCGTCGACCTGCTCACCGACGGCACCGAGGAGCACTGGCTGCGCGCCCCGCGCCTCGACAACCGGCACACGCACGGCACCGGCTGCACCCTCGCCTCGGCGGTGGCCTGCGGGCTGGCCAAGGGGCAGTCGGTCCCGGAGGCGGTGCGGGCGGCCAAGGAGTACGTCATCGGGGCGATCGCGGCCGGGTTCGCGCTCGGCGCCGGCATCGGACCGGTGGACCACGGCTGGGCACTCGGGCGGGACGCTCGCTGAGTCCGATGCATCACCGAGCCCGGTACATCGCTGAGCCCGGTACCTCAGCTATTCGTACAGGCGTTTGAATGCGGTGGGGCAGACCGGGGATTCCGGCACGGCAAAAAGCCGGCCCACACGAGGTGGACCGGCTTCGTACAGCGGACCAGGCAGTGGCCGCGCGCTCAGCTGATGCGTCAGCGCGAGACCTTGCCGGCCTTGATGCAAGAGGTGCAAGCGTTCACGCGCTTCGGCGTCCCGCCCACCACGGTACGCACACGCTGGATGTTCGGGTTCCAGCGACGGGACGTACGGCGGTGCGAGTGCGAGATGGTGTTGCCGAAGCCCGGCCCCTTGCCGCAGACGTCGCAGTTGGCAGCCACGGGTCACTCCAAAGACTTCAGATGCACTTACGGTTGATCCCGGCATGCCGGGATCAAGCTCTCGGAGCCGCGAACGGTCCCGGGATCTGAGTGGCGGTGCCAGGGGGAGCGCCCGATCGGGATCGGGCAACCGGAGCAGCATACAACGGCTGCTCCCGTACAACGAAACTACCACGGCAGCTCAGGGACCCGTCCCGGCCCTCTTCCGGTGGGCCGGGGCCCAAGGTCTACGCTGCCTGCCACGTCCGCAGCTCAGGGAGGCGCAGGTGGCGCAGGTACCGCAGAGGTTCTTCGACGCTCTGGCGGTGCGTACCTGGTGCGGTCTGTCGCTGCGCGCCCTCGGACGGGCGCGCGAGGAGATCGACGCGATCAACGTCTATCCCGTCGCCGACGGGGACACCGGCACGAACCTGTACCTGACGCTGGAGTCCGCCGTCGCCGCCGTGGAGGCCGTCTTCGCGGCGCACGAGGTGGACGAGGGCCCCCGGGACGCGGCCGAGGCGCCCCCGGACGCGGGCGACGGACCCTCGCTCGCCGACGCCGTGGGTGCCATGGCGCACGGCGCGCTGATCGGCGCGCGGGGCAACTCCGGCACGATCCTCGCGCAGCTGCTGCGCGGCATGGCCCAGGTGCTCGCCGCCCGGGGTGACTCCGCCCACACCGAGGGCCCCGGTCTGCGGCTGGCCCTGCGACACGCGGCCGCGTCCGCCCGGCAGGCCGTGGCCCACCCGGTCGAGGGCACCGTCCTGACCGTCGCCTCGGCCGCCGCGGACGCGGCCGACGGCGTCGAGGGCGACTGCGCCGAGGTGGCCCGCGCCGCCTACGAGGGCGCCCGCGCGGCGCTCGCCGCCACCCCGGGCCAGCTGCCCGCCCTGGAGCGCGCCGGAGTGGTCGACGCGGGCGGGCACGGACTGGTGACGGTCCTCGCGGCCCTGGTGGAGACGTTCACGGGCCGGGCACCGGGTCCCGTCGCGGTGCCGCACGCGCGCGTGGTGCACGGGGGCGAGGACCGGGCGGGCTCGGATCGGGCGGGCGCGGCCCGCGCGTGCGCGGCGGCGGAGGGCCGCGGCACGCAGCAGGAGCGCGCCGCCGACGAGGGTGAGCACCCTCCCGCGTTCGAGGTGATCTACCTCCTGGAGGCCGAGGACGCGGCCGTGGCCCGGCTGCGGCAGCGGCTCGACGCCCTCGGCGACTCGCTCGTCGTGGTCGGCGGCGACGGACTGTGGAACGTCCACGTGCACGTCGACGACGCCGGCGCCGCCGTGGAGGCGGGCGTCGAGGCCGGGCGGCCGTACCGGATCCGCATCACCCACTTCGGGCACGGCGACGCGCACACCACCGGGACCGGGCGCCCGCCCCGGGAACGCACCCAGCGCGCCGTGGTGGCCGTCGTACCGGGGGAGGGGCTGGCGGCGCTGTACGCCGAGGCCGGCGCGACCACCCTTCTCGCGCGCCCCGGGGAGCCGCCCGCGAGCGGCGAGCTGGTCCAGGCCGTCCGGCGTGCCCACGCGCGCGAGGTGGTGCTGCTGCCCAACGACGCGGAGCTGCGCCACACCGCCGCCGCGGCGGCCGAGCAGGCCCGGGCCGGGGGCATCCGCGTCGCCCTCATCCCGACCCGTTCCGCGGTCCAGGGCATCGCCGCGCTCGCCGTGCACGAGCCCGAGCGCCGCTTCGACGAGGACGTGGTGGCCATGACCTCGGCGGCCGGCGCCACCCGTCACGCCGAGGTCACCGTCGCCGAACGCCAGTCCTGGACCACCGCGGGCATCTGCCAGGCCGGTGACGTGCTCGGCCTCATCGACGGCGACGTGGCGGTGATCGGCGCGGACGTCGCACAGGTCGCCGCGACCGTCCTGGACCGCATGCTGTCGGCCGGCGGCGAGCTGGTCACCCTGGTCCTCGGCGACGAGGCGCCCCCGGACGTCGCCGACCATCTGGAGGCGCGGGTCCGGGAGGCGTACCTCGCCGTCGACACCGTGGTCTACCGGGGCGGCCGGCAGGGCGCCCTGCTGCTGGTCGGCGTGGAGTAGGCGCGGCAGCACGGGTCGGCACGGGTCGGTACGGGTCGGTACGGCGTTCCCCTGGGCCGTTGTCAGTGGCGTGGTGTGCAATGGATCTCGTGCCCGCACTGCAAGAACCCCTGAAGAAGGTGCTCGGCCCCGCCACCGCGAAGGTAATGGCCGAGCACCTCGGCCTGCACACCGTCGGCGACCTCCTCCACCACTACCCCCGGAGATACGAGGAGCGCGGTCAGCTCACCCACCTCGCCGACCTGCCCATGGACGAGCACGTCACCGTGGTCGCGCAGGTCGCCGACGCCCGGCTGCACAGCTTCGCCTCCTCCAAGGCCCCCCGCGGCAAGGGGCAGCGCCTCGAAGTGACCATCACGGACGGCAGCGGCCGCCTCCAACTGGTCTTCTTCGGCAACGGCGTGCACAAGCCCCACAAGGAACTCCTGCCCGGCACCCGCGCGATGTTCGCCGGGAAGGTCTCCGTCTTCAACCGCCGCCTGCAACTGGCCCATCCGGCGTACGAGTTGCTGCGCGGTGACACCGAGGGAGAGGAAACCGTCGAGTCGTGGGCGGGCGCCCTCATCCCCCTCTACCCGGCCACCGCCAAGCTGGAGTCCTGGAAGCTCGCCAAGGCGATCCAGACGGTGCTGCCCAGCGCCCAGGAGGCGGTCGACCCGCTCCCCGACTCCCTGCGCGAGGGCCGGGGCCTGGTCTCCCTGCCCGAGGCCCTCCTCAAGATCCACCGCCCGCACACCAAGGCCGACATCGAGGACGCCCGCGCCCGTCTGAAGTGGGACGAGGCCTTCGTCCTCCAGGTCGCCCTCGCGCGCCGCCGCCACGCCGAGACCCAACTCCCCGCCGTCCCCAGGAGGCCCCGCCCGGACGGCCTGCTCACCGCCTTCGACGACCGCCTCCCCTTCACCCTCACCGACGGCCAGCAGCGGGTCTCCCGCGAGATCTTCGACGACCTCGCCACCGACCACCCGATGCACCGGCTGCTCCAGGGCGAGGTGGGCAGCGGCAAGACCCTGGTCGCCCTGCGCGCCATGCTCGCCGTCGTCGACTCCGGCGGGCAGGCCGTGATGCTGGCGCCCACCGAGGTGCTCGCCCAGCAGCACCACCGGTCGGTCGTCGAGATGATGGGCGAGCTGGCCGAGGGCGGGATGCTGGGCGGCGCCGAGCATGCCACCAAGGTGGTGCTGCTCACGGGTTCCATGGGCGCCGCCGCCCGCCGGCACGCCCTGCTCGACCTGGCCACCGGTGAGGCGGGCATCGTCATCGGCACGCACGCGCTGATCGAGGACAAGGTCCAGTTCCACGACCTCGGCCTGGTCGTCGTCGACGAGCAGCACCGCTTCGGCGTCGAGCAGCGCGACGCCCTGCGCGGCAAGGGCAAGCAGCCCCCGCACCTGCTCGTCATGACCGCCACGCCCATCCCGCGCACCGTCGCGATGACCGTCTTCGGCGACCTGGAGACCTCCGTCCTGGATCAGCTCCCGGCCGGCCGGTCCCCGATCGCCAGCCATGTCGTCCCGGCCGCGGACAAGCCGCACTTCCTCGCCCGGGCCTGGGAGCGCGTGCGCGAGGAGGTCTCCAACGGCCACCAGGCCTACGTCGTCTGCCCGCGCATCGGCGACGAGGACGACGACCCGAGGAAGGACGCGGGGAAGGCTCCGAAGAAGAAGGCCGCGCAGGACGGTCCCCCCGAGGGAGACGCCGACAAGCGGCCTCCGCTCGCCGTCCTCGACGTCGCCGAGGGTCTCGCCAAGGGGCCGCTCCAGGGCCTCGGGGTGGAGGTCCTGCACGGCAGGATGCAGCCCGACGACAAGGACGCGGTGATGCGCCGCTTCGCCGCCGGGGAGACCGACGTCCTGGTCGCCACCACCGTCATCGAGGTCGGTGTGAACGTCCCCAACGCCACCGCCATGGTGATCATGGACGCCGACCGCTTCGGCGTCTCCCAGCTGCACCAGTTGCGCGGCCGGGTCGGGCGCGGCTCCGCCCCCGGCCTGTGCCTGCTGGTCAGCGAGATGCCCGAGGCCAGCGCGGCCCGGCAGCGGCTGAACGCGGTCGCGAGCACCCGCGACGGCTTCGAGCTCTCCCGCATCGACCTCGAACAGCGCCGCGAGGGCGACGTCCTCGGCCAGGCCCAGTCCGGGGCCCGCACCTCCCTGCGCGTCCTCGCCGTCATCGAGGACGAGGAGATCATCGCGGAGGCGAGACAGGAAGCCGCGGCCGTCGTCGCCGCCGACCCGGAGCTGACCGGCCTGCCGGGGCTGCGCACGGCCCTGGAGGCGCTGCTGGACGAGGAGCGGGAGCAGTACCTGGAGAAGGGCTGACAGACTGGGAACGGACACCGTCCGTCCACCCGAGTACAGCGACAAGGACGCAGAAATGACCCGCGTGATCGCCGGCAAGGCCGGTGGACGTCGCCTGGCCGTCCCGCCGGGGACCGGTACCCGCCCCACCTCCGACCGCGCGCGCGAGGGCCTGTTCTCCACCTGGCAGTCCCTGCTCGGCGGCCCGCTGGACGGCGAGCGGGTCCTCGACCTGTACGCGGGCTCCGGCGCCGTCGGCCTGGAGGCGCTCTCGCGCGGCGCCGGGCACGTCCTGCTCGTCGAGGCCGACGCCCGCGCCGCCCGTACGATCCGGGAGAACGTCAGGGCCATCGGTCTGCCCGGCGCCGAGGTCAGGGCGGGCAAAGCGGAACAGATCATCCGCACCCCGGCCCCGGACGAGCCGTACGACGTCGTCTTCCTGGACCCGCCGTACGCCGTCTCGGACGACGATCTTCGGGAGATCCTGCTCACACTCCGTACGCAGGGGTGGCTCGGGACGGAAGTGCTCGTCACCGTGGAGCGCAGCACCAGGGGCGGCGAGTTCCGCTGGCCGGACGGCTTCGAAGCGATCCGGGCCCGTCGCTACGGCGAGGGAACGTTTTGGTACGGTCGCGCCGCCTCTACGTGCGAAGACGCACGATGACCGGACCGGAGAGCGAGGGAACTCAAGTGCGCCGTGCCGTCTGTCCCGGGTCGTTCGACCCGATCACCAACGGACACCTCGACATCATCGCCCGGGCCTCCAGCTTGTACGACGAGGTCTACGTCGCCGTGATGATCAACCAGGCGAAGAAGGGCCTGTTCGAGATCGAGGAGCGGATCGACCTGATCCGCCAGGTCACCGCCGAGTACGGCAACGTCCGCATCGAGTCCTTCCACGGCCTGCTCGTCGACTTCTGCAAGCAGCGCGAGATCCCGGCCATCGTCAAGGGCCTGCGCGCGGTCAGCGACTTCGACTACGAGCTGCAGATGGCCCAGATGAACAACGGCCTCTCCGGCGTGGAGACCCTCTTCATCCCCACCAACCCCACCTACAGCTTCCTGTCGTCCTCCCTGGTCAAGGAGGTCGCGACCTGGGGCGGCGACGTCGCCCACCTGGTGCCGCCGCTGGTCCTGGACGCCCTCACCGAGCGCCTGAGGAACCGCTGACCGGCCCCACGCGCAGCCACCGCCACCGCCCACGGAGCCTGACAAACCGTCACCCGGTGTCCCCCGGACACCCCAGGGTCGTACAGTCGTCCCGTCCGTCTCCAACACAGCTGTAGAGAGTGGCGAGCACACGGTGGACGTGCAGAACAAGCTCGACGAGATCACCGCGATGGTCTCCGGCGCCCGCGCCATGCCCATGTCGGCCTCGTGCGTGGTCAACCGCGCCGAACTGCTCTCGATGCTGGAAGAGCTGCGCGCCCAGCTGCCCGGTTCCCTCGCCCAGGCGCAGGAGCTGATCGGCGACCGCGAGCAGATGGTCGCGCAGGCCCGCCAGGAGGCCGACCGGATCATCGAGAGCGCGCACGCCGAGCGCGGCTCCCTGATCGCCGACACCGAGGTCGCCCGCCGCTCCCAGGCCGAGGCCGACCGGATCCTCGCCGAGGCCCGCCAGGAGGCCGAGGAGGTCCGCGCCGAGGCCGACGACTACGTCGACTCCAAGCTCGCCAACTTCGAGGTCGTCCTCACCAAGACCCTCGGCTCCGTCGGCCGGGGCCGCGAGAAGCTCCTCGGCACCGGACCGGGGCTCGACGAGAACGGCTACGAGGACGAGGACGCCCCCGAGCGCAGCCACGACCCGGAGACCCTGCGCCGCGACGCCGACACCTACGTCGACACCAAGCTCGGCGCCTTCGAGGCCGTGCTGGCCAAGACGCTGGAAGCGGTCGGCAAGGGCCGCCAGAAGCTGCACGGCCGCATCGCCACCGACGACCTCGGCGTCCTCGCGGACGACATGACCACCGTCCAGCACTCCAGCGACGCCGACTACCTCGCCGGTCTCGCGGGCCTCGCCGACGCCCCCGCCGAGCGGCCCGGACAGCCCCAGTACGGCGAGCAGCAGCCCGCGGCGGCCCAGGCGCCGCCCCAGGCCGTCCCGGAGATGCCGGCCCAGGAACCGGCGTACGGCTACGCACCCCAGCAGCCCGACCCGTACGCGGCCTACCAGCACACCTACGACGGAGCACAGGACCCGTACGGCTACCAGCAGCAGGCCGCCGACCCGTACGCCTACCCGTACGACGGCGGGCAGCAGACGTACGGCGGACAGCAGGGCTACGCCCAGGCCCAGCCCCCGCAGCAGCCCCCGGGCGGCCCGCAGGCCCAGCCGCAGACGCTCGACGAGACCAGCCTCTTCGACACCAGCATGATCAGTGCCGAGCAGCTGCGGGCGTACGAACAGGGCCGCGGACTCTAGCGGCAGAGGGGTGCCCCGGCCCGGATTGGGCCGAGAGCGAATGGTCCAGTATCCTGGCTCTTCGGTCGCGCGTACGTCCGCGATCGCCGCTGCCCGGGAACACCGAAGGGCGGCACCCCCCACCCACGAAGACCGAAAGCAGGAATGGTTCTGAACGCGCGCCTCGACCACCGCGACCCCCTCGTGTTCGACACACACGAGCTGGGACGGCGGCCCGGTGCGCTCCAGCGCCTGACCCGCACGGTCGACGCTCCCAAGGACTTCGGTCTCCAGGGAGTCGTCGGGGTGCCGGAAGGCGCCCCGGTGGAGCTCGATCTCCGGCTCGAGTCGGTCATGGAAGGGGTGCTCGTCACAGGCACCGCCCGTGCCAGGGCCGAGGGGGAGTGCGTAAGGTGTCTGGAGCCGCTGGAGCAGCAGCTCGAAGCGGACTTCCAGGAGCTGTTCTCGTACCCTGACGCCGACGACCGTGGCCGCCCCGTGGCGGAACCGGGCGACGACGCCGAGGACGACGAGGACAGGTTCTTCGTCGAGGACGGACTGATCGGCCTCGAACCCGTGCTGCGCGACGCGGTGGTGCTCGCACTGCCGATGCAGCCGGTGTGCCAGGAAGACTGCCAGGGTCTGTGCTCCGAGTGCGGAGTGCGCCTGTCGGACGACCCGGACCACCACCACGACGCCGTCGACATCCGTTGGGCGGCATTGCAGGGACTCGCCGGTTCACTCGGAGACGGCGAGAAGGACGAGATGAGCGGCGACGGGCCAGAGTCCGGGGACGCCGCCGAGAAGCAGGAGAAGTAGCCGTGGCTGTTCCGAAGCGGAAGATGTCGCGCAGCAACACGCGCCACCGCCGGTCGCAGTGGAAGGCTGCGGTCCCCACCCTGGTTGCGTGCGAGCGCTGCCACGAGCCCAAGCAGCAGCACATCGCGTGCCCGTCTTGCGGCACTTACAACAAGCGCCAGGTCCTCGAGGTCTGAGCGGCTGGTGAGAGGCACTGTGTCAGTCCCCAAGAAGGCGGAAGACGCCAAGGCGGACCCCGCCAAGAAGAAGGCGGACACCCAGGCCTCGTCCCACACGCTTCTGGAAGGGCGGCTCGGCTATCAGCTCGAGTCCGCCCTTCTGGTGCGTGCACTGACCCACCGTTCCTACGCGTACGAGAACGGCGGTCTGCCGACGAACGAGCGGCTGGAGTTCCTCGGTGACTCCGTCCTCGGCCTCGTCGTCACGGACACGCTGTACCGCACCCACCCCGACCTGCCCGAAGGCCAGCTGGCCAAGTTGCGGGCCGCGGTGGTCAACTCGCGTGCGCTGGCGGAGGTGGGCCGTGGGCTCGAACTCGGCTCCTTCATCCGGCTCGGCCGCGGTGAAGAGGGCACGGGTGGCCGGGACAAGGCGTCCATCCTCGCCGACACCCTCGAAGCGGTGATCGGCGCGGTCTATCTCGACCAGGGCCTCGACGCGGCCTCCGAACTGGTGCACCGCCTGTTCGACCCGCTGATCGAGAAGTCCTCGAACCTCGGTGCCGGCCTGGACTGGAAGACCAGCCTCCAGGAACTCACCGCGACCGAAGGGCTCGGCGTCCCCGAGTACCTGGTCACGGAGACCGGTCCCGACCACGAGAAGACCTTCACCGCTGCCGCCCGCGTCGGAGGCGTCTCGTACGGCACCGGCACCGGCCGCAGCAAGAAGGAGGCGGAGCAGCAGGCCGCGGAATCCGCGTGGCGGTCCATCCGGGCCGCGGCGGACGAGCGCGCCAAGGCGACGGCGAACTCCGTCGACGTGGACCCCGACGAGGCGTCCGCCTCCGCCTGACCCGTCCACCGCACGGCCCGAACGCCCGCCCCGTCTCCGGGGCGGGCGTTCGGCTCGTCCCATCCGTCAACCGGACCGGTCCACCGGCCTGCCCGAGGGGAAGCCATGCCCGAGTTGCCCGAGGTGGAGGTCGTACGGCGCGGCCTGGAGCGCTGGGTCGCCCACCGGACCGTCGCCGACGCCGAGGTGCT
Organism: Streptomyces violaceorubidus; assembly: GCF_000717995.1. GTDB lineage: Bacteria > Actinomycetota > Actinomycetes > Streptomycetales > Streptomycetaceae > Streptomyces > Streptomyces violaceorubidus. Next base: position 131,549 of record NZ_JODM01000025.1, read on the forward strand.
GCACCCGCGCGCGGTACGCCGGCACCTCGCCGGCCCCGACGACTTCGCCCACCGCCTGGGGGGCCACCGCATCGGCACCCCGAGCCGCCGCGGCAAGTACCTGTGGCTGCCGCTGGAGGACACCGACCAGGCGGTCCTCGCCCACCTCGGCATGAGCGGCCAGCTCCTGGTCCAGCCGCACGAGACACCCGCCGAGAAGCACCTGCGCATCCGGGTCCGCTTCACCGACGCCCTCGGCACCGAGCTGCGCTTCGTCGACCAGCGCACCTTCGGCGGCCTCTCCCTGCACGAGACCACCCCCGACGGACTGCCCGACGTCATCGCGCACATCGCCCGCGACCCGCTGGACCCGCTCTTCGACGACGAGGCGTTCCACCTCGCCCTGCGCCGCAAACGCACCACGATCAAACGGGCCCTGCTCGACCAGTCCCTGATCAGCGGCGTCGGCAACATCTACGCGGACGAGGCCCTGTGGCGCGCCCGCCTGCACTACGAACGCCCCACGGCCACCCTCACCCGCCCCCGCACCACCGAACTCCTCGGCCACGTCCGGGACGTGATGAACGCCGCCCTCGCCGTCGGCGGCACCAGCTTCGACAGCCTGTACGTCAACGTCAACGGGGAGTCCGGCTACTTCGACCGCTCGCTCGACGCGTACGGCCGCGAGGGCCTGCCCTGCCGCCGCTGCGCCACACCGATGCGCCGCCGGCCGTGGATGAACCGCTCCAGCTACTTCTGCCCCAGGTGCCAGCGGGCGCCGAGGGTCACGGCGTAGGCATCCGCTGCGCGTCGTACCGCTCGCGCGAGGCCAGGACCTCGTCCATCCGCCCCTCCAGGCACTGGATGAGCGCCTTGAGCCGCTCGGCCACCTCGCGCCCGAGCGGCGTGAGCTCGTAGTCCACGCGCGGCGGGTTGGTCGGCTGGGCCTCGCGGTGCACCAGCCCGTCGCGCTCCAGCGCGTGCAGGGTCTGGGCCAGCATCTTCTCGCTGACGCCGTCCACCCGGCGCCGCAGCTCGTTGAACCGGAGGGAACCCTCGTGCAGCGCGCCGAGCGTCAGCGCGCCCCAGCGCCCGGTGACATGCTCCAGGGTGCCGCGCGAGGGACAGGCCCGGGAGAACACGTCGTACGGCAGATCCTGCTCCGCCGTGCGCTCCTGCATGGTCGACATGCGTCCAGCGTACGTGAGCACAGCGCTGCGCCGCAGGTCGCGCTGAACGAGGGACAGCGCCGGGCCGGCGGTCCCGGGCCCGCCGGGCACAAGGGGCGGCCGTGCCGCCCAGGAGGAAGAAGCGCGGGCCCAGGAGAAAGCCCGGGAAGACCGAAGCCCTCAGTAGCCGAAGTCCTGCGTCCACCAAGGGCCGCCGGAGCCGAAGTGGACACCGACACCCAGGGTCTTGAAGTCGCAGTTCAGGATGTTGGCGCGGTGGTCGGGGCTGTTCATCCAGGCGTCCATCACGGCCTGGGCGTCCGCCTGGCCGCGGGCTATGTTCTCGCCCCCGAGACCGGATATGCCGGCCGCCGCCGCCCGGTCCCAGGGGGTGGCGCCGCCGGGGTCGGTGTGGTCGAAGAAGCCCTGGGTCGCCATGGCCTCGCTGAAGTCCTCGGCCAGTTCGCGCAGGGCGCTGTTCGCGGCCACCGGGGTGCAGCCCACCTTGGCCCGTTCGTCGTTGACCAGCTTGAGCACCTGCGCCTCGGCGACGGCCTGCTCGGAGACGGCGGCGGGCGCGCTGGGCTTCGTGGGCTGCCCGGTCGCCGGGCGCGAGGGCGTGGGCTTCGGTGTGGTGCTCGGCGTCGTCTTCGGCTTCTTGGTCTTCGACGGTGTCCCGGCCGGGGCGGCGGGCCTGGTAGCGGGGGCCGAGGCGGAGGGGGAGGCCGAGGACGGCGAGGAGGACGGGGAGTCCTTCGCGGCCTCTTCCTTCGAAGGGGACGGGGCGGACCGGGAGGGCGAGGAGGAGGAGCGATCGGCGCCGCGGCTCGTGGCGGCGTCGTCGCCCCGGCCGGTGTCGGCGCTGCCCGAGGTGCCGCCCTGCTGGGACGGGCTGTTCGTCGGGACGTCCTGGGCGTGCACCTGGTCGCCGCCGCCGGCGCCGCCCATCCGGTAGTTGTCGAGGCCGGGTACGACGCCCGTGGCCACCGCCACCGTTCCGATGGCGACCGCGGCGGACACGCCGAGCAGACCGGCGCGGACCGGCGTGGCCGCCTTCCTGCGACGGCGACGGCGCCCTCCGCCGGGCTGCGAGCCGCCGTCGGGCGTGTATCCGCCCGCGGGGAAGGCGACGGTGCGGCCGGCCTGCGGACCCTCGCCGTCCTGGCCCTCCGCGAACAGGTACGCGTCGCTCTTGGCACGGGCCTCGGCGTAGGCCTCGGGATTCAGATAGGGGGCGATCCCCATCGTGGGGGCCTTGTCGGCGGCCGGCGCCTGAGGGTCGTGGCCCCGTCCCGTCGTACCGTCCGTCTGACGGCCTTGTGCGGCGCGGCCCGTGGCGGCGCGGCCGGCGGCGGAGCGTCGGTGGCGTCCCATGTCCTGGCCTTCCTCGTCCTCGTCCTCGCGCGCCGGGCGTGCCCTCGCGGTCGACTGTGCTCACGATCAATACGGAACTCACACGATTGAGTGAGTTTCAAGTGAGATTCACTGGATCGGGACGGTACCGCATGGCGCCAGGGGCTGAAGTGTCCAGCGAGACATTGACTGGTTAGGTTGCAGTCATGAGCGAGGATGTACGACTGGTCGCGTGGGTGCGCGGACAGGTCCAGGGCGTGGGTTTCCGCTGGTTCACGCGGGCGAGGGCGCTGGAACTCGGCGGGATGAGTGGTTTTGCTCTCAATTTGGGCGACGGCCGTGTGCAGGTCGTCGCGGAGGGCCCGCGCGAGCGCTGCGAGGGCCTGCTCGAGTGGCTGCGCGGTGACGACACGCCCGGACGCGTGGACGGAGTCACCGAGATCTGGGACACACCCCGCGGGGGCTACGAGGGCTTCGCCATCCGCTGACGGCCCGCCGCGCGAGGCCCTCCGAACCCCGGGGGCGGCGCTCCCCACAGGGGTGGTCCGGGCGAAAACCGGCAGGTGGTTGCCAAGGGAGGCCGCTCGTGGCAGGCTCCGCACGCAGAATGATCGCCACGCCCCCAGGGGCCCGCAGGAGTCGCAGCGTCGCCGCTTCCCGGCCGCATGCCCCCGGGCGCCCGCCAATACGGGGCGTGATCGTGTTGACCGTCAAACTTTTTGGTGAGACGCTGAAAGCCCCGCGCACCTTAGCTGTTTGGCATGGTTGAACGGCAGTAAAAACTCCAAAGTGCCAAGCACCGCGGGTGCGATCCCCTGACGACCCACACCGCTTCGGTCGGTCACTCATTGTGGAGGACCATCCATCATGGCAAAGGCGCTTCTCGGTTACGTCGGCGGCTCCGACCCGCGACTCCTCGCCGAGATGCGACGGCTCCAGCAGCGCGTCCAGGACCTGGAATCCGAGCTCGGACGAATCCAGGCGGAGAAGGACGCGCTGGCGGCTGCCGCTTCTCACGACAGGATCATGGAGAGCATGGAGAGCGTTGACGCACACCAGGCGGAGCCTGCGCTCACCTGATCACTGCATCGCCGCACCACGGCACAGCAGCAGTGGTCGGGCCCGCCCGTACAACCGCTCAGGTGTCAGAGTCTGCAAGGGACGCTTCGGCGTCCCTTCTTTCTTTCCGGCCCCCCGTCCCGCCCGCGTCGCCCGCCGTGTGTCCGTCCCCGCGCAACCTTTCACCCTCTTCAACGTCTGATGTGCCCTGCACGTTCACCGGTGAAACCGCGGCGGTTCACCGGTTCATGGAGTGAGACGGCACCGAAAGGTAGAGTCCGACGGCGTGCACCTGAAGGCCCTGACCCTGCGCGGGTTCAAGTCGTTCGCCTCGGCGACCACGCTCCGGTTCGAACCGGGCATCACCTGCGTCGTCGGCCCCAACGGCTCGGGCAAGTCCAACGTCGTCGACGCGCTCAGCTGGGTCATGGGCGAACAGGGCGCCAAGTCGCTGCGCGGCGGCAAGATGGAGGACGTCATCTTCGCCGGCACCACCGGCCGCCCACCGCTCGGCCGCGCCGAGGTGTCGCTGACCATCGACAACTCCGACGGTGCCCTGCCCATCGAGTACGCCGAGGTCACCATCACGCGGATCATGTTCCGCAACGGCGGCAGCGAGTACCAGATCAACGGTGACACCTGCCGCCTCCTCGACATCCAGGAGCTGCTCTCCGACTCCGGCATCGGCCGCGAGATGCACGTCATCGTCGGGCAGGGCCAGCTCGACTCCGTCCTGCACGCCGACCCGATGGGACGCCGGGCCTTCATCGAGGAGGCCGCCGGCGTCCTCAAGCACCGCAAGCGCAAGGAGAAGGCGCTCAGGAAACTGGACGCGATGCAGGCCAACCTCGCCCGTGTCCAGGACCTCACCGACGAGCTGCGGCGCCAGCTCAAGCCCCTCGGCCGGCAGGCGGCGGTCGCCCGCAGGGCCGCCGTCATCCAGGCCGACCTCCGGGACGCCCGGCTGCGGCTCCTCGCCGACGAGCTGGTGCGGATGCGCGAGGCGCTCCAGGCCGAGATCGCCGACGAGGCCGCACTCAAGGAACGCAAGGAGTCCGCCGAGCAGGAGCTGGGCCGCGCGCTGCGCCGCGAGGCGGACCTGGAGGACGAGGTGCGCCGCCTCACCCCGCGCCTCCAGCGCGCCCAGCAGACCTGGTACGAGCTGTCCCAGCTCGCCGAACGCGTGCGCGGCACCATCTCGCTGGCCGACGCCCGCGTGAAGAGCGCCACCTCCGCCCCGCCCGAGGAACGCCGGGGCCGCGACCCGGAGGAGCTGGAGCGCGAGGCCGCCCGCGTCCGAGAGCAGGAGGCGGAACTGGAGGCGGCCCTGGAGGCGGCCGAACACGCCCTGGAGGACACGGTCGCCCACCGCGCCGACCTCGAACGCGAACTGGCCGTGGAGGAGCGCCGCCTCAAGGACGCGGCCCGCGCGATCGCCGACCGCCGTGAGGGCCTGGCCCGGCTGAGCGGCCAGGTCGGCGCCGCCCGGTCCCGAGCCGCCTCCGCCCAGGCCGAGATCGAGCGGCTGGCCGAAGCCCGCGACGAGTCGCGGGAGCGCGCCGCCGCCGCCCAGGAGGAGTACGAGACCCTCCGGGCCGAGGTCGACGGGCTCGACGCCGACGACCAGGAACTCGCCGAGCGGCACGAGAGCGCCAAGCGGCGGCTGACCGATGCGGAGGCCGCCCTCGGCGCCGCCCGCGAGGCGGCCACCGCGGCCGAACGCGAACGCGCGGCCACGCAGGCCCGCCACGAGGCCCTCGCGCTCGGCCTGCGCCGCAAGGACGGCACCGGCGCCCTGCTCGCCGCCAGGGACCGGCTCACCGGCCTGCTCGGCCCCGCCGCCGGGCTCCTCACCGTGACGCCGGGCCACGAGGCCGCCCTGGCCACCGCCTTCGGTGCCGCCGCCGACGCCCTGGCCGTGACCTCCCCGTCGGCCGCCGCCGACGCCATCCGCCTGCTGCGCAAGCAGGACGCGGGCCGGGCCGCCCTGCTGCTCGCCGGCGCCCCGGACGACGTACCGCGCGAGACCCGCCACGACGGACCTCCGTACGCGGCCGACCTGGTGCACGGGCCGGCGGACCTCATGCCCGCCGTACGGCGGCTGCTGCGGGGGATCGTCGTCGTGGCCACCCTGGAGGACGCCGAGGACCTCGTCTACGCCCGCCCCGGGCTGACCGCCGTCACCGCCGAGGGCGACCTGCTGGGCGCCCACTTCGCGCAGGGCGGGTCCGCCGGGGCGCCCAGCCTCCTGGAGGTGCAGGCGTCCGTGGACCAGGCCGCCGCCGAGCTGGCGGAGCTGGGCGTGCGGTGCGAGGAACTGGCGGCGGCGCAGGACGCGGCCGCCGCACGGCGCCGGGAGTCGGCGGCGCTCGTCGAGGAGCTGGGGGAGCGGCGCCGGGCCGCCGACCGGGAGAAGTCGTCCGTCGCCCAGCAGCTGGGCCGGCTGGCGGGCCAGGCGCGCGGCGCCGCCGGTGAGGCGGAACGGTCCGCCGCGGCGGCCGAGCGGGCTCAGCAGGCCCTGGACAAGGCGCTGATGGAGGTCGAGGAACTGGCCGAGCGGCTCGCCGTCGCGGAGGAACTGCCGGTCGAGGAGGAGCCCGACACCTCGGCACGCGACCGGCTCGCCGCCGACGGCGCCAACGCGCGCCAGACCGAGATGGAGGCCCGACTCCAGGTCCGTACCCACGAGGAGCGGGTCAAGGGGCTGGCCGGACGGGCCGACTCCCTGGACCGGGCCGCCCGCGCCGAACGCGAGGCACGCGCGCGTGCCGAGCAGCGCAGGGCCAGGCTGCGGCACGAGGCGGCCGTCGCCGAGGCGGTGGCCACGGGTGCCCGGCAGCTGCTCGCGCACGTCGAGGTCTCGTTGACCCGCGCCGAGGGGGAACGCACCCTCGCCGAGGCGGCCAAGGCTCGGCGCGAGCAGGAACTGACCGCCGCGCGCACCGCCGGGCGCGACCTCAAGGCGGAGCTGGACAAGTTGACGGATTCAGTTCACCGGGGCGAGGTACTCGGCGCCGAGAAGCGGCTGCGCATCGAGCAGCTGGAGACCAAGGCGCTGGAGGAACTCGGTGTGGAACCGGCGGGACTCGCGGCCGAGTACGGCCCCCATCAAGAGGTGCCGCCCTCGCCCCCCGCCGAGGGCGAGGTGCTCCCCGACGATCCGGAACACCCGCGCCACCGCCCGCGCCCCTTCGTCCGCTCCGAGCAGGAGAAGCGGCTGAAGGCCGCCGAGCGCGCCTACCAGCAGCTCGGCAAGGTCAACCCGCTGGCCCTGGAGGAGTTCGCGGCGCTGGAGGAGCGGCACCAGTTCCTCAGCGAGCAGCTGGAGGACCTGAAGAAGACCCGCGCCGACCTGCTCCAGGTCGTCAAGGAGGTCGACGAGCGCGTCGAGCAGGTCTTCACCGAGGCCTTCCGGGACACCGCCCGGGAGTTCGAGGGCGTCTTCAGCCGGCTCTTCCCGGGTGGTGAGGGGCGGCTGATCCTGACCGACCCCGACAACATGCTCACCACGGGCGTGGACGTCGAGGCCCGGCCGCCGGGCAAGAAGGTCAAGCGGCTCTCGTTGCTCTCCGGCGGGGAGCGCTCGCTGACCGCGGTGGCGATGCTGGTGTCGATCTTCAAGGCCCGGCCGAGCCCGTTCTACGTGATGGACGAGGTTGAGGCGGCCCTTGACGACACCAACCTGCAGCGGCTGATCCGGATCATGCAGGAGCTGCAGGAGGCCTCGCAGCTGATCGTCATCACGCACCAGAAGCGCACGATGGAGGTCGCCGACGCGCTCTACGGCGTATCCATGCAGGGCGACGGTGTGTCGAAGGTCATCAGCCAGCGGCTCCGGTAGTTCCGACCTTCCAAAATTTCAACTCTTGAACGATTAGCCTGCCTTGGCCCCCTTTCGTGTCCTAAAAGTCACAACTGCCACCCTATTGACTTCAGAACTTGAAGGCATAGTCTCTGCAGCGTTGCTTTTACCTTCAGGTCCCTTCGGTGACACCTCGAAGGGTGAACCGTCCCGGCAGCGTTGCCGGTAGCCCGAGGAGTACACGTGGCCAGCACATCGCAGGCGTCCAGTCCAGGAGCCGGGACGGCTCATCCCGATCATCTCGGGCATGTCATCTTCATCGCGGCGGCGGCCGCGATGGGCGGTTTCCTGTTCGGCTACGACAGTTCTGTGATCAATGGTGCGGTCGAGGCGATCCGGGACCGTTACGACGTCGGTTCGGCGGTGCTGGCGCAGGTCATCGCGGTCGCGTTGATCGGCTGTGCGATCGGGGCGGCGACCGCGGGCCGGATCGCGGACCGGATCGGCCGGATCCGGTGCATGCAGATCGCGGCGGTCCTGTTCACCGTCAGTGCCGTCGGTTCCGCCCTGCCGTTCGCGCTGTGGGACCTGGCAATGTGGCGTGTCATCGGCGGGTTCGCGATCGGCATGGCCTCGGTGATCGGTCCCGCCTACATCGCCGAGGTGTCCCCGCCCGCCTACCGGGGCCGGCTCGGTTCCTTCCAGCAGGCCGCGATCGTCATCGGCATCGCCGTGTCCCAGCTGGTCAACTGGGGGCTGCTGAACGCCGCCGGCGGTGACCAGCGCGGTGAGCTGATGGGCCTGGAGGCCTGGCAGGTCATGCTCGGCGTCATGGTGATTCCGGCGGTCCTGTACGGCCTGCTGTCCTTCGCCATCCCCGAGTCCCCCCGCTTCCTGATCTCCGTGGGCAAGCGCGAGCGGGCCAAGAAGATCCTCGCGGAGGTCGAGGGCGGGGACGTGGACTTCGACGCCCGCGTCACCGAGATCGAGCACGCCATGCACCGCGAGGAGAAGTCCTCCTTCAAGGACCTCCTGGGCGGCGGCTTCTTCTTCAAGCCGATCGTCTGGATCGGTATCGGCCTGTCGGTCTTCCAGCAGTTCGTCGGCATCAACGTCGCGTTCTACTACTCCTCGACGCTGTGGCAGTCGGTCGGCGTCGACCCCACCGATTCCTTCTTCTACTCGTTCACGACGTCGATCATCAACATCATCGGCACCGTGATCGCGATGATCTTCGTGGACCGCGTGGGCCGCAAACCGCTCGCCCTGATCGGCTCCGTCGGCATGGTGATCGGTCTGGCGCTGGAGGCCTGGGCCTTCTCCTTCCACCTGGTCGACGGCAAGCTCCCGGCCACCCAGGGCTGGGTCGCCCTGATCGCCGCCCACATCTTCGTCCTCTTCTTCGCCCTCTCCTGGGGCGTGGTCGTCTGGGTCTTCCTCGGCGAGATGTTCCCCAACCGGATCCGCGCCGCCGCCCTGGGCGTGGCCGCCTCCGCGCAGTGGATCGCCAACTGGGCCATCACCGCGAGCTTCCCCTCGCTGGCCGACTGGAACCTCTCCGGCACCTACGTGATCTACACGGTCTTCGCCGCCCTCTCCATCCCCTTCGTGCTCAAGTTCGTGAAGGAGACCAAGGGCAAGGCCCTGGAGGAGATGGGCTGACCCGCCCGCCCCGAACCCGGGGGGAAGGGCCAAGTCCCCGCTGCCCCTCTCCCCACACCGTCCGCCGCCCCGCCCGGTCACTCTCCGGGCGGGGCGGCGGTGTCGTGGAGCGTGCGCAGGGCCGGAGCCGCCGCGGGACCCGCGGTCAGACGCGCAGGGCCTCGCGCTGTGCGGCCTGCTCCACGGGCGTCGCCGGGGCGACCACCGCGGGCTTCGGCAGGACGGCGTACAGCAGGCCGGAGAGGACCACGGTGGCCACCCAGCCGAGCCCGTACTCGCCGATCACGTTGTTCGCCGCGAGGGGGCCGGTGAACCAGTCGGACGAGGTGAACGTCAGACCGGCGGCCAGGCCCACCGCCCAGGCGACGACGGCGGCGGGGGAGAAGCCGCCGCGGTACCAGTAGGCGCTGGTGCGGCCGGTGTCGGCCAGGGCCTCGCCGTCGTACTCCCGGCGGCGCAGCATGTCCGCGCCGAACACGCCGACCCACGCGGAGAAGGCCACCGCGAGCAGCGACAGGAAGGCGATGAACGAGCCCATGAAGCTGGTCGCCACCAGCATCAGCACGCCGCCGAAGACCAGCGAGATCACGGCGTTCACCGAGACCGCCCAGTGCCGGGGGACCTTGAAGCCCAGGGTCTGCGCGGTGAAGCCCGCCGAGTACATCGACATCGAGTTGATCAGCAGCATGCCGATCAGCGCGATCAGCAGGTACGGCACGGCGATCCAGGTCGGCAGGATCTCGCCCAGGAAGGAGACCGGGTCGGCGGCCGAGGCCAGGTCCGGTGTGGAGACCGCCATGACCGCGCCCATCAGCACCATCGGCAGCACGACGATCCCCGCACCGCCGACCGTGACGCCCACGATCCCCTTCGAGGAGGCCGTGCGCGGCAGGTACCGCGTGAAGTCCGGAGCGGACGGGATCCAGCTGACGCCGCCGGCCGCGATCAGGCCCACGCCCGTGATCACCGAGGCCACCGAACCCGCGGGCCGGTCGTACACCGCGGACCAGTCGGTGTCGACGACCAGGTAGCCCAGCACCAGCACCGAGAAGGCGCCGAAGAGGTACGCCGCGTACTTGTTGCACTTCTGCACGGCGTTGATGCCCAGCCCGGAGATGGCGAACGTCGCCACGACGAAGGCGAGCAGCGTCACCATGTCCAGCACGCTGTTGGCGCGTATGCCGAACAGGATGTCCAGGACCGTGAGCAGGGCATACGCGCCGGTCACGGCGTTGATCGTCTCCCACCCCCAGCGGGCGACCCAGATCAGCGAGCCCGGCAGCAGATTGCCCCGCTGGCCGAACACGGCACGCGACAGCGCCATCCCCGGAGCGCCGCCCCGCTTGCCCGCGATCCCGATGAGGCCGACCAGGCCGTACGACACGACCGGCGCCGCGGCGGCGACGACCAGGGCCTGCCAGAAGCTGAGCCGGTACGCCACGACGAGGCTCGCGCCCATCGTGAGCAGCAGCACGCTGATGTTGGCGCCGACCCAGGTCGGGAACAGCTCGCGGGTCCGGGCGGTGCGCTCGCGGTCGGGCACCTGCTCGATGCCGCGTGTTTCCAGGGCGCCTTCGTTCTCGGCGGTCTTGCTCATGGGGGGTCCGTGCCTCGATCGTGGGGGAGAGGGGCGGTCGGGACTCTACGCGCGTTGACGCGGCCTCCTCCATCGTACTTTGCTCCGACTCGTTACCTCCAGGGGCCTTTGTCCTTTGTCGGAAACCACGAGCGTCCGCCGACGGGGGGCCGTGCGGGGGGTCACGCATACTGGACCCGTTATGGAAATCGTCATCCTTGCTGTAGTCATCGCCGTGGTCGTGATCGGCGCGCTCGGCGGGCTGGTCGTCGGCAGCCGCCGCAAGAAGCAGCTGCCCGAGCCGCCCCCCGCCGCGCCCGACATCACCGCCCCTCCGGCCGAGCCGCACGTCGGCGACGAGGCCGAGACGCCGCGCGACGAAACGCGCCGGACGATAGAGGAGGTCGACCTCCCGGACGGCGGCACCGCCACCGTCGAGGAGCCGCCCGTCGTCGAAGAGCTCGAGATCCCCCGGATCGAGGTTCCCGAGCCCACCGCCGGCCGACTGGTCCGGCTCCGTGCCCGCCTCTCCCGCTCGCAGAACGCCCTCGGCAAGGGCCTGCTGACGCTGCTGTCCCGGGAGCACCTCGACGAGGACACCTGGGAGGAGATCGAGGACACGCTGCTCACCGCCGACGTCGGTGTGCAGCCCACCCAGGAGCTGGTCGAGCGGCTCCGCGAGCGGGTGAAGGTCCTCGGCACCCGCACGCCCGAGGAGCTGCGCACCCTGCTGCGCGAGGAGCTGATCACCCTCGTCGGCCCGGACATGGACCGCGAGGTCAAGACCGAGCCCGCCACGAGCAGGCCCGGCATCGTGATGGTCGTGGGGGTGAACGGCACCGGCAAGACCACCACCACCGGCAAGCTCGCCCGCGTCCTGGTGGCCGACGGCCGCAGCGTCGTCCTCGGCGCCGCCGACACCTTCCGAGCCGCCGCCGCGGACCAGCTCCAGACCTGGGGCGAGCGGGTCGGGGCCCACACCGTGCGCGGGCCGGAGGGCGGCGACCCCGCCTCCGTCGCCTTCGACGCGGTCAAGGAGGGCAAGGAGATGGGCTCGGACGTCGTGCTCATCGACACCGCCGGCCGCCTGCACACCAAGACCGGCCTGATGGACGAGCTGGGCAAGGTCAAGCGCGTCGTGGAGAAGCACGCCCCGCTGGACGAGGTGCTCCTCGTGCTGGACGCCACCACCGGCCAGAACGGTCTGATCCAGGCCCGGGTCTTCGCCGAGGTCGTGAACATCACCGGCATCGTGCTCACCAAGCTGGACGGCACGGCCAAGGGCGGCATCGTGGTCGCCGTCCAGCGTGAGCTGGGTGTGCCGGTCAAGCTGATCGGGCTCGGTGAGGGTGCGGACGACCTGGCGCCGTTCGAGCCGGCGGCCTTCGTGGATGCCCTCATCGGCGAGTGACGCCGTCTGCCCGGCGCCCCGCGCCCGCGCACAGGCGAGAAGCGCCCGCCTCCCGGACCGGGAGACGGGCGCTTTCGCCGTGCGGCGGGTGACGACGGGCGACGGGACGTGCGAGGAGGTGGCGACGGGCGATGGGTCGTGCGAGGGGGGTGGCGAGGGGCGACGGGTCGTGCGAGGCGGGGGTGACGCTGCCGACCCGGCGCATGCGCGTGCGCGGGCGGAGTGTCAAGGGCCTGGTGCCGTGCGACGCGCCCCGGCGGGCAGGGCAGGGCGGCGGCCGGGACTGCCGACCGGAGTTGTGCGCGTCGTGGCGTACGGACGGACAGGCGTCCCGGGTGGGTGTCTACGCCCGGGACCGGTGGGCCACGTACGCCAGGGTGCCCAGCAGCAGCCGTGCCGCCGGTGGCTTGGTGGCCGAGTCGAAGGCCGGGGGGCGCAGCCAGCGCACCGGACCCCGGCCGCCGCGGTCGGAGGGCGGGGCCGTGATGTACGTACCGGGGCCGAGGCCGCTCAGGTCGAGGGCCGACGGGTCGTCCCAGCCCATGCGGTACAGCAGCCGGGGCAGCTCGGCGGCGGCGCCGGGGGCGACGAAGAAGTGGGCGCGGCCCTGCGGGGTGACCGCGACCGGGCCGAGCGGGAGGCCCATGCGCTCCAGCCGGGCCAGCGCCCGCAGCCCGGCGGGCTCGGCCACCTCGATCACGTCGAAGCCCTGCCCGACCACCAGCATCACCGCGGCGCCGGGGTACCGGGCCCAGGCCTCGCTCACCTCGTCCAGCGTCGCCCCGGCGGGGACCGGGGGCGCGAAGTCCAGGGGGTGCGCACCCGGCGCCGGACAGTCGGACAGGCCGCACGAGCAGACGCCCCCTGCGGTCCGGGCCCCCGGCACCACGTCCCAGCCCCACAGCCCCGTGAACTCGGCCACGACGGTGCACTCCGAGGCGCGGCCGCGGCGGCGCGCGCCGGACCGGATCTCGCGCATGCCCCGACTGCTGCCGATGCCGATCGTGAAGCCCATGCCCCCTCCAACGGGTCCGACGCAGCGGCGGTTACGCAACGGACGTGAAAAGTGACTCTCTGCTTCCAACTCCCCGGTCAGGCGCGGTTCAGGCAGCGTCCGGGAGCACTCGGGGTGGTGCGCCCGACGACGCACGCCCCGGTGTGCACCGTTGCACCGACTCCCGGTTGGCCTATGTCAAGTGAATCGCGTCCCGGCCACCGCGAGTTCATTCGAAGGGGTGGCGAATGGTGGCGATTCCGCAATCGCCATGGCTGGGTGAGTGATCGCGGGACTACTTTGTGTACATGGAGCCGTGGGGCACATGCACTTGTGGGTATGCCGGAGGCAACCGGGCTTTCTGTTCGAAGGGTGCCAACCACCGGACGGAGGGCCGCAACCACCGGCATTCTGATAGGGCTTGGCGCACTCGGCGACAGGTGGTCTCAGGGATGGGGGCGTTCCAGTGAGTGGCAACGGCGGAAGCGGTAGGGGCGCGGCGAGCGCGTCGCACGCTGACAAGCGCCCGAACGAGCTGCTCACCTCCTGGTTCGCCCGCAGCGGTTGGTCCAAGGGCGAGCTGGCCCGCCAGGTCAACCGCCGGGCCCGCCAGTTGGGCGCCAACCACATCTCCACCGACACCTCACGCGTGCGCCGCTGGCTCGACGGGGAGAACCCGCGCGAGCCGATCCCGCGGATCCTGTCCGAGCTGTTCTCCGAGCGTTTCGGCGTCGTCGTCTCCGTCGAGGACCTGGGCCTGCGTTCCACCCGCCCCACACCCTCCGCGACCGGCGTCGACCTCCCCTGGACGGGCCCGCAGACCGTGGCCCTGCTCAGCGAGTTCTCGCGCAGCGACCTCATGCTGGCGCGGCGCGGCTTCCTCGGGAGCTCGCTGGCCCTCTCCGCGGGCCCGTCCCTCATCGAGCCGATGCAGCGCTGGCTCGTCCCCACGCCCTCCGCGACCACGCCGGGGGCCGAGGACGAGCCCGGGGCGCCCGCCACCCGCGCGCGTGGGCGCCTGTCCCGGCCGGAGCTGGACCTCCTGGAGTCCACCGCCGTGATGTTCCGCCGCTGGGACGCCCAGTGCGGCGGCGGTCTGCGCCGCAAGGCCGTGGTCGGCCAGCTGCACGAGGTCACCGACCTGCTCCAGGAACCCCAGACGGAGGCCACGCGGGCCAGGCTCTTCAAGGTCGCCGCCGAGCTGGCCGAGCTGGCCGGCTGGATGTCGTACGACGTGGGGCTCCAGCCCACCGCCCAGAAGTACTTCGTGCTCGCCCTGCACGCAGCCAAGGAAGCGGGGGACCGGCCGCTCGGCTCGTACATCCTCTCCAGCATGAGCCGCCAGATGATCCATCTCGGCCGGCCCGACGACGCCCTGGAGCTGATCCACCTCGCCCAGTACGGCAGCCGGGACTGCGCCAGCCCCCGCACCCAGTCGATGCTGTACGCGATGGAGGCCCGCGCCTACGCCAACATGGGGCAGCCCGGGCGCTGCAAGCGCGCCGTGCGCATGGCGGAGGACATCTTCGCCGAGGCAGGCGAGTGGGACGAGCCGGACCCCGACTGGATCCGCTTCTTCTCCGAGGCCGAGCTGTACGGGGAGAACAGCCACTCCTTCCGCGACCTCGCCTACGTGGCCGGCCGCAGTCCCGCCTACGCCTCCCTCGCCGACCCCCTGATGCGCCGGGCCGTGGAGCTCTTCGCCAAGGACGAGGAACACCAGCGCTCCTACGCGCTGAACCTGATCGGCATGGCCACCGTCCACCTGCTGCGCCGCGAGCCGGAGGAGAGCGCCGTCCTGGCCAAGGAGGCCATGGGCATCGCCAAGAAGGTCCGCTCCGAACGCGTCAACACCCGCATCCGCAAGACCGTCGACACGGCCGTACGCGATTTCGGCGACCTCGGTGAGGTCGTCGACCTCACCGAACGGCTCGCGATCGAGTTGCCGGAGACCGCCGAAGCGGTCTGAACCCCCACCAGCCCCGGCCGCGGCCGGCCCTCCCGAACTGCCCGACTCGGCTCCCCCATGCCAGGTCATTCGGAGGCCCGCCGCGGCCGGCTCGTGTCCGGGTGCGGACCACCCCGCCACGACGGCGACCGCCCGGGCCCGCACCCGGCCGTTCACCCACGCGTAACACGCACCGCGCCTTCGTCACGGCGGCGAAACAACGAGGGGCCTCCACCGAAACCGCGCTGCGCCAATCTCGTGGCGCATAACCGGCCCACCGCTCACCCGCCCGCTCAGGCTTCGCCCGCACGGGGCCGTACCTACGACGAGGAGACGCCGATGGCTCCAGCCATCACGCTCGCGGCAGAGACACAGCTCTCTGCCGCCAACACAGGCTTCATGCTCATCTGCTCCGCCCTGGTGATGCTCATGACACCGGCCCTGGCCTTCTTCTACGGAGGCATGGTCCGCGTCAAGAGCACCCTGAACATGCTGATGATGAGCTTCATCAGCCTCGGCATCGTCACCGTCCTGTGGGTGCTGTACGGCTTCTCCATGGCGTTCGGCACCGACTCCGGCAGCATCGTCGGCTGGAACTCCGACTGGGTGGGCCTGAGCAACATCGGCCTGACCGAGCTGTGGGACGGCTACACCATCCCCGTCTTCGTGTTCCTGGTCTTCCAGCTGATGTTCGCCGTCCTCACCCCCGCCCTGATCAGCGGCGCCCTCGCGGACCGGGTGAAGTTCACGGCCTGGGCGCTGTTCATCGCCCTGTGGGTCACCGTCGTCTACTTCCCCGTCGCCCACTGGGTGTGGGGTGCGGGCGGCTGGGCCTTCGAACTGGGCGTGATCGACTTCGCCGGGGGCACGGCCGTGCACATCAACGCCGGTGCCGCCGCGCTCGGCGTGATCCTCGTCATCGGCAAGCGGGTCGGCTTCAAGAAGGACCCGATGCGCCCGCACAGCCTGCCGCTGGTCATGCTCGGCGCGGGCCTGCTGTGGTTCGGCTGGTTCGGCTTCAACGCCGGTTCCTGGCTCGGCAACGACGACGGCGTCGGCGCGCTGATGTTCGTCAACACCCAGGTCGCCACCGGTGCCGCCGTCCTCGGCTGGCTCGCCTACGAGAAGATCCGGCACGGCACCTTCACCACCCTGGGCGCGGCTTCCGGCGCGGTCTCCGGCCTGGTCGCCATCACCCCGGCGGGCGGCGCGGTCTCCCCGCTCGGCGCGATCGCCGTCGGGCTCATCGCCGGCGTGGTCTGCGCCATGGCCGTCGGCCTGAAGTACAAGTTCGGCTACGACGACTCCCTCGACGTGGTCGGCGTCCACCTCGTCGGCGGCATCCTCGGCTCGCTGCTCATCGGCTTCTTCGCCAGCGGCAAGGGCCAGTCCGACGTCCAGGGCCTCTTCTACGGCGGCGGCCTCGACCAGTTCTGGAAGCAGTGCGCGGGTGTCTTCGGCGTCCTCGCCTACTCCCTGGTCGTCTCCGCGGTCCTCGCCTTCCTGCTGGACAAGACGATCGGCATGCGGGTATCGGAGGACGTCGAGGTGGCCGGCATCGACCAGGCCGAGCACGCCGAGACCGCCTACGACTTCAGCGGCGCCGGCGGCGGTGCCGTCCGGACGACCGCCACGCCGACCGCCTCCGCGGCGGCGTCGGCCCCGAGCAAGAAGGTGGACGCATGAAGCTCATCACCGCCGTCGTCAAGCCGCACCGGCTCGACGAGATCAAGGAGGCCCTCCAGGCCTTCGGGGTCCACGGCCTGACCGTCACCGAGGCCAGCGGCTACGGCCGCCAGCGCGGACACACCGAGGTCTACCGGGGTGCCGAGTACACCGTCGACCTGGTGCCCAAGATCCGCATCGAGGTCCTGGTCGAGGACGACGACGCCGAGCAGCTGATCGACGTCGTGGTCAAGGCGGCCCGCACCGGCAAGATCGGCGACGGCAAGGTCTGGGCGGTCCCGGTCGACACGGCCGTACGGGTCAGGACCGGCGAGCGCGGACCCGACGCGCTCTGACACGACGGACGAAACAAGGAGTCGCCGGGTGACGAGTACCGACGTGACGCAAGAAGCAGAAGGCTCGGGACCCGGCGGCTACGCGGCGGCCCGGCTGCGCCTCCTCACCGAGGGGGCGCGGTCCGGGCCGCCGCGCCGCAGGGCGCTCGCCGAGCTGACGGACGACTGGCTGGCGGGCCTCTTCGGCGCGGGCACCGGGGGACAGACGGGGGTCTCGCTCGTCGCCGTCGGCGGCTACGGACGCGGCGAGCTGTCCCCGCGCAGTGACCTGGACCTGCTCCTGCTGCACGACGGCCGTGACGACAAGGCCGTCGCCGCGCTCGCCGACCGCCTCTGGTACCCGGTCTGGGACCTCGGCCTCGACCTCGACCACTCCGTGCGCACACCGCAGCAGGCCCGGAAGACGGCGGGCGAGGACCTGAAGGTCCACCTCGGACTCCTGGACGCCCGCCACCTCGCCGGAGACCTCGGCCTGACCGCCTCGCTGCGCACCGCCGTCCTCGCCGACTGGCGCAACCAGGCTCCCAAACGCCTCCCTGAACTCCGTGACCTGTGCGCCGAGCGGGCCGAACGCCAGGGCGAGCTCCAGTTCCTGCTGGAACCCGACCTCAAGGAGGCCCGGGGCGGCCTGCGCGACGCCACCGCCCTGCGGGCCGTCGCCGCCTCCTGGCTCGCCGACGCCCCGCGCGAGGGTCTCGCCGACGCCCGGCGCCGCCTGCTCGACGTACGCGACGCCCTCCACCTGGCCACGGGCCGGGCGACCGACCGGCTGGCGCTGCAGGAACAGGACCAGGTGGCGGCCGGGCTGGGGCTGCTGGATGCCGACGCCCTGCTGCGCCAGGTGTACGAGGCGGCCCGCGTCATCGCCTACGCGGGCGACGTCACCTGGCGCGAAGTGGGGCGCGTGCTGCGCTCGCGCTCCGTACGGCCGCGCCTGCGCGCCATGATGAACGGCGGGAAACCCGCCGCCGAGCGCTCCCCGCTCGCCGAGGGCGTCGTCGAGCAGGACGGCGAGGTGGTGCTCGCCCGCACCGCGCGCCCCGAACGCGACCCCGTGCTCCCGCTGCGTGCCGCGGCCGCCGCCGCACAGGCCGGGCTCCCGCTCTCCCTGCACGCCGTACGGCGCCTGGCGGTCACCGCGCGCCCCCTGTCCACACCCTGGCCCGCCGAGGCCCGCGAGCAACTGGTGACCCTGCTCGGCTCGGGCCGGCCCACGGTGCAGGTCTGGGAGGCGCTGGAGGCCGAGGGCCTGGTGACCCGGTTGCTGCCCGACTGGGAACGGGTCCGCTGCCGCCCGCAGCGCAACGCCGTGCACCTGTGGACCGTCGACCGGCACCTGATCGAGACCGCCGTCCGCGCCGCCGGGTTCACCCGCC
Organism: Streptomyces violaceorubidus; assembly: GCF_000717995.1. GTDB lineage: Bacteria > Actinomycetota > Actinomycetes > Streptomycetales > Streptomycetaceae > Streptomyces > Streptomyces violaceorubidus. The sequence goes on from NZ_JODM01000025.1 coordinate 149,899, forward strand.
GGGTGCACCGCCCCGACCTCCTGCTGGTCGCCGCGCTGCTGCACGACATCGGCAAGGGCTGGCCCGGCGACCACTCCGTGGCGGGCGAGACCATCGCCCGGGACGTCGCCACCCGCATCGGCTTCGACCCCACGGACGCGGCCGTCCTGGCCACCCTCGTACGCCACCACCTCCTGCTCGTGGAGACCGCCACCCGGCGCGACCTCGACGACCCGGCCACCGTGCGCGCGGTCGCCGAGGCGGTCCGCACGGAGCACACGCTGGAACTGCTGCACGCCCTGACGGAGGCGGACGCGCTGGCCACCGGCCCCGCCGCCTGGTCGTCCTGGCGCGCCTCCCTCGTCGCCGACCTGGTGAAACGGGTCGCCGGGGTGCTGGCCGGGGATCCGCCGGGCGAACCCGCGGCCACCGCGCCCACCGCGGAGCAGGAGCGGCTCGCGGTCGAGGCCTTCCGTACGGGCGGTCCGGTACTGGCGCTGCGGGCCCAGACGGAGCCGCCCGGTGAATCCGCGCCGGCCGACCCCTCCTCGGTGGCCGGCCCCGAGCCCCTCGGGGTCGAGCTGCTGATCGCCGTACCCGACCAGGAGGGGGTGCTCCCCGCGGTCGCCGGGGTCCTGGCCCTGCACCGGCTGACCGTCCGCACCGCCGAGCTGCGCTCCCTCCCGCTGCCGGACGGCGTCGACGGCTCCGTCCTGCTCCTCGACTGGCGGGTCGCCGCCCAGTACGGCTCCCTGCCCCAGGCCGCCCGGCTCCGTGCCGACCTGGTCAGGGCCCTGGACGGCAGCCTGGACATCGCCGGACGGCTCGCCGAACGCGACGCCGCCCACCCCAGGCGCCGGGGCGTGGAGCCGCCCCCGCCCCGGGTCACCGTCGCCCCGGCCGCGTCCCGGCTCGCCACGGTGATCGAGGTCCGCGCGCAGGACGCGCCGGGGCTGCTCTTCCGCATCGGACGGGCGCTGGAGGGCGCGGGGGTGCGGGTGCGCAGCGCGCACGTGTCGACGCTGGGGGCGAACGCGGTGGACGCGTTCTACGTGACGCGGGGCAGGGGTGCGCCGTTGCCGGGTGAGGAGGCGGCGTCGGTGGCCCGGGGGTTGGAGGAGTCGCTGCGGGCGTGAGCCCGCGGTCATGTCGCTCTGCCCGGCGGGCAGGGACGAATTGCTTGCCGGGCCGGATACCCTGGAGGGCGACCCACACCAACGCCGACGCGAGGACCTACGCCGCCGTGTTCGATACTCTCTCCGACCGCCTGTCAGCCACCTTCAAATCCCTCCGGGGCAAGGGACGGCTGTCCGAGGCGGACATCGACGCCACGGCCCGCGAGATCCGCATCGCGCTGCTTGAGGCCGACGTGGCGCTGCCCGTCGTGCGCGCCTTCATCAAGAAGGTCAAGGAGCGCTCCCTCGGCGCCGAGGTCTCCAAGGCGCTGAACCCGGCCCAGCAGGTCCTCAAGATCGTCAACGAGGAACTGGTGGGCATCCTCGGCGGAGAGACCCGCCGCCTGCGCTTCGCCAAGCAGCCGCCGACCGTGATCATGCTGGCCGGTCTCCAGGGTGCGGGCAAGACCACCCTGGCGGGCAAGCTCGGCCGCTGGCTCAAGGAGCAGGGCCACTCTCCCCTGCTCGTGGCCTGCGACCTCCAGCGCCCCAACGCCGTCAACCAGCTCAGTGTCGTCGCCGAGCGCGCCGGTGTCGCGGTCTACGCCCCCGAGCCGGGCAACGGCGTGGGCGACCCGGTCAAGGTCGCCAAGGACTCCATCGAGTTCGCCAAGGCCAAGGTCCACGACCTGGTCATCGTCGACACCGCCGGCCGCCTGGGCATCGACCAGGAGCTGATGCAGCAGGCCGCGGACATCAGGGACGCGGTCCGCCCCGATGAGATCCTCTTCGTCGTCGACGCCATGATCGGTCAGGACGCGGTCAACACCGCCGAGGCCTTCCGCGACGGCGTCGGCTTCGACGGCGTGGTCCTCTCCAAGCTCGACGGCGACGCCCGCGGTGGTGCGGCCCTGTCGATCGCCTCGGTGACCGGCAAGCCGATCATGTTCGCGTCGAACGGCGAGAAGCTGGAGGACTTCGACGCCTTCCACCCCGACCGGATGGCCTCCCGCATCCTCGACATGGGTGACCTGCTCACCCTGATCGAGCAGGCGGAGAAGACGTTCAGCCAGGAAGAGGCCGAGAAGATGGCCTCCAAGCTGGCGTCCAAGAAGGGCCAGGACTTCACCCTGGACGACTTCCTGGCCCAGATGGAGCAGGTCCGCAAGATGGGCTCCATCTCCAAGCTGCTCGGCATGCTGCCCGGCATGGGCCAGATGAAGGACCAGATCAACAACCTCGACGAGCGCGACGTCGACCGCACGGCCGCCATCATCAAGTCGATGACCCCGGCCGAGCGCCAGGAGCCGACGATCATCAACGGCTCGCGCCGCGCCCGCATCGCCAAGGGTTCCGGCGTCGAGGTCAGCGCCGTGAAGAACCTGGTCGAGCGGTTCTTCGAGGCCCGCAAGATGATGTCCCGCATGGCCCAGGGCGGCGGCATGCCCGGGATGCCGGGGATGCCCGGCATGGGTGGCGGCCCCGGCCGGCAGAAGAAGCAGCAGAAGAAGGCCAAGGGCAAGCAGCGCTCGGGCAACCCGATGAAGCGCAAGCAGCAGGAGCAGGAGGAAGCCGCCCGCCGGGCCGCCGCCGCGCAGAGCGGGGGTGCCCTCGGACTGCCGCAGCAGGGCGGGCAGGACTTCGAGCTGCCGGACGAGTTCAAGAAGTTCATGGGCTGACCGCCCGTTCGGACACAGTGCTTCGCCGGGGTGCTTCCTGTTCCAGGGGGCGCCCCGGCGTCGTACACCCACATGCCCGCGCGGCTTTCCTGTCGTAGCGTCCGGATATGACCAATCCGTCGCCGCCGCGCAAGGCACCCGAGCCGCCCTGGCGGACCGAGGGCACGCCCGACGAGCCGCCCAAACCGCCGTCCGGCGGCAGGAGGATGCTCGGCGGCTGGTGGAACCTGGTCCTGGCCGCGCTGATCGTCTACCTGATCGCCAACCTCTTGCTCTCCTTCTTCAACGAGGGCGACGAGCCGACCATCTCCTACACGGAGTTCAGCAAGCAGGTCGACGAGGGCAACGTCAGCAAGATCTACGCCAAGGGCGACGCGATCCAGGGCCAGCTGAAGAAGGCCCGCGACAATCCCGAGGGCGACGGGACGTACACCAAGTTCACGACCGAGCGGCCGACCTTCGCGGACGACCAGCTCTGGGCCGAGCTGACGAAGAACAAGGTCACGGTCACCGCCGAGCCCGTGGTGCAGCACCGCAGCTTCCTGGCCAACATGCTGATCGCGCTGGCCCCGCTCCTGCTCCTGGTGGTGCTGTGGATCTTCATCGCGCGACGCATGCGGGGCGCCCTGGGCGGCGGTGCGGGCGGCATGCTCGGCCGCAAGGCGCCGCCCAAGCCGGTCGAGCTGGAGGCCGGGAAACCGCGCACCACCTTCGCCGACGTCGCCGGGATCGACGAGGTGGAGGGCGAGCTGAGTGACGTCGTCGACTTCCTGAAGAACCCGGACGCCTATCGCCGCATGGGTGCCAAGATGCCCCGGGGTGTCCTGCTGACTGGCCCACCCGGGACCGGAAAGACGCTCCTCGCGCGCGCGGTGGCCGGAGAGGCGGGCGTGCCGTTCTTCTCCGCGTCGGCGTCCGAGTTCATCGAGATGATCGTGGGCGTGGGCGCCTCCCGGGTGCGGGAGCTGTTCGCCGAGGCCCGCAAGGTGGCGCCGTCGATCATCTTCATCGACGAGATCGACACCATCGGCCGGGCCCGCGGCGGCGGCTCCGGCATGGGCGGCCACGACGAGCGCGAGCAGACCCTGAACCAGATCCTCACCGAGATGGACGGCTTCTCCGGCTCGGAGGGCGTGATCGTCATCGCCGCCACCAACCGCGCCGACATCCTGGACGCCGCCCTGACCCGCCCCGGCCGCTTCGACCGGGTGGTCAGCGTCTCGCCGCCGGACAGAAGTGGCCGGAAGGCGATCCTGGAGATCCACACCCGCGAGATCCCCCTGGCCGCGGACGTCGACCTCGCCCAGGTCGCCCGTACGACGCCGGGCATGACCGGCGCGGAACTCGCCAACCTCGCCAACGAGGCGGCGCTGCTCGCGGTCAAGCGGAAGCAGGAGCGGGTGACGCAGGCCAACCTCTCCGAGGCGCTGGAGAAGGTCCAGCTGGGGGCCGAGCGTCCGCTGGTGATGCCGGAGGAGGAGCGCCGGCGCACCGCCTACCACGAGAGCGGGCACGCCCTGCTGGGCATGCTCCAGCCGGGCGCCGACCCGGCGGCCTCGCCGCCGCGCCGCAGACGCTCGACGCGATCGACGGCGAGATGCGACGGGTCGTGGACTCCTGCTACGAGGAGGCCGTGCGCAAGCTGCGCGACCACCGGGGACAGCTCGACGCGCTCGCCGAGTCGCTGCTGACGAGCGAGACGCTCGACGAGGCGGAGGCGTACCGCATCGCCGGGATCACCCGGCTGACGAAGGACGACCCGGAGGTGTGAGCACCCTGTCGGTCTACTTCCGCGGGAACTTCCAGACGTAGGGCTCGCCGTCCTCCTCCGACCAGTGGACCTCGACGCCGGCGGCGTCCGCCGGGATCACGTAGGTCTCGCAGAAGACGTGGCTCTCGCCCCGCTTCCAGCTCTCGACGTCGTACGGGTCCTCGCAGCCCGGCGCGTCCTCGGCGGCGCCGATGAGGACACCGCCGCGCTGCCCGTCCGCGAACACCGTGGTGCCGTCGTGCGCGTCGGAGCCCTCGGTCAGGGCCGGCCCGCCCCGGTGCGTGTACCTCATGTGCGCGGTGGCCAGCACCTTGCCCTTCGCGTCCGCGGCGTCCGCCACCGCCTTCGCGGCCTCCGCCTCGGTGCCCACCTCGACCTTCTGCGCCAGGACCTCGTACGTGACCTCGCCGGGATCCTCCGAGACCTTCCCCGTCGCGCTCTCGCCCTGCGCCATGTCGCCGCCCGAGGCGGGCCGGGAGGGCGACGGCGAGGACTCGGCGGACGCCCCGCCCTTCTCGTCGGCGCCGGTGCCCTCGTCCCCGCCCCCGCAGGCGGTGAGGGCCAGGGCGAGGACGGCGAGAGGCGCGGCGAGGCGCAGAGCGGTCTTGCGGTGCGGCACTACGGGCTCCCGTATGCAGATGTGTCTGTTCCCCCGAACGGTGGATCACAGTAGGGGCCCATGAAGCACCAGGGGAAACCGCCGGAACCCATGCCCGGCTTCTTCACATCATTCGCACCCGCATCGGAAGAAGCCCGTCAGGTGTCGCACGCTTTCGATCGGAAACAGTCGGACCCGACCTTCAGGGAACTCGTGCGACCAGGTAGCGGAACACGTTCGGCATCCACACGGTCCCGTCCGGCCGCCGGTGCGGGTGCAGGGCCTCCGTCAGCTCCTTGTCGACCTGTGCCCGGTCGGTCGCCGCGACCGCCGTGTCGAACAGCCCGGTCGACAGCAGCCCGCGCACCGCGCTGTCCGTGTCGGCGTAGCCGAAGGGGCACGCCACCCGGCCCGAGCCGTCCGGCCTGAGTCCGGCCCGCTGGGCGACCTCCTCCAGGTCGTCCCGCAGTGCGGGGCGCCAGCCGCCCGGGCCGCGCGTCGGGTCGGTCAGCCTGGCGGCCACCCGCAGCACCGATGTCGTGGCACACCGCTCGGGCGGGCCCCAGCCGGCCAGCACCACGGCCGCCCCGCGTGCGGCGAGCGGCGTCGCCCGGGCGAGCAGGTCGCCGAGCTCCTCCGAGTCGTCCGCGCGGCACCCGGTGGGTTCGAAGGCGGTCACCAGGGTGAACGCCGGTGCCGTGGGGTCCGCCGCGTCCCCGGGCGTGCCCCGGACGATCCGAGGCGCGTCGGCACGCGCGCGCGTGCTCACCGCGCCGCCCGCCCCGGGCTCCTCGGGCGTCCCGGACAGCAGGCGCCGACGGGCCAGGTCCAGGAGCTCCGGGGAGCGGGAGTCGACCCCGGTCACCGCGGCACCGCGCGAGGCGGCCATCAGCAGCGCGAGACCGGAACCGCAGCCCAGGCTCAGCATCCGGGTACCGCCGCCCACGTCCAGTCGCTCGTAGACGGCCTCGTAGAGCGGCACGAGCATCCGCTCCTGTATCTCGGACCAGTCACGCGCGCGTGCCCGCAGGTCCACGTGAGGTGTCGCCCTCGCGTGAGACGGGTGCTGCCGCACGAGCGTAGGTGTCATAGGAAAGTGCCCCAATCGCCGAGTGTTACCGCCGTGCCCGATTCGATGGCCCCCGTGCAGTGCGCTCGCACTCCCCCCGTATGCCAGGTAACTCCGGGCTCGCCGTGACGTCCAGTGGTAGCGGGGCCCGGTTTGCCCGATCCCCGGCAGCGTGGCGAGATTTCACTTCCCGGCAACACGGGCCTGGCCGCGCGGTAGCCGGGACGGCCCCGTCCCGCGGCCCGGTCCGGATGGCCGGAACATGACGCCCGGCGATGACCGCGGGTGGCCGCCCCACCGGCGGCACGGTTCCGGCCAAGGTCGGCCTGGCCGGCGGCCCCCGCGCGCCGCCCCGACGGGGCGGGAGGCGGGGCGGTGCCGCACGCCTGAAGCGCACCCGGTAACGTCGCGTCCACGGACACGTCCTCCCGGACGGTGCCCCTCCGGCGCGACAGCGACCGAAACGCCCCTTGCGCCCGCGCGGGTCGCGCACTCCGGCGCGTGGACGGCGGCTACACGCCGGCGCGTACGTCGGACTACGCACCAGCTTGGTATGAGCTGTGAGGCTTCTCCGCAGATCAGCGCACCCGCCCTCGTCGGGACGCATCAGCGGCAACTGACTGGTACGTGCAAAATATTTGGGATGGCCCGGAATAGGAACACAGCGGCCCTCCGGCTCGTTGTCATTACGTGAGCACGACACCACCTGTTCTCGCCGCAGAGCTGGCGCAGGCGTGGGCCGACATTCAGCGGCACCACACCGAGCTGCCCGATCTTGCCGCGCCCGAGTCCCTGATCGGAGAGTCGTCGTCCGCCTGCGGGCACGAACTCTCCTTCGAGCGACTGCTTCACGAGGCAGTCCACGGCATCGCCGCCGCGCGCGGAGTACGCGACACCTCCCGCGCGGGGCGCTACCACAACCGCCGATTTCTCGCGATCGCCGAGGAGCTGGGCCTGGACCACCCCGAGGAGCCGCATCCCAGCAGCGGCTTCTCGCTGGTCACGCTCACCCCCGAGGCGAAGCGGCGGTACCGTCCGACGATCGAACGCCTCCAGCGCGCGCTGAAGGCGCACACCGCCGCCACCGCGACCGACACGGCCCGCAGCTTCCGCGGTCCGGCCGCCCGGCACGGCTCCTCCGGGGGAGGGGTGCGCGTGAAGGCGGTCTGCGACTGCGGGCGCAACGTCCGCGTCGTCCCCTCGGTGCTGGCCCAGGCCCCGATCATGTGCGGCGGCTGCGGCAAGCCGTTCCGGATCCCGGAGGTGGTCGGCGCCGGAGTGAGCTGACGGTCCGGCTGCTCGTGGCAGCCGGACCGGGCCGGGGCCCGTCGCCCGCAGGCGAGTGGTCCGCCCGCCGGGGGGACCCGGCGCCCGCGGTCCGACGGGCCTGCCCGCGTGTGGCACAATGGCTAGCTGTACTCGACAGTCGCACAGGACCCCTCTCTCCTCCGGCTGACGCGTCCATCGGGCACTCGGGTACCGCAACCCCACGCGGCTCTCTCGCCGTGCCCCATCACGTCAAAACCAGGAGAACCCACTCCCGTGGCAGTCAAGATCAAGCTGAAGCGTCTGGGCAAGATCCGTTCGCCTCACTACCGCATCGTCGTCGCCGACTCCCGTACCCGCCGTGACGGCCGGGCCATCGAGGAGATCGGCAAGTACCACCCGACGTACAACCCGTCGGTGATGGAGGTCGACGCCGAGCGTGTGGCGTACTGGCTCGGTGTCGGTGCCCAGCCGACCGAGCCCGTGCTCGCCATCCTGAAGAAGACCGGCGACTGGCAGAAGTTCAAGGGCGAGCCCGCCCCGGCTCCGCTGCTCCAGCCGGCCGAGAAGGCGGCCCGCCCGTCCTTCGAGGCGATCGGTGGCGAGGACGAGGGCAAGGGTGAGGCGATCACCCAGAAGAAGAAGGCCGACAAGAAGGACGAGGCCGCCGCCGAGTCCTCCGCGTCCGAGGCCTGAGCATGCTCGAGGAGGCTCTCGAGCACCTCGTGAAGGGCATCGTCGACAATCCTGACGATGTGCAGGTCGCCTCGCGCAACCTGCGCCGCGGGCGGGTGCTCGAGGTCCGGGTCCACCCCGACGACCTCGGCAAGGTGATCGGCCGCAACGGCCGCACCGCGCGCGCCCTGCGCACCGTCGTGGGCGCCATCGGCGGACGCGATGTCCGTGTCGACCTCGTCGACGTGGACCACGTCCGCTGACGCCAATCGCAGCACCGGCTCGGGCCGGGGAAGGCCACTGGGCCGTCCCCGGCCCGCAGTCGTATGAGCCCGACCGGCTCGTCGCAGTACCGACAGGAGATCAAGCACAGTGCAGTTGGTAGTCGCGCGCATCGGCCGCGCCCACGGAATCAAGGGCGAGGTGACCGTCGAGGTCCGCACGGACGAGCCGGAGCTGAGGCTCGGACCCGGTGCCGTACTGGCCACCGATCCCGCCTCCGCCGGGCCGCTCACCATCGAGACCGGCCGGGTGCACAGCGGCCGCCTCCTGCTGCGCTTCGCCGGCGTCCACGACCGCACCGGCGCCGAGGCGCTGCGCAACACCCTCCTGATCGCCGACGTCGACCCGGACGAGCGGCCCGAGGACGAGGACGAGTACTACGACCACCAGCTGATCGACCTGGACGTGGTGACCGAGGACGGCACCGAGGTGGGCCGCATCACCGAGATCTCCCACCTGCCCACGCAGGACCTCTTCGTGGTGGAGCGCCCCGACGGCAGCGAGGTCTACGTGCCGTTCGTCTCCGAGATCGTCACGGAGATCGACCTCGACGAGCAGCGCGCGGTCATCGATCCGCCGCCCGGCCTGATCGACGACCGGGCCGAGGTCGCCTCCGCGCGGGACGCCGAGGGCGCCGATGCCGAGGGCGCCGGGGACGAGGCGTAATGCGGCTCGACGTCGTCACGATCTTCCCCGAGTACCTGGAACCGCTGAACGTCTCCCTCGTCGGCAAGGCACGCGCGCGCGGACAGCTCGGCGTCCACGTGCACGACCTGCGGGAGTGGACGTACGACCGCCACAACACGGTCGACGACACCCCCTACGGCGGCGGTCCCGGCATGGTCATGAAGACCGAGCCGTGGGGCGACGCCCTGGACTCCGTCCTGGCCGACGGCTACGAGACGGGGTCCGGCGAGCCCGCGCTGATCGTGCCCACGCCCAGCGGCCGCCCGTTCACCCAGGAACTCGCCGTCCACCTCTCCGAACGGCCCTGGCTGATCTTCACCCCCGCCCGCTACGAGGGCATCGACCGCCGCGTCGTCGACGAGTACGCGACCCGGATGCCCGTGTACGAGGTGTCCATCGGCGACTACGTCCTGGCCGGCGGCGAGGCCGCCGTGCTCGTCGTCACCGAGGCCGTGGCCCGGCTGCTGCCCGGCGTGCTCGGCAACGCGGAGTCGCACCGGGACGACTCCTTCGCCCTCGGCGCCATGGCCAACCTGCTGGAGGGCCCCGTCCACACCAAGCCGCCCCTGTGGCGCGGGCGCGGCATCCCGGACGTGCTGCTCAGCGGTCACCACGGGAAGATCGCCCGCTGGCGCCGCGACGAGGCCCTGCGCCGCACCACGGCCAACCGGCCCGACCTGATCGAGCGGTGCGATCCCGCGGCCTTCGACAAGAAGGACCGCGAGATGCTCTCCATCCTGGGCTGGCAGCCCGACCCGGACGGGGAACCGTACGGCCGATTTTGGCGCAGGACCCCCGGCATGGAAGAATAGGCGGCTGTTGTGCGTCCGTCCGGAGCGCGCCCCTGCCACAGGGGGAGACGACGTCCGTCCCGACCCGCACGACCCTGATTCCGAAACACCTAGTTTCCGTCGATGACCTGTGGCATCGGCGAAGAAAGCAGACGAAATGTCTCACCTGCTCGACTCCGTCGACGCCGCGTCGCTGCGCAGCGACGTCCCGGCCTTCCGCCCCGGCGACACCGTCAACGTCCACGTGCGCGTCATCGAGGGCAACCGCTCCCGTGTGCAGCAGTTCAAGGGCGTCGTCATCCGCCGTCAGGGCGCCGGCGTGCGCGAGACCTTCACGGTCCGCAAGGTCTCCTTCTCCGTCGGCGTCGAGCGCACCTTCCCGGTGCACACCCCGATCGTGGAGAAGATCGAGCTCGTCACCCGCGGTGACGTCCGTCGCGCCAAGCTGTACTACCTGCGTGAGCTGCGCGGCAAGGCCGCGAAGATCAAGGAGAAGCGCGAGAGCTGAGCGCCCTCCGAGGTCCGCGCCGGGGCCGGATAGCATCTGGCCCCGATGGACATCGAAACACAGCACACGGAGCGCGACCGCTCCTCCCACCCTTCCGACTCCGAGCAGCCCTCGGATCCGAAGGGACCGGAGGGGCGGTCGCGTTCCGCGTTCGCGGGGCGGATCACGGACTGGGTGCCGGGCGGCCGGATCACCGTGGTCCTGCTGGCCCTCCTGCTGTTCCTGCTGCTGGTCAGCACCTTCGTGCTGCAACCCTTCCAGATCCCCAGCGGATCGATGGAGCGCGGATTGAGGATCGGCGACCGGGTTCTCGTAAACAAGTTGGCGTACCGTTTCGACGGTCGGCCGCGCCGGGGAGACGTCGTCGTCTTCGACGGCACCGGGGGTTTCGGGCACGGCGACTACATCAAACGCGTTGTCGGTGTGGGCGGGGACCACGTGGTGTGCTGCGACAAGGAGGGGAGGATCCGGGTGAACGGCCAGTCGGTCGACGAGTCGGCGTTCCTGTACCCCGGCGACCGCCCCTCCTCGGTCCCCTTCGACGTCGTCGTCCCCGACGGCACCCTCTTCGTCCTCGGCGACCACCGGGCCGACTCCAGCGACTCCCGCGACCACCTGGGCTCCCCGGGGGGCGGAATGGTCCCGCTGGACGACGTGATCGGTCGCGCGGACTGGATCGTCTGGCCCTTCGGCCACGCCACCCGCCTCGACCGCCCCGACGCCTACGCGCGCGTGCCGGACGCGGAGGCCGACGCCGGGGCCGTGTCCGGTGCCGAGGCCGGGGCGGCACGCCGCGAGGACGCCGATGGGTAGCCGGGGCAAGCCGCGGGGAGCGCCCAGCAGCCCCGCGGAGAACCTGCTGCCCACCGGCTCGCGGCGGACCGCCGCACCGTCCGGCGGCCGCTCCCGCGCCGAACGCCGCAAGCTCCAGCGCAAGGTCAAACGGCGGCGCAGACGCGGCGCCGTCAAGGAGATCCCGCTCCTCATCGGCGTCGCGGTCCTCATAGCGCTGGTGCTCAAGACCTTCCTCGTCCAGGCCTTCGTGATCCCCTCGGGCTCCATGGAGCAGACCATCCGGATCGGCGACCGGGTCCTGGTGGACAAGCTCACCCCCTGGTTCGGCTCCGAGCCGCAGCGCGGGGACGTCGTCGTCTTCCGCGACCCGGGCGGCTGGCTCCAGGGCGAGCAGACCACCAAGAAGGACGACCCCGTCGTCGTCAAACAGGTCAAGGAAGGCCTCGCCTTCATCGGCCTGCTGCCGTCCGACGACGAGAAGGACCTCATCAAGCGGGTCGTCGGCGTGGGCGGTGACCACGTCAAGTGCTGCGACACCCAGGGACGCGTCACCGTCAACGGCGTTCCCCTGAACGAGGACTACCTGTACCCCGGCGACACCCCGTCCCGGACGCCGTTCGACGTCACCGTCCCCGAGGGGCGGTTGTGGGTGATGGGCGACCACCGGTCCAACTCCGCCGACTCCCGCGCCCACCAGGCGAAGGACTTCGGCACGGTGTCCCAGGACGAGGTGGTGGGACGGGCCATGGTGATCGCGTGGCCGTTCGGTCACTGGACCACCCTGGACGAACCGAAAACGTACGCGTCCGTGTCCGACGCGGCCTCCGGTTCGACCGCCGCTCCCGAGCTGTCGCATAGGGTTGCCCCTTACGATCCGAACGCGATGATGAAACTCCCGACCCCTGCGGAACTCCCGCTCGTTATGGGAGTGGTGGGCCTGCGCCGTATCCGGGGCAGGCGGCGGCAGAGAGTAAGGAGTTGGCGTGGGGGATGTGGCGGTTGGCGCACGGTCCGGTCACGACGGCGAGGAGAACCGCGGTCGCCCCGAGGAGAGGTCCGGTCCGGCCCCGGTCGGCCCCCCGGACTCCGGGTACGGCTCCGGGACCGAGGACGGCAGGGTGACGAACGGACAGCACGGCCAGAACGGACACAACGGCGGGACCGAGGACGAGGGAGTGGGCGGGGCGCCGCCCGCGACACCTCCGGCGGCCAAGAAGCAGCGCTCCTTCTGGAAGGAGCTGCCGATCCTGATCGGCATCGCGCTGGTGCTCGCCCTGCTGATCAAGACGTTCCTGGTGCAGGCGTTCTCCATCCCCTCTTCCTCGATGGAGAACACCCTTCAGATCGGTGACCGGGTCCTGGTCGACAAGCTGACCCCCTGGTTCGGCTCGGAGCCCGAGCGCGGCGAGGTGGTCGTCTTCCACGACCCGGACGACTGGCTGGCGGGCGAGCCGACACCCGACCCGAACGCGCTTCAGACGGTCCTCAGCTGGATCGGCCTGATGCCGTCCGCGGACGAGAAGGACCTGATCAAGCGGGTCATCGGCGTCGCCGGTGACACGGTCGAGTGCAACAAGACCGGCCCGCTCAAGGTCAACGGCAAGGCACTGAACGAGCCGTACGTCTACCCGGGCAACACGCCGTGCTCGGACGACGACCAGGGCGGGCGGTTCAAGGTCACGGTCCCCGAGGGCAGGATCTGGGTCATGGGCGACCACCGGCAGAACTCCCGGGACTCCCGCTACAACCAGTCGGACAAGAACGGCGGCATGGTCCCGGTGGACGAGGTCGTCGGCCGCGCCATCGTGGTCGCCTGGCCGATGAACCGCTGGAGCACCCTGCCGGTCCCCGACACCTTCGGCCAGGACGGCCTGCAGGACCAGTCCGCGGCCGCCGCCGCGCTGTCGGTCGCGCCCCAGGGCCTGGCCGTCGTCGGCGTGGTCCCGATCGTCTGGTGGCGCCGCCGGCGCACCGCCCCGGCCGAGACCCGCTGAACCCGCCGGAGCCCGCTGAGGTGTGAAGAGCCCCCTTCCGGTCCCCGGGAGGGGGCTGCCCCGTTGGCGTACCGCCGGGTAAGGTGCGGCTCCATGGGTGGCGAGAGCACGACACGTACGGCCCCGCGCGGCGGCGGAGCGAACAGGACTTCGGTGGGCGGCCGGACCGGGCAGCGGCTGTCCGGCATCGCCGTGGCGCTGGGCCTGGTGCTGTTCCTCGGCGGGTTCGGCTGGGGAGCGGTGGTCTACCGGCCCTACACCGTGCCGACCAGTTCGATGACGCCGACGATCGACGCCGGTGACCGGGTCCTGGCGCAGCGCATCGACGGCGCCGACGTCCGCAGGGGCGACGTGGTCGTCTTCAAGGACGCGACCTGGGCCAACGCCCCGATGGTCAAGCGGGTCGTCGCCGTCGGCGGGGACACCGTCTCCTGCTGCCAGAAGGGCAAGCTGAAGGTCAACGGCAAGGTGGTCGACGAGCCGTACCTGCCCGCCGGGACGCCGGCCGAGATCAGCGACTTCCAGACCGTGACCGTCCCGGCGGGCCGCCTGTTCCTGCTGGGTGACGAGCGCGGCAACTCCGTGGACTCCACCGCCCACCTGACCGACGCGGCCCGCGGCACGGTGTCGCGCGGCGCCGTGGACGCCCGCGTGGACGCCGTGGCCTGGCCGATGAACGGCATGCTGGAGCGGCCCACCGGTTTCGAGTCGCTGGGCGACCTCTCCTCGCCGGGCCCGCTGCGGACCGTGGTCGTCCTGGTGATCGCCGGGGCCGTGCTGATCCTGGGTGGCGCGGCCTACGGCCCCCTCGCCAAGCGGACCGGGGCCTCCCGGGCCCGCGGGGGAGCGGAGCCGACCGGTGGCCGCTGAGGGGACGGCGGCGGGGCAGGACACCTACGAGGGCGGACTGCGCCGGGTCGCCCGGGTCGTGCTGCTCGACCCCGAGGACCGCATCCTGCTGCTGCACGGTCACGAACCGGACGATCCCGCCGACGACTGGTGGTTCACCCCCGGCGGCGGCGTGGAGGGCGACGAGACCCGTGCGCAGACCGCCCGGCGCGAGCTGCTGGAGGAGACCGGCATCACCGATGTCGAGCTCGGCCCGGTGCTGTGGCGGCGCAGGTGCTCCTTCCCCTTCGCGGGCCGCCGCTGGGACCAGGACGAGTGGTACTACCTGGCACGCACCGCCCGGACCGCCACCGAGGCGGTCGGCCCCGGCCTCACCGAACTGGAGCGGCGCAGCGTCGCCGGAGCACGCTGGTGGACGTGTGAGGAACTGACCCGGGCACGTGAGACGGTGTATCCGACCAGACTCGCCGAGCTGCTGCGCACGCTGCTCGACGAAGGTCCCCCGGCCGGGCCGGTGACCTTGGACACCGAAATCGTCTAGGGGCGCACGGGCCTGGCGCACAATGGGGGGACCGCACGGCTGAAGGGGAACATGCCATGAGCGCCGAGGACCTCGAGAAGTACGAGACCGAGATGGAGCTCAAGCTCTACCGGGAGTACCGCGATGTCGTCGGTCTGTTCAAATACGTGATCGAGACCGAACGGCGCTTCTACCTCACCAACGACTACGAGATGCAGGTGCACTCGGTGCAGGGCGAGGTGTTCTTCGAGGTCTCCATGGCGGATGCCTGGGTGTGGGACATGTACAGGCCGGCCCGGTTCGTCAAGCAGGTGCGGGTGTTGACGTTCAAGGACGTGAACATCGAGGAGCTGAACAAGAGCGACCTGGAGCTGCCCGGCGGGTGACGGGGTTTTCCACAACCGGTGAGTAGTTCACCGTGAGTGACGGACTCGGCTCGGCTGCGTGATCGTTGGTGCCGGAGGTGGTGCCGACATGAACGCACGAGGTGCGATGGGCAAGTACGGCGAGACACTCGCCGTCCGCCGGCTGACCGGGGCCGGGATGACCGTCCTGGAGCGCAACTGGCGCTGTGGCAGGGCCGGGGAGATCGACATCGTGGCCCGGGACGGAGACGTCCTGGTCGTCTGCGAGGTCAAGACGCGCCGGGGCGGGTCCTTCCAGCACCCGATGGCCGCCGTGACGCCGGACAAGGCCGAGCGGCTGCGGCGGCTCGCGGAGCGCTGGATCCAGACCCACGGAGGAGCCCCGCCCGGCGGCGTCCGCATCGACCTGGTCGGCGTGCTCCTTCCGCAGCGCGGCGCCCCCGTGGTCGAGCACGCCCAGGGGGTGGCGTGATGGGGTTCGCGCGGACGTGCTCGGTGGCGCTCGTCGGCGTCGAGGGCGTGGTGGTCGAGGTCCAGGCCGACCTGGAACCGGGCGTGGCGGCGTTCACGCTGGTGGGACTGCCGGACAAGAGCCTCACGGAGAGCCGGGACCGGGTGCGGGCAGCGGTGGTGAATTCCGGCGCGGAATGGCCCCAGAAGAAGCTGACGGTGGGCCTGAGTCCGGCCTCGGTGCCCAAGAGCGGCAGCGGCTTCGACCTGGCCGTCGCGGCGAGCGTCCTGGGCGCCGCCGAGCGGATCGACCCGCGGGTGCTCGCCGACATCGTGATGATCGGAGAGCTGGGTCTGGACGGCCGGGTGCGGCCGGTGCGCGGCATCCTGCCCGCGGTACTGGCCGCGGCGGAGGCCGGGTACGAACAGGTGGTCGTACCGGAGTGCGCCGCGGCCGAGGCGTCCCTGGTGCCGGGCGTGTCGGTGATCGGCGTCCGCAGCCTGCGCCAGCTGATCGCGGTCCTTGCCGACGAGCCCGTCCCGGAGGAGGAACGCGACCATGACCTGCGGGGCCGTCCGGACCCGCTTCTGGCCGGTCTGCGCATGCCCGGCACGGGCGCGGCCACCGGAATGCACAGCATGGGAGCGGCACAGCACGACCACGGCCACGACCTCGCCGACGTGGTCGGCCAGGAGTCGGCACGCACGGCCGTGGAGGTCGCGGCGGCCGGTCGCCACCACCTCTTCCTGGAGGGCCCGCCCGGCGCCGGCAAGACCATGCTCGCCGAACGGCTGCCCGCCATCCTGCCCCGGCTCTGCCGGACAGAGTCACTCGAGGTCACCGCCGTGCACTCGGTGGCGGGACTGCTGCCGCCGGGCAAGCCCCTGATCGACGTGGCTCCCTACTGCGCCCCGCACCACTCCGCCACGATGCAGGCCCTCGTCGGCGGCGGCCCCGGCATCGCCCGGCCGGGAGCCGTGTCGCTGGCGCACCGAGGCGTCCTGTTCCTGGACGAGACACCCGAGTTCAGCAGCCACGCGCTGGACGCCCTGCGCCAGCCCCTGGAGGCCGGGCACGTCGTCATCGCGCGCAGCGCGGGTGTGGTGCGCTTCCCGGCGCGGTTCCTGATGGTGCTTGCCGCCAATCCCTGTCCGTGCGGGCGGTTCTCGCAGGCCGACGAGGTGTGCGAGTGCCCGCCCTCGGCGATCCGCCGCTACCAGGCGAGGCTGTCCGGACCGCTGCTCGACCGGGTCGACCTGCGGGTCGAGGTGGACCGGGTCACGCGCGGCCAGCTGGCGGGGGACGGCCCTCGGGGCGACGCCACCGCGACCGTCGCCGACCGGGTGCGAGCGGCTCGGGACCGGGCGTCCACGCGTCTCACGGGCACCCCGTGGCGGTCGAACGGCGAGGTGCCCGGCCGGGAGCTGCGCAGTCGCTGGCGTCCCGCACCCGGCGCCATGGACGAGGCCGAGCGCAGCCTGGAACGTGGCGTGCTGACCGCTCGCGGCCTCGACCGGGTCCTGCGCGTCGCCTGGACCGTCGCGGACCTGGTGGGTCACGACCGCCCCGACGCGCGGGACGTCGCCCTGGCCCTGCAACTGCGCACGGGAGTCCCGAGGGGCGTACCGATGGCCCTGGGAGCACTGACGTGAACGGGGACACCGTGCGGACGGGGGACGGGGACACCATGCCGACGGGGGACGGGGACATGGGCGGGGAGATCCGGCGGCTGGAGGGTGACGCCATGAGTGCCGAGTCCGGGCGGCTGGAGGGGAACGCCGTGAGCGGGGAGCCCGGGGCGGTGCCGGGTGAGGGCGTGAGGGACGGGACCGGGCCGTGGGGTGACGCCTTCGCGAGTGGCGGGAGCACACCCCCGGGGGACGGCGCCACCGGTGAGGATGCGCCTTTGCCGAGGAACGACACCCTCTTCCGCGACGACGCCGTGCCCCTCGGCCGAGGCGGTCCGGCCGAGGGGGACGCGGTGATGCGGGCCGCGTCCGGGGGCGACGCCAGCGCCGTGGGTGGCGGCGCTGCCGACGCCCGTGTCGTCGCGGCACGGGGTGGCGCTGAGGCCCGTGGCGACGGGAGCGGGGCGCGGGGTGACCGACCGGCGGACCGTGAGTTGCTCGGGCGGGTCTTCCTCGCCCGGGTGCTGGAGCCCGGTGACGAGACGGGTGGACGGTGGGTGCGGGAGCGCGGTGTCCAGGAGGTGGTGCGGCGCCTGCGCGAGGGCGGGCGTGCCCTGCCGGGGGTGAGCCAGAAGCGGTGGGCCGGGCTGTGCGCCCGGGCGGACCGCGCCGACCCCGGCCGTGACCTGGCCGTCGCCCGGTCCGCGGGGGCGCGGTTCGTGACCCCCGGGACCGCGGAGTGGCCGGGTCAGCTCGACGACCTCGGTGACGCCCGGCCGCTCGGCCTCTGGGTGCGGGGCGGGCCCAGTCTGCGCATGTGGGCACTCAGGTCGGTCGCCGTCGTCGGTGCCCGCGCCTGCACCGAGTACGGCGCCCACATGGCCGCCACCCTCGCCGCGGGCCTGGCCGAGCGCGGCTGGGTCGTGGTGTCCGGCGGCGCCTACGGGATCGACGGCGCCGCCCACCGCGGTGCCCTCGGGGCCGGCGGCGCCACCGCCGCGGTCCTGGCGTGCGGGGTCGACCGCCCCTACCCTCCCGGGCACACCGCGCTGATCACCAGGATCGCCGAGCAGGGCCTGGTCGTCGGCGAGCTGCCACCCGGCGACCATCCGACGCCGAGCAGATTCATCCTGCGCAACCGCGTCATCGCCGCGCTCACCCGGGGCACCGTGGTCGTCGAGGCCGCCTACCGCAGCGGTTCGCTGGTGACCGCCCGGGCGGCCCGGCGGCTGGGCCGGCACGTGATGGGTGTGCCGGGACCGGCGACCAGCGCCCTGTCCGCCGGGGTGCACGAGCTGCTGCGCGCCGACGCGGTGCTCGTCGGGGACGCCGACGAGGTGGTCGAACTGGTCGGCGACATGGGAGAGCTGCCTCCGGAGCGGCGCGGACCCGTCCTCCCCACCGATCTCCTGGAGCCGCGGACCCGGCAGGTGCTCTCCGGGCTTCCCGGGCGGGGGACGGCGACGGCGGCGGAGGTGGCGCGCCGTGCCCAGACCTCCGAGGACGACGCGATCGCGAGGCTGTACGAACTTCGAGCACTCGGTTACGTCGAACGACACGGCGACGGCTGGAAGTTGACACGCCAGACGATGATCTCGGTTCGCGGCGGTCGCAACCCCTGCTGACGCACCGTGTTCGGCCGTCCGGGGGAACCCCGACGCCCCTGGGGATTCTGGCAGTTGAGGTGTTCGGGTGATCACCCAGAGCGATCATCGTCCCCCCAGTAGAGCGTTCGGCGGAACGTATCTGCGGAGGGTGCTCACCCAGTTCTTCGCACACCGCGACGTTCCAGTCACGCTACGCTCACGATGACCCCCACGCAGACGGCCGACAGCAGGCGACAACCAGAGAGCAGACCGGCGGCCTCAGGCAGACCACATCACGGCAGAACGGCACTAGGCGACGAATGCCCCAGCACACCTCCGGGTCCGACCGGGCGGCGATCCCCCCAGCCGCCCGCGACGGTGGCAGCGTGCGACCGTCCGCCCCCTCGACGCTCGACGAGTTGTGGCGGTCGTACAAGGCGACCGGCGACGAGCGGCTGCGGGAACAGCTCATCCTGCACTACTCGCCCCTGGTGAAGTACGTGGCGGGCCGCGTCAGCGTGGGACTGCCGCCCAACGTCGAACAGGCCGACTTCGTCTCCTCCGGGGTGTTCGGGCTGATCGACGCCATCGAGAAGTTCGACGTCGACCGGGAGATCAAGTTCGAGACGTACGCGATCACCCGGATCCGGGGCGCGATGATCGACGAACTGCGCGCCCTGGACTGGATCCCGCGCTCGGTGCGGCAGAAGGCGCGCAACGTCGAGCGCGCGTACGCGACGCTGGAGGCACGGCTGCGCCGCACCCCCTCGGAGAGCGAGGTCGCCCTGGAGATGGGGATCGCGGTGGAGGACCTCCACGCGGTCTTCAGCCAGCTGTCGCTGGCCAACGTGGTGGCCCTGGAGGAGCTGCTGCACGCGGGGAGCGAGGGCGGCGACCGGCTGAGTCTGATGGACACGCTGGAGGACACCGCCGCCGACAACCCGGTCGAGGTCGCCGAGGACCGGGAGCTGCGGCGGCTCCTGGCCCGGGCGATCAACACACTCCCGGAGCGGGAGAAGACCGTGGTCACGCTGTACTACTACGAGGGCCTCACCCTCGCCGAGATCGGGAACGTGCTGGGTGTGACCGAGAGCAGGGTCAGTCAGATCCACACCAAGTCGGTGCTGCAACTGCGCGCCAAACTGGCGGGTTTCGGCCGCTGACCCGGACCTGCCGCACGGGCGACGGCCTCGCCGGTGACCCGGTCGCGGGACGTGCGGCCCGGCGGACGACTCCCGTACGGGGTGCCGCGTCCGTAAAGTGGTGACGTGCCAAGGATTCGAGCGGCCTCTGTGGCCGAGCACCGGTCGATGCAGCGTGCCGCCCTGCTGGACGCGGCACGCTCCCTGCTGTCCGACGGCGGAACGGAGGCGCTGACCTTCCCCGCCCTCGCCGAACGGACGGGCCTCGCCCGGTCGTCCGTCTACGAGTACTTCCGGTCGCGGGCGGCGGTGGTCGAGGAGCTGTGCGCCGTCGACTTCCCCGTCTGGGCCGCCGAGGTCGAGGCCGCGATGGAGCGCGAGGCGACCCCCGAGGCCAAGGTCGAGGTGTATGTGCGCAAGCAGCTGGACCTGGTCGGGGACCGGCGGCACCGGGCCGTCGTGGCCATCTCCGCGAGCGAGCTGGACGCCGGCGCCCGGGAGAAGATCCGGGCGGCGCACGGTGGACTGGTCGCGATGATCGTCGAGGCGCTGGGCGAGATGGGGCACGGCCAGCCGCGGCTGGCGGCGATGCTCCTCCAGGGCGTCGTCGACGCGGCCGTGCGGCGGATCGAACTGGGCGCGGCCGAGGAGCCGGCGGCGATCACGGAGGCGGCGGTCTCCATGGTGCTGCGCGGCGTGCGGGGCTGATCCCCGCACCGCCGGGCACCGGCACGCCCAGGACCGGCAGCAGCCTCGACGGACCCGCGTTCAGCAGCCACGGCGGGAGCAGGGACAGCGGGTTCAGATAGACCTCGCCCCGCAGCAGGCCCCAGTGCAGGCAGGCCGTGCAGTGCGGGCCCGTCGGCCGCACCGTGCCGAGCAATTCCCCGGCCGCGACCTCGTCACCCTTCTTCACGGCCGCCTCGACGGGGGCGTACGTCGTCCGCAGGGGCGCCTCGCCCGTCCCCGCCAGCTCCACCGAGACCACGCCCCGGCCCGCGACCTGCCCCGCGAACGACACCCGCCCCGCGGCCACCGCCCGCACCGGCTCCCCGCCGTCCGCGGCGAGGTCCACGCCGCGGTGCCCCGGTCCGTAGGGCGTCGCCGGGGGCTCCCAGCCCCGCAGGACCACGGGCCGCGTACCCACCGGCCAGTACCGGGCCACGGGCGGCACCGCCGGGTCCACCACCGGTTCCGCCGGGTCCACCACCGGGTCCGCCGGGTCCGGCAGGGACCACGCCGCCGTCGCCGTCGCCGGGCGCTGCGGCCCCGCCGCTCGGACGGCCAGGACAGCCAGGACGGCCAGGACGGCCGACACCACCACCGCTCGGGCGCACGCCCTCACCCATCGCCTCGTTCGCATGCGAGCACCGTCCCGCACCGGGGCCCTTCGCGTCCGGCCCTGTGGACCGCGGGCCGGTTGTGGACAGCCGCGTCACCCGGCACCCCGCGGGTCCCGTACACTTCTGGTGGCGATCCGGGTCACCGGGTCGACTTCGCACGCCCCGACACGAGGCCCGCAAAGGCCCGTGTCAGCGCCCCTCGGTCCCTAGTGGCAGGCGCATCGCGGGCGTCAGGCGCGGGAGCCGTCCGGCTCGCGCGGCACAACCGAGAAACCAAGGAGATACGGCCATGGCCGTCGTCACGATGCGGGAGCTGCTGGAGAGCGGCGTCCACTTCGGTCACCAGACCCGCCGTTGGAACCCGAAGATGAAGCGCTTCATCTTCACCGAGCGCAACGGCATCTACATCATCGACCTGCTCCAGTCGCTGTCGTACATCGACCGCGCCTACGAGTTCGTCAAGGAGACCGTCGCCCACGGCGGCACGGTCATGTTCGTCGGCACGAAGAAGCAGGCGCAGGAGGCCATCGCCGAGCAGGCCACCCGCGTCGGCATGCCCTTCGTCAACCAGCGCTGGCTGGGCGGCATGCTCACCAACTTCTCGACCGTCTACAAGCGCCTGCAGCGCCTGAAGGAGCTCGAGCAGATCGACTTCGAGGACGTGGCCGCCTCCGGCCTCACCAAGAAGGAGCTGCTGGTCCTCTCCCGCGAGAAGGCCAAGCTGGAGAAGACCCTCGGCGGTATCCGCGAGATGTCCAAGGTGCCCAGCGCCGTCTGGATCGTGGACACCAAGAAGGAGCACATCGCGGTCGGCGAGGCCCGGAAGCTCAACATCCCGGTCGTCGCCATCCTCGACACCAACTGCGACCCCGACGAGGTCGACTACAAGATCCCGGGCAACGACGACGCGATCCGCTCCGTCACCCTGCTCACCCGCGTGATCGCCGACGCCGTCGCCGAGGGCCTCATCGCCCGTTCCGGTGTCGCCGGTGGCGCCAAGGGCGAGAAGGCCGCCGGCGAGCCGCTCGCCGAGTGGGAGCGCGACCTGCTCGAGGGCGAGAAGGCCGAGAAGAAGGACGACGCCGAGGCCGCCGAGAAGCCCGCCGAGGCTCCGGCTGCCGAGGCCGCCCCCGCCGAGGCTCCCGCCGCCGAGGCTCCCGCCGCCGAGGCTCCCGCCGCCGAGGCGCCGGCCGAGGCCCCGGCCGCGGACGCCGAGCAGGCCTGACCCTCACCACCTTCGGGTGCCGGACGGCGGGGGCCCACGAAGCCCCCGCCGTCCGGCCCGTAGATCCTCAGACTTCGAGAGAGATTCCGGAATCATGGCGAACTACACCGCCGCCGACGTCAAGAAGCTCCGCGAGCTCACCGGCGCCGGCATGATGGACTGCAAGAAGGCGCTGGACGAGGCCGAGGGCAACGTCGAGAAGGCCGTCGAGGCGCTCCGTATCAAGGGCCAGAAGGGCGTCGCCAAGCGCGAGGGCCGCTCTGCCGAGAACGGCGCCGTCGTCTCGATCATCGCCGACGACAACACCTCGGGTGTCCTCGTCGAGCTGAAGTGCGAGACGGACTTCGTCGCCAAGGGCGAGAAGTTCCAGACCGTCGCCACGACCATCGCCGAGCACATCGCCAAGGCCTCCCCGGCCGACCTGGAGGCCCTGCTCGCCTCCGAGATCGAGCCCGGCAAGACCGTCCAGGCGTACGTGGACGAGGCCAACGCCAACCTCGGCGAGAAGATCGTCCTGGACCGCTTCGCGCAGTTCTCCGGCGGCTTCGTGACCGCGTACATGCACCGCACGATGCCCGACCTGCCCCCGCAGATCGGTGTCCTCGTCGAGCTGGACAAGCCCAACGCCGAGATCGCCAAGGGCGTCGCCCAGCACATCGCCGCCTTCGCGCCGAAGTACCTCTCCAAGGAGGACGTCCCGGCCGAGGTCGTCGAGTCCGAGCGCCGCGTCGCCGAGGAGACCACCCGCGCCGAGGGCAAGCCCGAGGCCGCCCTGCCGAAGATCGTCGAGGGTCGCCTCAACGGCTTCTTCAAGGACGCCACCCTGCTCGGCCAGCCCTACGCCCTGGACAACAAGAAGTCCGTCCAGAAGGTGCTGGAAGAGGCCGGTGTCAGCCTGAAGCGCTTCTCGCGCATCAAGGTCGGCATCTGAGTCCGTACCGCGACGGACGTACGACCCCGGTAGGGTCGACAGCAGTCGTCGGCGCCGTTCGCGTATGCCGTTGCGTACACGCGCGTGGCGGCGGACGACAGCAGATCTGACGAGGAGGCCATTGCCGCGTATGGGATGCGAAACACGCCCCCACCGGCAGTGGCCTTCTTCGTGTGTGTGACCCACGTAAAAGAGGCGAGATCTCCATGACCACCAAGGCCGAGAAGAGCGACGACGGCAAAGTACGCGGCCGCTTCATGCTGAAGCTGTCCGGAGAGGCCTTCTCCGGCGGTGGGGGCCTGGGCGTCGACCCCGACGTGGTGCACGCCATCGCCCGTGAGATCGCGGCCGTCGTCCGGGACGGCGCGCAGATCGCGATCGTCATCGGCGGCGGCAACTTCTTCCGCGGCGCCGAGCTGCAGGTGCGCGGCATGGACCGCGCCCGCTCCGACTACATGGGCATGCTCGGCACCGTGATGAACTGCCTGGCCCTCCAGGACTTCCTGGAGAAGGAGGGCGTCGACTGCCGCGTGCAGACCGCCATCACCATGGGCCAGGTCGCCGAGCCCTACATCCCGCTGCGCGCCGTGCGTCACCTGGAGAAGGGCCGCGTGGTCATCTTCGGCGCCGGTATGGGCATGCCGTACTTCTCCACCGACACCACCGCCGCCCAGCGCGCCCTCGAGATCGACGCCGAGGCCCTGCTCATGGGCAAGAACGGCGTGGACGGGGTCTACGACTCCGACCCGAAGACCAACCCGGACGCCGTGAAGTTCGACGCGCTCGGCTACGGCGAGGTCATCACGCGGGACCTGAAGGTCGCCGACGCCACGGCCGTCACGCTCTGCCGCGACAACAGCCTCCCGATCGTGGTCTTCGAGCTGTTGAAGGAGGGCAATATCGCCCGCGCGGTCAAGGGTGAGAAGATCGGCACGCTTGTGGGTGACCAGGGCAGCCGGGACTGACCGGAGAACACCCCCGTCCGTGGACGCCACCTGTCCGGGGGACGGACGGGACGGGGCCGGGCCGGGGGATGGACAATGTCCCGCCGGTCGGGAACCGTGCAGGAAGAACGCGACGCAGCCGGCCGCAGCCCGCAGGGAGCCGCAGCCGGGCCTACTCAAGACACGCAGGAGCAAGTGGTGATCGAAGAGACCCTCCTCGAGGCCGAGGAGAAGATGGAGAAGGCCGTCGTGGTCGCCAAGGAGGACTTCGCCGCGATCCGCACCGGCCGTGCGCACCCGGCGATGTTCAACAAGATCGTGGCCGACTACTACGGCGCGCCGACGCCGATCAACCAGCTGGCCTCGTTCTCCGTGCCCGAGCCGCGGATGGCCGTGGTGACCCCCTTCGACAAGAGCGCCCTGCGCAACATCGAGCAGGCGATCCGCGACTCCGACCTGGGCGTCAACCCGAGCAACGACGGCAACATCATCCGGGTGGTCTTCCCGGAGCTGACCGAGGAGCGCCGCCGGGAGTACATCAAGGTGGCCAAGGGCAAGGGCGAGGACGCCAAGGTCTCGATCCGCTCCGTGCGCCGCAAGGCCAAGGACACCATCGACAAGCTGGTCAAGGACGGCGAGGTCGGCGAGGACGAGGGCCGCCGTGCGGAGAAGGAGCTCGACGACACCACCGCCAAGTACGTCGCGCAGGTGGACGAGCTCCTGAAGCACAAGGAAGCGGAGCTGCTCGAGGTCTGATGAACGACTCTTCCTGGGGAGCGCCGCCACAAGCCGGGTACTGGGGGCCGTCCGACCAGGGACCCGTCCAGGGCGCCGGTCCGGCGGGTTCCGCGTACGATGCGCACTACGCGCAGCAGACTCGCCCCATGCCCATCGTGCCCGACGTACCCGAACACGGCGGAGACCAGGACGACGACCAGGGGACCGCTCGGCCGAGCGGTCCCTTGTTCCGGGACGAGCCGTTCCACGACCAGCCCGTTCGCGACGAGCAGTATCGCGACCCGAGTCCGTCGGCGCAGCCGTATGCGGCGGTGCCGCAGAATCCGGAGCCCATGCCCGACGCCCCGCAGCCGGCGCAGCCCCAGCCGTCGCAGCCGAAGAAGAGCGCGGGGCGCGACCTGGGTGCCGCGATAGGGGTGGGCGTCGGTCTCGGCGTGGTGATCATCGCCTCGCTGTTCGTCGTCAAGGCGGTCTTCGTCGGCGTGATCGCGGTCGCGGTCGTGGTGGGCCTGTGGGAGCTGACCACGCGGCTGGAGGAACGCAAGGGCATCAAGGCACCCCTCGTGCCGCTCGCGATCGGCGGCGCCGCGATGGTGATCGCCGGTTACGCGCGCGGTGCGGAGGGGGCGTGGGTCGCCATGGCCCTCACCGCGCTCGCGGTCCTGGTCTGGCGGGTGACGGAACCGCCCGAGGGTTACCTCAAGGACGTCACGGCGGGGCTGTTCGCCGCGTTCTACGTGCCGTTCCTGGCCACGTTCGTCGCCATGATGCTGGCGGCCGACGACGGTGCCTGGCGCGTGCTGGTCTTCCTGATACTGACGGTCGTCAGCGACACCGGGGCCTACGCCGTCGGTTGGCGCTTCGGCAGGAAGAAGCTCGCCCCGCGCATCAGCCCCGGCAAGACCCGCGAGGGCCTCATGGGAGCGGTGGCGTTCGCGATGGTGGCGGGCGCGCTGTGCATGCAGTTCCTGATCGACGACGGCACCTGGTGGCAGGGTCTGCTGCTCGGCCTCGTGGTCGCGATCAGCGCCACCCTGGGCGACCTCGGCGAGTCCATGATCAAGCGGGACCTCGGCATCAAGGACATGGGCACCCTTTTGCCGGGCCACGGCGGCATCATGGACCGCCTCGACTCCCTCCTGCCGACGGCACCGGTGGCGTGGCTGCTGCTGGTGATCTTCGTGGGGTCGGGCTGATCCGGTCGACGACTCCTCCAGGAGGCGTCTGACCTGCTGGTTCTTCGGAGAGGGGCTCGTTGTCCACAGGGCGGCGGGTCCCTCTGCGTATGTCTGCGACACTGGTATGGCCATGCCTAAGCCCGGAGAACTCACATTTGTCGCGCCGCGCGGAGCCAAGAAGCCGCCGCGGCACCTCGCCGACCTCACGCCCGCCGAGCGCAAGGAGGCTGTCGCCGCGATCGGTGAGAAGCCGTTCCGTGCGAAGCAGCTCTCGCAGCACTACTTCGCGCGGTACGCGCACGCCCCCGAGGAGTGGACCGACATCCCCGCCGGTTCGCGCCAGGGGCTGCGGGAGGCGTTGCTGCCCGACCTGATGACGGTCGTGCGGCACCTTTCGACCGACCAGGGGACCACGCGCAAGACACTGTGGAAGCTGTTCGACGGGACGCTGGTCGAGTCCGTCCTCATGCGCTACCCGGACCGGGTGACCATGTGCATCAGCTCCCAGGCCGGCTGCGGCATGAACTGCCCGTTCTGCGCCACCGGCCAGGCCGGCCTCGACCGGAACCTGTCGACCGCCGAGATCGTGCACCAGATCGTGGACGGCATGCGGGCGCTCAGGGACGGCGAGGTCCCGGGAGGCCCCGCGCGGCTCAGCAACATCGTGTTCATGGGCATGGGCGAGCCCCTCGCCAACTACAACCGGGTCGTGGGCGCCATCCGCCGGCTCACCGACCCCGAGCCGGACGGGCTGGGGCTCTCCCAGCGCGGGATCACCGTCTCCACCGTCGGTCTCGTCCCCGCGATCCACCGCTTCACCGGCGAGGGCTTCAAGTGCCGCCTCGCCATCTCCCTGCACGCCCCCGACGACGAGCTGCGCGACACCCTCGTCCCCGTCAACACGCGGTGGAAGGTGCGCGAGGTGCTGGACGCCGGGTTCGAGTACGCGGCGACGTCGGGGCGCCGGCTGTCCATCGAGTACGCCCTCATCCGCGACATCAACGACCAGGCCTGGCGCGGTGACCGTCTCGGGCGGCTGCTCAAGGGCAGGCCCGTGCACGTCAACCTGATCCCGCTCAACCCCACGCCCGGCTCCAAGTGGACCGCGTCCCGGCCCGAGGACGAGAAGGCGTTCGTGGAGACGATCGCGGCGCACGGCGTGCCGGTGACGATCCGGGACACCCGTGGGCAGGAGATCGACGGGGCGTGTGGTCAGCTCGCCGCGAGCGAGCGGTAACCTGACCGGCGGAAGTACATCAGCACAGTCACATCTTCAAATTCCGACAGGGGAGCGCCACAGCGCTGAGAGTGCGGCACCGGCCGCAGACCCTCCGAACCTGGCCCAGGTCATTCTGGGTAGGGAGATCGGTCACCACTCGAGCTGTTGCGCCCTGCCCGGGACCCTCGCCAGGGGTTCCGGGCGGGGCCGCGTCTTCTCCTGGTCACCCAGGAGGGATTCAGTGAGCATCACCAAGAAGGTCAGTGTCCTCGCCGTCGGTCTCGGCATGGTCGGCACCCTGGCCGCCTGCGGATCGTCGTCGGACGACGCCGGCGGCAGCGGCTCCGGCGGCTCCAAGACCGTGACCCTCGTCAGCCACGACTCGTGGGCCGCGTCCAAGGACGTCGTCGCCGCCTTCGAGAAGGAGTCGGGCTACAAGGTCAAGGTCCTGGAGGACGGCGACGCCGGGCAGGCCGTCAACAAGGCCATCCTCACCAAGGACAACCCGCAGGGCGACGTGTTCTTCGGCGTCGACAACACCCTGCTGTCCCGGGCGCTCGACAACGGCCTGTTCCAGTCGTACGAGGCCAAGGACTCCGACCAGGTCCGGCCCGAGTACCGGACCGACCAGGACAAGCACCGGGTCACGCCCGTCGACACCGGCGACATCTGCGTCAACTACGACAAGGCGTACTTCGACAAGCACGGGCTGACGCCGCCGAAGTCCTTCGACGACCTGGTCAAGCCCGCGTACAAGGACCTGCTCGTCACCGAGAACGCGGGCAGTTCCTCGCCGGGTCTCGGATTCCTGCTCGGCACGGCCGCCCAGTACGGCGACAGGGGCTGGGAGGGCTACTGGAAGAAGCTCAAGGCGAACGGCGTCAAGGTCGTCGACAGCTGGGAGCAGGCGTACAACGAGGAGTTCTCCGGCTCGGCCGGCGGCAAGAAGGCCAAGGGCGACCGTCCGCTCGTCGTCTCCTACGCCTCCTCGCCGCCGGCCGAGGTCGTCTACGCCGACCCGCAGCCGGCCACCGCCCCCACGGGCGTCGCCGACGGCACCTGCTTCCGGCAGATCGAGTACGCGGGCCTGCTCAGCAACGCGAAGAACCCCGAGGCCGGCAAGGCACTCCTCGACTTCCTGCTGAGCAGGACCTTCCAGGAGGACATGCCGCTGAACATGTTCGTCTACCCGGTGCGGCAGGGCGCGCAGGTCCCCGAGGTGTTCTCGAAGTCCGGGCCGCAGGCGAAGGACCCGCGGACCCTCGACCCGGCGAAGATCGCCGACAACCGCGACCAGTGGGTCAAGTCGTGGACCTCGCTCGTACTGAAGTGAGCCAGGGGGACGAGCGGGCGCGGACCGTGCGCGGGAGCGCGGCGCGGCTCGGCCTGATGGCCGTGCCCGTCGCGTTCTTCGCGGTGTTCTTCGCCTACCCCGTCGCCGCCATCGTCGCGCGCGGCCTGGACGTCGACGGGGCCTGGCGGTTCGGGCGGATCGGGGACGTGCTCGCGCAGTCCGACATGCGGCACGTGCTGTGGTTCACCACCTGGCAGGCGCTGGCGTCCACCGCGCTCACCCTGCTGATCGCGCTGCCCGGCGCCTACGTCTTCGCCCGCTTCGACTTCCCCGGCAAGCAGATCCTGCGGGCCGTGGTGACCGTGCCGTTCGTGCTGCCGACGGTGGTCGTCGGCACGGCGTTCCTGGCGCTGGTGGGGCGCGGCGGACTGCTGGACGAGCTGTGGGGCGTGCGCCTGGACACCACGGTGTGGGCGATCCTGCTCGCGCACGTCTTCTTCAACTACGCGGTCGTCGTCCGCACCGTCGGCGGACTGTGGGCGCAGCTCGATCCGCGGCAGGAGGAGGCCGCGCGGATGCTGGGCGCCTCGCGGCTGCGGGCCTGGCGGCAGGTGACACTGCCCGCGCTGGCGCCCGCCGTGGCCGCCGCCGCGCTGATGGTCTTCCTGTTCACCTTCACCTCCTTCGGCGTCGTCCAGATCCTCGGCGGGCCCACCTTCTCCACCCTGGAGGTGGAGATCTACCGGCAGACCTCGCAGGTCTTCGACCTGTCCACGGCGGCCGTCCTGACGCTGGTCCAGTTCGCCGCCGTCGCCGCCGTCCTCGCCGTGCACGCCTGGACGGTGCGGCGGCGCGAGAGCGCCCTCAGACTGGTGGACGCGGCCACGACCGCGCGCCGGCCGCGCGGGGCCGGGCAGTGGTCGCTGCTCGCCGGGGTCCTGGCAGTCATCGCCGTCCTGCTGGTGCTGCCGCCGGCGGTACTGGTCCAGCGGTCGCTCGGCGCGTCCGGCTTCGGCTACTACCGGGCGCTGACCCGCGAGGACGGCGGTGCCTTCCTCGTCCCGCCGATCGAGGCGCTCGGCAACTCCCTCCAGTACGCCGTCGCCGCCACCGGCATCGCCGTGGTGATCGGCGCGCTGGCCGCGACCGCGCTGACCCGGCGGGACGCGGGCCGCTTCGTGCGCGGGTTCGACGCGCTGCTGATGCTCCCGCTCGGGGTGTCGGCCGTGACGGTCGGCTTCGGGTTCCTCATCGCGCTGGACGAACCCCCGCTGGACCTCAGATCCTCCTGGATCCTGGTGCCGCTCGCACAGGCGCTGGTGGGTGTCCCCTTCGTCGTACGGACCATGCTGCCGGTGCTGCGGGCGGTGGACGGACGGCTCAGGGAGGCGGCGGCGGTGCTGGGCGCGTCGCCCTGGCGCGTGTGGCGTGAGGTGGACCTGCCGATGGTGCGGCGGGCACTGCTGGTCGCGGCCGGGTTCGCCTTCGCGGTGTCGCTGGGCGAGTTCGGGGCGACCGTGTTCCTCGCACGGCCCGACAACCCGACCCTGCCGGTCGCCGTGGCGCGGCTGCTGGGGCGGCCCGGAGACCTGAACTACGGCCGGGCGATGGCCCTTTCGACGATTCTGATGCTGGTGTGCGCGGTGGCCCTGGTGGTGCTGGAGCGGCTGCGGACCGACCGGAGCGGGGAGTTCTGACCATGCCGCCCAGCCTGCTGAGCCTTGAGGGAGCAACCGTCCGCTTCGGTGGGCGGCCCGTGCTCGACGACGTCGACCTCGGGATCGCCGAGCACGAGGTGGTGTGCGTGCTCGGGCCCAGCGGCAGCGGCAAGTCGACGCTGCTGCGGGCGGTCGCCGGGCTCCAGCCGCTGGACGCCGGGCGGGTGAGGCTGGACGGGCGGGACCAGTCCGGGGTGCCCGCGCACAAGCGTGAGGTCGGGCTGATGTTCCAGGACCACCAGCTGTTCCCGCAACGGGACGTGGCCGGGAACATCGCCTTCGGGCCGCGGATGCGAGGGGCGTCCCGGGCCGAGCAGCGGGCCCGGGTGGGGGAGTTGCTGGAGCTGGTCGGGCTGCCGGACGCCGCCAGCCGGTCCGTCGCCGCGCTCTCCGGCGGGGAGCAGCAGCGCGTGGCGCTGGCCCGGGCCCTCGCGCCCCGGCCCCGGCTGCTGATGCTGGACGAACCGCTGGGCCAGCTGGACCGCTCGCTGCGGGAGCGCCTCGTGGTCGAACTGCGGGAGCTGTTCGGCCGGTTGGGCACCACGGTGCTGGCCGTGACGCACGACCAGGGTGAGGCGTTCGCGCTGGCCGACCGGGTCGTGGTGATGAGGGACGGGCGGATCGCCCAGTCGGGGACGCCGCTGGAGGTGTGGCAGCGGCCGGCGGACGCGTTCGTGGCCCGCTTCCTCGGCTTCGACAACGTCGCCGAGGCCTCCGTCGCCGGACAGGCCGCGGACACCCCCTGGGGCAAGGTGCCGGTCCCCGAGGACGCCCCGCAGGGCACGCGGACGGTGCTGGTGCGGCCGGCCGGGGTCCGCCTCGTCCCCGCCGACGAGGGCCTGCGCTGCACGGTCACCGCCCGCACCTTCCGCGGCACGCACGTCGCCGTGCACCTCCAGCCCGAGGACGCGCCCCGGCTGGAGGCGGCCTGCGCGCTGCGGGCCGCGCCGGAGGTCGGGCACGCGGTCGGGGTGGAGTTCGACGCGGCCGAAATCGTCGTGCTCGACTGATCGTTCCGCGGCCGGCTGCCGCTGGACGCTCCGGGGCTCGAGGTGCTCGGCGACCGGGAGTTGCTCGGGCTCCGGGTGGCCAAGGCGGCGTTCGGCTGACACGACGGTGGCCCGCCCCGGACCGGGACGGGCCACCGCGGTGAGCGCATGGGCGCGGAAGGATCAGCTGTTGCTGTTCGCTCCGCGACGACGCAGGCCGAAGAAGACGGCGCCGCCACCGACGACGACCAGGGCCGCCGCGATACCGGCGATCATGCCGGTGTTGGAGTTGGCGCCGGTCTCGGCGAGGTTGGAGTCACCGGCCGCCGGGGACGGGGCGTTGCCGTTCGGCACGGCCGCCAGAGGGGTGCTCTCCGACGGCGCGGGGGACGACGTGGACGGCTCGGGCGCCGGGGACTCCGTCTCGTCGGACGGGGTCGAGGAGCTCTCCGACGGGGTCGGGGACGGCGTGTCCTCGGTCTTGCAGGGCGTCGACGGGGTCGTGACGTCCGGCTTGATGAACTCGTCGACGTACCTGTCGGCCTTGACGTGGACGCGGTACTCCGTGTTCGGCTTCCAGTCCACGGCGAAGTCGACGGTGGTGCCCTCCTTGGAGCCCTTGACCGTCTCCTGGCCGACCTGCTCGCCGGTGCTCTTCAGGGTGACGGTGACGGTGGCCGGAACGCCGGCGGGGTCCACGTCGGTGACGGTGATGACACCGTTGTCGCCGTCGCACTTGGCTGTGGCGGAGAACTCGCCGATGTTGCAGGCGAGGGCGTTGCCCGAGGCGCTGAGCGCCAAGGCCGCGGAGGCGGCGACGACGCCGAGGGCGCGGACGCTACGGCGTGATGCCGTGCGGCTGAGTATGGACAGGACTGCCACGTTGGTCCTTTACGGGAGCGCGGATGCGGGGGGTGGTGAGGGTGCCGACGCTCGATGACGAGGCATCAGCACACTCATGAGCCTCACTGGTCTATAAGCGAGACGTAAGAAGTGTCAACGCATATGCCTGCCACGGGCGTTGACTTTGCCGTCTTATTAACCACCCAGACGTTTCAGCGCGTCGGGAGCCTCGTCGATTCGGTCAACCAGGGCGATTCGGGACTCCATCGGCCGCCCCTTCGCGAGCGACTGGAGCAGCGGCCACGCCGGCAGCGTCCGGGTCCAGTGCTCCCGGTCCACGAGCACCATCGGCGTGGGCTCGCCGCGCGACTCGTAGTAGTTCGGCGTCGCGTTGTCGAAGATCTCCTGCAGGGTGCCGGCCGAGCCCGGCAGGAACACCACACCCGCGGTGGAGCGGGCCAGCAGACCGTCCTCGCGGGTGGCGTTGGCGAAGTACTTGGCGATGTGCGCGGCGAAGGCGTTGGGCGGCTCGTGGCCGTAGAACCAGGTCGGGATGCCGATCGAGGCGCCGCCGCCGGGCCAGCGCCCACGCACCTCGAACGCGGACCGGGCCCAGTCGGCGATCGACCGGGTGAAGGAGGGAACCTTGGCGAGCAGCATCAGGGCCTCGTCCAGCATCCCGTCGCGGAACGGGGCCGCGTACGCGCCGAGGTTCGCCGCCTCCATCGCGCCCGGGCCGCCGCCCGTGGCCACCGTGAGACCGGCGCGGGCCAGCTCACGGCCCAGGCGCCCGGCGCCCGCGTACTCCTCGGTGCCGCGGGCCATGGCGTGGCCGCCCATGACGCCCACCACCCGCAGGCCCGTAACGAGTTCGTCCAGCGCGTCCGAGACGGCGTCGTCGTGGACGGCGCGCAACATGGAGGCGAAGACGTCCCCGTCGGCCCTGGTCTGCTGGAACCAGTCGTAGGCCAGGGCGTCCGGTGTCGTCTCGTAGCCCTCGTCGAGGCGGGCGTACAACTCGTCGGGGGAGTAGAGCCGCCCCCGGTAGGGGTCGAAGGGCAGGCCCGGTATGGGCGGGAAGACCAGGGCGCCGGTGGCACGCACCCCGGCGGCGGCACGGGGCTCCATCGGGCAGCCGAGGAAGACGGCGCCCGTGGCGTCGGCGGCGAGCAGGGCGTCCGTACGGCCCGTCAGATCGACCGCCTGGACGCGGTGGTGGGCGAGGCCGCCGGGCGCCGAGACGACCCGGTCGAACTCGGCGAGGTTCTCGATCTCCCGGTCGTGGGAGGCGTGGTGGGACTGGAACTGTGACAGTGACGGTGACCCGTGCGGTGACCGGGCCGGGCGCTGGGCGGGTGTCTGATCCACCCGCCCATGCTAGGCACGCGCCCGATCAGCCCTGGACCGCCGCCGGGTCCATCCACACGACCTCGAAGGTGTGGCCGTCGACGTCGTCGAAGGCCCGGCCGTACATGAAGCCGTGGTCCTGGGTCTCGCCGGAGACCGAGCCGCCGGCCGCGACCGCCTTCTCCACCAACTCGTCGACCTTCTCGCGGCTCTCGGCGCTCAGCGCGATCAGCACCTCGCTGGACTTCGTCGAGTCCACGATCTCCTTCTTGGTGAACTCGCGGTACTTCTGCGGCGTGTGCACCATCACGACGATGGTGCCGCTCAGCGGGATCGAGGCGGTGCTGTCGTCGCTGAACTGGGCGTTGATCTCGTACCCGAGCCCGGTGAAGAACTTCTTCGAGGCGTCGAGGTCGTTGGTGGCCAGGTTCACGAAGATCATCTGCTGGTACATGGGGGCCTCTCCCGTGGATGTGCGCTGTAGCGGTGCGGTTCGTACGGCGTGCCGTTCGTACGGCGTGCCGTTCGAAGAGGTAGACGGGAGACGGCACCGGAACTCATCGCAGGTGCGCGGACTTTCTCGAAAATTCTTTTGCCGGTCAGTGGTCCAGCGGCAGCGCGG
Source organism: Streptomyces violaceorubidus (assembly GCF_000717995.1). Taxonomy (GTDB): domain Bacteria; phylum Actinomycetota; class Actinomycetes; order Streptomycetales; family Streptomycetaceae; genus Streptomyces; species Streptomyces violaceorubidus. The sequence continues at coordinate 184,040 of NZ_JODM01000025.1, forward strand.
CCAGCACCGCGACGATCAGGACCAGCGGACCGAAGACGGCGAGCAGGGCGGCGGCCCGTACGCCGGCGGCGGCACGCAGGGTCGAGGGGGGCGCGCCGAGCCGCAGCAGGGCCTCGGTGGTGTCGGCACGGGCGTGCCTGGCCTCGACCGCGGCGGTGAGCAGGGTGGCCACCGTGCAGCCGGCCACGAGGAGGGCGCCCAGGGCGCTGAGCGGGCCGAAGGCGGGTCCGTCCCCGTCGTACACGGTCGTGGTCACGTAGGCCGCGGCGGCGACGGCGGCCACGACGCCGAGCGGGCGGCCGACGCGCTGCGACTCCTCCATGAGGACACGGCCGGCCAGGAGACGCAGGGCACCGGGCCGGGCGGCCTGGAGCAGGCGGCCGCACAGGTGCGTGAGGCCCGGCCCGGCCAGCGCGAGGCCCAGGGCGGTGAGGGCCCAGCCGATCAGCACGCCGGCGGAGGGAGCGGTGCCGGGGGCGGGCGCGCCGGCCGCGTTGCCGGTGTAGGTCTCGACGGTGAGGCCCGCGGTGAGGACGGCGATGCCCCAGGGGAGGGCGGTGGTGTTCTGGGGGCGGGGCGTCGACTCGGTCGCAGTGTCGGGGTCGGCCTCCGGCGCGTGCGGGGCGGCGTCCGACGGGCTCGGGGTCGAGGTCTGGAGGTCGCTCACCCGCGTTTGCAGGGTGCCGACAGCGGTGTGACCGTCCGCAGGGGCGGCGGCACGACCGTCCGCGGGGACGGTTGCGGCGGCGGTGCGGGCGCCGAAGCGGCCGTAGGCGCCGAAGGTCTCGCGGGCCTTGCCCCAGCCGTACGCGCCGAAGCGGCCGTAACCGCGGGGTGCGGCGGCAGCGGCGGGCCGGGGGTCGCGGGGCCGCAGCGTGTGGGCCACCGCGGCCGAGGCGAAGGCCGGGACGAGGACCAGCAGGGTCAGCACGGCCGGCACCGGGAGGGACTGGCCGACGGCCAGGGCGTCGGCCGCCACGCGGCCCGAGGGCCGGCCCCCGGTCAGGTCACCGCGCAGGTGCAGGAAGACGAGCAGGGCCGCCACCGAACCCAGCGAGGCGGACAGGGCCGTGGTCGTCGCCGATACGGCCATCAGCCGGCCCGGCCCCAGACCGATCGCCGACAGTCCCGAGCGCGGCCGGGTCCCGGGATCGGTGCGGGCCACGGCGACCGCGAGGTACACCGCGGCGGCCAGCGGGGCCGCGCACCAGGCCAGGCGGAGGGCGGAGGCGCCGGGTGCGTCGGGGTGGCTCAGGGCGTGGCCGAGGGCGCACAGCAGCAGGAAGCCCGTGCCCGCCGAGGCCACCGCGACCAGCAGGCGGCGCAGGTGGACGGCGAGGTGGGCGGTGCGGGTCAGGCGGAGAGCGAGCACGCCGCCCGGCCTTCCGTTCCGGGAGTCCCGGCGGCGCCCGTGGCCACCGCGGTCTCGGCGAGCGGCGGCAGGTGCACGGTCCGCACCCGCCGTCCGTCGAGGAGCGCCACCGCGCGGTCCGCCAGGGCGGCGGTCTGCGCGTCGTGCGTGGCGAGCAGGACGGTGATGCCGTGCGAGCGGGCCGCCGTGGTGAGCGTGCGCAGGACATGGGAGCGGTCGGCGCGGTGCAGGGGGGCCGTCGGCTCGTCGGCGAAGAGGACCGCGGGGGCGACGGCGAGGGCGCGGGCGATGCAGACGCGCTGCCGCTCGGCCTGCCGCAGTTCGTGGGGGCGCCGGCGCGCCTTGTCGCCGACGTCGAGGCGGTCCAGCCACTCCAGGGCGGCGGTCTTGGCCCGGCGCCGGCCGGTGCCGCGCAGCATGAGGGGGAGCGCGGCGTTCTCCCAGGCGTTCAGCTCGGGGACGAGCGCCGGGGCGGGGTCGATCCAGCCGAAGCGGTCGCGGCGCAGCCGCTCGCGGCTGAGCGGACCCATGGTGTGCACCGGCACGCTGTTGAACCACACCTCGCCGTCCTGCGGCTTGACCAGTCCGGACAGGCACCGCAGCAGCGTGGTCTTGCCGCTGCCGCGCGGGCCGCTCACGGCGAGGATCTCGCCCTCGCGCACGCCGAGCGACACGCCTTGCAGCGCGGGGGAGCCGTCGTGGTGCTGGAAGTGCAGGGCACGGGCCCAGAGCACGTCGTTGTCCGGCGGGGCCTCCATGGGCGTACACCTCGGTTCTGATCCGTATTTCCCCGGTCCTGCCCCCCTTCCGGGGGAACGAAGACGGGGCCGATCGGTCACTGGGCACGCTAAGCAGTCCCCGCGCGGAGGCCGGACAGCACGAGGCCCCGGGCCGCCGTGTCTCACTCGAACGGGCGGCGCCGGGGCCGGTGATGATCTTCCCAAAGGATGATCAGAAGGTGATCAGAGCTTCGTCCACGCCTCCGTCAGCGTGGCGCGCAGGATCTGCTCGATCTCGTCGAAGGTCTCCTGGTCGGAGATCAGCGGCGGGGCGAGCTGGATGACCGGGTCGCCGCGGTCGTCGGCACGGCAGTACAGGCCGTTCTCGAAGAGCTTCTTGGAGAGGAAGCCGTACAGGACGCGCTCGGTCTCCTCGTCGTTGAAGGACTCCTTGGTGGCCTTGTCCTTGACCAGCTCGATGCCGTAGAAGAAGCCGTTGCCGCGGACGTCGCCGACGATCGGCAGGTCGTGCAGCTTCTCCAGGGTGGCGCGGAAGGCGCCCTCGTTGTCGAGCACGTGCTGGTTGAGGCCCTCGCGCTCGAACAGGTCGAGGTTGGCGAGGCCGACCGCGGCGGAGACCGGGTGGCCGCCGAAGGTGTAGCCGTGCAGGAAGGTGTTGTCGCCCTTGTAGAACGGCTCGGCCAGGCGGTCGGAGACGATGCAGGCGCCGATCGGGGAGTAGCCCGAGGTCATGCCCTTCGCGCAGGTGATCATGTCCGGGACGTAGCCGAACTTGTCGCAGGCGAAGGTCGTGCCCAGGCGGCCGAAGGCGCAGATGACCTCGTCCGAGACGAGCAGTACGTCGTACTGGTCGCAGATCTCGCGGACCCGCTGGAAGTAGCCGGGCGGGGGCGGGAAGCAGCCGCCGGCGTTCTGCACGGGCTCCAGGAAGACCGCCGCGACCGTGTCCGGGCCCTCGAAGAGGATCTGCTGCTCGATCTGGTCGGCGGCCCAGCGGCCGAAGGCCTCGGGGTCGTCGCCGAAGAGCGGGGCGCGGTAGATGTTGGTGTTCGGCACCTTGTGCGCGCCCGGAACGAGCGGCTCGAAGGGGGCCTTCAGCGCGGGCAGGCCCGTGATGGACAGGGCGCCCTGCGGGGTGCCGTGGTAGGCCACCGCGCGGGAGATCACCTTGTACTTGGTGGGCTTGCCGGTCAGCTTGAAGTACTGCTTGGCGAGCTTCCAGGCGGTCTCGACCGCCTCGCCGCCGCCGGTGGTGAAGAAGACCTTGTTGAGGTCGCCGGGGGCCTCGTTCGCCAGGCGCTCGGCCAGCTCGACGGCCTTGGGGTGGGCGTAGGACCACACCGGGAAGAAGGCGAGCTCCTGCGCCTGCTTCGCGGCGGCCTCGGCCAGCTCCGTGCGGCCGTGTCCGGCCTGGACCACGAACAGACCGGCGAGGCCGTCGAGGTAGCGCTTGCCCTTGTCGTCGAAGATGTGGGTGCCCTCACCGCGGACGATGGTGGGGACGGGGGCGTTCTCGTACGACGACATGCGGGTGAAGTGCATCCACAGGTGGTCGTACGCGGCCTTGCTGAGGTCCTTGGGGCTGTCGGTGCTCACGATTATCGGGTTCCCCACATATAGGTCTGCTTCTTGAGCTTGAGGTAGACGAAGCTCTCGGTGGAGCGCACGCCGGGCACCGCCCGGATGCGTCGGTTGATGACCTCGAGGAGATGGTCGTCGTCCTCGCAGACGACCTCCACCATCAGGTCGAAGGAGCCCGCGGTCATCACCACGTACTCGCACTCGGACATGGCCGACAGCGCCTCGGCCACCGACTCCACGTCGCCCTCGACGTTGACACCGACCATCGCCTGGCGCCGGAAGCCCACGGTGAGCGGGTCCGTGACGGCGACGATCTGCATCACGCCCTGGTCGAGCAGCTTCTGGACGCGCTGGCGCACCGCCGCCTCCGACAGGCCCACGGCCTTGCCGATGGCGGCGTACGGCCGGCGGCCGTCCTCCTGGAGCTGCTCGATGATGGCGAGGGAGACGGCGTCCAACGGGGGACCGCCGTTCCTGGACTCGCGGGAGTCCTTCTGGTCTGCGCTTCGACTGGCCACGGCTTCACTGTGCACGACGTCTCGACAGTTTCGCAAGGTTGGATCGATGAAATTCGTTGTTTGGCTCGCTTCAAGCTGCGGATATCGCAACCCTGGGGCCGGTGGGGGTGTTGAAAACGTCGGCGCTCCGTCTAGGGTGGTGTCTCAGTCAATGGACACCGAACCTGGAGGGCCGGCAGTGAGCACCGAGCTGCGTCGTTTGCGCAACTACATCGACGGTGAGTTCCGGGACGCCGCCGACGGACGGACCACGGACGTGGTCAACCCCGCCACCGGCGAGGCGTACGCGTCCGCCCCCCTGTCCGGGCAGGCCGACGTGGACGCCGCCATGGAGGCCGCCGCGGCGGCCTTCCCGGCCTGGCGCGACACGACCCCGGCCGAGCGGCAGAAGGCCCTGCTGAAGATCGCGGACGCGTTCGAGGAGCGGGCCGAGGAACTGATCGCGGCCGAGGTGGAGAACACGGGCAAGCCGATCGGGCTGACCCGCTCCGAGGAGATCCCGCCGATGGTCGACCAGATCCGCTTCTTCGCGGGCGCGGCGCGGATGCTGGAAGGCCGCGGCGCCGGCGAGTACATGGAGGGTCTGACCTCCTTCGTGCGCCGCGAGCCCATCGGTGTCTGCGCGCAGGTCGCGCCGTGGAACTACCCGATGATGATGGCCGTGTGGAAGTTCGCCCCGGCGCTCGCCGCGGGCAACACGGTCGTCCTCAAGCCCTCGGACACCACCCCCGCCTCCACGGTCCTGATGGCCGACATCATCGGCTCGATCGTGCCCAAGGGCGTCTTCAACGTCGTCTGCGGCGACCGCGACACCGGCCGCCTGATGGTCGAGCACCCGACCCCGGCCATGGCCTCCATCACCGGTTCCGTGCGGGCCGGCATGTCGGTCGCCGAGTCGGCGTCCAAGGACCTCAAGCGGGTCCACCTGGAGCTGGGCGGCAAGGCCCCGGTGGTGGTCTTCGAGGACACCGACATCCCCAAGGCCGTCGCGGGCATCTCGGAGGCGGGCTACTTCAACGCCGGGCAGGACTGCACGGCGGCCACCCGCGTGCTCGTCCACGAGTCGGTCCACGACGAGTTCGTGAGCGCGCTCGCCAAGGCCGCGTCCGAGATCAAGACCGGGCAGCCCGACGACGAGGACGTGCTCTACGGCCCGCTCAACAACCCCAACCAGCTCAAGCAGGTCGCCGGGTTCGTCGAGCGCCTGCCCGCGCACGCCAAGGTCGAGGCGGGCGGCCACCGGGTCGGCGACAAGGGCTACTTCTACGCGCCGACCGTCGTCTCCGGCCTCAAGCAGGACGACGAGATCATCCAGCAGGAGGTCTTCGGCCCGGTCATCACCGTCCAGTCCTTCCGCGACGAGGACCAGGCCGTCGAGTGGGCCAACGGCGTCGAGTACGCGCTGGCCTCCTCCGTGTGGACCAAGGACCACGGCCGCGCCATGCGGATGTCCAAGAGGCTCGACTTCGGCTGCGTGTGGATCAACACCCACATCCCGCTGGTCGCCGAGATGCCGCACGGCGGCTTCAAGAAGTCCGGCTACGGCAAGGACCTGTCGGGGTACGGCTTCGAGGACTACACGCGGATCAAGCACGTGATGACGTCGCTGGACGCCTGACGTCCGACGCCTGACGCCTCGCGCCCTCGGCTCGTGCGCGGCCCCGGACGGGCAACCCGTTCCCGTCCGGGGCCGCGCCGCGTGTGGGTCCGTGAACTCGGCCCGGTCGACAGGGTGTCGCCTCGGAGAGCGGGCGACCGTGCCGGGCTGGTGGCGGCGCCGTCTCCCCGCCCTGCGCGAGCGGTACCCGGCCGTGCCGGAGGCCGCTCGGCCGCCTACCAGATCGCGCTGAACGCCCTTGGCCTGCACGGACTGGTCCACCTCGCGCAGGCCGGGCTGGTGCGCGGCGACCCGCCCGGGGCGGCCACCTCACCGCTGGTCGTGGTCCCGTTCACCCTGTGGGCCCGGGGCCGGCTGCGCCGCGCCGGGGTCCTGCGCGCCACCCGCCCGCGCGACCCCGCCGTAGGGCTCGGCGCACGCGGTGGCGCGTCGGGTGACGGGGGCTACCGAAGCGCGGCCGCGGTGATCGCGTCGGCGACCGGATTGCGCGCGGTGCTCTTGGCGTCGGTGGAGTTGACCGAGTAGACCAGGGTGCGACGCAGGTCGCGGGTGCCGCCGATGAAGGCGCTGTAGCCGTAGCGCGCCCCCGACTTGCCCCAGAAGACCTGGCCGTCGGCCTCCTGGTACTCCAGCCCGGCGCTCAGGGTCGCGTCCGGGACGCCCGCCGGAGTCGTGAACATCTCCTCCAGCTCGGGCTGCGGCACGATCTCTCCCCGGAACAGCTTTGTGAGCAGCCTCTCCAGGTCGCCGGTGGTGGAGATCATGTCGCCCGCCGCCCAGCGGTCCGCCTGGTTCCACTCGGTCACGTCGACCAGCCTCGTCGTGCCGTCCGGCCGCTCCACCGCCTGATAGCCCCGGTTGTGCGGGCCCCGGATGCGGGGACCGGTGCCCGGGAAGTACGTGTGGTGCATGCCGGCCGGGCGCAGGACGAGACGTGCGGCCTCCGAGGCGTACGAGCGTCCCGTGACCTTCTCGATCAGCAGGCCGAGGATCGTGTAGTTGATGTTCAGGTACTGCTGGCGCGTCCCCGGGACGAAGTCCTCCGGGCCCTTGGCGATCGCCGACGCCGCGACCCGCTGCGGGGTGAGGGTCTCGTACCGGTGCGCGTACGCCTGAGCGAAGTCGTCGCCGAGGCCGTCGCCCGGCTTGATGCCGCTGGTGTGGTTCAGCAGGTGGCGCACGCTGATCGGCTGCTCGAAGTCCGGCGTGAACAGGTCCGGGAGATAGCCCTGGACGGGCGCGTCCAGGTCGATCTCGTCCTGGGCGGCGAGGCGCAGGACGGTGGCCGCGGTGACGACCTTCGTGATCGAACCGGCCCGGAAGCGGGCGTCGGGGTGGGCCGGCCGGGCACTGGCCAGGTCGCGCACCCCCGCGCTGCCGTGCCAGTCGCCGCCGGGGGTGCCGACCCGTACGAGCGAGGCGGTGGCGTACCGGTTCGGCAGTCCCGCGATGGCGGCGCGCAGCGCTTCCTCGTCCGGTCCCCGCCGATCGGTGGAGTTGGAGGCGGGGGCGGGCGGCGCGGCGAAGGCGGGGGCCGCCAGCGGGCCGGCGGCCAGGGCGAGGACGACTGAGGCGGCGAGAACCGCATGGGTACGGGCACGCATCGACTACTCCAGGCGAAGGCGGTTGCGGTGGAAGGATCGTGATCATCCTTGTGCGCCGCGTCCCGTGGTGGATCGTCTGTGAGGTAGGGTGCCCACCCCCCGACAGGGCTCGGGGAACGCCCCCATGAAGAGCGGGAGTTGTGCGGGTCGCCCCTTACGGGACCGCAGCGGTCGCGGTGGCGTCGCGCAGCGCGCACAGCACGTCGACGCGGTTGGTGGTCATCGAGTCGACGCCCAGGGCACGCAGGCGGCGCATGGAGCGGCGGGTGTCCGGGGTCCACACGGACAGCAGGAGTCCGTCGGCGTGGACGCGGTCGGCCAGGGCCCGGTGGACCAGCCCGAAGCGGTAGTTGAGCCACCGCGGACGCACCGCCGCCAGCAGCGCGGGCCGGGGCGGGGCGGCCGTGGTCCAGGTCATGGCGATCTCGGCGGCCGGGTCGGCGGCCCGCACGGCGAGCATGGCGGCGGCGCCCGCCGTGTAGTACACCCGGTCCCGTGCCCCGCACTCGCGGACCACGTCCACGATGCGCCGCACGGCCCGCTCGCCGGGCCCGCCCGGCAGGTCCAGCATCAGCCGGCTGCCGTCGGTGGCCGCCAGGGCCTCCGCGAGCGTCGGCACCCGGCCCCCGGTCAGCCCTCGCACCTCCTCGGCCGACAGGGAGCGCAGCGGCCGGTCGTGCCCCCACAGCCGCTTCAGCGTCTCGTCGTGCAGCAGCACCGGCACGCCGTCCCGGGTGAGACGCACATCGGTCTCGACCGCGTCCGCGCCGCGCTCCAGGGCGGAACGCAGCGAGGCGATCGTGTTCTCGCGGTGCCGGTAGGGGTCGCCGCGGTGGGCGACTGCGGTCAGGGGGCGCGGGGTGGGCATGGTGGGGGCAACTCTCAGGAGGCGAGCCAGCGGGCGGTGTACGTGTCGATCTCGTCGGCGAGGCGTGCCTTGCCCGGCGCGTCGAGGAAGGAGGCCTCGACCCCGTTCTTCGCCAGGTCGGCCAGGCCGCGCTCGTCGAGGCCGAGGAGCCGGGCGGCCACGGCGTACTCGTTGTTGAGGTCGGTGCCGAACATCGGCGGGTCGTCGGAGTTGATCGTCACCAGCACACCGGCGCGGGCGAACTCCTTGATCGGGTGCTCGTCCAGGGTGCGCACCGCGCGGGTGGCGATGTTCGAGGTGGGGCACACCTCCAGCGGGATGCGCCGCTCGGCGAGGTGGGCGAGGAGCTCCGGGTCCCGCGCGGAGCTGGTGCCGTGGCCGATGCGTTCGGCGCGCAGGTCGGTGAGGGCGTCCCACACGGTCTGCGGGCCGGTCGTCTCGCCCGCGTGCGGCACCGAGTGCAGGCCCGCGGCGATCGCCCGGTCGAAGTACGGCTTGAACTGCGGGCGGGCCACCCCGATCTCGGGTCCGCCGAGCCCGAAGGAGACCAGGCCCTCCGGGCGCAGCCGGTCGTCGGTGGCGAGCCGCGCCGTCTCCTCGGCGGACTCCAGACCGGCCTCCCCCGGGATGTCGAAGCACCAGCGCAGTACGGTCCCGAACTCGGCCTCGGCCGCCTTGCGGGCGTCCTCGATCGCGTCCATGAAGGCGCCCTCGTCGATGCCGCGCCGGGTGGAGGAGAACGGCGTGATGGTCAGCTCGGCGTACCGCACCTGCTGCCGGGCCATGTCCCGGGCCACCTCGTAGGTCAGCAGCCGGACGTCCTCCGGGGTGCGGATCAGGTCGACCACGGACAGGTACACATCGATGAAGTGCGCGAAGTCCGTGAACGTGAAGTAGTCGGCCAGGGCCTCGGGATCGCTGGGGACCTTGGAGTCGGGGTGGCGCGCGGCCAGTTCGGAGACGATGCGCGGGGAGGCGGAGCCGACGTGGTGGACGTGCAGTTCGGCCTTCGGCAGTCCGGCGATGAAGGCGTGCAGGTCGCGTGGGACGTCGGGGTCGACGAGGTGCTCGGTCAAGGGTTCCTCCCCGGGGCGGTGTCCCGGGCCGCGGGGCGGCGGCGGGGCACGGGTGATCGGCTGATCGGTCGTTCGGGGATCATCGTAGGCCGGTCTCACGCCCGGCGGCCCGGGACCGTAGCATGGCGGGCACGAACGACCCGGGGGGACAGCACATGACGGACGCGATACGGCCGGACGGGGAACCTTCCGGCGCCCACGACCCCTGGGCACCCCCGGAGAGCGGGCCGTCCCTGGACAAGGGCGCCGGTGCCGGGCAGCCGCCCCGGCCGTCCCAGCCGCCCGCCTCCGACGTGCCGCCCCCCTGGCAGCCGCCGCCCTGCGTGCACGACCAGGCCACGGTCACCTCGATGCCCGGCGCCGGGTTCCCCGGCCCCGACTCCGCGGTGCCCCCTCCGCCCCTCGCCCCCGGTGGCGCCGGTGTCCCGGGCGGGTACGGCTATCCCGGGTACGGCCAGGGCTACGGCTGGCCCGGCATGCAGATGCCCCCGCAGAACGGGCTCGGTACCGCCTCGATGGTGCTGGGCATCCTCGCCTGCGCGCTCTTCTGCCTGTACGGCGTCGTCTCCCTGGTGCTCGGCGTCCTCGCCGTGGTCTTCGGGATCAAGGGCCGCCGCAAGGCGGAGAGCGGCCTGGCCACCAACCACGGTCAGGCACAGGCCGGATTCGTCATGGGCATCATCGGCATCGTCCTCGGCGTCGCCGTGATCGTGCTGCTCGCCATCGGGATCACCGCCGCCATCAACGAGGACTCGGACTACGACGACCCCTCCTACGGGTCCCCGCGCCCCGCGCAGGTCTCCGTCACCGCGGAAAGCTGAGCTCGTCCCCGCAGGGTTGCCTCTACGATGTCAAGCGCCAACGAGGGGAGAGCAGTTCATGTCGTACTCCAATCCCGGACCCGGGGACTTCGGGCCGCCGCCGCAGCCGGGGCAGCCGCCCGCGGGGGGCTACGCGTACCCGCAGTCCGCGCCCGGGTACGGCTATCCGAACCAGGGGGCCGCGTACCCGGCCGCCCCGCCGGTGGGCTATCCGCAGGGGCCCGGCTACGGCATGCCGATGCAGCCGAGCAACGGCATGGGGACCACGGGGCTGGTGCTGGGCATCATCGGCGTGGTGTGCAGCCTGACCTTCTTCCTGTGGTTCTTCGGCGTGATCCTGGGCATCCTCGGGATCATCTTCGGCGCGATCGGCCGGGGCAAGGCCACCCGGGGCGAGGCCACCAACAAGGGCTCCGCGACCGCCGGTCTCGTGCTCGGCATCACGGCCACCGTGATCCTGCCGCTGCTCGGCTTCCTCGCCTTCGCGAGCCTGATGAGCATCGCCTGAGCCAGGCGCCGGCAGACTTCGGCAGGCGTCGGCGGACGTCGGCGGGGGGCGGCAGGTATCGACAGGTATCGACAGGGGGGGGGCGGCCCGGGGTCGCCCCTCGGTCATGCCCCCTCCCCTCCACCGCGCCCCGCTTCGTCAGTCGCCCGAGCGCAGCCGCTCCCGGGCCGCCATCAGCGCGAAGCCCAGCAGGTTCGGCCCCCGCCAGCGCTCGGGGTCCCGCGCCGCCTCGTCGTCCGCGGCCAGGCCGATGCCCCACACCCGGTCCACGGGGCTCGCCTCCACCAGCACCCGCTCGCCCGTGCCCAGCAGGAACGCCCGCAGCGCCGGGTCCGAGGCGAACTTGTGGACGCTGCCCTCCACCACGATCCGGAACCGCTCCCGCTCCCACACCGCCTCGTCGAAACCGCGCACGAGCCGGCCCGCCTTCTTCGCCTCCGCGGGGTGAGCGGCCGCCAGCACCCGGCGCTCGGCCTCCGCGTCCTCGAAGAGCCGGGCCTTGCCCGCCATCATCCAGTGCTCGGCCGTCGCGTACTCCACCCCGGCCACGGTGAACGGCGACGGCCACCACTGGCTCAGACAGCCCGGCCCGAGCCCGCCGCCCGGGAGCGGCCGGTGCCCCCAGAAGCACAGGTACTTGATCCGCGCGCCCGCCCGGACCCTCGCGACCAGCGCTTCCCGGCTGGTGATGCCCTCCACCGCGCTCCGGTGGGCCCCCGTGATCTTCTCCATGCACGCGAGTGTGGCACGCGCCACTGACACTCCGTCCGGCCTTTTCCGTGGCGACTCGACACCTGGTCGACAGATTCCGTCGCGTAACCAAATGGCAACAACGGAATCACTTGTTGGAGGCCTAGTGCTCTGTCAGGATCGGCACTCACATCGAGCCTGAGCCACGCCGGCCCCCGCCACGGGGAGACCGAGGAGAGCCGATATGCACAACCCGGGCAGCGCCACCCCGGACCGATTCCCGGCCCAGGACCGCTTCGCGGACGGGGCCCAGTACATCGCGGGCCGTCTGACGAAGGGCACCTCCGGACGGACGCACACCGTCGTCGACCCGGCGACCGGCGCGGACGTCCTCACCTACGAGACGGCCGGCCCCGACGACGTCGACGCGGCCGTCGCCGCCGCGCGGGAGGCGTTCCCCGGCTGGTCCGGCGCCACCCCGGGCGAGCGCTCCGAGGCCCTGCACCGGTTCGCCGCCGTCCTCGCCGACCGCGCCGAGGACTTCGCCCGCGCGGAATCCCTGCAGTGCGGCAAGCCGCTGAAGCTGACCCGCGAGTTCGACGTGCCGGGCACGGTCGACAACGTGGCCTTCTTCGCCGGAGCCGCCCGGCACCTCCAGGGCCAGTCGGCGGGGGAGTACTCCGGCGACCACACCTCGTACGTGCGGCGCGAGCCGATCGGCGTGGTCGGGTCGATCGCGCCGTGGAACTACCCGCTCCAGATGGCGGCCTGGAAGATCCTCCCGGCGATCGCCGCGGGCAACACCATCGTGCTCAAGCCCGCCGAGATCACCCCGCTCACCTCCCTGATGTTCGCCCGGGCGGCGACCGAGGCCGGTATCCCGGACGGCGTGATCAACATCGTCAGCGGCACCGGAGGCGAGGCCGGCGAGCACCTCGTCGCCCACCCCGACGTCGCCATGACCTCCTTCACCGGCTCCACCGCCGTGGGCAAGCGGGTCGCCGAGGTCGCCACCGCCACCGTCAAGCGCCTCCACCTGGAGCTGGGCGGCAAGGCCCCCTTCCTGGTCTTCGACGACGCCGACCTGGACGCCGCCGTCAACGGCGCGGTCGCGGGCGCGCTCATCAACACCGGCCAGGACTGCACGGCCGCCACGCGCGCGTACGTGCAGCGGCCCCTGTACGAGGCGTTCGTCGAGAGGACCGCCGCCCTCATGGACACCGTCCGCGTCGGCGACCCCTTCGCCCCCGGCACCGACCTCGGCCCACTGGTCAGCCACGTCCAGCGCGACCGCGTCGCCGCCTTCGTCGACCGGGCCCGCTCCTACGCGCGCGTGGTGTGCGGCGGCGAGGCACCGCGGGGCGACCTCGAGGACGGCGCCTACTACTGGCCCACCCTGATCGCCGACGCCGCCCAGGACAGCGAGGTCGTCCAGGCGGAGATCTTCGGCCCCGTCCTGGTGGTCCTGCCCTTCGACACCGACGAGGAGGGCATCCGGCTGGCCAACGACACGCCGTACGGGCTCGCCGCCTCCGCCTGGAGCCGGGACGTGTACCGCGCGAACCGCGCCACCCGCGAGATCAAGGCGGGCTGCGTGTGGATCAACGACCACATCCCGATCATCAGCGAGATGCCGCACGGCGGGTACAAGGCGTCCGGCTTCGGCAAGGACATGTCCGCCTACTCCTTCGAGGAGTACACGCAGGTCAAGCACGTCATGTTCGACAACACCGCGGTGGCGGCCAAGGACTGGCACCGCACCGTCTTCGGGGACCGGTAGGACCGACAGCCATCACGCCAGGCCGCCGACCACGGCCGACCCACCCGAAAGGGCAACCACGCGCATGGAGCAGTACGAGCCAGACCGCCTGTCCCCGGCCCGAGCGGCCGCCGTGCGGCGCAGTCTCAGGAGCGGCAGGGCCGCCCTCACCCGCCGTTCGCTGCTGCGCGCCTCCACGGGCGGCGCGCTCGCGGTCGGCGGCCTCGGCCTGCTGAGCGGCTGCGGCATCCCGGCGGCCGGCAAGACCGAGGGCGGCGTCTCCGCCGAGGACCACTCCAAGGCGGAGAAGCAGGTCCGCTTCTCCAACTGGACCGAGTACATGGACGTGGACGGGAGCGGCCGCCGGCATCCCACGCTGGAGGCGTTCACCGAGCGCACCGGCGTCAAGGTCACCTATACCGAGGACATCAACGACAACAGCGAGTTCTTCGGCAAGATCCAGCCGCAGCTCGCCGCGGGCCAGGAGACCGGCCGCGACATCATCGTCCTCACCGACTGGCTGGCCGCCCGCCTGATCCGGCTCGGCTGGGTCCAGAAACTGGACCCGGCCAACCTGCCGCACGCCTTCGCCAACCTGTCGCCCCAGTTCCGCAGCCCCGACTGGGACCCCGGCCGGGCCTACTCCTACCCGTGGCAGGGCATCTCGACCGTCATCGCCTACAACAAGAAGGCGCTGGACGGCATCGAGGTCAGGACGGTATCCGACCTGCTCGACAACCCGCGGCTCAAGGGCCGGGTCGGCTTCCTCACCGAGATGCGCGACACCATGGGCATGACGCTGCTCGACATGGGCAAGGACCCGGCCCGCTTCGCCGACGACGACTACGACGCCGCGATCGCCCGGCTCCAGAAGGGCGTCGACCGCGGTCAGATACGCCGCTTCACCGGCAACGACTACACCTCCGACCTCAGCAAGGGCGACTTCGCGGCCTGTCTGGCCTGGGCCGGTGACGTGGTCCAGCTCAAGGCGGACAACCCGGACATCGACTTCGTGATCCCGGACAGCGGCTACGTCACGTCGAGCGACAACATGCTGATCCCCAACAAGGCGCGGCACAAGACCAACGCCGAGCGGCTCATCGACTACTACTACGAACCGGGCCCGGCCGCGGAACTCGCCGCCTACATCAACTTCGTCTGCCCGGTCGACGGCGTGAAGGACGACCTGGCGAAGCTCGACGAGGACGCGGCGAACAACCCGCTGATCATTCCCGACAAGGCCATGCAGGCCAAGTCGCACTCCTTCCGCTCCCTGAGCGCGAAGGAAGAGACGGCATACGAAGAGAAGTTCGCGAAGCTCACCGGGGCGTGACGACGATGACGACCAACTCGACGAAGAACCAGACGGCCGCGACCGACGGCGGCGGCGACGTCCGGCTGACCGGCATCACCAAGACCTACGGCTCCTTCACCGCCGTGCACCCGCTCGACCTGACCGTGCCCCAGGGCTCCTTCTTCGCCCTGCTCGGCGCCTCCGGATGCGGCAAGACCACCACCCTGCGCATGATCGCCGGACTGGAGGAACCGAGCGGCGGCACCGTCCACCTCGGCGACCAGGACGTGACCGCGCTGCCGCCGTACAAACGGCCGGTCAACACGGTCTTCCAGTCCTACGCCCTCTTCCCGCACCTCGACATCTACGAGAACGTCGCCTTCGGGCTGCGCCGGCGCGGCATCAAGAGCGTGAAGAAGCAGGTCGGGGAGATGCTGGACCTGGTGCAGCTCGGCGAGCAGGCGCGCAGGAAGCCGCACCAGCTCTCCGGCGGACAGCAGCAGCGCGTCGCGGTCGCCCGCGCCCTGATCAACCACCCCAAGGTGCTGCTCCTCGACGAACCCCTCGGCGCCCTCGACCTCAAGCTGCGCCGCCAGATGCAGCTGGAGCTCAAGCGCATCCAGACCGAGGTCGGCATCACCTTCGTGCACGTCACCCACGACCAGGAGGAGGCCATGACGATGGCCGACCAGGTCGCCGTGATGAACGCGGGCCGGGTCGAGCAACTGGGCACCCCCGCCGACCTGTACGAGAACCCGCGCACCACGTTCACCGCCAACTTCCTCGGCACCTCCAACCTCATCGAGGCCGAGGTCGACACCCGCAGCGGCGACGACGTCGTCGTGAGGGCGGCCGGCGACAAGCTCGTCCTGCCGGGCGCCCGATGTTCCGCCCCCGCGAAGGCGGGCGGCACGGTCCTGGTCGGTGTCCGCCCCGAGAAGATCAGCCTCACCCACGCGGACGACGCCGGCTCCGTCCCCGAGGGCCGCAACCGCATCACCGGCAGGATCAGCAACACCAGTTTCATCGGCGTCTCCACCCAGTACGTCGTGGACTGCGCCGCCTGCCCCGAGTTCGAGGTCTACGTCCAGAACATCGACCGCGACGCCCGCCTCGCACCCGGCGCCGAGGTCGTCCTGCACTGGAACCCGGCGCACACCTTCGGGCTCGACGCCGCACAGGACATCGACGCGGGTGTCGCCGAGGGCGAGGCCGCCTGATGTCCACCCTCACCGAGGCGCCACCACCGCTGACCCCGACCGCGCCCGACAAGAGGCCCCCGCGCACACGCGGCCGCTGGACGCCGTACTGGCTGCTCCTGCCCGGCGTCCTGTGGCTGGTCGTCTTCTTCGTGGCGCCGATGGTCTACCAGGCCTCCACGTCCGTGCAGACGGGCTCGCTGGAGGAGGGCTACAAGGTCACCTGGCACTTCGTGACCTACTGGGACGCGGTGTCCGAGTACTGGCCGCAGTTCCTGCGCTCGGTCGCCTACGCCGCCTCCGCGACCGTGCTGTGCCTGCTGCTGGGCTACCCGCTCGCCTACCTCATCGCCTTCCGCGCGGGACGCTGGCGGAACCTGATCATGATCCTGGTGATCGCGCCGTTCTTCACCAGCTTCCTGATCCGCACCCTGGCCTGGAAGACGATCCTCGCGGACGGCGGCCCGGTGGTCGGCGCCCTGAACACGCTGCACGTCCTGGACGTGACCGGCTGGCTGGGCTGGACCTCCGGCGACCGCGTGCTGGCCACCCCGCTCGCCGTGGTCTGCGGTCTGACGTACAACTTCCTGCCCTTCATGATCCTGCCGCTCTACACCTCCCTGGAGCGCATCGACGGCCGGCTGCACGAGGCGGCGGGGGACCTGTACGCGAAGCCCTCCACGGTCTTCCGCAAGGTCACCTTCCCGTTGTCGATGCCGGGCGTCGTCTCCGGCACCCTGCTCACCTTCATCCCGGCCACCGGCGATTACGTCAACGCCTCCCTGCTGGGCTCGGCCGACACCGGAATGATCGGAAACGTGATCCAGTCCCAGTTCCTCAGGGTGCTGGACTATCCGACGGCGGCGGCGCTCTCCTTCCTCCTCATGGCGGCGATCCTCGCCATGGTCACCTTCTACATCCGCAGGTCCGGGACGGAGGATCTGGTTTAAATGGCCTTCTCCCCTTCGCCGGTGAACTGGCTCAAGCGCCATCTGGTCGTCATTGCCGGACTGCTGACACTCGCTTATCTGCTGCTGCCCAACGTCGTCGTCACGGTGTTCTCCTTCAACAAGCCGAACGGGCGCTTCAATTACGAGTGGCAGCAGTTCTCCACGGACGCCTGGAAGGATCCGTGCGGGGTCGCCGGGCTGTGCGGTTCCCTCTCGCTCAGCCTCCAGATCGCCCTCTGGGCGACGCTCGGCGCCACCGCGCTCGGCACCGCGATCGCCTTCGCGCTGGTCCGCTACCGCTTCCGCGCCCGGGGCACGATCAACTCGCTGATCTTCCTGCCGATGGCGATGCCCGAGGTCGTGATGGCCGCCTCGCTGCTCACCCTCTTCCTCAACATGGGTGCCCGGCTGGGCTTCTGGACGATCCTGATCGCCCACATCACGTTCTGCCTCAGCTTCGTCGTGACGGCCGTCAAGGCGCGCGTGATGTCGATGGACCCGAGGCTGGAGCAGGCGGCGCAGGACCTGTACGCCGGCCCCTTCCAGACCTTCGTCCGGGTCACCCTGCCCATCGCCGCCCCCGGTATCGCGGCCGGCGCGCTGCTCGCCTTCGCGCTGTCCTTCGACGATTTCATCATCACCAATTTCAACGCGGGTTCCACCGTCACGTTCCCCATGTTCGTCTGGGGATCGGCCCAGCGCGGAACCCCCGTCCAGATCAATGTCATCGGTACGGCCATGTTCGTCGTCGCCGTACTGTTCGTCCTGGTCTCCATGGTCATCGGCAACCGCCGAAACCGCCGCACGGCATGAGGCACACCGGTTGTATTCGTAGGGAGTTGAAATCATGGCCCCCAGCGCCATGAGCCGCAGCAACGACTGGACGAAATCCCTTTCCGACGCCCAGCCGGTCCCGTACTGGCTGGACGACCCCGGCCGCCCCCGCCCCGAGCCCGCCCTCACCGGCGCCGAGACCTGCGACCTGCTGGTGGTCGGCGGCGGCTACAGCGGACTGTGGACCGCGCTGATCGCCAAGGAGCGGGACCCGGGGCGGGACGTGGTGCTGCTGGAGGGCCGCGAGGTGGGATGGGCCGCCTCCGGCCGCAACGGCGGGTTCTGCGCCGCCTCCCTCACCCACGGTCTGGCCAACGGCCTCACCCGCTGGCCGCAGGAGATCCACCGGCTGGAGCAGCTGGGCGCCCGCAACCTCGACGCCATCGAGGAGGCGGTCGCCCGCCACGGCCTCGACTGCGACTTCGAGCGCACCGGCGAGATCGACGTCGCCACCGAGCCCTACCAGGCCCGCGAACTCGCCGACTGGTACGGGGAACTCCGCGCCAAGGGCCTCGCCGAGGGCATCGAGTACCTGGACGCCGGGGCCGTACGGGAGCAGGTCGACTCCCCTACCTTCCGGGCCGGCCTGTGGGACCGGCGCGGCGTGGCGATGGTCAACCCCGCCAAGCTGGCCTGGGGCCTCAAGCGCGCCTGCCTCGCCCTCGGTGTCCGCGTGCACGAGCACACCCCCGCGCTCACCCTCGTGCCGTACGGCTCCGGCATGGCCGTACGCACCCCGTACGGCCAGGTCCGCGCCCGCACGGTCGCGCTCGGCACGAACGTCTTCCCGAACCTCGTCCGCCGGGTCCGCGCGTACACCGTCCCGGTCTACGACTACGCCCTGATGACCGAGCCGCTCAGCGCCGCGCAGCTCGCCTCCATCGGCTGGCGGAACCGGCAGGGCCTCGGGGACAGCGCCAACCAGTTCCACTACTTCCGCCTCTCGGCCGACCACCGGATCCTGTGGGGCGGCTACGACGCGGTCTACCCGTACGGCGGCCGGGTGCGCGCCGAGTACGACGACCGTCCCGAGACCTACGCCAGGCTCGCCGGGCACTTCTTCACCTGCTTCCCGCAGTTGGAGGGCGTCCGTTTCACCCACGCCTGGGGCGGCGCCATCGACACCTGCTCGCGCTTCTCGGCCTTCTTCGGCACCGCGCACCGGGGCAGGGTCGCCTACGCGGCCGGCTACACCGGTCTCGGCGTCGGCGCCACCCGGTTCGGCGCCGAGGTGATGCTCGACCTGCTGGCGGGGGAGCGCACCGAGCGCACGGAACTGGAGATGGTGCGCAGGAAGCCGCTGCCGTTCCCGCCCGAGCCCTTCGCCTGGACCGGCATCGCGCTCACCAAATGGTCGCTGGCCCGCGCGGACGCGCACGACGGCCGGCGCAACCTGTGGCTGCGGACCATGGACCGGCTGGGCCTCGGTTTCGACAGCTGAGCCGCCCCGGTGGGCGGGCCGACGACCCGGTTCACTCCAACGGGTCACGGCAACCCGCGTAATGCCGCGGGCAGACCTCCCTCTCCCTCGTGACGCACCCCGCGTCGACGCGTGAAAGGGAGGTTTCACATGCCTGGTGTGAAGACGGCGGTCGCGTGGCTGGCATCCGTCGCACCGGATCCCGAGTCCTGCCGCCGGGACTGGGAGCGCGACCCCTCGGGCGTCGCTCTGCTGCCCGCCGGCAAGGCCTGGGACGTGCTCATCCTGCCGAGCAGGCTCGGCTATCCGACCCTGGACGTGCTCTCCCGCGTCCTGGACCAGCCCGGCCCGGTCCTCGCCGACTTCGGCGACGCGCGCACGGGCTTCTTCGTCCCGGCCGGCACGGCGGCCCGCTGGGTCGGCACCGGCATCCGGACCGCCGGGCTCGGCACCTGGATCGTGGTGCCGCACCCCGGCGGACTGTCGTGCGGAGGCACCCGCTGGCTGATCCCGCCGGACGGGACCGGCACCCTCACCGACCCCTCGCTCCTGGAGCTGGCGATGCACGAGGCGGCGGCGGCCCTCGCGGTGGAGGAGGGTAACGGGCGGTGAGGTGCTCAAGGGGTTGACAACAGAATTGGTCTGGACCAAATTGGGCGCGCTCCACCCTCCCCATCTCCCCCATGTCCGGAGGCACTTGTGGAACGCGCACATGTGGAACACGCACTTGTGGAACCCGCCAGACCGCTCGCCCGTCGCCCCCTCGTCACCCTGCTCACGGCCGCGGCCCTGGCCGCGTCCGGCCTGACCGCGCTCACGTCGGCCGCCCGTGCGGCCGACGCGGACCTCGCCCGCAACGGCGGCTTCGAGTCCGCGCTCGACGGCTGGACCTGTACCGCGGGCACCACGGTGACCTCGCCGGTGCACGGCGGCACGGCCGCCCTCAAGGCCACCCCGGCCGGCGCCGACAACGCCCGCTGCGCACAGACGGTGTCCGTGAAACCGGACGCGCAGTACACGCTCTCCGGATACGTCCAGGGCACCTACGTCTACCTCGGCGCGAGCGGCACCGGCACCACCGACGTCTCCACCTGGGCCCAGTCGGCCCCCGACTGGCAAAGGCTGACGAGCACCTTCCGCACCGGCCCGTCGACCACCAAGGTCACCATCTACACCCACGGCTGGTACGGCACCGGCGCCTACCACGCCGACGACATCTCCCTCACCGGACCGGGCGGCGAGACGGGCCAGCCCCCGGCGGCTCCCGACGGCCTGAAGGCCGGCTCGGTCACCTCCTCCAGCGTCGCCCTGTCCTGGTCACCGGTGCCGGGCGCGACGGGGTACGCCGTCTACCGCGACGGCGCCAGGGCCGGCATCGTCACCGGCACGTCCACCACCGTGACCGGACTGACCCCCTCGACGGCGTACTCCTTCCAGGTCGCCGCCGTCAACGACGCGGGGGAGTCGGCACGCTCCGCCACGGTCACCGCGACCACCGCCCAGCGCCCCGACGACGGCGGTGGCTCCTCCGACCTCCCGGCCCACGCCCTGGTCGGCTACCTCCACGCCGGCTTCGCCAACGGCTCCGGCTACACGCGCCTGGCCGACGTGCCCGACAGCTGGGACGTCATCGACCTGGCCTTCGGTGAGCCCACCTCGGTCACCTCCGGGGACATCCGCTTCGAGCGCTGCCCGGTCACCGAGTGCCCGAACGTGGAGAGCGACGCGGAGTTCAAGGCCGCGGTCAAGGCCAAGCAGGCGGCCGGCAAGAAGGTGCTGATCTCCATCGGCGGCCAGAACGGCCAGGTGCAGCTCACCAGCACCGCCGCCCGCGACGCGTTCGTCCGCTCCGTCTCCGCGATCATCGACGAGTACGGCCTGGACGGCCTCGACATCGACTTCGAGGGCCACTCGCTCTCCCTGAACGCCGACGACACCGACTTCAAGAACCCGAAGACCCCCGTCGTCGTCAACCTCATCTCGGCCGTGAAGACCCTCAAGGCCAAGTACGGCGAGGGCTTCGTGCTGACCATGGCGCCCGAGACCTTCTTCGTCCAGCTCGGCTACCAGTACTACGGCACCGGCAAGTGGGGCGGCCAGGACCCGCGGGCCGGGGCCTACCTGCCCGTGATCCACGCGCTGCGCGAGGACCTGACCCTGCTGCACGTCCAGGACTACAACTCCGGCCCGATCATGGGCCTCGACAACCAGTACCACTCCATGGGCGGCGCCGACTTCCACATCGCCATGACCGACATGCTGCTCACCGGCTTCCCCGTCGCGGGCGACGCCGACAACGTCTTCCCGCCGCTGCGCCCGGACCAGGTCGCGATCGGCATGCCCGCCTCCACCAACGCGGGCAACGGCCACGTCTCCCCGGCCGAGGTCACCAAGACCCTCAACTGCCTCACCAGGAAGACCGACTGCGGGACGTACGCGACCCACGGCACCTGGCCCGCCCTGCGCGGCCTGATGACGTGGTCGATCAACTGGGACCGTTACTCGAACTGGGAGTTCCAGAAGAACTTCGACGCGTACTTCGGCTGACGTCCCACGGGGTCCGGCGGTCCACCAGCCGGACCCCGGTCAGCAGCACCGCCCCCAGGCACCAGCTCGCCACCACGTCCAGCGGCCAGTGGTAGCCCCGCCGCACCAGCCCGTAGGAGGTGCCGAGCACCAGCAGGGCGCCCAGCACGACCAGCCCCCGGCGTACGGCGGGCGCACGCAGCCGCCCGAGCAGCAGCAGCGTCGCCGCGCCGTACGCGACGACCGCGGTGGCGGTGTGGCCCGAGGGGTAGTAGCCGGACGCGGGCGGCACCGCCGGGGTGCCGGGGCGGTCGGTCCACTCCTTCAACGGGGCGACCAGCGCCGGCACCAGGACCATCGCCAGGGCCCCCGCGAGGGGCGGCAGCCACCACCGGTCCCCACCCGTGGCGCGCCCGTGCCAGGCCGCATACGCCAGCGCCACGACCAGGACGGGCACGGCCACCTGCACATTGCCGAGGTCGGACAGCAGCTCGGAGAACCGGTCCGGGTGGACGAGCGCCCGGCTCAGCCGCTCGTCCACCCCGACCAACGGGCCGTCGGCGACGACCTGCCAGGTGATCAGCGCGAAGAGGAGCACGGGGAGCCCGAGGAGGGCGGGCAGGACGCGGGGCGGGGCGGAGACCGGCATGACGCCCAGCTTCGCAGGCCCGCCGTCGCGTAGTCTCACCGCCCGTGACGAGCATACGAACGGCACGGGACAGCCAGTGGGGGAAGACCTTCACCCGGCTGCGGACCATGACCAAGGAGGGCCGGTACGAGGAGGTCGAGGCCGAGGCGCGGGCCCTGGCCGCGCTCCCGCGGCGCCCCTGGCGCAGACGTCCCCCGCACTGGGAGGCGAGGGTGCTGGCCACCGGTACGGCCGTCATGCACGGCCGGATGGCCGAGGCACTGGACGAGCTGGACACCCTGATCGCGGAACTGGAGCCGGTCGGCCTCAACCCGCAGATGCTGCGGCTGATCGCGCGCGGCAACCGCGTGGTCGCCCTGTCCGGACTGCGGCGGTACGCGGAGGCGGAGACCGAGGCGCTCGCCGTCCTCGGCGAGCTGACCCGGATCGCCTACCGCGCCCCGGTGGCGCGGCTGGAGGTGAACACGCTGGGGCACCTGGCCGCCGTGCTGTACGGGCTGGCCCGCCACGAGGAGGCGGAGGCCGTCGCCCGCGGCAACCTGCCCCGGGCGGACGGACCCGCCGTCGGCGTCCTGCACGCCACGCTGGCGCGCAGCCTGAACGGACAGGGCCGGCACGAGGAGGCGCTGGCCGAGCTCCGCCGGAGCCTGCCGCAGCCGCCCCGCTACGCCGGCGGGTATCTGGACCTGGTCACCGCCGAGGCCCTGGACGGCCTGGGCCGCCGCGCCGAGGCGGAGGACGCCGTACGACGCGCGCTGGCCGACTGCGAGCGGCAGCTGCACCCGGCCCATCTGCGCACCGGTGAGGCCCGCGCCCTGCTCGCCCGGATCGCCGGGGAGGAACCGCGCGAGGGGTCCCGAGGGGAATCCGGGGGGTGACACACCGAAGGGCCGGCACAAGGGGGGGAGTGTGCCGGCCCTTCGGTGAACCACCGACCCGAGTGCCGAGGCGGCCGTTCTGACCGGAACGCCGCGCGCCCCGGGGGGTTTGGGGCGGGCGACCGTCCGATCGGTGAGGAAGCCGGAACCCGAGGGCTCCGGTTGTGTGCGCGAGGCACGACCAGGGCGAAGCCGGGGAAGCCTCGTCCTGATGATCCGCCCACAGTCCCCTGTGGGCGGGTGTATCTCTCATCTGCGTAGAACCTACGGCAGGGGGTGCGCCCAGGACAGGGTCATCGGCGTCCTGACATCCACCCCGCACACCTTCTTCACACGCTCTGCCGCTCGCCCCGCCAGGCGTGCGAGGCGCAGCTCAGATGCGCGTTCGACACTCGTCCTCAGATGCGGGTGAAGGCCTGCTCGATGATGTCGAGGCCCTCGTTCAGCAGGTCCTCGCCGATGACCAGCGGGGGCAGGAAACGCAGCACGTTGCCGTAGGTGCCGCAGGTCAGGACCAGCAGGCCCTCCTGGTGGCAGGCCTTGGCGAGGGCGGCCGTCGCCTCCGAGGCCGGCTCCTTGGTGGCGCGGTCCTTGACCAGCTCGATCGCGATCATCGCGCCACGGCCCCGGACGTCGCCGATCACGTCGAACTTCTCGGCCATGGCGGCCAGGCGGGACTTCATGACCGCCTCGATGGCCCTCGCCCGGGCGTTGAGGTCCAGCTCCTTCATCGTCTCGATGGCACCGAGCGCGCCCGCGCAGGCCACCGGGTTGCCGCCGTAGGTGCCGCCGAGGCCGCCGGAGTGCGCGGCGTCCATGATCTCGGCGCGGCCGGTGACGGCGGAGAGCGGCAGACCGCCCGCGATGCCCTTCGCCGTCGTGATCAGGTCCGGGACGATGCCCTCGTCCTCGCAGGCGAACCACTGGCCGGTGCGGCAGAAACCGGACTGGATCTCGTCGGCGACGAAGACGATGCCGTTGTCCTTGGCGAACTGGCTGATCGCGGGCAGGAAGCCCTTGGCCGGCTCGATGAAGCCGCCCTCGCCCAGCACCGGCTCGATGACGATCGCGGCCACGTTCTCGGCGCCGACCTGCTTGCTGATCTGGTCGATCGCCTGGGCGGCGGCCTCGGGACCGGCGTTTCGGACACCGGTCGGCCAGCGGTAGCCGTAGGCGACCGGCACGCGGTACACCTCGGGCGCGAACGGGCCGAAGCCGTGCTTGTACGGCATGTTCTTCGCGGTCAGCGCCATCGTCAGGTTGGTCCGGCCGTGGTACCCGTGGTCGAAGACGACCACGGCCTGCCGCTTGGTGTACGCACGCGCGATCTTGACGGCGTTCTCCACGGCCTCGGCACCGCTGTTGAACAGGGCCGACTTCTTCGCGTGGTCGCCCGGCGTCAGCTCGGCCAGCGCCTCGGCGACGGCGACGTAGCCCTCGTACGGCGTCACCATGAAACAGGTGTGGGTGAAGTCGGCGAGCTGCGCGGACGCCTTGCGCACGACGGCCTCGGCACTGGCGCCGACGGAGGTCACCGCGATGCCGGAACCGAAGTCGATCAGACGGTTGCCGTCGACGTCCTCGATGACACCGCCGCCGGCGCGCGCGACGAAGACGGGCAGCGTGGAGCCCACACCCTGCGCGACCACGGCCGTACGGCGGGCCTGCAGCTCCTGCGACTTCGGGCCGGGAATGGCGGTGACGACGCGGCGCTCCTGCGGAAGTGCGGTCATGGGGGGCTCCTGGGGTCGTGCCGGATTCGCGGGCCTGGTGTGCCTGCGGGATCCGCGGGATCTTACGGACGCTTGCCTTCTTTTCTCGCAGGCTAGGACCGGCACCGCGGGGTGGGCATGCTCCATGTGGGCGTTGTCCGCGCGACCGGTTGTCCGACATGGACAGGTGTCGGAAACGGCGACATATGGACACGTCGACGCTGGCCCGGCCGCGTAAGCGGTGAACTCCCCTTGCGGGGGCGTTAGATTGGCTCGCTGATGGTGGACGGAGCGGCTGGTCAGGGGGCAAGGGCGATGGACGGCGACGGTAACCGGGACGCGCGGGGCACACATGCCCATCCTGTGCCGCGCCCGGCGGGGCCTTCGGAGGTGCCCGCGGTGCCGCCCACGGTGCCGCCGCGGCCCACACGGGCGCCGGGTGCGCCCCCCGCGCCCGAGCGGGCTCCCGGGCCCGCGGCTCCCGTTGCCGCGTGGCTCGACGAGGAAAGGCCGAAGGCCCGTCCAGGGATCTGGCGGTACGGCTACCGACCGCCCAGGAGCACGTCGGAACGCATCGCTCCGGTGACGGTCGCCGGCATGCTGGTCCCGCTCCTGCTGGGGATGCTGGCCTGGTCGCTGTGGCAGCAGGGTGTCACGACGTACCCGCTGGCCCCGCTGCGCCTGCTCACGCCGGACGACTGGTGGTGGGGCGGCACGGTCGCGGACGCCAAGGCGCAGGTCGACGGCTGGACGGTGTCGCCGGGGGAGCACGCCCGGGTGATCTACGGAGGGCTCCTCTTCGGCGTGCTCGTCCTGATGGTGGGCGTGCTCGGCAGCTGGCGCGCCATCATCACGTACTACGTGGTGAACCGGCCCCAGCCCGTCCGCGCCCTGGTCGCTGCGCTTCTCGCCCTCGTCGTCCTCGGCTTCGTCTTCTCCTTCGCCGGGTTGCCCGCCCTGCCCCTCATCGACCCGCTGCTCTCCCTCACCGTGCTGGTCACCGACGGCTACGACCTGATGGCATCTCGTCTGTACACGAACACGCTGTACGCGGTCGTCACCCTGCTCGTGGTGTGGCCGTTCGCCCGCCTCGGCGGCTGGCTGCCCTATGCGCGGACCCTGCTGGCCGCAGGCCGGACCGATGCCGCGCCCGTGGCCGCGCAGCCCGCGCGCCCCCGTTCCCGCTGGCCCGCGCTCCGCGACAGCGGACAGCACGAGGCCGCGGAACTGCTCACCGGCGAGGTGGTCCGCGGCGGCATGAACGACGTCGACTGCGCGCGCGTCGAGCGCGCCTTCGCCGCCGCCCGGCGCGACGCCACGCTGGACACCTTCCGTGCCACCGTCCTGCGCCAGGGCGCCGCGGCCTGGACCCACCCGTCCGGTGCCAGGGACCTCCCGCGCCGGGCCGCCCGCCACGATCTGCTGACCGGACAGGTGCGTATCGGCCGCTGGTCGGTCACCGAGTACGCCCCGCTGCCGTACCACGACGCGGGGGCGGCGCTCTGCCCGGACGTGCTCGGTACCTCGCTGCTCGCCGTCGGCCCCTCGGGGTCCGGCAAGACACGCACCCTTGTCGAGCCGGTGACCGAGGCGCTCGCGCTGCAGGCGCTCGCCGGGAGCTGCGCCGTCGTCGTGGTGTCCGCCCCCGGAAGGCCGGTCGGCGAGGACGGCGCCTTCGACGTGATCGTGCGCATCGGTGACCCCTCCTCGGTGCACGACCTCGATCCGTACGCCGAACTCACCGACCCCGACCACGCGGCCGCGATCCTCGCCGAGGCCCTGGTGGGTGATGTCGACACGGTCGGCGCGGAGGGCGCCATCACCGCGTTGGCTCAGCTGCTGGGTCCGTTCCGGTCGGTGCACGGCCGATTTCCGTCGCTGCCGGAGCTGCACGAGCTGCTGGCGGGCGAGGAGACGGCACTGACCCGGCTGAGGCAGGCACTGGTCGACAGCGGGAACGACGTCATGCGCCGCGAACTCGATGTGCGTCTGCGGCAGGCGGGGGCGCCCGGCGACGCGGGCCGGGTCCTGGCCGACCGGCTGGCGCTGCTGAACCGGCCGGCGTTCGCCGACTTCTTCGGCGGCGGCGGGCCGGGCCGGTCGTTCTCCCTGCGTGCGGTCGCCCACCACCCCCTGCGGGTGCGGATCGACATCCCCGAGCGGGGACACGACGAGGTCTCCCGGCTGATCACCCGACTCGTCCTCGCCCAGTTCCACGCCGTGGTGCGGGAGGGCCGACGCGAGCACTTCGCCTGCCTGGTCCTGGACGACGCGACGGGCGCGGTCACCGCGGAGTCGGTGCGTCGTATCCAGCGGCTGCGCTCGCAGAACGCGGGCGTGCTGCTCGCCCTGCGCACGGTCGCCGACGTCCCCGAGGCGTTGCACGGTCCGCTCTACGGCGCGGTGGGCTGCCGGATGGCCTTCTGCGGCGTCTCCACCTGGGACGGCAGCCGGTTCACGCAGGCCTGGGGGACCGAGTGGGTGGAGACGACGGAGGTCGCCAAGCACACGGTCTTCGCGGACCAGCCGATGACACGGTTCTTCCACGCCGTGCGCAAACTCGTGACGGGCAAGGCGGTGACGACGGACGCGGTGACCGTCCGCCAGGTCGAGCGGGAGCGCTGGTCGGCCTCCGAGCTGGCGCACGCCGTGCCGGCCGGGCACGCGGTGCTGTCGCTGACCAGCGTCAAGGGGGAGCACGCGCCGCCCCTGCTGGTGGATCTGCGCGGGTGAGCCGTACGGAGCCCGGGCGGGCACCCGGGACCGTACAGTGAGGCAGAATCGACACAGGTCGTTCATACGCGACGGCCAAAAGATCACAGATTCCCCGCCGGCCCCGCAGCCGGCCTCACACCCCGACGCAGACCCGAAGGCCCAGGCCCCATGCCTCCCACGCTCGCCTCGCTCGTCCACCACTCGGCGCTGAAGCTGACCGTGCGCGCCGGCGAGGACCGCCTCGACGTGCCGGTGCGCTGGGCCCACGTCAGCGAACTCGCCGACCCCGTGCCCTACATGGAGGGCGGGGAGCTGCTGCTGATCACCGCCCTCCAGTTGGACGCCGAGGACCCCGAGGCGATGCACCGGTACGTGAAACGGCTGGTGGGCGCCGGAGTGGTGGGCCTCGGATTCGCCGTCGGGGTCAACTACGACCACGTCCCCGAGGCACTGGTGGGAGCGGCCCGGCAGGAAGGGCTGCCGCTCCTGGAGGTGCCGCGCCGCACCCCCTTCCTCGCCATCAGCAAGGCCGTCTCCGCCGCCATCGCCGCCGAGCAGTACCGCGCGGTCACCGAGGGCTTCGCCGCCCAGCGCGAGCTGACCCGGCGCACCCTGACCGACGGTCCGGAGGGCCTGCTGGGGGTGCTCGCCGCCCAGGTCGACGGCTGGGCGGCGCTGTACGACGCCTCGGGCGCCGTCGTCGCCGCCGCACCGGAGTGGGCGGGCCGCAGGGCGGCGCGGCTCACGGCGGACGTGCAGCGGCTGCGGGAGCGCCCCGCACCGGCCTCGTCGGTGGTCGGCGGAGGCGGGGGCCCCGACAACGCCGAGAACACCGAGAACACCGAGAACACCGACCGGGTCGAGCTGCACTCCCTGGGCACCTCCCGCAGGCCCCGCTCCGCGCTCGCCGTAGGCACGGCCGCCGCCCTCGGCACCGCCGAGCGGTACGCCGTCCACTCCGCCATCGCCCTGCTGACCCTCACCACGGAACGCTCCCGCTCCCTGCACGAGGCCGGGCTCCGCATCGACGCGGCCGTGCTCCGCATGCTGCTGGCCGGCGAGCCCGACCACGCGCGCACGGTCGCCGGGGACCTGTACGGCGGCCTGCTGGACGCGCCGTTCCGGATGATCGTCGCCGAGTCGGGGGCCGCCAGGAACCGGGCCACCACGGCCGCACCGGCCCCCGGCGACCCGGTCACGGACGCCGGCGGCGACCCGCTCGGCACCCTCGGCACCCTCAGCGCGCTCGCCGAAGTGGCGGAGACCGCGGCGGCCCGCTCCGGCGAGGCGGTGCTGGTCGTCCCCGACGGCGAACGGCTGGTGGTGCTGGCCACCGACGGCGGCGCGGCCGTCGCGGCCTGCGTCGAGCACGCGGCGGCGCTGGAAGCCGCCCGTCCGGCGGCCGAGCCCCGCGCGGGCGGCGACGAGGAGAGCCTGGTCATCGGCCTGTCCGCCCCCTCCGGTCCCATCGCCGCGGCCACCGCCTACAAGCAGGCCCAGCAGGCCCTGTCGGTGGCCCGCCGGCGCGGTCGCGTCTGCGTGGAGCACGAGCACGTGGCGGCCGGCTCGGTCCTGCCGCTCCTCGCCGACGACGCGGTGCGGGCCTTCGCCGACGGCCTCCTGCGGGCGCTGCGCGACCACGACGCCACCGGCCGCGGCGACCTGGTCGCCTCCGTGCGCGCCTGGCTCTCCCGCCACGGCCAGTGGGACGCGGCCGCCGCCGACCTCGGCGTCCACCGCCACACCCTGCGCTACCGGATGCGCCGGGTGGAGGAGATCCTCGGCCGCTCCCTGGACGACCCGGACGTACGCATGGAGCTGTGGCTGGCCCTGAAGGCGACGGCACCGGAGTAACGGCCGACCCCACCTGGCCACCACGTCGAACACCCGCCGACCACCACTACACCCCGGACAAACACCGTCCACCCCGCCCCGCCCTACCGTGGACCCCGCACCCGTACAACATCACCCCCAACGCGGAAGGGCCGGGACTCGACAATGACTTCCACCCACGCCTTCTGGCTCGCCGGCCGCCAGGCCACCGGCGAGTCCGGCTTCGACGTCACGTCCCCCTGGGACGGCGCCACCGTCGGCACGGTGAGCCTCCCCACCGACGCCCAGGTGGAAGAGGCCGTGGCCGCCGCGTACGCCGTACGGGACGAGTTCGCCGCGACCCCCGCCCACGTCCGCGCCGCCGCCCTCGACCACGTCAGCCGCCGTCTGACGGAGCGCACCGAGGAGATCGCCCGCCTGATCTCCGCCGAGAACGGCAAGCCGGTCAAGTGGGCCCGCGGCGAGGTCGGCCGCGCCGTCTCCGTGTTCCGCTTCGCCGCCGAGGAGGCCCGCCGCTTCAACGGCGGCGAGGCCCAGCGCCTGGACACCGACGCCGGCGGCCAGGGCCGTCTGGCCCTCACCCGCCGCTTCCCCAAGGGCGTCGTCCTCGGCATCGCGCCGTTCAACTTCCCCCTCAACCTGTGCGCCCACAAGATCGCCCCCGCGATCGCCGCCGGGGCGCCCATCATCCTCAAGCCGGCCCCCGCCACCCCGCTGTCCGGCCTGGTCCTCGGCGAGCTGCTGGCCGAGACCGAGCTGCCCGCCGGCTCCTGGAGCATCCTCCCGGTCCCGAACGAGAAGATGCCCGCCCTCGTCCAGGACGAGCGCCTCCCGGTCATCTCCTTCACCGGCTCCGAGGCCGTCGGCTACGCGATCATGGACTCGGTGCCCCGCAAGCACTGCACGCTGGAGCTGGGCGGCAACGGCGCGGCCGTCGTGCTGGCCGACTGGGCGAGCGACGAGGACCTGGACCGGGCCGCGCAGCGCATCGCCACCTTCTCCAACTACCAGGGCGGCCAGTCCTGCATCTCCGTGCAGCGCGTGATCGCCGACGCCGCCGTCTACGACCGCCTGCTGCCCCGCATCGTCGCCGCCGTCGAGGCCCAGGTCACCGGCGATCCCAACGACGAGGCGACGGACGTCGGCCCACTGGTCAGCGAGGCCGCCGCCGAGCGCGTGGCCGCGTGGGTCGAGGAGGCCGTCACCGCCGGCGCGAAGCTCCTCACCGGCGGCGAGCGCGACGGCGCCTCCTACGCCCCGACCGTCCTCGCCGACCTCCCCGACGACACCACCCTCGCCCACGAGGAGGTCTTCGGGCCGGTCCTCAGCGTGCGGAAGGTGTCCGGCGAGGCCGAGGCGTTCGCCGCCGTCAACGACTCCAAGTACGGCCTCCAGGCAGGCGTGTTCACCCACGACCTCCAGGCCGCGTTCCGCGCCCACCGCGCCCTGGAGGTCGGCGGCGTGGTCATCGGCGACGTGCCCTCCTACCGCGCCGACCAGATGCCGTACGGCGGCGCCAAGCAGTCCGGTGTGGGCCGCGAAGGCGTGCGGTTCGCGATGGACGACTACACCTACGAGCGGGTGCTGGTCCTCACCGGACTCGCGCTCTGAAGCCTGGTCTCACCCGGCGTCGAGCTGGTGGTCCGCCCAGACGTACGTCTCGGGCAGCAGGTCGGCGACGGGGACCTCACGGACGTGGTCCCCGGCGCCGACGATCACCCTGAGCCCGGGGAAGTAGTCGAGCAGGACCTGGCGGCACCGGCCGCACGGCGGGACGACCCCGCGCCCGCGGTCGCCGACGGCGACGATCGTCGCCAGCTCGTACACGCCCTGGGCCGCCGCCGCGCCGACGACGACCAGCTCGGCGCAGGGGCCGCCGGTGAAGTGGTAGGCGTTGACCGCCGTGACGATCCGGCCGTCCAGGGCGCGGGCCGCGGCCGCCATGGTGTGGTTGTCGCCCCGGCAACGGGTGCGGGCCACGTGCGCCGCGGCCTCGATGAGTTCGTGGTCGACGGGGTGCGTCTGCGAGGTCATCGTCTCTGCCTTGTCAGGTGACGGGCGGTGTCGGGCCGGGGGCCGTCGGCCGCGCTGCGAACGGGATCGGCCGCCCTGCCGTGCGGGCGGGGCCGACCGCTCCTACTGTGCGGCAGCCCGACGCCCGGCCCGACACCAGGCCCCGCAAGCGGCGAACCGTCGTCGACGACACGCCCGGCCCCGCCCTCGCGCACCGCGGCGGGGCACCGCCCCGACCGGGCCCGGTCCGCGCGGGCGGCGAGTCAGGGGCCCGGCACCGGTAGCCGCCGGTACCGGGCCCCCTCCCCGTGCCGGACTCCTCCGGACCCTCAACCGGAGGCCGACGTGCGCGGGCCGCAGTGCGCCGCGCAGCCTGACGCGGAGGTCGTGGACGCCCTCCGCGGTGAACGAGCCTTTCAGGTCCACGTAGTCGTACGGCCCCGCGTCGGCGCCTCCGGCGACAGCACCGCCACCGCCGGACCGCCGTCCAGGGCTACCTCGACCGAGCCCGAGCCCGAGCCCGAGCCCGAGCCCGAGCCCGAGCCCGAGCCCGAGCCCGAGCCCGCGACCGACACGGTCACCCCGAAGTCGACGGCGGCCAGGCCGCGTGCGGCGACCGGGCACGGCGCGGCGGGCTCGCCGTCGAGGGTGACGGTCGTCGACAGGCGGACGTCCTCGCTGGAGGTCGGCGGCCACCTCCCCGGTGTTGGTGACCTGAAGGAGACGGTCACCGAACCGGCCCCTCCCGCACCTGGGCAGACAGGTCCCCGTACCCGAAGGACGCGTAGGACAGGCGGCCGTGCCCGAACGGGAACAGCGGCGTCCCCTCGAAGTACAGGTAGGTCTGACGGCCGCCGATCAGGTGGTGGTCGAGCAGGTCGGGACGGTCTCGTCCATCTGACGGTCAGCGGCGGCTGACCACGCCCCCCGCGCACCACCGGAGAGTCCCGCGGGGCGGGGCCGGCGGCCGGACGGCGGAGTGCTACGGCTGGACGGGCGCCGGTCCCGAGCTGGCCCGGACGGTCAGCTCCGGCGCGAGCAGCACGACCTCGTCGCTGCCGCGGCCGTCGAGCTTGGCGACCAGCTGTTCCACGGCCCGCCGCCCCATCTCCTGCGCGGGCACCGCGACCGAGGTGAGCCGCACCGAGGCCTGGATGGCGACCTGCTCGGGGCAGACCGCGACCACCGACACGTCCTCCGGCACGGCCCGGCCCTGCTGGCGCAGCAGGGCGAGCAGCGGCTCGACCGCCGCCTCGTTCTGGACGACGAATCCCGTGGTGTCCGGGCGTTCGTCGAAGACGCGGGCCAGGGTCGCGGCCATCGCGTCGTACCCGCCCTCGCAGGGCCGGTGCAGCAGCCGCAGCTCCAGCTCCCGTGCGCGGGTGCGCAGGCCGTCGAGGGTGCGCTCGGCGAAGCCGGTGTGCCGCTCGTAGACGGCGGCGGCCTCGCCGATGACCGCGACGTCGCGGTGGCCCAGCCGCGCCAGGTGCTCCACACAGAGCGCGCCGGTCGCCCGGAAGTCCAAGTCGACGCAGGTGAGGCCCTCGGTGTCGGCGGGGAGTCCGATCAGCACGGACGGCTGGTCGGCGCCGCGCAGCAGCGGGAGCCGCTCGTCGTCGAGCTCGACGTCCATCAGGATCATGGCGTCGGCGAGTCCGCTGCCGGTGACGCGGCGCACCGCGTCGGGGCCCTCCTCGTCGGTGAGCAGCAGGATGTCGTACCCGTGGGTGCGCGCGACGGCCGCGACCGCGATGGCGATCTCCATCATGACCGGCACGTACATGTCGGTGCGCAGCGGAATCATGAGGGCGATGATGTTCGACCGGCTGCTGGCCAGGGCGCGGGCTCCGGCGTTCGGGTGGTAGCCGAGCTTCCGGATGCTCTCCTCGACCCGCTGCCGGGTGGTGGTGGAGATGGACCGCTTGCCGCTGAGGACATAGCTCACCGTGCTCGCCGAGACTCCGGCGTGCTGGGCGACCTCGGCGAGAGTGACCATCCAGCTCTCCAAGCGGTGTGAAGCGCTTCGACAGCGCGTGGGGGCGAACAGGGGCGAGCGAGGGTGGTTCGACAGTAACCGCAGCGAGGATGGGTGTCCAGAGCCTGTCGAAGCGCTTCGACTGCTCTCTCTCCCGCGTTTCCTCGTCGCGTCTCCCTTCCCCAGCAGTATCGGCCGAACGGCCGCGCGCAGGGTGGCTGGGTCGCCCGGGATCGGGTACATACGATCGAGTAGCACCGACTAGTGACGTACGTCCGTAAGTTCGTGCAGGGCGATTCGTGGCGAGGTGAGCCTCATGTCCGCACCACCCACCCCATCCTCCCGTCCCACCGTCACCGAACGTGAGGCCCGACAGGTCGCGGAGGCGGCCCGGGAACAGGACTGGCGCAAGCCCAGCTTCGCCAAGGAGCTGTTCCTCGGCCGCTTCCGTCTCGACCTCCTCCACCCCCACCCGGTCCCGGCCGACGAGGACGTCCAGCGGGGCGAGGAGTTCCTCGCCAAGCTGCGCGACTTCTGCGAGACGAAGATCGACGGTGCCGTGATCGAGCGCGACGCGCGGATCCCCGACGACGTGATCACCGGGCTGAAGGAACTGGGCGCCTTCGGCATGAAGATCGACACCAAGTACGGCGGCCTCGGCCTGACCCAGGTCTACTACAACAAGGCCCTCGCCCTGGTCGGGTCCGCCAGCCCGGCGATCGGCGCGCTCCTCTCCGCCCACCAGTCGATCGGCGTGCCGCAGCCGCTGAAGATGTTCGGCACCCAGGAGCAGAAGGACACCTTCCTGCCGCGCTGCGCCCGCACCGACATCTCGGCGTTCCTGCTGACCGAGCCGGACGTCGGCTCCGACCCGGCGCGGCTGGCCACCACCGCGGTCCGGGACGGCGACGACTACGTCCTCGACGGCGTGAAGCTGTGGACCACCAACGGAGTCGTCGCCGACCTCCTCGTGGTCATGGCCCGCGTCCCCGAGCCGGAGCACGGGCAGGGAGGCAAGGACGGCAGGGGCGGCATCACCGCCTTCGTCGTCGAGGCCGCCTCCGAGGGCATCACCGTCGAGAACCGCAACGCCTTCATGGGCCTGCGTGGCCTGGAGAACGGTGTCACCCGCTTCCACCGCGTCCGCGTCCCGGCCGCCCACCGTATCGGCCCCGAGGGCGCCGGCCTCAAGATCGCCCTCACCACCCTCAACACCGGCCGCCTCTCGCTGCCCGCCATGTGCGTCGGCGCCGGCAAGTGGTGCCTGAAGATCGCCCGCGAGTGGTCCGCGGTGCGCGAGCAGTGGGGCAAGCCGGTGGCGCTGCACGAGGCGGTCGGCTCCAAGATCTCCTTCATCGCCGCGACGACCTTCGCGCTGGAGGCCGTCCTGGACCTCTCCTCCCAGATGGCCGACGAGGACCGCAACGACATCCGCATCGAGGCCGCCCTCGCCAAGCTCTACGGCTCCGAGATGGCCTGCCTGATGGCCGACGAACTGGTCCAGATCCGCGGCGGCCGGGGCTTCGAGACCGCCGCGTCCCTCGAAGCCCGCGGCGAGCGCGCGGTCCCCGCCGAGCAACTCCTGCGCGACCTGCGCATCAACCGCATCTTCGAGGGCTCCACCGAGATCATGCACCTGCTGATCGCGCGCGAGGCCGTCGACGCCCACCTCTCGGTCGCGGGGGACCTGATCGACCCCGACAAGTCCCTCTCCGACAAGGCGAGGGCGGGCGCCCAGGCGGGCGTCTTCTACGCCAAGTGGCTGCCGAAGCTCGTCGCCGGCCCCGGTCAACTCCCGCGGGCGTACGGCGACTTCCACCCCTCCGGCCACCCCGACCTCTCCGGCCACCTGCGCTACGTCGAACG
This sequence comes from Streptomyces violaceorubidus, assembly GCF_000717995.1. Lineage (GTDB taxonomy): Bacteria > Actinomycetota > Actinomycetes > Streptomycetales > Streptomycetaceae > Streptomyces > Streptomyces violaceorubidus. The sequence goes on from NZ_JODM01000025.1 coordinate 219,059, forward strand.
CACCGCCCGCAAGCTCGCCCGCTCCACCTTCTACGCCATGTCCCGCTGGCAGGGCCGGATGGAGACCAAGCAGGGCTTCCTCGGCCGGATCGTCGACATCGGCGCGGAGCTGTTCGCGATGAGCGCCGCGTGCGTACGCGCCGAGCACCTTCGGGCCAAGGACGACCACGGCCGCGAGGCCTACCAGCTCGCCGATGCCTTCTGCCGCCAGTCCCGCCTCCGCGTGGAGGAACTCTTCGGCCGCCTGTGGAGCAACACCGACGACGTGGACCGCAAGGTAGTCAAGGGCGTGCTGGGCGGCGCGTACGCGTGGCTGGAGCAGGGCGTCGTCGACCCCTCGGGCGACGGCCCGTGGATCGCGGACGCGGCGCCGGGCGCGAGCACCAAGGAGAACGTCCGCCGAGCCGTCGGCTGACCCGCCGGAGCACGCCGTCGGGGAACGACGGGGCGCCCGGCCGGATCCCGCTCGGACGGGCCGGCGCGCAGCAGCCGGGCCGGGGCGTGCGCGAGGGCGGGTACCGGCGGTGGGAGCCGGCCCGGGGGTCCTCCCGCGGGCGCGCGACACCCGACCGAGGGACGCGCTGTCCTCCCGCAGGGCCGTTACGGCCACAATGGGGGGATGAGCGACAGTCCAGCCCCACTCGCCGACCCCCACCTCGTCTACGACCCGGTGGCGGGCGACGGCCCGAAGGACGTGGTGATCCTCGGGTCCACCGGGTCGATCGGGACCCAGGCCATCGACCTCGTGCTGCGCAACCCGGACCGCTTCCGGGTCACCGCCCTGTCCGCCAACGGCGGCCGGGTCGCCCTCCTCGCCGAGCAGGCGTACCGGCTGAAGGCGCGGACCGTCGCCGTCGCCCGCGAGGACGTCGTACCGGCACTGCGGGAGGCGCTCACCGCGTGGTACGGCGCGGGCGAGCCGCTTCCGGAGATCCTCGCCGGACCGGACGCGGCCACCGAGCTCGCCGCCTCCGACTGCCACACCGTGCTCAACGGCATCACCGGCTCCATCGGACTCGCGCCCACGCTGGCCGCCCTGGAGGCGGGGCGCACCCTCGCGCTGGCCAACAAGGAGTCGCTCATCGTCGGCGGCCCGCTGGTCAAGGCGCTGGCCAAGCCGGGCCAGATCATCCCGGTCGACTCCGAGCACGCCGCCCTCTTCCAGGCGCTGGCCGCCGGCACCCGCGCCGACGTGCGCAAGCTGGTCGTCACCGCGTCCGGCGGCCCGTTCCGGGGCCGGACCAGGGACCAGCTGGCGGCCGTCACCGTCGAGGACGCCCTCGCCCACCCCACCTGGGCCATGGGCCCGGTGATCACGATCAACTCCGCGACCCTCGTCAACAAGGGCCTGGAGGTGATCGAGGCCCACCTGCTCTACGACATTCCCTTCGACCGCATCGAGGTGGTCGTGCACCCGCAGTCGTATGTCCACTCGATGGTCGAGTACACGGACGGATCGACACTGGCCCACGCCACGCCCCCCGACATGGGCGGGCCCATCGCCGTCGGCCTCGGCTGGCCCGAACGCGTCCCCGACGCCGCCCCCGCCTTCGACTGGAGCAAGGCCTCGACCTGGGAGTTCTTCCCGCTGGACAACGAGGCCTTCCCCTCCGTCGACCTGGCCCGGCACGTCGGACAGCTCGCGGGCACGGCCCCGGCGGTGTTCAATGCCGCCAATGAGGAGTGCGTCGAGGCGTTCCGCTCCGGCGCGCTGCCGTTTCTCGGGATCATGGAGACCGTCACGCGGGTGGTCGAGGAGCACGGCACCCCCCGTACGGGAACCTCGCTCACCGTCGCGGACGTCCTCGAAGCGGAGACCTGGGCACGCGCCCGGGCCCGGCAACTGGCGGCACAGACGGCGGAGGCCCGTGCATGACGACCCTGATGTTCATCCTCGGCATAGTCCTCTTCGCCATCGGTCTGCTGTTCTCCATCGCCTGGCACGAGCTGGGCCACCTGTCCACCGCCAAGATGTTCGGCATCCGGGTGCCGCAGTACATGGTGGGCTTCGGGCCGACGCTCTTCTCCAAGAAGAAGGGCGACACCGAGTACGGGGTCAAGGCCATCCCGTTCGGCGGCTACATCCGCATGATCGGCATGTTCCCGCCCGGCCCCGACGGCCGCCTGGAGGCACGCTCCACCTCGCCGTGGCGCGGGATGATAGAGGACGCCCGCTCGGCCGCCTTCGAGGAGCTGCAACCCGGTGACGAGAAGCGCCTCTTCTACACGCGCAAGCCGTGGAAGCGCGTCATCGTGATGTTCGCCGGCCCGTTCATGAACCTCGTCCTCGCCGTGGTGCTCTTCCTCACGGTGCTGATGGGCTTCGGCATCTCCCAGCAGACCACCACCGTCAGCTCGGTCTCCCAGTGCGTCATCTCGCAGAGCGAGAACCGCGACGACTGCACCAAGTCCGACCCCGCCTCCCCGGCCGCCGCGGCGGGCCTGCGGGCCGGGGACAAGATCCTCGCCTTCGACGGCGTACGCACCGACGACTGGGACAAGCTGTCCGACCTGATCCGCGCCAACCCCGGCGAGGACGTGCCGGTCGTCGTCGAGCGCAAGGGCGAGGAGATCACCCTCCACGCGACCATCGCCACCAACAAGGTCGCCAAGAAGGACTCAAGCGGTCAGATCGTCCAGGGCGAGTACGTCACCGCCGGCTTCCTCGGCTTCAGCGCCGCCACCGGCGTGGTCAAGCAGGACTTCGGCCAGTCCGTGACGTGGATGGGCGACCGGATCGGCGACGCGGTCGACTCCCTCGCCGCCCTGCCCGCCAAGATCCCCGCTCTGTGGGACGCGGCCTTCGGCGACGGACCCCGCGAGGCCGACTCCCCGATGGGCGTCGTCGGCGCCGCCCGCGTCGGGGGCGAGATCGCCACCCTGGACATCCCGCCCACCCAGCAGCTCGCCATGTTCGTCATGCTCGTGGCCGGCTTCAACCTCTCCCTGTTCCTCTTCAACATGCTGCCGCTGCTGCCGCTCGACGGCGGCCACATCGCGGGCGCCCTGTGGGAATCGCTGCGCCGCGGCACCGCCAGGGTGCTGCGCAGGCCCGACCCCGGGCCCTTCGACGTGGCGAAGCTGATGCCGGTGGCCTACGTGGTGGCGGGCGTCTTCGTCTGCTTCACGCTGCTCGTCCTGGTGGCGGACGTCGTCAACCCGGTGCGCATCACCTGACGACCGGACCGGCCGGGCGGCACCCGGCGTGATCACCCGATCCGCGGACCGTCCGACCGATCGGATGAGAGGCCCGATCCGGAGAGCATGTCCCTCCGGACCGGGCTTCACTCGCCGCGCCCGGCAGATGGACGCCATAGGGTGCATCTCCCGTACGCCGCGTGCCCGCCGTTCCTGTCGGTGCCGTAATCTCGATTGCCGGAGCCCGCCGCTGAACGGGACCGGACCTTGATCCACGACTTGGGGTTGCACAGCAGATGACTGCGATTTCTCTCGGCATGCCGGACGTTCCGACCAGGCTCGCGGAGCGCCGCAAGAGCCGGCAGATCCAGGTCGGACCCGTGGCGGTGGGCGGCGACGCCCCCGTGTCGGTGCAGTCCATGACCACGACGCGCACCTCCGACATCGGCGCCACCCTCCAGCAGATCGCCGAGCTGACGGCGTCCGGCTGCCAGATCGTCCGCGTGGCCTGCCCGACCCAGGACGACGCCGACGCGCTGCCCGTCATCGCCAGGCGCATCGGTGTGAACGCGGGCTCCCTGGACCGCCGCCTGCTCCAGAAGTACGGCAGGGCGACCCCCGAGGCCCTGGCCGAGTCCGCCCTGTGGGAGGCGTCGCTCTTCGAGGAGCACGACTTCCGCGACATCAAGATCTCGGTCAAGCACAACGACCCGGTCGTCATGGTCGAGGCCTACCGCCAGCCTGCGCCAGCGCGGCCTGGAGATCGTCTCCTGCCCGTCCTGCGGCCGCGCCCAGGTGGACGTGTACAAGCTGGCCGAGGAGGTCACCGCCGGTCTGGAGGGCATGGAGGTCCCGCTCCGCGTCGCCGTCATGGGCTGCGTCGTCAACGACCAGCAGATCTCAGGGTGAGGCCCCCGCACGTGTTGACGCAGACCACCTCCCGCGTGCTCGAACCGAGCGACCTGGACGCCGCGCTCGCCATCCTCGACCGCGACCCGGTCGCGAACGCCTTCGTGACCGCCCGCGTCCAGATCGCCGGCCTCGACCCGTGGCGCCTCGGCGGCGAGATGTGGGGCTGGTACGAGCACGGCATGCTCACGTCCCTGTGCTACGCGGGCGCGAACCTCGTGCCCATCTGCGCCACCCCGCGCGCCGTCCGCGCCTTCGCCGACCGCGCCCGCCGGGCCGGCCGCCGCTGCTCCTCGATCGTCGGCCCGGCCGGCCCGACCGCCCAGCTGTGGCGGCTGCTCGAACCGGGCTGGGGCCCGGCCCGCGAGGTCCGCGCCCACCAGCCCCTCATGGTCACCGACCGTCTCCCCGACGACATCGCCCCGGACCCCTACGTCCGCCGCGTCCGCAAGGACGAGATGGAACGGATCATGCCGGCCTGCGTGGCGATGTTCACCGAGGAGGTCGGCATCTCCCCGCTGGCCGGCGACGGCGGTCTGCTCTACCAGGCCCGGGTCGCCGAACTCGTCGGCTCCGGCCGCTCCTTCGCCCGCTTCGACGCCGACGGCAAGGTGGTCTTCAAGGCCGAGATCGGTGCCGCCACCGACCGCGCCTGCCAGATCCAGGGCGTGTGGGTGGCCCCCGAGTACCGCGGCAAGGGCCTGGCGGCCCCCGGCATGGCGGCGGTCCTGCGCTACGCCCTCGCGGACGTCGCCCCGGTGGCGAGCCTGTACGTCAACGACTTCAACACGGCGGCGCGCCGGACATACCTCAGGGTCGGCTTCCAAGAAGTGGGCGCGTTCATGAGCGTCCTGTTCTGAACCGCCGGCAGCCCTCGCCCCACCGGCACCGGCCCCCATCTGCACCCCCCGGACCACAACCCCCCGGACCACCACCCCCCTGTAGGCTCCCGGCATGGACCACGTGATCGGCCCACTGGACCTCTCCGCGCACGTGGACGAGGCCCTCGCCGTCCAAGCCGCCGCTTTCGGCCTCGGCCCCGACGAGGTGGCCGTCCGCCGTCAGATCGTCCTGCGCCACATGACCCACCCGGGCGCCAGAGCCCTCGGCGCCACCGTCCGGGGCCGTCTCGTGGGCTTCGTCTACGGCATGCCCAACGACCGCGCCCACTGGTGGTCCACCGTCGTCGAGCCCTACCTCCGCGCCCAGGGCACCGACGACTGGCTCGACGACTCCTTCGTCATCACGGAGCTCCACGTCCACCCGGCGTACCAGAACCGCGGCGCGGGCCGCGCCCTGATCACCACGATCACCGACGCCGCCACCGAGCCGCGCTCGATCCTCTCCGCGATCGACACCGAGAGCCCCGCCCGCGGCCTCTACCGCTCCCTCGGCTACCAGGACCTCGCCCGCAGGGTCGTCTTCCCCAGCGCCCCCAAGCCGTACGCGGTGATGGGCGCCACGCTGCCCCTGCACAGGCCACCGGCCGGATAACCGATTTCCACCGCACCGGACCCCCCGGCTAACCTCCTAGCACCACCCTTACGCAGCAGGAGACACGAGAACCATGGCCAACGCACCGGTCCAGCGCATGTCGAAGTTGATGGCGAAGACGCTGCGCGACGACCCGGCGGACGCCGAGGTCCTCAGCCACAAGCTGCTGGTCCGCGCCGGCTACGTGCGCCGCACCGCCGCCGGCCTGTGGAGCTGGCTGCCGCTCGGCAAGAAGGTCCTCGGCAACATCGAGCGCATCGTCCGCGAGGAGATGGACGCCATCGGCGCGCAGGAGGTCCAGCTCCCCGCCCTCCTGCCGCGCGAGCCGTACGAGGCGACGGGCCGCTGGGACGAGTACGGCCCCGAGCTCTTCCGCCTCCAGGACCGCAAGGGCGGCGACTACCTCCTCGGCCCCACCCACGAGGAGATCTTCACCCTCCTCGTCAAGGACCAGGCATCGTCCTACAAGGACCTGCCCGTGATCCTCTACCAGATCCAGAACAAGTACCGCGACGAGGCCCGCCCCCGGGCCGGCATCCTGCGCGGTCGCGAGTTCCTCATGAAGGACTCCTACTCCTTCGACGTCGCCGACGAGGGCCTCGCGGAGTCCTACGCCCTGCACCGCGCCGCCTACCAGCGCATCTTCGAGCGCCTCGGCCTCGACTACCGCATCGTGGCGGCCACCGCGGGCGCCATGGGCGGCTCCAAGTCCGAGGAGTTCCTGGCTCCCGCCGGGGCCGGCGAGGACACCTTCGCGGACTGCCCGAACTGCGACTACGCCGCCAACACCGAGGCGATCACCTACACCCTCACCCCCGCGGACGCCACCAACATCCCCGCGGCCGAGGACATCCCGACCCCCGACACCCCCACCATCGAGACCCTGGCCGCGTCCCTCGGCGTACCGGCCTCGGCCACGCTCAAGAACCTCCTCGTCAAGGTGGACGGCGAGATCGTCGCGGTGGGCGTGCCCGGCGACCGCGAGGTCGACATGGACAAGGTCGAGGCCCACTTCGCCCCCGCCGCCGTCGAACTGGTCACCGCCGAGGACTTCGTCGGCCGCCCCGACCTGGTCCGCGGCTACGTCGGCCCGCAGGGCCTGGGCGAGAAGGTCAAGTACATCGCCGACCCCCGCGTCGCACCCGGCACCGCGTGGATCACGGGCGCCAACAAGGCCGACACCCACGCCAAGAACGTCGTGGCGGGCCGTGACTTCGAGGTCGACGCCTACGTCGACGTCGTCGTGGTCCGCGAGGGCGACCCCTGCCCGAACTGCGGCACGGGCCTCAAGCTGGACCGCGCCATCGAGATCGGCCACATCTTCCAGCTGGGCCGCAAGTACGCCGACGCCCTCAAGCTCGACGTCCTCGGCCAGAACGGCAAGCCGGCCCGCGTCACCATGGGCTCCTACGGCATCGGCGTCTCCCGCGCGGTGGCCGCCCTCGCCGAGCAGCACGCCGACGACAAGGGCCTCGTCTGGTCCAAGGAGGTCGCCCCGGCCGACGTCCACGTCGTCGCCGCCGGCAAGGCCCTGCAGACCGAGTTGGCCCTGGAGGTCTCCGACAAGCTGGCCGCGGCCGGCGTGCGCGTCCTGGTGGACGACCGCGCGGGAGTCTCTCCCGGCGTGAAGTTCACCGACGCGGAACTCATCGGCGTCCCCCAGATCCTGGTGGCCGGCCGCCGCTCCGCCGAGGGCGTGGTCGAGCTGAAGGACCGCCGCACGGGTGAGCGCGAGGAAGTAACGGTCGAGGAGGCCCTCACCCGCCTCACCAGCTGAGGCCCTCCGGGCAGGGCCCGACGCTACGTGGGTGTGGGCGCGGGGGTGGGTCGCGCGGCCCGGCGCTGCCGGGGTGCCGCTGCGCCCACCCGTGCCGCCTGGGGGTACCTCCCAGGCCGTTCAGGCACTGGGGGAGGCACGACTGCCCGCAGCTGCGGGGATGGCCGCGTACGGCGCGAAGGGGTCGTGTCGGGGGGTGTCCGCCCGCAGCGGTTGGCGCGTCAACGAAGTTCCAGATCCCTGTCCGACCGATTCCGCGCCGTTCCGAGGACGGACACCCCCCGGCGCGGCCCCGACCCACCACCGAACCCACCGCGCAACGCGCACCCCCACCGCAGCCGCACAGGCGCCGCAGGCACCCGCACCGTCACAGCCAGCCCGCGAACTCCAACAACAGCTCCGCGTCCTGCTCCCGCCCCACCCGCCGGGCCCGCACCCCCGACTCCACCGCCCGGAACAGCGTCCAGCCGCGCAGCCGCTCCTGATCGATCTCCAGCGACTCCGCGAGCCGCTTGATCCGCCGCCGAGTCGTCGACGCCCCCGACGGCTGCGCGATCAGATCCTCCACCCGGTCCCGCACCAGCCGCGCCAGATCGAACGCACTCTCCCCGACCACCGGATCGGGCCCGACCGCAAGCCACGGCATCCGATCCCCCGCGAGCACCTTGCTCTGCCGGAACGTCCCGTGCAGCAGCCGCCGCTCCGGCGGCTCGGCCAGCAGCTCCGTCCGCACCGCGAGCGCCGCGTCGACCAGCGGCGCCACCTCGGCGTCCGCCGCCGCGCCCGCCCGCATCGCCTCGGCCTGCCGCCCGGTCCGCTCCGCCACGGTCTCGAAGGGATGAGAGTCCGGCGGCTCCACCCACAGCCGCCGCAGCGTCCCCGCGGCCTCCAGCAAGGCCTTCGCCTCCGGCAGCGACCGCACCGACACATCCGGATGCAGCCGCTCCAGCAGCAGCACGCCCTCCTCGGCCCCGTCGGCCCCCTCGGCCCCTTCGTCCTCCCGCACCTGCACAGCACCCCGCCCGCCCCAGTGCGCGAGCGCGGCCCGCTCGCTCTCCGGACGCGCCCGGCGCGGAGCGAGCTTCAGCACCGCCGGCGCTCCCTCGGCCGTCCGCACCAGGACCACCAGGCTGCTGCGCCCGCCGGGCACCTGCACCCGCTCGACCGCCAACCCGCGCCGCGCCACGGCCCGTTCCGCCATGCCGGGCAGCTCCGCCAACCAGTCGTCACCGTCCGGTGCCGTCTCGCCGATCGCCCTGACCAAACGCCGAGGCGGTTCGAAAGCCATGCGCGAGCCGTTCCCTTCCCGTACGGAATGCCGTACGCGTTAATCAGTCGGTGATGCCGTCGCCGTCGCGGTGTCGGAGGCTTCCGGAGCAGGACCCCGCCCGGCGGGCGTACCGGCCCGCTCGGCGAGACCAGGGAAGGCTACGCTCCCGCCCCGCCAGCGCACCGCGCGGACCGCGGCCTCACGCAGCGCCGATGTCGCCGAGGCCCGCCCGTCGCCCTCGGCCGCCCGCACCAGGTCGGAGTACACCCCGGCCACCCCGTCCTCCAGCTCGGCCGCCAGCCGCACCGCCGCCGCCGAGTCCGGCACCGAGAAGGGCAGCGCGTACCCCGCGGCCGAGGCCACCGGTTCCCCGCCCAGATCCCGCACTTCGCGCGCCAGCGCGTCCCGTCGAGCCCGGTGCGCGTCGTACGCCGTCCGCGCCTCGGCACGCCGTTCCTCGGTGACCCGTCCGCCGACGACCCCGTAGCCGTACACGGCCGCGTGCTCCGCCGCCAGCGCCGCCTGGAGGGCGTCCAGCCGCCGACCCTCCGCCTTCTCCGCCTCGCCCACCCGTCAGCCCTCCGTCAGCAGAAACACGTGTGCCGCCCCGGCCGCCGCGACGGAGGCCAACAGCCGCGCCAACTCATCCGGCACTTCGAGCAGCGCCCGGGCCCGCCGGTCGGCGAGATTCCGCTCCGCGCGGACGAGCAGCGCGAGGGCGTCCTTCTCGTCCGCCGGCACGTCACCGGAGCCGTCCCCCGGCCCGGCGGCCCGAGCGGAGACCGAGGGCGAGGCAGCCGACGCCGTCCCCGTTGCCGACGCGGACGCCGTCGGCGAGCCCGCCCGCGCGCCACCGAACGCCTCCGCGTGCCGTACGACCTCCTCCCGCAGCGGCCCCAGCCGCTCCGCAAGTCCGGGATGGGCCGCGACAACAGCCGCGTACCGCGCGGCGAGTTCCTCGCTGTCCCGTGCCGCACGCGCGCGTGCCCGTTCGGCGGCCGAAGGACCGGCCCCGGGGTCGCCGGAGCCCGACCCCCCGCTACAGCCGACGAGCAGGGCGGCTCCGGCGGCCGACGCGAGCAGGCTCCTTCTGCGCGGCGCGCTGGCCGGGCGGGGCGACGGGAAAAGCGACACGGCAGACGTCCTCGACAGGCTCGTACGGAAACGACGAAAAACACGACGAAAAACGTGACTACAAACAGCCACAAGCAACCACAAGCAACGCCAAGCAGCCACAACAACCACATGTGACGACCAACAACAGCACAACCACAACCACCGCACCGGATCCCGCGATCCCGCCCGCCACCCGCCCGTGATCACGTGATCACGGTACCCGTGCCCCGCCCGGCCACCCCTCATCGGCACCGCCCGACCCGGGTGGACGGCAACACCCCCCGCGACCGGATACCCTTTGACCAGACACGCGCACCGTCCCACAACAGCACACGCGGCCGAGGAGTCACCCGGATGAGCACCACCCAGAGCGAGAGGCTGCGAGAGCTGCTGGAGCCGCTCGTCGCCTCCCAGGGACTGGACCTCGAAGAGATCGCGGTGGACTCGGTAGGCCGCAGGCGTGTGCTGAGCGTGGTCGTCGACTCCGATACCGGAGCGGACCTGGACCGGATCGCCGATGTGAGCCGCGCGCTCTCGGCGAAGCTCGACGAGACCGACGCGATGGGCGAGGGGGAGTACACCCTCGAGGTCGGCACCCCGGGCGCGGAGCGCTCCCTCACCCAGCACCGCCACTACGTGCGCGCCACGGGCCGCCTGGTCCGTTTCCAGCTGCACGAGGGCGGCGGCGAACTGGTCGCCCGCATCCTCGGCGTGGACGAGGTCGGACTCGATCTGGAAGTACCGGGAGTGAAGGGCCGCAAGCCCACCACCCGCAGACTGGCCTTCGGCGACATCGACAAGGCACGCGTGCAGGTCGAGTTCAACCGCAAGGACGCCCAGGACAGCGCCAGCAACAGCGGCGACAAGAGCGCCAACAACAGCGACAACAAGACGGAAGAGGAGGAGGCGTAGCCGTGGACATCGACATGAGCGCCCTGCGGGGCTTGGTACGGGAGAAGGAGATCTCCTTCGACCTGCTGGTCGAAGCGATCGAGTCGGCCCTCCTCATCGCCTACCACCGCACCGAGGGAAGCCGCCGGCACGCGCGCGTGGAACTCGACCGGAACACCGGCCATGTGACCGTGTGGGCGAAGGAGGACCCGGACGACCTCGAGGAGGGCCAGGCGGCCCGCGAGTTCGACGACACCCCGTCCGACTTCGGCCGTATCGCCGCCACCACCGCCAAGCAGGTCATCCTGCAGCGGCTGCGCGACGCCGAGGACGACGCGACGCTCGGCGAGTACGCCGGCCGTGAGGGCGACATCGTCACCGGCGTGGTCCAGCAGGGCCGCGACCCGAAGAACGTGCTGGTGGACATCGGCAAGCTGGAGGCCATCCTGCCGGTGCAGGAGCAGGTGCCCGGCGAGACCTACCCGCACGGCACGCGCCTGCGCTCGTACGTGGTCCGCGTGGCCAAGGGCGTACGGGGCCCCTCCGTGACGCTCTCCCGCACGCACCCCAACCTGGTGAAGAAGCTCTTCGCCCTCGAGGTGCCGGAGATCGCCGACGGGTCCGTCGAGATCTCCGCGATCGCCCGCGAGGCAGGCCACCGCACCAAGATCGCCGTGCGCTCCACCCGCTCCGGCCTGAACGCCAAGGGCGCCTGCATCGGCCCCATGGGCGGCCGGGTGCGCAACGTCATGGGCGAGCTGAACGGCGAGAAGATCGACATCGTCGACTGGTCGGACGACCCGGCCGAGATGGTGGCGAACGCGCTCTCCCCGGCCCGCGTCTCCAAGGTGGAGGTCGTGGACCTCGCGGCCCGCTCCGCGCGCGTGATCGTGCCCGACTACCAGCTGTCGCTGGCCATCGGCAAGGAAGGCCAGAACGCCCGGCTCGCGGCCAGGCTGACCGGCTGGCGGATCGACATCCGCCCGGACACCGAGCAGCCCTCCGACGGCTCGTCGGAGCGGCCGTCCGGCGGCCGAGGGGAATAGATCCAAGCCGCACGGCGCTGAGATCACGACAGCTTTGCGTGCGGCACGTGTTCGATTCTTGCCCCGAAGGGGTGAGGTCGGTCCGGGGAGGTAGACTTAGGAGTGTCTGGCCGGACACGTACCCGGGCATGCCCCGAGCGCACCTGTGTGGGGTGCCGGGAGCGAGCGGTCAAGAGCGCGCTGCTGCGCACCGTGGCGATCGAGGGTCATTGCGCCCCCGATCCACGCGGTACGCTGCCCGGCCGGGGTGCGTATGTACACCCCGTACCGGTCTGTGTCGACCAGGCGGTGCGCCGCAAGGCGTTTCCGCGGGCGCTCCGCGTCCCGGGTCCGCTCGACGTAAAGGCGTTGCGCCACTACGTCGAGCAGGCAGAAGGTTGCAGCAAGGTTGCTGAAAGCAGCATGTGAGCAACGTGGTAAGGAAGACATGCCGCGCGGAACCCCGCGCGGCTTGGTACCTCGCGAGTCGAAAGCAGGTCGAGATTGCGATGAGCACTCGATGAGTACGCGATGAGTACGCCCATGAACTAGCGACGGTCCGGACGCAACCCGGACCTCAGAGGAGCGAAGTGGCTAAGGTCCGGGTCTACGAACTCGCCAAGGAGTTCGGTGTCGAGAGCAAGGTCGTCATGGCCAAGCTCCAGGAACTCGGTGAATTCGTCCGTTCGGCGTCTTCGACGATCGAAGCGCCCGTAGTACGCAAGCTGACCGACGCATTCCAGCAGGGCGGCGGCAACGGCCGTTCCGCCGGCCGCCCCGCGGCCCCGAAGAAGGCTGCCCCCAGGCCGTCGGCGCCCTCCCCGGCGCAGTCGGCCCGTCCGGCTGCTCCGCGGCCGCCGGCCGCACCCAAGCCCGCGGCTGCCGAGCAGCCCGCGGCCCCGTCGGCCCCCGCGCCGGCTCCCTCCCAGGGTCCGCGTCCGACGCCGGGCCCCAAGCCCGCGCCGCGTCCGGCCCCGGCCGCGCCGGAGTTCACCGCTCCGCCGGCGGCCCCGGCTGCTCCGTCCACTCCGGCCCCGGCTCCGTCCGGTCCGAAGCCCGGCGGTGCGCGTCCCGGTGCCCCCAAGCCCGGCGGCGCCCGTCCGTCCGGTCCCGGTCAGGACCGCGGTCAGCAGGGCGGCCAGGGCCGTCCCGGTGGCCAGCGCCCCGGTGCCCCGGCGCAGCGTCCCGGCGGTCGCCCGGGCGGTCCGCGTCCGGGCAACAACCCCTTCACCTCCGGCGGCAACGCCGGCATGGCGCGCCCGCAGGCGCCCCGTCCGCAGGGCGGTCCCCGTCCCGGCGGTCCCGGTGCCCCCGGCGCCGGTCCCCGTCCGCAGGGCCCCGGCGGCCAGGGCGGCGGTCCCCGTCCCCAGGCTCCGGGCGGCAACCGTCCGAGCCCGGGTTCGATGCCGCGTCCGCAGGGCGGCGCCGCCGGTCCCCGTCCCGGCGGCGGCCCGCGTCCGAACCCCGGCATGATGCCGCAGCGTCCCGCTGCCGGCCCGCGTCCCGGCCCCGGTGGCGGCGGTCGCGGTCCCGGCGGTGCCGGTCGTCCCGGCGGCGGCGGTCGTCCGGGCGGCGGCGGCTTCGCCGGTCGTCCCGGTGGCGGCGGTGGCGGCGGTCGTCCCGGTGGCGGCGGCGGTTTCGCCGGTCGTCCCGGTGGTGGCGGCGGCTTCGCCGGCGGCGGTGGCCGTCCCGGCTTCGGCGGCCGTCCCGGCGGTCCCGGTGGCCGCGGTGGCACGCAGGGCGCCTTCGGTCGTCCAGGCGGTCCCGCGCGTCGCGGCCGCAAGTCGAAGCGGCAGAGGCGCCAGGAGTACGAGGCCATGCAGGCCCCGTCGGTCGGCGGCGTGATGCTGCCTCGCGGCAACGGCGAGACCATTCGCCTGTCGCGCGGTGCGTCGCTCACCGACTTCGCGGAGAAGATCAACGCCAACCCGGCGTCGCTCGTCGCGGTCATGATGAACCTCGGCGAGATGGTCACGGCCACGCAGTCCGTCTCCGACGAGACGCTCCAGCTCCTCGCCGACGAGATGAACTACACGGTTCAGATCGTCAGCCCGGAGGAGGAGGACCGCGAGCTGCTCGAGTCCTTCGACCTGGAGTTCGGCGAGGACGAGGGCTCCGAGGAGGACCTGGTCGTCCGTCCGCCGGTCGTGACCGTCATGGGTCACGTCGACCACGGCAAGACCCGACTGCTCGACGCCATCCGCAAGACGAACGTCATCGCGGGCGAGGCCGGCGGCATCACCCAGCACATCGGTGCCTACCAGGTCGCGACCGAGGTCAACGACGAAGAGCGCAAGATCACCTTCATCGACACCCCGGGTCACGAGGCGTTCACCGCCATGCGTGCCCGCGGTGCCCGGTCGACCGACATCGCGATCCTGGTCGTCGCGGCCAACGACGGCGTCATGCCGCAGACGGTCGAGGCGCTCAACCACGCCAAGGCGGCCGACGTCCCGATCGTCGTCGCGGTCAACAAGATCGACGTCGAGGGCGCCGACCCGACCAAGGTGCGCGGTCAGCTGACCGAGTACGGCCTGGTGGCCGAGGAGTACGGCGGCGACACCATGTTCGTCGACATCTCCGCCAAGCAGGGTCTGCACATCGACTCCCTGCTGGAGGCCGTGGTCCTCACCGCGGACGCCTCGCTCGACCTGCGGGCCAACCCGCACCAGGACGCGCAAGGCATCTCCATCGAGTCCCGTCTCGACCGCGGCCGCGGTGCCGTGGCGACGGTCCTCGTGCAGCGAGGCACCCTGCGGGTCGGCGACACGATGGTGGTGGGCGACGCCTACGGCCGCGTCCGCGCCATGCTCGACGACAACGGCAACAACGTCGCCGAGGCGGGTCCGTCCACGCCGGTCCAGGTGCTGGGTCTGACCAACGTCCCGGGCGCCGGTGACAACTTCATCGTGGTCGAGGAGGACCGTACGGCCCGCCAGATCGCGGAGAAGCGCGCCGCCCGCGAGCGCAACGCCGCGTTCGCCAAGCGCACGCGCCGCGTGTCGCTGGAGGACCTGGACAAGGTGCTGAAGGCCGGCGAGGTCCAGCAGCTCAACCTGATCATCAAGGGCGACGCGTCCGGATCGGTCGAGGCGCTGGAATCCTCCCTGCTCCAGCTGGACGTCGGCGAAGAGGTCGACATCCGCGTCCTGCACCGCGGCGTCGGTGCGGTCACGGAGTCCGACATCGACCTGGCGATGGGCTCCGACGCCATCGTGATCGGCTTCAACGTGCGCGCCGCCGGGCGTGCCGCGCAGATGGCCGAGCGCGAGGGTGTGGACGTCCGGTACTACTCGGTCATCTACCAGGCGATCGAGGAGATCGAGGCGGCCCTCAAGGGCATGCTCAAGCCGGAGTACGAAGAGGTCGAGCTGGGCACGGCGGAGATCCGCGAGGTCTTCCGCTCCTCCAAGCTGGGCAACATCGCGGGTGTGCTCATCCGCTCCGGCGAGGTCAAGCGCAACACCAAGGCGCGCCTCCTGCGCGATGGCAAGGTCATCGCGGAGAACCTCAACATCGAGGGTCTGCGTCGCTTCAAGGACGACGTCACCGAGATCCGCGAAGGCTTCGAGGGCGGTATCAACCTCGGAAACTTCAACGACATCAAGGTCGACGACGTCATCGCGACGTACGAGATGCGCGAGAAGCCGCGGGTGTAAGTACCGCGACTTCCGGGAGTGACCGGTCCGGGGCCGGTCGGCGGAGCACAATATCCGTCGATCGGCCCCGGCCGTTCGTTGTACGGTTCTGATGTCCCCGCCCGTTCGCGGCGGGGCCATCGATCCCGGACCGGCGGGTGAACCGGTTGCACATGTATGTGGGGACACTGTCCTTCGACCTCCTCCTCGGCGACGTACATTCGCTGAAGGAGAAGCGCTCCGTCGTCCGCCCGATCGTCGCCGAGCTCCAGCGGAAGTACGGGGTGAGCGCGGCGGAGGTGGAGCACATGGACCTCCACCGCCGGGCGGTCGTCGGCCTGGCCGTGGTGTCCGGCGACGCGGGCCACCTCAGCGACGTGCTCGACCGGTGCGAGCGGCTGGTGGCCGGCCGCCCCGAGGTGGAGCTGCTGTCCGTGAGGCGGCGCTTCCACGGCGACGACGACTGAGGCGACGACGAACGGCAGGATCCGGGCAGAAGTCCGGATCAGGCAAGAGAACAAGGAACGGGAGACGGACCAGTGGCCGACAACGCGCGGGCGAAAAGGCTGGCGGACCTCATCCGAGAGGTGGTGGCCCAGAAGCTGCAGCGCGGGATCAAGGACCCGCGTCTCGGCTCGCACGTCACCATCACGGACACCCGGGTCACGGGTGACCTGCGGGAGGCGACCGTCTTCTACACGGTCTACGGGGACGACGAGGAGCGGGCGGCCGCCGCGGCGGGCCTGGAGAGCGCCAAGGGCATCCTGCGCTCCGAGGTCGGCAAGGCGGCGGGCGTGAAGTTCACCCCGACCCTGGCCTTCGTCATGGACGCCCTGCCGGACACCGCCCGCAACATCGAGGACCTCCTCGACAAGGCGCGGCAGTCCGACGAGAAGGTGCGCGAGGCGTCCGCGGGCGCCGCCTACGCGGGCGAGGCGGACCCCTACCGCAAGCCGGGCGAGGACGAGACCGAGGCCGACGAGACGGACGACACCGCTAAATGACCGACAAGCACACCACGCCCGACGGCCTTGTCATCGTCGACAAGCCGTCGGGCTTCACTTCGCACGACGTCGTCGCCAAGATGCGGGGCATCGCCCGCACCCGGCGCGTCGGGCATGCCGGCACGCTCGACCCGATGGCGACGGGCGTCCTGGTCCTCGGTGTGGAGCGGGCGACCAAGCTCCTCGGGCACCTCGCCCTCACCGAGAAGGAGTACCTGGGCACCATCAGGCTCGGGCAGACGACGCTGACCGACGACGCCGAGGGCGAGATCACGGGGTCGCGGGACGCCTCGAAGGTCACCCGGGAGGCGATCGACGCCGGCATCGCCGAGCTGAGCGGCGACATCATGCAGGTGCCTTCCAAGGTCAGCGCCATCAAGATCAAGGGCGTGCGCTCCTACAAGCGGGCGCGCGAGGGCGAGGACTTCGAGATCCCCGCCCGCCCCGTCACCGTCTCCTCCTTCGCGGTGTACGACGTCCGGGACGCCGTCGCCGACGACGGCACCCCGGTGCTCGACCTGGTGGTCTCGGTGACCTGCTCCTCCGGGACCTACATCCGGGCCCTGGCCCGCGACCTGGGGGCCGGCCTCGGTGTCGGCGGTCACCTCACGGCACTGCGGCGCACCCGCGTCGGGCCGTACAAGCTGGACGGTGCCAGGACCCTGGAGCAGCTCCAGCAGGAGCTCACCGTCATGCCCGTCGCGGACGCGGCCGGTGCCGCCTTCCCCCGCTGGGACGTGGACGCGAAGCGGGCCAGGCTGCTCACCAACGGCGTACGGCTGGAGATGCCCGGGGAGTACATCGGCGCCGGTGCCGTCGCCGTCTTCGACCCCGAGGGGCGCCTCCTCGCCCTGGTGGAGGAGCACAAGGGCAAGGCGAAGAGCCTGGCCGTCTTCGGCTGAGCCGACCCACCGTCAGGTCCGCCCGTGGAGCGGCGACCACGGGGACTGCCACTGTCGCCGCTCCACGGTCCCCCCTCGGTTCCCCCACCCCTAGGGTGTATCCAACCCACCCCTTGTGTTCACCCGTCCGGACGGGCGCTCGGAGTGAACCGGGGGAGTGGAAGGGGGCGCGTTCGCCAGGGGATCTGTCCCGCTGATCATCCCGCGCCTACCGTCGAACACACGGCACGGGTGTACGGCGGGGAGGTTCGACGATGGCGTCGCGGAACCGGTCCCGGGAGGCGGCGGGCGGCAGGGCGGGGGAGCGGCCCGGGGACGTCTCCCGGCGAGCACGGGGCGGGCCCCCGGCCGTCCGGACGGCCGGTCCGGCACAGCCCGCGGCCGATCCGGCCGGGTACGCCTCCGACGCCGCCCTGATCCGTTTCCACGACCTCGCCGGCCGCCCGCGCGGCACGGGGGTCGTCGCCGACCACCACGGCACGGTGCTTACCAGCCACGAAGCGGTCGACGGCCTGCCCCGGCTGGTCCTGAGCACGGCCGGGGGCCGCCGGCGCGTCGTGGCCGCCGCCGACGTGACCCCGCTGCCCGCCCTCGGGCTGGCCCTGGTGCGCACCGAGGGGCTCGGCGTCGACCCGCTGCCCCTCACCGCGCGGGACCGCGTCGAGACCGGGACCTACGTGCGGATCGCCGCCGGCGGCTGGCGCGAGGCCCGGGTGCTGGGCGCCACCGACGTCACCTACACGGCCACCGACCGCTTCCACCTCCTCGCGGGCGCCCTCGAACTGGCCGTCGGCACCTGTGGACGGGACGCCCTGCGGCTGGGCGGCGGTGCGGCCGGCGGGCCCGTGCTCGACATGGCGACGGGCGCCGTCCTCGGTGTCCTCGGCACCGCCCTCAGCTCCGGCCACAGTGACGTCGGCTTCGCCGTGCCGCTGCGCCGCGCGGACAGCGGCCCACTCGCCGCCCTCCTCGCCGAGAACGCGGCGACGGTCCCGGCCTACGGCGCCGACCTCAACCTGGCCGGGGTGCTCGCCCTCACCGCGACATCGGTCACCGACGGGTGCCCCGCCCCCGCGCCGGGCGGCGGACCCGGCGCGGCGCAGCCGGTCGAACGGGCGGCGGTGACACGGGAGTTCGCCGCCTTCACCGCCGGCCGCGCCCGTGTACTCGGCCTGGTCGGCGCGCCGGGCAGCGGTCGGACGACCGAGCTGGCGGCCCTCGCCGCCCGTCGTTCCAGGGGCCCGGACGCGGCGCCCACGCTGTGGCTGCGCGGGGCCGATCTGCACGCGGACGACATGTCGCTGGCGGACGCGGCTCGCCGGACGCTGGCGCGGGCCGCCCGCATCGTCGCCGCCTCGGACCGCCACGGTCGTGAAGACCCCGGCGCCATCAGCCCCGAACGCCTCGCCCGGCTGGCCCGCGTCGCCGGGCGACCCCTCCTGATCCTCCTCGACGGCCCCGAGGAGATGCCGCCCGTGCTGGCGCACCGCCTCCCCGAGTGGACCGAGGGCACGGCCACCTGGCTGCGGGAGACGGAGGCACGGCTCGTGGTGGCCTGCCGTGCGGAGTACTGGGAGCACGCGGGGGCGGAGTTCCCGAGGGAGCTGCTGTACGGACCGGACGCGGGGGAACCGTGGTCCGGCGCGGCGGGTGCGGCCCCGGGTGCCGGCGCGGGGGCCACCGCCGTGGTGGCGCGGGCGTCCGGGCGGGTGAGGGAGGACCCGGCGGCCAGGGTGGCCACCGTCCCGGCACCGTGGTTCGGACCGGGCGGCACCGTGGGGGTGGCGGGTGATGTGCCTCCGTCCGGGGCAACGCTCCCCGTGCCGGGTCCGGGGCCGGGTCCGGGCCCGAGTCTGGGGCTGGGGTCGGAGTCGGAGTCGGGTGCCGCCGACGGTGTGTCCTGGTCCGGGACCGGCCCGCGGGACCCGCGGTGGGGGGCAGCCGCAGGAGCGCCCACGCCCCGGGTGACGACGAGCGGCGATACGTCCGGCGCGGCGCCGTGGCCGCGTGGCACGGACGGCACCGGTCGCACGGACGGCACCGGTCGCACGGACGGCGCCGATCGCACCGATGGCACCGGTCGCGCCGACGGCACCGGTCGCGCCGACGGCACCGTGGGGCCGCGACCCGCGCGGGTGCCCGGGCCGGTCGCCGCGGGTCCGTCGGGCGGGACGGAGGCCACCGGACGCGGACCGGCGTCCGCCCGGCCGGTGTCCGCGGGCCTCCTAGAGCGCGGGTCCGCCGGGCTCCCGCCCTGTGTCCGCCTGGGCGACCTGAGCGACGAGCAGGCCCGGGAGGCGCGCGCCCGCCACGGCGTACCCGAGGGCGCCCTGGCGGACCCGGACGCCCGCCACCCCCTCACCCTCCGCCTGTTCTCGGAGGTCCACGCCGCCCTCCCCGGCACCCCGGCCCCCGTACCCCTCACCCGGGACGCGGTCCTCGCGGCCTACCTGGACCTGATGTGCCTGCGCGTCGCCACCCGCCTGGCCGGGGAGAACGGCCTGCACGGCACCGCCGTGCGCCGACTCGCGGCGAAGGTCTCCGGGCAGGTCCACGAGGCGGCCCGGCGCAGCCTGGGACCCGGACAGGGCGCACTGGACCGGGAGTCCTTCGAGGCGCTGTTCCCGTGGGGACCGGCCCCGGCCCGGCTGGGCGGCGGCACCGGCTGGGCACCCGCCGTACTCACCGAGGGCCTCTTCGTACCCGCGGGCAGCGGCTACCGCTTCGCGCACGAGGAGCTCGCCGACTGGATCCAGGGCATCCACCTCGACCTGGAGGAGGCCTTGAGCGTCCTCGTCCACCGTCGCGACCTCCCGCACGGCGCCCACACCCTCCCCGTCCCGCACCACCGCATCGGCTCCGTCGTCGAGGCGGTCCTGCTCCTCGCCCGTCAGCACGGCGTCCCCCAACTCGCCCTGACCCTCGAAGAGCTGGTGCACGCCCTGGCGCGGGACCCGCACTCCTGGTGGGCCGCCCGACTGCTGGCCGAGGTGCTGACCCGGGTGTCCGACGCGAGGCCGTACACGGAGGTGCTGCGGCTGCTCGCCGAGGGCATCGCGGAGCGGGGCGGCGAAGGGCAGCCCGCGCCCCGGGTGTTCGGCCCCGGGTTCTGGACGGACCTGCGGGTGCCGGACACCACCCGCCTGGACCTGCTGCGCCGCCTCGTCCTCGCCGACGGACCGCCGCACGAGCCCGGCCCCCGCCACCTCGACACCGTGGCCGGGCTGCTCGTCGCCGACCCCGCGGCCGTCCAACCGCTCCTCGTCCGCTGGTTCGACGACGAACGGCCGCTGCCCGCCACCCCGCACGCCACCGTGGCGACGGCCGCGCAGGCGCTGCTGCACACCCACCGCCACCGCGGCCTGGACGGCCTCACCGAGGTACTCGTCGACAGCGCGCACCGACGCGCCGACGAACTCCTCGCCGTCCTGGCCGAGGAGGAGCCGTCGGCGCTCTGCCGCGCGGTGGAGCGGTGGGCGCGCGACGAGCGCCCCGCACGGCAGACCGCGGCGGTCACCCACGGACTGCGCACCGCCCCGCACGCGCGCACCGCCGCCGACCGCACCCTGCTGCGGCACGCCGCGCTGGTCCTGCTCGCCGGACCCTCCGACAGCCCGCTGCGCGGCGGCGCGCTCGCCCTGCTCGTCCAGGACCCCGCCTGCCGCGACCGCCACCTCCCCAGGGCCCTCGACCACTTCGCCGCCGGCGACCCCCATCTCCCGCCGAGCGCGGTGGCCGCCGCGCTGGCGACCCACCCCGAGCCCGTCCTGGAAGCCTTCCGGGCCCGCCTGCTCGGCCCGGACGCCGGTGAGGCGCTGCGCAGGCTCACCGACGCCACCACACCCGCGCTGGCCGACCGGGTGGCCGCACTCCTCGGGCGGACGCTGGCCGAGCGACCCGAGAGCGCCGGGCACCTGGCCGCGTACGTCGACCGGCGCCTCGACCGCGACCCCGCACCCCGCGACGTACTCCTGCCCCTGGTGACCCGTCTCCTGGCCGACGGGCCCGAGCCGGTGCGGGCCGCGCTCGCCGGAGTCCTCGCCGCCGACGGGGCGACGGCGGGCGCCCCGCTCCGCCGCGAGCTGCGGGAGCGCCTGTTCGCCCACGAGCACGAACCCGCCGTCCTGGACGCTCTGCTGCACGCGGCCGCCCGGTGCGACGGGGAGGAGTTGCGCGCCCTCGTCCAGCGCACCGGACTGCTCCTCGTCCGCACCCCCGAGGGCGCCACCCGCTTCGACCGCGGCCTCGTCGACCTCGCCCGCCACCTCCCCGGCTTCGCCTCCAGGCTGACCGGCTGGCTCACCGACGCGCCCCAGGACTGGGCCGCGCTGGTGGGCCCCAGCACCCGCCGCACGATCGAGCACCTGGCGGGTGTCCGCGTCCCCGCCTGACCGGCCGCGACCCCGACTCGGCCCACCGGCCCGTGCACCCGGTCACAGCGCCGACGCCGATGCGGGCCCGAGCCGGACGGCATGGCACCCTTAGACCTGCGTAAGGGTCACCACGGAACCATGGAAACCACGGAAGCACCGAGGAGCGGACACAGTGCAACGCTGGCGTGGCTTGGAGGACATCCCCGAGGACTGGGGACGCAGCGTCGTCACCATCGGCTCCTACGACGGCGTTCACCGCGGGCACCAGCTGATCATCAGGCACGCCGTGGACCGCGCCCGCGAGCTGGGCGTTCCGGCCGTCGTCGTCACCTTCGACCCGCATCCCAGCGAGGTCGTCCGTCCCGGCAGCCACCCGCCGCTGCTCGCCCCGCACCACCGCCGGGCCGAACTGATGGCGGACCTGGGCGTGGACGCGGTGCTGATCCTGCCCTTCACCAAGGAGTTCTCGAAGCTCTCCGCGGCCGACTTCGTGGTCAAGGTCCTGGTCGACCGGCTGCGCGCCAAGGCGGTCGTCGAGGGCCCCAACTTCCGCTTCGGCCACAAGGCCGCCGGGAACGTGGACTTCCTCACCGAGCAGGGCAAGGTCTACGACTTCGAGGTCGAGGTCGTCGACCTGTACGTCACCGGCGAGGCGGGCGGCGGCGAGCCGTTCTCCTCCACCCTGACCCGCCGCCTGGTCGCCGAGGGCGACGTGTCCGGCGCCGCGGAGATCCTCGGCCGGCCGCACAGGGTGGAGGGCGTGGTAGTGCGCGGCGCCCAGCGCGGCCGTGAGATGGGCTTCCCCACGGCCAACGTCGAGACCCTCCCGCACACCGCGATCCCGGCCGACGGCGTCTACGCCGGCTGGCTGCACGCCCAGGGCGAGGCGATGCCGGCCGCGATCTCCGTCGGCACCAACCCGCAGTTCGACGGCACCGAGCGCACGGTCGAGGCGTACGCCATCGACCGCGTGGGCCTGGAGCTGTACGGCCTGCACGTCGCCGTGGACTTCGTCGCCTTCGTACGCGGGCAGGCGAGGTTCGAGACGCTGGACGCGCTCCTGGAGCAGATGGCCGAGGACGTGGACAGGTGCCGCGAGATCACCGCGGCAAAGGCCCCGAGGCCCTGACGGCCGCCTCCGCCCGAGCCCAGTGGCAGGCGACCTGGGACTCGTCGCCGCCGCGCAGGATCTCCAGGTCCCCGGTCCGGCAGGCGTCGGCTACGCCGGCCCGTTCGGCCTCACCGCCCGCCAGGACCGGGCAGCGGACGTGGAAGCGGCAGCCGCCGGGGATGTACGAGGGGTCCGGCGGCTCGCCGGTGAGCACGACCGGGGCGCCGGGCGCCTCGGGCAGCACGGACAGCAGTGCCTGGGTGTAGGGGTGCCGAGGTGCCGTCAGCACCTGCTCCACCGGCCCGGTCTCGACGATCCGGCCGAGGTACATCACCGCGACCCGGTCGGCGATGTTCCAGGCCAGGCCCAGATCGTGGGTCACCACCAGCGCGGACAGGTCCAGCTCCGTGCGCAGCCGCAGCAGCAGCGCGAGGATCTCGCCGCGCACCGAGGCGTCGAGGGAGGCCACCGGTTCGTCGGCCACCAGCAGCTCGGGTCGCAGGACCAGCGCGCCCGCGATGACGACCCGCTGGCGCTGGCCCCCGGACAACTCGTGCGGGTAGCGCAGGAAGAACCGCTCCGGTGGTCGCAGCCCGGCACGCGACAGCGCCTCGGCGACCGCCGTCCGCTCGTCCCCGGCGTGGCCGTGGATGCGCAGGCCCTCGGCGACGATGTCGTACACCGTGTGGCGCGGGTTCAGCGATCCGCTCGGATCCTGGAGGACCAGCTGGGCTCGTCTGCGGTACGCCTTGAGGGCCCGCGCGGAGTACGTCAGGGGCGCGCCGTCGAAGGTGACGCGCCCCTCGGTCGGCCTGACCAGGCCGAGCAGCGCACGGGCGAGGGTCGTCTTGCCGCAGCCCGACTCGCCGACCAGCGCCACGATCTCGCCCCGCCGGATGTCGAGGTCGACCCCGTCCACGGCTCGCGCGTCGGCCGCCCCGCGCCTGCCGGGAAAGGTGACGCGCAGCCCCTGGACACGCAGCAACGGGGGTGTGGCACCGGCGGTGTCACCGGGTGCGCCGGTGGGTGTGCCGCTGGACGCGGTGCTGGTCATGGGGCACTGCTCCTCACTCCGTCGTCCTCCGCCGACGCGACCCCGCCGGGCTCGGTGTCGTTGCCGGGGGGCCGGGTGGTGCCGGTGGTGCCGGTGGTCTCGGTGGTGCCGCTGGTCTCGGTGGAGCCGGTGGTGCCGCTGGTCTCGGTGGTGCCGGGGGACCCGGTGGTGTCGGTGCTCCCGGTGGTGCCGGTGGTGCCGGTGGTGCGGGTTCCGGGGGGCTTCCCGCGTTCGGCGGGTCTCCCGCCCTCGTCGTGATTCCGGCGCCGGGGGACCGGGCCGTGGTCGTCGGCGGCCCCGTCCCGGTCAGGTGCCGCGTCCTCGGTGGGCGTCCCCTCGCCGCCCGGTGCTCCCGTGCCGTCCGTGCCCACGTGCACGCATGCCGCCCGGCGTCGCGTGCCCGCTTCCCGCAGGGGCTGGTCCTGGGTGGCACAGCGGTCCAGCGCGACCGGGCAGCGCGGATGGAACGCGCATCCGGACGGCACCGCCGCCGGGTCGGGCGGGTCGCCCGGCAGCCCGCGGGGTGCGAACCGCGAGGCAGGGTCCCCGATCGTCGGGAACGCCTCCGACAGCGCCCGGCCGTAGGGATGCCGGGCGTCCTCGTACACCTGCCGGGCCGGGCCCTCCTCGACCACCCGGCCCGCGTACATCACCGCCAGCCGGTCGCAGGTGTCGGCCAGCACCGCCAGGTCGTGGCTGATCATGATCAGGCCGACGTCCTGCTCGCCCACCAGGCCCTCGATCAGCCGCAGGATCTGCGCCTGGATCATCACGTCGAGCGCCGTGGTCGGCTCGTCGGCGACGATCAGCCGCGGGTCGCACGCCAGCGCCATCGCGATCATCACCCGCTGCCGCTGCCCACCGGACAGCTCGTGCGGGTACGCACTCGCCCGCGCGGCCGGCAGACCGACCTGCTCCAGCAGCTCCCCGGCCCGCCTGCGCGCCCCGCCCGGCGTGGCCCTGCCGTGCAGCAGGATCGGCTCGGCGATCTGGTCGCCGATGCGGTGGACGGCGTTCAGGGAGTGCATCGCGCCCTGGAAGACGATCGAGGCGCCGGCCCAGCGGACGGCCCGTACCCGGCCCCACTTCATCGTGAGCACGTCCTCGCCGTCCAGCAGCACCTCCCCGCCCACCCGGGCACCGGGCGGCAGCAGCCGCAGCAGCGCCAGGGCCAGGGTGGACTTGCCGCAGCCGGACTCGCCCGCGACGCCGAGCTTCTCGCCGGCCTCCAGGCGCAGGTCGACCCCGCGCACGGCGGCCGCACCGCCCGGATACGTCACCTTCAGGTCCCGGACCTCGAGCAGACTCAACGGGACACCCCCAGCCTGGGATTGAGAACGGCCTCCACCGCACGCCCGCACAGCGTGAACGCCAGCGCCACGACCGCGATCCCGATGCCCGGCGGCACCAGGTACCACCAGTCGCCGGAACTCACCGAGCCCGCCTCCCGCGCATCCTGCAACAGCCCGCCCCAGGACACGACCGCCGGGTCCCCGAGCCCGAGGAAGGCCAGGGTCGCCTCGGACAGGATCGCGGAGGAGATGATCAGCGTCGTCTGCGCGAGGATCAGCGGCATGACGTTGGGCAGCACGTGCCGGGACATGATGTGCCAGTGCCCGCCCCCGAGCGCCTTCGCCCGCTCGATGTAGGGCCGCGACTCGACCGCCAGCGTCTGCGCCCGCACCAGGCGCGCCGTGGTGGGCCAGGTGGTCACGCCGATCGCGAGCACGATGGTGCCGAGCGACCGGGACAGCACCGTCGCCAGCACGATCGCCAGCACCAGCGTCGGCATCACCAGGAACCAGTCCGTGATCCGCATCATCACCGTGGCGTACCAGCCGCGGAAGTGCCCGGCCGTGATCCCGATGAGCGCGCCGATCAGCACCGACAGCACCGCCGCGAGCAGTCCGACCAGGAGCGAGACGCGCGAGCCCCAGATCAGCAGCCCCAGCAGATTCCGCCCGAACTGGTCGGTGCCCAGCGGGAACCGGCCGCTCGGGCTCTCCAGCGGCTGCCCGGGCGCGTCGGTCACACTGTCCACGTCCGACCCGACGGTCAGCGGCGCGGTCAGCGCCACGAGCACGAACAGCACCAGCGCCGCCAGCCCGAACACCCCCGCGCGGTGCGTGCGGTACTCCCTCCAGAAGCGGGCGACGGAGGCACGGCGCCGCCGTCGGGCGAGCGCGCGCGGACCCGGCGCACCGGACTTCACCGGTGGGCCGGGCTTCACCGGCGGACCGGACGCGGATTCGGTGGTTTCGGCGGTCATCGGCCCACCCTCGGATCGAGCATCGGATACAACAGGTCGGCCAGGGTGTTCATCAGGATCACCGCGGCGGCGAAGACGAAGAACAGCCCCTGCACCAGCGGCAGATCGGGCACGCTCAGCGCCTGGTAGAAGAGTCCGCCGAGGCCCGGCCAGGAGAAGACCGTCTCGACGAGGATGACACCCGCCACGGTCCGCCCCAGATTGACGAAGACCAGCGTCACCGTCGGCAGCAGCGCGTTGGGCACGGCGTGCCGGCGCCGTACGAGGTCGTCCCTGAGCCCCTTGGCCCGCGCGGTGGTCAGATAGTCGCTGCCCATCTCGTCCAGCAGCGCCGACCGGGTGACCAGCAGCGTCTGCCCGTACTCCACCGCGACCAGCGTCACCACCGGCAGCACGAGATGGTGCGCCACGTCGAGCACCCGTGCGAGCCCCTCCTCGCGGCCCGACTCCATGCCCCCGGTCGGGAACAGCCCCGGGATCGGGTCCACCCCCACCGACAGCACGATGATGAGCAGCAGCCCCAGCCAGAAGGACGGGATGGAGTACAGCGTCAGAGCCAGACCGGTGTTGAGCCGGTCGCCGAGACCCCCGTGCCGCCACGCCGAGCGGGTGCCGAGGAAGGCGCCCAGCGCGGTGTAGAGCACGAAGGCCGTGCCCGTGAGCAGCAGGGTGTTCGGCAGCGCCTCGGTGATCTTGTCGACGACGGGCGCGTGGAACTGGTACGACGTGCCCAGGTCCCCGCTCAGCGCCTTGAGGCAGTAGTCCGTGAACTGCTCCCACAGCGGCAGGTCGAGCCCGAACTCCTCCTTGTACACCGCGAGTTGTTCGGCCGAGACCGGGCGGCCTCCGGTCATGAACTTCACCGGATCGCCGGGGATCAGCCGGAAGAGGAAGAAACTCGTGACGAGGACGGCGAACAGGGAGACCACCGCGCCCGCCAGCTTCCCCGCCACGTACCGCGGATAGGCGCTGCGGGTGCGCCCCCGCGGCGCCTCGGACGGACGCTTCCCGATCGCGGAGACGCTCGCGGAGCCGGTCGCGCTACTCACGGTCGTCGGCCGACGCCCGGCGGCGGACGGCGAAGAGCACCCCGAGACCGACGAGGACGACGACGCCCGCCACGATCCCGATCACGGTGCCGGTCGACGACGAACTCCCAGCGGATCCACCGGAGTCGGCGGGCACGGCCGACCACCAGCTCCAGTAGCCGTCCTGCCCGTAGATGTTGCCCGCGGCGGACGGCATCGTGGTGATCGACTTGATCTGGTCCGTGCGGTAGGCCTCGACCGCGTTCGGGTACGCCATGACGTTCATGTACCCGGTGTCGTAGAGCCGGGACTGCATCCGCTTGACGATCTCCGCCCGCTTGTCGGCGTCGTACTCGCCCAACTGCCGCGCGTACAGGCCGTCGTACTCCTTGTCGCAGATGAAGTTGTCGGTGGCCCCGGTGTCCTTCGGCGTCGCCGGGAGCGCCGCGCAGGTGTGGATCGAGAGCACGAAGTCGGGGTCGGGGTTGACGGACCAGCCGTCGAAGGCGAGGTCGTACTTGCCGGCCAGCCACGGATCGGTCACGTTGTCCAGGCAGTCGAGGGTGACGGAGATGCCCAGCTCGCCCCACCACTCCTGGAGGTACTTGCCGACCGCCTTGTCGTTCGGGTCGGTGGCGTGGCACAGGATCCGGTAGTCCAGCGGCTTGCCGTCCTTGCCGAGCCGCTTGCCGTCGGCGTTCGTCCGGTAGCCCGCCTCGTCGAGCAGCCGGGCGGCCTTCTGGGGATCGTGGGCCAGCTCCTGCCCGGCCGACGGCTCGAAGAAGTACGAGGAGAAGCGCGGCGGGATGTAGCCCGCCCCCTCGACCGCGTGGCCCTGGAACACCTTGTCGACGATCGCCTTGCGGTCCACCGCCATGAACAGCGCGTTGCGCACCCGCTGGTCCAGCAGCGAGGGGTCGCCGTCACCGAACTTCGTGCCGTCCTTCGCCCGCGCACCCGGGTTGGTGGCCAGGGCGTAGAAGCGGCGGCCGGGGGCGTCGTTGACCCGGATGTTCTCCTGGCCCTTGAGCGAGTCGGCCTGGGCCGGGGTCAGCGACGGCGACCCGGCGACGAACGACACCTCGCCCTTGCGCAGGGCGGCGACGGCGGCGTCCTGGTCCTTGTAGTACCGGAAGACCAGCTCGTCGAACTTCGGGGCGCCGCGCCAGAAGTCCTTGTTGGCCTTGAGCCGCACATAGCTGTCCGGCTTGTAGTCGGTGAGCACGAACGGGCCGTTGCCGACGACGGGGAAGTCCTTGTCGGTGTTGAACTTGGAGAAGTCGTCGACCTTCTCCCAGACGTGCTTGGGCACGATCGGCACGTCCAGCGCGGTCATCGTGGCCTGCGGCTTCTTCAGCCGGATCACCAGCTGGGTGGGGCTGGGCGCGGTGACCTTCTCGAAGTTGCCGACGAAGCTGCCGTTGGCGGTGGCGGCGCCCGGGTCGGTCATCATCGTGTTGAACGTCCACGCCGCGTCCTCGGCGGTGGCCTGCTCGCCGTCCGACCACTTGGAGTCGGAACGGATCGTGTACGTCCAGGTCAGCTTGTCCGGCGAGGACTTCCACTCGGTGGCGAGTCCCGGTATGACGTGGTTGTCCTTGGCGTCGTAGTTGGTCAGGTACTCGTACGTCAGCCGGTGGATGCTCGTACTGAGCAGCCGCACCGCCAGGAACGGGCTGAGCGAGTCGACGCTCTGCGCCACGGCGACGGTGAGCACCTTGTCACCCCCGTCGCCCTCCTTCGCCGAGACCGGGGGCGCGACCGCGCCCGACGCGAGGAGCAGCGCACCGGCGCCTGCTGCCGCGAGGAGACGGGCCCGCCACGGTCGGTGGGTGCTATGTCCGCTGCCGTGCTGATCGTGTCTGTTCATGACTACCTGACCTCGCGTCATCGCACGCGCAGACGCCGGGCGTCCTGGCGTGAGGCGGGCTTGAACGGTGGTGAACGCGGAATGAAGTGTGTGTCTACCAGCGGCAGTCTGCGCGCGTCAACGGTATGTCAAACCCCATGTGGCCTGCGGAAACGGTGTGTTGACCCATCCGTCACCCTCATTGGCGCAGACCACTGGCGCTTGCCTGGTGAGAGCGTGGCGGCTGGGGCGGACGTTGTCCTTCGCACACGCCCGAAGGCCCGCACCGTCGGGGACGGCGCGGGCCTTCGGGGGTGGGCGGAGCTACTGCTGGGGCGGGGGAGGAGGGGGATTCTGTCCCGGCTGCCCCGGCTGCCCCGGCTGCCCCGGCTGCCCCGGCTGCCCCGGCTGCCCCTGTTGTCCCTGCTGCCCCTGCGGGGGATATCCGTAGCCGGGCTGGGCGTAGGGCTGGCCGTAACCGGGCTGGGGATGCGGCGGCTGCTGACCCGGTCCGGGCTGCGGCGCGTACGGCTGCCCCGGCATCGGCGGCTGCGCGGGCATCTGCTGGCCCGGCATGGGCGGGGCGGCGACCGGCGGCGGGTTGCCGTCGGAGGTCCACAGGCCCTGCGCCTGCTGGTGGCGGACGAAGTCCTCGGCGACCATCGCCGCGAGGTTGAAGTACGCCTCCCGCACCTTCGGCCGCATCATGTCGAGGTCGACCTCGGCGCCGGCGGCCAGGTGCTCGTCGAACGGGACCACGACGACACCCCGGCACCGGGTCTGGAAGTGCCCCACGATGTCGTCGACCTTGATCATCTTGCCGGTCTCGCGGACCCCGGAGATGACCGTGATCGACCGGGAGACGAGGTCGGCGTACCCGTGCGCCGACAGCCAGTCCAGGGTCGTACTGGCGCTGCTCGCACCGTCCACGGACGGCGTCGAGATGATGATCAGCTGGTCGGCGAGGTCGAGCACACCGCGCATGGCGCTGTAGAGGAGACCGGTGCCCGAGTCGGTGAGGATGATCGGGTACTGCCGGCCGAGCACGTCGATCGCGCGCCGGTAGTCCTCGTCGTTGAAGGTCGTGGACACCGCCGGGTCGACGTCGTTGGCGATGATCTCCAGACCGGACGAGGTCTGCGAGGTGAACCGCCTGATGTCCATGTACGAGTTGAGGTACGGGATGGCCTGGACGAGGTCCCGGATGGTGGCCCCCGTCTCCCGGCGCACCCGGCGGCCGAGCGTACCGGCGTCCGGGTTGGCGTCGATCGCGAGGATCTTGTCCTGCCGCTCGGTGGCGAGCGTGGAGCCGAGCGCGGTGGTGGTGGTCGTCTTGCCGACACCGCCCTTGAGGCTGATCACCGCGATGCGGTAGCAGGACAGCACCGGCGTGCGGATCAGGTCCAGCTTCCGCTGCCGCTCGGCCTCCTCCTTCTTCCCGCCCAGCTTGAACCGTGACCCGCCGGCCGCCGGACGACTGCTCTTCGCCTTCTGCCGCTTGGTGTTGAGCAGCCGGTCGGACGACAGCTCCACGGCAGCCGTGTAACCGAGCGGCGCGGCCCCGGGGTTGGTGGGCTGCCGCTGGTCGTGCTGCATGGGCTGCGGCCAGGCGGCACCCAGCCGGGGATCGGCGGGCGGCTGCGGCTGCGGGTAGGGGTGCGGCTGCTGCGGGGCCTGCTGCTGGGGCGCCTGTTGCTGAGGGGGGAGGGGTTGGTACTCCGGCTGCGGCTGCGCCGGGTGCGCGGGCTGCTGCATCGGCTGAGGCGCTTGGGGCGCCTGGGGCGCTGCCTGCTGCGGAACTCCGGGATACGGCTGCTGCGCCGACGGCCCGTGCGGCGCCTGCGGGAAGCCGTATCCGGCGGGCTGGCCGGGGGAGGGGGGCTGGGGCTGCGCCTGGGGCTGAGGAGCCTGCGCACCGGGCTGCGGGAAGCCGTAACCGGTCTGGGGGGCGGGCGGCGGCGGGTTCCACGCCGCGGGCGCCGGCTGCGGAGCCTGCGGCTGGAAGGGCGGCTGCTGGGCCGGTACGCCCGGCTGCTCGGCGGACGCGGGCTGCGGTTGTAGGGGCCACTGGTGGGCGGGCGCGGGCGCGGCAGGCGGGTACGACGGAGGCAGCGGCGGCATTCCGTCCGGCGCCGGGGGCAGCGGCGCGTCCTGCGGCGCGGCGTCGGCGGGCACGGCGTCCTCGGGCTCGCCCCTCGCCGGGACACTGTCCTGGGGCTCGTCGGCAGCCTCGTCCGCGTCCTCGATGTCGTCCTCGTCCTCGTCCTCGTCCTCGGGATCGGGGTCGGGTACGGCGGTCAGGGCGACCGGCGCCGGCTCGGCGTCCCGAACCGGCCCTCCGTCGGAGACCTCCTCGGACCCGGAGTCAGCGTCGGAGTCGACGTCGACCTCGTCCTCGGTGTCGTCCGCGGCGGCCCGTTCGGCGATCTCACGCTTGAGGGCGAGGGCGGAGAAGCGCATGGTCGCGCCGCTCTCCAGGTCACCGTTGTCGAGATCGGCGATGTCGGGCTTGCTTTCGGGCTCGGGCTCGGGCTCGAGCGCGGGCTCTGGCTCTGGCTCTGTCTCAGCCACGCCCTCGGGTTCCTCGGCGCCCGACGGAGCGGGAGCCTGGAGCTGGAACCCGCCGGCCGGGAACGTCGGCAGGGCCGTGGGCGACGCGAGATCCGCAACGGGTGCCGGGTCGGCCTCGGGCTCCGGCTCGGGCGCCGGCGGCGCCGACTGCTGCGGCGGCGCGGACTGCGGCTCGAACCCGCTCCCCACCGGCAACCTGGGCACCCCGGCCGG
This sequence comes from Streptomyces violaceorubidus, assembly GCF_000717995.1. Classification (GTDB taxonomy): domain Bacteria; phylum Actinomycetota; class Actinomycetes; order Streptomycetales; family Streptomycetaceae; genus Streptomyces; species Streptomyces violaceorubidus. The sequence goes on from NZ_JODM01000025.1 coordinate 250,691, forward strand.
CCCCCCGCTCGGCGGCGCGGGCGGCGTGAACGGCGCACCCGGCCCCGGCGGCGGAGGCGGCGTGAACGCGGCACCCGGAGCGGGCGCGGGAGGCGGAGGCGTGAAGGGAGCACCGGGGGCGGGAGCCGGAACGGCGGAAGGCCCGTTGGGCGTCGCGTGCGGCGGCGGGGTCAACCCCGGCAACGGCGGAACCGGACCCCGAGGAGCGGCCGGAGCGGGCGAAGCGGTCGGAGCAGGGGGAGCGGGCGAAGCGTTCGGAGCAGGTGGAGCAGGTGGAGCAGGCGGAGCAGCCGGAGTTGAGGGAGACGAGGAACCGGACGAACCGGCCCCCTCGCCCCCGCCCTCCCCACCGTCGCCGGACGCGTTCTGCGTGTACCAGGCGGGCGGCGCGTAGTCGATGGTGAACTCGCCGGTCGTCTCGACGGAGGACTCCGCGTCGGGTTGGTCATCGCCGGGTGTAGCCCAGCCCCCGCGGATCCCGTCCCGATCGCTGCTCACAGTTCCTCCTGGTGTGGTCGAGCACCCTCATGCCGTGCTGGGGCGACCCTTGCTTGTCATGTCGAAATGGTCCGAGGCCGTTCGAGGTCGTCCGATCCACCGGCTTTCCCCCTGAGACGCCGACGCCCCCTCCACAGGTTCTGGTGTCGCGCCCCACACCAGCCTAATCATCACGAGCCCCGCCCCGTCAGCCCCCGTCCCCGCACGGTGGACGACGGCGTCCGCCACCACCCACTCCTTTCGAGTGATCGTGTGCCCGGCACAGTTGGCGGTGATCTCCGTCTTCCGTCACAGGAATTCCTCGACAGCCGCAGGGACTCCGAGGAACAGGAAGAGGCCCCGAGTGAGCTTCGGCCCGCCCCCGTCCATGCCCCCGGGCCCCGCGGCCCCCGCGGAGCCGCCCCAGGGCCGGCACGGTCCCGATGGCGGCTCGGGCCCGGTCCGCAAGGGCCCCCGCGCGCTGCTCCTCGGACTCCTCCCGGTGGTCCTCGTCGGGGCGTTGGGCACCGGCGGCTGGTTGCTGTGGGGACGCGGCAGCGCGGACCCGAAGGCGTCCGGCACGGCGGGGACCGCGGTGCGACAAGGCCCGCTCGACGTCCGCGAGACGGTCGAGAAGCGGCCCGCGAGCACCACCGGAGACATGGCCTTCCGCTTCTCCGTGGACGACATGAAGCCCGGGGAGCACGTGGAGATGCCCGGCATGTGGGCCACGGACCGCATCCTCGCCAAGGGCATCAACAAGACGCTCGTCGGCCTGAGCATCGGCACCGACTCCGCGCCGGGCGACGAGAAGTGGCGGCTCGGACTCGACGGCCCGATCTGCGGCTACACCCGCCACGTCACCGGCCACCACCGCACCGCCGTCCCCTTCCGGGCGAACGACTGGGCGCAGGAGGCGTACTGCAACCAGGTCGCCTTCGTCGACCTCGACGACGGCAAGCTGGTCTGGGAGGGGCGCTTCCCCGTCTCCGAGTCCGGCCCCGAATCCGGCGAGGGCGCGGACCCCGCCAAGGACCGACCCGGTGTGACCCTCGCGCACGGCACGGTCGCCGTCACCTGGGGCGGCGGCACCGTCGGGTACGACATGGAGAAGGGCACCACCCGCTGGACCACGGCGGCCGCCGCCCCCTGCCAGGACATGGGCGCCGCCGGCGGCCGCGGACTGATCGTCCGGGAGAAGTGCTGGACCGGCTGCGACGACCTCCCCGCCGAATCCTGGAAGAACGTCACCCACAAACTGCGCAGGCTGGACCCGGCCACCGGCAAGCCCCTGTGGACGTACGCCGCCGCCGAGGGCATCCGCGGGCTCGACGTGCCCTCCACCGACCGGCGGTCATCGCCGTATCCGCCGGGGACTCCGAGATCACCGAGCTGATCTCGCTCGACGACCGGGGCCGCAACCGCGCCACCATCAGCCTCCGCGACGGCGCCTACGTCGCCGACTGCGCCCTCTCCGACCATCTGCTGATCGACGACTGCCCGACCATCGCCGTGGGGAAGGACCAGGTCTTCATCCGCAGCAAGGACCAGCTGGAAAAGCAGACGTCCAACCGGATTATCGGCTTCGACCTCGCCACCGGGAACACCACCAAGAAGTTCGACTCCGGTCCGGGCGCACTGCTCTACCCGGTGCGCATGAGCGGCGACCGGCTCCCCGCCCTGCGCCTGAGCGACGACCACATCACGCCGAACGCGCTGGTCGCCCTGGACCCGCGGACGGACGAGGAGGTGCCGTACCTCTATTTCGGGCTGCCGAGCGAGGCGCAGACGATGACACTGCCGGACGAGAACGACATCGTGGTCCAGAACGGGCGCCTCTTCTTCGGGGTCAGGGCCGCGGACGGCCCCGCCGAGGCCAAGGGCAAGCAGTGGAGCTACCTCGTGCTCGGCACCGGCGGCGGCACACCGCGAAAGCCCTGACCGGAGCGCCTGCGCTACTCGACGTCGCCCCCGGAGCGTTCCGCGGCGGGCTCCAGGTCGAATTCCCCGTCCCGCGCACCGAGCACGAACGCCCGCCACTCCGCCTCCGTGTACCGCAGCACGGTGTCGTGGTCGAGCGAGGACCGCATGGCGACGGCACCGTCCGGGAGGTAGGCGATCTCGACCCGTTCCTCATGGGACTCGGTGCCGGGCGCGCTGTGCCATTCGACGCCGGAGATGTCGAGGGCGTAGAGCTCGTCCCGCTCCCGGTCCTTGCGTGCTCGGAGTTCCTGGTCCTCGGCCTCGGCCATGGCAGCTTGGGTCCTTCCTGCTGTGCCAACGAACTGTGCGGTCACCATACTTGCCCCCGTTCTTCCAGGTCAGCGGTTCACCGATGTGGGCACCGGTACGGGGGACGGGCGGAGGGGTCCCTACGGGCTGGTAAGCTGTGTGACGGCCGTTTGTGTACGCGCCCCCGGAGCCGCGAGCCCTGGAGGTCGCGCCCAGCGGATCCCCGCCTTCCGAGTCATGGAAGACCCCCCGAGACGCAGACCGGGGGCACTCGGTGGCCAGTCACAGACCAAGAGGAGTACGCGTGTCGCTCGACGCCGCAGTGAAGAAGCAGATCATCACCGAGTTCGGTACCAAGGAGGGCGACACCGGCTCCCCCGAGGTCCAGGTCGCTCTGCTGTCCCGTCGGATCTCCGACCTGACCGAGCACCTCAAGACCCACAAGCACGACCACCACTCCCGTCGTGGTCTGCTCATCCTGGTCGGTCAGCGCCGCCGGCTGCTGCAGTACCTCGCCAAGAAGGACATCCAGCGCTTCCGTGCGCTGGTCGAGCGCCTCGGCATCCGCCGCGGCGCGGCGGGCGCCCGCTAGCACGCCGTGAAGGGAGCGGTTCCCAACCAAAGGGGGCCGCTCCCTTTGCTGTACGTGCGCGCTGTCGCCGCCCCTTTGTAGTGTGGTAACAGAACACAAGACGCACGAGGAGAAGCGGACCTCACCGCCGCCGCCGGTCCTCGGTAGTGGCCCCCGGGGGCAGATCCCCGGGTGCTTCGATCGAAGACCGGCCCGCATTGCACGGAACGCTTCTCCGGCACCGTCCCCTCCGCCACACGGGCGGGGCGGACAAAAGACGACAAGCATCGGAGAAATCACTAGTGGAGAACGAGACCCACTACGCCGAAGCCGTGATCGACAACGGCACCTTCGGCACCCGCACCATCCGCTTCGAGACGGGCCGCCTGGCCCGTCAGGCCGCCGGTTCCGCCGTGGCGTACCTGGACGACGACACCATGGTGCTGTCGGCCACCAGCGCCTCGAAGAACCCGAAGGACCAGCTCGACTTCTTCCCGCTCACGGTGGACGTCGAGGAGCGGATGTACGCCGCCGGCAAGATCCCCGGCAGCTTCTTCCGTCGTGAGGGCCGGCCCTCCGAGGACGCCGTCCTCACCTGCCGCCTGATCGACCGCCCGCTGCGCCCGTCCTTCAAGAAGGGCCTGCGCAACGAGATCCAGGTCGTGGCCACGGTCATGGCCCTCAACCCCGACCACCTGTACGACGTCGTGGCGATCAACGCCGCCTCCGCGTCGACGCAGCTGGCCGGCCTGCCCTTCTCCGGCCCGATCGGCGGCGTCCGCGTCGCGCTGATCCGCGGCCAGTGGGTGGCCTTCCCGACGCACACCGAGCTCGAGGACGCCGTCTTCGACATGGTCGTCGCGGGCCGTGTCCTGGAGGACGGCGACGTCGCGATCATGATGGTCGAGGCCGAGGCCACCGAGAAGACCATCAAGCTGGTCGAGGGCGGCGCCGAGGCGCCCACCGAGGAGGTCGTCGCCGCCGGTCTCGAGGCCGCGAAGCCCTTCATCAAGGTGCTCTGCCGCGCCCAGGCCGACCTCGCCGCCAAGGCCGCCAAGCCGACCGGCGAGTTCCCGATCTTCCTGGACTACCAGGACGACGTCCTGGAGGCGCTGACCGGCGCGGTCAAGCCCGAGCTGAGCCAGGCGCTCACCATCGCCGGCAAGCAGGAGCGCGAGGCCGAGCTGGACCGCGTCAAGGGGCTCGCCGCCGAGAAGCTGCTCCCGCAGTTCGAGGGCCGCGAGAAGGAGATCTCCGCCGCGTACCGTTCGCTGACCAAGTCCCTGGTCCGCGAGCGCGTCATCAAGGAGAAGAAGCGCATCGACGGCCGCGGTGTGACCGACATCCGCACCCTGGCCGCCGAGGTCGAGGCCATCCCGCGCGTGCACGGCTCCGCCCTGTTCGAGCGTGGCGAGACCCAGATCCTGGGCGTCACCACCCTGAACATGCTCCGCATGGAGCAGCAGCTGGACACCCTCTCCCCGGTGACCCGCAAGCGCTACATGCACAACTACAACTTCCCGCCGTACTCCGTCGGCGAGACCGGCCGCGTCGGCTCCCCCAAGCGCCGCGAGATCGGCCACGGCGCGCTCGCCGAGCGCGCGATCGTGCCGGTGCTGCCGACGCGCGAGGAGTTCCCCTACGCGATCCGCCAGGTGTCCGAGGCCCTCGGTTCCAACGGCTCGACGTCCATGGGCTCCGTCTGCGCCTCCACCATGTCGCTGCTGAACGCCGGTGTGCCGCTGAAGGCCCCCGTCGCCGGTATCGCCATGGGCCTGATCTCCCAGGAGATCAACGGCGAGACGCACTACGTCGCCCTCACCGACATCCTCGGTGCGGAGGACGCCTTCGGCGACATGGACTTCAAGGTCGCCGGCACCAAGGAGTTCGTGACCGCCCTCCAGCTCGACACCAAGCTGGACGGCATCCCCGCCTCCGTCCTGGCCGCCGCCCTCAAGCAGGCCCGTGACGCCCGCCTCCACATCCTCGACGTGATGATGGAAGCGATCGACACGCCGGACGAGATGTCCCCGAACGCGCCGCGGATCATCACCGTGAAGATCCCCGTCGACAAGATCGGTGAGGTCATCGGCCCCAAGGGCAAGATGATCAACCAGATCCAGGAGGACACGGGCGCCGACATCACGATCGAGGACGACGGCACGATCTACATCGGTGCCGCCGACGGCCCGGCCGCCGAGGCCGCCCGCGCCACGATCAACGGCATCGCCAACCCGACCATGCCCGAGGTCGGCGAGCGCTACCTGGGCACGGTCGTCAAGACGACCACCTTCGGCGCGTTCGTCTCCCTGCTGCCCGGCAAGGACGGTCTGCTGCACATCTCGCAGATCCGCAAGCTCGCCGGCGGCAAGCGCGTGGAGAACGTCGAGGACGTCCTCGGCGTGGGCCAGAAGGTCCAGGTCGAGATCGCCGAGATCGACTCCCGCGGCAAGCTCTCCCTGATCCCCGTGATCGAGGGCGAGGAAGGCAGCGAAGAGAAGAAGGACGACGCCGACCAGTGACGTCCCGTAGCGCCAAGGCGACGGCCCGCACCTCCTCGGAGGCGCGGGCCGTCGCCCGTACCCAAACGCTCATCAAGGGCGAGCACGGCATCGGCACGGTCCGCAGGACGACCCTTCCCGGCGGTCTGCGCGTCGTCACCGAGACCCTGCCCTCGGTCCGCTCGGCGACCTTCGGCATCTGGGCCCACGTCGGCTCCCGCGACGAGACCCCCGCGCTGAACGGCGCCACCCACTACCTGGAACACCTGCTCTTCAAGGGCACCCGCAAGCGCAGCGCCCTGGACATCTCCTCCGCCCTCGACGCGGTCGGCGGCGAGATGAACGCGTTCACGGCGAAGGAGTACACGTGCTACTACGCGCGCGTGCTCGACACCGACCTGCCGCTCGCCATCGACGTGGTCTGCGACATGCTGACCGGCTCGCTGATCCAGGAGGAGGACGTCGACGTCGAGCGCGGGGCCATCCTCGAAGAGATCGCGATGACCGAGGACGACCCCGGCGACTGCGTGCACGACCTGTTCGCGCACACCATGTTCGGCGACACCGCGCTGGGCCGTCCCGTCCTCGGCACCGTCGACACGGTCAACGCCCTCACCGCCGACCGCATCCGCCGCTTCTACAAGAAGCACTACGACCCCACCCACCTGGTGGTCGCCGCGGCCGGCAACGTCGACCACAACAAGGTCGTACGCCAGGTCCGCGCCGCCTTCGAGAAGGCCGGCGCCTTCCGGGACCCCGCGGCCGAGCCCATCGCCCCGCGCGACGGCCGGCGCACCCTCCGCACCGCCGGCCGCGTCGAGCTGATCGGCCGCAAGACCGAGCAGGCCCACGTCATCCTCGGCATGCCGGGCCTGGCCCGCACCGACGAGCGCCGGTGGGCCATGGGCGTGCTCAACACCGCCCTCGGCGGCGGCATGTCCTCCCGCCTCTTCCAGGAGGTCCGGGAGAAGCGCGGGCTGGCCTACAGCGTGTACTCGTACACCTCGGGCTTCGCCGACTGCGGCCTCTTCGGCGTGTACGCGGGCTGCCGCCCCTCGCAGGTGCACGACGTGCTCAAGATCTGCCGCGACGAGCTGGACCACGTCGCCGAGCACGGCCTCACGGACGACGAGATCGGCCGTGCCGTCGGCCAGCTCCAGGGCTCCACGGTCCTCGGCCTGGAGGACACGGGCGCGCTGATGAACCGTATCGGCAAGAGCGAGCTGTGCTGGGGAGAGCAGATGTCGGTCGACGACATGCTGGCCCGGATAGCCTCGGTCACGCCGGACGACGTCCGCGCCGTTGCCCGCGACCTCCTGGGCCGTCGGCCGTCCCTGTCGGTCATCGGCCCGCTCAAGGACAAGCAGGCGTCCCGGCTGCACGACGCCGTCGCCTGACGGTCCCGTTCCGAGAAGTTCGAGAAGGAAGCATGTGACATGAGCAAGCTGCGCGTGGCCGTCCTCGGCGCCAAGGGCCGGATCGGCTCCGAGGCGGTACGGGCGGTCGAGGCCGCCGAGGACATGGAGCTGGTCGCCGCCCTCGGCCGGGGCGACGGCCTGGAGGCGCTGGCCGAGTCCGGCGCCCAGGTCGCCGTCGAGCTGACCACCCCCGCCTCGGTGATGGACAACCTCGAGTACTGCGTACGCCACGGCATCCACGCCGTCGTCGGCACCACCGGCTGGACCGACGAGCGCCTCGCACAGCTGAACACCTGGCTCGACGCCTCCCCGGGGACCGGCGTGCTCATCGCGCCGAACTTCTCCATCGGCGCCGTGCTGACCATGAAGTTCGCGCAGATCGCCGCCCCGTACTTCGAGTCCGTCGAGGTCGTCGAGCTGCACCACCCGAACAAGGTGGACGCCCCCAGCGGCACCGCCACCCGCACCGCCCAGCTGATCGCCCGGGCCCGGCAGAAGGCAGGCTCCGCACCGGCGCCCGACGCCACTGCCACCGCCCTGGACGGCGCCCGCGGCGCGGACGTCGACGGGGTCCCGGTACACGCGGTCCGGCTGCGCGGCCTGCTCGCCCACCAGGAGGTCCTGCTCGGCGCCGAGGGCGAGACCCTCACCGTCCGGCACGACTCCCTGCACCACAGCAGCTTCATGCCGGGCATCCTGCTGGGCGCCCGCCGGGTGGTCACCACCCCGGGCCTCACCTTCGGCCTGGAACACTTCCTGGACCTGAACTGAGACCCTCACCCTGATGCGCGCGAAGATCACCTACCTCGTCACGGCCGCCGTCCTGGTCTTCTACTTCGTCCTGGTCGGCAGCCGAGGCGTGCTGCTCATCAAGACCGGCACCCTGCTCACCGTCACCTTCGGCGTCGCGGTGCTGATCCTGCCGGTGATCGGCCTGTGGTTCCTCTGGAAGAACACCCAGTTCGTGCGCCGGGCCAACCAGCTGGCCGCCGAACTCGACGCCGAGGGCGGACTCCCCGTCGACGAGCTGAAACGCACCCCCAGCGGCCGGGTCGACCGGGAATCCGCCGACGAGGTCTTCGCCCTGCGCAAGGCCGAGACGGAGGACAGCCCCGGCGACTGGCGCACCTGGTTCCGCCTCGCCGTCGCCTACCACGACGCCCGCGACACCCCGCGCGCCCGCAAGGCGATGCAGCGGGCGATCGCCCTGCACGACGGCAAGCAGGTCGAGGCCGCCTGAGCCGACCCGACCGAACGCCGGGGCCCGGACCGCAGCTGTGCGGTCCGGGCCCCGGCGTCTCGACCCTCGGGTGCCGTCAGCGGCCCCGTCGGTACTCGTCGGCCCACGCCTCCACCGCGTCGGCCGCCCGGTTGAAGGCGCCGTCGCGGGCGAGGAAGTCGGAGGTGTGCGTGGTCAGCAGCGGGGCCATGGGCTCCGCCGACCGGCCCTGCCGCACCAGCAGCAGCGCCTGCCCCTGCACCGTGCGCGGCAGTCCCAGCCAGCGCACCGGCTGCTGCACCGTGCGCAGGCTGGCGACCTGCTGCCAGGCCACCGTGCGCGTGGTGAAGAAGGCCACCTGTCGCACTCCGTGCGCGCTCACCCACGCGCCCATGCGCAGCATCCGCAGGGCGCAGAGGATGACGACGACCGCGATACCGAAGACCACCCCCGCGGAGGACGGCCCGCCCGTCGCCGCGATGATGACCGCCGCGAACAGGACGAACGAGGCGAGCAGCAGCAGGAGGGCCGACGCCCCCACCCGCCACGGCCCCGGCCGGTAGGGCCGGCGCCACTGGTCGCGGTCGTCGTAAGGAAGCGCGACGTCGTCGGCCGTGTCAAAGGCGCGGTCGGCCGTCAGGAAGGGCAGGGGCACGGCTGGTCCTCACTCGTTCCAAGGCAGGTGTTGTGCCCGGTGAGGCTACCGACCTGTGTCTCCGGTCACCACCCTCGGGGGTCCGGACGGAGTCCGGGCCGGCCGCGCCCGAGGCGCCTAGCGGCCCTCGGACGCCTGCGACGGCTGCTTGTGCGAGGAAGGCTGGTCGGCCGACAGGGCGGGCGTCCCGATCACCAGGGAGCCCACGAGACCGGCGACGACGGTGACACCGAGGAGCCAGCGCCCGGCCAGTTGGCCGAAGGACGCCCGCTCACGCGGCGGGGGTGTGACATTGCTGCGGAACCTGTCGGCCTCGGCGACGAAGGCGAACGGTACGGGTTCACGCCGGCGGATCATAGGGACTGCGTCTCCCTTCAGGGACTGGAATGAAGTGCTGTTACTCATACAGACGAACGAACGGCCCTCCAGGTGCCCTGTTTCACCGACTTCATTGCGGCACGGCACCGATCGCCCGATTCGGCGGGCCGCGACCCCGCCGCCGTAGAGTGGCCCCCGCCAAGTGACGAGATGGGAAGGCCCACCACACCGTGACCGACACCCCCGCCGACGATCTCAAGATCGACCTCCGCAGCGACATCACCGTCGAGCTGGTCAAGAGCGCCGCGACCGACTCCGACGTGCTGTTCGCCGCCCGTGTCTCGACCGCCGGGGAGCAGTCCCTGGACGAGCTGAAGAAGGACCCGGAGCGCTCCAAGGGCCTGATCAACTACCTGATGCGGGACCGGCACGGCAGCCCGTTCGAGCACAACTCGATGACCTTCTTCGTCAGCGCCCCGATCTTCGTCTTCCGGGAGTTCATGCGGCACCGCGTCGGCTGGTCCTACAACGAGGAGTCGGGCCGCTACCGGGAGCTCCAGCCGGTCTTCTACGTGCCGGACGCCTCCCGCAAGCTGGTGCAGCAGGGCCGCCCCGGCAAGTACGTCTTCGTCGAGGGCACCCCGGAGCAGCACGAGCTGGTCGGCGGCGCGATGGAGGACTCCTACCGCCAGGCCTACGCGACCTACCAGCGGATGCTCGCCGCCGGCGTGGCCCGCGAGGTGGCCCGCGCGGTGCTCCCCGTCGGCCTGTACTCGTCGATGTACGCCACCTGCAACGCGCGCTCGCTGATGCACTTCCTGGGACTGCGCACCCAGCACGAACTGGCGAAGGTGCCCTCGTTCCCGCAGCGGGAGATCGAGATGGTCGGCGAGAGGATGGAGGCGGAGTGGGCCCGCCTCATGCCGCTCACCCACGCCGCCTTCAACGCCAACGGCCGCGTGGCGCCGTAACGGCCCCGGCCCCCGGGTCGGCCCGGCCGGGTACAGATGTACGGTTCAACCATCCGAAGTGTCCGGATTGCGGCGTTCGGAGAAGTTCATCTAGCCTGATCAAAGGGACCCGGCACTGCCTGAACCCCCGAGCAGGCAGTGCCGGGCTCCACTTCCGTTCCGACCTGCCGCCTCCCCCGAGGGCAGACCCCGCCCTGAGCAACGAGTAGCGTGTAACCCATGGCTCCGACCTCCACTCCGCAGACCCCCTTCGGGCGGGTCCTCACCGCCATGGTCACGCCCTTCACGGCGGACGGCGCGCTCGACCTCGACGGCGCCCAGCGGCTCGCCACCCACCTGGTGGACTCAGGCAACGACGGCCTGATCGTCAACGGCACCACCGGCGAGTCCCCCACCACCAGCGACGCGGAGAAAGCGGACCTCGTACGAGCCGTCCTGGAGGCCGTCGGCGACCGGGCGCACGTCGTCGCCGGAGTCGGTACCAACAACACCCAGCACAGCATCGAGCTGGCCCGCGCCGCCGAGCAGATCGGCGCCCACGGCCTGCTGCTGGTCACGCCCTACTACAACAAGCCCCCGCAGGAGGGCCTGTACCAGCACTTCACGGCCATCGCCGACGCCAGCCGGCTCCCGGTCATGCTCTACGACATCCCCGGCCGCAGCGGCGTCCCGATCAACACCGAGACCCTGGTCCGCCTCGCGGAGCACCCGCGGATCGTCGCCAACAAGGACGCCAAGGGCGACCTTGGCCGGGCCGGCTGGGCCATCGCGCGCTCCGGCCTCGCCTGGTACTCCGGCGACGACATGCTGAACCTGCCGCTGCTCTCCGTGGGCGCGGTCGGCTTCGTCTCCGTCGTCGGCCACGTCGTCACCCCCGAGCTGCGCGCCATGGTGGACGCCTTCGTCTCGGGTGACGTCCAGAAGGCCCTGGAGATCCACCAGAAGCTGCTCCCGGTGTTCACCGGCATGTTCCGCACCCAGGGCGTCATGACCACCAAGGCCGCGCTCGCCCTCCAGGGGTTGCCCGCCGGACCGCTGCGCGCTCCCATGGTCGGCCTCACGCCCGAGGAAACCGAGCAGCTCAAGATCGATCTTGCCGCCGGCGGGGTACAGCTCTGACATCAGACTTCGCACCACCGCACGACCGGACGGACTTCACAACTGAATAGGCGGGCCACCGGTGCCCGCACCCCATACGACAACTGCTTCTGCACGAACGTCACGCGCGCCACGTGCCCACCGGTACGTGGCGCGCGTGGTGAGGAGAGTCTTTTGAGTCATCCGCATCCTGAACTGGGCCGGCCCCCGGCGCTTCCCAAGGGCGGCCTCCGGGTCACGCCCCTCGGCGGCCTCGGCGAAATCGGCCGCAACATGACGGTCTTCGAATACGGCGGCCGTCTGCTGATCGTCGACTGCGGCGTGCTCTTCCCCGAGGAGGAGCAGCCCGGCATCGACCTGATCCTGCCGGACTTCACGTCCATCCGGGACCGCCTCGACGACATCGAGGGCATCGTCCTGACCCACGGCCACGAGGACCACATCGGCGGCGTCCCCTTCCTCCTCCGCGAGAAGCCGGACATCCCGCTGATCGGCTCCAAGCTGACCCTCGCGCTCATCGAGGCCAAGCTCCAGGAGCACCGCATCCGCCCGTACACCCTCGAGGTGGCGGAGGGGCACCGCGAACGCGTCGGCCCCTTCGACTGCGAGTTCGTCGCGGTCAACCACTCCATCCCGGACGCGCTGGCCGTCGCCATCCGCACCCCCGCGGGCATGGTCGTCCACACCGGCGACTTCAAGATGGACCAGCTTCCGCTGGACGGCCGCCTCACGGACCTGCACGCGTTCGCCCGGCTCAGCGAGGAGGGCATCGACCTGCTCCTCGCCGACTCGACCAACGCCGAGGTACCGGGCTTCGTCCCGCCCGAGCGCGACATCTCCAACGTCCTGCGCCAGGTCTTCGCCAGCGCCCGCAAGCGCATCATCGTGGCGAGCTTCGCCAGCCACGTCCATCGCATCCAGCAGATCCTGGACGCGGCGCACGAGTACGGCCGCAGGGTCGCCTTCGTCGGCCGCTCCATGGTCCGCAACATGGGCATCGCGAGAGACCTCGGCTACCTGAAGGTGCCGCCGGGCCTGGTGGTCGACGTCAAGACGCTCGACGACCTGCCCGACAGCGAGGTCGTCCTGGTCTGCACGGGTTCCCAGGGCGAACCGATGGCCGCCCTGTCCCGCATGGCCAACCGCGACCACCAGATCCGCATCGTCAACGGCGACACGGTGATCCTGGCCTCGTCCCTCATCCCGGGCAACGAGAACGCGGTGTACCGGGTGATCAACGGCCTGACCCGCTGGGGCGCCAACGTCGTCCACAAGGGCAACGCCAAGGTCCACGTCTCGGGTCACGCCTCGGCCGGCGAGCTGCTGTACTTCTACAACATCTGCCGCCCGAAGAACCTGATGCCGGTCCACGGCGAATGGCGCCACCTGCGGGCCAACGCCGAGTTGGGCGCCCTCACCGGCGTCCCGCACGACCGCATCGTCATCGCCGAGGACGGCGTGGTCGTCGACCTCGTCGAGGGCAAGGCGAAGATCTCCGGCAAGGTGCAGGCGGGGTACGTCTACGTCGACGGGCTCTCGGTCGGCGACGTCGGCGAACCGGCCCTCAAGGACCGCAAGATCCTCGGGGACGAGGGCATCATCTCGGTCTTCGTGGTCATGGACTCCTCCACCGGCAAGATCACCGGTGGGCCGCACGTCCAGGCCCGCGGCTCGGGCATCGAGGACTCGGCCTTCGCCGCGGTGCTCCCCAAGATCACCGAAACGCTGGAGCGGTCGGCCCAGGACGGAGTCGTCGAGCCGCACCAGCTCCAGCAGCTGATCCGCAGGACCCTCGGCAAGTGGGTCTCGGACACCTACCGACGCCGGCCGATGATCCTGCCTGTCGTCGTGGAGGTCTGACGGACCGTCGGACCACCGACGGCCTCAACCTGGAGCGGGGCGCCCCGATTTGCATCGGGGCGCCCCGCTCCAGTACGTTTACATCTCCGCTCGGACGGGCACCCGATCACTTCGTGGTTCGGAGCCGCCCCGGGAGGGTGGAAATTCCGACTCAGAATCTCTGATAAAGTCGGAACCGCCGGAAAGGGAAACGCGGAAGCGGGAACCTGGAAAGCACCGAGGAAATCGGATCGGAAAGATCTGATAGAGTCGGAAACGCAAGACCG
>NZ_JODM01000026.1 GCF_000717995.1 Streptomyces violaceorubidus
GGTGCCGGGTGGGTGGGGCCGGTCGGGGGTGGCGGGGCGGTCGGGCTGACGGCCTCGTCGGTCGGGGGCGCCGGGTCGGTCAGGGTGGCGAGGTGGTTCAGGAGGGGCGTGGCCGAAGCCAGGTGGGTGTCCGTGTGGATCGCGGGCATGTCCGCCGCCGACCAGCGCTCCCTGCCCGCGAGCAGGGCGGCGATGCGGTCGGCGCGGTGCGGCGGGGCGAACTCGACGCCCAACGGGGTGGACGGGCCGCGCTGGTTGGCCATCACGGCGACGCCTTCGGTGAGGCCGGCGCGGGGCGGGGTGTGCCAGCCGGTCCACTCGTGGCCGGGTTCCCAGGCCGGCACCGGACGCAGACCGTTCGCGGCGGGGCGCACCGGGACCCGGCCCGCGACCCGGTGCAGCAGGCCGCCCTCCGTGTCGGCGGCCTGCACCACGTTGACCGGCTCGGTCCAGGCGTCCAGGGCGCGGTCCACGTCGGCGACCCGGCGGGCCCGCAGCAGTGGCAGCAGAGCGCCGAAGCCGAGGTCGGAGGTGACGCGGGGCGGGTAGCGCAGGCTGAGGGCGGCCGGGGTGCCGTCGTCGAGGCCCTCGGGGCCGCCGGCGATCACCGGGCCGCGGTCGGTCTCGATGACCTCGACCTCCACGGTCTCCCGCTCCCCCGTGCCCCTCGCGACCCCCGCGACCCCCGCGACCCCCGCGACCCCCGCGACCCCCGCGACCCCCGCGACCTGGATCGTCTCCGTGTGGCGGGCGGCGCGGTGCCAGGCGCCGTCCGGGCCGAGCGCCTCGACGCCGGCGCCGGTGCGGCGCAGGCGCTCGCGGTACAGGTCCTGGTAGTCGGCCATCGCGTTGGTGATCGCCCAGGCGACGGTGCCGGTGTGTCCGAAGTGGGCGACGCCGGGGACGCCCGGCACGGCGAGACCGACGACGTCGAACTCCGGGCAGGACAGGTGGATCTGCTGGTAGACGCCGGGGTCCTCGATGAAACGGTGCGGATCGCCCGCGATGAGCGCGTGCCCGGTGGTGGTCCGTTCGCCGCTCACCAGCCAGCCGTTGCTGCCCGCGGTGCCGGGGCCGTCGGCGGCGAAGAGGGCCACGGCCTCCGGGCCGAGGTGCGTGGAGACGTGCTCGCGCCAGAGCTTGGCGGGGAAGCCCGCGAAGAGGATGTGCGTGGCGAGCCAGACGCCGAGCGGAGTCCAGGGCTCCCACTGTCCGGGGGTGAGCCCGGTGCGGGCGAACTCGGGGGCCGGTCGCCCGTTCTGGGCGAGCCCCTCGTTCACGCCGTCGACGTACGCCCGCACCCAGGCGGCCGTCTCCGGGTCCTTCCGCTCCAGGGCGGTGAAGCAGCGGCGTGCGGTGTCCGCGAGCCGGGCTCGGCGGGCGAGGCGGTCCCAGGACAGGGCCTCGGGTCCGAGGAAGGCCGCGGAGGTGCCCTGGGCTCGGTGGCGCTCGACCTCCAGTTGCCAGGCACGGTCGCGGGCGGTCACCCGGCCCTGGGCGCGGGCGAGTTCGTGCGGGCTGTCCGCGCGCAGGTGCGGGATTCCCCAGGCGTCGCGGTAGGTCTCGGCGCTCACCCCTGTGCCTCTACTTTCCTTTAGGTTAGGCTCACCTAAGTTTTACCGTCGTGGCCGAATAGTACGTGAAAGGTGAAGGATTCATGGGGCAGGGGCGGGGCTGGGAGGGCGCGGTCCTCAAGCTGATGCGCGCGAAGGACTTCGAGTTCACCGTGACGGGCGTCGAGGACGTGACCCCGCACTACCGGCGGCTGCGGCTGAGCGACGGCGGCATGCTGGCGGCGACCGGCGTCCACCCCACGATGTGGGTGCGGCTGTGGTTCGACAACGCCGGCAAGCCGCACCAGCGGGGGTACACCCTGGTGGATCCGGACCCGGCGGCCGGGACCTTCGCCATGGAGTTCGCCCTGCACGAGGGATGCGCGAGCGACTGGGCTCGGGCGGCGAAGCCGGGGGACACCATCGAGGCGACCGTCCAGGGCACCGGGTTCGAGGTACCGCGGCCCCTTCCCTCCCGGGTCTTCGCGGTCGCGGACCCGGCGTCCCTGCCCGCGCTCAACTCCCTCCTCGACGCGCTGGGACCGGTGCCCGCGACCGTCTGGTTCGAGGGCGGCACGGACGACGGCCTGCCGTTCCGCACCGACCCCGAACGGCACGAGGTCCGCGCGGTCGCGCGGCAGGACGCGGGGGCGCGGCTGGTGGCGCGGGTGAGGGAGGAGCTGCCGGAGCTGCTGGGGGCCGTCTCCGAGCCGTTCGTCTGGATCGCCTGCGACACGGCGACCACGCGGGCGCTGGCCTCGTACGTCCGCAAGGAGCTGGGGGTGCCGAAGCAGCGGGTGAACGCGCTGGGGTACTGGCGCGCGACCTGAGCCGGTACGCGCGATCATCGTGACCATGGACGTCACACTTCACCTCGCCCAGGACCCCGAGGCCGACGAACTCCTCGGGCGCAGCCCGCTCGCCGCGCTGGTCGGCATGCTGCTGGACCAGCAAGTGCCCATGGAGTGGGCGTTCAAGGGGCCGTCGACCATCGCGCGGCGCATGGGGGCGGAGGACCTGGACGCGCACGACATCGCCGCGTACGACCCCGAGGGGTTCGCCGCGCTGCTCTCCGAGAAGCCTGCCGTGCACCGGTATCCCGGGTCCATGGCGGGGCGGGTGCAGCAGCTGTGCCGGTACCTCGTCGAGACGTACGACGGTGACGCCGAGGCCGTCTGGCGGGGGGTGGCCACCGGGAAGGAGCTGTTGAAACGGCTCCAGGAGCTGCCGGGGTTCGGCAAGCAGAAGGCCCAGATCTTCCTGGCGCTGCTCGGCAAGCAGCTCGGGGTCCGACCCGAGGGGTGGCGCGAGGCGGCGGGGGCGTACGGGGAGCCCGACTCGTTCCGCTCGGTCGCGGACATCAGGGGGCCGGAGTCCCTGACCAAGGTGCGGGCCCACAAGCAGGAGATGAAGGCGGCGGCCAAGGCGGCGAAGGGCTCCGGCAAGTAGGTGGCCGGGGGGCGGGTGCCTGCGGCGGCGTGCGCGGGTTTGGTGGGGGTGCGGGTGGCGCCTGCGTGGCTCCAGTGGGGGTGGGGGTCGCGCCTGTGCGGCTCCGGTGGGGGTGCGCGTGGCGCCTTGGGTTTGGTGGGGGTGCCTGCGGCGCCTGTGCGGCTCCGGTGGGGGTGCCTGCGGCGCCTGTGCGGCTCCGGTGGGGGTGCGGGTAGCGCCTTGGGTTCGGTGGTGGGTCGGGGCCGCGCCGGGGGGTGTCCGTCCTCGGAACGGCGCGGAATCGGTGGGACAGAGATGTGGAACTCCGTTGACGCGCCAACCGCTGCGGGCGGACACCCCCCGACACGTCCCCTTCGCGCCGTACGCGGCTCTCCCGCCGTCCCCCCAGCTGCGGGCAGTCGTGCCTCCCCCAGTGCCTGAACGGCCTGGGAGGTACCCCCAGGCGGCACGGGTGGGCGCAGCGGCACCCCGCTCCGCCGCCGCCTGCTCCCAGCATGGGGCATGACCGAACCACCTAGCGGCTCCCCGGGCGGGACGCCGTACGACGACCGCGGGGTGCACGGCCGGCACGGGGCGGCGCACGGCCCGGCCTCCGGGCGGCGGGAGCCCGAGCCCGAGCCGGCCTTCGAGGGGCCGCTGCACCTGCTGTCCCGCGCCGCCTGGCAGACCGTGTTGTTCACCGGCATCGCCTCACTGGTCCTGGGCGTCCTCGTCCTGATCTGGCCCGGCGCCTCCCTGCTCGCCGCCGGCGTGCTCTTCGGCCTCTACCTCGTCATCAGCGGTGTCCTCCAACTGGGCGCCGCCTTCGGCACGCACCGGCGGACCTCGCTGCGGGTGCTGGCCTTCATCAGCGGCGCGGTGTCGATCCTGCTGGGTCTGTTCTGCTTCCGCGGACCCCTCCAGTCGGTGCTGCTGCTCGCGCTCTGGATCGGCATCGGCTGGCTCTTCCGCGGGGTCACCCAGATCGTGGCCGCCGCGCACGACCCGTCGATGCCGGCCCGCGGCTGGCAGATCTTCCTCGGTGCCGTCACCGTCGTCGCCGGCATCGTCCTGATCGACTCGCCGGTCGAGTCGGCCACCGTCCTCATGCTGGTCGGCGGCTGGTGGCTGGTCGTCGTCGGCGTCGTCGAGATCGTCACGTCGGTGCGGCTGCGGGGGCGGGCGCACCAGGTCCCGCGCGCCCTGTGAGCGGCGCCCGGCCTACGCCGAGCGGGCGGTTCTCGGCCCCGGTGCGGTGGACGGCGTACGCCGGGCGGGGACACGAGTGAGGTGAGACCCGACCCGCACGCCGCCGCCCGCCGTGGCGCACGCCTGCGGGTCCTGGTGCTGCTGCTCGCCCTGCTCGTGCCCTGCACGCACGTGACCGGCGAGGCGGCACCGGTGACGGTGGCGGGCGGCACCGCCGGGGAGTACGACCACCTCGACTCCGCCCTGCGGGTGGCGGGCCGCAGCGGCCGGCGACCCACCGTGGTGCGGCCGGCACCGCCGTCCTTCGCGGCGGACCCTCCTCTTCGATTCGACGCTCGTTCCGGACGGGCCGCCGCCCTGCCCCGCGGCCCTCGCTCCCTCGTCCTGCGCTGCTGATGGTGCCGGGCCGGCCCTGCCGCCGGTCACCACGACAGGGACGAACAGCGACGCACCAGGAACGAGGAACCACCATGCCCAACGACCCCTACGCCGTGCTGCGCGCACTTCTGCGCGCCGAGGCCGCCCGCCGTACGCCCAAGCCCGGCTCCGCACCCCGGGAAGCCGAAGAACGGCGGCTCCCGGCGCCGGAGCGGAGGCGTGGCTGACGGGAGCGCCCGTCGGCACAGTGCCGATTGATCCGGTTTACGGCGTCTTTTCCGGCGCCGTACTCCGGCGCCATGGCTGCGCCCGCAACGTCCGGGCCGGTAGGCTTTCCGTGTGATCTTCAAGCGCATCGGAAACGGCCGGCCGTACCCCGACCACGGCCGGGAAAGCACCCGGCAGTGGGCGGACGTCGCGCCGCGCCCGGTCCGCCTCGATCAGCTCGTGACGACCAAGGGCCAGCTCGACCTGGAAACGCTCCTGGCCGAGGACTCCACCTTCTACGGCGACCTCTTCGCGCACGTCGTGAAGTGGCAGGGCGACCTGTACTTGGAGGACGGTCTGCACCGGGCGGTGCGGGCCGCCCTGCAGCAGCGTCAGGTGCTGCACGCCCGGGTCCTCGAACTCGACTGACGGGCTCCCGCTTGACCCGTTCGGGTTGGCTTGCACCGAACTGCGGAACGTCGACTGATCATCTAATAGGCATCACCGCTCCGGCGCACTACGCTGCGCCCATGAGCATGCTGACTCCTCCCGGCATGGGTGGCCAGTACAAGATCACGGGGGACAAGTACCCGCGGATGCGCCCGGTCCGGCGACGTGGCCGGGTCGCGTTCGCCGCCGTCGCCTGTGTCACCGTTCTCGGAGTGCTGGGCTGGGGCACGTTGCAGCTCATCGATGTCTTCACCGGTGGCGACAAGGCTTCGGCGGCCGGTGCCGCGGGCTGTGTCCCCACGGCGAGGGCGAGTGCCTCGCCGGCTGCCGCGGTGCTGCCGAAGCCCGGTCAGGTCACGGTCAACGTGCTCAACGCGACGACGCGCAGCGGCCTGGCGCAGAAGACCGCCGACGAGCTGAAGAAGCGCGGCTTCCGCGTGGGCGAGGTGAGCAACGCGCCCAAGGAGTACGACAAGAAGGTCACCGGCACCGGGATGCTGCTGGGGCCGGCCGCCTCGCTGAAGGGTGCGCTCCCCGTGCTCGGCACGCAGCTGCCCGGCGCCGAGCACCGCGCCGACGCGGTCCGCGAGGGAGCCGCCGTCGACCTCATCATCGGCAACGGCTTCAAGGGGCTGGCGAACCGCGCGGACGCCGACACGGCGCTGGCCAAGCTGACCGCGCCGCTCTCGACGCCCGCCGCGGAGAAGAAGAGCTGCTGAGCGGGGGTACTACTCGGCCGCTCCGTACATGCGGTCGCCCGCGTCGCCGAGGCCCGGGACGATGTAGCCCTGCTCGTTGAGGCGCTCGTCGACCGAGGCCGTCACGACCGTCACCGGGGTGCCGGCCAGCTCGCGCTCCATCAGTTCGACGCCCTCGGGGGCGGCGAGCAGCACCACGGCCGTCACGTCGTCGGCGCCGCGCTTGATCAGCTCCTTGATGGACGCGACCAGGGTGCCGCCGGTGGCCAGCATGGGGTCGAGGACGTACACCTGGCGCCCGGACAGGTCGTCCGGCATGCGCGTGGCGTAGGTGGAGGCCTGGAGCGTCTCCTCGTTGCGCACCATGCCGAGGAAGCCCACCTCGGCGGTCGGCAGCAGCCGGACCATGCCGTCGAGCATGCCGAGACCGGCCCGCAGGATCGGCACCACCAGCGGGCGCGGGTGGGAGAGCTTGACGCCGGTGGTCTGCGAGACCGGCGTGTGGATGTCGACCTGTTCGGTACGCACGTCGCGCGTGGCCTCGTAGGCGAGCAGGGTGACCAGCTCGTCGGCGAGACGGCGGAAGGTCGCGGAGTCGGTGCGCTGGTCGCGCAGCGTGGTGAGCTTGTGGGCGACCAGGGGGTGGTCGACGACGTGGAGACGCATGCCCACCACAGTAACCGGGCCCCGTGGGGGCGGCGTCCCCGCGGCAGGGGCATGGGCTCCGCAGGCGGCTCCACCGGTTCGCGGGCGTCAAACCGCCCGGGCGGGGGAAGGCGGGAGGGACGGACGCTGGGTGGTGAGACTGTGCCTGACCGGGACTTCCACAACACGCCGTCCCCCGGCGCGGACCGGGGTGCGGAACGCGGGGCCGAGCCGAGTGCGGCACCGGAGCGGGAGCGCGAGGCCGAACGGCGTCGGCGCCGCGCCCAGTTCCTGCGCGATCTGGCGGAGGCCCGCCAGTTGCGGGACCGCGTGCAGCCGCGCCGCGCCAAGACCGCCCGGCTGCGACACGCGATGCGCATGCGCACCTTCCGCTGGTAGTCCCCTCCCCGGCCGGAGAAGTTCCTGACCCGGCCGGGGAAGATCGCGCGCCGCGCCGACGTTGGTGGTGACGGACGTACGCGGGGACCGCGAGAATCCGCGTACGATCCGCACGTGGCGGCGACTGGAGCGCTGCTGGGCGGCTGCCCGGGTACGCATTCCGGGACGTCGGTCAAAACAGCCGGACACAGGGCGCCGAAGACGTCCCCTGAGTGCCATGTTTCTGCCACGATTCCGAGTGGGTGGGGCTCGGAGCACCGCTCCCCCGCCCGTAGCCTCCGCCGGGGGGATCCCCAACCGGCACGCCTAGGACCAGTGGGAGAGTCACGGTGTACTTCGCCGCACTGCTCGCGCGCACCGAAGACGGGTGGGAAGCGAGCGACACAGAGCTCGACGATGTGGAAACCCTGTCGGATCTTGCCGACCTGGCCCGGGAGGCCTCTCCCGACGAGGACACGGTGCTCGTGCTGATCGAGCAGGAGGACGCGTGGTTCGGAGTCGTCCGGGTGGACGGTGAGGAGGACCCCCGTATCTACGTCTCGGACGCCGCCGCGGCCGCCCGCAGCAGCTACGGCGAGATCCTGCTCACCGACGAGCTGCTCGGCCGGGACCCGGGTGACGACGGCGACGACCTCGACGCCCTCGACCTCGACGGCACGGAGGACGGGGAGTCCGACGACGACGAGGAGGAGGACGGTGACGGTGCCGCCGCGGGCGCCGGTGCGGGCGAGGCCGTGCCGCACGGGCCGGTCGGCGACGCCGAGGTCCTCGACGACCTCGGCGTGAGCGAGAAGGAACTGCGCTCGATGTCCGGGGACGCGGTCGGGGAGATCGCCGAGGCCCTTGGCGTCTCCGACGTCCTGGAGACCGTCCGCTGACCGCGCCGGCCGGGGAATGGCCCGAGGAGGCACCGCCCGACCCGGTGCGCGACCGGTGGCGGGCCGCGATGCGGCTCGCCCTCGTCGAGGCCGGGCGGGCAGCGGAGGGCGGGGACGTGCCCGTCGGCGCCGTCGTGCTGGCACCGGACGGCCGCACCGTGCTCTCCGCCGGGCACAACGAACGCGAGGCCACCGGGGACCCGACGGCCCACGCCGAGGTCCTCGCGATCCGGCGGGCGGCGGTGGCGCTGGGCGAGTGGCGCCTGTCCGGCTGCACGCTGGTCGTGACCCTGGAGCCCTGCACGATGTGCGCGGGCGCGCTCGTGCAGTCCCGCGTGGACCGCGTGGTCTACGGCGCCCGCGACGACAAGGCGGGCGCGGCCGGGTCCCTGTGGGACGTGGTGCGCGACCGTCGCCTCAACCACCGTCCCGAGGTGATCGAGGGCGTGCTGGCGGACGACTGCGCGCGGCTGCTCACGGACTTCTTCCGCGACCGCTGAACCGGTCCGGACAGGGCGCCCGGACGGCTGTTCGTCGGTCGCAATACCGATTTCTGAGCATGCCGCTCCGTGCTGTAAGGTCTGTCTCGGTAGCGTGTCCGAGCGGCCGAAGGAGCTCGCCTCGAAAGCGAGTGTGGCGCAAGTCACCGAGGGTTCAAATCCCTCCGCTACCGCTTTTGAAGGGCCCCGTCGAAAGACGGGGCCCTTCGTGCGATCATGAGCGACCGAAAGGCGTGCGTCGAAGGGACAGGGGAGGCCGCGGTGGCGGTGAACTCGAAGAAGATCGCCGTCTATGTGGTTGTGGTCTTCGTGCTGTACGTGATCATCACTGATCCGGCCAAGGCAGCCGACTACGTGCAGATAGGTTTCCAGGGCATATCCGACGCGGCGGGCGCCGTGGGCGACTTCATGACCTGGGCCGCCAACGGAGGAGAGTGATGATCCGCCACCTCGTGCTGTTCAAGCTGAACGACGGCGTCCGGCGCGACGACCCCCGGGTCGCGGAGGGCGTCGAGGCCTTCCGGGCGCTCGGCGGCCAGATCGACGACCTCCGCTTCTGGGAGTGCGCCTGGAACATCAGCGACCGGCCCATCGCCTACGACTTCGCCATCAACTCGGCGGTGGACGACGCCGACGCGCTCCAGCGCTACCTCGACCACCCGGCGCACCAGGCGGGCGTCGCTCTGTGGCGCGAGTTCGCCACCTGGGTGATCGCCGACTACGAGTTCTAGTTCGACCGCGGGTCCCCAGCACGCCGCGGACCCGCCGCCCAACCCCTTCCCGGCCCCGCGCCCGCCCGGTGCGGGGCCGTTCCGCGTTCACTCAACACGACGTTATGCGGTGCTTGCACACAGTGGACATGTCTTGTGATGCTATGACCGCTTTTGACGGATGAGTTGACGGAAGAGTTGACAGATCACGAGGTGGAGTTGACCGTGCCGGCCAGTACTGCGCCTCAAGCACCGCCCGCGCCGCCCGCCCAGGCCCAGGAGGCTCCCGCGCCGCAGCGCAGCCGGGGTGCCGACACCCGGGCCCTGACCCAGGTGCTCTTCGGCGAACTGAAGGGCCTCACCCCGGGCACGCCGGAGCACGACCGGGTGCGCGCGGCGCTCATCGAGGCCAACCTCCCGCTGGTGCGCTACGCCGCCGCCCGCTTCCGCTCCCGCAACGAGCCGATGGAGGACGTCGTCCAGGTCGGCACCATCGGGCTCATCAACGCCATCGACCGCTTCGACCCGGAGCGGGGCGTGCAGTTCCCGACGTTCGCGATGCCCACGGTGGTCGGGGAGATCAAGCGGTACTTCCGCGACAACGTCCGCACGGTGCACGTACCGCGGCGGCTGCACGAGCTGTGGGTGCAGGTCAACAGCGCCACCGAGGACCTGACGACCGCCTTCGGGCGCTCCCCGACGACCGCCGAGATCGCCGAGCGGCTGCGCATCACCGAGGAGGAGGTGCTGTCCTGCATCGAGGCGGGCCGGTCGTACCACGCCACCTCGCTGGAGGCCGCCCAGGAGGGCGACGGGCTGCCCGGGCTGCTCGACCGGCTCGGCTACGAGGACCCGGCGCTGGACGGGGTGGAGCACCGGGACCTGGTGCGGCACCTGCTGGTCCAACTCCCCGAGCGGGAGCAGCGGATCCTGCTGCTGCGCTACTACAGCAACCTCACACAGTCCCAGATCAGTGCCGAACTCGGCGTCTCCCAGATGCACGTCTCACGGCTGCTGGCGCGCAGTTTCCAGCGGTTGAGGTCCGCGAACCGGATCGACGCGTAAGCTCGGCCGGGACTCCGGGGGGAGTCGAAAGCGCGAGCGAGAGGTCACCGGGGAGAGCGAATCGCTCACCAGGGCCGTTGCGGGCGGAATCGGGCTGAAAGCCCATCAGACCCCCTGTTTCCAGGGGGTATTCGCATCTCGGATGTCGACATGTCACTACAGCGCGTTGCCGACATGTGACATTCTGCCGGAGACGCGTTTGCCGGGGCTTCGGCTCCGGTATTCAGGTGAAGGCTGCGTTCCCGGCGTGGGAGCGTGTGCCGCGACCGTCCCGCGACCCAAAGGGGGTGGCATGTCCGCAGAACAGGGCAGCTCGAAGGTGCTCGCGCTCGCGGAGAGCGAGACCGCGCCCGACTCGATCGAGGCGCTCGCCTCCGTCGAGCCCGTCGGCCCCATCGACTCCGTCGGCCCGGTCGGCTCCGTCGACGGCACTCAGGCCGGCGACGCCGTGTCGGACCTCGACACCGTGCCGGACCTCGACACCGTGCCGGCCCAGACCGTCCCGGCCACGGGGGCCATCGACACCCGCACCCTGTCCCGCTCCCTGTTCCTGCGGCTCGCCGCCCTCGACGAGGACAGCCCCGAGCGTGCCTACGTCCGGGACACCCTGATCGAGCTCAACCTCCCGCTGGTGCGCTACGCCGCCGCCCGCTTCCGCTCCCGCAACGAGCCGATGGAGGACATCGTCCAGGTCGGCACCATCGGCCTGATCAAGGCGATCGACCGCTTCGACTGCGAACGGGGCGTGGAGTTCCCGACGTTCGCCATGCCGACCGTCGTCGGCGAGATCAAGAGGTTCTTCCGCGACACCTCGTGGTCGGTGCGCGTCCCGCGCCGCCTCCAGGAGCTGCGCCTGGCCCTGACGAAGGCCAGCGACGAGCTGTCCCAGAAGCTGGACCGCTCCCCGACGGTGAGCGAGCTGGCCGCCGTCCTCGGGGTGTCCGAGGAGGACGTCGTCGACGGCCTCGCGGTCGGCAACGCCTACACCGCCTCGTCGCTGGACTCCCCGGCCCCGGAGGACGACGGCGGCGAGGGCTCGCTGGCGGACCGCCTGGGCTACGAGGACACCGCGCTGGAGGGCGTGGAGTACCGCGAGTCCCTCAAGCCGCTGCTGGCCAAGCTGCCGCCCCGGGAGCGGCGGATCATCATGCTGCGCTTCTTCGCCAACATGACCCAGTCGCAGATCGGCGAGGAGGTCGGCATCTCGCAGATGCACGTCTCCCGGCTGCTCACCCGGACCCTGTCGCAGCTGCGGGAAGGGCTCATCTCCGACTGATGCCCGCCCCGGGAGGGCGGGCAGGACAGACAGGACGGACAGCGCGGCGACCGCCGCGGCACCTCGGGGGTGTCGCGGCGGTCGTCCTCGTCAGTGCCGCCGGTGCTGTGGCCCGGCGTCAGTGCCGGTGCTGTTGCCTAGCCCAGCGCCAGCCAGGCCACGGCCGCGACGACGATCACGGCGGCCACGATGCCGACGATCAGTCCGACGCGCGGCCCGGAGGTGGCGGCGGGGGCCGCCTGCCGGCTCTGCGGGGCGTCGTCGACGAACGCGCGGAACATCTGGGTGCTGCCTGCGGGGTCGTTATTGCCCTGGGGGCCCTGGGTGTTAGCCATGGGCCGAGACACTAGCGAATCCGCGACCGGGGCCCAAGTGCGGGGCCGCCCGGCCCTCTTGGCCCGGCCCACCCGTTACCACCTGCGCATTTACTTTCGCAATACTTGCCTTTGCCAACTTTTTATGCCGCACCGGCCGTTTTTGTTTGCCTGTAGCAACTAACTGATCCTATGGTTGCCCTAAGCAACGAATCGGGAGGTGCGCATGGCCGGGAGGGCGCAGTACGAGGAGCTGATTCGCCAGTTCAGCGCCTTCGGCGCCGTGAAACGGGAGATGGGACGGCTGCTGCCGTCCGACTGTCCCGGCGGCTCCGTCGCCGTACTGACACTGCTCGGCCGGCACGGGGACATGCGCATGAGCAAGCTCGCGGAGCTCCTCGCGGTCGACATGTCGGTGACCAGCCGCCACGTCGCCCACGGCGCCGAGCGGGGCTGGATCGAACGTCTTCCCGACCCCGCGGACAAACGCTCGCGCATCCTGCGCCTGACGCCCGCCGGTCAGGACCAGCTCGACGAGATCGCCGAGCGGACCACCCAGCTGCTCTCCCACCGCCTGGGCGACTGGTCCGACGACGAGGTCCGCCAGCTCTCCCGGCTCATGGCCCGCCTCAGGGCCAGCTTCGACGACTGCCGGGCCCCCGCGGCCCGGCCTCCCGCACTGTCCGGGGACGAACAGTCCACCCGTACACCCGCGATCACCACGTAAGTAAAGGAAGTCCATGGCAACGACCACACCGGCCGGTGTGCGGGCTCATGCCAAGCACGGGGGAGGCTCCTCCGGAGACGCTCCGATGACGCACCGGCAGATCATGGAGGCATTGTCCGGGCTGCTGCTCGGCATGTTCTGCGCGATCCTGTCCTCGACCATCGTCACCAACGCCCTGCCCGAGATCATCGGTGACCTCGGCGGTGGCCAGAGCGCCTACACCTGGGTCGTCACGGCCTCGCTGCTGACGATGACCGCCTCCACCCCCCTGTGGGGCAAGCTCGCGGACCTGTTCAGCAAGAAGGCCCTGGTCCAGATAGCCCTGATCGTCTACGTCATCGGCTCCGTCGTGGCCGGTCTGGCGCAGAACCCCGCGATGCTGATCACCGCGCGGGCCATCCAGGGCCTGGGCGCCGGCGGTCTGTCCGCCCTGGCCCAGATCATCATGGCCGCGATGATCGCCCCGCGTGAGCGCGGGCGCTACTCCGGCTACCTCGGCGCCACCTTCGCCGTCGCCACGGTCGGCGGTCCGCTGCTCGGCGGTGTCATCACCGACACCAGCTGGCTCGGCTGGCGCTGGTGCCTGTACGTCGGCGTGCCCTTCGCGATCCTCGCGCTGATCGTGCTCCAGAAGACGCTGCACCTGCCGGTGCTCAAGCGGAAGGTGAAGGTCGACTGGGCCGGCGCCTTCTTCGTCACCGCGGCCGTCTGCCTGCTGCTCGTCTGGGTCACCTTCGCCGACGACAAGTACTCCTGGGTGTCGTGGCAGACCGGCGCCATGGTCGGCGGCGCGATCGTGCTGACGCTGCTCTTCCTCCTCGTCGAGTCGAGGGCCAGCGAGCCGATCATCCCGCTGCGCCTGTTCAAGAACCGCACCATCGCCCTGGCCTCGCTGGCCTCGCTGTTCGTCGGTATCGCGATGTTCGCGGGCACCGTCTACTTCAGCCAGTACTTCCAGCTGGCCCGGGACGAGTCCCCGACCATGTCGGGCGTCATGACGATCCCGATGATCGGCGGCCTGTTCGTCTCGTCCACGGTCTCCGGCATCGTCATCACCAAGACCGGCAAGTGGAAGAGCTGGCTGCTGGCCGGCGGCGTGCTGCTGACGGCGGGCCTGGGCCTGCTGGGCACCATCCGCTACGACACCGCGTACTGGCACATCGCCATCTTCATGGCGCTGCTGGGTCTCGGCGTCGGCATGATGATGCAGAACCTGGTGCTCTGCACGCAGAACCAGGTGGAGCCGGGCGACCTGGGCGCCGCGTCCTCCACGGTCACCTTCTTCCGGTCCCTCGGCGGCGCGGTGGGCGTCTCGGTGCTCGGCTCCATCATGTCGACCCGGATCAGCCACTACGCCTCCGAGACCATCGGGCAGCTCAGCCCGCAGGAGCAGGCGGCCGCCGCCAAGGCCTCCGGCAGCGGCGCCATCCCCGACATGGACCTGCTGCCCCACGGCATCCGCGAGTGGCTGGAGAGCGCCTACGGGCACGGCATCGCCGACATCTTCCTGTACGTCGCGCCGGTCGCCCTGCTCGCCTTCCTGGTGACGCTGTTCATCAAGGAGGTCCCGCTGCGGACCAAGGGCGCCCTCGCCCAGGCCGCGGAGTCCTCGGCCGAGTCCGCCCCGCCCGTGGCGGGCACCCCCGCTGAGGCCGTCCGCGTCGCCGACGAGCCGGTCCCGGCCGGTGCGACGGCGGCCCTGCCGGCCACGCCGTCCGGCGACCCGGCCACCGCCCTCGCGTCGGACACCTCGGCCTCCCCGGCCGCCACGCAGCGGCTCGCCGCCGTTGCCACGGCGACCGGCTCCGGTGAGCCGCAGGCGCCCGTCTCCGGCGGCATCGCGGTACGCGGCTTCGTCCGCGGCGCCGAGTCCGCCCCGGTTCCGCAGGCCGCGGTCACGCTGATCTCGCTGGCCGGCCGCCAGCTCGGCCGCTCCGTCGCCCAGGCCGACGGCTCCTACGCCGTCGACGCGCCGAGCGCCGGGTCGTACGTGCTGATCGCCTCCGCCGACGGCTTCCAGCCGCAGGCCTCCACCATCGTCGTCAACGACGAGCCGGTCGCCTACGACATCCTGCTCAGCGGCACCAGCGGGCTCACCGGCCTGGTGAAGGCCGTGGAGAGCGGGCAGCCGGTCAAGGACGCCATGGTGATCGTCACCGACGTGCGCGGAGACCTGCTGGCCAGCGCCGCCACCGGTGAGCAGGGCGAGTTCGCCTTCACCGAGCTGGTGCCGGGCACGGTGACCGTCGCGGTCAACGCCGCCGGCTACCGGCCCCGCGCCCTGCCGCTGGAGGTCGGCGGCACCGGCGTCACCCGCGTCGAGGTCGACCTCCAGGCCGGTGCCCAGCTCCAGGGCGTCGTGCGGGCCCCGCACGGTCCGCTGGCCGACGCCCGGGTCACCCTGGTCGACGCGGCGGGCAACGTGATCGGCACGGCCACCACCGGGGCGGACGGGGCGTACGCCTTCACCGACCTGGACGCCGGTGAGTACACCGTCATCGCGACCGGCTACCCGCCGGTGGCCACCGCCCTGACGGTCGCCGGCCCCGGTGTGGACGGCCACGACATCGAGCTCGCCCACCCCGGCGAGTAGCGGAACCCCGGCCCGTGGTGGCGTGCGCGCTCTGAGCGGAGGTGCGTGCGCCCACCACGGGCCGGTTTCTTTACGACCACTTTCTGAGCTTTTGCAGGGAGAAAACGGGATGGGACTGACCGCGAGGATCCGAACGCGGGACGGATGGGCCGTGTCGCACGCGGTCGTCACGGTGACCGACATGACCGGCACGCAGGTGCTGCGCGCCGAGGCGGACACCGAGGGGGCCGTGCGGGACACCACCGCGCTGACGCCGGGGGCGTACACCGTCATCGTCACCGCGGTCGGCTACGCGCCGGCCGCCTCCAGCGCGATCGTCACCGCGAGCGGCCGGGCCGAGGTCGGCACGGTGACGCTGGCCCGCCAGGGCGGCACCGAACTGCCGCCGCCGGGACCGTGGACGGTCGACCCGGCGCACTCCGGCGTGGCCGCCGTCGCGCAGCACCTGGGCATCTCCAGCGTGCGCGGGCGTTTCACCGACTTCGCCGCCACCGTCGAGATCGCGCCGGACGACGTCACCAAGTCCCGGGTGGAGGCGGTGATCCGGGCGGCCTCGATCGACACCGGCAACGGCATGCGCGACACCCACCTGCGCTCCGCCGACTTCCTGGACGCCGAGCGGTACCCGGAGATCACCTACCGCTCCACCTCGGTGAGCGAGGCGGGCCCCGACCGCTGGACCGTCCACGGCGAGCTGAGCCTGCACGGGGTCGTCCGCGAGATCGACCTGGACCTGGCCTACCTGGGCACCGGCGCCGACCCCTGGGGCGGCACCCGGGCGGCCTTCCGCGCGACGACGGAACTGCACCGCGAGGACTTCGCGATGAACTACAACCAGGTCGTCCAGGCCGGCATCGCCACCATCGGCACGACGCTCAGGGTCGAGCTGGACATCCAGGCGGTCCAGGGGGAGTCACTTCCGGCCGTGTGAGGCACCGCCGGACGCCCGGGCCACCACCTGGGCGCACAGGTCCCGGAGCTTCACGTTCCGGTCCTGTGAGACCCGGCGCAGCCGCTCCAGGGCCCGGTGGGCGTCGATGCGCTCCCGGGCCATGAGCATGCCGACCGCCTGGTCTATGACGCTGCGGGAGAGCAGGGCGGTGCGCACGTCGGCGGCCGAGGCCTGCTCCCGCTCGATGCGCAGCGCCTCGTTCACCGCGTCCCCGGCCCGCTGCGCGAAGGCGCGGGCCGTGTCCAGCGCCGGGGCCAGCGAGTCGGGCCGGAGACCGTAGAGGTTGAGCGCGGCGCCCGTCTCGCCCTCCACGGCCAGCGGCAGCGCCAGCACACAGCGCACGCCGGTGGCCAGCGCGTACTCCGTGTACGCGGGCCAGCGGGCCTCGGCCGCCAGATCCGGGGAGTAGTACTGCGCGCTCCCCGTCTCGGCGGCGTCCACGCAGGGACCCGAGCCGTTCTCGTACTGACGCAGGTCCAGGCCACCGGGCAGGCCGGTGCTGCCCGCCAGCGTCATCAGCCGGTCGGCGCGGCGCACCGTGACCGAACAGGCGTCGGCGCCGGGCACCTGCTGGACCGCCCGGTCGGTCAGGTCGCGCAGCAGGGCGTCCAGGCCCTGGGCGCGCGCCATGGCGTGGTCAAGCGTGTCCGCGTCCGTGTCGGTGTCCGTGTTCCGGTCCGTGCCCGTCCCGGGGCCTGTCGTCTGCGGGGTCATGACCGTACGGATGTCCCCTCACCGTTCGGTCACACCTCGTCCACCGGCGGCGGAGTTCGCGTCGACGATGCGGCGGGCCAGGTCGCGCAGCTTCACGTTCTCCCGCTGGGAGGCCTTCACCAGGGACTCGAAGGCACCGGCCGCGTCGATGTCCAGGCGCTCCATCAGGATGCCGGTGGCCTGGCCGATCAGGTCCCGGGTGCGCATCGCCTCGGTGAGCTGCTCGCGCACGGTCGCCGAGTCCAGGGCGAGGGAGACGTGCACGGTGAACAGCCGCCCGATGCGGGTGGCGTCCTCGTCGAAGGCCTGCGGCTTGCGGGCGTAGGCGGTCAGCACGGTCAGCCGGCGCCGGTCGGCGCGCAGCCGCAGGGCCAGTACCGACCGCAGGCCGAGTCCGGACAGGACGTTGCCGCCGCCGTCGGCCTCGCTGTCGTCCGTGCGCACCACGGGCGTGGTCCACAGGCGCTCCCAGTCCGGGTGCGGGGTCTGGCCGCCCGGCCGGGGCTCGGCGGCGAAGCGGACGGTCTCGTCGGTCCAGGCCAGGGAGCGCAGCCGGCCGCCGCGCTGGATCTCCGCGATGCCCGCGTGCTCGGCCTCGGGCAGCAGGCGCACCGCCAGAGTGACGGCGGTGTTCATGGTGTCGTCGGGGGTGCCCGTCCCGTGCAGGTCCCGAGCCGCCGCGGTCAGGGCCTCGGCCAGCTCGAAGCCCACCGGAAAACGCGGCAATTCAGTAAATTCGGACGCAGCCACCACGAACCTCTTCGGCAAGCGCGGCCTCACGGCCGTGCGCAGGAGAGCTCCGCAGCACATTCCCGACTGCGAGCACAGGACGAACAGCACTTTAGCTGCTTGGTTGCGTGCCGGTGACGCTCGGTCGGCGGCCCGGGCGGCCGGGCGGCCGGGCGGCCGGTGAGCCTTCCGCGCCGCCGTGCCTCATGGTGGAATGGGAGCCGGGTCAGGAAGCGGCCCGGCCGGAAGCCCGACGGACGTCTGTCAGGTGAGTGCTGTGACCTTCCTCCCCCAGCCCTGCGAGCCGTGTGAGCCGTGTGATCCACCCGGGTGCGTCGTGCTCCCGCTGCCCAGCGAGATCGACTTCTGCAACGCCTCGGGGCTGCTGCCCCTGATCACGACCGCCGTGGAGCACCGCCTGGAGGGGCTGCGCCTGCTCGTCCTGGACCTCTCCGCGACCCGTTTCATGGACTCCCAGGGTGTCCGCCTGATCGCCGCCGTGCGCCGTCGGCTGCCCGACCGGGTTCTGCTGCGCGTGGTGGCGACCCCGAAGGGGGTGCCGAGCCGCGTCCTGGAACTCTCCGGCCTGCGCCGCGACGTGCCGGTCCACGACCACCTCGCGGAGGCGCTGCGCACCGAGTGCGGCACGGCGCCCTAGGCTGGCGTCATGGCACCGAACATCGCGACGAACACCCGCGTCTCCCTGGCCGAGTTGCTGGACTTCGTACGCCCCCGGCACCGGGCGATCCTGCTGACCCGGCGGGCCGACGGCAGTCCCCAGGGGTCGCCGCTGACCTGCGGGGTCGACGACGCCGGACGGATCGTCGTCTCGACCTACCCCGAGCGGGCCAAGACCCGCAACGCGCGCCGGGACCCGAGGGTCAGTCTCCTCGTGCTCAGCGACGAGTGGAACGGCCCCTGGGTGCAGATCGACGGCACCGCGGAGGTCATCGACGCGCCCGAATCCGTGGAACCGCTCGTGGAGTACTTCCGCAACATCTCCGGCGAGCACCCCGACTGGGACGAGTACCGGCAGGCCATGGTCAAGCAGGGCAAGTCCCTCATCCGGGTGTCGCCGCAGAAGTGGGGCCCGGTGGCCACGGGCGGCTTCCCGGCACGGCTGGCGGCAAACGACTGAGGTCCCCCGGCCGGGGCGCGCGGCCGGTGCCCGGTCAGCCCCGTTCGACCATGGCGTCGATGCCCGCGACGAGCAGGTCGAGGGCGAACTCGAAGTCCCGGTCCAGCATCTCCGCGACGGTGTCGCCGCCGCGGGCCGCCATGATGTCCCGGGCGTCCTCGATCACGCCCGCGGTGTCCGGCAGTTCGGTCGCCGCGCGCATCGAGTCCTGGTGGTACTCCTCGGGGCTCAGTCCGGTCTCCGCCACCCGGGCGAGGAAGCGGCCCTCGATGGTGCCGTAGCCGTAGACGAACTGGAAGACGGCGGAGATGGCGCCGGTCAGGCGGTGCGTGGGCAGCCCGCTGCGGCGCACGACGTTCTGCACCGCCCGGGAGAAGGCGAGGGAGTGCGGTCCGATGTTGAGGTAGGTGCCGACCAGCCGCGACGTCCAGGGGTGGCGCACCAGCAGCGCCCGGTTCTCCCGGGCCAGCGCACGCAGCTCCTCGCGCCAGTCGAGGCCGGCGTCCGGGGCCGGGTGGCCGAGCTCGCCGAAGACGGCGTCCAGGGCGAGTTCGAGCAGCTGGTCCTTGGTGTCGACGTACCAGTACACGGACATCGCGGTGACGTTCAGATCGGCGGCCAGGCGGCGCATCGAGAAACCCGTCAGGCCCTCGGCGTCCAGCAGCCGGACGGTGACCCCGGTGATCCTGTCCCGGTCGAGCCCGGACGGCTGTCCCCCGCGGCGCCCGCCGCGCCGGCCCTCCCCCGACAGCCACACACTGTCCCGCGGCCCCTCCCGCCCTGCCTTCGCCATGCGCACCTACCTCGCTCTCACCCTCACCGGTCATGCTAGGCGTCCCCTCGGGGCCCGGGACGTGACCACCTGCGGCTCCGCCGCGCGGGCGCGACCGGGCGCGACCGGCCCGCAGCCGCGAACATGCCCCGATCGCCGACCCTCTAGGCACCCCGGCCCTCTAGGCACCCCGGCCCTCTAGGCGCCCCGGCCCCTCAGACGCCCGCCCGCTCCGCCCTGCGCAACAGCACCGCCGCCGCCACCCCGCCCAGCCACACCGCCACCGCCCCCACCAGCTGACTGCTCTCCACTCCGAGGGAGAACGCGTCGAGGACCCGCCCCCGCTCTCCGGCCCCTCCGCCGAAGCCAGTGCCGCCGGGAGCGACGTCGCCGCGACGGGGGCCAGCGCCGCGAACCGCGAGGTCAGCACGGCGCCCAGCACGGCCACGCCCAGCCCGTTGCCGAACTCCGCCAGCGTGCCGTTGACGCCCGCGCCGACCCCCGCCTTGGCGGGCGGGATCGCGCTCATCAGCGCGCGGGCCATGGCCGGGTTGCCGAGCGCGCACCCCACGCCGATCAGCAGCAGCCCGAGCAGCGTGCCGGCGTAGCCCTGTCCGGTGAGCGTGGCGATGGCCACCAGGCCCGCCGCCATCAGCACCATGCTCAGCAGCACCGCCCTCGGAGTGCCGAGCCCGGCCAGCCACTTCGCCGCCACCCCGGAGAAGTTCAGCAGCACCGCCGTCAGGGCCAGCGGCGCGGTCCGCAGCCCGGCCTCCGGCGGGCCGTACCCGAGGACGAACTGCAGGTGCTGTGTGAGCGGGAACAGCGCACCGCCCATGCCGAAGGCGATCAGCACGAGACCGGCCACCGCGCCGGTGAACCGCCGGTCGCGGAAGAAGGAGAGGTCGAGCATCGGGTGCGGGACGCGGCTCTCCCAGTGGGCGGAGAGGGCGAGCACCCCCGCGGCGACGGCGGCCGTGGTCAGGACCCGTCCCGACGCCCAGCCGTGCTCCGGGCCGGAGATGATCGCGTAGACCAGCGTGGCCATGCCGATCGTGGAGAGGACGGCGCCGAGCGGGTCGGGACGCTCGCCCCGCCGGCTCTTCGACTCCGGGACCAGGGCCAGGACCGCGACCAGGCCGAGGGCCACCACCGGCAGGTTGATCAGGAAGATCGCACCCCACCAGAAGTGGTCCAGCATGAACCCGCCGATCAGCGGCCCGCAGGCGAAGCCGAGCGCGCTGACGGCGCTCCAGATGCCGATGGCCTTGGCGTGCTAGGCGGGCGCGAAGATCTGCACGACCACGGCGAGCGTGGTGGTCAGCAGCAGGGCGCCGCCGACGCCCATGCCGGCCCGCGCCGCGATCAACTGGCCCGTGGTGTCCGCCAGTCCGGCCGCCAGCGAGCCGATTCCGAACAGGGCGAGGCCGGTGGCCAGCATCTTCTTGCGGCCGATGGGGGTCCCCCCGCGCCCTTGAGGCGTGGGGGAGGTCGGCCGCGCTGCCCGCGGTGAGCAGCAGGCCGGACTGGACGAGCGAGTAGGCGTTGATCATCCACTGGATGTCCGAGGTGGCCGCACCCAGCTCCTCGGTGAGCGAGGGGACGGCCACGTTGAGCACGGTGTTGTCCAGGACCACCGTGAGCTGGGCGAGGCTGATGACACCGAGGATCAGCCAAAGCCGCGGGTGGCCCTGGACCGGGGGTGCGGTGTCCCGCTCCCTGGCGGGGTCCTGGGGCGATGTCGTCATGTTGTACAGCGTATAGGGGTTTCCTATACGCTGTACAACGGTTGCTCGTCCGGAATGGTCAGGCGGTCGGCGAGGTGAGGTCGTAGAAGGTCGCCGAGCCGGCCGTGACCTCCTTGAAGTTGGCCTCGACCCACGACGTGATCTGCGAGGCGGTGCCGGAGCCGCCGCCCATGCCGCCGCCCGTGCCGCCGCCGATGAAGTAGTGGATCCGGCCGTCCGCCACGTACTGCTTGAACTGGGCCAGGGTCGGCGACGGGTCGGTGCCGTTGAAACCGCCGATCGCCATCACGGGGTCGCCGGTGCCGAGCTGATAGCTCGCGGCGTTCTGGGAGCCGATCGCGGCGGCGGCCCAGGTGTACGCGTCGGCGTCGGTCTCCAGGAGCTTCTTCGCCCCGGAGTCGACCTCGGCGCCGTTGAGCAGGCCGCCCATGCCGCCGCCCGGACCCATGCGGCCGCCTTCGCCCGTCGGGCCGCCGTTCTGACCATTCGGCGACTGACCGTTCTGGCCGTTCTGGCCGTTCGGTGACTGGCCGTTCTGGCCGTTCTGCGACTGGCCGTTCTGGTTGGTGCCTCCGGCGCCCGGGGCGGTGCCGCCGCCGGGGAAGCCGCCGCCACCCGGACCACCCTGGCCCTGGCCCTGGCCCTGACCCTGGCCCTGGCCCTGGCCCTGACCGGGTGCGTTCCCGCCGCCCGGGAAGCCGCCGCCCCCGGGGCCGCCGCCCATGCTCGCCCCGGCCGGACCGGCCGTGACGATGGAGCCGCTGTGCCCCTCCCGCACGGTGCTCAGCGTGTACGCGGTGGGCGCGGCCAGCGACGCCACGAGGCCGAGCCCCGCCGCCGCGAGGGCCGTGCGCCGCCCCAGCCGCCCGGCGAAGACCAGCCCGAGCGCGGCGACCAGGCCGCCGACCAGGACCGTCGCCTTCAGCCAGGGGAGGTAGTCGGGCGTCCGGTTGAGCAGGACGTAGCCCCAGGCCGCGCTCGCCGTGACGGCGGCGGCCAGGGCGAGCGACGCCCAGGGCCGCCCGCGGCGTTCCCACAGGGTCGCGGCGCCCATGCCGACGACGGCCGCCAGGTACGGCGCGAGGGCCACCGTGTAGTACTGGTGGAAGATGCCGGCCATGTAGCTGAAGACGGCCGCGGTCACCAGCAGCGAGCCGCCCCACAGCAGCAGGGAGGCGCGCGCGGTGTCCGTGCGGCCGGCGCGGCGCGTGGCGACCAGGCCCGCGACGAGCAGGATCAGGGCGGCCGGGAGCAGCCAGGAGATCTGGCCGCCGATCTCGGAGTTGAACATCCGGTCCCAGCCGGTCTCGCCCCACTGCCCGCCGCCGCCCATGCCGCCGCCCCCGCCGCCGACGCTGCCGGTCTCCTCGCCGTTGAGGCGGCCGAGGCCGTTGTAGCCGAAGGTCAGCTCCAGGAAGCTGTTGTTCTGCGATCCGCCGACGTACGGGCGGGACGAGGCCGGCCACAGCTCGACGACCGCGACCCACCAGCCGCCGGAGACGACGATCGCGGCGGTCGCCAGAGCGAGCTGGCCGAGGCGCTTCTTGAGCCGTACCGGCGCGCAGACGCCGTAGACCAGGGCGAGGGCGGGCAGGATCAGGAAGGCCTGGAGGGTCTTCGCCAGGAACGCGAAGCCGATCGCGGCGCCCGCCCACACCAGCCACTTGGTCCGGCCGTCCTCCAGCGCCCGTACGACGAGGTAGCAGGCGACGGACATCAGCAGGGCCAGCAGCGCGTCCGGGTTGTTGAACCGGAACATCAGCGCCGCGACCGGGGTGAGCGCGAGCACGGCGCCCGCGATCAGCCCCGCCGCGGGGCTGAACCGGCGGCGCACGGCCGCGTACACGACGGCGACCGTGGCCACCCCCATCAGCACCTCGGGGACGAGGACCGACCAGGAGGAGAGGCCGAAGATCCGCACCGCCAGCGCCATCGGCCACAGCGCGGCCGGGGGCTTGTCGACGGTGATGGCGTTGCCCGCGTCCAGCGAGCCGAAGAAGAACGCCTTCCAGGACTGGCTGCCCGCCTGCACGGCCGCCGAGTAGAAGGAGTTGGCGTAGCCGGAGGCGCTCAGGTTCCAGAGGTAGAGGAGGGCGGTGGCCAGCAGGAGGCCGAGGAAGGCGGGGCGTACCCAGCGCGGGTCCTCGGGGCGGCCGCGCCACACCCGGCCGAGCCGGGACCGCCGGG
Organism: Streptomyces violaceorubidus; assembly: GCF_000717995.1. Taxonomy (GTDB): domain Bacteria; phylum Actinomycetota; class Actinomycetes; order Streptomycetales; family Streptomycetaceae; genus Streptomyces; species Streptomyces violaceorubidus. Next base: position 23,271 of record NZ_JODM01000026.1, read on the forward strand.
GCTGCCGGTGGGCGGGCGGCGGTTCCACGCCTTCACCGGCGGGGGCGCCCGTGCCCTCGGCCTGCGCGGTCGGGTCGTAGTGCGTCGTCATCGGGCATCGCTCCAGGTGCGCTGCGGGTCCGGGAGGTGAGGTTCCGGGGAGGGGGCCGGGGGCTGCGGGTCCGGGAACACCCAGGCCCGGAAGAGCAGGAAGCGCAGCACGGTCGCGGCGAGGTTGGCGGCGATCAGCACCGCCAGCTCGGTGGAGTGGTCGGGGTCGATCGTCGCCGCGCTCAGGGCGGCCAGCGAACCGCTGGTCAGCGCGAGGCCGATGCCGAAGACGACCAGCCCCTGCGCCTGGTGCCGCACGGCGCCGCCCCGGCCCCGCACCCCGAAGGTGAGCCGCCGGTTGGCGGCGGTGTTGGCGACCGCGGAGACCAGCAGGGCGAGCGCGTTGGCGAGCTGAGAGCCGCCGAAGTGGCGGAAGCCGCTGTAGAGGAGGAGGTAGAAAAGGGTGGACAGGGCGCCGACGACGCAGAAGCCGACGAGCTGCCGGGCCAGCCCCTGCGGTACGCCGGTCAGGTCGCGGTCGCGCGGGTCGTCGCCGAAGGGACGGGCCAGCCGGTCCAGCGGCAGCGAACCGGTGGCCAGGGCCCTGCCGACCCGCCACACGCCCTTGAGGTCCTCGGTGGCCGTCCGCACGATGTGCACGGTGGAGTCCGGGTCGTCGACCCAGTCGACGGGCACCTCGTGGATGCGGCATCCGGCGCGCTCGGCGAGCACCAGCATCTCGGTGTCGAAGAACCAGCCGGTGTCCTCCACCAGCGGCAGCAGCACCTGGGCCACGTCCCGGCGGATCGCCTTGAAGCCGCACTGGGCGTCGGAGAAGCGGACCTGGAGGGAACCGCGCAGGATGAGGTTGTAGCCGCGGGAGATGAACTCCCGCTTCGCCCCGCGCACCACCCGCGAACTGCGGGCCAGCCGGGAGCCGATCGCGAGGTCCGAGTGACCGGAGATCAGCGGCGCCACCAGCGGCAGGAGCGCGTTCAGGTCGGTGGAGAGGTCCACGTCCATGTAGGCGAGGACCGGGGCGTCCGAGGCCGACCAGACGGTCCTCAGAGCCCGGCCGCGCCCCTTCTGCTCCAGTCGGACTGACCTGACCGCGGCGAGGTCGCCCGCCAGGCGGGCCGCGACGTGCGGGGTGCGGTCCGTGGAGGCGTTGTCCGCGACCGTGATGCGGAAGGCGTACGGGAACGTCCGGGTGAGGTGCTCGTGCAGTCTCCTGACGCACGGCCCGAGGTCCTTCTCCTCGTTGTAGACGGGGACCACTACGTCCAGGACAGGCGTACCGGCTCCTGCGGCCGGGAGGTGCTCCCGCGCCGGCAGTGAGCCGGGAGAAGAGTCGGTTCGCATGCCCCGACTCTTCTCACCTCCCCTGTCGCACCCGTGTGGTGGGACTGTGCTGCGCCTGTGAGTACGGCCGGTGGTCCGGCCGGTCGTGCAGCCCGGACAGGGATCGGTCGCCGTCTGCGGGGAGGTAGCGGTCGTGGACTGCGGGGAGGGACCGGTCGCCGACCGCAGGGAGGGGCCGGCTGTGGACTGCGGGGAGGGTCCGGTCGCCGTCTGCGGGCAATGGCCGGTCGGGGACCGCGGGGAGGGACCGGTCGCCGTCTGCGGGCACGGACCGGTCGGGGACTGCGGGCACGGACCGGTCGGGGACTGCGGGGAGGTACACGGTGAAGACCGTCCGGCCCGGGCGGCTGTCGACCGTCACGCCGCCGCCGTGTGCGGTCGTCACGGCCTGCACGATGGCGAGGCCGAGGCCCGTCGAGCCGGTCGCGCGGGACCGCGCGGAGTCGCCGCGCGCGAAGCGTTCGAAGACGCGCGGCAGCAACTCGGCGGGGATGCCCGGCCCGTTGTCCACCACGTCGACGCACAGCCACGCACCGTCGCGCCGCACGCGCGCCGTGACGGTCGTGCCCGGCGGGGTGTGGCTGCGGGCGTTGCCCAGCAGGTTGACCAGCACCTGCTGGAGCCGGGCCGGGTCCGCCCGCACCAGGGCCGGTTCGTCGGGCAGGTCGAGCCGCCAGGTGTGGTCGAGACCGGCCGCGCGGGCGTCGCTGACGGTGTCCACGACGAGCGGTACGAGGTCGGTGTGCCCGAACTCCAGCGGGCGCCCGGCGTCCAGGCGGGCGAGCAGCAGCAGGTCCTCGACCAGCAGGGACATACGGCCGGCCTCGGACTCGATGCGGCCCAGCGCGTGCCGGGTGTCGGGGCCGACCTGTTCACGCCCCCGGCGGGTGAGTTCGGCGTAGCCGCGGATGGAGGCGAGGGGGGTGCGCAGTTCGTGGCTGGCGTCGGCGACGAACTGCCGTACCCGCGTCTCGCTCTGCTGCCGTGCGTGCAGGGCTCCGTGGACGTGGTCCAGCATCCGGTTGAGCGCGGAGCCGACCCGGCCGACCTCGGTGTGCGGGTCGCACTCGGACTCCGGGACGCGTTCGTCGAGGTTCACCTCGCCCGCGTGCAGGGGGAGTTCGGAGACCCGGCCGGCGGTGGCGGCGACCCGGCGCAGGGGGCGGGTGGCGACGCCGACGATGACGGCTCCGGCGAGGGACGCCGCGACGAGACCGGCGGCGGTGACGCTGGCCTCCACGAGGATCAGGGTGCTGATGGTCTCGGTGACGTCGGAGGTGGGGAGGGCGGCGTAGTAGCCGTCGTGGTACTCGACGCGGTAGTCGCCGAGGCCGGGGATCTCGACGGTGTGCGCCTCGCCGTCCCGGGGGACGGAGGCGAGCGCGGTGCGCTGGGCCTCGTCCAGGGAGACCGCCGTCGTCCTGCTGGGGTCGGTGCTCTCGTCGTCCTTCTCGCCGTACTTGGCGTCGACGACGGCACCGTCCCGGGTCTCGGCGACGATCGTGTCGCGTGGCTGCGGTCCGCCGTGCGTGACGAACTCGTCGAGGTCCATCCGCGGCTTCACCCCGCCGCCGGGCCCCGGATCGCCGGGCGGCCCGAAGCCGGACACCCGGGCCGCGACCTCGCGCACCTGTCCGTCCAGTTGCTCGTACAGGTGCGAGCGCAGCGCGACCGTCGTCACCGTGCCGATCACCGCGCACACCACCGCGATCAGTGCCACGGACGCGACGACGAGCCGCGTCCGCAGGGTGCGCGGCCGCGGTCGTCGCCGCCGGCTCACGAGACCGCGGGCTTGATCAGGTACCCGGCGCCGCGCCGGGTGTGGATCATCGGCTCGCGCCCCGCGTCGATCTTCCGGCGCAGGTAGGAGATGTACAGCTCCACGACGTTGGCCTGACCGCCGAAGTCGTAGGACCACACGCGGTCCAGGATCTGCGCCTTGCTCAGCACCCGCCGCGGGTTGCGCATCAGGAAGCGCAGCAGCTCGAACTCGGTGGCGGTGAGGTGGATGCCGTCGCCGCCGCGGGTGACCTCGTGGCTGTCCTCGTCGAGGGTGAGATCGCCGACGACGAGGACGGAGTCGGAGCGCCGGTCGGCGGCGCCGGAGCGCCGGATCAGTCCGCGCAGCCGGGCGACGACCTCCTCCAGGCTGAACGGCTTGGTGACGTAGTCGTCCCCGCCCGCGGTCAGCCCGGCGATCCGGTCCTCCACGGCGTCCTTGGCGGTCAGGAACAGCACCGGCACGTCCGGCAGGTCGCGGCGCAGCCGCCCCAGCACGCTCAGGCCGTCCATGTCGGGCAGCATCATGTCCAGTACGACGGCGTCGGGCCGGAACTCGCGGGCCGCCTGGACCGCTCCGTGGCCGTCCCCGGCGCTGCGGATCTGCCAGCCCTCGTAACGCAGGGCCATGGAGAGCAGTTCGGTGATGGACAGCTCGTCGTCCACTACAAGCACCCGGACGGGGCTCCCGTCCGGCCTCAGCAGTTCGGTGCGCCCCTGGGGCGAGGTCGTGGTCATGGTGGACACCATGTCGGGGCGCTCTGAGAGGGTCCTTTCCCCAAGCTGTGATTTCTCTGAGAAACCCCACAGGCTCCGCTCAGGTACCGCCGGGTGCGGCTGGGCGCCGGGCCGGGAGCCGTCGGGCGCCGCCCGGTGCCGGGCCGGGAACCGTCGGGCGCCGCCGGGCAGCGCCGGGTGCCGCCGGGTGCGGGTTCTCAGGTGTCCGCGGTCAGTCCCTCGGCCGTGAGGGTGAGGTGCCGGACCAGCACCTCGGCCGCGGTGTCGGCGTCGCGGGCCAGCGCCGCCTCCTCCAGCCTGCGGTGCTCCTCGACGCCGTCCCGCCCAGGATTGCGGTACGTCGACCAGCGGCGGGCCAGTTCGCTCGCCGTCCACAGCCGGTCGAAGGTCTCCAGCAGCACGGGGTTGCCGCAGCCCTCCATCAGGGCGCGGTGGAAGAGCCGGTGCGCCTCGGACCAGGCCTCGCTGTAGTACTCGCCCTCCTCTGGCGCGTAGGGGGGCGTGCGCGACAGCCGGTGGTGGGCGGCGCGCACCCGGGCCTCCCAGTCGACGTCGCCGCGCTCGACGGACATGCGCAGCAGGACCGGTTCGATGGTGCGGCGGGCCTCCGCGATCTCCTGCCAGCGGCGGTCGGAGTAGGCCGGGACGGCGAAGCCGCGCGGCGCACGTCTTCGTCGCCCTGCTCTGAGCCCGCACCCTCAACTGCCCTGATCCCCCCGGCTCCCCAGACTCCCCAGGCTCCTCTCGTTCCCCTGGCCCCTCTGGCTCCCCTGGCTCCCCTGCAGCCCGAACAGCCGGGCCGCGTTGTCGTGACACACCCCGCGCAGCCACGCGTCCCCCAGCTCCAGCCGCTCCAGGGCGTGCAGTTGGTGCAGATAGGGATACGGGATGTTGGGGAAGTCGGTACCGAGCAGGACACGGTCGCCGAGGTCCGCCAGCCGGGTCAGCGCCCGGCTGGGGAAGGGCGCGAGGCGCTCACTGAAGTCGGTGAACGCCATGGTCGTGTCCAGCCGCACCGCGCCGTACCGCTCGGCGAGGTCCAGGAAGTCCTCGTACTCGGGCATTCCGAGGTGTGCGACGACCAGCCGCAGCCGGGGGTGCCGAGCCAGCACCCGCGCGACCGGCTCGGGTCCGGTGTGCTTGCCGGGCGCCGGCCCCGAACCGCAGTGCATGACGACAGGGACCCCCGCCTCGGCGAGCACGCCCCACGCCGGGTCGAGCAGCTCGTCGGCCGGGTCGTAGGCCCCCACCTGCACATGCGCCTTGAAGACCCGCGCCCCGTCCTCGACGGCCCGGCGGACGTACCTCTCGACGCCCGGCTCGGGGAAGAGCGTGGCGGTGTGCAGGCAGTCGGGGGTGCGGCGGGCGAAGTCCACCGCCCAGCCGTTGAGCCACTGGGCCATGCCCGCCTTGTGCGGGTAGAGCATGGAGGTGAAGGCCCGCACCCCGAACGCGCGCAGCAGCTCCGCCCGTTCGTCCTCGTCCCGCCGGTAGGTGATCGGCCACTCGACCCCGCCGGTCAGCGGCCCGAGGGCGTCGAAGTAGGCCCACACCTTGCGCAGGACCCGCTCGGGCATGAAGTGCGTGTGCACGTCGATCAGCCCGGGCAGCCCGAGCCCCTCCCAGAACCGGCGGACCTGCCCGGCCTCGTGATCACTCATGCGGCCACGATGGCGCTCCGCACTCCCCCGGACAAGGGGCGAGGGGCAAGGCGGCAAGGGAAGAGGGAAGACCGGGGAATCAGAGACTCGGAGACTCGGAGACTCGGGGAATCGGGGAATCGGGGAATCGGAGCATCGGAGAATCAGGAAATCGGGGAACGGGATCAGAACAGGCCGTCCTGCACCCCCGCCGCTCCCTTGAGCTCCCGCAGGGGCACGGCGCACGGCTCGCCCTCGGCGGCCAGCAGCTCCCACCCCGTCATCAACCGGGTGTCGAGGACGACGACCCCCCGCTCCGTCGCCAGATGCAGATCCGGCCCGGCGGCGGCCACCAGCTCACCCCCGATCGCCCCGCCCGCCACCAGCTCGGCCACCTCCGCCACGGCCGCCGGCCCGCGCTCCGCCCCCGCGATCCCGAAGACCCCCGCGTGGTCCACGCCCCGGAACGGCTCCGGCGTCAACGCCTCCGGCCAGCTGCCGAGCGCCACCGCCCGCGCGTGCAGCCCGGCGATCTCCGCCGTCCGCTCCTCCTCCGAACCGGGCAGGGCGGCCCGCACCGCGCGCTTGTGGGCGTACGGGATGCGGTCGGGCACGCCCAGCGCGGCCCGCAGCAGCTCCTCGGTCCGGCGCGCGGCCATCAGCGGACCGCACCCCAGCCAACTGAAGCACACGGCCCCCTGTTCGAGGAGCCGGGCGGACCCCCGTTCGTAGGCGGTGATCCCCACCTTGACGAGGCCCGGACCGAACCACGCCAGATAGACCCGGTACGGCCGCGGATCGTCCGCCATGGTGTCGGCGGCCACGGAGTGGGCCCGGTCCAGCCGTGCGCACTCCTCGCACCGCGCCCCCGTGCTCCGCGCCGGCACCTCCGCCCTGACCGGACACGCGTTCCCCCGTGCTCCCACACACGTCCGCACACCCCCCTCGGCGACCCCGAAGGCCACCCGCTTCCCCCGGGCCAGCACACTGCGCCGGCCCCCGACCCACCTGAGCACGGGACCGTCCGCCGCCCATCGCAGCCCCGCGCACTTCCATGCCTGTGCCATCCCCACCGACAGTAGAGGGCGCCACTGACAACGGCCGGGCGGCTCGGTCAGCGAGAAGATGCTGGCCCAGACCCTGCGGACGCTGGAGCGCGACGGCCTGGTCGACCGTGACGCCAAGCCCGTGATCCCGCCCCGCGTGGACTACTCCCTCACCGATATCGGCCGCGAGGCCGCCGAACAGGTCCGTGACCTCGCGCGCTGGACCGAGCGCCGAATGGCGGCGGTCGAGCGGGCCCGGGGGGCGTACGACGCGGACAAGGCGTGACGCGCCCCCGCCCCCGAAGGCGTCACGACTTCAGGACCGCCTTCATGACTTGAGGACCGCCTTCATGACGCTCTTGGCGATGGGCGCGCCGAGCCCGCCACCGGAGATGTCCGCACGGGAGATGTCCATGTCGGTCGGGTCGATGAACACGGCCACCGCGACCGAGGCCCCGTCGTCCTTCTTGCCGTAGGACACGAACCAGCCGTACGGCACCTCGTCGTTCACGTTGACACCGCGCTGCGCGGTACCGGTCTTGCCGCCGACCGTGATGCCGTCGATCTGGGCGCGGCGGGCGCTGCCCTCCTTGGCGGTGAACTCCATCATCTCCTGGACCTTCTGCGCGGTCTCGGCGGAGACCGCCTCGCTCATCACCGCGGGCTCGGTCTTCTCCAGGTTGTCGAGGTCGGGGCCCTTGACCTCGTCGACGAGGTAGGGCTGCATCACCTTTCCGTCGTTGGCGATCCCGGCGGTGACCAGGGCCATCTGCATCGGCGTGCTGGTGAGGCTGCCCTGCCCCATGCCGGTGAGCGCGGTGCCGGGCTTGTCGAGGTCCTGGGGGTAGAGGCTCTTGGTGGCGAGCAGATCGCCGAAGTCGTCGGAGTAGACGTCCTCGTTGAAGCCGAACTTCTCGGCCGTCTCGCGCATCTTGTCCTGCCCGAGCTTGGAGGCGGCGTCGAGGAAGACGTTGTTGCAGGAGTGCTGCATGGCGGTCTTCATCGAGGCCTTGTTGCAGACCGCGTCACCGGCCTCACTGCCGATCTTGTTGGTGGACTGCGGCAGCGGGTACGGGGAGACGGCGTCCGTGCGGGCGTCGACGTCGGAGACGATCCCGTGCTCCAGCGCGGCGGCCGCGGTGAGGATCTTGAAGGTCGAGCCCGGCGGGTAGGTCTCCCGCAGCGCGCGGTTGGCAAGCGGCTTGTTCTTCTTCTTGTCGAGCGCGACGAAGCGGTCGGACTCCTTGAAGGTGCTGCCCGCGAACGTGGAGGGGTCGTAGGAGGGCGCCGAGACCATCGCCAGCACCTTCCCGGTCTGCGGGTCGAGCGCGACCACGGCCCCCCGGGCGCCCTTCAGATCGGTCAGCCCGTCCCAGGCGGCCTTCTGCGCCTTCGGGTCGATGGTGGTGACCACGGAACCGGCCCGCCGCCCCTCACCGCTGACCACGTCGGCGAACCGCTGGAAGGCCAGCCGGTCGTCCTTGCCGGTGAGGATGCCGTCGTAGGTCTTCTCCAGCAACGTCATGCCCTGAGCCTGCGAGGCATATCCGGTCACCGGCGCGTACATCGGCCCATCGGCGTAGGTCCGCTTGTACTTGAGGTCGGTGGTCTCGGTCTCCTTGGATCCGGTGACGGCCCGGCCGCCGACGATGATGTCGCCGCGGGGGGTGGCGAACTGCTCGATCTGCACCCGCCGGTTCTTGGTGTCGGAGGCCAGCTCCGGGGCCCGGACGTACTGCAGCCAGTTCGCCCGGATCAGCAGGCCGAGCACCAGCAGCCCGCAGAAGATCGCCACGGCCCTCAGCGGCTTGTTCACCGTCGGCCTCCGTCGAGGCTCGTCCGGTCGGATATGAAGACTGGTCCTCTCAACATGCGCTCACCCTAGACACAGTCGCGCACCGTCATCACGTCCGGTCGCCGTAACCGCCGTGTCGCCCAACTCCCGGTGCCCGCCCTCGTCGAGACCCTCGGCGACAATCCGTCGGAACCTGTCACTCACGCCCCTGGGACCTGCCCCGCCCCCTGCATAGCGTGCCCGCATGAACCTTGCCGGCCTCCTCCCCTACGTCATGCCGATCGGCATCGGCCTCCTCGTCGTCCTGCTGCTCTCCCTCGTCCCGGACCCGCACCGCCGGCCCCTGAACGCCCTCGGGATCGCCGGGGCCGGGGGCGTCTACTTCTCGGGCGGCGGCCTGGGCGGCTGGGAGCTCCCGTTCGGCGCACTCATGCTGTACGTCGCCTACCGGGGCCTGACCTCCTGGACGTTCATCGGCATCGGCTGGCTCCTGCACACCGCCTGGGACGTCGTCCACCACCTGAAGGGCAACCCGATCCTCCCCTTCGCCCACGACTCGTCCCTGGGCTGCGCGATCTGCGACCCGGTCATCGCCCTGTGGTGCCTGCACGGCGGCCCACCCCTGCGCGCCCTGGTCACCAACGTCGTACCCAGGACCAAGACCAAGACCCTTCAGGGGGTGCTGTCCTACGCGCACAGCTGCCGTGGTTGCCGTACTTCTCCGCTGTACCGCACCTGGGCGGTCAGAACGTCTTGTACGACTCGGGCACCATGTCGAGCTGCGGGGACCGGGTGAAAAGTACGTACACGGGGCCGTTCGGCGTCTCGGTCTGCAAGCTCTCCCACAGGTCGAGATCGTGTGCACAGTACCGGCGTAGCAGATCACGGAACTGGTCGAATTCTTGCTCCGACAAGGGGCCGTGGCGCCGGGCAGGGGTGTCCATGACACCTAGGCTAGTGGCGCCGGTCAAAGGAAGAGACCTCACTTACCAGGTCGATCAAGGCATCCCGTTTAGTCTGCCGCTCGGCAGCCTGACGGCCTGCCCCTGGCGGGTGTCAGCCGTTGATGTCAGGCACTCGGAACGTCCTTGACGGCATCCTGGTGGGCCACTAGGGAGTGATCCAGTCGGCCCAACCAAACGTGAACTTGTAAGCGGCGCGCACTGCGTCACGTCCACGGCGACCCGCCAGGAACGCCACGCACAGAGCCACAACGAAGAGCGCGGCAAAGGCTCCTCCGATGATCCCGCCAGCCCTGGGTGACCAAACGACTCCCACGAACACGCCAGCGATGATCACAATCGCCAAGCCCGCGTGAGCAACGGGCAATTCCACGCGAAAGAAATTTCGCATCGCACCCTGAGAGGCTCGCATGTCCGCGTCGTAGCGGCCTCTCGCGAGATCAGGATCGGCTTGCGGTCCTTCCGGCCATTGCTGTTCCACCAGCGCCCTCCCCGGTCGCTCGTGCCCCTGAGCCTAAGGGCTGTCCAGTAGTCCCACGAGGCTGAGGGTCATACCGTGTCTGGGTCGGCGCCGACGGCGCCGGCCGAGCCAAGCGAACGCCCGAGGTGTCCGGTGAGGATACGGGGCTGGCGCCGCCGCCACCAGAGGCCGGGGCCGGGCAGCCTATGGAACTGATCGAGTGCCTGGCCGCCGTCGCCGACGGTCGCGGCCTTGTACTGGGCGTCCAGGCCTTCGATCCGCGGGGTCCAGAGCTGAGCCACGCTTCGTGCAGGCAGTTTCGGCAGTAGAGGGCGTTGGTGTACTCGTAGATGTCGTCGCCGTAGCCGCGCTCGATGACGCATACGAGGGAAGCCAACGCGTTCACCCCCACCTCGGTTTCCGTAGCCACGGGCGTGAGGCTCTCATGTCGAATCCGTCCGGGCGACCGAGTTGGGTCCCGGCAGAGGCCGGCGGCCCCGCCCCGTGATCAGGACGAGACGATCTCGCCGTGGCTTGTGTGATCACGGCGTTGGAGCTCCCCCGGGCGCCGCTCCTGCCTTCTGCCCGTTCCGCCCGCGCTGCCTCGGCCTGTGCCGGGCGTCAGATCCTCACGATCTGGACTTCAGGTCTATGCCGAGGCGAGCGAGGAAGAGGGGCGGGCCGCGATCGGCAAGCTGTCGACCGCGATGGGCGGCACCGGTTGACGCGGTTGCTGTCTTCGCTGCTGTACGCCACTGAAACGCCGAAGGCCCCGGATCACTCCGGGGCCTTCGGCCTGTGTGCACTCGGCAGGATTCGAACCTGCAACCTTCTGATCCGTAGTCAGATGCTCTATCCGTTAAGCTACGAGTGCTTGTCTTGTTCAGTTTTACCGCCGCTCCCGTTCCTTCCGGCCCGTTCGCGGCGACAGGAAGAACATTACATGACTGCCGCCGTCATGTGAAATCCATTGGCCGCACCCCTTGTGACCTGCACAAACGCCACCCGAGGGCTTCCTGCAACACCGAAGCCCCGGCCGTGTGGGCCGGGGCTTCGGTGATCGGTGCGGAGGCGGAGGGATTTGAACCCTCGATGGGCTTTAAAACCCAAACCGCATTAGCAGTGCGGCGCCATAGACCGGACTAGGCGACGCCTCCAGACAACATCACCACCTCGCGTGCGAGCGCGAGTGGCGCGTGCCGATGATGACACAGTTGAGCGCGCTGTCACCAATCGGCCCCTACGGTACTAGGCGTGCGGGCCGCAGAGCAAAGCCCTTACGGCGTAGTCCACGGCCGGTCGCGCAACGTCCGGGCGGCCCGCGCGTTGGTCAGGTCATGTTCCAGGTCACCCGCACCCCCGCCGCCCGCCTCCTCGGCGCCGCCGCCCTGTCCGCCGCCGCCCTCGCCTCCGTCTGCGCCGCGCACCCGGCCGCGGCCGCCGGACCCGGCGCCGCGGACGGTGACCACCTCACGGTCACCGTCCGCGACGCAGGCGCGGGCATGGACGGCACGTACGAGCTGTACTGCCACCCCGCAGGCGGCGACCACCCCCACGCCGCGGACGCCTGTTCCGTCGTCGACGGCGACACCCGGTGGGGCCGGGAGGTCTTCGCGCCGGTGCCCGAGGGCAGCGTCTGCACCATGCAGTACGGCGGCCCGGCCACCGCGCACGTCACCGGCACCTGGGCCGGGCGCCCCGTCGACGCGACGTACGACCGCCGCGACGGCTGCGAGATCTCCCGCTGGGACCGCATGGTCCCGCTGCTGCCCGACATGGGGACCGGGGTCCGGTCATAGGCGGGAAGCAGGGGCGTGCGGCCTCGGGCGGCGGGGCCGGGCGGTCACCGGTCACACGTTCTACGTCACTTCCTCGTGCGACCTCCGTCCCATCCCACGCCGCCCGGCGGGCCCCAACCCTTAGACTCCCTCGCGTGACACGCTGCGGGCCGATTGGCAAGATGGCGGGCGGCCGCGGCGCAGGCGGTCGGCAAGTGCGGTAACAGGAGGGAAGCGTCTCGTGAGCAGCAGGCCATCCCGAGGCGCTGCTCGCCTCGCAGCCATACTGGACGCGCTGCCGGACGCGTTGGTCCTGGTCAACGCCAACGGCACCGTGGTCAACGCGAACACCATCGCGCTGGAGGCGTTCGAGACGCCGGGCACCGCGCTGGTCGGGCGGGGACTGCTGGATCTGCTGCCGCAGTTCGACTCGCGGCTCATCCCCGGCTCCATGCGGCGCCCCGACCACGTAGACCCGCGGGCGCGCACCAAGCCCACGCGGATGGTCGCGCGGCGCACCGACGGCTCCGAGTTCCCCGTCGAGGTCACCAGCGCCAACCTGGAGACCGGCCAGCAGGCCTACGACACCTACGGCTACACCGGCGACGAGCTGCTGATGCTGGTCGTCCGCGACCTCTCCGGCACCGTCGACACCGAGGCCGAGCTGGCCCGTTCGCAGCGGCAGACCGAGATGATCCTGCGGGCCGCCTCCGAGGGCGTCGTGGGCACCGACACCGACGGGCGGATCGTCCTCGTCAACCCGGCCGCCGCCCAGATCCTGGGCTACCGCGCCGGTGAACTGGGCGGCCGGGAGCTGCACACCCTCGTCCTGCACTCGCGCGCCGACGGCTCGCCCTTCCCGTACGACGAGTCCCCGCTCGCCGACACCCTGCGCTCCGGGCGCAAGCACCGGGTGCGCGGGCAGGTGCTGTTCGCCAAGAGCGGGGACCAACTGCCGGTCGACCTGACGACCGCGCCCGTGCGCGACGGCGACCAGCTCGTCGGCGCCGTGATGACCTTCACCGACCGGCGCCCCTACGACGCGCTGGTCGAGGAGCACGAGGAGGCGGAGCGGCGGCACGCCGAGGAACTGGAGCGGCTCGCCGAGGAGCACGCCTCCGAGCTGACCGCGCTGCGCCAACAGCACGTCGCCGAGCTGGAGGAGCTGCGGGAGCAGCACGCGGAGAAGATCGCCGCGGACGCCGACCGCTACGCCGCCCTCGGTGAGCGGGAGAAGGACCGGTACGAGGCGATCGCCGGACGGCACGAGCAGCTGCTCACCCTCCTCGGCGACTCCCTGCGCGGCCCCCTGGACGAGCTGCGCCGGGAGCTGGCCGCGCTGGCCTCGGACGACGCCGGGCAGTTGTGGCCCGAGGCCAACCAGGTGCTGCACCACCTGTCGGCCGGCTACTCGCGCATCACCACCCTCATCGACAACGTCCTCGGCTACCAGCGCCTCGACGCCGGCACCGAACAGGTCGCCCGTACGAAGGTGATGCTCGACGCCGTCGTCGCCGCGGGTGTCGACGGGGCCGTGGAGCTGATCGGGCCGGGGCGGGTGCAGTTCGCCGTGCACGCGCCGCCGATCGAGGCCGAGGTCGATCCCCGGCTGCTGGCCACCGCGCTCGCGCACCTCGTCGCGGACGTCGCGGGTGTCGACGCGACCGGCAACTCGCCCGTGTCGGCCACCGGCGGGTACCTGGACAACACGGTCGTGGTCGCGGCGGCGCAGCGCGGCGAGGTCGTGCGCATCGAGGTGCGCGGGCCGTACGCCGGGGGAGACCCGGTGCACGAGCCGATCGTGCGCGGGATCGTGCGGGCGCACGGTGGTGTGCTGCAGACGCACGAGGTGCCGGGCATGAGCGGCAGCGCGTACGTGCTCGAGGTGCCGATCGGGGGCGGGGCGGGTGCTGTCGCGGCCCCGGGCGCCGAGTTGGCCCAGGTCACCCCCGCCACGCCGGACGCCACGCCCGCCGCGGCCGGTGTCACGGGCGCGCAGAACGCCGTGGCCGTACGGGAACCCGCTCCCGGGGGCGGGCGACGGCGGGCGCGCCGGGCGTCCGTCGACGCGTTCCTGGAGAGCGGGGTCGCGGGGTCGCCGGGCGAGGCGGGTGCCGGACCCGAGGCGGAGAACGCCGCACCGACCGGGCGGCGCAGGCGCCGTGCGGCCCAGGCCCAGGCCCCGGGCGAGACTCAGGGCGAGGGGCTCGGCGAGGCGGACACGGAGGGCCCCGCTCGGGCGCAGGGGCAGGGCGTCCCGTCGGCTCCGCTTCCCGTGCCCGCGCAGGCGGGGCCCGGCGAGGGTGCCGGGGCCGGTGGTACCGGGCGTCGGCGCGGGCGGCCCGCGGAGGTCGCGGGGGCCGAGGCCGCCGGGCTGCCCCGGGAAGCGCCCGCCGGAGTGTCCGAGGGCGCCGTCGTCATGGCCGGCGAGCACGGCGGAGGGGCCGCGGCGTCCAACACCGGCCTGGGCGGGACCGTACCGCCGCAGGGCGTGCCCGCGCCCACCGGTCCCCGGGGCGGGCAGGACGGCGGTGAGCAGCACGCGCTGCCCCCGGCGCTGCCCGTACAGGCCGGCCAGTCCGACCCGGCGGACGCCGACCGGCCGACGGGGCGCCGACGCCGGGCCCTGGCCTCGGCCAACGAACGCGCCGCGGCGCAGGAGGCGGCCCCCCGCCAGGTGTTCGCCCTGCCGCCCGCCGACGTCGACCGCCCGTCCGAGGGGACGGCGGAGGGGACGGCGGAGGCGGTCGCCCAGGGGCAGATCCAGGGGCAGGTCCAGGGACCGGCACAGGGTTCGGCACCGGGGCAGGGACGGCCCGGTGGGGTCCAGGTGCCCGCACCTGCCGCTCCCGTTGACGCCCGGCCCGACGGCGGCCGCCACGACGCCGTCCCGCACGACCAGTCCGAGGACCACACGCCGCCGCAGCCGCACCCCGCCGAGGCGCCCACGGGACGCCGTCGCCGGGCCGGTGCCGCCCACCCGGCCGACGAACCGACTCCGGTCCCGGCGCAGAACGCGCCCGCGCAGAGCATCCCGGTGCAGGGGACGCCGCCGGTGCACGGAGCCCCCGTGCCCGCCCCGGCCGCCGCCCGCACCGAGGGACAGGCACCCCGGCCCGCCGAGTCCGGCGCCGACGCCGCCCGCCCCGACACCGCGGTGCCCGCCGTCCCCGGTCGGCCCGCTCCCGCGCCGCAGCCATGGCCCGCCGCGGGCGACACCCAGGGCGAGGGCGCTCCCGTACCTCCGGGTACTCCGGTACCGCAGCAGGGCATTCCGGTTCCGCCGGGTACTCCGGTACCTCCAGGCGCGCCAGTACCTCCAGGCGCGCCAGTACCTCCGGGCGCGGGCGCCGCACCGGCACCCGGGACACCTACGGTCCCGGCAGCGCCTACGGCTCCGGCAGCCCCGGCGGTCCCTGCCGCCCCTGCCGCCCCGCAGGGCGTTCCCACGACCACGCCGAGTCGGGGCACCCCGCTGCCGCCCGAGAACGCGCCCGCCCCCCGCGCCGCGCAGCCATTGCCCGCCGAGGCGTCCGCGCCCGTCGACCCGAACTCGACGCAGGGGCGGGCGATCAGCGTGCGGACCCTGGGTCAGGGGCTGCCGTTCAACCGGCAGGCGCTCCAGGTGCAGCAGCCGTCGGCCACACCCGCCCCGCAGCACCCGGGCGGCGGCGGTCGGCGCCGCAAGCTGGGCACGCCGCCCGACCCGGCCACCACCCGTGCGGAACAGCCCGCCCCGCCGGGCACCCGTCCGCCCACCGGGCAGCCGGCGCAGCAGGCCCAGCCGCAGATCCAGTCCCAGCAGGAGCACGCCTCCCCGCCCGGCGGTCAGGGGCGGCTCGCGCCGGCCACCGAGGGCGCCGGACGGTCGTACGCCATAGGAGCACCGGACCGGAACGCCGCCGAGGGGCCCGAGCCGCTGGACGGGCCCGGCGGGGCCGTCGAGGTGGCCGACCCGCCGCGTCCGCAGCCGATGGACGACGAGTTGCCGCCGGAGCCGCTGGACAACCCGCGCCGGCTCCTGGTGTGGCCCGCGCCGGACGTCTCCACGCAGCAGGCGCTCAGCGACCGCGGCTACCGGCCGGTGATCGTGCACTCGCGCGAGGAGGTCGACGCGCAGATCGCGGCGTTCCCGGCCGCGCTGTTCGTGGACCCGCTGACCGGGCCGATCACGCGTACGGCGCTCCAGTCGCTGCGGCAGGCGGCGGTGGCGGCCGAGGTGCCGGTGCTGGTCACGGCCGGACTCGGCCAGGCCTCGCGGGACGCCGCCTACGGTGCCGATCCGGCCGTCCTGCTGAAGGCGCTCGCGCCCCGGGACAGCGAGCAGCACCCGCCGCGCGTGCTGCTGATCGAGGAGCACGCGGAGATCGCGCTGGCGCTGACCTCGACGCTGGAGCGGCGCGGGATGCAGGTGGCGCGGGCGGCGAGCGACGCCGACGCGGTGACGCTGGCCGGGCAGTTCCGGCCGAACCTGGT
Source organism: Streptomyces violaceorubidus (assembly GCF_000717995.1). Lineage (GTDB taxonomy): Bacteria > Actinomycetota > Actinomycetes > Streptomycetales > Streptomycetaceae > Streptomyces > Streptomyces violaceorubidus. The sequence continues at coordinate 39,337 of NZ_JODM01000026.1, forward strand.
CGTGATGGACCTGATGCGGGTGCAGCGGCGCCAGGAGGGATCCGCCGGGATCGTCGACTGGCTGCGCGCCAACGGGCAGCTCAACCGCACCCCGCTGGTCGTCTACACCGCCGCCGTCGACCAGGACGACCTGCCCCGGCTGGCCTCGGGCGAGACGGTGCTGTTCCTGGCGGAGCGTTCCACCAGCGGTGAGGTGCAGTCCCGGATCGTCGAGCTGCTCTCCCGGATCGGGACCAACTGATCGGCTGAGCGCGCCCCTCCGCGTCAGCGGTCGACGATCCGCCGGGCCGCCTGCTTGATCGAGTCGCGCAGGCGGTCGGCGTCGTCGTCCCCGCCGCCGACCAGGATGCGTTTCATCTGCGGCACGACGACCGCCCAGTTCGCCATCGCGACCAGCAGGAACAGGAGGTCGGGCGCCGGGATGGCGTCGGTGATCACGCCGCGCTCCTGGCCGTCCCGCACGGCGGCGACCTTGCGGGCGTAGTGCGCCTGGCGCTCGGCCTCGTGGGGCAGCTCGGCGGTGCCGTACTCCATGCCCTCCCAGAAGAGCAGGCGCAGCAGCTCGGGGCGGGCGGCGTGGTAGTCCAGCAGGCGGTCGATCCAGCCCTCGATGTCGTCCGGGTCGACGGGGACGGAGATGATGAGGTCGAGCATCTTCTTCTCGAGGACGGACGCGAACAGCTCGCCCTTGTTGCCGTAGTAGGCGTAGATCAGCTGCTTGTTGGCCCTGGCCTCGGCCGCGATGCGGTCGATGCGCGCGCCGGCGATGCCGTGGCGGGCGAACTCCGCCACCGCCGCCTCGAAGATCCGGGCCTTGGTGGCCTCGGGGTCCCTTGCTGCCATGGGGCAAGGGTAGCGGCACGGACGAGGTAACCAACTATTTGGTTGACAGGCCTCGGGAATGCGGGCCAGACTCCCGGAGTTGGTTCCAACCAACCAGTTAGTTGTTAGTTAGTGTGCACTCGAAGGAGTCACTCCGCCATGTCCCCGTCGCCGCCGTCATCCCTGCCGTCGTCCCTGCCGTCGTCCCTGCCGTCGTCCCTGCCGTCAACATCGCTGTCATCGCCGCCGTCAGGGGCCGGTTTGTCAGGGGCCGGTCCGTCCGGGGTCGCCGCCCGGCTCTTCCTCCCCCTGATCACCCTCTGCACCGCCGTGACGGCCGCCAACATCTACCTCGCGGCGCCGCTGCTCCCCCTCATCGCCCACGACATGGGCTCCACCCCGTCGGCGGTCGCCTGGCTGGCCTCGGTCGCGCAGCTGGGATACGCGGCCGGACTGCTCTTCTTCGCCCCGCTCGGGGACAGCGTGAACCGGCGCCGGCTGGTCGCCGTCCTCTCCCTGGTCGCCACGGCGGCCCTGCTCGTCTCCGCCGCGTCCGCCGGGACCGGTGCGCTCGCGGGCGCCGTCCTGGTCGCCTCGGCCGCGACCGTCGTACCGCAACTGCTCGTCCCGCTGGTCGCCGAGCGCGCCCCGGCCGACCGCCGGGCCCGGCACGTCGCCGCCGTCATCGCGGGCCTGTTCACCGGCGTTGTCGCGGCCCGGGTGCTCGGCGGTCTCGCCGGGCAGGCCTTCGGCTGGCGCGCGGTGTTCGTGGGCGCCGCCGTCCTGACCGCCGTACTGGGGCTGGCGACCGCGTACATCCTGCCCGTGGAGCGGCGGCAGCGGCAGGGCCCGCTGTTCGCGGGGCTCGTCGCGATACCGGGCGTGGTGCGCCGGTCGCCCGACCTGTGGCGGGCGTGCGTGCGCCAGGCGGGGATGTACGGCGCCTGGAGCGCCCTGTGGACCTCGCTCGCCCTGCTGCTCGCCGGGGACGACGGGTACGGCATGACCACCGCCGCGGCCGGGCTGTTCGGCCTGTTCGGGCTGGCGGCGAGCGTCGTCGCGCCGCTCGCCGGGGGCCTGGTCGACCGGTTCGGCGCCGCCAAGGTCGTACGGTCCGCGTACGCGCTGGCCGCCCTCTCGGTGCCGCTGTTCTGGCTGGGCGGGCAGGCGATGGCGGCCCTGTGCGCGGCGGCCGTCCTGGTGCACGCCGCCCTGGTCGCCTCGCACGTCGCCAACCAGACCCTCGCCCTGACCACCACCTCGGCCCCGGCCACCGCCAACACGGCCTACGTCGTCTCCGGCTTCGCGGGCGGCGCGCTGGCCTCGGCCCTCGCGGGACCCGCGTTCGGCCACTGGGGCTGGGGCGGCGTGTGCGCGGTGGCGGGCGCCTGGCTGGTGCTGGGGTGGACCGCTACGGCCGTACGCCCCCGGGCGCGGTAAGGCGAACGGACGGGTGAACGGGCGGACGGACGGCCGGACGGCCGGACGCCGGGCGGGGAAGCCGTGGGGCTCCCGCCCGGCACGGGCACCCGGGCGCGGGCGCGGCGCGGGCTCGGGCGGGAGCGGGAGCGGGGGCGGGCGCGGTGGCGGGGGCGCGGGCGCGGGCGCGGGCGGGAGCGTGCCGGTCAGAGCCGGGTGACGTCGAGACCGCCTTCGGCGTACTGCCTGCGCAGCACCTTCTTGTCGAACTTGCCGACGCTCGTCTTCGGCACCGTCTCGATGACCGTCCAGCGTTCCGGGAGCTGCCACTTGGCGATCTTGCCGTCCTCGGCGAGGAAGGTGCGCAGGGCGGCGAAGTCGACGTCGGCCCCCTCCTTGAGGACGACGGTGGCCAGGGGACGCTCGCCCCACTTGTCGTCCGGGACGGCGACCACGGCGGCCTCGGCGACGTCCGGGTGGGCCATCAGCGCGTTCTCCAGCTCCACGGAGGAGATCCACTCGCCCCCGGACTTGATCACGTCCTTGGCCCGGTCGGTCAGGGTGAGGAAACCGTCCGGGGAGATCGTGCCGACGTCACCCGTCTTCAGCCAGCCGTCCTCGCTGAACTTGTCGTCGGGACGCAGCGGCTCGGCGCCGGGGCCGTTGTAGTAGGCACCGGCGATCCAGTTGCCGCGCACCTCCAGCTCACCGGCGGACTCGCCGTCCCAGGGCAGGCGCTCGCCGCCGGGACCGGTGAGGCGGGCCTCGACGCCGGCCGGGAAACGCCCCTGGGTGAGGCGGTAGGCGAACTCCTCCGGCGTCCCGACCACGTGGGCCGGCGGCCGGGCGATGGTGCCGAGCGGCGAGGTCTCCGTCATGCCCCAGGCGTGGCAGACCCGCATGCCGAGCGCGTCGAAAGCCTCCATGAGGGAGGGGGGACAGGCCGAGCCGCCGATGGTGACCTGGGTGAGGGAGGAGACGTCGCGGGGCTTGGCGGTCAGCTCGGCGAGCAGGCCCTGCCAGATGGTGGGGACGGCGGCGGCGTGCGTGGGCCGCTCGCCCTCGATCATCGCGGCGAGGGGCGCGGGCTGCAGGAAGCGGTCCGGCATCAGCATGTTCACGCCGGTCATGAAGGTGGCGTGCGGCAGTCCCCAGGCGTTGACGTGGAACTGCGGGACCACCACCAGCGAGGTGTCCTGGTCGGTCAGACCCATCGACTGGGCCATGTTGACCTGCATGGAGTGCAGGTAGATGGAGCGGTGGCTGTAGACCACGCCCTTGGGGTCGCCGGTGGTGCCGGAGGTGTAGCACATGGCCGCCGCGGCCCGCTCGTCCAGCTCGGGCCAGTCGTAGGTGGCGGGCTTGCCGGCGATCAGGTCCTCGTACTCGTGCACCTGGACGGAAGACCCGTCCAGCAGGGATCGGTCGCCCGGCCCGGCGACGACGACGTGCTCGACCGGCTTGAGGTGCGGCAGGAGCGGGGCGAGCAGCGGCAGCAGCGAACCGTTGGCGATCACCACCCGGTCGGCCGCGTGGTTGACGATCCAGGCCAGCTGCTCGGGCGGGAGGCGGAGGTTGAGGGTGTGGAGGACCGCGCCCATGGAGGGGATCGCGAAGTACGCCTCGACGTGCTCGGCGTTGTTCCACATGAGGGTGGCCACGCGTTCGTCGTCGCCGACGGCGAGGTCCTCGCGCAGGGCGTGTGCCAGCTGGGCGGCGCGGGCGCCGATCTCGGCGAAGGAGCGGCGGTGCGGCTCGTCCTCACCGGTCCAGGTGGTCACCTGCGAGCTGCCGTGGATGGTCGACCCGTGGGTCAGGATCCTCGAAATCAGCAGCGGTACGTCCTGCATCGTGCTCAGCACGGTGTCCTCCCGGGGCGACATTGCCTACGCGGCGGTAAGGTTTGCGCTGATTCTGCGCACATACCGCGCGGTATGTCACTAGTCCCGGATGATCGATCAGTGGGCGGATCCGCGCACGCGATCCCACCAGGGGTGCACAGCCCGGCTCAGGACCGGACAAACCCCAGCTCGGGGTCCTCCCGGAGCTTGCCGAGGGCCCGGGAGACCGCCGACTTCACGGTGCCGACAGAGACGCCCAGCACTTCCGCCGTCCGGGCCTCGCTGAGGTCCTCGTAGTACCTGAGGACGACCATCGCGCGCTGCCGTGCGGGCAGCTTCATGATCGCCCGCCACATCGCGTCGCGCAGGGCCTGCCGCTCCGCCGGGTCGTCGCCGCAGGGCACGGGCTCCGGCTCGGGCAGCTCGTCGCAGGCGAACTCGTCGACCTTGCGCTTGCGCCACTGCGAGGTACGGGTGTTCAGCAGCGCCCGGCGCACATAGCCGTCCAGGGCGCGATGGTCCTCGATGCGCTCCCAGGCCACGTAGGTCTTGGCGAGCGCGGTCTGCAACAGGTCCTCCGCGTCGCTCGGGTTCGCGGTGAGGGACCGGGCGGTACGCAGCAGCACCGGCTGGCGCGCCTTCACGTACGAGGAGAACGACGGGTAGGGAAGGGTCTGCGCCCTGGCGCCGGCCGCGGCCGGTGCCGTGGCCGGCGCCAGGGCGGTGGCGGCGTTCGAAGCGCTGGTGCAGACGGGTGCGGTCATGGCTCAACGCTATGAGCGAGTCGGTGCCCGGCGGATCGGCCGCAGGTCCCGAAGCAGAGTCCGCCTCAGGTTGTAGGGGTGGTGTTGGCCCCACCTCCTGTAGGTGGAGTGGGGGAGGAGGGGTACTGCGGGTTGACCCCTGGGGGTTCGCCACGGAAGGGGCGTCCGCGAGGGCTTCGTGGGGCCTCCGCGAGGACTCCGTGGGACCTCCGCGAGGACTCCGTGGGACCTCCGCGAGGACTCCCTTGGGACCGACTCCGCGAGGACCCCGCGAGGACGCCCTCAAGGACTCCGTCAGGACCTCGCCAGGACTCCGCGAGGAGGGCTCCCGGCGCTCGACGGACACGCAAACGCCCGGGCGACGGTACCGAAGTACCGCCGCCCGGACGCACTGCGACCCCATGAAGCACACCCGCACAAGGAACCGGGGTCCGGCGCGGCAGCGCACCCGCGCCGGACCCTCAGCTCACCACCACAGCGGGGAGAAGGTGACGGCCACGTTGTCGTTGCCCTGGTTGACCGACGTGAAGGCGGAGCCGTCGACCTGCGCGGTGTTGCTCTGGTTCGAGGCCCCCGAGCCGACCGCCTGCTGCTGCGTGGTGGACGAGTTGCCGTTGTTGTCGTCGCCGACACCGCTGCCGAGGATTCCGGCGTTGGCACTGGCGGCGGTCGCGTTCGATCCGTCGTCCGCGAAGGCGCCGTTGTCCGCGGTCGCGATCCCGCCGAAGAGCGCGGCGGCGAGCGGAAGGGCAGCGACGGCGGCGACGACACGGGCGGTACGGATGCTTGCCATGTTGTTCCTCCAGAACAAGTGCGCACCGGCTTCCAGCCGACCACGCGAGAAGTAAGTGAACTAGGGCTTGTGCCAAGGCAGTTGGCCGACCGCCTCGACGCTGTGCACGACGTCGCGTGATCAGAGTTGCCCACCGGATCCCCGGCGAACCACCCCCGAAGCTCTGATTCGCTCTCAAGCGTGAGGACAAGTCGATAAACCCCTTTGCTTCCCTTCTGCCTCACCACGGGACAGCACGGACGACTCCCCCTCAAGCCCCACAAGAGGTGAAGCGTTCCGCCACTTTCTCCGCCCGCCGACGCCTCCACGGCGTGTCGCACCCCCAGTCTTCCCTTTCTAGAACATACGTACGAACATAGGCCCATGGCCACCACCGACCGGCAGGCCACGACGCTGGCCCTCGCACACGCCCTGTCAGCCGCGGAACGCGGGCTGGCCGTCATCCCGCTGGCCCGGACGAAGCTCCCGGCGCTGCGCTCCCCCCACCGCGACGCCCCGGAGCCGTACACCTGCCGCGGCGAGTGCGGCCGCTTCGGCCACGGCGTCCACGACGCCTCCACCGACCCGGCCCGCGTCCGCGCGCTGTTCGCCGCCGCGCCCTGGGCCACGGGCTACGGCATCGCCTGCGGCCTGCCGCCACACCACCTGATCGGCATCGACCTGGACACGAAACCGGACAAGTCAGATACGGACTCCTCGACCGCCCTGCGCGAACTGGCCCTGCGCCACCTGTTCACGATCCCGCCCACGGTCGTCGTCCTGACCCCCAGCGGAGGCCGCCACCTCTGGCTGACCGGCCCGCCCCACCACGTCGTCCCCAACTCGGCCGGCCGCCTCGCCCCCGGCATCGACATCCGCGGCGCCGGCGGCTACCTGGTCGGCCCCGGCTCCCGCACCCGCCACGGCACCTACACGACCGCGCCCGGCACCTCCCACCTGGCCCCCGCACCCTGCCCGCCCGCCCTCCTGCGCCTGCTGCTCCCGCCGCCTCCCGTGCGGCGTGCCGGGGGCGGTACGACGGGCGGCGACGGCCGCGGCCTGGTCCAGTTCGTCCTCGCCGCGCACCCGGGCCAGCGCAACACCCGCCTCTTCTGGGCGGCCTGCCGCGCCTACGAGAACGGCATCGGCCCGGCCCTGCTGTCCCCCCTGCTGGAGGCCGCCCGGGCCACCGGCCTGACCGAACGCGAGGCCCGCGCGACCCTCGCCTCGGCGGCCCGCATGACCGGCCACCACCCCTGACGAACGCCGAGCCGCCCCCTCCCCCGGCCACCTGGGCACCCGCCCCACCCGGCACGCAACCGAAAGACGCCGATGCACGACCGCCCCAGAGTGCCGATCCTGTCGCTGACCCGGATCGTCCAGTCCACCGGCCGCGGCCTCGACCTGGCCGAACTGCTCCTCGTCCCGACCTACGGCGACCTGTCGCACGGCTACCCGTGCCGCCCCGCCAACGACCAGCGCATCCAGGCACTCCTGCACACCGCCGCCCGGCTGTCCCCCGCCGTACCCGTCCACCTGATCCCGCCGCCGCGCGCGTACCCGGACCAGTACCCGGGCGCCTTCGGCCCCGTCGAGACCCTCCCGCCGGTCGCCTGCGTCGGCCGCTTCTCCTCGACACCCCTGACCCCGGCCAACGACCTGGTCACCCACCGCTCCGGCCTGACCGTCATCTGGTTCCAGCCGACCCCCCGGATCCCGGACCCGTACGACGCGGACCCGACCCTGCGCGACATCGACTGGCCGACCCTGGCCCGGGACTACGCCCTGGGTGACCTGCCGTACGGCCCTTGAGCCTCCGGTAGGCGAGAACGTCGTCCGCAGGGCTCAGGAGCTGCTGATCTCCCAAGGCGTGCTGGAAGGTCGGGCCGGTTCGGGCACCTACGTCGCCGAGCCCCGGCAACGCGTGCGCGTGGTGCGGTCGTCCGCGCGTGAGCAGCCCGAAGGGTCGCCGTTCCGAGCGGACATGAAGGCCGTCGGCAGGCAGGGCGACTGGGAGAGCAGGACGGACGCCAAGGTGCCGGCCCCGGCGGAAATCGCCGCCCGGCTCGGCATCGCCGAGGGCGAGCTGTGCGTCCGGACCGCGTACGAGTTCCTGGCCGACGGCAGGCCCGTGCAGCTCTCGACCAGTTGGGAGCCGTACGACCTCACCGCCGGCAGTCTCGTAGTCCTCCCCGAGGGAGGGCCGCACGCCGGTGCAGGCGTCGTGAATCGGATGTCCGCCATCGGCATCACCGTGAGCCATGCCGTGGAGCAGCCCGAGCCCAGGGAGGCGACCGCCGAGGAGGCGTCGCTACTCGGCATCCAGAAGGCCGCACTGGTCACACACATCCAACGGACGTACTACAGCGACGAAGGCCGGCCCGTGGAGACGGCAGACATCGTGGTGCCCGCGGCTCACTGCGAGATCGTCTACGAGATCCCGATCAATCGCTGATCGTTCGCCCCACACGGAACTCGCTGCAACAGGCATCATGACGTGCGTGGGGATCGATGTGGAACTGCACTCGGCTCGGCCAGCGCGCAACTGGAAGAAGGCGCGCCGGACATTCCTGCGACTGTGCTACGGCCACGGCGACGCGTTGGCCGACGCACTTGGCTCGCTTCACTATCTCGGCGTCCGCGGTCGGCTTCCCGCCGTCGATCCCTACGGGGACACGGTGATGAACGAGCAGGAAGCGGCAGCTGCACTCAGCGAGTTGCCGGGCCTGAGCGAGCAGTGTGCCGACGAGCGACAACGCGCGGCACTGGATGATCTCGCGGCGGTACTGGAACAGTGTGTGGCCACCCCGGGCAGCTACGTATGGTTCGCGGGCGACTGAGAGGCAGGTCCCAGGCGCTTATCGCAGTGCCCCCGGCGTGCCCCTTCCGTGCCCGATCGAGCGGGAAACTGCGGGGAAGCACGGTGACGAGCGGGTAGCGCGCAGCACAACGGCCCCCGGCCGTAAAGCCTGGTCAGGGGCCGTATCACTGCGGTGGGTGTGGGATTTGAACCCACGGTGGCTTGCGCCACGACGGTTTTCAAGACCGTTCCCTTAGGCCGCTCGGGCAACCCACCTCCGCGCCGTCCCGCCCGGGGCGGAGCGGGGTACAGCCTACCGGCACCGTTCGCCGTGCGGGGGTCACGTGCGGGGTGGGGGGCCGGCCGCCTGCCAGGCCGCCTCGATCATCGGGAAGATCTCGTCGAGGGCGGCCTCGGGGTCGGGGGCCTCGCGGGACAGTGAATAGGCGTCGATCACGAACCTCGCGAGGGTGCGGGCGACGGTTTCGCTGCGGGTGAGGTCGGGGTCGGCGGCGATGGCCGTGGCCAGGGATTCCGCGTGGCGCAGGCGGACCGACTCGTCGTACTTCCGCAGGGCGGGAGACGCGTCGATCATGCGCCAGATCGGGGCGGCGCTGTCCGCCGTGCAGTGCCGGACCAGGGCCAGGACCTCGCGGCGCAGCGCCGGGATCAGCGGCTCGTGCGGCGCCCGGTCGGTGACCGCCCGCGTGAGGCGGTGCTCGAAGTCCTCGTCCTGCTCGAAGACCAGGGCCTCTTTCGAGGCGAAGTGGGAGAAGAGCGTGGTGACGGCCACGTCGGCCTCGGCGGCCACGTCGCGGATGCCCACCGCGTCGTACCCGCGTTCCAGGAAGAGCCGCAGCGCGGTGTCGGCGATCTTCTGACGGGTCGCGGCCTTCTTGCGTTCGCGGCGGCCCGACTGCTGCACGGTCATGCCCGCAGGCTAGCAGGTACAAAACAATAACCGTTACGAGATCCTATCCGTTAGTGTTACGGTCGCCGGCATGAAGAGAGTGAGCTTCGAGGAATTCGGCGGTCCGGACGTCCTGCGGCTGGTGGACGCCGAGGAGCCCCACGCGGGGCCCGGTCGTGTACGTATCGCCGTGCGGGCGGCGGGAGTGAACCCCGTCGACTGGCGGGTCAGGGAGGGGCAGGTGCTGGGGGCCCATCCGGTCGTGCTGCCCGCCGGGGTCGTGCTGCCCGCCGGGGTCGGGCTGGACGCCGCCGGGGTGGTGGACGAGGTCGGCGAGGGGGTCACCGGGGTCGAGGTCGGGGACCGGGTGTTCGGTGAGGGCGTCGACACCTACGCCGAGTTCGCCGTCCTCGGGGCCTGGGCGCGGATGCCGGAGGGGCTGACCTTCGAAGAGGCCGCCGGGTACCCCTCCGTGGTGGAGACCGCGCTGCGCATCATCCGCGAGGTCGGTGTGCTGCCGGGGCAGACGTTGCTGGTCAGCGGGGCGTCGGGCGGAGTCGGGTCGGCGGTGCTGCAGATCGCCCGCGAGCGCGGCATCAGGGTCGTCGGTACGGCCGGTGCCGCCAACCAGGACTACCTGCGCGGCCTCGGTGCCCTCGCCACGACGTACGGCGAGGGCTGGGTCGAGCGGGTGCGGCGGCTCGGCGACGTCGACGCGGCGCTCGATCTGGCCGGTTCGGGGGTGATCCGCGAGCTGGTCGAGCTGACCGGGAGTCCGGAGAGGGTCGTCACCATCGCCGATCTCGGGGCGCCCGAGTTCGGCGTCCGGTTCTCCGGCGTGGCCGGGAGCGTGCCGGCGGCGCTGGCCGAGGCCGTCGACCTGATCTCGCGGGGGAAGCTCCACATCCCGGTCGAGAAGTCGTATTCGCTCGCCGAGGCCGCGGCGGCGCACAGCGACAGCCAGGCCGGTCACACGCGCGGGCGCCGGGTCATCGTCGTGTGAACTCCGGCCCCCGCCCCCTGACGCACTTCGCCACCGGGGCTGTCCCCGGTGGCGAAGTGGACGGATCGGGAGGGAGGGTGAGCGAGGATCAGTCGTCGCCGAGCTTCGAGCCCAGGGTGACCTCGGTCGTGTGCTGCTTGCCGCCGCGCTCGTAGGTGACGGTGACCTCGTCACCGGGCTTGTGGGTCCAGATCTCGCCGATCAGGGTCGGACCGCTGTCGATCACCCGGTCGTCGAGCTTGGTGATGACGTCCCCGGGCTTGAGGCCGGCGTCGGCGGCGGGGCCGCCCTTCTCGACCGGGTCGGAGCCGCCCACGCCCTGATCGGTGATCTTGGCGCCGTTCGCGGTCTCCTCCAGGGAGACGGAGGCGCCGATCTTCGCGTACACCGGCTTGCCGGTCTTGATCAGCTGCTGGGCGACGTACTTCGCCTGGTTGACCGGGATCGCGAAGCCCAGGCCGATGGAGCCCGCCTGGCCGGTGCCGAAGCTGCCGTTGCTGGTCGACTGGATCGCGGAGTTGATGCCGATGACGTTGCCCTGCGCGTCGAGCAGCGGGCCGCCGGAGTTGCCCGGGTTGATCGACGCGTCGGTCTGCAGGGCGCTCATGTAGGACGCCTTGCTGTCGGCGCTGCCGTCGCTGGAGGCCACGGGGCGGTTCTTGGCGCTGATGATGCCCGTGGTCACCGTGTTGGACAGGCCGAAGGGGGCGCCGATGGCGATCGTCGAGTCACCCACGGCGACCTTGTCGGAGTCGCCCAGGGGGAGGGGGTTCAGGTCCGAGGGGGCGTTCTCGAGTTTGATGACGGCGACGTCGTAGCCCTGGGCGTGGCCGACCACCTCGGCGTCGTACTTCTTGCCGTCGGGGAAGGTCGCGCTGAGCTTGCCGCCGTCGACCGCCTCCGCCACCACGTGGTTGTTGGTGACGATGTGGCCTTCCTTGTCGAAGACGAACCCGGTGCCGGTGCCGCCCTCGCCGTTGCTCCCCTCCGCCTGGATGGTGACCGTGCTCGGCAGCGCCTTGGCGGCCAGGCCGGCCACGGTGCCGGGGTCGCGCTTGACGGAGCCGCCGGTGTCGGAGGCGGAGACCGTGGTGGAACCGCCGTCGTCGTTGTTCTTGGCCAGGATGTAGCCGAGACCGCCGCCCAGACCGCCCGCGACCAGCGCGGCGATCAGGACACCGGCGAGCAGACCGCCACGTCCGCGGCCCGGCTTCGGCGCGGGCTGCTGGTACGAGGCACCCCAGCCGCCCGCTCCGCCGCCGGCCCCGCCACCGGGGCCTTCGCCGAAACCGCTGCCGTTGCCGCCGCCGTAGCTCGGACCGTAGCCGTGGTCGCCGCTTCCGCCGTACGCCGGGGTCTGGGCGGCCGGGGCGCCCGGCGGCTGGGGCGGGGGCCACGAGGCGTCGGGAGCCGTGGCTCCCTGCGGGGCACCGCCGCCCTGGGGTGCCTGCCGGTCCTGCGGCGACGCGTCCTGAGATGCCGTGTGAGCCTGCGGCGCGGCCGGAGCCCCGGCGGGGGGAGCCGCCGGGGCGTCAGGGGCGGAGGCGGGTGCCTGGTGCGGGGCGGGCGGCGCGGGAGGCTGGGCGGAGGCAGCGGGAGCATCCACCGGCACAGGAGGTGCGGACGGGGCCGGGGGTACCGCGGTGCCCTCGTTCTCGGTGCTCACAGCTTTTTCTCCTCGTTCCACGGCTGGATTTCGCTCACCCTGGTCGCGCTCAGCCACGCTCACGCGCTGCTCCACGGTCCGGCACGACGCGGATGTGCTGGTGATTTTGTATGCCATCAGCTTTTCCCACGGGCCGTCAGAGCACCATAAGCGGTTGCTGTGGGTCCCCGACCATTCTTTATATAGGTCATCCAAGACTAAACGGACGCCTTGCCTTTTCCGTCGATGGCACGTCTGCCCGCCCGCGGTGGCACGTCTGCCCGCCCGCGGTGGCACCATGACGCGGTGACCCACGCACGACAGCACCGGATCCAGGTCGTCGCCCACCGGGGCGCCTCCGAGGAGGCCCCCGAGCACACCCTCGCCGCGTACCGGAAGGCGATCGAGGACGGGGCGGACGCCCTGGAGTGCGATGTGCGCCTGACCGCCGACGGCCACCTCGTCTGCGTCCACGACTGGCGCGTCAACCGTACGTCCAACGGCCGCGGCGCGGTGTCCGCGCTGGAGCTCGCCGACCTCGCCGCCCTCGACTTCGGCGCCCGCCGCACCCGGGAGTTCTGGCGCACGCGCGACGAGCAGCCCGACTGGGAGCACCGGCCGGAGGACCGGGAGGAGACCTCCGTCCTGACCCTGGAGCGGCTGCTGCAACTGGTCGCCGACGCGGGGCGGCGCGTGGAGCTGGCCATCGAGACCAAGCACCCCACGCGCTGGGCGGGACAGGTGGAGGAGCGGCTGCTGCTGCTCCTGAAACGCTTCGGACTCGACGCCCCGGCCTCGGCCGAGGAGTCCCCGGTGCGGGTGATGAGCTTCTCCGCGCGGTCGCTGCACCGGGTGCGGGCCGCGTCCCCGACGCTGCCGACGGTCTATCTGATGCAGTTCGTCTCACCCCGGCTGCGCGACGGACGGCTGCCCGCGGGTGTCCGAATCGCAGGCCCCTCGATCCGGATCGTGCGCAATCATCCCGCGTACATCGAGCGCCTGAAGCGGGCCGGTCACCAGGTGCACGTGTGGACGGTGAACGAGATGGCCGACGTGGATCTCTGCTCCGACCTGGGCGTGGACGCCATCATCACCAACCGGCCGCGCGCGGTCCTGGACCACCTGGGCCGCTGATTCGTCCATGGCTCTTGACCCGGCGACCCGCCTGCATCATCCTCCGGACTCGGCCACACCGACCAAATCCAGCCAGGTGATTACGGGGAGTGCTCCGGCGCGTTCGGTACGTGTTCGACCGTGTCGAATGCGTCACCGTGCGGGGATCGGCCGGTTTCCGGCTCTGGGCGATGGGGCATCCACACCGTGGCGTGGGGCGAAGGAGGTCTCGGGGGTGGCGTTGGTGGTGGCACAGGAGGTGCCCACGTCGTCGAGCATGGCCGTGCCCCATGGCCCTGCGGGCGTGGGGGAAGCGCGACACCGCATGCGTGATCAGCTGCGCAGGGGCGGGGTGGCGGAATCGGTCATCGACGACGCTGTACTGATCCTTTCCGAACTGCTGAGCAATGCGTGCAAGCATGGCCGCCCCCTGGGCGACGCCTTGGCCGGGGACGGCGACGTCCGGGCCGCGTGGCAGGTGGACGCGGGCGGCAGGCTGCTGGTGGAGGTCACGGACGGCGGGGGCCCGACCCGCCCGGCCCCGGCGACCCCCTCGGTCACCGCGCACGGCGGCCGCGGGCTGAACATCATTTCGGCGCTCGCCGACGACTGGGGCGTACGGGACGACGCCCGCGGAGAGGTCACGGTCTGGGTCGTCGTCCACGACGACGTGCACGACCCGGACGCCGGGCACCGGCGTGACGACTTCGCCGCCCGGATCTCGGCACCGGCGGTCTCGGAGATCCCGGACCTGGGCTTCGCGGACGCCTTCGAGGACCTGGGCTGATCCGTACGACGGCTCGCGCCGACCCGGTCGCGGCGTACGGGGCCCGGCATGCCGGTGAGTTGTCCACAGGCGGCCCGTCGTCCACAGGGTCCCGACGGCGGGTGTGGGAGCGGCTAGGCTCGCGCCCGTACGAGTAGAGCCGTAACCGGGAGACACCCACGATGGCCAAGAAGCGACCCCAGACCAAGGCCAAGCGGCCCCAGCTCGACGATGCCGAGGTCCCGGTCGTCGGCGCCCGCGAGCCCTGCCCCTGCGGCAGTGGCCGCCGGTACAAGGCCTGTCACGGCCGGACCGCCGCGCAGGCCACGACCGCGCTGGTGCAGCGCCCGTTCGAGGGGCTGGCCGGCGAGTGCGACTGGGTGGCGCTGCGGGAGCTGGTGCCGGCGGCCACGGTCGAGCTGACCCTGCGGGACGGCCTGCCCGAGGGCGTCCCCTCCGTCACACTGGCCACGGTGCTGCCGATGGCCTGGCCGGCCCTGCGCCGCGACGACGGCTCGGTCCTGCTCGGCCTGCAGAACGACACGGCGTCGGGCGACATCAGCCGCGACCTCGCCGACACCCTCGCGCGGGCGCTGACCGCCGCCCCGGGCACCCCGGTGCAGGGGCGCCGCGCGCCGGCCGACGGGCCGCGGTTGCAGGACCTGCTCGCGCCCGAGGGCGCGTTCGAGCCGGAGGTGCACTCGGGCTTCGAGTTCTGGGTGCCGGACCCGGAGAACGCCACGCCGGACGTCACCGCCTCCCTGGAGCGGGCCAACGCCGCGGCCATCCCGACCGTCCGGCTGGAGGGCGTGGACGCCGCCTACTGGTGCGAGACGCCGGACAAGAACCACCTGCGCTGGGTCATGCCGCACGACGAGGAGCGGCTTCTGGACGCTCTTGCCCGGCTGCACGCCGCGGGCCGGTCGTCCCTCGGCGAGGGCACGCGCCTCGTCGGCTCCTTCCGTGCCCACGGGCTCACCGTGCCGGTGTGGGACCTGCCGAGCGAGGTCACCGCGCAGGACGTCGAGAAGCCGGCCGCGGAGTTCGCCGAGCGGCTCGCCGAGGCCCTGGCCACGGACGCTCCGCTCACGCACGAGGAGCGCCGGGCGCGCGGTGGCCTGACCAACCGGCAGGTGACCCTCAGCTGACGCACAGCCGCGCGGGCCGGCTCCGGCCGGCCCGCCGGTCAGCCGGGGCGGTGACTCGTGGACGGGTGACTGCGGTCACAACTCCTAGGAGCGGCAAGCCAGTCGGTGACCGGAAAACAAGAGATCGAATTTGCTAACCGCCGATCTCTTGTTACCGTTCCAGTAGCCCGGTTGCTGGTGCATCCCCCGTCGCCAGCAACCGGGTCTTTCCATGCGCCCGGTCGCGCACTCACCGCAGTCGCCGGTCAACTCCCCGTTCCCGCAGGCGATTTGCCGACGCCGCCCTCATCGGTCTCCGCCGTCTCCGCCTCCCCGGCGCTACCGCCGCTCCCGGTGCTCCCGGTGCTCCCACCGCTCCCGGCGCGCAGCAGCAACGGTCCGTACCCGGCCCGGCGGGCGAACTCCGCGACCGCCGTGTAGCCCGCCAGCCCGCCCCCGTGCGCGCCCTCGGTGTCGTCCGGCGGCGTCTCGCAGGTGCCCGGCGCGTCCTCGACGCCCACCGCACAGCTCGTCCGCACGCTGCGTCCGTCGGGTCCCATGAGGCTCAGTACGGACTCGAGCGGGCCGCCGGTGGCGTTGCGGTAGTAGGTCCGCGCCCAGGTCTCCGTCCCCCGGGCCAGGACACAGGTCTGTGCCTCGATGCCCGCGGGCGAGGTGAGTTCGGGGCCACAGCGTGCGGCCAGTGCGGGGCCGGGCGGCAGCGGCGAGCGGGCCGGCGCCACCGCGTCCGTGAGGCGGTCGGCCACCCCGGACCCGGACCCCGACCCGGAGCCGAGCCCGAACCGGTCCTCCGGCTCCGCCGCGGACGGGTACGCGGACGCCTTGCTGTCACCGTCCCGCGCGAGCAGCGGCACGGCCGTCGCGGCCCCGGCCTCCGCCTCGCCCGAGGGCCCCGCGGACGCCACCGCGAACGGCAGCACCACCGCGCACACCACGACCCCCGCGAGGCCGTACAGACGGATCCGCCGGCGGTCCGGCCCTCGGCGGCGCGACCCGGTGCTGCGTGGCCCGGCGGCGCGGTGCTCCCCTGCGTGAAGCGGCATGGTCGGACGATAACGACCGAGGGCGGACGCGGACTTCCGCGCGCGCCGACACCCCTACAACTCGGGCGCGCTCACACCCGTACGAGTGAGGGCATCGACCACCGCGTCCACCACGGCCTCCACGTCGGGCACCCAGGGCGAGGCGGAGCCGGGCAGCGGCGCCCGCTCCCAGCGGACCGCTCCGGCGCCGGTCTCGGACGGGGGCAGCGCGAGGTATCCGCCCTCGCCGTGGAAGCGCAGGGAGCCGGGGACGAAGTCCTTGGCGTAGAGCAGCTCGCCCAACTGCTCCATGGAGTACGGCCTGACCAGCAGCGCCCAGCGGGTGGGCGAGGCGACGACCGGGCCGAGCCGCAGCCCGGCGCGGTCGAGCGCGGCCAGGGCGTGGGCGGCCGGCAGGGCGGGCAGGGAGACGGCGCACGGGGCGCTGCCTCCGGTGGCCATGACGATCGACGCGGTCGGCCGGTTGGTCCACCACCAGCGCACCATGCGCGCGTCGGTGGTCGCCGCGAGGAGACCGGGGTCGAAGGGATGTGCGCCCGGCACCGTGCAGTCGGGGTCGGGGCAGCCGCAGCGCGACCGCGCCCGCGGATCCGCCGCCGCGCCCGGGAGTACGGGCCACTGCCATTGTGTCGCGTAGGTCAGGGCCGCGCCGATCAGCTCAGGCTGCCCGTCGTCGTGCTGGGACAGGAGCCTGCGTCGCCTTCCGAGGATCTCGCGCATGAGCGCTCGTTCCTTTCCGTTGCACGCCTGGCAACACCGTGGTCTCTTCACACCATGTGTCGATCACTTCGCTGTGCGTTGCTGGTGGCGCATCACACCCCTGCCGTGGGGACGTCCCCACGGGGCACGCCTCCGCCAAGGGCAAGGGAAACCCCTGTGGGTCGAACACTGACTGCGTCCATGACGGTTCCGGCCACTGCGTCTATCACAAGCATGGCGTGGCGCGGGGTGGCGAAGTCTGGCGTTTTACCGTCGCGCGTATTTCTCTCCGCCTCCGCCACGGGAGGATGGGGCACGGTCGTCGGTGGATAGGACGCCCGGGTCCGCCGCCAGGTTCCAGGTGGCCCCCAACCACCCCCGGCCTTCTCCGAGTACGTACCCATCACGACCGCTGTGACGCTCCGTGAAGCACCCCCAGTCGACCGCAACAAGGCATCCTCTGGGGCAGTTTCAAGCCAATTTCGCTTTTCCGCAAGAGGTCGGGAAGGAGGCGGCTCGCACCCCACGGACACCAGGAATCCCAGCAGGACAATGCTGGACATCCCCTTACGAGTGCGTGTACATGTGGAGACACTGCTGGCGGCGCAGAATGACATGGGGGTTTGCGATGCTTTTGAGCAGTATGCGCCGGTCGGAAGGCCGGACGCCATGAACGCCCCGCACCCTGCGAAAGTGGCCGGAATCGATTCAACGGTTCCGTCCCCCGCACACACTGTCGCGTCCGCCGCCCCGGGCACCTCCCCGGCGGCCGAACCCCCCACGCCGGAGCCCGCGGCCGTCACCGACGACTCGGGCACCCCCTGTGCCCCCGGGGCCCTGCTCCAGGACCGGCTCGCCGGCTGGGTCTCGGACCTCACGACCCTGCACGAACTGACCGAACGCCTGGTCCGCACGGACACCCTCGCCGACGGCCTCCAGGAAGTGCTGCACGCCGGAGCCGCCCTGGTCGGCGCCCGGCGCGGGCTCGTCGTGCTGGAACCGGCCGACGGACTCGGTCCCGGCACCACCGTCGGCCTCGGCCTCGCCCGCGCCGACCTCGGCCACCTCGAGACCGTGCCCCGCAGTTCCCTGCCGTACGGGCGGATCCTGGACGGGCTCACGGTCGCCGAGGACGGCATCGCCGAACCCGACCTGCTCGCCGAAAAGGCCCTCGACCCCCGCCACCGCGAGGTCGCCGCCCGCCTCGGCTACGCCGCCAGCTACACGCTCCCCCTGTCCGCCGAGGGCACCGGGCGCCTCGGCGCCGCCGTCTGGCTCTACGACGAACCCGCCGAACCGGCCGAACGGCAGCGCCATCTCGCCGGCCTGTACGTCCGGTACGCCAGCCCGCACCTGGCACGCCTCCTGGAGGTCGAACGCACCCGCGCGTCCATGGCGACGATGGCCGAGGAACTGCTGCCCTCCCGCCTGCCGCGGGTGCCCGGTGTGCAGCTCGCCGTCCGGCACCGCACCGGCCCTACCGGCGGCGGCGACTGGTACGACGCCCTGCCGCTGCCGGACGCCGCCCTCGGCCTCGCCGTCGGATCCGTCACCGGGTCGGGGCCCAGCGCGGTCGCCGCGATGGGACGGCTGCGCGCCTCGCTGCGGGCGTACGCCGTGATGGAGGGCGAGGACCCGGTCGCCGTCCTGTCCGACCTGGAACTGCTGCTGCGGCTCACCGAGCCCGCCCGCTCGGCCACCGCCCTGTTCGGCTACTGCGAGCCCGCGCTGCGCCGGATCACCCTGGCCGGCGCCGGGCACAGCCCGCCCCTGCTGATCGGCCAGCGGCGCACGGAGTTCGTCGAGACCTCCGTCTCCGCGCCGCTCGGCATGCTCGCCTGCTGGGAGGCTCCCAGCGTGGAGCTCCAGGCCGAACCGGGAGAGACGGTTCTGCTCTACACCGACGGACTGCTGCACCGCACCGGTGACCCGGCCGACCGCGCCTTCGCCCGGCTGCACGCGGCGGCGGCCGGCGTCCCCCGTGCCGCGCGGCAGGACCCGGACGCGGTCGTCGAGCACGTCCTGGGCACCTTGCTGCCCGACGGGAAGGCGGCGGCACACTCCGAGGAGGACGTCGTCCTGCTGGCGGTCAGGTTCGAGTAACGGCTCCGGGGCGGTCGGACAACGACTCCGAAGTGGTCGGACAACGACTCCGGAGTGTTCGGAAAGCGGACATGTACGCCCGGTCCGCACCGCATAACGGACGGTAGCGCCTCCGTGTAACAGGCCCTTCGGCCCTGGGCCCCCTTCCGTACGACCGTACGATGGGGGGTGGTCCAGTGCCGTACTAGGAGGATGACCGTGGCGGATGAGCTCACCCCGGAGATCTCGGAGAACCCGGAGACCCCGGACGAGTCCGAAGAGCCGATCAAGCAGCGCAAGAACGGCCTGTACCCGGGCGTGACCGACGAGCTGGCCGAGAACATGAAGTCCGGCTGGGCCGACACCGAGCTGCACGACCTGGAGCCGATCCCCCAGGCCGCCGAGACCGCCGCCCGCCGCGCCGCCCTGTCCGCCCGCTTCCCCGGCGAGCGTCTGGTGATCCCCGCGGGCAACCTCAAGACCCGCTCCAACGACACGGAGTACCCCTTCCGTGCCTCGGTCGAGTACACGTACCTGACCGGCAACCAGACCGAGGACGGCGTCCTGGTCCTGGAGCCCAGGGGGGACGGGCACACCGCGACGATCTACCTCCTGCCGCGCTCGGACCGGGAGAACGGCGAGTTCTGGCTGAGCGGGCAGGGCGAGCTGTGGGTCGGCCGCCGCCACTCCCTCACCGAGGCCGGGAAGCTGTACGGCATCCCCGCCTCCGACGTCCGCGAGCTGGCCGACAGCCTGCGCGAGGCCACCGGCCCGGTGCGCGTCGTGCGCGGTTACGACGCCGGTGTCGAGGCGGCCCTGACCGACAAGGTCACCGCCGAGCGCGACGAGGAACTGCGCGTCTTCCTCTCCGAGGCCCGCCTGGTCAAGGACGAGTTCGAGATCGGCGAGCTGCAGAAGGCCGTCGACTCCACCGTGCGCGGCTTCGAGGACGTCGTGAAGGTCCTCGACAAGGCCGAGGCGACCAGCGAGCGCTACATCGAGGGCACCTTCTTCCTCCGCGCCCGCGTCGAGGGCAACGACGTCGGCTACGGCTCCATCTGCGCCGCGGGGCCGCACGCCTGCACCCTGCACTGGGTTCGCAACGACGGCCCGGTCCGCTCCGGCGACCTGCTGCTGCTCGACGCGGGCGTGGAGACGCACACGTACTACACCGCCGACGTCACGCGCACGCTGCCGGTCAACGGCACGTACAGCGAGCTGCAGAAGAAGATCTACGACGCCGTGTACGACGCCCAGGAGGCCGGCATCGCGGCGGTGAAGCCGGGCGCCAAGTACCGCGACTTCCACGACGCCGCCCAGCGGGTGCTGGCCGAGCGGCTCGTCGAGTGGGGCCTGGTCGAGGGCCCCGTCGAGCGGGTGCTGGAGCTGGGCCTGCAGCGCCGCTGGACGCTGCACGGCACCGGTCACATGCTCGGCCTGGACGTCCACGACTGCGCCGCCGCGCGCGTGGAGTCCTACGTCGACGGCACGCTGGAGCCCGGCATGGTGCTCACCGTCGAGCCGGGTCTGTACTTCCAGGCCGACGACCTGACCGTCCCCGAGGAGTACCGGGGCATCGGCGTGCGCATCGAGGACGACATCCTCGTCACCGCCGAGGGCAACCGGAACCTGTCCGCCGGGCTGCCGCGCCGGTCGGACGAGGTCGAGGAGTGGATGGCCGCGCTGAAGGGCTGACCCCCACCCGCCGTACGACGGCCGGGCACCCGCGCGGGTGCCCGGCCGTCGGCCTGTTCGGGCCCTGCCGTCACACCGCCACCAGCGGGGCGTTCTCGCGCCACTTGAGGACCTTGTCGAAGCTCACGACGGCACCGGCCCGCCCCGGCGCACTGCCGATGTGGACGTGGTCGGCGAGCTCCCGGATGAGACACAGGCCGCGACCGCTCTCCGCCTCCGGGGACGCCGGGCGGACTGCCCCCTGCGGCCCGCCCGGAGCGGCGGCGGGAAATCCGGGACCGGTGTCGGCCACCTCGATACGGCAGCGCTCGCCGTCCAGATAGGCCGTGACGCGGTACGCCTCACCGGGGCGGCCGGACCCGTCGTCCCCGCCGTGCTCGACGGCGTTGGCGCAGGCCTCGCTGAGCGCGACGGAGAGGTCGAAGGAGATGTCGGGGTCGACGCCCGCGGTCTCCATGGTGCCGATCAGCAGACGGCGGGCCAGGGGCACGCTCGCAGCCTCGCGCCGCAAATGGAGTGACCACCAGATGCTCATGCTCCAGCCTCCCGGCCGCGGCTCGACATACCGATACGTATTGCCCCTCACACCCGGACGTAAGCGCGTCGCGCCCGTGACACCGCTCATCTGGCGGATGCGTCGCCCTCGTCGACCGGTGTATGCGGGACGACTCGTACCAGAGGGTGACCTTCCACCCTGTTCCTCGCCTTCCGGTTGTACGGCATCTTGTGGACCTGCCGTACGGCGGGCGGGCCGCGGGTGCGATGATGAGGCCGCCATGACTGCCCCCCACCCGCCAACGGCGCGCTCCGGGAACGACCTCCGGATCCTGCGGGCCGCGGTGTTCGCCGCGGTCTGCGTCGTGCTGGCCGCGGCGGGGCACGCCCTGGCCTCCTGTGCCACCGTTCCGCTCTGGTCGCTGGGCGCGGGATTCCTCGGGGCGGTCCTGGTCGCCGTGCCGCTCGCCGGTCGCCGGCGCTCGCTGCCCGCCATCGCGCTGCTGCTCACCTTCGGACAGACCGCGCTGCACGCCCTGTTCGGGCTGGGCCAGCACGGCACCGCCGCGGCCACGGCGCCCGGTACGGCCGTCGCGTCCGGCGGCGGGGCGGGTGCGCTGTCCGACGCTTCCCTTGTCCAGCAGGCCGCACGGCTGGTCTGCGGGACCACCGCGGCGGCGATCAGCCCGACCCAGGCCGAGCGGATCCTCACCGACGCCCGGATCGCGCCCGGCGTCCCGACCGGCGCGGCGCACCATTCCGCGGACGCCCTGTCCGCCGCCGGTACCTCCGCCTCGCTGCTGCCGTCTCTGCCGATGCTGCTCGGTCACGTCCTCGCGGCCCTGGCCACCGGCTGGCTGCTGCGGCGCGGGGACCTGGCCCTGGCCCGGCTCGTCGAACTGTCGGCGCACTCGGCCCAGTCCATGGCCGAGGCGGCGTTCGTACGCGCCCTGCGCGCGGCGCTGTTCCTCGTGCGCGCCCTGCACGCCGGGCTGGCCGGCGCCCCCGGTACGGGTCCGCGTCCGCCGCACCCGACGCTGTGGGTGCCGCCCCGGCCCCGTACCACCGCGCTCCAGCACACGGTCATCAGGCGCGGCCCGCCGAGTGACGCGTTCGCCCTCACCGCCTGACACGACGCGACCGCCGTCCCGCTGAGGGAGGGGCCGCCGTCGTGCGGCACGCGCGCGTGCGCGCATCCCTCCCGTCCTCGGCACCGGCTGCCCAGCACCGGTGTCCACACGAAGCGGAGTACTCCGTCCATGAAGGCTTCCCGTATCGCCGCCGCCGGCGCCGTCTCCGGCATCGCCGTGCTCGCCCTGTCCGCCCCCGCCTTCGCCCACGTCAGCGTGCAGCCGGAGGGCCCGGCCGCCAAGGGCGGCTACGCGGTCGTCGACTTCAAGGTCCCCAACGAGCGCGACAACGCCTCCACCACCAAGCTGGAGGTCAGCTTCCCGACCGACCACCCGCTGTCGTCCGTCATGCCGCAGCCGGTGCCGGGCTGGAAGGTCGACGTCACCAAGGCCAAGCCGGCCAAGCCGCTGGAGGCGCACGGCAAGCAGATCACCGAGGTCGTCACCAAGGTGACCTGGACCGCCGACGGCAAGGGCGTCGAGCCCGGCTACTTCCAGAAGTTCCCGGTCTCCATCGGCGCGCTGCCCGAGGACGCCGACCAGCTGGTGTTCAAGGCGATCCAGACGTACTCCAACAAGGAGGTCGTGCGCTGGATCGAGGTGCCGCAGGAGGGCCAGGAAGAGCCCGACACCCCGGCGCCCGTGCTCGCGCTGACCGCCGCGGAGGACGACGCCCACGGCGCGGCGGGCTCCTCGGACGCCAAGGCCGACGACACCGGGGCGGCGGCGCAGAACACCGCCGCCGAAACCTCCGCGTCGGACTCCGGCTCCGGTGACGGCAGCGACACCACCGCCCGGGTCCTCGGCATCGTCGGCATCGTCGTCGGCGCGGCGGGCGTCGGGTACGGCGTGCTGGCCGGTCGTCGGCGCGGTTCCGGCGCGTCGGCGTAACGACGCCGCGCCGGTGCGTCGGCAGCACCTCGCCGACGCATCATCTCGTCCGGTGCGCGCCGGACACCGTCCGTCGGTTTCCCCGACGGACCCCGGCGCGCACCGGAGCACCTCACATCTGGGACATTTTTCTATGCACAAGAAGACGTTCGCCCTGGCCGCCCTGCTCGCCGCCGCCTCCCTGACGCTGTCCGCCTGCGGCAGCGACGGTGACAGCGACAAGCCCGTGACCGTGGTCTCCGAGGACAACAGCCAGCAGGCTGCCACCGTCCTGGACAAGCCGTTCGAGAAGCCCGACCTGGTCCTCACCGACACCCGGGGCAAGAAGTACGACCTCCGCGAGCAGACCGCCGGCAAGCCCACGCTGATCTACTTCGGCTACACCCACTGCCCCGACGTCTGCCCGCTGACCATGAACAACGTCGCCGTGGCCAAGAAGCAGCTCTCCCAGGCCGAACAGGACAAGCTCCGCGTCGTGTTCGTCAGCACCGACCCGGAGCGCGACACCCCGGCCGCGCTCGGCAAGTGGCTCAAGGGCATCGACCCGCAGATCGTCGGCCTGACCGGCGAGTTCGACACCATCCAGGCCGGCGCCCGCACCCTCGGCATCTCCATCGACCCGCCGACCAAGGACAAGGACGGCAAGATCGTCTCGACCCACGGCACCCAGGTCGTCGCCTTCTCCCCGAAGTCCGACGCGGGCTACGTCCTCTACGGCGAGGACGCCACGGTCGACGACTACACCAAGGACCTCCCCAAGCTCATCAAGGGGGAGAACCCGTGAGGCGGTTCGCGGGAGGGCCGGTGAGGCGGTTCGCGGGAGGGCCGGTGAGGCGGTTCGCGGGAGGGCCGGTGAGGCGGTTCGCGGGAGGGCCGGTGAAGCGGTCCGCGGGAGGGCCGGTGAGGCGGTTCGCGGGAGGGCCGGTGAGGCGTTCCGCCCTCGCCGCCGTCGCGGTGATCGGCGCCCTGGCCCTCGCGGGCTGCGGCGGCTCGGACTCCGCGGCCTCCGGCGCCGAACTCTCGGTCGACGCCGCCTACATACCGCAGCCCGTCTCCGACTCGATGGCGGCCGGCTTCCTCACGATCACCAACGAGGGCGACACCGCGGACGAGCTGACCTCCGTCACCAGTGAGGCCGGCGAGATCACCGTGCACGAGACCGCCGGCGGGACCATGAAGGAGGTCGACCGCCTGGAGGTCCCCGCCCACGGTCAACTGGTGTTCAAGAGCGGCGGGAACCACCTGATGTTCGAGAAGCTGAAGCAGCAGCCGAAGCAGGGACAGTCCGTCACCGTCGCACTGCACTTCGCCCACTCCGCCCCCGTCACGGTCAAGCTGCCCGTGAAGGCGGCCACCTACCAGCCCACCACCGGACACTCCGGGCACTCCGAAGACTCCGGACACTGAGGGAGGGACCACCTTGACGCAGACCATCGCCCCGCGCGTGCGCACCCTGGTGCTGCTGCTCCTGGCCGCGGCATGCGCGCTGCTGGCCGCCGCCGGGCCGGCCGCCGCGCACGCCGCGCTCACCGGCAGCGATCCCCGGGAGGGGGCGGTGGTCGACAGGGCTCCGGCCCAGGTGTCGCTCACCTTCTCCGAGTCGGTTTCCATGGACGACGACTCGCTGCGCGTCCTCGACCCCAAGGGCAAACGCGTCGACGACGGCAAGCCGTCCGGCACGGGCGGCACGACGTACTCCGTGAAACTGCACGCCGGGCTGCCCGACGGCACCTACACGGTGACCTACCAGGTCGTCTCCGCCGACAGCCACCCGGTCGCCGGTGCCTACACCTTCTCCGTCGGAGCCCCCTCCGAGACCACGGTCACCGTCACCGGTCAGGGGGCGGGCGGCGGATTCGTCGGCGCCCTGTACGGCGTCGGACGGTACGTGTCGTACGCCGCCTTCGCCGTCCTGGTGGGCGGCGCCGCCTTCGTACTCGCCTGCTGGCCGCGCGGCTCCGGGGTGCGCGTCGTGCAGCGGGTCGTCGTCTCCGGCTGGCTCGCGCTGACCGCCGCCACGCTCCTGCTCCTCCTGCTGCGCGGCTCCTACACCGGTTCCGGGAAGGTCGCCGACGTCTTCGACCTGGGCCTGCTCGGCGAAGTGCTCCAGACCAAGTCCGGCGCCGCACTAATCTCCCGCCTGCTGTTGCTCGCTGCCGCGGCACTGTTCATCGCCGTGCTCTTCGGCGCGTACGACAAGCGGGAGGACGAGGAGAGGCGGGACCTCACCTTCGGGCTCGCGGTCGGCGGGAGCGTCGTGGCGGCGGGCCTCGCGGCGACCTGGGCGATGTCCGAGCACGCCTCCGTCGGCCTCCAGGCGGGCCTCGCCATGCCGGTCGACGTCGTCCACCTGCTCGCCGTCGCCACCTGGTTCGGCGGGCTGACCGCGCTGCTCGTCGCGCTGTACCGCGGCCCGTCGGACACACCGGTCCCCGCCCTCGCCGTGCGCCGGTTCTCGCGCATCGCCTTCGGCAGCGTGCTCGCGCTGGTGGTGACCGGCACCTACCAGTCCTGGCGTCAGCTCGGCTCCTGGACGGCCTTCACCGACACCCGGTACGGACAGCTGCTCCTGGTGAAGATCGGGCTCGTGGCGGTGCTCGTCGGCGTCGCCTTCTTCTCGCGCCGGTGGACGGCACAGCTGGCGGAGGCGGTGCCCGCTGCCGCCGGGGTCGCGCGGGGCGCGGCGAAGGCGTCCGGGAAGGCGTCCAAAATGGCGTCCGGGAAGACCGCCGTGAAGACGGGCTCCACGGCGGCGTCGAAGGCGGCCTCGAAGACGGGCTCGAAGACGGGCTCCACGACGGCCTCGAAGACGGCCTCCCCGGGGCAGGCGTCCGGCCCGGCGAAGGGCTCCGGGGGCTCCCAGCGAGCCGCCCAGCTCGCCCGGCAGCGCGCGGCCGTGGACGCCGCCCGGCAGAAGCGGCAGCGGGACGCCGACCCGAACCGCTTCGGACTGCGCCGCTCCGTGCTCGCGGAGGCGGGTGTCGCCGTCGTGCTGCTCGTGGTGACCACCGTGCTGACGCAGACCGAGCCGGGTCGCACCGAGGAGGAGGCCAAGGCCGCCGGCACGTCCTCCTCCGTGGGCTCCGCGCCCTCCACCGGCGCGGTGACGCTGGACATGCCCTTCGACACCGGCAGCCAGAACGGCAAGGGCGTCCTGCGGGTCGAACTCGACCCCGCCCGGGTCGGCGCCAACGACCTGCACCTCTACGTCGAGCGCCCGGACGGGACCGCCTTCGACATCCCCGAGGTGAAGGTGGCCCTCACCCTCAAGGCGAAGGACATCGGCCCCCTGCCCGTCGCCCCCGACCACATCACCACCGGCCACTGGTCGGCGAGCGGAGTGCAGATACCGATGGCCGGCGACTGGGAAGTCGCCGTCACCGTGCGCACCTCCGACATCGACCAGGTCACCCTCTCCAAGAACGCGCAGATCGGCTGAACCGCACCATGGCTGACCAGTCCATCCCGGAGGCCCGCAACCACGGGGCGACCCGCGGGGAGCCCGGTGGCACCACCGGGCCAACCGGGCCAACCGGGCCACTCGGCTCGGAGAACACCGAGAGCACCACCGCCGTCGAGGGCATCTCCCGACGGCGCCTGCTCGGCACCGCCGGTGCCACGGGGCTCGTCCTCGGTGCGGCGGGCGCCGCCGCGGGCTACGCCGCCGCGCCCTCCTCCGCCGCCACTCCCCTCACCTCGCTCGGCAGCGAGCGGGCGATGTTTCACGGGAAACATCAGCCCGGCATCACCACCCCCTTGCAGGCCCGCGGCCACCTCGTCGCGTTCGACCTCGCGGCCGGTGCCGGCCGCAGGGAGGCCGCCGCGCTGCTGCGGCGCTGGTCCGACACGGCCCGGCGGCTGATGGCGGGCGAGCCGGCCGGAACCGGTGACACGGGTGTGGCCCGGGACGCGGGGCCCTCCTCGCTGACCGTCACCTTCGGATTCGGGCACAGTTTCTTCGCCCGGACCGGCCTCGACGCCCAGCGCCCGGTCGCCCTCGATCCGCTCCCCGACTTCTCCTCCGACCACCTCGACAAGAACCGCAGCAACGGCGACCTGTGGGTGCAGATCGGCGCCGACGACGCCCTGGTGGCCTTCCACGCCCTGCGCGCGATCCAGCGGGACGCCGGGACGGCCGCCCGTATCCGCTGGCAGATGAACGGCTTCAACCGTTCGCCCGGCGCCACCGCCCACCCCATGACCACGCGCAACCTCATGGGCCAGGTCGACGGCACCCGCAATCCGAAGCCCGCCGAGGCCGACTTCGCCGAGCGGATCTTCGTGCCGGAGGAACCCGAGTCCGGGAAGGGCGCTCCGGCCTGGATGGCGAACGGCTCCTACGTCGTCGTACGCCGCATCCGCATGCTGCTCGACGACTGGGAGGGCCTGTCCCTCAAGGCCCAGGAGGACGTCATCGGGCGCCGCAAGTCCGACGGGGCACCGCTGTCCGGAGGGAGCGACGCCACCGAGACGACGGAGATGGACCTGGAGAAGACCGACGGCTCCGGAAAACTCGTCGTCCCGATCAACGCCCACGCCCGCATCACCCGGCCCGACCAGAACGGCGGCGCGGCCATGGTCCGTCGGCCCTTCTCGTACCACGACGGTTTCGACGCCGACGGGGTCCCGGATGCCGGGCTGCTCTTCATCTGCTGGCAGGCCGATCCGCTGCGCGGCTTCGTGCCCGTGCAGCGCAAGCTCGACCGGGGCGACGCGCTGTCCCGGTTCATCCGGCACGAGGCGAGCGGCCTGTTCGCGGTCCCGGGCGGCGCGGCCGAGGGAGAGTACGTGGGGCAGCGGCTGCTGGAGGGGTGAAACCGGCGACATCGCACACCTGTGAGGGGCTTGGACGCGACGCGTGGGCCGCGCGTCCCCGGGCCCTTAGGGTGAGTACATGCCAGCCAGTTACGCGTATCTCGGCCCTGAAGGCACCTTCACCGAAGTCGCCCTGCGCACCCTCCCGGAGACGGCGACCCGGGAGCTGGTCCCGTACGTCTCCGTGCAGTCCGCGCTCGACGCGGTGCGCACCGGCGAGGCCGAGGCCGCGTTCGTGCCGATCGAGAACTCCGTCGAGGGCGGCATCACCACCACCCTCGACGAGCTGGTCGCCGGTCAGCCGCTGATGATCTACCGCGAGGTGCTGCTGTCCATCACCTTCGCGCTGCTGGCCCGCCCCGGCACCGGCCTGGCGGACATCAAGACGGTCACCGCCCACCCGGCCGCTCAGCCCCAGGTCCGCAACTGGCTCAAGGCGCACCTCCCGGACGTCGCCTGGGAATCGGCCGCCTCCAACGCGGACGGCGCCCGTCTCGTGCGGGAGGGACGGTACGAGGCCGCCTTCGCCGGCGAGTTCGCCGCGGAGCGCTACGGCCTCCAGGTGCTGGAGGCCGACATCCACGACGCGGCGAACGCCCAGACGCGCTTCGTGCTGGTGGGCCGACCGGCCCGGCCCGCGGCACCGACCGGGGCGGACAAGACGTCGGTCGTGCTGTGGCAGCGCGACGACCACCCCGGCGGGCTGCGTGATCTGCTGGGCGAGTTCGCCACCCGCGGGGTCAACCTGATGCTGCTGCAGTCCCGCCCCACGGGTGCCGGTATCGGCAACTACTGCTTCTGCATCGACGCCGAGGGGCACATCTCCGACCGCCGGGTGGCCGACGCGTTGATGGGCCTGAAGCGGACCTGTCTCCAGGTGCGCTATCTCGGGTCGTACCCCCGCGCGGAGATCGTGCCCGCCGACGTGGACGCCCTGCGGCCGGGTACCTCGGACGAGGCGTTCGTGGCGGCGGCGGACTGGGTGGCGCGCTGCCAGGACGGCCGGTTCTGACCGCCGGGCCTATCTGCTGATTTTCGTTGTCCACAGAAGTTATCCACAGGTCCGCTTCTCGACCTGGGGACAAGTCGACAACGAAGGGGCATTCCGTCGACAAATCCCCCTACAGCGCCCTACTTCACCCACAGAGGTCCAGGTCACTCTTCGTCCACCTGTTTCTTGCACCCCATTCTCCGGAGTGACACCGGGCGCCCCGTTTCCACTCGAAAGTGGGGGCGTGGAGGGTTTGGACGCCTCACCTTCCGGAATTGGGAATGATCACTTCCGTGCATCCACAGATCTTTCGCACACCCTGTGGATAACTTTTCCCGGCTGTGGATTCCTGTGGACAGTCGCGCGCCAAGTCCCGTTCTCCACAAGGGGATCCGGTCAACCCGCCACCCCTGCGGCGCCCCCTTCCGGGGAGGCCGCAACGCTTCATTGACCCTCGAACGAGACGTGCGGGCCGCTTACGGCAAGAGCGGGTCGAGAGCCGACACCCCGCACCGGTAGCCTTGACCGCGTGATTGACCTTCGCCTGCTCCGTGAGGACCCCGACCGTGTGCGCGCCTCTCAGCGCGCCCGTGGAGAGGACGTCGCGCTCGTCGACTCCCTCCTGTCCGCCGACGAACGGCGCAGGTCGTCCGGCGTCCGTTTCGACGAGCTGCGTGCCGAGCAGAAGGGTCTCGGCAAGCTGATCGGCAAGGCCGCCGGGGACGAGAAGGCCGAGCTCCTCAAGCGGGCCGAGCAGCTGAAGACCGACGTCAAGGCCGCCGACACCGAGCGTGACGCGGCCGACGCCGAGACCCAGGAGCTGCTCCAGCGGCTCGGCAACCTCGTCCACCCCGACGTGCCCGTCGGCGGCGAGGAGGACTTCGTCACGCTGGAGACGCACGGCACGCACCGCGACTTCGCCGCCGAGGGCTTCGAGCCCAGGGACCACCTGGAGCTGGGCCAGCTGCTCGGCGCCATCGACGTGGAGCGCGGCGCCAAGGTCTCCGGCTCGCGCTTCTACTTCCTGACCGGCGTGGGCGCCCTCCTGGAGCTCGCCCTGGTCAACGCGGCGATCGCGCAGGCCACGGCGGCCGGCTTCACGCCGATGCTGACCCCGGCACTGGTGCGCCCGCAGTCGATGGCCGGCACCGGCTTCCTCGGCCAGGCCGCCCAGGACGTCTACCACCTCGACAAGGACGACCTGTACCTCGTCGGCACCTCCGAGGTGCCGCTCGCCGCCTACCACATGGACGAGATCCTGGACGCCGAGCGCCTGCCACTGCGCTACGCCGGTTTCTCGCCCTGCTTCCGCCGCGAGGCGGGCTCGCACGGCAAGGACACCCGGGGCATCTTCCGCGTGCACCAGTTCGACAAGGTCGAGATGTTCTCCTACGTCCTCCCCGAGGACTCGCAGGCCGAGCACCAGCGCCTGCTGGAGTGGGAGAAGCAGTGGCTGACGTCGCTGGAGCTGCCGTTCCGGGTGATCGACGTGGCCTCGGCCGACCTGGGCGCCTCGGCGGCGCGCAAGTACGACTGCGAGGCGTGGATCCCGACCCAGGGCAAGTACCGCGAGCTGACCTCGACCTCGGACTGCACCGAGTTCCAGTCCCGCCGGCTGTCGATCCGGGTCCGCGAGGGCAAGAAGGTGCGTCCGTTGGCCACGCTCAACGGCACGCTGTGCGCCGTGCCGCGCACCATCGTGGCGATCCTGGAGAACCACCAGCAGGCCGACGGCTCGGTCCGCGTGCCCGAGGTGCTGCGCCCGTACCTGGGCGGCCGGGAGGTCCTGGAGCCGGTGGCCAAGTGACTGACACCGGCACCGCCGCGGTCCCCGGCACCGGATCCGCCGGGGGCTTCCCCTACCGGCTGATCGCGACCGACCTCGACGGCACGCTGCTGCGCGGCGACGACACGATCTCGCGGCGCACCCGTGACGCGCTCGCCGCGGCCACCGCCGCGGGCGCCGCCCACATCGTGGTCACCGGACGTGCGGTGCCGTGGACCCGGCACATCCTGGACGACCTCGGGTACGAGGGACTGGCCGTCTGCGGTCAGGGCGCGCAGGTCTACCACGCCGGGGAGCACCGGCTGCTGACCTCCGTGACCCTGGACCGGCAGCTGGCCGGGGTGGCGCTGGCCAAGATCGAGGCGGAGACCGGCCCGCTGTACCTGGCGGCGAGCCGGGACGGCCTGGACGGGGACGTCATGGTCGGCCCGGGCTACGCGGTCGGGGGCGACCTCCCCGCGGTGCCTTTCACCGACGCCTCGGACCTGTGGTCGGCGCCGCTGAACAAGATCTACATCCAGCATCCGACCCTGTCCGACGACGAGCTGGCCGAGGCCGCCCGACGTGCCGCGGGCGGCTTCGTCACCGTCGTCATGGCCGGCGCGGGGATCGTCGAACTGCTGCCGCTGGGGCTGTCCAAGGCCACGGGCCTGTCGCTGGCGGCCCGTCGGCTCGGTCTGAAGGCGGCCGACACGATCGCCTTCGGTGACATGCCCAACGATGTGCCGATGTTCGGCTGGGCGGCCCGGGGTGTGGCGATGGCCAACGCCCACGAGGAGCTGAAGGCGGTGGCCGACGAGGTGACGTCCTCCAACGACGAGGACGGCATCGCGGTGGTGCTGGAGCGGCTGGCGGCCTGATGCCGGGCCGGAGTCCTTCGACGTAGCTCCCGCGTGGCTCGGCTCAGGAGCACGGTCCGGACGGCGCCGGCGTCCCCAGCGGTCGGCCCACACGGGGCATCCCGCGTGCTCGAAGCGGCCTCCCGTCGCGCCGTCGCCGTCCGGCCTCGTGCATCCCCCACAGTGCCGTCACGGGAAGCCGGACGCCACCGATTAAAGGGGACGTATCCCGCGTTACCGACGGCCCCCGGTCACTCCTCTCCGGCGAGCGTCAGCGACCGCAGCTTCTGACCGGCGTACCAGGTGGCGAGCACGGTCACGGCGGCGAGCAGCACCGTCGCGGTGGGCAGGCCGACGTCGGAGGTCACCAGGTTTCCGTCGGCGACCTTCTGGGCCACCGCCAGCGACCACTGCTGGACGCTCAGCGTGCGGGCACCCGGCACCAGGGAGCCGAACAGGGCCTCCCAGACCAGGGCGTACACGAGCCCGAAGACCACGGCGTGCCGGGACACCGTGCCCAGCAGCAGGAACAGCGCGGCGTAGGCGATGGAAGCGACCAGCGCGGCGAGCGTGAAGGCGACGGCGACCTGCTGGCCGTTGCCGTTGAGTATCAGGCCGGCCAGCAGCGTGGGCACGGCGGAGAAGACCATCGTCACGGCTATGGCGACGATCAGCTTGGTGAAGATGATCGTCGGCCGCTTGATCGGCTTGGACAGCAGGTACACCACCGAACCGTCGTCGATCTCGGGGCCGATGGCGCCGGTGCCGGCGATGACGCCGACGATCGGCACCATGGTGGCGAGGGCGAAGCCGCCCAGCACGTCCGTGGCGGTCTGGTCGTCGGCCCCGGCGAGCGCACGCACCGCGACGGCGATGACGAGCAGCAGCAGGGGCAGCGCGCCCAGGATGAGGGCCCGGCGGCGGCCGAGCAGGGCCCGGTAGGTGAGCCGGGCGACTGTGGGGTCGTACATTCTTCGGCCTCCTACGCCGCGACGAGATACGAGAAGACGGACTCGAGGGACTCGTCGGACGGCGAGACCGTGAGCAGCCGGATGCCGTGGTCGCGGGCGACCTTCGGCAGCAGGACCGTGAACCGGCCGAAGTCGACGGCTTGGATGCGCAGGGCGCCCTCGGCGAGGTCGACCTCGATGCCGGACGTCGACGGGTCGGCGATCAACGCCGCCGCGAGTGCCCGGTCGTCGCTGGAACGCACCAGGTAACGGTGGGGCCGGTCGGTCATCAGGCGGCGGATCCTGCGGAAGTCGCCGCTGGCCGCGTGGCGTCCGGCCACGATGACCTCGATGTGCCGGGCGAGTTGTTCGACCTCTTCGAGGATGTGGGAGGAGAACAGCACGGTGCGGCCCTCGTCGCCCATGCGCCGCAGCAGGTCCATCAGCTGCATGCGCTGGCGTGGGTCCATGCCGTTGAACGGCTCGTCGAGCAGGAGCAGCGACGGCTGGTGGACGAGGGCTGAGGCCATCTTCACGCGCTGGCGCATGCCCTTGGAGTACGTGGCGATCTTGCGGTCCTGGGCGTAGGCCATCTCCACCGTGGCGAGGGCCTCGTCGGCCGCCCTGGCACCCAGGCCGTGCAGTTCGGCGTTGGCGAGGACGAACTCGCGGCCGGTGAGGAAGTCGTACATCGCCTCCCGCTCGGGGACGATGCCGATGTGCCGGTAGATGTCCTCGTTGCGCCAGACCGGCTGGCCGTCGAGGGTGACGCTGCCGGTGGAGGGGGCGAGGAAGCCGCCCATCATGTTGATGAGGGTGGACTTTCCCGCCCCGTTCGGCCCGAGCAGGCCGGTGACGCCGGGGCCGATCGTCATGGTGATGTCGTTGACGGCGACCACGTTGCCGAACCAGCGGGAGACGTGGTCGATGTTCAGCGTGGTCACAGTCCCACCTTCTTGTAGCGGCGCATCAGCAGGCCGTAGGCGCCGGCGATCAGGCCGAGGGTGACGAGGACGTAGACGGCGCCCTCACCGGTGCTCGGGCCGACCCCGCCGGGGAAGGCCGAGGTGGCGCCCAGGAAGGCGGACTGCACTCCGTCGATGAGGGTGATCGGCGAGAACAGGCCTATCCAGACGACGGCTCCGGAGCTGCCCTGGACGTCCGCGATGGCCTGGAGCGTGGAGACCGCGCCGTAGGTGATGGTGAGGACGGCGATGACCGCCGCGATGCCGAACCCGCGGCGCGGGGTGACCGAGGCCACGACCAGGCCGAGGCCGGCGAAGAGCAGGGAGAGCAGGGCCACGGAGACGAGTCCCTGCGCGAACCCCTTGGTCTGGTCCGCGAAGTCGAGTTTGGCGAGCAGTGCGCCCACGTAGAGCACCAGCAGGGGCAGGGCGGTGAGGATGAACAGGGCCGAGGCCAGTGAGGCGTACTTGGCGCGAACGTAGTCGGAGGTCTCGATCGGCCGGGAGAAGTAGAGAGGCACGGTGTGGAAACGCAGATCGCGCGAGACGGACTGGGGGGCCTGGGAGGCCACGTAGAGGCTGATGACGGCCTGCAGGACGATCGCGTAGCGCGTGTAGTCCAGGGGCAGGTCGTTCGACTTGGTGACGACGGAGACGGCGACCAGGATGCCCGCGACCAGACACATCACTGCGGCAAGCAGCATCGGCAGCACCTTGGACTTGGCCGAGCGGCCGAGGCCGTAGGCGCCGCGCAGGGACTGCGAGTACAGCGAGCGGCGGGCGTAGGCGCGGCCGAGGCGCGGGCCGTCGTAGCTGCGGTAGCCGATGTTGTGGATGCGGGTCTGGTCGCCCGGGACCGTGGCTGTGGACCGTTCAGCTGCCATGGCCGGCCGCCTCCTTCCGTTCTGCGTCGCTGTCGGTGAAGACCTCCGAGATGTGGTGCCGGCGCTGCTCCATGCGGACCAGGCCGAGGCCGAGGTCCGCTATGACGTCCCGGACCAGGTCGTAGGTCTCCTCGCCCGCCGAACTGAGCAGCAGGACGTGACCGGCGCCGGGCAGGCCGCTGCCGTCCTGGACGGTGGCCCCGCGCGCCTCGAGCGCCTCGCGCACCGCGCGGGTGCCGTCGGGGTGTTCGTCGGAGTCGGTGACCTCTATCGCGAGGGTCGTGGTGGTCTGGGTGAAGTCCGTGGTGGAGCTGGAGCGCAGCAGCTTGCCCCCGTCCACGACGACGACGTGGTCACAGGTGCGCTCCAGCTCGCCCAGCAGGTGCGAGGTGACCAGGACGGAGATGCCGAAGTCGGTGTGGATACGGCGGATGAGGCCGAGCATCTCGTCGCGGCCGACCGGGTCCAGGCCGTTGGTCGGCTCGTCGAGGAAGACCAGCTGCGGGTCGTGGACGAGGGCCTGCGCGAGCTTCACGCGCTGCTTCATGCCCGTCGAGTAGCCGCCGATGGGGCGGTAGCGCTCCTCGTACAGGCCGACGTGGCGCAGGGTGTCGGCCGTGCGCTCCCGGGCGGCGGTGGGCGGCAGGCCGGACATGCGTGCCATGTGGACGACGAACTCGGTGGCCGAGACGTCGGGTGGCAGGCAGTCGTGCTCCGGCATGTAGCCGACCCGCTCGCGGATGTCGGCGCCCTTGGTGGCGACATCGAGTCCGAGCACTTCGGCCCGGCCCTCGGTGGCGGGGGACAGACCCAGCAGGATCTTGATCAGGGTGGACTTGCCGGCGCCGTTGGCACCGACGAGTCCGGTCACACCGGGTCCGACGTCCACGGAGAGCCGGTCGAGCGCGGTCACCCGGGGGAACCGCTTGCTCAGGCTTTCGGTCGCGATCACAGTCACGTGAATGACAGTAGTGACGCCCGCCACCGCGGTCGTCAGTCCATAGAGCCGTCTTGGCGTCAGACTCGAGTATTACGGCCCCGTAGGGGATGCCGTACGTGAGAGCCACGGCGCGGCTCTCGACAGGCGCGCCGACCGCCCTATTGACGACTGGTCTAACAGCTGGGAGATTCGGCGGCGTCACATTACGGACGAGTAGCCCGGTCGGCGTGGACCGCGCCGGGACGGCGGAACGGCGGTGGCACGGCATGGGTGGCACGAAGGCGGCCCCCGCGCCGCCCGGCCACGGCAAAGGCCGGTCCCCGCCGAGGCCGCCGTACCGCTTCGCCGGCCGGACCAGGGCCGGACGACGATCCGCCATGGGGGTCCCCCCGCGCTCGTGGCGTCGAGCCCGGGGGAGCGCGGCGCTGGACGGAGGAGACATGACGGTGCTGGACGGTGCGCGGGAGCGCTGGGTGCGCACGGGCGGGGTCGAGCTGTGCGTGGCCGAACTGGGCGATCCGCGGCAGCCCACGGTCGTCCTGGTGCACGGCTACCCGGACAGCAAGGAGGTCTGGTCCGAAGTCGCCGCCCGCCTGGCCGGCCGCTTCCACGTGGTCCTCTACGACGTCCGCGGCCACGGCCGGTCCAGCGCACCGAGCCCGCTGCGGGGCGGGTTCACGCTGGAGAAGCTGACGGACGACTTCCTGGCCGTGGCCGACGCGATCAGCCCGGACCGCCCCGTGCACCTGGTGGGCCACGACTGGGGCTCGGTGCAGTCCTGGGAGTTCGTCACGGTCAGGCGCACCGAGGGCCGCATCGCCTCGTTCACGTCGATGTCCGGGCCCTCCCTCGACCACTTCGGACACTGGATCAACAAACGCCTCAGGCGTCCCACCCCGCGCCGGGTCGGCCAGCTCCTCGGCCAGGGTGCCAAGTCCTGGTACGTCTACCTGCTGCACACCCCCGTGCTCCCCGAGCTGGCCTGGCGCGGCCCCCTCGGCAAGCGCTGGCCGGGCATCCTGGAGCGCGTCGAGAAGGTGCCCGGCGGCGACTATCCGACCGCTTCCCTTCCGTCGGACGCGGCACACGGGGCGTGGCTGTACCGGGACAACGTGCGGCCCCGGCTGCGCAGACCGCGCGAGGACGCCCACGCGCACGCGCCCGTGCAGCTCATCACGCCCCTCGGCGACGCGTTCCTCTCGGAGCGGCTCTACGACGACCTGGAGCTGTGGGCGCCGCGGCTCACCCGGCGCACGCTGCCCGCGAAGCACTGGGTGCCGCGCACCCGGCCGGACCGGCTGGCGGACTGGATCGCGGAGTTCGTCACCGCCACCGAGGACGGCCGGGCCGGGACCGCCGCGAAGGGGAAGCACGCGGACCGCTTCGCTGGGCAGCTGGTCCTGGTCACCGGTGCGGGCAACGGCATCGGACGGGCGACGGCGTTCGCCTTCGCCGAGGCCGGCGCGCGCGTGGTGGCCGTCGACCGGGACGCCGAGGCCGCCGCCCGGACCGCGGAGCTGTCCCGGCTGATCGGCGCGCGGGCCGCCTGGGCGGAAACGGTGGACGTCTCCGACGGACCGGCCATGGAGAAGCTGGCGGCCAGGGTCGCCGCCGAGTACGGCGTGGTGGACGTGCTCGTGAACAACGCCGGGATCGGTCTGTCGGGCTCCTTCTTCGACACCACCCCGGAGGACTGGAAGAAGGTCCTCGACGTCAACCTCTGGGGCGTGATCCACGGCTGCCGTCTGTTCGGACGGCAGATGGCCGAGCGCGGGCAGGGCGGCCACATCGTCAACACCGCTTCAGCGGCGGCCTTCCAGCCGTCCAGGGCACTGCCCGCCTACGGCACCACCAAGGCGGCCGTGCTGATGCTGAGCGAGTGCCTGCGGGCCGAGCTGGCCGACCAGGGGATCGGTGTCACGGCGATCTGCCCCGGTCTGGTCAACACCAACATCACGGCCACCGCGCACTTCGCGGGGGCGGACGCCGAGGAGGAGAAGCGCCTGCAGCGGCGCACCGCCCGGTTGTACGGGGTGCGCAACTACCCGCCGGAGAAGGTGGCGGACGCCGTGCTGGAGGCGGTGGTGCACAACAGGCCCCTGGTCCCGGTGACACCGGAGGCGCGCGGTGCTCACCTGCTGTCCCGCTTCGCGCCACGGGTACTGCGACGCCTCGCCCGGGTGCGACCGCCGATGTAGTTTCCACAGAAAGACCCAACCAGCCTGTGGATAACTGGACTTGACTGTGGATCAAACCTCGTCGCCAATATCGATCGCGTGAGACCCGTCTCACTGTGCAGGCTGGTGCCATGCAACAGGAACGCTCGGTGAAGGTGTCCAAGTACCTGTCAAAACACCTGCGCCACCAGCCGGAGAGGATCGGGCTCACCCTCGACGAGGGCGGCTGGGTCGAGATCGACGCGCTGATCGCCGCGGCGGCCGCGCACGGCTTCCGCCTCACCCGTGAAGAGCTCGACCACGTGGTCGACACCAACGACAAGCGGCGCTTCGCGGTCGAGGGCACCCGAATCCGGGCCAGCCAGGGCCACAGCGTCGACGTGGATCTCCAGCTGCCCGTGGCGGCCCCGCCGCCGTACCTCTACCACGGGACCGTGGCCCGGCACCTGGAGGCCATTCGCGCCGAGGGCCTGCGGCCCATGAACCGGCACGCCGTGCACCTCTCGCCTGACCGGGAGACCGCGACCCGGGTCGGAGCCCGCCGCGGCAAGCCGGTCGTACTCGCGGTGGACGCCGCCGCCATGCACCGCGACGGTCACGTCTTCCACGTCAGCGCGAACGGGGTCTGGCTGACGCAGCACGTGCCCTCCCGCTATCTGCGCTTTCCCGCTCCGCACTGACCCCGCATGATCGAGGGCATGGAACACCTGCCCACCACCCAGTCCGCCGTCACCGCCCTGCGCGCCGTCGCCGAGGAGTACGCGCTGGAGATCGAGGTCACCGACGACATCGGCGCTGACCAGACCTCCCGCCACACGGCCGCGGGTGTGGGAGTGACCATCGACGCCGACGGCTCGCTCCCGCACGAGGCGTTCGTCGAGTTCGGTGGCGTTCCCCGGGTGAGCGTGCGGCTCTTCCACGAGGGCGACGCCTTGATCACCGTCGAGAACGTGGAGTTTCCCGATGTCGAACGCGACGACGTGCCCGCGTTCCTGCGGTCCGTCTTCGGTGGCCTCGCCCACGTCCACGGACGCCGCTTCCCGCCCGGCTACCGCCTGATCGTGCCGCTGCCGGGCGACCGGGCTCACAAGGAGCACGTGTCGATGCTCCTCCTCACACCGTGGCTGAACAGCCGCGTACGGTGACGACGGGTGCTGTTTCACGTGAAACCGTGGGAGGCCGCATAGGCTCGGAGGCATGAGTCTGCGCCTGAGCACCGTGATCCTCCCGTACCGCCGCTGGCACGAAGGCGGCCGTTCGACCTGGACGCGGGCCGAGCAGCTCGGCTTCCACACCGCGTACACCTACGACCACCTCTCCTGGCGCAGCTTCCGGGACGGCCCCTGGTTCGGTGCCGTCCCGACCCTCACCGCCGCCGCGGCCGTGACTGAGCGGCTGCGGCTGGGCACCCTGGTCACCTCGCCGAACTTCCGGCACCCCGTGACGCTCGCCAAGGAGCTGATCTCCCTCGACGACATCTCCGACGGTCGGATCACGCTCGGCATAGGAGCGGGCGGCACCGGCTTCGACGCCACGGCACTGGGCCAGGAGCCGTGGACGCCGCGGGAGCGGGCGGACCGGTTCGGCGAGTTCCTGCCGCTGCTCGACCGGCTGCTGACCGAGGACGCCGTGTCGTACGAGGGTGACTTCTACTCGGCGCACGAGGCACGCAACATCCCGGGCTGCGTGCAGCGGCCCCGGCTGCCCTTCGCGGTGGCCGCGACCGGACCACGGGGACTGGCGCTCGCCGCCCGGCACGGTCAGGCGTGGGTGACCACCGGCGACCCCAAGCTGTTCGAGAACGGCACCCCCGAGCAGTCCGACCGGGCGCTGCGGCAGCAGGGCGACCGGCTGGCCGACGCCTGCGCCGCGATCGGCCGCGATGTGGGCGAGCTGGAGCGGGTCCTGCTCACCGGTTTCACGCCGGAGCGCAGCCGCCCTCTGGAGTCCGTGGACGCGTTCGTGGACTTCGCCGGACGCCACCGGGATCTGGGCTTCACCGAACTCGTCGTCCACTGGCCGATCCCCGACTCGGACTTCGCCGCGGACGACAAGCTCTTCGAGCGGATCGCGATGGAGGCACCGGCGCAGCTGAAGGAATGAGCGTGCGGGACAGGGTGGCGGACATGAGAGCCGTAGCTCACAAATGTGCGGACCCGCGCACGGGCGTGCACGCATATGCGTGACAATGACCGGGTGACCTCAGCGACCCGACAGCCCGAGCCCCCGGCCGCCGCCACTCGCCCGCGGCTCATCGCCACCGACCTCGACGGCACCCTGCTGCGCGACGACAAGTCGGTCTCCCCGCGCACGGTCACCGCGCTGGCCGCCGCGGAGCGGGCGGGCATCGAGGTCTTCTTCGTCACCGGCCGACCCGCCCGCTGGATGGATGTCGTCAGCGCCCATGTCCACGGTCACGGCCTGGCGATCTGCGGCAACGGCGCGGCCGTGGTCGACCTGCACGGCGGTCCCAGCAGGCACGCGTTCGTCAAGGTCCGCGAGCTGCCGCGGGAGAACGCGCTGGACGCCGTGCGGCTACTGCGTCAGGCGGCACCCGGCACGGTCTTCGCGGTCGAGCAGACGTACGGCTTCCACCAGGAGCCGGCGTACCCGAAAATGCACCTGGAGGCCCCCGACGGCCTTCTGCCCGCCGAGGAGATCCTGGCGCCGGGCGGTCGCGCCGCCGCCGAGCCCGTCCTCAAGATCCTCGCCTTCCATCCGGAGCTGGACCCCGACGGCTTCCTCACGCTGGCCCGCCTCGCCATCGGCGACCGCGCCAACGTCACCCGGTCCAGCCCCAGCGCCCTGCTGGAGATCAGCGGTCCCGACGTCTCCAAGGCCAGCACGCTCGCCCTGTGCTGCGCCGAGCGCGGCATCTCGCACGAGGAGGTCGTGGCCTTCGGCGACATGCCGAACGACGTCGAGATGCTCACCTGGGCGGGACAGTCGTACGCGATGGGCAACGCGCACCCGGACGTGATCGCGGCCGCCTCGGGGCGGACGGTCGCCAACAACGACGACGGAGTCGCGGTCGTGATCGAGCGGATGCTGGCGGACCTGCCCTGACGTCCTCGGCGGGACGCCCGGTACCGCGGTGCCGCGGCACTGCGGTGCCGCCGTCACAACGGCACACCGCGCTGCGACAGCCAGGGCACCGGGTCCAGCGCCGAGCCCATCTCCGGGGTGACCCGTACCTCGAAGTGCAGGTGGGGTCCGGTGGAGTTGCCGGTGCTGCCGGACTGGCCGATCCACTGACCGGCGCCGACCCGGTCGCCCTGGTCGACGGCGACGGCGGCGAGGTGGGCGTACTGCGTGTAGTAGCCGCCCGGGTGCTCGACGACGACCTGGATGCCGAAGGCTCCGCCGCAGGACACCTTCAAAACCCGGCCCGTGCCGACCGAGCGCACCGGTGTCCCGACCGGCACCGCGAAGTCCTGGCCGGTGTGCCGGTTCGCCCACCGCGATCCGCCGCTGCCGAAGGACGCCGACAGCTCGTAGGTCTCCACCGGGGCCATCCAGGACGGGCCGGCCG
Organism: Streptomyces violaceorubidus; assembly: GCF_000717995.1. Taxonomy (GTDB): domain Bacteria; phylum Actinomycetota; class Actinomycetes; order Streptomycetales; family Streptomycetaceae; genus Streptomyces; species Streptomyces violaceorubidus. The sequence continues at coordinate 80,254 of NZ_JODM01000026.1, forward strand.
GCGGGTCCGACTGGGCGAGGCGGACCGCGCCGGGGCACGAGCCGGCCGCGACGGAGGAGTCCGCCTGTCCCTCCAGCCGTGACCGCGCGGCCTGTAGCCTGCCCTCGATCTCCTTCTTCAGCTTCACCAGGTCGGCGTTGCGCTTCTCCAGCGCCTGCCAGGCCGCCCGCGCCTCGGCCTCCTCGGCGGCGAGCCGGGCCTGGGCCCGCAGGTTCTCGCCGATGGCCCTGTCCACGGCGCGATTCGCGCGGGAGACCGCCCGCTGACCGCGCATCAGGTCGTCGGGGTCGTCGGCGAGGAGCATCCGCGCGGTGAGCGGGAGCCCACCGCCGTCCCGGTACTGGGCACGAGCGATGCGTCCCAGGTCCTCGCGCATGGCGTCGACCTTCCGCCGTTGCCCGTCGAGTCGCCGCTCGTACTCCAGGGCCTTCGACCGTTGCGCCTCGACCTCTCGCCGCCCGTCCTCGTACCGGCGGGTGGCCTTCGCCGCGTCCTCGTACAGTCGCGCCACCTGCGGGCCGAGACCGGTGCCGGGTCCGCCGTCCCCGTCCATGCCGTCGGTGGGGCGGGCCGCCAGCACGGCCAGCCCGCACAGCAACACCGGAACGAGCCACGGGCGTCGGCGGGATGAGCGCATGTCAGCGATCGTGGACCCGCGCGGGTCCCGCGGTCGCGTCCAGGTCGTACGAGTGGGGGACCCGTTGCTGCACACGGCTCAGTGCGGCTGCTGCACACGGGGCAACCCGGCGTCGGCCGCGCTCAGTACGGCGCTTCCCACAGCACCGTCGTGCCACCGCCGTCCGCACCAATGCCCGGCCCCAGCCGACTGGACCCGCCCACGGTCTCGGCGCGCCGCTCCAGATTGTGCAGGCCGCTGCGCCGGCCGCCCTCGGGAACGCCGACACCGTCGTCCGCGACGGTCAGGCGGACACCCGGCCGCCCGTCCGGCAGGACCGCCGTCGCGTCCACGACCACCTCGATCCGCGCGGCGTGGGCGTGCCGGAAGGCGTTGGACAGGGTCTCGCGCAGCGCGGCGATGAGGTTCTTGCCGGTGAGGTCGCCGACGGCGGTGTCGACCGGTCCGACGAAGCGGTGCGAGGGCGTGAAGCCCAGCGGGACGGCGGCCATGGTGATCTCGCGCAGGACGCGGGTGCGCAGCCCCGTGGGCGCCTCGGCCGGCTGCTGGAGCGCGAAGATCGCCGAGCGGATCTCCTGGATCGTGACGTCGAGTTCGTCGACGGCCCCGCCGATCCCGTCGCGCACCTCGGGCACGGCCGACCCGCGCTGGGCGCTCTCCAGCATCATCCCCGTCGCGAAGAGCCGCTGGATGACGAGATCGTGCAGGTCCCGGGCGATCCGGTCCCGGTCCTCGTACACGGCGAGCCGCTCCCGGTCGCGCTGGGCCTCGGCCATCGTGAGCGCGAGCGCCGCCTGCGAGGCGAACCGGTCGCCGAGCGCCCGCTCCGTCCGGCTGAACGGGCGGTCCCCCCGGGCGCGGGGCATGACGAGGCCCCCGAGGACCTTCTCGTCCCTGCACAGCGGCAACAGCATGACCGGCCCGTAGGAGCGCGCCGGCCCGTCGTCTAGGCGGGGGTCGGTGGCGGCGTCGTCCACGAACACGGGCCGCCCGGCCAGCAGTTCCGCCACGATGCCGTTCTCCGGCGGGATGACCGCGCCGAGCGCGTTCGTCGGGCGCGGGGCGTCGACGGCCACGATCTCCAGGCCGCCCCCGTCGGCCGGCAGCAGCACGACCCCGGCGGCCGCCCCGGAGAGGCGGCGGGCCTGCTCGGCGACGATCTGCAGGGCGTCGTCGGTGTCGCCGCCGGCCAGCAGCGCGGTGGTGACGGCGACCGACCCGTCGATCCACCGCTCCCGCTGCTGGGCCGCCTCGTACAGGCGCGCGTTGCCGATGGCGATACCGGCCTCCGCGGCCAGCACCCGGACCATGGCGAGGTCGTAGTCGGTGAAGGGCTCACCCGCGTGCTTGTCGGTCAGGTAGAGGTTGCCGAAGATCTCGCCCTGCACACGGATGGGAACGCCCAGGAAGCCGCGCATCGGCGGGTGGTGCGCGGGAAAGCCGCACGAGCGCGGGTCCTCGGTCAGGTCGCCCAGCCGGACCGGCTCGGGGTCGCGGATCAGCGCGCCGAGCAGACCCTTGTGGCCGTCCGGGAGGTGGCCGACGCGCCGGGCGGTCGCCTCGTCGACGCCGTGGTGCACGAAGTCGGCGAGGCCCTCGCCGTCCTCGTCGACGACGCCGATGGCCGCGTACCGGGCGTGCGCCAGGTCGGCGGCGGTCTCGCAGATCCGGTTCAGCGTGGAGTGCAGTCCCAGGCCGCTGCCGACGGAACGCATCGCGTCCAGCAGTTCCGGCACCCGGGCCAGCAGCTCGGCCGAGGCCCCCTCCTGGGGTGGCGGGGAGCCGGGGGGCGGGGCTGGGGGCATGACCCGAGCCTAATAAGACCTTTTTATTCAGGAAAGTCGGTTTGACGGAATCATTCGCGAAGCTGCGGGGCGGGCGTGGCCGGTCACCGTGCTCCCACCAGCAGTTCCGCCGCCGCCTCCCGTCCGGCCATGTCCCGCAGCGGCCCCGGCACGGCGGCCAGCTCCGCGTACGTGCCGCGCTGCACGACCCGGCCCCGGTCCAGGACGATCACCTCGTCCACGGCTCGCAGTCCCGCCAGCCGGTGGGTGATCAGCAGGGTCGTACGGCCCTCGGTGGCGGCCAGCAGATCGGCGGTGAGCGCGTCGGCGGTCGGCAGGTCGAGGTGCTCGGCCGGCTCGTCGAGCACGAGGACGGGGAAGTCGGCGAGCAGCGCCCGGGCCAGGGCGAGCCGCTGGCGCTGACCGCCGGACAGCCGGGCCCCGTGCTCACCGACCAGCGTGTCCAGACCGTCGGGCAGGCTCTCGGCCCAGTCCAGCAGGCGGGCCCGCGCCAGCGCGTCGCGCAGTTCGCTCTCGGTGGCATCCTTCCTGGCGAGGAGCAGGTTCTCGCGGACCGAGCTGTCGAAGAGGTGCGCGTCCTGGGCGCACAGCCCGACGAGCCGCCGCACGTCGTCCCCGGCCAGCGCGTAGGCGTCGACGCCGGCCAGCGTGTAGGAGCCCGCGTCCGGGTCGAGGAAGCGCAGCAGCACCTGGGCCAGGGTCGTCTTGCCGGACCCGGACGGTCCGACCACGGCGACGCGGCGCCCCTTCGCCAGCGTCAGGTCCAGCTCCGCCAGCGCGTCCCTGTCCTGCCCGGCGTGACGCGCGGCCAGCCCTTTGAGGACCAGCGGAAACGGCGAGGCGGGCGCCTGCCTGGGCACCTCCGGCTCCCCCACCGGCTCCGGTGCGTCGAGCACCTCGTACACGCGCTCGGCGCTCCTGCGCACGCGCTGCCGGTACTGCACGGCGAGCGGCAGTCCGAGCACGGCCTCGAAGGCGGCCAGCGGGGTGAGGACGACGACGGCCACGGCCACACCGGCGAGTCGGCCGTCGGCCACCGCCTGGACCCCGACGAGGGCGGCGCCCGCGACGGTCAGGCCGGAGACGAGCGCGGTGAGCCCGTCGCCCAGCGCGGTGGCGGTGGCGGCCCGCGAGGCGATCCGGGTGAGGATGCCGTCGGCCCGCCGCGCCTCGGCGGCACGACCGGGCAGGGCCCCGGCGACGGTCAGCTCGGCGGTGCCGGTGAGCAGGTCGGTCACACGGGTGGCGAGCACGCCCCTGGCGGGGGCGAGCCGCCGCTCGGCCCGCCGTGCCACGGCCGCGGTGACCAGCGGAACTCCGGCGCCGGCCGCGAGCAGGCCGACCGCGAGCACGGCGCCCGCCTCCGGCAGCAGCCAGGCCGTGAAACCGACCGAGGCGGCGGAGACGACCAGTGCGCTGCCGGCCGGCAGCAGCCAGCGCAGCCAGTAGTCCTGCAGGGCGTCGACGTCGGCGACGAGCCGGGTCAGCAGGTCGCCGCGGCGGCTGTGGCGCAGTCCCGCGGGGGCAAGCCGCTCCAGCCGCCGGTACACGGCGACCCGCGTGTCGGCCAGCATCCGCAGCACGGCGTCGTGCGACACGAGCCGCTCCGCGTAGCGGAACACGGCCCGCCCGATGCCGAAGGCGCGCGTCGCCGTCACGGCCACCATCAGGTACAGCACCGGAGGCTGCTCGGAGGCCCGCGAGATGAGGTACCCGGAGGTGGCCATCAGGCCCACGGCACTGCCCAGCGCCAGGCCGCTGAGCAGCAGCGCGAGGCCGAGTCGGCCGCGCCGGGCGCCGGACATGGCACGGACCCGGGACAGCACGCCCCTTCGCGTGCCCGCAACGGGCTCGGCGGGCCGGGCGGGCTCAGCGGCCGGTTCGTCGAAGGAGCTCGCAGCGGGCGTGCCGGGGCTCGACTCCGGGGCGGCCGGTAGCCCATCGGCGTCGCCGGGCACGGCGGCCGTTGCCGGCGCCTCGCCATCGGCGTCGCCGGGCACGGCGGCCGTTGCCGGCGCCTCGCCATCGGCGTCGCCGGGCACGGCGACCATTGCGGGCGCCTCCAGCCGCACCACCCGGTCGGCCACCTCCAGCAGCGCCGGGCGGTGCACCACCAGCAGAACCGTCCGCCCCTTCGCCAGCCTGCGCACGGCGTCCACGACCGCGGCCTCGGTGGCCCCGTCCAGGGCGGCCGTCGGCTCGTCGAGCAGCAGCACCGGCCGGTCCGCGAGGAACGCCCGGGCCAGCGCCAGCCGCTGCTGCTGCCCGGCGGACAGGCCGGTTCCGTCCTCCCCGAGGACGGTCGACGTGCCCTCGGGCAGCGCGTCCACGAACTCCAGGGCCCCCGCGTCCCGCAGGGCCCCGCGGACCGCGGTGTCGTCGGCGTCGGGCCGGGCCAGCCGTACGTTCTCCGCGATGGTGCCGGCGTACAGGTGCGGGTGCTGCGGCACCCACGCGACGCGGGCGTGCCACTGCGCCACATCGAGGGAGGACAGGTCGGCTCCCCCGACCCGGACCCGCCCCCCGGTCGGGGTGACGAAGCCGAGCAGGGTGTGCAGGAGCGTCGACTTGCCCGCCCCGCTGGGACCGACGAGCGCGACCGTCTCCCCGGGCTCGACGGTGAGGTCGACGTCCATGACGGCCGCCGTGTCGCGTCCGGGATAGCGGACCGTCACGTCCTCGAAGGCCAGGGCACCGTTCGCCGGGACCGGTCCGGTCCCCGACGCCGGCAGGGGACGCTCCAGCACCGAGAAGATGTCCTCGGCGGCGGCGAGGCCCTCGGCGGCCGCGTGGTACTGCGCTCCCACCTGCCGCAACGGCAGATAGGCCTCGGGTGCGAGGACCAGCACGACCAGACCGTCGTACAGGGTCATCTCACCGTGGACCAGGCGCATGCCGATGGTGACGGCGACGAGCGCGACGGAGAGCGTGGCGAGCAGTTCCAGCGCGAAGGACGACAGGAAGGCGATTCGCAGGGTCCGCATGGTCGCCTGGCGGTACTCGCCCGTGATGCGTTTGATCGACTCCGCCTGCGCCTTGGCCCGGCCGAAGACCTTCAGCGTCGGCAGCCCGGCGACCACGTCCAGGAAGTGTCCGGACAGCCGGGACAGCAGTTGCCACTGGCGGTCCATCCGGGACTGGGTGGCCCAGCCGATCAGCATCATGAAGACCGGGATGAGGGGGAGGGTGCCGACGATGATGGCCGCCGAGACCCAGTCCTCGGTGACGATGCGGGCCAGAACCGCCACCGGCACGACCACCGCCAGGCCCAGTTGCGGCAGATAGCGCGCGAAGTAGTCGTCGAGGGCGTCGACGCCCCGGGTGGCGAGGGCGACCAGCGAACCGGTCCGCTGTCCGCCCAGCCAGCCGGGGCCGAGCGCGGTGGCCCGGTCCAGCAGCCGGCCCCGCAGCTCCGACTTCACCGCCGCGCTGGCCCGGTGCGCGGCCAGTTCGGTGAGCCAGCCGACCAGCGCCCGGCCGCAGGCGACGGCCACCAGCAGCAGCAGCGGCGTACGGAGTCCGGCGGCCGTCGTGCCGTGCTGGAAGGCGCCGACCACCACCTCGGCGATGAGCATCGCCTGCGCGACGAGCAGTCCGGCCCCGACGGCGCCCAGGGCGACGACCGCTGCCAGGAAGAGCCGGGTGGCGCGGGCGTACCGCAGAAGACGTGGATCGATGGGTTTCACGTGAAACAGGCCTTCCTGCCACGGGGGTGCGTTTCCCTGTGTTTCACGTGAAACGCACCCCGCTGGACTCAGTGCGCGGCGTCGGCGAGGTGCTGGGTGCCGATGCGCTTGCGGAACACCCAGTACGTCCAGCCCTGGTAGAGCAGGACGACCGGTGTGGCGATCACGGCCAGCCAGGTCATGATCTTGAGCGTGTACGCGCTGGACGAGGCGTTGGTGACCGTGAGGCTCCAGTCCGCGTTCAGCGTGGACGGCATGACGTTCGGGAACAGCGTCAGGAAGAGCATCGCCACGGCGGCCACGATGGTGACGCCGGACAGTGCGAAGGCCCAGCCCTCGCGCCCGGCCTGGTTCGCCGTCAGCGCGGCGACCAGGGCGGCCACGGCCACCACGAGGGCGACCAGGCTCTTGGCGTCCCCGCTGTCGGCCTGCGTCCAGAGCAGGAAGGCCAGGGCCAGCGCGGCGGTGAGCAGACCCACCCGCAGCGCCAGGGCCCGCGCCCGCTCACGGATCTCACCGACGGTCTTGAGCGCGGTGAACACCGTTCCGTGGAAGGTGAACAGCGTCAGTGTCACCAGGCCGCCGAGAAGGGCGTACGGGTTGAGCAGGTCCCAGACCGAGCCGACGTACTCCAGGTTCCGGTCGATCTCCACGCCGTGGACGATGTTGCCGAAGGCCACGCCCCACAGGAAGGCGGGGATCAGCGAGGTCCAGAAGATCGCCGTCTCCCAGTTGCGCTGCCACTTCTCCTCGGGCCGCTTCACGCGGTACTCGAAGGCGACACCCCGGATGATCAGGCAGACCAGGATGGCCAGCAGGGGCAGGTAGAACCCGGAGAAGAGCGTGGCGTACCACTCGGGGAAGGCGGCGAAGGTGGCACCGCCCGCCGTGAGCAGCCACACCTCGTTGCCGTCCCACACGGGGCCGATGGTGTTGATCAGTACCCGCTTCTCGGCCCGGTTCCGGGCGAGCAGCTTGGTGAGCACGCCGACCCCGAAGTCGAAGCCCTCCAGGAAGAAGTAGCCGGTCCACAGGACGGCGATCAGAACGAACCAGACGTCGTGCAGTTCCATGACTGTGCAGCTCCCTCGGCCTAGTACGAGAAGGCCATCGGCTTGTCGGCGTCACGGAGATCGCCGCCGATCTTCGTGGGCGGATTGAGGTCGGCCTCGGTCAGCTCGGGCGGTCCGGCCTTCACGTACTTGGCCAGGAGCTTGACCTCGATGACGGCCAGGACGGCGTACAGCAGGGTGAAGACGGACATCGAGATGACGACCTCGGCGGTGGAGACACCGGGGGAGACCGCGTCCCGGGTCTGCATCACGCCGTAGACCACCCAGGGCTGCCGGCCCATCTCGGTGAAGATCCAGCCCCAGGAGTTGGCGATCAGGGGGAACCCCATCGTCCACAGCGCCAGCAGCCAGTACATCCGGGAGAGCTTCGCCCCGAGCGGCTTCTTCAGCAGCACCAGTCGCGGGACCTCGTCCTCCCCGGTGCGCAGGGCCGGTGGCAGCAGGAACCGCTTGCGCGTCAGCCACAGGCCCAGCAGGCCGAGGGAGAAGGACGCCATGCCGAAACCGATCATCCAGCGGAAGCCCCAGTAGGCGACGGGGACGATGGGCTTGTAGTCACCGGGGCCGAACTGCTCCTGGAGGGCCTTGTTGGTGTCGTTGATGCCGGGCACGTAGGACTCGAAGTCGCTGTGCGCGAGGAAGGACAGCAGGCCCGGGATCTCCAGGGCGACCTTGTTGTGCCCCTCGTCGACGTCCCCGTAGGCGAACACCGAGAAGGGTGCCGGCTTCTCGCCGTCCCACAGGGCCTCGGCTGCGGCCATCTTCATCGGCTGCTGCTCGTACATGACCTTGCCGAGGGTGTCGCCGCTGACCGCGGTGAGCAGGCCGCCGACCGCGAGGGTCACCAGGCCGAGCCGGAGCGAGGTCCGCATCACCGGGATGTGCTTCTTGCGCATCAGATGGAAGGCGGCGATGCCCACCATGAAGGCGCCACCCGTGAGGAAGGCCGCCGAGAAGCTGTGGAAGACCTGGTTGAGGGTGGTGTTCTGGGTGAGGACCTGCCAGAAGTCGGTGAGCTCGGCGCGGCCCTTCTCCTCGTTGATCCGGTAGCCGACGGGGTGCTGCATCCAGGAGTTGGCCGCGAGGATGAAGTACGCCGACAGCAGGGTGCCGATCGAGACCATCCAGATGCAGGCCAGGTGGATCTTCTTGGGCAGCTTGTCCCAGCCGAAGATCCACAGGCCGATGAAGGTGGACTCGAAGAAGAAGGCGATCAGCGCCTCGAACGCGAGCGGGGCACCGAAGACATCGCCGACGAAGCGGGAGTAGTCGGACCAGTTCATACCGAACTGGAACTCCTGCACGATGCCGGTGACGACACCCATCGCGATGTTGATCAGGAAGAGCTTGCCCCAGAACTTGGTCGCTCTGAGGTACTTCTCCTTCTCCGTGCGGACCCAGGCGGTCTGCAGTCCGGCCGTCAGCGCGGCCAGCGAGATCGTCAGTGGGACGAACAGGAAGTGGTAGACGGTCGTGATGCCGAACTGCCATCGCGCCAGCGTCTCCGGCGCCAGAGCCAGGTCCACGTCACTCTCCTCACCCTCGCCACACCGCCGTGGTCAGCGGCGGTTTGAGCGTGTTTGTCACGCCCATCGCGGGCGCAATCGGGACACGCTTGTGAACGCGTTCACATTCACAAGCAATTATGACCTACTGCTTTTAGACACCGGAAGGGGGGTCCCCTGTGACGTCAACCCCTTCGCCGGAACGTCGACCGACGGTTGAATCCGCGGCCTGGAAGCCGTGTCCGCGGCATACGAAATCGCGGGACGGCGCCGGCCGTCCCGCGATGCGTCGCCCCCGTCCCGTGGGAGGGGGTGTGGGCTACAGCGTCCTGCGGAACTTTTCCGACATCTTCAGGAAGATGTCGTTCGCCTCGCTCTCCCCGACCGTCACGCGCACGCCCTCGCCCACGAAGGGACGGACGACCACGCCGGCCTGCTCGCAGGCCTCCGCGAAGGCGAGCGTGCGCTCCCCCAGCCGGAGCCAGACGAAGTTGGCATGGGTCTCCGGCACCGTCCAGCCCTGCGCACGCAGCGCGTCGACCACGCGGGTGCGCTCGCACACCAGCGAGCCGACCCGGCCGATCAGCTCGTCCTCCGCACGCAGCGAGGCGATCGCCGCCTCCTGCGCGATCTGGCTGACCCCGAAGGGCACCGCCGTCTTGCGCAGCGCCGCCGCCACCGGCTCGTGCGCGATCGCGAACCCGACCCGCAGACCGGCCAGGCCGTAGGCCTTGGAGAAGGTGCGCAGCACGCAGACGTTGGCCCGCTCACGGTAGAACTCGACGCCGTCCGGGACCTCCGCGTCGCGGATGAACTCGCGGTAGGCCTCGTCGAGGACCACCAGGACGTCGCTCGGCACCCGGTCCAGGAACCGCTCCAGCTCGGCCCGTCTGACCACCGTCCCCGTGGGGTTGTTGGGGTTGCAGACGAAGACCAGCCGGGTCCGGCCGGTGATCGCGTCCGCCATCGCGTCCAGGTCGTGCACCTCGCCCGTCGTCAGCGGCACCCGCACGGACGTCGCACCGCTGATCTGCGTGATGATCGGGTAGGCCTCGAAGGAGCGCCATGCGTAGATCACCTCGTCGCCGGGGCCCGAGGTCGCCTGGACCAGCTGCTGGGCCACACCGACCGACCCGGTGCCGGTGGCCAGGTGGGCCAGGGGCACCCCGAAGCGGTCCGACAGCTCACCCATCAGCGCGGTGCAGGCCATGTCCGGGTACCGGTTGAAGGAGGCGGCGGCGGCCGTCACCGTCTCCATCACGCCCGGCAGGGGCGGATAGGGGTTCTCGTTGGAGGACAGCTTGTAGGCCACCGGGCCGTCTGCGGCGGCGGCCTTGCCCGGCTTGTAGGTGGGGATCCCCTCCAGCTCGGCGCGCAGCCTGGGGCTCGTCTCGCTCACCGCAGTCCTCCTTCGTAACCACCACCGGCATCGAATACTTCTCACCTTATGAGGATTCGCCGCCGCTGCGAATAGGTGGGAACAGACCTCCTCCGTCACTCTGGCATCAGGGGCATCAGGGCACGAAGGCGCATGATTCGGGGGGCGCGCCGCACATATATCTACGCGCCGGTGGCTCGCGCCGTGGCGCGCATCCCTCGTGCAGGTGAGTTGAGACCTCTTCGCAACATCCGCCACCCCGCAGGCCCTCACTGGTCAACACGTCAGGTAATGGGATGAGTCGACCCAACTGGCTTGCTTTCCAAGGTGGTTCGTCATTAATGATCATGCAGAAACGTGACTGTCAACGCGCGCATATGCGTCCGCACTACCCCACCCCATGAGCCCTACTATCGGCTCGCCATGACAGCAGCAGGGAAGCACCAGGTGAGCCGCGCGGAAACCTCACGTCGAGGCAGTCGGCCGGGCCGGGCGGGTATCAGGGACGTGGCCGCCGCCGCCGGAGTATCCATCACTACCGTCTCCGACGCCCTCAACGGCAAGGGCCGACTCCCGGATGCCACCCGGCGCCACGTGCGCGAGGTCGCCGACCGACTGGGCTACCGGCCCTCGGCCGCCGCCCGCACGCTCCGCACCGGCAAGTCCGGACTCATCGGCCTGACCGTGACGACGTACGGGGATGAACCTTTCACCTTCACCGAGTTCGCGTACTTCGCCGAGATGGCGCGTGCCGCCACCTCCGCCGCGCTCGCCCGCGGCTACGCCCTCGTCATCCTCCCGGCGACCTCCCGTCACGACGTGTGGTCCAACGTCGCGCTAGACGGCACGGTCGTCGTCGACCCCTCCGACCACGACCCGGTCGTCAGCGAACTGGTCCGCCAGGGCCTGCCCGTCGTCTCCGACGGCCGCCCGGCCGGCTCGCTGCCGGTCACCGCCTGGGTGGACAACGACCACGAGGCGGCCGTACTCGGCATCCTCGACCACCTCGCCGACGCCGGCGCCCGCAGGATCGGCCTGCTCACCGGCACCACGACCGACACGTACACCCACCTGTCCACCACCGCCTACCTGCGCTGGTGCGAGCGCGTCGGACAGGACCCGGTCTACGAGGCCTACCCCGCCCACGACCCGTGCGCCGGCGCGGTCGCCGCCGACCGGCTGCTCGCCCGTCCGGACCGGCCCGACGCCGTCTACGGCCTGTTCGACCCGAACGGCACCGATCTGCTCGCCGCCGCCCGGCGCTACGGACTGCGTGTCCCCGAGGACCTGCTGCTGGTCTGCTGCAGCGAGTCCACCGTGTACGCCAGCACCGAGCCGCCCATCACCACCCTGTCGCTGAAGCCCCGCCGCATCGGCACCGCGGTGATCCAGGTCCTCATCGACGCGATCGAGGGGCTGCACTCCGACCAGCCGGTCGAGCAGGTGATACCGACCGAGCTGATCGTGCGCACGTCGTCGCAGCGGCGCCCGCCGCGCACGACGGTCAGCCCGCCCCGGTCGCCGGAGGGCGAGTAGGACGGGACCGGGACGCACCGCGGCGGCGCGTTCCGGTCGCAGCGGGGGCGCGCGGGGGTGCGGCTGAGGACGAGGACGCGGAAGGCCCCGGACGCGGGACACGGCGAAACGGGGCGGCGAAGACCACATCCGCCCCGGCCGGAACAGGAGTGGCCCACGGTCGGGGGCGGGCGAAGCCGGGCCCAATCGGGGCGAAAGCCGCAGTGAACCGGAGTCCTGTCCTGATTCACCACCCCTGGGTCATCACACAGCGCGATCCGCATTCCTATGATGGGCCCACACACCGCGGGCCGCTGCGACCAGGCAGTCCGAAGCGGTGCAGATGCGGCGCGATGGTGGAGGGGTCGATGACTCAGGGGGCCGGTCAGGGACCCGAGGTGGAGCGGACGGCGACGGTGCGCGACTTCCGGGTACCCGCGTACGTCCACGAGACCGCTCCGTACGCCGCCCCCGGCGCGCACGCGAGCGAGTCCGCTCCGCCCGCCGAGGAGAGGCTCGAGGAAGCCCTGCCCGAGGGCTACACGCCCACTCAGCGCGATCTGCCCGTCATCCGTCGGGGTGACACGGTCCAGGTCGACGTCGACCCCGCACCGGCCGCGGTGCAGCAGCCGGCCACCGGCCAGGGTCCCCTGTTCGTCGTCGGCGACGTGCACGGCTACCTCGACGAGCTGCTGGCCGCCCTGCGGGACAAGGGCCTCGTCGACGAAGCCGGCCAGTGGTGCGCGGGCACCTCCCGGCTGTGGTTCCTCGGCGACTTCACCGACCGCGGCCCGGACGGCATCGGCGTCATCGACCTGGTCATGCGGCTGTCCGCCGAGGCCGCCGCGGCCGGCGGCTACTGCAAGGCGCTGATGGGCAACCACGAACTGCTGCTGCTCGGCGCCAAGCGGTTCGGCGACACTCCCGTCAACTCCGGCGCGGGCACCGCCACCTTCCAGGCCGCCTGGCTGCTGAACGGCGGCCAGAAGACCGACATGGACCGCCTCCAGGACCACCACCTGCAGTGGATGGCTCGCCTCGACGCCATGGAGGAAGTCGACGACCACCTCCTGGTCCACTCGGACGCCACCACCTACCTCGACTACGGCCGCTCCATCGAAGAGGTCAACGACACCGTCCGCGAGACGCTCACGCGCAACGACGCGGAAGAGGTGTGGGACCTGTTCCGCAAGTTCACCAAGCGCTTCTCCTTCCGTGACGAGGGCGGCGCCGACGCGGTGCGTTCGCTGCTCGACACGTACGGCGGCACCCGGATCGTTCACGGCCACAGCCCCATCCCCTATCTGCTGGGCGAAGTCGGCTCCGAGGACGGCGAGGACGACACCCGTACCGTGATCGAGGGACCGCACGTCTACGCCGACGGCCTGGCCATCGCGATGGACGGCGGCGTGACCATGGCCGGAAAACTGCTGGTCCAGCAACTTCCGCTGGACGTCTGAGCGTTCCCCGGACGGGTTTCGCGGCGGTACCGTCCGTACAGACCGGGACCCAATTTCTGGAAACCCCCTGTCACCCTCCACCGTCACCGCTCTACCATCGGCTTATCCGTAGCAGGCTCCCCTCCGTTTCTGCCCGACGGCTCGTTGGCATGCGAGCCCCAAGCCCTACGGAGCATCGGGGGATGCACATGAACAGCGTTCCGCAGCACCTGTTGAACGAGGACCGCCAAGAGTACGAGCGGATCCTCGACGAGGCGCTGCGCTCCGCACCACACCGCCCGGAGTTGGCCGCGGTCGGTCAGCGGCTCAACCCCGAACAACTGCGCACCATGGCACTCAACGCCACCGCCCTCATCACGGCGGCGGCCACGACCGAGTACCAGCACTATGTGAAGGCCCGCGAGGAACTGCGCCACCCGGCGCCCTCTGCCCCCTCGTCCGCCCCGCGCGAGTCCGGCTCCCAGGAGCAGGGCACGGGCGCGGGAGGACTCGCCGCCACCATGGGCGAGATGGCCGAGGCGACCGGCGCGGGGGCCGTCGCCGTCGTCTCCGTCCTGGCACCGGTCCTGGCCGGTACCGCCGCGGCGATATTCCTGCTGGTCGGCTACCTGCTGAAGATGCTCGACCCGGGGCAGACCTTCGCGCGGACCATGCTCACCACGGGATGGGTGTTCGGCGCCGTGACCGCGGTGGCGATCCTCGTCGCCGCGGTGGGACTGCTGCTCACGGCTCTGCGCAACCGACCCTCCGCCGAGTCCGGCCTCTACAGCGCCCATGACGAGGAGGTGGCCCGCGCCAGGGAAGCCTGGCACGAGGCACTGCTCGAACGGGGCATCCTGCCCTTCCTGCGGGAGGCGCTCAGCGAACCGGGCACGGCAGCACTCAACCGCACGGAACCGGCGACCCCGAGGGGCAGCCGTATGCCGCACCTCGGCTACGGCCGTCCCGGGTTCACCAGCCCCGACGGCGGCCCCGACGCGGGCCCCCGTCCGAGCTACTCGAGTCCGGACTACAGCAGCCCGGACTTCGGTGGCCCCGAACACCGCCCCGAGTAGTCACCGGCACGGGCGGGCAGCGTTTCAGAGGATGCCCGCCCGGCCGGCGGCAGTGATCCAGGAGGGGAACTCGGACAGCAGCCGGTCGTACAGCTCCGGGTCCGGTACGGTGCCGATGTCGTCGACGGCGAAGAAGCCGACGTTGTCGACGCGGCGCCCCGGCAGGGTGTCGAACCGCTCCAGCACCCCGTAGTTGGCGCGCCCGAGCCCCACGAACTGCCAGAAGAGCGGTTCCTCCACGGCCTCCCGCAGCTCACGCTCGATCTCGGCGTTGCGGTAGACACCGCCGTCGGAGAAGAACAGCACCAAGGTCGGGGCCGGTGCCGGGTTGTCCCGGACGAAGGCCCGGACCTCGGCGATCACCTTCTGCTCCTCGTTCTGGATGCCGACCGCCCGCATGTCGGCCTGTTCGGGGTGCAGACCCTTCTTCCTGCCCCGCCGGAACAGGCTGATCTCCCCCACGCGCACGTGCAGCCGCAGCCACTCGGGCAGCTCGCCCAGGCGCAGGTCGGGCAGGCGCGCCGGGTTGGAGGCGAAGGTCCATGCCTGCATCTCCCCGTCGTCGTCCAACTGCGCGGCGACGGCGGCCATCCGCTCCACGACGTCCGCGACGACGCCCTTGGAGTAGAGGAAGGACATGGACCCGGAGGCGTCCAGTACGAGGATGACGCGCGCGGTGATACCGGCCGCGCCGTGCTTGGTCAGGCTGAGCGCGACCTGCTCCTTGCGCAGGGACAGCCGCTTGCGCATGTCCACGGGCAGGCGGTCCTCGCCCTGGGTGAGACGGGGGCCGGGGGCTGCCGGGGCCGGGGCGTGGGGCGGCGACGGTGGCGGCACCGGTGTGGCGGCCGACGCGGTGGGCGCCGGGGGAGCCGTCGGAGGGGCCGCCGGGGCCGCCGGGGCTGCCGGGGCGGCCGGGGCCGCCGGGGCGGCCGGGGCGGCCGGGGCGGCCGGGGCAGCCGGGGCAGCCGCCGACGGGGCGGAGGTCTGGGGCGCGGCCGTCTCCGGGGAGGCGTCGTCGTCCACGGTGATGCCGAAGTCGGTCGCCAGCCCCGCGAGCCCGGAGGCGTACCCCTGTCCGACCGCACGGAACTTCCACGCTCCCCGGCGCCGGTACAACTCGCCGCCGACCAGCGCGGTCTCCGTCCCGGCCGAGATGTCGAACCGGGCCAGTTCCGAGCCGGTGGCGGCGTCCAGCAACCTCAGCGACAGCCCCGGAACCCGGCCGAAGGAACCGCCGTCCGCCGAGGCGCACAGGACGATGCGTTCGACCACCGGCTCGACCGACCGCAGGTCCACCTCGACGGCATCGGTCGTCACTCCCGCCTCCGCGCCGGGGCCGACCCGCTTGCCCAGGTGGCCCACCGCGCCGGAGGCGTGGCGGGGCTGGTTGTAGAAGACGAAGTCACCGTCGTCCCGCACCCGTCCGGCCGAGGTGAGCAGCAGCGCGGAGGCGTCGACCTCGGGAACGCCCGGCCCGGCGGACCACACGAGTTCGGCGCGCACCGCGGGGGAGTCGACGGCGACGTTGGCACCCTTGCTCAGGGAGGTGGCTGTCATGCGTCCAGTCTGCCGAGCGGGACCCGTCGGCGGGGAGAGGGCCGACTCTGCCGCTCGTCCCTCCCCCGGCGCCGGTGCGCTCGGTCCGCGATGGGCAGGGATACGCGGTTGCCGGCGCGAGTAACGGAACCAGACGCTTTGCTCAGGTCAGTGTGGAGGCCGAGCCGCGCGGCTCAGGCTGCTCTGTGAGCGCAGGGCTCCCAATCTGCGGTGGTCGTCGGGGCTGGACAGGCTCTCGTCCAAGGCCAGGAGCGACAAGAGCTGCACGGTACGTCCGGCCGATGCTGCCGCCTCCAGCTTGTGATGGCCGTCGAGCAGAAAATGTGTCAGCCCCCAGTGCTCGTACTCGT
The DNA here is from genome assembly GCF_000717995.1 of Streptomyces violaceorubidus. Classification (GTDB taxonomy): domain Bacteria; phylum Actinomycetota; class Actinomycetes; order Streptomycetales; family Streptomycetaceae; genus Streptomyces; species Streptomyces violaceorubidus. Next base: position 96,278 of record NZ_JODM01000026.1, read on the forward strand.
CCGTCGCCTGGGGGCTCAACGCAGGCTGACAGAGATCCAGCGTCGACACCGCGACTGCTGTCGGCACCATCCCCTGCCCCATCCACTCGACGTACTCCGCGACCCGATCCCGGTCGTTCCAGAGTGGAGGAACCATCGGTACGACGAACTCATAGAGATGTGCGGTCTCGTCGATCACCGTCTCGAACGTGCGGTAATACGGCGTGCGGGGATGCTCCGGAAGGCCCCAGAACTGGTCGGGACCCCAGGTGGCCACTTGCTCATTGCTGAAGTAGTCGCCGTCCTGCCCTGGAGTCACCAACCGTGGCTCGACCCGAAGCAACAGCGGCAGGTACTCGCCTTCCGGCAGCAAGGAGCCGAATGCCACCAGGATGCCGTCGTCCAGCACGGAGACCTGTCCGGCGAGGAGTTCTTGCATGCCTGCCAATGACAGCGTCCCGCTGGCGCCCTCAAGCCGCTGAAACAAAAACTGACACGTCCCACACCACGGGGAAAGCTCGAACGCGGGATTCCCGTCGAGCACCAGCAACCTGCGCCGCGGTGCCGACCCCAGTTCCTGAAGCTCTGTCTCGAACCGCAACCTCGCTGCAGGCCCGGGAACTCCGAGCCTGCGCGGCTCGCCAACGATGTTCATCACGCCCACGACCGTACGAGCGGTGCGACCACATACCAAAGGGGCTCTTCACCACGGAGCGCGGCTGCTCCTGCGCAACACTGTGGTGCTGCCCGGGGGCCGGGCAGCGCCGTTCACATCAGGCGCCGCCCCGCCACCCGCTCACTCCCTCAGTCCACCATCGGCAGGTACACCCGGTTCCCGCGCTCCGCGAACTCCCTCGACTTCTGGAGCATCCCCTCAGCGACCTCCTCAGCCGTCGCCCCCGCGGCCGCCGTGCCACCGAACTGCTCTGTGATGCTTTGACTGATCTTCATCGAGCAGAACTTGGGCCCGCACATGGAGCAGAAGTGGGCCGTCTTGGCGGGCTCGGCAGGCAGGGTCTCGTCGTGGAACGCCCGCGCCGTCTCCGGGTCGAGGGCCAGGTTGAACTGGTCCTCCCACCGGAACTCGAACCGGGCGTCGGACAGCGCGTCGTCCCACTCCTGCGCACCTGGATGCCCCTTGGCGAGGTCGGCGGCATGGGCGGCGATCTTGTAGGTGATGACGCCGGTCTTGACGTCGTCACGGTTGGGCAGGCCCAGGTGTTCCTTGGGCGTGACGTAGCAGAGCATGGCCGTGCCCCACCAGGCGATCATCGCGGCACCGATGCCGGAGGTGATGTGGTCGTACGCCGGCGCGACGTCCGTCGTCAGCGGGCCGAGCGTATAGAACGGAGCTTCATCGCAGATCTCCTGCTGAAGGTCGATGTTGTCCTTGATCTTGTGCATCGGGACATGTCCCGGGCCCTCGATCATGGTCTGTACGTTGCAACGCTTGGCGATCCGGTTGAGTTCCCCGAGAGTGCGCAACTCGGCGAACTGGGCTTCGTCGTTGGCGTCCGCGATCGACCCCGGCCGCAGGCCGTCGCCGAGGGAGTACGTGACGTCGTAGGCGGCGAGGATCTCGCAGAGTTCCTCGAAGTTCTCGTACAGGAACGACTCCTTGTGGTGCGCCAGGCACCATGCCGCCATGATCGAGCCGCCGCGCGAGACGATGCCGGTCTTGCGGTTCGCGGTCAGCGGTACGTAGGGCAGGCGCACGCCCGCGTGGACCGTCATGTAGTCCACACCCTGCTCGGCCTGCTCGATCACGGTGTCCTTGTAGATCTCCCAGGTCAGTTCCTCGGCCCGGCCGTCGACCTTCTCCAGGGCCTGATAGAGCGGCACGGTCCCGATGGGCACGGGGGAGTTGCGCAGGACCCACTCGCGGGTGGTGTGGATGTTGCGGCCGGTGGAGAGGTCCATGACCGTGTCGGCGCCCCACCGGGTCGCCCACGTCATCTTGTCCACCTCCTCCTCGATGGAGGACGTCACCGCCGAGTTGCCTATGTTGGCGTTGACCTTCACCAGGAACCGCTTGCCGATGATCATCGGCTCGATCTCGGGGTGGTTGACGTTGGCGGGGAGCACCGCACGTCCTGCGGCGATCTCCTCGCGGACCACCTCCGGCGAGACGTTCTCCCGGACGGCCACGTACTCCATCTCCGGCGTGATCTCGCCCCGGCGTGCGTACGCGAGCTGCGTCACCGCGTTGCCGTCCCGGCCCCGGCGCGGCTGGCGCGGGCGTCCGGGGAAGACGGCGTCGAGGTTGCGCAGACCGCCGCGCGGCGAGGTGTGCTTGATTCCGTCGTCCTCGGGACGGACGGGACGGCCCGCGTACTCCTCGGTGTCACCGCGGGCAATGATCCAGTTCTCCCGCAGCGGCGCGAGGCCCCGGCGCACATCGGTGTCGACGAGTGGATCGGTGTACGGGCCCGAGGTGTCGTACAGCGTGACCGACTGCCCGTTGGTGAGGTGCACCTGACGGACCGGCACCCGCAGATCGGGGCGCGAGCCCTCGACATACGCCTTGTGCCAGCCGATGGACTTCCCGGTTTCCGCGGTCTCCGCGGTGTCCTCCTGCGCGGATTTCCGCGTGGAGTTCGCTGCGGAGTTCTGTGCGGAGACAGGCGTGCGTGCGTCCTTGATGGTCATGAGACCTACTCCCTACGCCGGCATTACCCGGTAACAGGTTCGGCGGTCGACGCAGCGGATTCCGTCTGGCGACGCGTCGTGGGATACATCACTCGACTTCGGTGACGTTTCCCGTGAAACATCGCTGGGACGGAGGTCAGCGCCCTCTCAGCCCGGTGCTCCGAGCTCCCGCGTGTACAAAGGTGCCTCCACGCTAACGCCCATTCGGGCGCGGTGAACAGAGGGCCCCCCTTGTTCTTGCGATGATCGGGCGGTGACCACACCGCAGCCCCCCTCCTTCCCGCCGCACCGACCCCGCCGCGGGCCGAACGCCGAAGGGGGCGACGGCCGGACAGCCGGCCACGTCCCCGTCGTCGCTCACGGCGCGAACGACGGCAGACACGAGGCTGGTCACGGTCACGGTGCGGGTGACCACGGGCACGGTGCGGGAGGCGGGTACGGTTCCGGCGACGGTCACGGTGCCGGCGGCGGACACGGGCACTCGCACGCGCACGGTCCGGCGGCCCCCGTCTCCCGGCATCTGCGGAAGGTCATCGCCGCGATCCTGATCCCCTTCGCCGCGGCCGTGCTGGTCGGACTCGCGGTGCTGTGGCCGGGCGGCGCACCGCCGCACGAGCGCACCGGGGTCGGCTTCGACCGCCAGACACAGCAGGCCACCGTCACCAAGGTGGTGGAGCTGAGCTGCCAGTCCGTCAACGCCTCGGGCGGCACCCCGACCGGCGACACGTCGACCGCCGAGGGCTCCTCCGCGGTGCAGCAGGCGAAGGGCGAGTGCAAGCGGGCGACCATCCGCGTCGACACCGGCGACGACAAGGGCCGTACGTTCGAGGAGATCGTGCAGCCGGACCAGTCACGGCAGTTGCACGAGGGCCAGGAGGTGGTGGTCGCCTACGAGCCCTCCGCGCCCAAGGACCTGCAGTACTCGGTGACCGACATCAACCGCCGGCTCCCCCTGGCCCTCCTGGCGGGCATCTTCGCCCTCGCCGTCGTGGTCGTCGGACGGCTGCGCGGCCTGATGGCACTGGTGTCGCTGGCCCTCAGCTTCCTGCTGCTGAACTTCTTCATCCTGCCCGCCATCCTGCAGGGCTCGAACCCACTGGTCGTGGCGGTGATCGGGTCCAGCGCCATCATGCTGATCGCGTTGTACCTGTGCCACGGGCTGTCGGCCCGCACATCCGTGGCGGTGCTCGGCACCTTGATCTCGCTGTTGCTCATCGGTGTGCTCGGGTCGCTCTTCATCGGCTGGGCCGCGCTCACCGGCAACACGGACGACAACACCGGCCTCATCCACGGCCTGTACCCGTCGATCGACATGAGCGGTCTGCTCCTCGCCGGGGTCATCATCGGTTCGCTCGGTGTCCTCGACGACGTGACGGTCACCCAGACGTCGGCGGTCTGGGAACTGCACGAGGCCAACCCGACGATGGGCTGGCGCGGCCTGTACCGCGCGGGCATCCGCATCGGCCGCGACCACATCGCCTCGGTCGTGAACACGCTCGTCCTGGCCTATGCGGGCGCCGCGCTGCCCCTGCTGCTGCTGTTCTCGATCGCGCAGAGCGGGGTGGGAACGGTCGCCAACAGCGAACTGGTCGCGGAGGAGATCGTGCGGACGCTGGTCGGCTCGATCGGCCTGGTGGCGTCCGTGCCGGTTACCACGGCCCTCGCCGCCCTGGTCGTCTCGGCGGACCGGCCGGCCCAAGGAGCGGCCCCGGCGGCAGGAGCCACGGCGGCTGCGGGTACGGGTGCTCCGGCACGTGGGGGGCGGGGCCGTCGCCGTAAGCGCTGAGGCGCCCGGCGAAGCGTTACGCCACCGCCTCGGGACTGCCGTAACGGTTCAGCCCGCGCTCTGTTCCTCCGCCAGGATGCGGTCCAGGGCTTCGTCGAGATGGCTGTCGAAGTCGGCGAGCGCACCCTCCTGACCGAGGGGCACCAGCTTGTCGGTACGGTCGAGGAAGGCCACGAGGGGCGCGGCCGAGGAACGGAACAGCGCCTGGTCGCTGCCGACCTGGAGGCGGATCAGCACCTCGGCCAGTGGCTCGGGGTCGACCGGTGCGATGCGCACATCACCGTCACCGCACGGCCGGCCCACTCCGTCGACCAGCAACTCCCTGCCGAAGGCCCAGGTCACCGGCGCGTCTCCGGGCAGATGGAAGGTCAGGCGTACGGCATAGGGATCCCGGGTCTCGTAGCGCAGTTCCACCGGGATGCGGAAAGACAGTTCCTCGGACACGAGAAAGCTCATCATGACCTCTGCCTGTACGGACTCGCCCATTCGCCTACCCCGTCATTCGCCGTCGACTGTCCGGGAATCAAACCTCTAACACTGATGGCATCTTGCTCAACGTACACACCAGATCACAAGGAGTGAGTTTTCAGATACTGATAGAGAGGGCGAGCGAGCCCAGACGCCGCCCCACTTCGTGCTGCAGGCGCTGCGCCGCGGGCAGCAGCCGGTCCGCCTGGTGGAGGGGCAGTGAGATGGCCATCGTGGCGGCCGTGGTGCCGACGGTGATCGGGATCGCCGCGCAGACCGTCCCCAGTGCGTACTCCTGACGTTCGATCACCGGAGCCATCCGGCGCAGGCGTTCCAGCCGCCTCAGCAGGCTGTGTCCGTCACGCACCGTGTACGGCGTGAGCGGCTGCACCGGGTAACGGTCCAGATGGTCGTGGCGGGCGTCCTCGTCGAGTTGGGAGAGCAGGCACTGCCCGATGGCGTGCGCGTGCCCCGTCTCGCGGAAGTCCGCCCACTCATCGACCGCCGGATTGCCCGGGGTGTCGGAGACGCACATAACCTCGATCTCGCCGTCCCGGTACATGGCGTAGTACACGGGGACGCCGATCGCGTCCCGCCAGCGCGCCATGGTGTCCACCACCGTGCTGCGACGTTTCTGCTCGGCCCCGCTGCTGCCCAGCCGCTCGGCGGCCTCGCCGAGGAAGAACAGGCCCTTCTCCCGGCGCAGATACCCCTCGTGCACCAGGGTGCGCAGCAGGTGGTACGCCGTGGGCAGCGCCAGCCCCGTCTCTCGGGCCAGTTGCTTGGCGGGGGCTCCGTAGTGGTGCTCGGCGACGCACTCGAGCAGGCGCACCGCCCGCTGCACGGAGCCGATCAGCGTCGCGGAAGGCGGGTCGGCGGAGGACGGTGCGGGAGGTGTCCCGGGCGTCGAGCAGGGCTGCACGGGGAGGCTGTGCAGCTGAGCGAATGCGGTGTCGGCCGTGGCCAAGGGTCACTCCCGGAACGCGAGGTGGCAGCCCGTGCGGAGAACACGGGTGGGGGTGTGCGCCGTTCGCGGGGTCGCCCCCACGTGGAGTTCCGGACTCTAACCGCCGGTCACCGCTCACCGACGGCCCGTCCGGGAAACTTCCCTCGCCCGAGGGAACCGGTGGTTCCTGTTACCGCCACCGGTGTCCCACGGCTCTCACCAGTCGCTGCGCGACGACGAGCTCGACGTGAACTTGCGTACGACGTAGATCAGTCCGCCGACGAGCGCGACGAAGACCAGCAGCTTGAACAGCAGTCCGATCACGAACCCGACCACGCTGGCGATCAGTCCGCCGAACACGACCAGGGCGATGACCGGCACCGCGATCCACTTCACCCACCACGGCAGTCCCGTGAAGATCTCTCGCATCGCCCTAGCCCTTACCTTTCGGGAATCCTGGGGTGTCCTGAGGAGTCCTGAGTGAGTCCTCCGGCGTCCTGCACTCGATGCTAGGGCCGCGAGCGCCACGACAGGGGCCCCACGTCCCTTGTCTGCCCCTGACCGATCCCCTAGGGAACCCTGGGGCCGGGCCTCAGCTCTCCGGGGGAGAGAACACCACGAGAACCCGCAGGTCCTCGCTGATGTGATGGAACTTGTGGGCCACCCCGGCCGGCACGTAGACCACGCTGCCGCGGGCGACCTGGGTGGTCTCCATGCCGACGGTGATCGCGGCCCGGCCGCTCACCACGAGGTACACCTCGTCCTGCGCGTGCGGCTTCTGCGGGTCGGTCGTCCCCGCGTCGAGGGCGTACAGGCCGACCGACATGTTCCGCTCCCGCAGGAACTGCAGATAGGCACCGTCGTTGGCGGCGCGCTCCGCCTCCAGTTCGTCCAGCCGGAATGCCTTCATCGCCTCGTCCGCCCCTGCCTCACCGTTCGTGCCCGATCGCGTCTGCCACGATCAGACACATGAAGAATTTCCTAGTCAAGACGATCGCCAACGCGGGCGCCCTCGCGGTCGCCGTGTGGCTGCTCGACAAGATCACCCTGACCGGGGGCAGCACCGGGGAGAAGGCGGTCACCCTGATCGTGGTGGCCCTGGTGTTCGGCCTGGTCAACATGGTGGTGAAGCCGATCGTGCAGGTGCTGACCTTCCCGCTGTTCATCCTGACCCTCGGCCTGTTCACGCTGGTGGTCAACGCGCTGATGCTCTTGCTCACGTCGTGGGTGGCCGACAAGCTCGACGTGAGCTTCCACGTCGACGGGTTCTGGACCGCCGTCCTGGGCGGCCTGATCATCTCGATCGTCTCCTGGGCCCTCAACGCGTTCCTGCCCGACGGGGACTGATCCCGATGACCTACCGCGTCTGTTTCGTGTGCACGGGCAACATCTGCCGCTCCCCGATGGCCGAGGCCGTCTTCCACGCACGCGTGGCGGACGCCGGGCTCGACGACCTCGTCGAGGCCGACAGCGCCGGCACCGGCGGCTGGCACGAGGGCGAGGGCGCGGACCCGCGCACCGTGGCCGTCCTGGCGGACCACGGCTACGACCTCGACCACACGGCCCGGCAGTTCCAGCAGTCCTGGTTCTCCCGCCTCGACCTGGTCGTCGCCCTCGACGCCGGACACCTGAGGGCCCTGCGGCGTCTCGCCCCCACGGAGCGGGACGCGGCCAAGGTGCGTCTGCTGCGGTCGTACGACCCCGCCGCCGAGGACGGCGACCTGGACGTCCCGGACCCGTACTACGGGGGCCGGGACGGCTTCGAGGAATGCCTTGAGATGGTGGAGGCGGCGAGCACCGGACTGCTCGCCGCGGTACGCGAGCAAGTGGAAGGACGGGCGGCATGAGCGATTCCGCTACGAACGACAGGGTCGGTGCGGGCACGGAGAAAGCCGCTTCGGGCCCGGGTGACGGCACGCGCGCGGTGCGGGCCGGGCTGCCCGAACCCGTCAAGCACGAGCCCACCCTGCCCGGCCCGGTGTTCGCCGCCCACTTCCACCTGCCGGGCGACCCCACCGGCCCGTACACCTACGGCCGCGACGAGAACCCGACCTGGACCCGTCTCGAGAGCGCCATCGGCGAGCTGGAGGCGCCCGGGGAGGCCGACGTGGAGACACTCGTCTTCGCCTCGGGCATGGCCGCGATCTCCTCGGTGCTCTTCTCCCAGCTGCGCGCCGGCGACACGGCCGTCCTGCCCGACGACGGCTACCAGGCCCTGCCGCTGGTCCGCGCGCAGCTGGAGGCGTACGGCATCGAGGTGCGCACCGCGCCGACCGGCCAGGACGCCCAGCTCGACGTCCTGGACGGGGCGAAGCTGCTGTGGATCGAGACGCCGTCCAACCCTGGTCTCGACGTGTGCGACATACGACGGCTCGCCGAGGCGGCACACGCGCGCGGCGCCCTGGTCGCCGTCGACAACACCCTCGCCACCCCGCTCGGGCAGCGGCCGCTGGAGCTCGGCGCCGACTTCTCGGTGGCCAGCGGCACCAAGCAGCTCACCGGCCACGGCGACGTCCTCCTCGGCTACGTGGCCGGCCGCGACGCCGGAGCGATGGCCGCCGTACGGCGCTGGCGCAAGATCGTCGGTGCGATTCCCGGGCCCATGGAGGCGTGGCTCGCGCACCGTTCGATCGCCACTCTCCAGCTGCGGGTGGACCGGCAGGACGCCACCGCGCTCAGGGTGGCCGAGGCGCTCCGGGCGCGGCCCGAGATCACCGACCTGCGCTACCCCGGGCTGCCCGACGACCCGTCCCACAAGGTCGCCTCCCGGCAGATGCTGCGCTACGGCTGTGTCGTCTCCTTCACGCTGCCCTCGCGCGCGCGTGCCGATCGTTTCCTCGACGCCCTGCACCTCGTCGAGGGTGCGACGAGCTTCGGCGGGGTGCGGTCCACCGCGGAGCGGCGCGGGCGCTGGGGCGGTGACGCGGTGCCGGAGGGCTTCATCCGCCTCTCGGTCGGCGCGGAGGACCCGGAGGACCTGGTGGCGGACCTGCTGCGCGCGCTGGACGAAACGGTGGACTGACGCCGGCGCACGGACGGTCCGAGCCTCCCCCCTCGTGGCTCGGACCGTCCTCCGGTTCCGTGCGCGAAGAACCGCGCGATTAAGGCTAGTTGACTCAGTGTCAGTGTCCAATCACAGTAGCGACAGCGCCCTATCGACATATTTATGGTGGGGCCCGGCCGGGGGCTGGAGAAGAGCAGAAGAGGGGACGCGTTTTCGTGGATCTGGCCTTGCTCCGCACCTTCGTCACTGTGCACCGGGCTGGTTCCTTCACCCGCGCGGCTGCTCTGCTCGGCCTCTCCCAGCCCGCCGTCACCTCGCAGATCCGCACGCTGGAGCGCCAGCTCGGCCGCCCGCTCTTCCTCCGGCAGGCCCGCGGCGTGACCCCGACGACCATCGGCGACGAACTCGCCCACAAGACCGCACCGCATCTCGACGCCCTGGTGGAGATCGCCGAGACCGGGCTGACGGACGACTCCTCCCTGCGCACCCTGCACATGGCCGGACCACCCGAGTTCACCGCCGAACGAGCACTGTCCGCGCTCACCGAGCTCACCGGCGAGGACGGCCGGGCCTTCGCCCTGCGCGCCTCGTTCGGGAACGCCGAGGAGGCGCTGGAAGGCCTGGCCGCCGGGCATCACGATCTGGCCATCGCCACGGCTCGTCCCCGCGGCCCGCTGCTCACGGCGACTCCGCTCTGCGACGAGATGCACGTCCTGGTCGCCGCACCCGACTGGGCGGAGCGTGCGGGTGTCGAAGAGCTCCGCGCCACCGATGCGCCCGCTCTCGACCGCGTCCCCGTGGTCGAGGTGCACGAGTCGCTGCCCTTCGTCGCCCGCTACTGGGCCTCCGTCTTCGACGCCCGTCCGCCCGGCCCGGCCACGGTCGTCGCCCCTGACCTGCGTGCGGTTCTCACCTGCACGGTGGCGGGCGCGGGCCTCGCCGTCCTGCCCCGCTATCTGTGCGCGGAGGCGCTGGAGCGCGGGGACGTCGTCGCCCTGCACGATCCCCCGGTGCCGCCGCTGCGGACGTACTTCCTGGTGGTGCGCACCGGCACGTTGGCGCTGGCGCACATCGCCCGGGCCCACGAGGCGTTGCTGCGCGCGGCTGCCGACTGGAACTGAGCCGGCGGACTCTCCCACCGGGTACACGGCACGATGTTTCACGTGGAACCAGCCGGGCCACATTTCTCCCATGACCGTCCGACCCGTGGTCAAGCGCACCGCTCGCGCCGTCCTGCTGGACGGGGACCACCTGATCCTGATCAAGCGGACCAAGCCCGGCGTCGATCCCTACTGGGTCACTCCGGGCGGCGGGGTGGAGCCGGACGACACCACCGTCGTGGACGCCCTGCACCGCGAGGTGTACGAGGAACTCGGCGCCAAGATCAGCGACGTGGTGCCCTGCTTCGTGGACACCGTGGAGCACATCGGCGAGGACGGCGGCGCGACCGGCGTGAAAGTGCAGCACTTCTTCGTCTGCCACCTGGAATCCATGGACCCGGCCCTGCGGCACGGTCCCGAGGTCGACGAGCCCGCCGGTGAGTACGAGATCGTCAGAGTGCCCTTCACCCGGGTCGGGATCGCCTCCGTCCACCTCGTGCCGCTGTCGCTGCGGCATTACCTGGACGGCAACATCGAGGGGGTGCGTGCCCTGCACGCTTCCGACCTCGGCTGAACCGGCTTGGCCGAAAGCCCGCATCTTCCACCGGAAAGAGGTGGACGCGGACGGCCCCCGTCGGACAGCCTGACCTGCGTGCCGACACCTTTCCTCGCCTCTGCTCCGATCCGCCGTCTGACGCTCCGCGATCTCACCGCCTGCGCCGACCTTTCCGAGGACCGGGGGTGGCCGCGTGAGGAGCACAAGTGGGGATTCCTCCTTACGGCCGGAAAGGGATACGGCATCGACGACCCCGACGGCGGTCTCGTCGCCGCCTGCACCGTCACCGAGTACGGGACGCGGGAGCACCCGGCGCTCGCCGCCATCGGCATGGTGCTGGTCGCCGAGCGGCACGCCCGCCAGGGTGTCGGACGCCGTCTGATGCGCCACATCCTCTCCGCTCTGGGCACCGTTGCGCTGACCCTGCACGCGACGCCGTTCGGCCGGCCGCTCTACGAGGAGCTCGGCTTCAAGGTGACGGGCGGGGCGGAGATGGTGCGCGGCCGCTTCGTCCCCGGCGGGCCGGAACCGAGGACCGCAACGCGCGCCGCCACCGCCGAGGACCTCCCCGCGATCCTCCGGCTCGACGAGGAGGTGTTCGGCGCCGACCGCACCCACATCGTCACGCGGCTGCCCGCCTTCGCCGACCAGCTGCGTGTCGCCGAGGAGGACGGCCGGATCACCGGGTACGCCGCGGCCTGGCCGAACATGGACACCCATGTGGTGGGCCCGCTGATCGCGCGTGACACCGAGACGGCCAAGGCCCTGATCGGCTCGCTCGCCGCCCGCACCGACCGGCCGCTGCGCACGGACATCGACGTACGGCACGAGGAACTGCTGGCGTGGGTGAAGGAGCGCGGCCTCTCCAGGGTCGCCCCCAACGCGGTCATGACCTGTGGGATCACCGAGTTGCCCGGGGACTGGACTCGGCGGTTCGCGCCGCTGACGGTGGCGGCGGGCTGACCCCGGCACGGTTCGTGCCGTGAGCGCCGGGCCCGGGTCAGGCGAGCGCCCGCACGGCGGCCGAGGCGAAGCCGTGGTCCTGCTCGGGCGCACCGCCGCCGACCCCGATCGCACCGATCAGCCGGCCCTCGCGGTGCACGGGCACGCCGCCCGCGATGAACAGCAGCGGACGGTCGAGGGCGGTGGGCAGGGTGTGGAAGAGGCCTCCGGGCCGCACGGCGTCGACGAGGTCAGCGGTCGGGGCGTTCAGCTGGAGCGCCGTGTAGGCCTTGCGCGTGCTGGTCTCGCCGGAGATCAGCACGGCGCGGTCGTCGCGCCGGAAGGCGAGCAGGTGGCCTCCGGCGTCGAGGACCGTGACGCTGACGGTGACACCGGCTGTCTCGGCGGCTCGGTGGGCCGCGGTGACGAGCTCTTCGGCGTCCTGGATCGTCAGCGGGGCGACAGCGGTGGTGCTCATGGGTTTTTCTCCTTGGTTGTGCCGAGTGGAGCGGTGCCTCGGTGGTCGTCGAGGCGGTGTCCGGCCGTGGGGCGTGGGACGGCCCTGGCCGTGCGGCCCACGGGCCGGGGTGGGTCGGTCAGTGGTGGACGGTGGCGGTCGGCTGTTCGGCGGGCATCGAACCCGCGACGACCGTGCCGGGAGTACTGCCGCGCCGCTCCAGGGCGGCCGAGAGGACGGCGAGGACCAGCGCGGCCGCGGCGAGCACGGCGCCGACCCAGTTGGGGGCGGTGTATCCGAGGCCCGCGGCGATGACGACACCGCCGAGCCAGGCGGAGAGCGCGTTGCCGAGGTTGAAGGCGCCGATGTTCACCGCGGAGGCCAGCGTCGGGGCCCCGTGGGCGTGGTCCAGGACGCGCTTCTGCAGCGGTGGGACGGTGGCGAAGCCGAGGGCCCCGATCAGGACGACGGTCACGGCGGACGCGATCTTGTCGTGCGCGGTGAGGGTGAAGAGGGCAAGCACGACGGACAGGGCGCCCAGAGAGATGTACAGCATGGGCATCAGGGCACGGTCGGCGAACCGACCGCCGACGAGGTTGCCGCCCACCATGCCGAGGCCGAAGAGAACCAGCAGCCAGGTGACCGAGCCGTCGGCGAAGCCCGCGACATGGGTCATCATCGGCGCGATGTAGGTGATGGCCGCGAAGACCCCGCCGAAGCCGAGGACGGTCATGGACATGGCCAGCAGGACCTGTACGTTCTTGAACGCGGCCATTTCGTGGCGCAGCCGTACGCCTTCGGCCCTGGGCACGTCGGGGACCAGCTTGGCGACCCCGGCCAGGCCGACGACTCCGAGCGCGGCGACGACGGCGAAGGTGACGCGCCACCCGGCGGTCTGCCCGATCAGCGTGCCCAGCGGCACGCCGACGACATTGGCGACGGTCAGGCCGGTGAACATCATCGCGATGGCACCGGCCTTCTTGTCCGGGGCGACGAGACCGGCCGCCACGACCGATCCGATGCCGAAGAAGGCGCCGTGGGCGAGCGAGGCGACCACCCGGCCGATGAGCATGACGGAGAACGTGGGCGCGAGGGCGGAGAGCAGGTTGCCGACGATGAACAGGCCCATCAGCAGCATCAGCATCCGCTTGCGCGGAATCTTGGTGCCGAGGACGGTCATCAGCGGGGCGCCGAACATCACACCGAGCGCGTACCCGGTCACCAGGTAGCCGGCGGTGGGGATGGAGACCCCGTAGTCGCTCGCGACCTCGGGCAGCAAGCCCATGATCACGAACTCGGTCGTTCCGATCCCGAAGGCCCCGATCGCGAGGGCCAGAAGCGCGAGAGGCATGGAGGGAACCTTCCCAAGTAGTTGCAGGAGCGCTTTGGTTTCGGTCACAATAATTGCACACGCGGGCAATATGCAAGCGATGACTATTGCGAAGCTGGTCTACTCTTGAGTCAGCCACTCCTGGACGGAGGAACCACATGACAGCGACGGACCCCGCGCTCACCGCCCTCTCCCAGGGCTGGTGCGCACTCTCCCTGCTGCACGGGAGGATCGAGGCACACATCGAGCGCGCGCTGCAGACCGGGCACGACCTGAGCGTGCGCGAGTACTCCCTGCTCGACGTGCTCAGCCGGCAGCACGACGGCGACGGGGGGCATCTGCAGATGAAGCAGGTCGCCGACGCCGTCGTCCTCAGTCAGAGCGCGACCACCCGGCTGGTCACCCGACTCGAGGACCGGGGCCTGCTCGAGCGCTACCTCTGCCCCACCGACCGGCGCGGCATCTACACCAATGTCACCGCGGCGGGCCTGCACCTGCTGGACGAGGCACGGCCCACCAATGACGCCGCCCTGCGCGAGGCCCTCGACGCGGCGGCCACCAACCCCGAGCTTGCCCCGCTGGTGCGGGCGGTGGAGACACTGAAGGCGCCGGTGCCCGCCTAGAGCGGTTCTAGAGTGCGGTCATGGGAGATCTCGAAATACGCCCCACCACCGCCGAGGACATCCCCGCGGTCGTCGCGATGCTCGCCGACGACCCGCTGGGCGCTCAGCGCGAATCACCGGACGATCTGGGGCCGTACAGGGCCGCGTTCGAACGACTCAGGGCCGATCCGAATCAGCGGTTGGTGGTCGCCGTCCGCGACGACCGTGTCGTCGGCACGCTCCAGCTGACGATCGTCCCGGGACTGTCCCGACGCGGCGCCGTCCGTTCGATCATCGAAGGTGTGCGCATCCATGGCGACGAACGAGGCAGCGGCCTGGGTACGCAGCTCGTCGCATGGGCCATCGACGAGTCCCGGCAGCAGGGATGTCACCTGGTGCAGCTCACCTCGGACAAGACCCGTACCGACGCCCACCGCTTCTACGAGCGCCTCGGTTTCACGGCCTCGCACACGGGCTTCAAGCTCCAGCTCTGAGTAGGCCGACCGCGTCACACGCCCTGAACGGCGCACGGCCCTGTTTCACGTGAAACAGGGCCGCTTGCAGGAAGACGGCTGCTAGCCGATCCCCCGCCACCCCTCCGGGTCCACCCCGCCCGGCACAGTCGCGCTCTCGTCGTAGGGCTGGCGCGTGAAGACGAACGACCCGAGGTCCAGATGACTCACGCTGCCGTCCGGGCGCCTCACGACTCGCAGCGACTCACCCGCGTAGTACCCCTCCAGGCCCGTCCAGCTGCCGTCACCCTTCGCCCGGAAACGCGAGCGGCGCCCCTGGCCCGACAGCGGCCCCAGTGAGACCCCTCCGTCGGGCGTCAACCGCAGGACGGAGGCATGCGTCCCCCAGTACCACTGCCCCGCCAGTTCCAGTACGGAGGATTCGACCTCTCGCAACGGCCGCCACGGCTCCGGGATCCTGGGCTCCGCCTCGGCGACGATGCGCACGAGGTCGGCACCGACCCCGGCGAGCAGTGGTCCGGAGGTGCAGTTGGTCAGGACGACCGCGGCCACGTCGTCCTCCACACCGATGGTGAGGTTGGCCAGGAAACCCGGCAGGGAGCCGGAGTGCCCCACGAGCATGCGCCCGCCCTGGCTCTGGATCTGCAAGCCCAGTCCGTAGGCCGCGCCGTCCGCCACGTCCGCGGCCTCCGCCGGTGCGGCGGGCGCCCGCATCTCCCGCACGGTCTCCGCCCCGAGTACCTTGTCGTCCCCCCGCGTCAGAAAGACGGCGAACCGCGCCAGGTCCCCCGTGGTGGACCAGAGTTGACCGGCCGGGGCCATCCGCCCGAGGTCCTCGACGGGTTCCGCCAGCATCACATCGGCCCAGGGATGCACCGCCCAGCCGCCGGCATGCGGGGCACTGGGCCGAGTGGCCGTACGCTCCAGCCCCAGCGGGTCCAGCACCTCCCGCTGCAGCACCTCCTCCCACGAAGCGTCCCGCACCTTCTCCACCAGCGCCCCGAGCAGGGTGTAGCCGGGGTTGGAGTAGTGGTGACGGCGGCCCACCGGGTACAGGAGCGGCCGCTCGCCCAGCACATCGGCGAGCTCGGGACGCAGCGAGCCCGGCGTCCGCTCCCACCAGGGCGCCGGTGACTCGGCGGCCAGCCCGCCCGAGTGCGCCAGCAGCTCGGCGATCGTGGCCTCGCCCACCCCGGTGCCCGGCAGATGCTTCTCCAGTGGGTCCCCGAGATCGAGCAGTCCCTCGTCGCGCAGGCGAAGGACCAGGACGGCGGTGAAGGTCTTGGTGATCGAGCCGATGCGGTACTGGACGTTCTCGTCCGGACCGTGACCCTCGACCGAGGTCCGCGCACCGTGCCACACGGTCCGCCCGCCCCGGACCACCGCCGCGACGAGCGACGGCGTACGCCCTTCGGCCTGGGCCACGGCGATCCGGTGCGTCAGGGCCCGGCGGGTGGTGGGGAGCAGCTCTTCTTGAGGTGTCGTCATGTGCCCAGTCCACCGGCCGGCCCACCTCACGTCGAGCCGATTTCCCCCTGGCACCCTCTCCGGTCGAAGGAGAGAAGGCCCGCCCGACCTGTAGGTTCTCGCTTTCGGTGTCATGTGCCGACGCTGTGACCTGGACGTTCCCCTTCAGTCTCACGACGTGTCGTCCCGCGGCTGTCTCAGATCGGTGTCATTTCCTCAGAGTGTCCAGCCGCCCCCACCACTGTCCGGGGCGTCACGAACCTGCCTCGGCAGCCATCCGTTCCATCCACTCACGCACCTTCACTGCTCGATCGATGCGGCTGACGATGTCCTTCTTGGACGCCGTGTCCAAGGTCTCCGGGATCTTGTCGAAGGTGTCGGGAAGGACGTCGAGGAGACCCCAGATCTGTTCGCCGGTGCTGACGGTCAGCAGTTGCTGGCACCTCCACTGCAGCGGCGTCTCGGGCCGGTGCGTGAGCCGCTGCACGAGTGTCGGGAACAGGTAGTGCGTCGCATCTGCGGCGAGGTGCTCTCGAAGCCAGTCGACTGGGATCCGCTGGCTGAAGCCGTGAATGGCGGCCTCCTGGGCCAGGTTCAGGAGCTGAGCGGTGTCGACGGCTCGGACGGTGCGGGGAAGGGTCGGGGTCATGCCGAGATGATCCCAAGAAGCCTCCGCGGCGCCGAGAGGTCAGATTGGCCGGGACTCGATCTGCCGACGGGCAGAAGTCCAGACTTCCTCGAACTCCTCGGAGGTGAGTTGTTCGGGGTCGTGGCCTTCCCACTCCGAAACGGGCAGCTCGGCTGTGATCCCGAACCTGCTGTCGTACTCATCGAGGCGGCCTGCGTCGCGGGCCCGCTGCCACTCGGCGAGGGAGGCAGCTGCGATCGGGATCAGCTCAGGCCCTTCGAGTTCGACCTGCCGAGTCGCCCAGCCTTCGGCGTCGACCTCAAAGTAGAACCAGACATCTTCCTCGTCCCAGTAGCAGCGCATCCATGTCTTCACGAGCCCATGATGGCGGCGGTCTGCGTGCCAGCCGCTGCGGTGTCCAAATTCCTGTGGATGGTCATCCGGGCTACTGAGATGCTCCTGCTGTGACCACCACGACGAGCGAACTGCAGACCGACGCCGGATGGGACGGCCCCTATTACCGTGCCCGCGCCGAAGGATTCGAGGCACTGTTCCTCCCGAGCCCTGACGAGGTGCTCGATGAGGTCTGCAATGTGGATGTCGAGGTTCACCTCCCCGACGGCTCTCGCTGGAGTGCAACGATCTTCACCGTTGCCGAGGTGGACCGGCTGATGAGGATGTGGGAGGGGACCGGAGAAGCAGCAGGGGGCCGGTGCTTCTGGTGCTCGGACGGGTTGATCGTTCGAGACCCTGGCATCCAAGACATGGTGAGCGTGATCGCCAAGCTGCTTGCGGCGGGCGAGTTCGACGGAGCTTTTCATCGCCTTTCCGACCCGGAGTGAACTTCGGATTTCATGACGCTGTCTTGGGACGTGCGAATAGCTCTGAGCACCCTCCTCCCCAGGGGGGTCAGCGTCATGGGCCGACCGCGTTCTGCTCTGACCAGCAGCGGTCCGCCGAGCTCTCGTTCGATCCGGTTGATCTGCGCGACGAGGGTGAACGTGTTGAGACCGAGGCCGCTCGCCGCCTCGCTGAGGCTGGGAAAGGCGGATGCGGCCGCGAATCGGCTCAGGCGTTCGCTGGCACCCTGACCGCTTAGTGCCGGCCGGAGGACGCGCGGCGCTCGATGGGCCTGGTCTGCAGCGCGAAGTGCCTGGCTGTGGCTGGCTCCGCCTCGTGATCGCAGCGGAACGTTGTGGGTCTTGGCCCAGCGCGCCATGTTCGCGGTGCTCATGCCGGTTTCGCGGGCGAGGTCCGGCAGAGTGCGACGACGGTGGACGTACTGCTCGATGAGCCAGTCCCGTTCGATAGTGCCGCGGCGCCTGTAGTCCTGTGGCCCCTCACGGAGCGGGATGCCATATTCCTTGGCGAGGTCAGTCAGCACGCTGCGAGAGAACCCGGTGAGGTCCGCGATCTGCTGGAGGGACCGGTGCTCGTCGAGGTAGAGCTGGCTGAAGCGCTCTGCCGGGATGGCTTGCCGGGCCTGCTGTCGGATGCGGCCGGTGGCTCTGGCGGCGTTCTTCGTCAACGGGGGTGCGGGGGCTGGGCGTTCGTCCAAAACGTGCCGGATGGCCTCGACGGTCGTGCCCAGGACCTGGGCTGCGTGCTGAACGGGGTGCTCGCGTGCTCGGACGAGCTGGTGCAGGCGGGGTAGGTCGATGTGCGCCGGGTCCGGTCCGGGAAGGGAGAGTCCGGACAGCAAGGCGGTGGGAGGCTGCCAGGTCACGGGCTCGTCGTGGATGTGCTGCGAGGCAAGGAAGTTGAGGGCTTCCTGCTGGAGGGCGTGCGCGAGTTCGGGCGTCTGGAGTGCGGTGAACCGCAGGGACGTTGCCCGGAACTCTGCGCTGTCGAGCCCGCCCTGGCCGTCGGGGAGGGACTCGGCAGGCAGGCCGCTGAGGCGGCGGAAGAGCTGGCTGCGGGCGATGCGTTCGCGGCGTCCGGTTCCCGGCGGGGTTCCGGTGCGGCGGCAGATCGCCAGCCAGCGGTCGTGGGGAAGCAGGCCGGTGTAGTCCAGAAGTCGGCGCCGGCCGTAGTCGATGGGGGTGCCGTGGGTGTCGAGGTGATCGGCGAGCCGGTCCAGGGCAGTGACGATGTCCGGCCATTGCGGAAGGTCGTCGAGTTCCTGGAGGAGGCGTGAGATCTCGATGCCGTCGATGACGTCGCCGGCCAGCCCGGCCGCCTCGTCCAAGGAGGTACGGCTGTCCGGGATCAGCAGCAGGGCGGCGAGGGCGGGAGCCAGGGCCCGTGCATAGATTCCTTCGGGCGGTGTGAGCCGGACTGCCCAGGACGTCCAGAACATCGCGGGAATCTTCCTGGCTCGTTGCTCGATGTCCCGAGCGGTCCTTGTCGGCCGGCGGGGAGTCTCGGTTGTGATGCGGTAGCGGAGGTGCTCGCTGGGGCGGAGGGAAGGAGCGAGGGCGGCTAGGGCCTGTTGCGAAAGTGCTGGTCACAGCCATTCATTGATGGCTGCGACCAGCACGGTCGCTTCGTAGCGGACGGCGAGTTTGTCGTACCTC
>NZ_JODM01000027.1 GCF_000717995.1 Streptomyces violaceorubidus
CCCAGCTGCGGGCAGTCGTGCCTCCCCCAGTGCCTGAACGGCCTGGGAGGTACCCCCAGGCGGCACGGGTGGGCGCAGCGGCACCCCGCTCCGCCGGGCCGCGTCCCCACCCCCCGGCCCACACCCACGCCGGGTGACCAGGAACCCCCGGTCCGCCGAACCGCGCCCACACCCACCCCGGGTGACCAGGAAACCCCCGTCCGCACGGACCCGGTCACACCCACCCCGGGTGACCAAGGCCCCCGCCCCACGGAGTGCCTCGTACAATCGCCGGGTGAATCACCCCGCCGCCCCCGCCGACACCCTGCGGGCCACCCTCGCCGACCTCGTCGACGGGTTGCCGCCCCGCCAGGCCGCGCAGGCCGTGGAGCGGCTGATCGCCAACTACCGCGGGGACACCCCGACCGACGCCCCCATCCTGCGCGACCGCGCCGACGTCGTCGCCTACGCCGCCTACCGCATGCCGGCCACCTTCGCCGCCGTACGCTCGGCGCTGGGCGCGTTCGCCCAGGCCGTGCCGTCATGGGTGCCCGGCAGCCACGTGGACGTGGGCGGCGGGACCGGCGCCGCGACCTGGGCCGTCGGCGACACCTGGGGCGGGACGCGGCCGGTGACCGTGCTCGACTGGGCCGAACCGGCGCTCGCCCTCGGCCGGGAGATCGCCGCCTCGCTGCCCGCCCTGCGCGAGGCCCGCTGGCAGCGCGCGCGGATCGGGGCGGCGCTCGCCCTCGACAGCGCCGATCTCGTCACCGTCTCCTACGTACTCAACGAGCTGACCGCCTCCGACCGCGCCGCCCTCGTCGACACCGCCGCCGGCGCCGCGCAGGCGGTCGTGATCGTCGAGGCCGGCACCCCCGCCGGATACGCCCGCGTCATCGAGGCCCGCGACCGGCTGATCGCCGCCGGGTTCCGGGTCGCCGCGCCCTGCCCGCACAGTGCCGCCTGCCCGATCGTGCCCGGCACGGACTGGTGCCACTTCGCGGCCCGGGTCAGCCGGTCCAGCCTGCACCGGCAGGTCAAGAGCGGGTCCCTCGCCTACGAGGACGAGAAGTTCAGCTATGTCGCCGCCACCCGGATCCCCGCCGAGCCCGCCCCTTCCCGGGTGGTCCGGCGTCCGCAGATCCGCAAGGGGCAGGTGCTGCTCGACCTCTGCGAACCCGACGAGCAGCTGCGGCGCCGTACCGTCACCAAGCGGCACGGCGACCTCTACAAGGCGGCCCGCGACGCGGCCTGGGGCGACTCCTGGCCGGTGGGGGAAGCTCCCCGTGGAGCGTGACGTGCACCGCGCCCCGCGGATCGTGATCGCCGAGGACGATCCGCTGCTGCGCGAGGGGCTGGCCCTGCTGCTGCGGGCCGAGGGCCTGGACGTGGTGGCCACCGCGGACACCGCCGAGTCGGTGCTCGCCGCCATGGACGAGCACGAGCCCGACGTCGCCATCCTGGACGTGCGCATGCCGCCCACGCACACGGACGAGGGGGTCCGCGCGGCCGTCGAGGCGCGGCGGCGGCACCCCGGGCTCGCCGTTCTGGTGCTGTCCGCGTACGTGGAGCAGTCCTTCGCCACCGACCTGCTGACCGGGGGAGTGGGCGGCCTCGGCTATCTGCTCAAGGAGCGCGTGGGGCGGGTCGAGGAGTTCATGGACGCGCTCGGGCGGGTCGCGGGCGGCGGTACCGCCATCGACCCCGAGGTCGTCGCCCAGCTGTTCACCCGGACCCGGCAGGACACCCGGCTGGAGCGTCTGAGCCCGCGGGAGCGGGAGGTGCTCGGTCTGATGGCCGAGGGCCTGGGCAACAGCGCCATCGCCGGACGGCTCGTGGTCACCGACGGCGCCGTCCACAAGCACATCCGCAGCATCTTCGCCAAGCTCGACCTGTCCCCGGCCGACCAGGTCGACCGGCGGGTGGCCGCCGTTCTGCACTATCTGGAGAACGCGCGGGCGCCACGCCACTGAGCGGTCGCGCGGCGATCCGTGGCGAGACGTCGCGTCTTGTCGACCTGGTAGCTTCGGAGTATGGCCACCACCCGGAAGTCCGCCCGCAGCACGCCCGCCGCCGAGCGGCCGCACCCCGACGCCACCCGGCGCAGCCAGCGGTCCCGCCAGGCCATCTACGACGCCGCCCTCGCCCTGGTCGGCGAGGTCGGCTATCCGAAGACCACCATCGAGGGCATCGCCGCCCGCGCCGGCGTCGGCAAGCAGACGATCTACCGGTGGTGGTCCTCGAAGGCGGAGGTCCTGCTGGAGGCCTTCCTCGACCTCGGGGAGCAGGCCGTCCACGCGCAGGGGCAGGAGGCGCCCTACGCCATCCCGGACACCGGCGACATCGCCGCCGACCTCAAGGCCGTCCTGCGCGCCACCGTCGACCAGCTGTACGACCCGAGGTTCGAGGCGCCGTCCCGTGCCCTGGCCGCGGAAGGGCTCGTCAACGAGCAGCTCGGCCGGGAGTTCGTCGCCAAGCTGCTCGAACCCTCGCTCCAGCTCCACGTCGACCGTCTGCGCGCCGCCCAGGCGGCCGGACAGGTGCGGCCGGAGATCGACCCGCGCATCGCGCTGGAGCTCTTCGTCTCGCCGCTCGCCCAGCGCTGGCTCCAGCACACGGCGCCGGTCTCCTACGCCTACACCGACACCCTCGTCGACTACGCGCTGCACGGGCTCGCACCCCGGTGACCAGCCAAGCCCGACCAGGGAAGTTTGTCCCTTCGCGACCCCGAAGCGCGAAATGGTGCGACGATAGGGCATGCTGGTGCGCACGACGGCGAGGCAAGGGGATAGATGAGCGCGGAGTTCGGCGGTCGGAGCGGTCTGCAGGGCAAACTCTCCTCGTGGCTGCGCGGACGCCGCCCCAAGGAGGCCGCCTCGGACGGTGGCCGGGAGGGTCTGCTGCTCGCCGCCGCCGGTGCCGGACTGCCCCTGGCGCCCGCCGCGCACCCCGCCGGATACCGTTGCTCCTGCGACCGCGTGGGCTGTCCCACCCCCGCCCGGCACCCGGTGTCGTTCGCCTGGCAGACCCAGTCCACCACCGACCGCGCCCAGATCGAGCGCTGGGCCCGGCACCAGCCCGAGGCCAACTTCATCACCGCGACCGGCATGGTGCACGACGTCCTGGACGTGCCCCTGGAGGCCGGTCGGGAGGCGCTGGAGCGGCTGCTGGCCGCCGGTGTCGAGGTCGGGCCGGTCGCCGAGAGCGACGACGGGCGCATGCTGCTGTTCACCCTCACCCGCGGCACCCCCGAGGACGAGGACGAGTGGTGGCCCTGCGAGCTGGACTGCCACCCCGAGACCATGGACGAGCACCCCGGGCTGCGCTGGCACTGCCGCGGTTCCTATGTGCTGGTGCCGCCGGCCCGGCTGCCCGGCGAGGACCGGACCGTGCACTGGGTGCGCGGCCCGGAGCATCCGCTGCCGGACCCGCTGACCCTGCTGGAGACCCTCACCGACGCCTGCGCCCGGCACGCCGGTGAGGACAGCGACCACGAGGGAGCCTCCTGGCCGCTGCGCCGCTGAGCGCGGCGACCGCTACTCGCCCTTCCCCGACGTCAGGCCCTGGACCCGGCCCAGCACCGACACCTGTCCCTCCGCCGGGTCGAGCGCGACCTCGTTGGAGACGAACTCCATCGTCAGCGACTGCTTGATCTCGCCGTCCGTCAGCGCCAGCACGGCCTTGTTCGGCGTCGGCACGGACGCGCCCCGGGCGGCGGTCTGCTTCTCGAAGTGCCGCGTGGTGAAGAACACCAGCGCGCCGCCGTCCTTCGTGCGCAGTGCCAAGGGGGCGTAGTCGCCGTTCGTCAGCGGCTCGTCGATGTACTGGGTGACCAGGCCGGGGCGGGTCGACCGCTTCTCGCGCAGCGCGCGCCAGGAGCTGGTGTGCACGCCGTCCGCGAAGGTCGTGCCGCCGCCTCGCAGATACGTGGTGTAGTCCTTGCTCAGGTCGGCCGGCGGGACGCTCACGTCGGTGGAGTTCGCGGGCACGGCCTCGGCCCAGCCGTCCCGGTCGGTCTTGAACTCGGGCACCTTGCCCGGGGCGACCAGCGTCAGGTACGCCGCCTCCCAGGTCTCCGCCAGGCCGTCCCGGGTGAACACCAGCAACCAGCGTGCCGTACCGCCCTTGTTGGCCTTGGTGTCCGCGACGAACCAGCGCGGCCAGCCCGCCTTCTTCGGGATCGTGAACTTCGCGTCGGTCAGCTCCAGCGGCTCGTGCGCCGGATTGCCGTCCGGGTGGTTGACCGCACCGGCCCTCAGCCGCGCCGAGTCGATCGCGGCGAGGGCGCCGGTGGTGTGGTCGGCGTCCAGGGAGGCGTCGTACGCCTTGTCGGCCGCGTTGTACGCGGTGGTGAACTGCTCCAGCGCCTTCGCGGCCTCGGCCCGGGTGGCCGAGGGGAGCACCTCGCGCTCACCGTGCACCACCACGCATCCGCTCGCCGCCAACGACAAAGCGGTCGCGGAGGCGGATATGAGCGCGCACTTCTCAAGCCTGCGGGGCCTTCGAGGGCCGCGATCCTGGCTCATCAGGTTCCTTCACCTTCCCCTTCCCGGAGGCGAACCCTACCGGGGCGAGGAACAGCCCGAGCGTCGGGACCAGGTACAGCAGCCACACCGTGACCTGGAGGACCGTCGGATCGGGCTGGAAGTTGAACACGCCCTTGAGCAGGGTGCCGTACCAGCTGGAGGGGTCGACCGTGTCGCTGATGTCGAAGGCCAGCTTCGTCAGGCCCGGGACCAGGTCGGCCTCCTGGAGGTCGTGCACGCCGTACGCCAGGACGCCCGCCGCCACGACGACCAGCATGCCGCCGGTCCAGGTGAAGAACCGGGCCAGGTTGATGCGCAGCGCGCCCCGGTAGAACAGCCAGCCCAGCAGGACCGCGGTGGCCAGCCCGAGGGCGACGCCGATCAGCGGGCGCGGGGTGCCGTCGCTCGCCGCGTGCACCGACGCCCACACGAACAGGGCCGTCTCCAGGCCCTCCCGGCCGACCGCCAGGAACGCGGTGGCCACCAGCGCGCCGGTGCCCATCGCGAGGGCCGCGTCCAGCCTGCCGTGCAGCTCCGCCTTCAGGTGCCGGGCGGTGCGCCGCATCCAGAAGACCATCCACGTCACCAGGACCACGGCCAGGACGGAGAGCGAACCGCCCAGCGCCTCCTGCGCCTTGAACGTCAGCTCCTGCGAGCCGAACTCCAGCGCGCAGCCGAAGCCGAGCGCGATGGCGAGCGCGACGCCGATGCCCGCCCAGATCGGTTTCAGGGCGTCCCTGCGGCCGGTCTTGACCAGATAGGCGATGAGGATGCAGACGACGAGTGAGGCCTCCAGGCCCTCGCGCAGTCCGATCAGGTAGTTGGAGAACACGGTTACGCCTCCTTGCCGAACAGCGTGCTGCCCCACCAGTCGTCCGCGTCGCGGACGCCGGGCGGCACGGCGAAGACCGCCGAACCCACGTGCTGGATGTACTCGTTGAGCGCGTCCGTCGCCAGATTGCGCTGGACGGGGACGAAGCCCGTGCGGATGTCGCGCTGGTAGGCCAGGAAGAACAGGCCGGCGTCCAGGCGGCCCAGGCCGTCCGTGCCGTCGGTGAAGGAGTAGCCGCGGCGCAGCAGCGTCGCCCCGCCGTTGGAGTCGGGGTGCGCGAGCCGGACGTGCGCGTCGGGCTTCATCGCCTTCAGGAACGGCTCGTCCCGCTCCTTGGCCTTGCCGACCGGGGCGCCCTCGCCCTTGTCGCGGCCGAACACGTCCTCCTGCTCCTGGAGGGACGCGCGGTCCCAGGTCTCGATGTGCATGCGGATGCGCCGGGCGACGAGGTAGGAGCCGCCCGCCATCCACGGCGTCCCGTCCTTCGCGGAGGCCCAGACGAACCTGTCCAGGCGGTCCTTCTCCGTGCCCGCGATGTTGCGGGTGCCGTCCTTGAAGCCGAGCAGGTTGCGCGGGGTCTGTTCGTCGGGCGTCGTGGAGGAGGTCTTGCCGAAGCCGAGCTGCGACCAGCGCACGACGACCTTGCCGAAGCCGATGCGGGCGAGGTTGCGGATCGCGTGCACGGCGACCTGGGGGTCGTCGGCGCAGGCCTGGACGCACAGGTCGCCGCCGCTGCGGGCCCTGTCCAGGTTGTCCCCGGGGAATTTCGGCAGGTCGGCCAGCGCCTCGGGGCGCCGGTCGGCGAGGCCGAACCTCGCGAAGAGGGACGGTCCGAAGCCGATGGTGAGGGTCAGCCGGGAGGGCTTGAGGCCCAGGGCCTCACCGGTGTCGTCCGGCGGGGCCTCGGGCAGTCCGCCGTAGGCCCCCTCGCCCACCGCGTGACCGGCGGTCAGCCGGCGGGCCGCCGCCGTCCACTCCTTGAGCAGCGCCACGAAGGCGGCGCGGTCCTCGGTCGTCACGTCGAACGCCGCGAAGTGCAGCCGGTCCTGCACCGGAGTGGCGATGCCCGCCTGGTGCGCCCCGTGGAAGGGGACCGCGGAGCCCGCGTCGGCGGCGGCGGGGTCCGCGTCGTCGCCGGTGCGGTCCATCGCCACCGCGCCGCCGGCCGCCGCGGCGGCGCCGAGCGCGAGGCCCGCGCCGCCCCAGCCGATCAGCGACCGCCGGGAGGGGGAGGGGGCGGGGGAGTCGGTGTCCGTCATCGTCGTCTTCCCGCGCCTACTTGGCGACCACGGCCGCGGCGAGCTTGGACAGCGGCTCAGCGAGCGCGTTGACCGCGTCCGACAGCTCCTTGCGGTCCGCCTTGCCGACCTTGTCGTAGGAGGTGAACTCGTAGGAGGAGGTGCTCGGGCGGTACTGGTCGAGCAGCTTGTCCAGGGCCCCGAACTGGCGGTCCAGCTCCGCGGTCAGCGCGGGGTCGTTCTCCTTCGCCACCGGCTTCAGCAGCGCGTACGACTGCTGCGCGCCCTCCACGTTGGCCTTGAAGTCGACCAGGTCGGTGTGCGAGTAGCGCTCCTCCTCACCGGTGACCTTGCCGGTGGCGACCTCGTCGAGCAGCTCCTTGGCGCCGTTGGCCATGGAGGTGGGGGTGATGTCGGCCGTGCCGACCCGGTTCTGCCAGTCCTTCAGGTCGGTGACCAGGGTGGCGGCGAGCTCCTTCTCCCGGTCGCCGATCCCGCCGTCCTGCCAGAGCGCCTTCTCCAGGCGGTGCCAGCCGGTCCAGTCGGTCGCCGGGTCCTGGCCCTGCTCCAGACCGTCCTCGCGGACGTCGACCTTCGGGTCGATGTCGCCGAAGGACTCCGCGACCGGTTCGGTGCGCTCCCAGCCGATGCGGGAGGGCGCGTACGCCTTCTTGGCGGCCTCCAGGTCGCCGGCCTCGACGGCCTTCGCGAACGCCTCCGCCTTCGGCAGGGTCTCGTCGGCCTGCTGCTGGACGTACTGGCGGTAGGCGGCCACGGCCTTGTCGAGGCGCGGGTCGCGGGCGGCGGCCTTGCCGCCGGTGGCCTTCACGTCCTGGCGGATGCCCTTGCCCTTCATACCGGGCTTGCAGGCGATGCGGTAGTCGCCCGCCTTCACCTCGGCGGTGACCCGCTGCTTGGTGCCGGGGCCGATGTTCTCCCGCTCGGTGACCACCCGGTCGTCGGGGAAGAGGAGGTACACCTCGGTGACCTTGGAGCCCTTGTTCTCGACGGCGAGTTCGACGTGACCGGCCGGGAACTGGGACTTCGACACCTCGCAGGCGTCGTCCGTCGCCGTCACCGTGATGACGTGCTCGCCGTCCTCGGCGCCGCTCTTCTCCGTGCATCCCGTGACGGCGGCCAGGGCCGCGGCGGTGGCGACGGCGGTGACGACGGAGAGTCTGGCGGCTCGCATGCGGGGCTCCAAAGGATGGCCGAAAGTGCGCGTGACGGGCCCCACAGGAAGGTGAGGCTGGCCTAACATACCTAAGGTTTTCCTAAGCCAAACCAGTCCATACGGTGATCCGAATCTCATGGACGGTGTATGAGCACGGGCCGGTCACGGTGGCTCAATGAAGTGCTCATGGGATAGTCAAGGGCGCGTCAAGGACGGGCCGGGCGGCGACCGGGTCTGCCGGCCCCCACCACGCTCCGGCCGCCCGCGGACGATGCTTGAATGCTCCGGTGACCGACTACGACGTACTGCGGGTCTTCTGCGCGCCGAACGGCGGATACGGCAACGAACTGGGCGTCGTCCGGGACGGATCCGTACTGCCGGAGCCCGAGCGGCGGCAGGAGCTGGCCGCCAAACTCGGCTTCAGCGAGACCGTGTTCGTCGACGACCCCGAGCGCGGTGTCGTCGACATCTACACGCCCACCCTGCGCCTGCCCTTCGCCGGCCACCCCTGCGTCGGCACCGCCTGGCTGCTCGACGTACCCGAACTCGTCACGCCGGCCGGGGTGGTGGGCGCCCGGCTGGACGGGGAGTTCAGCTGGATCGAGGCCCGCCCCGAGTGGGCCCCGCCGCGCACCCTGCGCCAGTACGCCACCGCCGCCGAGGTCGACGACCTCGCGGTGCCCCCGAAAGGGGAGTGGGTTTATGCCTGGGCGTGGCAGGACGAGGCGGCGGGGCGGGTGCGGGCCCGCGCCTTCCCCGGCCGTGACGACGGCATCGACGAGGACGAGGCGACCGGGGCGGCGGCGCTGCTGCTGACCGGACGCCTGGGCCGCGCCCTCAACATCACCCAGGGCGTCGGCTCCCAGATCCTCACCGCACCGCAGCCCGGGGGCTGGGTCGAGATCGGCGGGCGGGTACGCCTGGAGCGGTGACTCAGGCCGACAGCGGGAACTCCTCGCCCAGCGCCCGGAAGACCGCCGTGTTCAGGGCGAAGGCGCGCTTGCACTCGGCGACCACCCGCTGCTTCTCCAGGTCGTCCGCGCGGATGCCGTCCAGCAGTTCGCGGTACTCCCGCTTGAAGGCGGCCGGGTTGGGGATCTCCTCGAAGACGTAGAAGCGGACCCCGTCGCCCTTCCGGGCGAAGCCCCACGTCCGCTCGGCCTTGTCGCGGATGATCTGCCCGCCGGACAGGTCGCCGAGGTAGCGCGTGTAGTGGTGGGCGACGTATCCCGCCGGCCAGTCCTCGGCGCACTCGCGCACCCGGGCCGCGTACGCCTCGGTCGCGGGCAGGGCCGTCACGCCCGCGCGCCAGTCGGCGCCGCGCAGGTGCGCCAGGTCCCGCTCCAGGGAGGCCAGCCGGAACAGCGTCGGCCGGATGAACGGCCCGGCCACCGGGTCCGCCGCGAGCCGTCCGGCGGCGGCCTCCAGGGCTTCGTAGACGAACCACAGCTGCTCGGTGTAGCGCGCGTACGCGTCCACGCCGAGCCGGCCCCCGAGCAGGTCGCTCATGAAGGTGGAGGTTTCCGCCTCCACGTGCTGCTCGTGGGACGCCGTGCGGATGAGGGTCGAGAAGGAGTCCATGGGCGCGATTTTCTGTGGTTAGGCTTACCTAAGTCAATAGGTTGCCGACGGCCTGTCGGTAAAAGCGTACCCACCGGAACGCCAAACGGCCCGCCCTCCGAGGAGAGCGGGCCGTCAGGTGGCGTGCGAGGTCAGGGAAGGGTGAGGATCTCCGCACCCGTGTCCGTCACCACCAGCGTGTGTTCGAACTGCGCCGTCCGCTTGCGGTCCTTGGTCACGACCGTCCAGCCGTCGTCCCACATGTCGTACTCGTGGGTCCCGAGCGTCAGCATCGGCTCGATGGTGAAGGTCATCCCGGGCTGGATGACGGTCGTCGCGTGCGGGCTGTCGTAGTGCGGGACGATCAGCCCCGAGTGGAACGAGGAGTTGATGCCGTGGCCGGTGAAGTCCCGCACCACGCCGTAGCCGAACCGCTTGGCGTACGACTCGATGACCCGGCCGATGATGTTGATCTGCCGTCCCGGCCTGACCGCCTTGATCGCGCGGGTCAGCGACTCCCGGGTCCGCTCGACCAGCAGCCGGCTCTCCTCGTCCACCTCGCCGACCAGGTAGGTCGCGTTGTTGTCGCCGTGCACCCCGCCGATGTACGCCGTCACGTCGAGGTTCACGATGTCGCCGTCGCGCAGCACCGTGGAGTCGGGGATGCCGTGGCAGATGACCTCGTTGACCGAGCTGCACAGGGACTTCGGGAAGCCGCGGTAGCCGAGCGTCGACGGGTAGGCGCCGTGGTCGCACATGTACGCGTGCGCCACCCGGTCCAGCTCGTCCGTCGTCACGCCGGGCGCGATGTGCTTCGCGGCCTCCTCCATCGCCCGCGCCGCGATCCGCCCGGCCACGCGCATCGCCTCGATCGTCTCGGGCGTCTGCACCTCCGGTCCGGTGTACGGCGTCGGCGCGGGTTTGCCGACGTACTCGGGCCGGCGGATGTTTCCGGGCACGGAACGGGTGGGGGACAGCTCCCCTGGGACGAGCAGCGACTGGCCAGACATGCGGCGAGTCTAACCAGCGGGCATGGGGGAACATGTCGGTGGCGAGAGGAGCTGCCCATGGCCCTGTTCAAGAAGCGCACGGTCGGCAAACCGGGCGAGTGGTACTACTGCCTGGAGCACCAGAAGGTCGAGGAGGGCCCGGACTGCCCGGGCAAGGACCGCTTCGGACCGTACGCCTCCCGCACCGAGGCCGAGCACGCGATGCAGACCGCCCGCGAGCGGAACCTGGAGTGGGAGAACGACCCCAGGTGGCACGACGCCTCCTCGGCGGGGAGTGCGGACGGCGACCGGGAGGACTGATCAGCCGCTCGCGGCGCCGGCTGCGCGCTTCTCGCGCAGCCGCACCGCGTGCTCGTTCGTCCGCGCGTCGTACGTCATCATCGTCGGCAGGCACAGCGCCAGCAGCCCCACCGCGCCCGCGCACAGCAGCCCGCCCGACCACACCGACGCCCGCACCCCGGCGAGCGCGGCCGTACCGCCCGCCCGGACCTGGCCGAGCTGCGGCCCCACCGAGTACGACAGCAGCTCGATCCCGGCGAGCCGGCCGCGCAGCTCGTCCGGGATGGTCTGGTTCCACATCGCGCTGCGGAAGACGCCGCTGACCATGTCGCAGGCCCCGGCGAGGACGAAGCAGAGCAGCACCAGCCACACGTTCCCCACGAACCCCGCCGCGGCGATCGCCACGCCCCAGCCGGCCGCCGCCAGCACCACCATCCGCCCGTGCCGGTGCACCCGAGAGGTCCAGCCGCTGCTCACGCTCACCAGCAGCGAGCCCGCCGGGATCGCCGCGTACATCAGCCCCAGCGACCACTCGGCGTCCAACTCGTCGGCCAGGAACGGCAGCACGGCGAGCGGCATCGCCAGCAGCATCGCCGCGACGTCCACGGCGTACGTGCCCAGCAGTTCCTTGCGGCTCCACGCGTACCGGGCGCCCTCGGCGATCGCCGCCCAGGACGGCCTGCGCGCCTCGTGCGAGGCGGGCGAGGAGGCGAGCCCCACCACCAGGGCCACCGAGACGGCGAAGGTGACCAGGTCGACCGCGTACGCCCAGCCGAGACCCGCGTACGCCACCACCACGCCCGCCAGCGCCGGTCCGGCGATCCCGCCGACCTGCCAGCGCAGCGCGTTCAGCGAGGCGGCGGCCGGCAGGTGCTCGTGGGCCACGATCCGCGGGATCAGCGAGTCCAGGGCCGGGCGCTGGACCGCGCCGAGCGCCGAGGTGAACGCGGCGATCACGAACAGCGGCCAGACGGCGGGGCCCGGCATCAGCGCGTTGACCAGCAGCGCCGCGCACAGCACGCCCTGACCGGCCTCCGTCCACAGGATCAGCTTCCGCTTGTCCCAGGCGTCGGCCAGCGCACCGCCGTACAGCCCGAACACCACCAGCGGCACCAGCTCCACGGCACCGATCGCGCCCACCGCCGCCGCCGAACCGGTCAGCTCCTTGATCTGCACCGGCAGTGCGACGAAGGTCAGGAAGCTCCCGAAGTTCGTGATGAGCCCCGAGACCCAGAGCCGACGGAAGTCCCGCGAGGCGCGCCAGGGGGCGAGGTCGGGCAGCAGGGCGCGCAGTCCGGCGGACGCCTCGGCCGCCTTCTGGGCGGGGGCGTCGGCGGGGGAGATGTCGGTCACGAGGGGTCATCGTCCGACGCCCCGACGAACCCGGGCAACCGGTTTTCCCCACGCCGCCCGGCGACCGGCGACCGGGA
The DNA here is from genome assembly GCF_000717995.1 of Streptomyces violaceorubidus. Classification (GTDB taxonomy): domain Bacteria; phylum Actinomycetota; class Actinomycetes; order Streptomycetales; family Streptomycetaceae; genus Streptomyces; species Streptomyces violaceorubidus. The sequence continues at coordinate 12,029 of NZ_JODM01000027.1, forward strand.
CGCGGGCGTCGGGCGGCGGGGGCGGTGGTGAGGGGCCAGGCGCGGCGGTCGCGTGCTGGGCCGCGGTGGTCATGGGCGGGGCGTGGCGGTGAGGGGCGGGGAGCAGTGGTCGTCGGGCGGGCGTAGCCGGGGTGGGCCGGGGCGTGGCGGTGAGGGGCGGGGGCGTGATGGTCGTCGCGCCGGGGCGGGCCGGGCGGTGGCCGTGGTGGGGCCTCGGGCGGTGAGCGCGACCGTGGTCGCGTCGCCGTCGGGCCGCGTGAAGCCCTCTCAGAAGCTCGCGGAGGGCGGCTCACCGCCGACCAGCACGCGGCGGTCGGGTCCCGGGTCTCACCAGGCGGACGGTGGTGGGGCCGTCAGGTGGTCGGCGAGGCGGGACAGGCGGTCCCGGAAGCGGCGGCGGCCCCGGGGCGGCGGCACCGCGTTCTCCCCGGCGGACGCGCTGACCAGGTGCTGCACCGTGTCCAGGTCCAGCTCGGCGCCGTCCGGGACGGTCAGCGTCTCGTGCGCCATCGCCGTCAGCTCCCGCTCGCCCGGTGCGCGGTCGGTGCCCAGCGCCAGCACCGTCGCACCGGCCCGGCGGGCGTCGTGCACCCGCTCCAGGAGCCCGGCGCCGGGGTCGTCGGGCGTGACCACGAGCAGCGTCTCCCCGCGCCGGGCCGCCGCCAGCCGCCCGAGGCCGACCGCGAGATGCGCCGGGTCCGACGGACGCGCGCCGTGCCGGACCAGCGTCGGCGCCAGCTCCGGCGTCCCCGACCAGGCGGCCTCGTCCACCAGGTGCGCCGCCAGGTGCCAGGGCTCGAACCCGGGGGTGCCCACCAGCAGCAGGCCGCCCCCGTGCGGGACCACCGACCCCCGCAGCGCCCCCGCGAACCTCCGGGTGGCCCCCAGCCACTCGGTCCCGGCGAGCACTTCCCGCAGCAGCGCGACCCGTACGGCGTCCATGCGGCCGCATCCTGCCGCAACCCGGTGTCCACGGTCCGGCGTTCGCCCCGGATTCACCCGGCCCGGGGACCGCCTCCGCCGGGCGGGACCCGCACCCGTGATCCCTACCCCTGCCCGCACCCGGGGCCGGTCCTCGCGGACGTAAGGTCGCCCCATGACCTCTACCGACAGTGCTGCACAGAAGGCTCCCGCCAAGGCTCCGGCCAAGGACCCCTGGGACCTGCCCGACGTCTCCGGGCTGGTCGTCGGCGTGCTCGGCGGCACCGGGCCCCAGGGCAAGGGCCTCGCGTACCGCCTCGCCAAGGCCGGCCAGAAGGTGATCGTCGGCTCCCGCGCCGCCGAGCGCGCCGCGTCCGCCGCCGAGGAGATCGGGCACGGCGTCGAGGGCGCCGACAACGCCGAGACCGCCCGCCGCAGCGACGTCGTGATCGTCGCCGTACCGTGGGACGGACACGGCAAGACCCTCGAAGCCCTGCGCGAGGAGCTCTCCGGCAAGCTCGTCGTCGACTGCGTCAACCCGCTCGGCTTCGACAAGAAGGGCGCCTACGCGCTCAAGCCCGAGGAGGGCAGCGCCGCGGAGCAGGCCGCCGCCCTGCTGCCGGACAGCCGGGTCGCCGCCGCCTTCCACCACCTCTCGGCGGTCCTGCTCCAGGACCCGGAGATCGACGAGATCGACACCGACGTGATGGTGCTCGGCGAGGAGCGCGCCGACGTGGAGATCGTGCAGGCCCTGGCCGGGCGCATCCCCGGGATGCGCGGCGTCTTCGCCGGACGGCTGCGCAACGCCCACCAGGTCGAGTCGCTGGTCGCCAACCTGATCTCCGTCAACCGCCGCTACAAGGCGCACGCCGGGCTCCGCGTCACGGACGTATGAGGCGATGGGGGACACTGGTCGGTACCAGTGTCCCCCCGACAGGAGCCGTTCCCATGCCCCGCCTCGCCCTCTACGCCCTGGCCGTCTGCGTACTCGCCGTGGCCGCCGCCGTCGTCTCCTTCGTACGGGGCAGCGTCGTGATCGGTGTGGTGTGGGTGCTGCTGTCGGGCCTGTCGTCGAACATGTGCTGGTACTACGCCAAGCGCGGCCGGGACGCCCGCCGCGCCGCGTCCTCCGCGTCCTCCACGTCCGTCACCGGCTGAGCGGTCTCATCCGCCGGGCGTGCACTGCGGGGCGGTCTGCCAGAAGCGGTACAGCTCGTAACCGCAGTACGTGTCGACCTCGCTGATCCCCAGGCCGCGCAGCAGCGCGTCGATCGCGTCGAAGAACACGCCGTTGACCGCCGGGATCCACAGCAGCGCGAACACGATCAGCAGCCCGAACGGCGCGAGCGGCTCCACCTGCCGCCGCACGTTGTACGACAGCCAGGGCTCGATCACGCCGTAGCCGTCCAGGCCGGGCACCGGCAGGAAGTTCAGGATCGCGGCCGTCACCTGGAGCAGCGCGAGGAAGGCCAGCGCGAGCCGGAAGTCGAGCGGCACGCCGTCCAGCGCGTCCAGCCAGAACGGCGCCGTGCACACGACGGCGAACAGCACGTTGGTCAGCGGGCCCGCCGCCGAGATCAGGCTGTGCCGCCAGCGCCCCCGGATCCGCCCGCGCTCGATGAAGACGGCGCCGCCGGGCAGCCCGATCCCGCCCATGATCACGAAGAGGACGGGGAGGACGATGCTGAGCAGGGCGTGCGTGTACTTCACCGGGTTCAGCGTGAGGTAGCCCTTGGCGCCGACCGAGATGTCGCCGCTGTGCAGCGCGGTGCGGGCGTGCGCGTACTCGTGCAGGCACAGCGAGACGACCCACGCGGCGGTGACGAACAGGAACACGGCGAGACCCGGCTGCTCGGCGAAGCCGGTCCAGGTGGCCCAGCCCGTGACCGCGGCGACGGCGACGATCCCGAGGAAGACGGGACTGATCCTCCGGTCGCTGGGACGGGCGGTGGCGGTGGACATGGAACTCCCTGACTGTCGGGCACGCGTGCCGGGCACCCGCGGGGTGCGGGACTGCCCGACCGTACCGGGCGCACCCGGAGAACGTCTCGTGCGGGGCGGTCGGTTCCGGGACGGGGACACGGGCAGTGGCGGGGCAGGCCACGCCGCACGGCCAAAACCCCGTGACCGGCTCCGACGGCAGCGGGGACAATGGGCCCGTGCGCTATCGCATCCTCGGCACCACACAGGCACTCCGCCCCGACGGCACGGCCGTCCCGCTCGGCGGGGCGCGGCTGCGTGCCCTGCTGACCGTGCTCGCCCTCCGCACCGGCCGCGCCGTCCCCGCGGGACTGCTGGTGGAGGAGGTCTGGGACGGGGCCCCGCCCGCCGACGCCACGGGCGCCCTGCAAGCGCTGGTGGGGCGGCTGCGCCGGGCACTGGGCGCGGACTCGGTCGCCTCGGCCGACGGCGGTTACCGTCTTGCCGCCGCCCCCGACGACGTCGACCTGCACCGCTTCGACCGGCTCGCCGGTGAGGGCACCCGCGCCCTCGCCGACGGCGACCCCGCCAAGGCGGCCGTCGTGCTCGACGACGCGCTCGCCCTGTGGCGCGGGCCCGTCCTCGCCGACCTGCCCGACCGCACCGCCGAGGCGGCCCGCTGGGAGACCCGGCACTTCGACGCCCTGCGCGCCCGCCACACCGCAGCCCTGGACCTCGGGCAGGCCGAGCAGGCCCTGCCCGAGCTGACCGCCCTGTGCGACGGCCACCCCCTGGACGAGCCCCTCCAGGCGCTGCGGCTGCGCGCCCTGCGCGACACCGGCCGCACCGCCGAGGCACTGGCCGCCTACGAGGCCGTACGCCGCCTCCTCGCCGACCGGCTCGGCACCGACCCGGGCCCGGAACTGCGGGCCCTGCACGCGGAGCTGCTCGGCCCCGGCCCGACCCGGAGCCGGACCCAGGGCTGGACGTCCGGGCCCGGCCCTGCGCTCGGGGAGGGGGCCGCACCCGGTCCGTCCTCGGGACCCGCGGCCCCGCCCGGTTCCGGTACGGGACCTGCTTCAGGGGGATGGCCCGTCTCCGGTCCGGCGCCGGGGACCCCCGCCGCGCCGCCCCTCGGCACGGCACCTGCCCCGGGCCCGGGGGCACCCGCCCCGGGCACCACGCACGCCCCCGCACCCGCCCCCGGTTCGCAGCCCGCCTCCGGCCCGCAGTCCGCCCCCGGCTCGCAGCCGGTCACCGCTCCCGAGGCGTCCACCCCCGGCACGGGCTCCGAGTCGGGTACGGGGTCGGCCTCACAGGCATGGCCCGCTGCTCCCGGCCCTACGCCCACCCCCGCCGGACCCCAACCGGCCACCCCTCCCCCGTACGGCACCCCTCCCGCGTACGGCACCGCGCCCGGGTCCGCGACGCCGCCGGGCGCCCACGCCGTGTCGCCGGGCCCCCATGCCGCGCCGTCGGACGCCGCAGCGGCGACGTCCGCGTCCGCCCCAGAGGGATCCGCTCCCGCGTACGGCACCGCGCCCGGGTCCGCGACGCCGCCGGGCGCTCCGGAGGGATTCCGTCCCCGCGGCAACCTGCGCGCCCGGCTCACCTCCTTCGTCGGCCGGGACGGTGACGTGGAGACACTCCGCGCCGACCTGGCGACCACCCGCCTCGTCACCCTCCTCGGGCCCGGCGGCGCCGGGAAGACCCGGCTGTCGCAGGAGGCCGCCGAGGGGGTCGGGGACACGGCGCGGGACGGGGTGTGGCTGGCCGAGCTGGCCCCCGTCGACGACCCCGCCGACGTACCGGAGGCCGTCCTGACCGCCGTCGGCGCCCGCGAGACCGTGCTCTACCGTGCCGGAGCCGAGGAGATGCGGGCCGCCACCGGTGCCGACGGGCAGGCCGGCGCCGTCGAGCGGCTCGTCGAGCACTGCGGCCGGCGCCGCATGCTGATCGTCCTCGACAACTGCGAGCACGTCGTCGACGCCGCCGCCCGCCTCACCGAGGAACTCCTCGCCCGCTGCCCCCACCTGACGGTCCTCGCCACCAGCCGCGAACCCCTCGGCGTACCGGGGGAGTCGCTGCGCCCCGTGGAGCCGCTGCCCGAACCCGCCGCGCTGCGGCTGCTCGCCGACCGGGGCGCCGCCGCCCGGCCAGGTTTCCGCGTCGACGCCGACGAGGAGACCGCCGCCGCCTGCGCCGAGATCTGCCGCCGCCTCGACGGCCTGCCGCTGGCCATCGAACTGGCGGCCGCCCGGCTCCGGATGCTCACCCCGCGCCAGATCGCCGACCGGCTCGACGACCGCTTCCGCCTGCTCACCTCGGGCAGCCGCACCGTCCTGCCCCGCCAGCAGACGCTGCGCGCGGTCGTCGACTGGTCCTGGGACCTGCTCGACGCCGACGAACGCGAGGTGCTGGGGCGGCTGTCGGTCTTCGCGGGCGGCTGCGACCTGGCCGCCGCCGAGGCCGTGTGCGGGCCCGCCGCGCTGGACGCCCTCGGCTCCCTCGTCGACAAGTCCCTCGTCGTGGCCGCGCCCGTGACGGACCGCCTGTCCGGCGACGGGATGCGCTACCGGCTCCTGGAGACCGTCGCCGAATACGCCGGCGAGCGCCTCGACGAGTCCGGCGGACGCGCCGCCGCGGCCCGCGCCCACCTGACGTACTACCGCGAACTCGCCCGCACCACGGACCCGTTGCTCCGCGGCGCGCGGCAGCTCGCCGCCGTCGAGCGGCTGGAGCGCGAGTACGAGAACCTGCGCACCGCCCTGCGCCACGCCATAGCCGAGCGCGACGAGCAGGAGGCCCTGTGCCTGTCGCTGTCGCTGGTCTGGTACTGGCAGATGCGCGACCTGCGGGTCGAGGCCCGGAACTGGTTCGCCGAGGTGATGGCGCTCGGCCCCGACCCCTTCGCCGAACCGGTCAGCCCCGTCCGGCCGGTGTGGGAGCGGTGCACCTCCGCCCCGCCCCCGATGACCGGCGAGGTCCTCGCCGAGGCCCGGCGCGGGGTGCACCTGGCCCATCTGGCCTGCATGGACACCGAGCTGGACGCGTGGCAGAACCCGGCGGCCCAGCGCAAGCTGCGCGTCATCGCGCAGGCGTACGAGCCGGGCATGCCGCAGACCTGTTCCAGCCCCGGCCTGCTCTGGTTCTACGCCGTGATGCTCACCGGTGACATGGACCGGCTGCGCGAGATCATGGACGCCACCGTGCGCACCTGCCGCGAGACCCCGGGCTACGAGTGGGAGCTGGCCGGCGGACTGCAGATGCGCGCCAACATGCTCGCCAACCGCACCGCCTGGGCGGGCGACGCGGCCCGCGACGCCGACGAGTCGTTGGAGATCTACAGCCGCCTCGGCGACGCCTGGGGCATGGCCGAGGCACTCTCCGGGCGGGCCGAGGCCCGCGAGCGCATCGGCGAGTACGGGCTCGCCGCCGCCGACTACCGGGCCGCCGCGCAGCACGCCGAGCGGCTCGGCGCCCGCGCCCAGGTGGACATCCTCGACGCCCGCCTCGGCAGCGTGCTGCTGGAGGCGGGCGACACGGAGCGGGGCGAGCGCGTGCTGCGCGAGGTGCTCGACCGTACGGCGGGCACGGGCCACAACGGCGCGATGCCCGCCGCCCGGCTGTTCCTTGCCGGGCACCTGGGCATGACCGGCCGCAGGGCGGAGGCCGGCGAGCAGCTGCGGCTGCTGCGCGAGGAGTTCTCCATCGCCCACTTCGTGGTCTTCGACGCCTTCATCCTCGCCGCCGAGGCGTGGCTGGCCACGCTGGAGGACCGGCACGAGGAGTGTCTGAGCCGGATCCGCGAGTCGCTGGAGAAGGCCGAGGACCCGCTGTCCGCGGCCATCGCCCCGCACATGCGCTCCGCGTACCTGACCATCGCCGCGATGGCCCTGGCCCGTCTGGACGGCGGGCACCGGGCCGCGGACGGCGCCCGGTGCCTCGGCGCCGCCGAGGCGATGCTGCCGCCGGGGCACGTGTCGACGGGCATGGAGCGGGACGCGCGCGGGCGGGCCGTCGAGCGGGTCCGCGAGGCGCTCGGCACCGAGGCCTACGACACGGCGTACGCCGAGGGCGGCCGGCTCTCCCCTCAGGAGGCCGTCGCCCTCGTGTAGTGCGTACGCGGTTCAGCTCTTCGTGCGGAACTTGTGGATGGCCACCGGTGCCATCACCGCGGTGATCGCCGCCGACCAGCCGAGCGTGATCCACAGGTCGTGCGCGACCGGGCCGCCCACCATCAGCCCGCGCGCCGCGTCGGCGAGCGTGGACAGCGGGTTGTAGTCGGTGAAGGACTGGAGCCAGCCCGGCATCGACTGCGTCGGCGCGAAGATCGAGGAGCCGAACTGGAGCGGGAACAGCACCATGAAGCCCATCGCCTGCACGGACTGCGCGTTCTTCAGGACCACGCCCAGGGTGAGGAACACCCACATGATCGACGAGGCGAAGACCGCGGACAGCCCCACCGCCGCGAACAGCCCGGCCCAGTGGTCGATGTCGAAGCCGACCAGCACGGCGACGATCATCAGCACCGTGGTGGCGAACAGCATCCGGGTCATCTCGACCGCGATCTTCGCGAAGAGCACCGAGCCGCGGCCGATGGGCAGCGACCGGAAGCGGTCCATGACACCGGAGTTGAAGTCCTGGCTGAAGCCGGTGCCGACGCCCTGGGACAGCGTCATGCTCATCATGGCGATCATGCCGGGGATCACGTACTGCACGTAGCCGTCCTGCCCGCCGCCCAGGGCCTGGCCGATCGACCCGCCGAAGACGTACACGAACAGCAGGGTGAAGACGATCGGCATCAGCAGGGCGTCGAACATCGACTCCGGGTCCTGCCGGATCCACAGCAGGTTGCGGCGCACCAGGGCGCCGGTGTGCCGCACGTGCGCGCGCAGCGAGATGCGCGCGTCGGGGGCGAGGGCGGCAGGAGCGGGGGCGGTGGTGGCGCTCATACGGCGACCTCCTGGCGGGTGTCGTCGGGGGCGGGGGCGGGGTCCTGCGGGGCACTGGCGCGGTGGCCGGTGAGGGACAGGAAGACCTCGTCCAGGCTGGGGAGTTCGGTGGTGACGTCGGAGACGGTGATGCCGCGCGCGGTGACCGCGCCGACCACGGCCGTCAGCTGCTCGTCACTGAGGATCGGCACCAGTACGGCACCGCGCTCGGTGTCCACGGTGGAGCTGGCGAGCCCGGTGATGCCCAGCTCGTCCAGGTGGGCGGCGAGCGGACGCAGCTGCAAGGGGTCGGCCGGGCGGACCCGCAGGGTGCGGCCGCCGACCTTGGCCTTCAGCTCCTCGATGCCGCCCTTCGCGATGACCTTGCCGCGGTCCACGACGGTCAGCTCGGAGGCGAGCTGCTCGGCCTCCTCCATGTACTGCGTGGTGAGCAGCACGGTGACGCCGTCCCCGACCATGCGCCTGACCTCGTCCCACACCTCGTTGCGGGTGCGCGGGTCGAGGCCGGTGGTGGGCTCGTCCAGGAACAGCACGGCCGGGTGCCCGATCATGGAGGCGGCCAGGTCGAGGCGGCGCCGCATGCCACCGGAGTAGGTGGACGCGGGCCGCCTGCCCGCCTCGGTCAGCGAGAACCGCTCCAGCAGTTCGTCGGCGCGGGTGCGGGCGTCCCGGCGGGACAGGTCGAGCAGCCGGCCGATCATGTAGAGGTTCTCCCAGCCGGGGAGCTTCTCGTCCACGGACGCGTACTGCCCGGTCAGCCCGATGACCCGGCGCAGCTGCCGCGGCTGCCGCACGACGTCGTACCCGGCGACGCGCGCCTGGCCGGAGTCGGGGGTGATGAGGGTGGACAGGATGCGTACGAGGGTGGTCTTGCCGGCGCCGTTCGGCCCGAGCACGCCCATCACGGTGCCCTCGCGCACGTCCAGGTCGACGCCGTCCAGCGCCTTGGTCTCGCCGTAGTGCTTGACCAGCCCCCGCACGGCGACCGCGCTGTCCGCGGTCCGGGGGATGTCGTCGATTCGCTTCATGTCCCAGACGATGGCAGGCCCCACCGACAAACCGCCGACATCCCACCGACAGCCGCCCGGCCCCGCCGACAGCCCGCCGACACTCCGCCGGCATCCCGCCCGGGAAACCACGCGGCCCCGCCGACGGGGGAAGATCGGCGGGGCCGGCGGTCGTACCGCGGTGGTCTGCTAGTGGACGGAGTGCTCGTCCTGCGGGAACGTTCCGCCGACGACGTCCTCGGCGTACGCCTTCGCCGCGTCGCCCATGACCTTGCGCAGGTCGGCGTACTGCTTGACGAACTTCGGCACCCGGCCGCCGGTCAGCCCGAGCATGTCGGTCCACACCAGCACCTGGGCGTCCGTGTCCGGGCCCGCCCCGATCCCGACCGTCGGGATGTGCAGGGTCCGCGTCACCTCGGCGGCCAGCTCGGCCGGCACCAACTCCAGGACGACCGCGAAGGCGCCCGCGTCCTGCACCGCCTTGGCGTCGCGCAGCAGCTGCTGGGCCGCCTCCTCGCCGCGGCCCTGCACCCGGTAGCCCATGGAGTTGACGGACTGCGGGGTGAGGCCGATGTGCGCCATCACCGGGATGCCGGACTCCACCAGCAGCTCGATCTGCCGGTGCGAGCGCTCGCCGCCCTCCAGCTTGACCGCCCCGACCCCGGCCTCCTTGACCAGCCGGGTCGCCGAGCGCAGCGCCTGCACCGGCCCCTCCTGGTAGGAGCCGAAGGGCAGGTCGCCCACGATCAGGGCGCGGCCGGTGCCCCGGACGACCGCGGCCGAGAGCATCGTCATCTCGTCCAGGGTGACGGGCACGGTGGTCTCGTAGCCGAGGTGGCAGTTGCCCGCGGAGTCGCCGACGAGCATCACCGGGATGCCGGACTCGTCGAAGACGGACGCGGTCATCGCGTCGTACGCGGTGAGCATGGGCCACTTCTCGCCGCGCTCCTTGGCGGCGGTGATGTCCCGGACGGTGATACGGCGGTTGATCTTGCCCCCGTACAGCGCCCTGCTCCCGTCGGCGGGGGTGCGCTGCGGCGTCTGGGCAGCCGAAAGCTGCGTCATGGCAACGGCTCCTTCATGTCATCTCGAGGCGCCCTGACGGCGTCCCCGGATCCCCTCCATGGTGGCACCTGTGGCGGCCCGACGGCTAGGGGACCCCCGTCACGGTCCCCGGCACCGGCCCCGGCACGCCCGGCACGGTCCCCGGCAGGGGGCGGTGCACCACTCCGGGGCACATGTGCCCGTTCTGTCACAGAGTCGTCCGTCCCGGCCCGGTGCGGAACTCCGCGGGACGGCCCGTACGTCCTCGTGCCCGTACGGCCGTCGAGGGACGGCGGGATCGGAACCGATCATCCCCTATGGTGCTGAGTCACAGGGGGCGACGGTGTGCACGGCAGGCAGTGAGGCGACGGTATGGCGCAGCAGGCGTACATGACGGAGACGGACGAGGGCGGCTCGGATCCCGAGGGCCGCGAGAACCGGATTCGGCGCCTGTTCGCCCGTGCGGTCGGCGGCTGGCGCGGCGACCGGCGGATCTGGCGCCGGGGCCTGATCACGGCCCTGGTCGCGCTGCTCCTGGCGGCGGTCATGGCGGCCCACTCGCACATCCCGAACGCCATCGGCAACCTCGGCAGCCTCACCGAGACCTTCCTGCCGTGGTTCGGCCTGCTGATCCCGGTCCTGCTGCTGATCGCCCTGGTCCGCAAGTCGGCGACGGCGCTGATCGCGCTGGTGGTGCCGGTGAGCGTGTGGCTCAGCACCTTCGGCGGCCTGCTCTTCGACAAGACCGGCTCCGGCGGCGACCTCACGGTGGCCACGCACAACGTCAACGCCGACAACCCCGACCCGGCGGGCACCGCCCGCGCGGTGGCCGCCGCCGGCGCGGACGTGATGGCCCTGGAGGAGCTGAAGGCGTCCGCCGTCCCGACGTACGAGAAGGCGCTGGCGGCGAAGTACCCGCACCACGCGGTCGTGGGCACCGTCGGGCTGTGGAGCAAGTACCCGGTCGGCGACGTGCGGCCGGTCGACATCAAGCTGGGCTGGAAGCGCGCGATGCGCGCCACCGTCGCCACCCCGTCCGGACCGGTCGCCGTGTTCGTCGCCCACCTGCCCTCCGTACGGGTGAAGCTGGAGGCCGGATTCACCGCCCGGCAGCGGGACAAGAGCGCCGACGCCCTCGGCGAGGCCATCTCCGACGAGAAGCTGCCCCGCAAGATCCTGCTGGGCGATCTCAACGGCACCGTGAACGACCGCTCGCTCACCGCGATCACCTCCCAGCTGCGCTCCCCGCAGGGCGCCGTGGGCGACGGTTTCGGCTTCAGCTGGCCGGCGTCCTTCCCGATGGCCCGCATCGACCAGATCCTGGTCACCGGCGTGGAACCCACGACCAGCTGGACCCTCCCGGCGACCGGCAGCGACCATCTGCCGATCGCCGCGCGTGTGAAGGTCGACACAACGGCTTCCTAGAATTCGCCTGCGGAATACCCGCCCTGAGAGTCTTTGTTCCGTACGGGAACATACAGTCGTCCCCGACCGGCCCCCCGGCCTCCCGTACGCGACCCCGCTCTCGAAAGGCGAGATCCCTCATGCCCCTGGCCCTGCTCGCCCTAGCCGTGGGCGCCTTCGGCATCGGTACCACCGAGTTCGTGATGATGGGCCTGCTGCCCGACGTCGCGGACGACCTGGACATCTCGATCCCCACCGCCGGCCACCTCGTCTCCGCCTACGCGCTCGGCGTCGTCGTCGGCGCCCCGCTGCTTGCCGCGGCGACGACCCGGATGTCCCGCCGCGCCGTCCTGATCGCCCTCATGGCGCTGTTCGTGGTGGGCAACGCGCTGTCGGCCGCCGCTCCCGGCGAGATCTCCCTGCTCGCCGCCCGCTTCGTCAGCGGCCTGCCGCACGGTGCCTTCTTCGGCGTCGGCGCGGTCGTCGCCACCGGCATGGTGGCGCCGGAACGCAAGGCCCGCTCCGTCTCCCTGATGTTCCTCGGCCTCACCGTCGCCAACATCGTCGGCGTCCCGGCCGCCACCGCCATGGGCCAGCAGCTCGGCTGGCGGGCCACCTTCCTCGGCGTGAGCGCGATCGGCGTGGCGGCGATAGCGGCGCTGGCCCTCCTGATCCCGCGCGACAGCGCTCCCGCCCCCACCGCGGGCCTGCGCGGCGAACTGGCCGCCCTGCGGTCCCTGCCCGTCTGGCTGGCGCTGGGCACGACGGTCGCGGGCTTCGGCGCGCTCTTCGCGGCGTACAGCTACATCACGCCGATGCTCACCGACGCCGCCGGGTTCGCCGAGACCAGCGTGACGCTGCTGCTGGCCCTGTTCGGCGTCGGCGCCACCGCGGGCAACCTGCTGGGCGGACGCCTGGCCGACCACTCCCTGCGCGGCACCCTCTTCGGCGGCCTCGCCTCCCTGGTCGTCGTACTGGCGCTGGTCCCCCTGCTGATGCGTACGCCGGTCACGGCGGCGGCTTCGGTGGCCCTGCTCGGCATGGCCGCCTTCGTCACCGGCTCGCCCCTGCAGCTCATGGTCATGGAGAAGGCCGCCGCGGCACCCTCGCTGGCCTCCTCCGCCAACCAGGCCGCCTTCAACCTCGCCAACGCGGGCGGCGCCTGGATCGGCGGCCTCGCCCTGGCCGCCGGGTTCGGGGTCACCTCCCCGGCGACGGCGGGCGCGGCCCTGGCGGTCCTCGGCCTCGCGGTCGCGGGGGCGGCGTGGGCGGTGGACCGACGGCGCGCGGCCCTCGTCCCGGCCCCCGGGCGCAGGCGCGTGGTCGCGGCACACGTGCCGGAGACCGGCAGGACCGCGTCCCACGCCGGAGTGACGGAGTGACCGTTTCCCGTCACGCAGCGTAGACGCCCCCTCTATCGTGTCGCGGGCGCGATACGGCGCGTACGACGGAGGGGTGCGGATGTCGGTGAACGGCGAGACGGAGGAACCGGGTTGGGCGGTCGACCCGGACGACGAGTGGGGCGTGGCCGTCCTCACCACCGTGGGGCGGCAGTTGAAGCTGCGCCGCGAGGCGGTGGGCATGCGGGCGGGCGACTTCGGGGTGGCGGTCGGCTACGGGGAGGATCTCGTCTACAAGGTGGAGGGCGGGAAGCGGATCCCCCGGCGGGAGTACCTGGAGAAGGCCGACCAGGTGCTGCGGGCGGACGGTCTCATCGCCGCGGCCTGGGAGGACGTGAAGAAGGTCCGGTACCCCAAGCAGGTGCGGGACCTGGCGAAGCTGGAGGCGCGGGCCGTCGAGTCGCTGTCGTACGGCAGTTACAGCCTGCACGGGCTCCTCCAGACCGAGGAGTACGCGCGGGCGCTGCTCGGCAGGCGGCGACCGGCCCTCACCGATGCCGAGGTGGAGAGCGCCGTCGCCGCACGGATGGGGCGCAAGGCGATGCTCGAACGGGACCCGGCTCCGGAACTCAGTTTCGTCCAGGAGGAGGCGACCCTCAGGCGTCCGGTGGGAGGCATGATGGTTCTGCGGCGCCAGCTCGAACACCTGCTGGAAGTGGAGCAGTTGCGGCACGTGGAGATCCAGGTGATGCCGACGTCCCGCGGCGACCATCCGGGAGGCGGGCGGTTGCAGGTGCTCAAGTTCGACGACGGCACCGCGGTCGGCCGGGCCGACGACGTGTTCGGCGGTCGGCCGGTCACGGATCCCCGGCAGCTGCGCATCCTCGAACTGCGTTATGGCAGTATCCGGGCCGAGGCGCTGCCCGTCAGGGAGTCGGTGGCCTTCATCCAACAACTGCTGGGGGAGACATGACCGGTAAGGACAAACCCGTGCACCTCGCCGACCTGGCCTGGTTCAAGAGCAGTTACAGCGACACCAGCGAGCCCAGCGACTGCGTCGAGGTGGCGACAACGCCGGCCACCGTCCACGTCCGGGACTCCAAGCGTCCGGACGGCCCCCGCCTCGCCGTCGACTCGGTGACGTGGACGGCGTTCGTGGCCGGGGCGCTCGCGGAATGACGGACCGCGTGTCCCGCCCCGCCAGTGGCATACCGGCCGGGATCGGTCCCTACCGGCTGGAACGGCTGCTGGGCGAGGGCGGGATGGGGCGCGTCTACCTCGGACGCACACCCGCCGGGAGTGCCGTGGCCGTCAAGGTCATCCACCGTGCCTACGCCGCCGACCCGGAGTTCCGCAGGCGCTTCGCGCTGGAGGTGGCGGCGGCCCGGCGCGTCCAGGGGCTCTACACCGTGCCCGTCGTCGCGGCGGACCTGGAGGCCGAGGAGCCCTGGCTCGCCACGGCCTACGCCCCCGGGCCCTCCCTCCAGCACGCCGTCGGTGAACGGGGGCCGCTGCCCGCCGGCGAGGTGCTGGCGCTGACGGCCGGGGTCGCCGAGGCGCTGGAGACCATCCACGCGGCCGGAGTGATCCACCGCGACCTGAAGCCCGCCAACATCGTCCTCACCGCCGACGGGCCCAAGGTCATCGACTTCGGCATCGCCCGCGCCGCGGACGTCACCGCCGTGACCGCCACGGGCATGCGCGCCGGGACGCCCGCCTACATGGCCCCCGAGTACATCCGGGGGCAGGAGGTCACCGAGGCCGGTGACGTCTTCGCGCTCGGCCTCGTCGCCCACTTCGCCGCCACCGGACGGCCTGCCTTCGGCGGCGGCAGCGACCACGCGGTGGCCTACCGGATCATCGAAGCGGAGCCCGACCTCGACGGCTGCCCCGCGTCCGTGCGCGGCGTCGTGGCCCGCTGCCTGGAGAAGGACCCGGCGCTGCGGCCGACGCCCACCGAGGTCGTCCGGCTCTGCGGCCGGGCCGCGAACGGGGAGTTCGACGACGGCCGCACGCCCACCGTCGTGTCCGCGCCCCCGGCGACCGGCCCGGACGCCCCCACCGCCACCGCCCCGGCGCGCACCCCGGCACCGGACGCCGCCCCCGAGACCCCGCCCGCACCGCCGTACGCCGCCCTGCTCGGTGGCGTCGGTGTCCTCGCCCTGTTCGCCGTACTGGTCGCGGTGCTGCTGCCGTCCTCGGGCGGCGCGCCGAAGAAGAAGCAGCCCTATCCCGTGGTCGCGGCGACCGCGATCTTCGCCAAGGGGACCAGCGGCGTGGCGTTCAGCCCGGACGGCAGGACGCTCGCGACCGGGGGCGAGGACGGGAAGGTGCGGCTGTGGAACCTCGCCACGCGCAAGGCCGGTGCCACGTTCACCCAGCACGACTCGGCCGGGAACACCGTCGACGTCGTCGGTCTGACGTTCAGCCCTGACGGGAAGACGCTGGCTACCCGGAGCGACTACAGCTGGGTGGGCATGTGGGACGTGGCCGGGCGACGGCAGACCTACGGCATCCGGGAGTCGCCCGAAAGCCTGGCGTTCAGCCCGGACGGCAAGCGGATCGCGCTCGGCATCTCGTCGGGTGTGCTCCTGCGGGACGTCGCGGACCGCGGTGACGGCCCCCGCGCCTACCTGGACCACAACGTGCGGGTGAAGGACGTGGCGTTCAGCCCGGACGGCAGGACCCTCGCCTCCGTCGGCGACTACTCCGACAAGCGCTACAGCCCCAACAACGAGCCGGGCAAGCTGTGGGACGTCGCCCACCTCGACCCGGAGCCCTACGGCCAGGGTGATCCGCGCCACGACCTCGCCCTGGAGGACATCACCTACGCCGTCGCCTTCAGCCCCGACGGCAAGATGCTCGCGACCGGCGGCCAGGGCGGCGGCGTGCGGCTGTGGGACGGGGCCACCGGCCGTCTCGGGGCAAGCCTCGACTCCCCCCTCGTCACCGACGCCCGGGACCTGGCGTTCAGCCCCGACGGCAGGACCCTCGCCGTCACCGCCGACCGGCGGGTGCTCCTGTGGAACCTGGCCGACCGCAAGCCCAGCGCCATCCTCGCCGACGACGAGACCGGCTTCGGCGCCGACATCCGCGAACTGGCCTTCAGCCCGGACGGCCGGTTCCTCGCGGGCACCACCACCGCGGGGCGCACCCTCATGGAGACCGCCGCCCCCGCCAGCGCCTCCGGGACCGACGCGGCCGACATCAGCGGCGTACGCCTGTGGAAGGTCCCGGAGAGCGCCGGCACCGGGACTACAGCACCGGCAGCGACTTCCTGAGCTCGAACGCCGTGACCTGGGAGCGGTACTCCTCCCACTCCTGGCGCTTGTTGCGCAGGAAGAAGTCGAAGACGTGCTCGCCCAGGGTCTCGGCGACCAGGTCGCTGCGTTCCATCAGGGCGAGGGCCTCGCCCAGGTTCTGGGGGAGGGGCTCGATGCCCAGGGCGCGGCGTTCCGCGTCCGAGAGGGCCCAGACGTCGTCCTCGGCGCCCGGCGGGAGCTCGTAGCCCTCCTCGATGCCCTTGAGGCCGGCGGCCAGCAGGACCGCGTAGGTCAGGTACGGGTTGGCGCCGGAGTCGATGGAGCGGACCTCGACGCGGGCCGAGCCGGTCTTGCCGGGCTTGTACATCGGGACCCGGACCAGGGCCGAGCGGTTGTTGTGGCCCCAGCAGATGTAGGACGGGGCCTCGCCGCCGGCGCCCGCCGTGCGCTCGGTGCCGCCCCAGATGCGCTTGTAGGAGTTCACCCACTGGTTGGTGACCGCAGAGATCTCCGCCGCGTGCCGCAGCAGACCCGCGATGAAGGAGCGGCCGACCTTGGAGAGCTGGTACTCGGCGCCGGACTCGTAGAACGCGTTGCGGTCGCCCTCGAAGAGCGAGAGGTGCGAGTGCATGCCCGAGCCCGGGTACTCCGAGAACGGCTTCGGCATGAAGGTGGCCTGGAGGCCCTGCTCCAGCGCCACCTGCTTCATGACCAGGCGGAACGTCATGATGTTGTCGGCCGTGGAGAGCGCGTCCGCGTAGCGCAGGTCGATCTCCTGCTGGCCGGGGGCGCCCTCGTGGTGGGAGAACTCCACCGAGATGCCCATCGACTCCAGCATGGTGATCGCCTGGCGGCGGAAGTCCATGCCGATGTTCTGCGGGGTGTGGTCGAAGTAGCCGGAGTTGTCGGCGGGGGTCGGGACCGAGCCGTCGACCGGCTTGTCCTTCAGCAGGAAGAACTCGATCTCGGGGTGGGTGTAGAAGGTGAAGCCCAGGTCCGAGGTGCGGGCCAGGGCGCGCTTGAGGACGTACCTCGGGTCCGCGAAGGACGGCGAGCCGTCCGGCATGAGGATGTCGCAGAACATGCGGGCCGTGCCGGGGGCCTCCGCGCGCCACGGCAGGACCTGGAAGGTCGACGGGTCCGGCTTGGCGATCATGTCGGACTCGTACACCCGGGCGAATCCCTCGATCGCCGAGCCGTCGAAACCGATGCCCTCGTCGAAGGCCTGCTCCAGCTCGGCCGGGGCCACGGCGACGGACTTGAGGAAGCCCAGAACGTCCGTGAACCACAGGCGTACGAACCGGATGTCGCGCTCCTCCAGCGTCCGGATCACGAACTCCTGCTGCTTGTCCATCTTCCGCTTCCCCATCCTTGCTGGTCAGGCCGCCTGTCTCCGGTACGGCGGGAGGCGGTCGGGCACCTGAGCATCACACCACAGCGCCGTTACGTGTGCGTTGCGGACCTCCGTAGACGGGCCCACCCCGTGACCGCAGCGTAGAGGCCACCTGTTCGATCGGGCCATTCCGGGGCTCCGGCCGGGACGGATCCGGTGCCCGCCCTACGAAGGACGGGCCCCGCGCGATTACGATCAGCGGACCTCACGCTCGTCCGTCCCCCGATTCCTTCCCAGAAGGGCAGCACCCCATGGGTTCCGCCAAGAAGAGCAGCAACACGGCGCGACAGGCGCGCATAGCCGAGATGCGGCGGGCCGAGGAGGCCCGCGACCGCCGGAACCGGATCCTCACGATCACGCTCAGCACCGTGGTCGTCGCCGGTCTCGTCGTCGGCGGCGTCTTCCTCGTCCGGTCGCAGTCCGACGACTCTTCCGGCGACACGGCCTCCGACGCCAAGACCTCCGGCAAGTTCGTCACCGGCGAGGACGGCGTGCTGACCTGGAAGGGCGACCTGGGGCGCAACCACGTCACCAAGAAGGTCTCCTACCCCGTCGAGCCCCCCGTCGGCGGCGACCACAACCCGGTCTGGATGAACTGCGACGGCGACGTCTACGCCAAGCCGCTGAACAACGAGAACGCCGTGCACTCGCTGGAGCACGGCGCCGTCTGGGTGACGTACACCGACGCCGCCCCCAAGGCCGACGTCGACAAGCTCGCCGCCAAGGTCAAGAAGACGCCGTACTCGCTGATGAGCCCCGACGAGAAGCAGAAGGACCCGATCGTGCTGTCCGCGTGGGGGCACCAGCGCACGGTGACCGGTGCCGACGACCCGAACGTGGACAAGTTCTTCGAGACGTTCGTCCAGGGCCGGCAGACCCCCGAGCCGGGGGCCGCGTGCACCAACGGGCTGTCCCAGTGACCTCGAAACGGGCCGGCTGGATCGCGGGGGCCGCGGCCGCGGTGCTCGTCGCGGCCGGCGGGATCACCTTCGCGGTCGCCGGGGACGACGGCGGCACCCGGGTCCCGGCCGCGGACTCCGCGGACGCCGGGTTCGCGCGGGACATGGCGGTCCACCACCAGCAGGCCGTGGAGATGTCGTACATCGTGCGCGACCGCACCGACGACGAGGAGGTGCGGCGGCTCGCCTACGACATCGCGCAGACCCAGGCCAACCAGCGCGGCATGCTGATCGGCTGGCTCGACCTGTGGGCGCTGCCCAAGGTGTCCTCGGACCCGCCGATGACCTGGATGGGCATGGGCGACGCGCCCTCCGCCGGGGAGGGTTCGCTGATGCCGGGAATGGCCACCGACGCCCAGATGAAGAAGCTCGGGACGCTGGAGGGGAAGCAGGCCGAGGTCTACTACCTCCAGCTGATGACCGAGCACCACAAGGGCGGCGTCCACATGGCGAAGGGGTGCGTCCAGCGGTGCACCGTCGGGGTGGAGAAGCGGCTGGCCGACGGGATGGTGGAGTCGCAGGAGTCGGAGATCCGGCTGATGGCCGACCTGCTGGCCGAGCGGGGCGCGACACCGCGGACGTGAGGCCGTGGGACGGGGCGCGTGAGGTCCCGGACATCACGCGGTAACACACCCGTCGCCCCATCGCGTCGTTCTGACGATTACAGTGGACGCGTGCCTCGACTACGACTCGCCCTGAACCAGATCGACTCCACCGTCGGCGACATCGACGCCAACGCCGAGTCCGTCCTGCGCCAAACCCGGCACGCGGCCGAGCGGGGAGCGCACCTGGTGGCGTTCCCGGAGATGATGCTGACCGGGTACCCGGTGGAGGACCTGGCGCTCAGGTCGTCCTTCGTCGAGGCATCCCGCGCCGCCCTGCGCTCCCTCGCGGTCCGGCTGGCCGACGAAGGACTCGGCCACGTCCCCGTGGTCGTCGGCTACCTCGACCGCTCGGCGACCGCGCAGCCCCGGTACGGCCAGCCCGCCGGCGCCCCGCAGAACGCGGCAGCCGTGCTGCACGGCGGCGAGGTGGCGCTGAGCTTCGCCAAGCACCACCTGCCGAACTACGGGGTCTTCGACGAGTTCCGCTACTTCGTGCCCGGCGACACCCTGCCCGTGGTGCGGGTGCGCGGCGTGGACGTGGCGCTGGCCATCTGCGAGGACCTGTGGCAGGACGGCGGCCGGGTCCCGGCCGCCCGCTCGGCGCGCGCCGGGCTGCTGCTCTCCGTCAACGCCTCCCCGTACGAGCGCGACAAGGACGACACCCGGCTGGAGCTGGTGGCCAAGCGCGCCCAGGAGGCCGGGTGCACCACCGCCTACCTCGCCATGGCCGGCGGACAGGACGAGCTGGTCTTCGACGGCGACTCGATCGTCGTCGACCGGGACGGGACGGTCCTGGCCCGGGCGCCGCGGTTCACCGAGGACTGCGTGGTGCTGGACCTCGACCTGCCCGCCGCCGAGCCGGAGCCGCCCACGGGCGTCGTGGACGACGGACTGCGCATCGACCGGGTGGTGCTCTCCGAGCAGCCCGCGCCCGAACCCGCCGACGGGGCCTGGCTGTCCGGCGGTCGCGCCGAGCCGCTGGACGACGACGAGGAGGTCTACTCGGCGCTCGTCGCCGGCCTGCGCGCCTACGTCACGAAGAACGGCTTCGGCTCGGTGCTGATCGGACTGTCCGGTGGCATCGACTCCGCGCTGGTCGCGTCGATCGCCTGCGACGCGCTCGGCGCGGAGTGCGTGTACGGCGTCTCGATGCCGTCCAAGTACTCCTCCGGGCACTCCCGGGACGACGCGGCCGAGCTGGCCCGGCGCACCGGCCTCCACTACCGCACCGTGTCCATCGAGCCGATGTTCGACGCCTACACGGGCGCGCTGGAGCTGACCGGGCTGGCGGAGGAGAACCTCCAGTCCCGGCTGCGCGGGACGCTGCTGATGGCGCTCTCCAACCAGGAGGGCCACCTGGTCCTGGCCCCCGGCAACAAGTCGGAGCTGGCCGTCGGCTACTCGACGCTGTACGGCGACTCGGTGGGCGCGTACGGGCCCGTCAAGGACGTGTACAAGACCTCGGTCTTCCGTCTCGCCGAGTGGCGCAACCGCGCGGCCGCCGCCCTGGGCCGGACCCCGCCGATCCCCGAGAACTCGATCACCAAGCCGCCGAGCGCCGAGCTGCGCCCGGGCCAGGTGGACACCGACTCGCTCCCGGACTACCCGGTGCTGGACGCGATCCTCGCCCTGTACGTCGACCGGGACCGGGGCGCGGACGAGATCGTCGCCGCCGGGTACGAACGGGAGCTGGTGACCCGGACGCTGCGCATGGTGGACACCGCGGAGTACAAGCGGCGGCAGTACCCGCCGGGCACCAAGATCTCGTCCAAGGGCTTCGGCAAGGACCGCCGCCTGCCGGTCACCAACCGCTGGCGGGAGAGCGGCTGAGCCGACCGGCCGGGGCGGCGGGGCCGGTCAGCCCTCGGACTTGAGGTCCGCCAGCACCTTGTGCAGCGGCTGAGCCGCCCGGCGCCGGTACTCCTGGACCGCCCAGCCGTTGCCGTCCGGGTCCTTGAAGTACAGGAAGGTGGCGCCGTCGTCCGGGGCGTACCGCACCGGCTCCGAGACCTCGAGGCCCCGCGCGGTCAGCTCCGCGTGGGCCGCCTCGATGTCGGCGACGCAGAGCTGGAGGCCCTGGTAGGAGCCCGGTTCCGGCCGGGTCTGCCCCTGCGCCATGTCCCAGATGGCGTCGCCGAGGGCGACCGAACAGCCGGAGCCCGGGGGCGTCAGCTGGACGATCCGCATGCCCGGCATGACCTCCTGGTCGATGTCGACGTGGAAACCGACCTTGTCGCGGTAGAAGTCCCGGGCGCGGTCGATGTCGGTGACGGGGAGCGGGATGACTTCGAGCGTGAAGTCCATGGCATGACTCCTTGAGCCTTCGTCGGTCGCGGTGTCCGTAGAGGGGTGGTGCGGTCAGTAGTGGTAGCGCGCCTGGACGATGACCAGCAGGTCGTCGGTGGGCTTGTAGACAAGGCGGTGCGTGTCGTCGATGCGCCGTGACCAGTAGCCCGACAGGTCGCCCTTGAGGGGCTCCGGCTTGCCGATGCCCTTGAACGGGTCACGGGCGATGTCGGCGATCAGTCTGTTGATCCGCTTGGTCACCTTCCGGTCGCTCTCGGCCCAGTGGACGTAGTCCTCCCAGCCGTGGGACGTGAAAGTGATCCTCACGCCCGCTCCGCGTCCGGGTCGATCAACTCACGCGGCCGGGCGTCGCCCGCCTCGGCCTCGGCGATGGAGTCGAGCAGGCGGCGGGCGTTCCTGGGCGAGCGCAGGAGGTGCACCGTCTCCGTCCAGGCCGTGAAGTCCTCCTCGGACATGAGCACGGCGTTCCCCTTGCGGGAGGTGATGTGGACCGGCGCGTGGTCCTCGTTGACCTGCTCTATCAGCGGGAACAGATTCTGACGGGCTTCGCTGGCGGTGATGGACATACCAGTGCCTCCCTTCCTCGGCTTGTACAAGATATCGTACGAGTCCCGGGCGGGCCACCGGAAGAGCGAGAGCGGTACGCCCCGGCGCCCGCACGCCGTTCCCCGGTTACGCTCAGCCCGTACGACCTTGATCCGACCGGGCCCACGCGACCCGCAGGGCGACAGGAGGCCGAGATGGCGGCGCCGGGGCGCAGAAGCAGTACCTTCACGCGGCTGCTGCGGCACGGCTTCACCGACCCCTCGGCCGCCGAGCGGCTGCTGGAGGGGGCCGAGCTGGCCGAGCTGCGCGCCGACCCCGTGCTGCTGGAGGCGCTGGGCGCCACCGCCGACCCGGACCTCGCCCTGCACGGGCTGGTACGGCTCCTGGAGGCCCAGCCCGACCCCACCGCCCGCCAGGAGCTGCTGGACACCCTGATAGCGGCCAAGCCCCTGCGCGACCGTCTCCTCGGTGTACTCGGCGCCTCCGAGGCCCTCGCCGACCACCTCGCCCGGCACGCGGGGGACTGGCAGGCCCTCGTGACGTACGAGCCGCGCGACCTGCACCGCGGGGTGGAGGAGTTCGAGCAGGGGCTCGCCGAGGCCACCGACCCGGTGTCCCTGCGCGTCGCCTACCGGCGCTGCCTGCTGTCCATCGCCGCCCGCGACGTGTGCGGCACCATCGACCTCGCCGAGACCGCCGCCGAGCTGGCCGACCTCGCCACCGCCACGCTGCGCGCCGCCCTGGCCCTCGCCGAGGCCGCCGCACCCGAGGACGCCGCGCGGTGCCGGCTGGCGGTGATCGCGATGGGCAAGTGCGGCGGCCACGAGCTGAACTACGTCTCCGACGTCGACGTGATCTTCGTGGGCGAGGCGGCGGACAGCACGGCCGCAGGCCCGGACGTCGACGAGACCAAGGCGCTGCGCGCCGCGACCTCGCTCGCCTCGCACATGATGCGGATCTGCTCCGAGACCACCGTCGAGGGCTCCATCTGGCCCGTCGACGCCAACCTCCGCCCCGAGGGCCGCAACGGCCCCCTGGTGCGCACCCTCAGCAGCCATGTCGCCTACTACCAGCGCTGGGCCAAGACCTGGGAGTTCCAGGCGCTGCTCAAGGCCCGCCCGGTGGCCGGCGACCCCGGGCTCGGCGCCGAGTACGTCGCCGCCCTCCAGCCCCTGGTGTGGCAGGCAGCCGACCGCGAGAACTTCGTCCCCGACGTGCAGAAGATGCGCCGCCGGGTGGTGGAGAACATCCCCGCCGCCGAGGTCGACCGGCAGCTCAAGCTCGGACCGGGCGGCCTCAGGGACGTCGAGTTCGCGGTGCAGCTGCTCCAGCTGGTCCACGGGCGGGCGGACACCTCCCTGCACAGCGGCACGACCCTGGACGCGCTGGAGGCCCTCGCCGCGGGCGGCTACGTCGGCCGCACGGACGCCGCCCAGCTCGACGAGGCGTACCGCTTCCTGCGCTCCATGGAGCACCGCATCCAGCTGCACCGGCTGCGCCGCACCCACCTCGTGCCCGAGGACGAGGCCGACCTGCGCCGCCTCGGCCGCTCGCTCGGCCTGCGCACCGATCCGGTGGCCGGGCTGCTGCGCGCGTGGAAGCGGCACGCCTCCGTCGTGCGCCGGCTGCACGAGAAGCTGTTCTACCGGCCACTGCTCGACGCCGTCGCCCAGCTCGCCCCCGGCGAGGCCCGGCTGAGCCCCGAGGCCGCCCGGGAGCGCCTGGTCGCCCTCGGCTACGCCGACCCGGCCGCCGCCCTGCGGCACCTGGAGGCGCTGGCCTCCGGCGTCACCCGCAAGGCGGCCATCCAGCGCACCCTGCTGCCCGTGCTGCTCGGCTGGTTCGCCGACTCCGCCGACCCGGACACCGGACTGCTCAACTTCCGCAAGGTCTCCGACGCGCTCGGCACCACCCCCTGGTATCTCAGGCTGCTGCGCGACGAGGGCGCCGCCGCCGAGAACGTCGCCCGGGTGCTCTCCGCCGGGCGGCTCGCCCCCGACCTGCTGATGCGGGCCCCCGAGGCCGTCGCCCTGCTCGGCGACGGCGTCGCCGGGGGCCTGCGGCCGCGCGGCCGGACCCAGCTGGAGCAGGAGACCCTCGCCGCGGTCCGGCGTGCCGACGACGCCGTCCAGGCCGTCACCGCGGTGCGCGGCGTACGGCGCCGGGAGCTGTTCCGCACGGCCGCCGCGGACATCGTCGGCTCCTACGGCACCGAGGCCCAGCCCGTCGAGGCCGACCAGGGCGCCCTGGTGGACCTGGTCGGCGGCGCGGTGTCCGACCTGACGGCGGCGACGCTCGCGGGGACCCTGCGGGCGGTGGTGCGGGAGAAGTGGGGCGACGTCCTGCCGACCCGGTTCGCGGTCATCGGCATGGGGCGCTTCGGCGGACGCGAGCTGGGCTACGGCTCCGACGCGGACGTGCTGTTCGTGCACGAGCCCCGCGACGGGGTGGACGAGCGGGAGGCGGGCGACGCCGCGAACAAGGTCGTCTCCGAGATGCGCCGGCTGCTCCAGGTGCCGAGCGCCGACCCGCCGCTGCTGATCGACGCCGACCTGCGCCCCGAGGGCAGGTCGGGGCCGCTGGTGCGGACCCTGAAGTCGTACGAGGCGTACTACCGGCGCTGGTCGCTCGGATGGGAGTCGCACGCGCTGCTGCGGGCCGCCTTCGTCGCCGGGGACGAGGAGCTGGGTCGGCGCTTCATCGAGCTGATCGACCCCCTGCGGTATCCGGCGGGCGGGCTCGGGGAGGACGCCGTACGGGAGATCCGGCGGCTCAAGGCCCGCATGGAGTCCGAGCGGCTGCCGCGCGGGGCCGACCCCAAGCTGCACGCCAAACTGGGGCCGGGCGGCCTGTCCGACGTGGAGTGGACCGTGCAGCTGTTCCAGCTGCGGCACGGGCACGAGATCGCCGGGCTGCGGACCACCGGGACGCGCGCGGCGCTGGCCGCCGCCCGGGACGCCGGGCTCGTCTCGGCGGAGCACACCGCCACGCTCGACGAGGCGTGGGTCCTGGCGACACGGGTGCGCAACGCGGTCATGCTGGTCCGCGGGCGCGCCGGGGACACCTTCCCGACCGACCCGCGCGAGCTGGCAGCGGTGGGCCGCTACCTGGGCCACGGCTCCGGCCACGCGGGCGACATGCTCGACGCCTACCGCCGCACGGCCCGCCGGGCGCGGACGGTGGTGGAGGAGCTGTTCTATGCCTGACCCAACTGCGGGCAGTCGTGCCTCCCCCAGTGCCTGAACGGCCTGGGAGGTACCCCAGGCGGCACGGGTGGGCGCAGCGCGGCACCCCGCCACGCCGGGTTGCGCACCCACTCGCGGCCACTCTCGCGCCGGGCACCCCTCAAGCCCGCCCCGGCAACCACACCCTCCGCCGCCGCGCAGCGTCCGGCACCAGCCGGGGCAACGCGTAGGGCAGCCTCCCGTACCAGGCGGCAGCGACCCCGTACCCGAACGCCAGGCACAGCACGCCCCCCACCGCGTCCAGCCAGAAGTGGTTCGCCGTGGCCACGATCACCACCAGCGTGAGCGCCGGATACACCAGCCCCAGCACCCGCACCCACGGCACCGACGCCAGCGCGAAGATCGTCAGCCCGCACCACACCGACCACCCGATGTGCATCGACGGCATCGCGGCGTACTGGTTGGACATGTTCTTCAGGTCGCCCGACGCCATGGAACCCCACGTCTGGTGGACCATCACCGTGTCGATGAAGTGCCCGCCGTCCATCAGACGGGGCGGGGCGAGCGGGTACAGGTAGTAGCCGACCAGGGCGACGCCCGTGGTCGCGAAGAGCACCAGCCGGGTCGCCGCGTAGCGGCCGGGGTGACTGCGGAAGAGCCACACCAGGACACCCAGAGTGACCACGAAGTGCAGCGTGGCGTAGTAGTAGTTCATGCCCACGACCAGCCAAGTCACCGAGTTGACGGCGTGGTTCACGGACTCCTCGACGGCGATGCCCAGTTGCTGCTCGACCCGCCAGATCCAGTCGGCGTTGCCCAGGGCCGCCGTACGCTGCTCCGGCACCGCGTTGCGGACGACGGAGTACGTCCAGTAACTGAGCGCGATCAGCAGGATCTCGAACCACAGGCGGGGCCGGCGCGGGGTGCGCAGCCGGCGCAGGAGCCCTCTCCCCGTCGTCTCAGTGACGGGGTGCGGAACGCCGTCCTCAAGGCGTTCCCGAGTCCTCACGGTCGCGTCACCCATAGGCATGAAGTCTGCCAGAAAAGCCTTCTTCCACCGATCATCCCCCAGGTGGATCCGACCCGCATCCGCCCCGGAGCCGCGCCCCGCGCGAGGGTCAGGGACGGCCGCGCTCGCCCGGCGCCGACGCCGTCGAGCCGCGCACCACCAGCTCCGGCATGAACACGAACTCGCTGTGCGGCGCGGGCGTCCCGCCGATCTCCTCAAGCAGCGTGCGCACCGCCGCCTGACCCATCGCGGGCACCGGCTTGCGGACCGTGGTCAGCGGCGGGTCGGTGAAGGCGATCAGCGGCGAGTCGTCGAAGCCGACGACCGAGACGTCCTTGGGCACGTCCAGACCCAGCTGCCGGGCCGCGCGTATCGCACCCAGCGCCATCATGTCGCTGGCGCAGACCACCGCCGTGCAGTCCCGTCCGATGAGCGCGGTGGCCGCCGCCTGGCCGCCCTCCAGGGTGTAGAGCGAGTGCTGGACCAGCTCCTTCTCCACCGTCTCGGCGCTCAGGCCCAACTGCTCCTGGACGGTGCGCACGAAGCCCTCGATCTTGCGCTGCACCGGCACGAACCGCTTCGGCCCGAGGGCCAGTCCGATCCGGGTGTGGCCGAGCGAGACGAGGTGCGTGACCGCGAGGCTCATCGCGGCCCGGTCGTCGGGAGAGATGAACGGCGCCTGCACCTGCGAGGAGAAGCCGTCGACCAGGACGAAGGGCACGCCCTGGGCGCGCAGTCGCTCGTAGCGCTGCATGTCGGCGGTGGTGTCGGCGTGCAGTCCCGAGACGTAGATGATGCCGGCGACCCCGCGGTCCACCAGCATCTCGGTCAGCTCGTCCTCCGTGGAGCCGCCGGGCGTCTGGGTGGCGAGGACCGGTGTGTAGCCCTGGCGGGTCAGCGCCTGCCCGATGACCTGGGCCAGCGCCGGGAATATCGGGTTCTCCAGCTCCGGGGTGATCAGGCCCACCAGGCCCTCGCTGCGCTGCCGCAGCCGCACGGGGCGCTCGTAGCCCAGCACGTCGAGGGCGGCGAGCACGGACTGGCGGGTGGTGGCGGCGACGCCAGGCTTGCCGTTGAGGACGCGGCTGACGGTCGCTTCGCTCACCCCCGCCTGGGCGGCGATGTCGGCAAGCCGTGTGGTCACAGGGGTGGACTGTACCTGTCGGCCGCTCCCTTGCACACCGATCGGGCGCCGTGGGCGGCCTGTTGGACGGCCCGTCGGACGGCCCGGCGCGGGCTGCTGCGTCATCGCGCTCCCTCGAGAAAGTGGCGGCAAGAGCTTGCAGAGTCTTGCACAACCCGCCCGATACCGCTCGGGCCCCGTAAACAAGCGTCTCATGACGGTCGCTGAGAGGTCACGCCCGGATAACTTCGGAGATCTCTTGCACATTTTTGCAGCAAGACCTTTCGCCGAGCTTTCAACGCTGTTACGTTCACGTCGCCCGACGGCAGCAACGGAGCGGTCGGCGGTCGGCAGGAGCGGCGGACGGGCCCGCACCCTGCACCACACGGGCTTTCACCCTCAAGGAGAACTCATGCGGCGTGGCATAGCGGCCACCGCGCTGGTGGCGTCCCTCGCCCTGGCGGCGACGGCGTGCGGCGGAGACGACGGCGGCGACAGCGAGTCGGGCGGACCGGTCACCATCACTTACTGGGACACCTCCAACGCGACCAACGAGGCGCCGACCTACAAGGCCCTGGTCAAGGAGTTCGAGGCCGCCAACAAGGGCGTCAAGGTCAACTTCGTCAACGTGCCGTTCGACCAGGCGCAGAACAAGTTCGACACCGCCGCCGGCTCCAAGGGCGCCCCGGACGTGCTGCGCTCCGAGGTCGGCTGGACGCCCGCCTTCGCCAAGAAGGGCTTCTTCCTGCCCCTGGACGGCACCGAGGCCCTCGCCGAGCAGGACAAGTTCCAGCCCAACCTGATCGAGCAGGCCAAGTACGAGGGCAAGACCTACGGCGTGCCGCTGGTCACCGACACCCTCGCCTTCGTCTACAACAAGGAACTGTTCGAGAAGGCCGGCGTCGAGGCTCCCAAGACCTGGGAGGACCTGAAGAAGGCCGCCGCCACCATCAAGGACAAGACCGGCACCGACGGCTACTGGGCCTCCACGGCCGGCTACTACGCGCAGCCGTTCCTGTATGGCGAGGGCACCGACACGGTCGACGCCGACGCCAAGAAGGTCACCGTCGACTCCGCCGCGGCGAAGAAGGCCTACGGCACCTGGCTGAGCCTCTTCAACGGCAAGGGCCTGCACAAGGCCGACACCACCGCGGACGCCTACGCCCACATCCAGGAGGCGTTCGTCAGCGGCAAGGTCGCCTCGATCATCCAGGGCCCGTGGGAGATCACCAACTTCTACAAGGGCTCGGCCTTCAAGGACAAGAACAACCTCGGCATCGCCACCGTCCCGGCCGGCTCCACCGGCAAGGCGGGCGCCCCGACCGGCGGCCACAACCTGTCGGTCTACGCCGGTTCGGACAAGGCCCACCAGGAGGCGGCGCTGAAGTTCGTGAACTTCATGACCTCGGCGAAGTCCCAGGAGACCGTGGCCCTGAAGAACTCCACGCTGCCGACCCGCGACGACGCCTACACCGCGAAGGTCAAGGCCGACCCGGGCATCGCCGGCTTCCAGACGGTCCTGCCCGCCGCCCAGCCGCGCCCGGCGCTGCCCGAGTACAGCTCCCTGTGGACGCCGCTGGACGACGAGCTGCCCCAGATCGCCGGCGGCAAGAAGTCCCTGGACGAGGGGCTGGGCGACGCCGAGACCGCGATCGCCAAGCTGGTGCCGGACTTCAGCAAGTAGCAGCACCCGACCGCCGGGCCCCCACGGGGGGAGGGGCCCGGCGGTCACCGGCCGTGCGCCGCACCCCGACCGCTCCACCCTGACCTTCCCGATGCTCCCGAAGGTGTCGAACCATGACAGTCGCCATCGACCGCGCGACCGGCAAACGCCGCGGTGACCGCAGCCCGCGGCCCGGCCTCGGCCGGCGTCTGAAAGACGGCTACCAGAAGCACTGGTACGCCTACGCCATGATCGCGCCGGTGGCCGTCGTGATCGGCGTCCTCGTGCTGTACCCGCTGGGCTACGGCCTCTACCTCACCCTCACCGACGCCAACAGCCTCAACAGCGCGCGCACCATCGGCGTCAACGAGATCGAGGCCACCTACAAGTTCGTCGGCCTGGACAACTACGCCGACATCCTGTGGGGCCCGACGGCCTACGACCGCTTCTGGTCGCACTTCATCTGGACCGTCGTGTGGACGGCGGTCTGCGTCGGCCTGCACTTCTTCATCGGCCTCGGGCTGGCGCTGCTGCTCAACCAGAAGCTGCGCGGCCGCACCTTCTACCGGCTGATCCTGGTCCTGCCCTGGGCCGTACCCACCTTCGTCACCGTCTTCGGCTGGCGCTTCATGCTCGCCGACCAGGGCATCATCAACTCCGCCCTGGACTGGCTGCACCTGCCGACGCCGGCGTGGCTGGAAGACACCTTCTGGCAGCGCTTCTCCGCGATCATGGTCAACACCTGGTGCGGTGTGCCGTTCATGATGGTCTCGCTCCTCGGCGGCCTCCAGTCGATCGACAACAGCCTCTACGAGGCGTCCGAGATGGACGGCGCCAACGCCTGGCAGCGCTTCCGCTACGTCACCCTGCCCGGTCTGCGCTCGGTCAGCTCCACCGTCGTCCTGCTCGGCATCATCTGGACCTTCAACCAGTTCGCCGTGATCTTCCTGCTGTTCGGCAACACCGCCCCCGACGCGCAGATCCTCGTCACCTGGGCGTACCAGCTCGGCTTCGGGCAGCAGCCGCGCGACTTCGCGCAGTCCGCGGCCTACGGCATCCTGCTGCTGGCCATCCTGATCGTCTTCACCTCCTTCTACCGCCGCTGGCTGAACCGCAATGAGCAGCAGCTCGCGAACTGAGGCAGGAGCCGCCATGAGTACAAGCACCGCGCCCACCAAGGCCCCCGCCGAGCAGATCGCCGCGTCCACCGCGCCGCCGCGCAAGGTCCGCGGCCGCGGCGAGCGCAGCCGCGCCGCGTCCCTCGCCTCCCACGGCGTGCTGACCCTGGCGAGCCTCGTCGCGCTCTTCCCGGTCGCCTGGCTGGTCTACCTGTCCCTCGGCCCGGACAAGAACGACTACCTGCACCCCGGACGCATCTGGTCGAAGATGACCTTCGACAACTACGCGTTCGTGCTCCAGGACACCAACTTCTTCGACTGGCTGAAGAGCTCGCTGATCGTCTCGCTGGGCACCACCGTCATCGGCGTACTGGTCGCCGCGACGACCGGCTACGCGGTCTCGCGGATGCGCTTCCCGGGCTACAAGAAGCTCATGTGGGTCCTGCTGGTCACCCAGATGTTCCCCATCGCGGTCCTGATCGTGCCGATGTACCAGATCCTGTCGAAGCTCCAGCTCATCGACAACTACTTCGGCCTGATCCTCGTCTACTGCTCCACCGCGGTGCCGTACTGCGCCTGGCTGCTCAAGGGCTACTTCGACACCATCCCGTTCGAGATCGACGAGGCCGGGCGGGTGGACGGGCTGACGCCGTTCGGCACCTTCTTCCGGCTGATCCTGCCGCTGGCGCGGCCGGGCCTCGCGGTCGCCGGCTTCTACAGCTTCATCACCGCGTTCGGCGAGGTCGCCTTCGCCTCGACGTTCATGCTGAGCGACACGAAGTACACCTTCGCCGTCGGACTGCAGAGCTTCATCAGCGAGCACGACGCGCAGCGCAACCTGATGGCGGCCACCGCCGTGCTCGTCGCGATACCCGTCTCCGCGTTCTTCTACCTCGTGCAGAAGAACCTGGTGACCGGCCTCACCGCGGGCGGCACGAAGGGCTGATCGCCGCCCCGCCCGGAAACGTCCGGCCGCGGTGCCCATCCGACCCCGCTGCACCGCGGCCGGCCGCCCTTCCGCCACCGACGCTTCCACTCCACTCCGTTCAGCTTCGTTTCGCTACGTACCAAGGACGACATGAGCCAGCAGCCTTCCGCCGCACCGGCCCCCACCTCCGCCGTCGCCACCGTCTCCGAGCGCCACGACTGGTGGCGGGACGCGGTCATCTACCAGGTGTACCCGCGCAGCTTCGCCGACAGCAACGGCGACGGCATGGGCGACCTGGAGGGTGTCCGCACCCGCCTGCCGTACCTGCGCGATCTGGGCGTGGACGCCGTGTGGCTCAGCCCTTTCTACGCCTCCCCGCAGGCCGACGCCGGTTACGACGTCGCCGACTACCGGGCCGTCGACCCCATGTTCGGCACCCTCCTGGACGCCGACGCGCTGATCCGCGACGCCCACGCGCTGGGCCTGCGCATCATCGTCGACCTGGTGCCGAACCACTCCTCCGACCAGTACGAGTGGTTCAAGCGCGCCCTCGCCGAGGGCCCCGGCTCCCCGCTGCGGGAGCGCTACCACTTCCGCCCCGGCAAGGGGAAGAACGGCGAACTGCCGCCCAACGACTGGGAGTCCATCTTCGGCGGCCCCGCCTGGACCCGGGTCACCGAGCCCGACGGCACCCCGGGGGAGTGGTACCTGCACCTGTTCGCCCCCGAGCAGCCCGACTTCAACTGGGAGCACCCGGCCGTCGGCGACGAGTTCCGCTCCATCCTGCGGTTCTGGCTGGACATGGGCGTGGACGGCTTCCGTATCGATGTCGCCCACGGCATGGTGAAGGCCGAGGGGCTGCCCGACCTTGGATCCCACGAGCAGCTGAAGCTGCTGGGCAACGATGTCATGCCGTTCTTCGACCAGGACGGCGTGCACGTCATCTACCGGCAGTGGCGCCGCATCCTCGACGAGTACTCCGGCGAGCGCATTTTCGTCGCCGAGGCATGGACCCCGACCGTCGAGCGCACCGCCCACTACGTCCGCCCCGACGAGCTGCACCAGGCGTTCAACTTCCAGTACCTGGGCACCCACTGGGACGCCGAGGAGCTGCGCACGGTCATCGACCGGACGCTGGACGCCATGCGTCCCGTCGGCGCCCCCGCCACCTGGGTCCTGTCCAACCACGACGTCACCCGGCACGCCACCCGCTTCGCCAACCCGGCGGGCCTCGGCACCCAGATCCGCCTGGCCGGCGACCGCGAGCTGGGCCTGCGCAGGGCCCGCGCCGCGACCCTGCTGATGCTGGCCCTGCCCGGCTCCGCCTACGTCTACCAGGGCGAGGAACTGGGCCTCCCGGACGTCGTCGACCTGCCCGACGAGGTGCGCCAGGACCCGGCGTACTTCCGCGGCGCGGGCCAGGACGGCTTCCGCGACGGCTGCCGGGTGCCGATCCCGTGGACCCGCGAGGGCTCCTCGTACGGCTTCGGCGACGGCGGCAGCTGGCTGCCGCAGCCAGCGGGCTGGGGCGAGCTGAGCGTCGAGGCGCAGACCGGCGAGCCCGGTTCGACCCTGGAGCTGTACCGCGAGGCCCTGGCCGTCCGCCGCTCCACCGCCGACCTCGGCGCGGGCGACGCGGTCGAGTGGCTGCGCGCCCCCGAGGGCGTCCTCGCCTTCCGGCGCGGCGACTTCGTGTGCGTCGCCAACACCACCGGCGAGTCGGTCGCGGTGCCCGCACACGGGCGCGTCCTGCTGGCCAGCGGGGAGATCACCGAGGCGGCCGGCGAGGCGAAGGTACCGGCGGACACCACGGTGTGGTGGACCCGCGCCTGACGCTCCCTGCGGACCGTTGAAGGGCCCGCTGCTTCCCCGGGGGAGCAGCGGGCCCTCGCGCGTCCGCCCGGCCTGTCCCGGTGACCCGGGCAAGTCCTGTGAAAATCCTTTCCGTTACTTTCGCAAGTCTTGCCGCAAGACTTGCGACAGCGTTACGGTCTCGCCGGGGTCGGACCCGAACGAGCCGTACTCGCAAGGAGCTCACGCCTGTGATACCGAGATGGCCGGTGCCCGCCACGCGCCGCACCGCACGAGTGAGACGGGTCGCGGCCGTCACCGTGACCGCGCTCGCCGCCGCCCTGCTCCCCCCGCTGGCGGCGCGTGCCGACGCCCCGCCCGCGCCCCCGTCCGACGCGAAGCTGGCGAAGACCGCCGCACGCCACGACCTGACGCGTGAACAGTTCTACTTCGTCCTGCCGGACCGTTTCGCCAACGGGGACGCCGACAACGACCGCGGCGGCCTGACCGGCACCCGGCTCACCACCGGCTACGACCCCACCGACAAGGGCTTCTACCAGGGCGGCGACCTCAAGGGCCTGACCGAGAGGCTCGACTACATCAAGGGCCTGGGCACCACCTCCCTCTGGATGGCGCCCCTCTTCAAGAACCAGCCCGTCCAGGGCACCGGCAAGGACGCCTCGGCTGGCTACCACGGCTACTGGATCACCGACTTCACCCAGGTCGACCCGCACTTCGGCACCAACCAGGACCTCAAGAACCTCATCTCCAAGGCCCACGCCAAGGGCATGAAGGTCTTTTTCGACGTCATCACCAACCACACCGCCGACGTCGTCGACCACGAGGAGAAGTCCTACGACTACCTCTCCAAGGGCGCCTTCCCGTACCTGACCAAGGACGGGCAGCCCTTCGACGACGCCGACTACGCGGACGGCGGGCGCCGCTTCCCCCGCGTGGACGCCGGCTCCTTCCCGCGCACCCCCGTCGTCCCGGCCGCCAAGAAGAACCTCAAGGTGCCGTCCTGGCTCAACGACCCGGCGATGTACCACAACCGGGGCGACTCCACCTGGGCCGGCGAGTCGGCCACCTACGGCGACTTCAACGGCCTCGACGACCTGTGGACCGAACGGCCCGAGGTCGTCGAGGGCATGGAGAAGATCTACCAGCGGTGGGTCAAGGACTTCGCCGTCGACGGCTTCCGGATCGACACCGTGAAGCACGTCAACACGGAGTTCTGGACCCAGTGGGCGACCGCGCTGGACGCCTACGCCGCCAAGAGGGGCCGGGACGACTTCTTCATGTTCGGCGAGGTCTACTCCGCCGACACCTCCGTCACCGCCCCCTACGTCACCGAGGGCCGACTGGACTCCACCCTGGACTTCCCCTTCCAGGACGCGGCCCGCGCCTACGCCTCCCAGGGCGGCAGCGCCCTCGGGCTCGCCTCGGTCTTCGGCGACGACTACAAGTACACGACCGACAAGGCCAACGCCTACGAGCAGGTCACCTTCCTCGGCAACCACGACATGGGCCGCGTCGGGACCTTCCTCAAGCAGGACAATCCGAAGGCCACCGACGCCGAGCTGCTGAGGAAGGACCGGCTCGCCAACGAGCTGATGTTCCTCAGCCGCGGCAACCCGGTCGTCTACTACGGCGACGAGCAGGGCTTCACCGGCGCCGGCGGCGACAAGGACGCCCGCCAGCCGATGTTCGCCTCCCGCACCGCCGACTACCTCGACGACGACCAGCTCGGCACCGACCGCACGCACGCCGAGGCCGCCTACGACACGGACGCCCCGCTCTACCGGCAGATCAGCGCCCTCGCCGAACTGCGCAAGGCCAACCCGGCCCTCGCCGACGGCGTCCAGAGCGAGCGGTACGCCGCCGACGGCCCCGGGATCTACGCCGTCTCCCGCACCGACGCGAAGACCGGCACCGAGTACGTCGTCGCCTTCAACAACGCCGACACCGCCAAGAGCGCCACCTTCGCCACCGGCTCGGCGCACATGACCTTCCGCGGTCTGTACGGCACCGACGCCACCGTGAAGTCGGGCGCCGACAGGAAGGTCACGGTCACCGTCCCGGCCGGATCGGCCGTCGTCCTCAAGGCCGCGGGCCGGCTCGCCCAGCCCGCCGCCGAGCCGACGATCACCCTGCACGCCCCGGACCCCGGCGCCACCGGCACCGTCGAGCTGAGCGCCGACGTCGCGGGCGGGCAGCTCAACCGCGTCGTCTTCGCCGCCCAGACCGGCGACGGCACCTGGCGCACCCTCGGCACCGCCGACCACGCGCCCTACAAGGTCACCCACACCGTCGACCGGGACACCCCGGCCGGAACCGCCCTGCGCTACAAGGCGGTCGTCGTGGACTCGGCGGGCCGCACCGCGAGCGCCACCGCGGCCTCCACCACCGGCACCCCGCCCGCCGAGGAGGTCCCCACCGCCGCCTCCCGCGACTACGCGGTCGTGCACTACCGGCGCGCGGACGGCAACTACGACGACTGGGGCCTGTACGCCTGGGGCGACCTCGCCGACGGCGAGACGACCACCTGGCCCGAGACCCACCCCTTCACCGGCCGGGACGCCTACGGCGCCTTCGCCTACGTCAAGCTCAAGCCGGGCGCGTCCAACGTCGGCTTCCTCGTCATCGACAAGGACGGCACCAAGGACGTCGCCGCCGACCGCACCATCGACGTCACCGAAACCGGCGAGGTGTGGATCGAGCAGGGCGAGGAGCAGGTCGCCACCGAGCGGCCCGAGTACCCCGCCCAGGACACCACCAAGGCCGTCCTGCACTACCACCGCGCCGACGGGGACTACGACGGCTGGGGCCTGCACGTCTGGGGCGACGCCGCGACCCCCACCGACTGGGCCAAGCCGCTCCAGCCGGTCGGGACCGACCCCTACGGCGCGGTCTTCGAGGTGCCCCTGACCGGGGGCGCGAGCAGCCTCAGCTACATCGTGCACAAGGGCGACGAGAAGGACCTGCCCACCGACCAGGACCTGGACCTCAAGGCCGACGGCCACGAGGTGTGGCTGCTGAGCGGCCAGAAGGACCACCTGCTGCCGCAGCCCGCGGGCTCCGCGGCGGCCGTCGACCTCACCACCTCCAAGGCCGTCTGGATCGACCGGAACACCGTCGCCTGGAACGGCTCCGAGGGCGCCGCCTCCACCCAGCTGCTCGCCTCCCGCACCGGCTCCATCACCGCTGCGGACGGCCGGCTCACCGGCGACGACCAGCGGTGGCTGCGCCTCACGAAGAGCGCCCTCACCGACGCCCAGAAGGCAAGGTTCCCGCACCTGAGGGAGTACGCCGCCTGGTCGGTCGACCCGCGCGACCGCGACCGGGTCCGCGAGGCCCTGCGCGGCCAGGTCGTCGCCGCCCAGCGCACCGCCACCGGCGCCCTGCTCGCCGCGACGGGCGTACAGACCGCGGGCGTCCTGGACGACCTGTACGCGGACCGGGCGACCGGCGCCGACCTCGGCCCGGTCTTCCGGCACGGGCGGCCCACCCTCTCCGTATGGGCGCCGACCGCGCAGGACGTGCAGCTGGAGATCGGCGACCGCACCGTGCGGATGCGCCGCGACGACGCCACCGGCGTCTGGTCCGTCACCGGCCCGAAGTCCTGGAAGGGCAAGGAGTACCGGTACGCAGTCAAGGTCTGGGCGCCCACCGCGGGCGAGGTCGTCACCAACAAGGTCACCGACCCGTACTCCCTGGCCCTGACCACCGACTCCGAGCGCAGCCTCGTCGTCGACCTGGACGACCGCTCCCTCGCCCCGCGCGGCTGGAACGACTACGACAAGCCGAAGGCGGTGCCGCTCAGGGACGCCCAGATCCAGGAGCTGCACATCCGCGACTTCTCCGTCGCCGACCCGACGGCGGACGCGGACCACCGGGGCACCTACCTGGCCTTCACCGACCACAGGAGCGACGGCTCGAAGCACCTGCGCGAGCTGGCCGGGGCCGGCACGTCCTACGTGCACCTGCTGCCCGCCTTCGACATCGCCACCATCCCCGAGAGGAAGTCCGAGCAGACGGCGCCCGACTGCGACCTCGCCTCCTACCCGGCCGACTCCGACCGGCAGCAGGAGTGCGTGACGAAGGCCGCCGCCAAGGACGCCTTCAACTGGGGCTACGACCCGTACCACTACACGGTCCCCGAGGGCTCCTACGCCACCGACCCGGACGGCACCGGGCGCACCGTCGAGTTCCGGAGGATGGTCAAGGCCCTCAACGACGACGGCCTGCGCGTCGTCATGGACGTCGTCTACAACCACACGGCCGCGAGCGGCCAGGCCAGGACCAGTGTCCTCGACCGGATCGTGCCCGGCTACTACCAGCGCCTGCTCGCCGACGGCTCGGTGGCCAACAGCACCTGCTGCTCGAACACCGCCACCGAGAACGCCATGATGGGCAAGCTCGTCGTCGACTCGGTCGTCACCTGGGCCAAGGAGTACAAGGTCGACGGCTTCCGCTTCGACCTCATGGGCCACCACCCCAAGGCCAACATCCTCGCGGTCAGGAAGGCGCTGGACGCGCTCACGGTGGAGAAGGACGGCGTCGACGGCAAGAAGGTCATCCTGTACGGCGAGGGCTGGAACTTCGGCGAGGTCGCCGACGACGCCCGCTTCGTGCAGGCCACCCAGAAGAACATGGCCGGCACCGGCATCGCCACCTTCTCCGACCGGGCCCGCGACGCCGTGCGCGGCGGCGGCCCCTTCGACGAGGACCCCCGCGTCCAGGGCTTCGCCTCCGGTCTCTACACCGACCCGAACTCCTCGAAGGCCAACGGCACCGAGGCCGAGCAGAGGGCCCGCCTGCTGCACTACCAGGACCTGATCAAGGTCGGGCTGACCGGCAACCTCGCCGACTACACCTTCACCGACACCACCGGCAAGCAGGTCAAGGGCTCCGAGGTCGACTACAACGGCGCCCCCGCCGGTTACGCGGCGGCACCCGGCGACGCCCTCGCCTACGCCGACGCCCACGACAACGAGTCCCTCTTCGACGCGCTCGCCTTCAAGCTGCCCGAGGACACCTCCGCCGACGACCGGGCCCGCATGCAGGTCCTCGCCCTGGCCACCGCCACCCTCTCGCAGGGCCCGGCGCTCTCCCAGGCGGGCGCCGACCTGCTGCGCTCCAAGTCGCTGGACCGCAACTCCTACGACAGCGGCGACTGGTTCAACGCCCTGCACTGGAACTGCGCCGACGGCAACGGCTTCGGCCGGGGCCTGCCACCGGCCGCCGACAACCAGGACAAGTGGCCCTACGCCAAGCCCCTGCTGGGCTCGGTGCGGGTCGGCTGCCCGCAGATCACCGGCGCCTCGGCGGCGTACCGGGACCTGCTGAGGATCCGCAGCGGCGAGAAGGACTTCTCCCTCGCCACGGCCGGGCAGGTCCAGTCCCGGCTCTCCTTCCCGCTCTCCGGCGAGGACGAGACGCCCGGCGTGATCACCATGCGCCTCGGTGACCTCGTCGTCGTCCTCAACGCCACGCCCGAGCGGCAGGAGCAGCGCCTCGACGCGGCGGCCGGGACCGGCTACCGGCTGCACCCGGTGCAGGCGGCGGGCGCGGACACGGTGGTGAAGGAGTCGGCGTACGCGGCGAAGACCGGCACCTTCACCGTGCCGGCCCGCACGGTCGCCGTCTTCCAGCGGGCCGGCTGACGGCAGGGGGTCTGCGGTTAGGGTGAGCCCTGCTGTTCACGCAACGGGAGGGCTCATGCCGCAGATCACCGTCGACTACTCCGACCGGCTCGCCGGCGACTTCGACCGGCCCGCCTTCGCACGGGCCCTGCACGAGGCCGTCGTCGAGATCGCGGCCGCGAAGCCGCCGGCGTGCAAGACGCAGTTCCGCCGCACCGAGGACACCGTGGTCGGCCCCGACACCGAGGGGCACGCCGTCGTGCACGTCACGCTCGGGCTGCTCGCCGGCCGCACCGAGGAGACCAAGGTGCGGCTGACCGAGGCCGTCCTGGAACTGCTGCGGCAGTACGCCAAGCCGGGCGACGGCCTCGCCCTGCACGCCTCCGCCGAGGTCCGCGACCTGGACCCGTCGTACCGGAAGTTCGAGAGCTAACCGGCCAGTGCGATCAGCCGGCCGACCAGGTCCCCGAAGGGCCCGTCGGCCGGCTCGTCGGCGATGACGCGGCGCAGCAGGGCGCCCATCTCCTCGTCGTAGGCGGCGCTCACCGCCAGCAGCGCGGCGAAGTCGTGCACCAGCTGCGCCTCCAGCTCGGCGCGCGGGATGCGCCGCCCGTCCAGCCAGAGCAGCGCCGTCGACTCGGCGAGCGAGATCCAGGAGCGCACGACGAGTTCCAGCCGCGCGGCCGGCTCGGTGACGTCCAGGTGC
Source organism: Streptomyces violaceorubidus (assembly GCF_000717995.1). Lineage (GTDB taxonomy): Bacteria > Actinomycetota > Actinomycetes > Streptomycetales > Streptomycetaceae > Streptomyces > Streptomyces violaceorubidus. The sequence goes on from NZ_JODM01000027.1 coordinate 50,861, forward strand.
GAAAGGATCTGGACATACGCGGCCTGGCGTACGGAGTCCACCAGCGCGTTGGTGGTGGAGGAGCCGACGGCCGGGCCGCCGCGCATCAGGGCCGAGAAACCGGGGCCGTGCTCGTCGACGAAGTCGAAGTAGCGGCCCATCACCCGCAGCAGCCGCGCACCCAGCGGGCCCTGGCGCGGTTCCGCGAACCGGCCCGCCAGCTCGTCCGAGGCGCGCTGCAACGCGGCCTCGTACAGGCTGAGTTTGCCGGGGAAGTAGTGGTAGACCAGCGGGCGCGAGATGCCCGCCGCCGAGGCTATCTCGTCGATGGAGACCTCGTCGGGCGAGCGGCGGCTGAACAGATCGAGCGCGACGCCGATCAACTGCTGCCGCCGTTCCTCGACGCCCATTCTGCGGCGCACCCCGGTAGTCATACGAACACCTTACCGATCGAATCCGGCCCCGAACGGGCCGGACCGGGCATCTGTGTTCACATGTCGAGCACCAGCCGTGCACCGCGGCACCGGGACACACAGATGAGCATCGAGTCACCCCGCTCCGAGTCGGTCAGCAACTCGTCCCGGTGATCGATCTCCCCCTCCAGCACCTTCTGCTGGCAGGTCCCGCACCAGCCCTGTTCGCAGGAGTACGGAGTGTTCGGCAGCTCGGCGCGCACCGCGGCCAGCACCGAGGAGTCGCCGGGCACGGTCAGCGTGCGCCCGCTGCGGCGCAGCTCCACCTCGAACTCCGCGCCCCCGTCGGCCGCCGTACCCGGCGCGAACCGCTCCAGGTGCGGTGCGACGCCCGCCGGGAGGCGTTCGGCGACGGCCGCCATCAGGCCCTCCGGGCCGCAGCAGTACACGGCCGCGCCCTCGGGGAGGTCCGCCAGGAAGGCGTCGACATCGGGCCGCCCGTCCTCGTCCTCGGCGACGACGGTGACCAGCCCGCCCTCCGGGTCAAGCTTCCCGATCTCCTCCAGGAACGGCATCGACGCCCGCGTCCGCCCGCCGTACAGCAGCCGCCACCCGGTGCCCTCCGGCAGCGCCCGCAGCATCGGCAGCACGGGCGTGATGCCGATGCCCCCGGCGACGAACGCGTAGGCGGGCGCCTCGACCAGCGGGAAGCGGTTGCGCGGTCCGCGCACCTCCAGCTCCATGCCCTCCTGCACCTGCTCGTGCACCTCGCGCGAGCCGCCCCGCCCGTCCTCGACCAGCCGCGCGGCCACGGTGTAGGACGAGGTGTCCTCCGGGTCGCCGCACAGCGAGTACTGCCGGACCAGACCCGAGGGCAGCACCAGGTCCAGGTGCGCGCCCGGCTCCCAGCGCGGCAGGTCGGTCCCCTCCAGGCGCAGCCGCACCACCCCGTCGGCCACCCGCTCGTGCGCGGTCACCAGCAGCGTCAGCGCGCGGGAGCGGGGCCGCCCGGAGTCCGCGGGGGCGGACGCGGGCAGCGGCCGCTTCGACGGGCCCTGGACTCGGCGCCGCAGCGCCCGGCGGACGACGAGCGCGGTACCGGCCGCGAGGAGCAGGGTCGTCGGCCTCCGCAGCCGTGCCATGAGGGGGACAGGCTTGTCGGACATGGCGTCAATGTACTGACGAGTACGGTCCGGTGGAACCCTCCGGTCGGAACTTGTTGACGCCAGTGTCAACTAGCCGGGCCCCCGGCCCCCGGCCCCGCGCCGCCGCCGGCTAGCGCAGGCCCCCGATCGTCCGCCCGCCGCCCAGCGTGCCCCTCAGCTCGGCCCGTGCGCCCTGCTCGGCCCTGGCCGTCAGCAGATTGCCGTCGGCGGCGCCGCTGATGCCGCCCGTCGCCTCGATCGACTCGGTGTCCGGGCCGCCCGCCGCGAGCAGGTACCAGTGCCCGCCCTCCGACTTCCACAGCACCCCGGCCAGCACCTGCGGGTCACGCTCCCCGCAGGCCGGCACGTCCTGCGCCCTCGCCGCCACCGCGCCCTGCACCCCGCCCGGCGTCCGGAACTGCGCCAGCACCCGGGCCCCGTCGCCGCGCCAGGTCTCGGCGCGGGTGCACACCCACGCGCCCGCCCCCGTCCCGTCGGGCAGCGGCTGCGTCGCGAACTGCCAGGCGTTCACCGACCGCACCCCCTGCCCGCGCACCGCGCCCAGCGAGCACGCGTACGGCGCCCAGGCGCCCAGCGCCTTCGCACCCGAGGCGTCCTTCGCCAAACCGGGCCGCCCGGTGGTGAGCCGGGCCGGGACCAGCTCGCCCAGGTCGGTCACCACCCGGGTGTCCGAGCCGTCGGACAGCTCCAGCACCTTCCACGACGTACACGCCCCGGACTGCTGCTGCACCGGGGTGGCCAGCGGCGAGGTCACGCCGTCGGTGAGCGTCAGCTCCCTGGCACCGGAATCCGGGGCGACGAGATCGCGGCCGGCCGCCTTCGTCACCCAGGGCGCCGTCAGATAGCGGACGTTGCCGTCGGCACGGCCCAGCACCACCGCGGTCGCCGCCGCCCGGTCGGCCCCGTCGGTCCGCGCGAAGTCCAGCGCGGCACCGGCGGAACCGTCCTTCGGCTCGGCGTACCGGACCAGGCGCAGACCGTCGTGCAGGATCACCACCCGCGCGTTGTCGACGTCCCCGGCGTACAGCAGCTGCGGCGGACCGGCCGGACCGCCGGTCTGGGTCCCCGGTGTCGCGGACACCCCCACGCTCTCGCCGGGCCGGGCCCACACGGCCAGGGCGCGGCGCAGCAGTTCCGCGTCGCCGGTGAGGTCGCCGCGCGCCGGCCACACCGAGAAGTCCGTGCGCGCGGAGGTCTCCCACGCGGCGGGCGCGGCCTTGGTCAGCCGGCCCGGGTCGAGCGCCGCCTCGGCCGCCGGGTTGCGCGCGTACGGCGGGGCGGCGGCGCCGTCCGGGCCCCAGCCGTCCCCGGGCAGCCCGAGGAGGGCCCCGCACACCACCAGCGCCGCCCCGGCGACCAGCGCGGCCTTCATGTGCTGCCGCCGGCGCAGCAGATCGGTCGGCCGGGCCTGCAAGGAGCAGGGGTCGAACTCGGGGGAGCCGAGCAGCCCGTACTGCCCCGGCACCCCGTCGGCCTCCCGCAGCGCGGCGTCCACGTCGGCGACCCCGGCGGCACGCAGCACCTGCCGCACCCCGTCGTCGGGGAGCCGCTCCAGACCGCGCAGCACGTAGGCCGCCCGGCCCGGGCCGGAGAGCGCGGACAGCCGCTGGTCCAGGGCGAGTTCGTCCGCGCCGCCCGAACGCGGGAAGAGCTTGAGGCCCCGCACGTGCGGCAGCAGCGGCGGCAGCTGGGACCGGCGGGGCCACGCCGGCCGCCGCAGCGGGAGCCCCGCCTCCAGCGCCGTACGCACCACCCGCAGCCGGACCAGCGCGTACCCGGGGTCGACCTCGCGGCCGGTCGCCTGGGCCGGGACCACCGGGGTCGTCGTCCGGTTGCGGGGCAGGGCGCGCTGGGCGAGGGCGTGCGCGGTCAGGACGCGGCGGCCCCGGCCCAGCCCCGGCGGCAGCACCAGGTAGGCCAGCCGGGCCAGGCGCGGATAGTGCTCGACGAGCGCGGCCTCGGCCTGCTCGACGTCGACGACCGGGTCGGCCGAGGAGGCGGAGGACGGTGCGGGGCTCGGGGCGACATCCTGTGGCTGCACGTTCAGCAGAACGAGCGAACCGGACGATGGTCACCGTGGGGCCGGTTTGGCAGGAGGCGCGCTACGCCTCCGGTTCCACCAGCAGCCGCGCGTAGTTGGCCATCGAGCGCTGGTAGCGCGGCAGATGGGGCGCGAGCGCGCCGAGCACCAGGGCCAGGCCCTCGCGGTCGCGGCCCATGCTGGACAGGCAGAGCGCGAGCGTGGCCCGCACCGCGTCGTCCAACTCGTCCGACGGGGCGACCAGTTCCTGTGAGAGCAGCTTCACGCCCTCCTCCGGGTGCCCGGTGTTGCGCAGCGAGCTGGAGAGCTGGATCTTCGCCCGGCGCCCCTTGTACGGACTGGCCTCGCCGAGACCGCGCTCCAGTGCCTCGCGGTACAGCGGCACGGCCCGGTCGGAGTGGCCCGTCGAGTCCCAGGCGCAGGCCCGCTCGAACAGGCCGAGGGGGCTGTCGGGGGGCAACTCGTCGGCGAGGGCGTCGACGACCGCCCGGAAGTCGGCGGCATCCTCCTCGGCGTACTCGTCGAACGCCGCCCAGGCGGCCCTCACGCGCTCTTCCCAGTCCTGGTCCACGGAGCCACTCTCGCACGCCGTGCGCACCACGGCACCCGTGCCTCTGAGTACTTCGCGCCCCGCGCCCGTACCGATGGCGAGAGCCCCCCGGGGGCTCCGTGCGGCATGTCGCCACAGCGGACCGGAGGAACACATGAGGCCGACCCGACCGATGCTCGCGCCGGCCGCCCTGGCGGCGGCCCTGGCGCTGACCGGCTGCGGCGCCGACGGGGACGGCGGGGCCGCCGTCCCCGCGACGGCGACCGGCAGCCTGGAACACCTGGCCGCCGAGGCCGAGTGCACCCCGGACCTGCAGACCGACGCCGACACCATCCGCCAGGCCCTCTGCGGGAAGGGCGAGGGGAAGTACGTCCTCGTCACCTTCTCCACCGACCGCGGCCAGCGCGAGTGGATCAACACCGCCAAGGACTACGGCGGTTACTACCTCGTGGGCCGCAAGTGGGTCGCCGTCGGCCACGAGGACGTGGTGGCGGACCTGCGCGCCCGGCTCGGCGGCACCCTGGAACAGGGTGTCCGGCACGGGGGCAGCGGCGGCGGGCACGCGACCGGGCACGGCGAGCACGCCGGGCACGGCGGCTGACCGGGCGCCCACGCGCGCAGCGGGCCGGTGGCGGAAGTCCGCCACCGGCCCTCTGCCCGGTTGCCGGGCCGGCACCGCTACTGGCAGTCCTCGCCGCGGTTGACGCAGTCGACCACCTCGTTCATCAGGTCCTCGTCCATGACGTTGACGAAGTCGTTGTGATCGGTGATCGGCTTGTGCAACTGCTCCGGGAAGCTGTCCACGGCGTACGGGTTCCGCACCTGGCCGTTCTCGACGGTCGGGGTGGGGATGTCGTACGTGAGACGGACCTGGAGCTGGGGGACGGCCTGGAAGCCGTTCGGGCAGCCGCCGTCCTCCTGGACGAACGCCATGTGGTCCCGGTGGTTGGCGCTGTCGATGTTCCGGCCGTCCCAGCAGCTCTGGAAGTTGGTCGTCCGCAGCACCTGGCTGCCCTCGGGGCACAGCGGGTACTTGTCCGTCACCTGGCGGTCCTCGAAGCCCGAGCAGCTCCACGAGGTGTTGGCGTTGGCGTCGCCGTTGGTGAAGGACTTGGCGTCACCGGTGATGACCCGCAGGAACTTCGGCATCGCGACCACGTCGCCCCGCCGGCTGCCGACGAACCTCAGCTCGGCCCGGGCCGGCTTGAGGATCCTGCCGATGTTGCCCTCGGCGCCACCGCCCTGGTCGTTCGCGTCGAACTCCCGCGTACCGTCCTGCAGGCGCAGCACCGGCCAGTAGTACGTGGACCTGTCGCCCTGGTTCCGGCACGAGGTGTCCGCGGTGGCGAGGTCCTCGTCGCTGGAGAAGGCGTCGTTGTCCTGGTTGCCGACGTAGTCGTGCGTGTGGTGCGCGCCGTTGTCGACACCCGGGGCGGCGATCAGGTTGTCGCTGTTGAACAGGTTGTTCTCGTTGACGCCGCAGTCCGTGGTGAAGGTGCCGGTGGAACCGCCGTCGCCGTCGGCGGCCAGGCCGTTGCGGCTGTCGCGGGAGTTCGGCCGGACGTCGTTGATGTCGATGAAGTCGTCGGCGACCGGACCGGCGACACCGTTGCCGTTGTCGTCCTGGTCCTGGCCGTCGCCGTTATGACCGCCGTCGCCGTTCTGGCCGCCGCCGTCCTGCTGCTGGTCCGCGGGGCGGCCCTGGCATCCGGCCAGCTCGTCCAGGGTGTCGTCGGCCCTGCCGCCGGCCCGGTTGATCTCCAGCTGGATCCGGTCGATGAGCGCTTTCCGCCGGTCCTTGAGCGGGCCGAGAATGCTGTTCCGGACGAACAGGGCGTCACCCGCCTGCGCCCGCCGGGTGGTGGCCAGGCGCTGGTAGGCGTCGGTGATCTGGCTGTCCATCGAGGCCAGTTCACCGTCCACCTCCCCGCGCGCCCGGTCCGGCACGTCACGGATCCGCTGTCCGACGTCGGGGCAGTCGATCGTCGCGATCTGCGCGGCGGCCGACCTGGCCCGGTTGCGGCCGGAATCCTCCTCGTGCGCCGAAGCGTAGAAGTTGGCCCAGATCAGCCCGCCCCCGCCGACCGCCAGGGCCGCCGCCCCGGCAACGATCCTGGTGGCCGGCGGCGTGCGGCGTTTTCTCGTGTTGCGTCCCATGGAACTCCTCGAACTTCCTTGCGGAGGGCATCGCTTGCGGGGCATCGGGGGCGCCCGACAGGAGTGAAGCGGCTCCCCTCCATACGGAAGCCGCTCCAGAGGTGTTCACCCGTGGGGGAAATCGCCGGGGCCCGTGGGCCGCGTGGGACGCGCGAGGAGGTCAGCGGCCGTGGTCCAGATACGCCAGAACCGCCAGGACACGGCGGTTGTCGTCGTCCGAGACCTCCAGGCTCAGCTTCGCGAAGATGTTCGCCGTGTGCTTCGCGATCGCCCGCTCCGTGACGACGAGCTTCCCCGCGATCGCCGCGTTGGTCCGGCCCTGCGCCATCAGCTCCAGCACCTCCAGCTCGCGGGGGGTCAGCCGCTCCAGCGGCCGGTCCTCGGCCGCCCGCCGGCTGAGGAGCTGCTGGATGACCTGCGGGTCCATCGCCGTACCGCCCGACGCCACCCGCCGTACGGCGTCCACGAACTGCTCCGCGTCGAAGACCCGGTCCTTGAGCAGGTACCCCACCCCGCCGCTCCCGTCGGCCAGCAGCTCGCGGGCGTACAGCTGCTCCACGTGCTGGGAGAGGACGAGGACCGGCATCCCGGGCCGGTTGCGGCGGGCCTCCAGGGCGCACTGGAGGCCCTCGTCGGTCAGCGTGGGCGGCAGCCGGACGTCGACCACGGCGACGTCCGGCTCCAGTTCGGCCAGGGCCCGGGACAACTCGGGTCCGGTCTCGACGGCCGCGGCGATCTCGAAGCCGTGGGCCTCCAGGAGCCGGACCAGTCCGTCGCGCAGCAGGAACAGGTCTTCGGCTAGGACAACGCGCAAGGGATCTCCATGGTGACCATGGTGGGGCCGCCCGCGGGCGAGCCGACGGCCAGGACGCCGTCGAATGTACCGAGTCGGCGCTCCACACCGGCCAGGCCCGAGCCCGCTCCGATCACGGCGCCGCCCCTGCCGTTGTCGGTGACACAGATGCGCAGCCGCCCCTCCGCGCCGTGCACGTCCACCCAGATCCGGTCGGCGCCGGAGTGCTTCACGGCGTTGGTGAGGATCTCGCTGACCGCGAAGTAGGCGGCCGACTCCACGGGGGCCTCGGCGCGGCCGGGCAGGTCCACCTCCACCTCGACCTCGACGGGGACGGGCAGCCGCAGGGCCAGGGCGCGGACCGCGTCGCCCAGGCCGCGTTCGGCGAGCACCGGGGGATGGATGCCGCGCACGAGGTCGCGCAGCTCGGTCAGGGCGTCGGCGGAGGACTGCCGGGTCCGCGCGAGCAGTTCCCTGGCCTTCGCCGGGTCCTTCTCCAGCAGCGCCTCGATGGTGCCCAGGTCCAGGCCGACGGCGACCAGCCGGGCCTGCGCCCCGTCGTGCAGGTCGCGCTCGATGCGGCGCAGTTCGGCGGCGGAGGTGTCGACCGCGTCGCGCCGGGTCTCGGTCAGTACCCGGACCCGCTCGGCGAGTTCGCCCCGCCCGGAGCCGAGGATCGCGCCGGTGAGCCGGAAGTGGGCGCGCAGCAGGAGCGGGGCGAGCCGGAGGGCGGCGAGCAGGATCACGGCGCCCAGGCCGGCGGCGTAGAGGGCGCTGGTCTGGCCGGTGACCCTGACGAAGCCGTACCAGTACCCGTCGGGCAGTACCCGCCACAGCCCGGCCCCGATGGCGAAGCCCTCCAGCGGATAGAGCGGCAGGACGGCGGTCAGCAGCGCGGTGACGAAGCCCGCGGTCATGTCGACGGGCAGCCAGCAGATGTCCCGCCAGGTCGCCGGGTCCCGGAGCATCCCGAAGGTGCGGGCCCACGGATTGGCGCCCTCGGGCAGCGGCCGGTACACCCGCGGGATCCGCACTCCGCCCCACTCGGCGGCGAGCAGGCGCCGCCGATCCGCGAACGCCCTCACCCCGGTCAGCACCCACGGCGTGGTGACGATGCCGACCCCGATCGGGACCAGGGCGATGGAGACCACGGCCAGGCAGAAGCAGAGCACCGCGCCGGGCAGGGAGACGAACGCCAGTGCCAGTCCCCGCACGGCCGACAGCGCGACGTCCCGCGTCCGCCCCTGTGCCCGCGTCCGCCCCGTGCCGCTCTTCGTCTCGATGCTCATGGCGTCAGTCTCGCGGAGGCGACGACGCGGGTCACGGGGCCGGGCACCCGGTCAGGGGGTGGTGCCGGATACACCCCCGCCGGTCCCGCCTGCGGCCAGGACCCGCGCCTCCGTCTCCGGGTCCAGGCCGACCGGTGGCCGGTCCGGGCGCCGGGGTGCCGTGCCGCCGAGGTCCCGCAGCCAGGACCAGGTGTCGGCCACGGTGTCCTCGACGGGCCGGCAGGCCAGGCCGGTCGCCAGGGCCCGGGAGACGTCCGCGCGCTGAAGGGCGTCGTGCAGGTCGCTGCCGGGCGGTGTCCACACCGGCAGCTGCCCCCACGGCTCGATGCCGGCGGCGAGGACGGTCCCGGGGGAGGTCCAGCGCAGCTCCGCGGCGGTGCCCGTGACCTTCGCGCAGGCTTCGAGCAGGCCGCCCATCGTGGTGTGCCCCGGCGGGGAGGCGAGGTTGTACGGTCCGCCCAGCCCCCCTTCCACCGCGCCGAGCGTCCAGTCGGCGAGGTCGCGGACGTCGATGTACTGGAGGGGGAGGTCGTACGGGCCCGGCGCGAGGACGGGCCCGCCGCGGGCGACGCGGTTCAGCCACCAGGGCAGCCGGCCGACGTTCTCGTAGGGGCCGAGGACCAGCCCGGACCGCACGAGCACCGAGCGGTCCGCGCCGAAGGCGTCCAAGACGCCCAGCTCGGCGCCCCGCTTGTCCCGGGCGTAGTCGCGCTGCCCGGCGTTCGCCGAGGCGCCCTCGACGAGCGGGGCGTCCTCGGTGTACCCGGCGGGCGGGGCCCAGGCGTACACCGAGCAGCTCGACACGTACACGTACCGTCCGGCGCGGTCCCGCAGCAGCCGCGCCGCGTCCCGCACCGCGCGGGGCGCCGCCGACCAGGTGTCGACGACGGCGTCCCAGGCATCCCCGGCCAGGGCGGCGAGCCCGTCGGGCGCGGTGCGGTCGCCGTGCAGCGCTCGTGCCCCGGGGGGCGGGGCGTGCCGTCCGCGGTGCAGGACGGTCACCTCCCAGCCGCGGCCGAGCGCCGCCTCCACCACGGCCCGCCCCACGAACTCCGTACCGCCCAGCACCAGTAGCCTCATGCCGCCACTGTGCCGGGCGCGGCGGCCGGAGGGAACGTTCCTCTGCCGTCAGCAGACGGGCGGTGAGGGCTCAGCGCCCCACGGGCGGCGTGTACTTGTAGCCGACGCGCCGCACGGTCTGGATCGTCTGCCGGTGCTCGGCGCCGAGCTTCCGGCGCAGCCGGGCCACGTGCACGTCGACGGTGCGGCCGTCGCCCACGTGCCCGTAGCCCCACACCGTGGTGACCAGCTGGTCGCGGGTGTGCACCCGGTGCGGATGCGTGACGAGGTGGGCGAGCAGCTCGAACTCCAGGTAGGTCAGGTCCAGTTCACGCCCCTCCACGGCGGCGATGCGCCGGGCGGGGTCGATCCGGACGAGCGGGGCCTCGTCTCGGGCCGGGTCCTGCGGCCGGGTGCGGGTGCGGCCCTGCTCTTCGTGGCCCGCGCCGACGCCGTCGCCCTCGCCGTCCTCCTCGGTCGACGGTCCGGCCACGCCCAGCGCGCGGAACGGCGGCTGCTGGTCGGCCGGGACGAGCACCAGGTAGCCGACCATCGGCGGCCGGCCGGGCAGCGGGGGCAGGGTGTGCGGGGGTGCGGGCAGCCAGGTGGCGCCCGGCGGCAGCAGATCGGCCACGTCCACCACCTCGTCCCGGTCCACGGCGCGCAGCCGGTGCCGGGGGCCGCCGGAGTCGGGGCGGACGGTGGGGGAGTCGAGGGTGGTGACGGTGGACAGGGAAGGGGTGGTCGCCATGAGACGTCAGCTCTTTCGCGCGAGAGGTTCGTCGGGAGGGGCGACGGGCGCGAGTTCATGGTCGGGCGCGTCGCGGGACGTACGTCGTGCGCACCGGCGGATGACCGTGGAAGGCAGTGGAAGGCCGTGGACGGCCCGGGACGTGCGGCTTCCTAGCGGGCCGGCGCGGTCGTCGCGCGGCAACACACCCGGTCGAAGTCGTCGTGCTGACGGGAAGGCCAGAAGGGCTCGAGGTCATGGCGACCCGTCGCTGCGTACTTCCGGAAGCTGGCCATGGGCCCATTGAAGCAGACGGCGGCCAAGGAGAGGAGACTCCTCTCAGTGCGTGGACGCCCTTGGCTCGAACCAGCCCCCGGGCCGGTCATCCCACCAGCCGTTTGCGCCAGTTCAGCGGGGCCACGGTGATGGCTCTGCCCGGATCGCCGTCCCACTGCGTGGACAGTCCGGACCCGGCGAACGCCGCCACCACCTCGTGTCCGACGGCCGTGGTCGTCTCCTCGGAGCCGTCGAAACCGCCGTAGTGCAGCACGAGCCCGTGCCCCTCGGCGGCGGCCCCGGTGCTCTGCCGGTGGAAGAAGACGAAGCCGCGGGCGCCCTCGCGCTCCGCGCCGATCTCCGCGAGACCGCAGCCCCGGCAGCAGGCGAAGTTCTCCCGGGCGGTGACACCGGCCGCGTCCAGGGCCCCGAAGACCCGGCTGAGCCGGTCCGGGTCGGTGCTCTCCTCGCCCCAGGCCGCCTGCTCGGCCAGCCGCTCCAGCCACAGCCGGTCCACCAACTGCCGGGCCTGGGCAGCGTAGACCGGCCGGTCGCCGTACTCGCCGCCCGCGAGGTGTTCCTCGGCGATCTCGGACAGTGTCCCGCGGCCGTCGTAGCCGCAGCGGAGCTGCTCGCGCACCCGCCGCTCGACCTGCTCGCGGACCTCGTCGGGCAGGTCCGGGACCTCTTCGCGCGGCGGGAGGGGGATCGGCTCCCAGGCGACGCCGGTCTCCCAGCCGGGCTCCTGGCGTGCCCAGCCGGTCAGGAGGTCCGCCACGCGGCGGGGGTCGTCGAGGTCGGCACCGAAGAACGCGTCGGCGGCGGCCCGGTACTCCAGCCGGTACTCCCCGCCGTCCTCGTGCCACACCTGGGCGAACACGTCGGGGATGTCCGGTATCCGCTGGACGACCAGGAAGCGGTCACCGGCGTCGCCGATGCGCGTCACCAACTCCCGCAGCCGCGCCGCCCCGATCCGGGTGTGCGTCCGCCCGCTCTCCGTCTCGACCCTGAGGGCGAGGACACCGTCGATCTCCATGTCCCCACCCTCGCACGCGCCACTGACAACGCGGCCGGAGCGGGATCAGGCCTGGCCGGCCTTCTCCAGCGCCGTGCAGCAGGTGTCGACGAGCAGGCGCGTCACGACGTACGGGTCGACGTTGGCGTTGGGGCGGCGGTCCTCGATGTAGCCCTTGCCGTCCTTCTCGACCTGCCACGGGATGCGCACCGAGGCGCCGCGGTCGGAGACGCCGTAGGAGTACTCGTTCCACGGGGCGGTCTCGTGCAGACCGGTGAGGCGGTCGTCGATGCCGGCGCCGTAGTTCTTGACGTGGTCCAGCGGCTTGGAGCCCTCACCGAGCGACTCGCAGGCGGTGATGATCGCCTCGTAGCCCTCGCGCATCGCCTTGGTGGAGAAGTTGGTGTGCGCGCCCGCGCCGTTCCAGTCGCCCTTGACCGGCTTGGGGTCCAGGGTGGCGGAGACGCCGAAGTCCTCGGCGGTGCGGTAGAGCAGCCAGCGGGCCACCCACAGCTGGTCGGAGACCTCCAGCGGCGCCAGCGGGCCGACCTGGAACTCCCACTGGCCGGGCATGACCTCGGCGTTGATGCCGGAGATGCCGAGACCGGCCTTCAGGCAGTTCTCCAGGTGGGCCTCGACGACCTCGCGGCCGAAGATCTCGTCCGAGCCGACACCGCAGTAGTAGCCGCCCTGCGCGGCCGGGAAGCCGCCCTCGGGGAAGCCCAGCGGGCGGGCGCCCTTGAAGAAGGTGTACTCCTGCTCGATGCCGAAGACCGGCTCCTGCGCGGCGAAGCGCGCGGCCACCTCGGCCAGCGCGGCGCGGGTGTTGCTCGGGTGCGGCGTCAGGTCGGTGTCCAGGACCTCGCACAGCACCAGGACGTCCTCGCCGCCGCGGATCGGGTCGGGGCAGGAGAAGACCGGCCTGAGCACGCAGTCCGAGGAGCTGCCCTCGGCCTGGTTGGTGGAGGAGCCGTCGAAGCCCCAGATCGGCAGGGCGTCCAGCCCGGCGGGAGCATCCGTGATGATCTTCGTCTTGGAACGGAGCTTGGCCGTCGGCTCGGTGCCGTCGATCCAGATGTACTCAGCCTTGAAGGTCACGGGGCTACATCCTTCGGGGTGGGTCTCGGCGCACGTGCGGGTGCGGCGGCGCGCGGGGGCGGCAGGGGTGCCGCGGCTACTGCGGTGCAGCGTGCCAACCAGCGATTTCCCGACCGTTGCCCGTGTGTGAACCCCGTGTTACCTGGGGTCGTTGTGGCGCGGCTCACTCCCGTCGGCCCCGGCCGCCTCCCGTACGCCGGTCAAGAAGCCCCTGATCGCCGCCCGTTCCCGCTCGTCGTACCCGCGCAGCAGCTCCACCGCCCGCCCGATCAGCGGTCCGAAGTGGGACCAGCCCAGCGCCACGGCCCGCTCGTCCACCTCCACGGTGACCCTGCGCCGGTCCCGTCCGTCGCGCACCCGGCGCACGTGACCGGCCCGCTCCAGCCGGTCCACCAGCGCCGTCGTGCCCGCGGAGTTCAGCCCGAGCGCGGCGCCCAGGCGCCCGGCGGTCATCGCCTCGCCCGCCCGAGCGGCGTCCATGAGCGCGATGAGCGCCCGGACGTCGGTGGGGTGCATGCCGTTGCGCTGGGCGAACCGGGCGCTGTGCGCCCCCAGTTCGACGGCGACCGCGCGCAGGAGGTGGACGAGTTCCATCTCCGGTCCCTGGTCGGACATGTGGGTGCTCCCTTCGGACCTTGCGGCGATCTCCTCGCTCGACAAGTATCTCGTTCGGCGAGATACTACCGGGAAAGCAGGGAGCAGGGGAGCGAAAGAAGCAGGGGGTACCGCTCATGAGCGCTCACGCTCCGTACGACGCCGGCCGTTTCCAGGACGCCTACGACAAGGTCATGGCCAAGTGGCCCGCGGGGACCGGGGCGGTGACCGTGTCCACCCCCTTCGGCGACACGCACGTCAACGTGACCGGCCCGGCCGACGGCCGTCCCCTGGTCCTGCTGCCGGGCGGCGGCGCGGCGACCTCCGCGTCCTGGTACGCCCAGGCGGCCGAGCTGTCCCGCACCCACCGCGTCCACGCCGTCGACCTGATCGGCGCCCCCGGCCGCAGCACACCGGCCGGCGACCGCCACCCCCGTACGGTCGCCGACCTCACCGGCTGGCTGGACGCGCTCCTCGACGGCCTCGGCATTGAGGAGGCCGACCTCGGCGGGCACTCCTACGGCGCCTGGATCGCCCTGCACCACGCCCTGCACGCACCCGGCCGGGTACGCCGCCTGTTCCTCCTGGACCCGACCCAGTGCTTCGCCGGGTTCAGGGCGGCCTACCTGCTGCACGCGCTGCCGATGCTGCTGCGGCCCACGCCCCGCCGGGTCCGCGCCTTCCTGGACTGGGAGTCCGGGGCGACCCCCCTCGACCCCGACTGGCTCGCCCTCCAGGAGGCCGCCGTCGGCTTCCCGGAGCGCAAGCCGGTCACCGGCCCGCGCCCGGCCCCGGAGGCGCTGAGCGCCCTGGACGTGCCGGTCCTGCTGCTCCTGGCCCGGAACAGCAGGACGCACGACCCCGCCGAGGTGGCGTCCCGGGCGCGGACCCTGCTGCCGCACGTGGAGACGGCCGTCCTGCCGGACGTCTCCCACCACGCGCTGCCGCAGTCCGCGCCGCCCGGCCTCGGCCGCCGCCTCGGCGACTTCCTGGCCGCGCCGGGCGTGCGGGACGTGCGGGACGTGCGGGACGTGCGGGACGTGCGGGACGTGCGGGACGTGCGGGACGTGCGGGACGTGCCGGGCGAGTGAGCCTCAGTCGACCTTCTCGATCAGCGCCCGCCGGATCAGGAACTTGCCCTCCTCGCGGACCTGCTCGAACGCCGCGTTGTTGAGCAGCGCACAGCTTCCCGAGACCGACTTCACCTCCACGGTCGTGGACTCGGCGTTGTCGAGGTTGGTCACCCTGAGCCTGGTGCCCACCGGGAACCGGTCGCTGGAGGCGGCGGGTGCGCCGCCCTCGCCGGAGAGGGTGACGGTGGCACCGGCACAGACCTGCTCGCCGGCCTGCCCGGCACCTCCCGCCCGGCCGCCTGCCTGGTCACCTGCTGGGCCGTCCACCCGGCCACCCGCCCGGTCGCCCACCCGGCCACCCGCCCGGTCGCCCACCCGGCCACCCGCCCGGTCGTCCACCCGGCCACCCGCCCGGTCGTCCACCCGGCCACCCGCCGGGGAGTCCTGAGCCGACTCCCCGACCGCGCACCCGGAGGCCGCCTGTTGGCGCTCGATCTCCGCGACGACGGCCTCGCGGTTCTCGATCCGGGCCTGCGACTGCGCGTCGGGATCGGCCCGCTGGCCCTCGATGAACCGCTGGTTGTTGCCGAGCGCGGTGGCCAGGCCCCGGCACACCCCCGGGTCCTGGGCGGCCTTCGTCCGCGCGTCCTCGGTGGTCTGCGCGGCGTTCGAGGCGTTCGCCATGACGAAGGCGCCGCCACCGGCCATCGTGGCGGCGCCGACCAGCAGGGCGATCTTCTTCTGCGTACCGAGACTTCTCCTGCGCGACATCCGCGCCTCCTGAAGAGGTAGGGGAGCGTACGCCGCTCTGTACGAGATGCCGAACGGAGTTGCTCACCGGTCGCGCCGATGCGCGCACCTGACCCGCGTCACAGCTCGGGGTCCCGGGCTAGCGGGACAGGGCGTCCCGGACCGCCTCGTCGGTGCGGCCCACCACGGCCGTTCCGTCGTCCGCGGTGATGATCGGGCGCTGGATCAGCTTGGGGTGCTCGGCGAGCGCGGTGACCCACCGGTCGCGTGACGCCTCGTCACGGGGCCACTCCCTCATGCCCAGTTCCTTGGCGGCGGCCTCCTGGGTGCGGGTGATGTCCCACGGTTCGAGCCCGAGCCGGGTGAGTACCTCGCGGATCTCCGCCGCGCTCGGCACGTCCTCCAGGTAGCGGCGGACGGTGTAGTCGGCCCCCTCCGCGTCGAGCAGGCTGATCGCGCTGCGGCACTTCGAGCAGGCCGGGTTGATCCAGATCTCCATGCCGCACACGGTAGCCGGAGGGGTCCCGGAACTCGTTCACCCCGTGGGTCACAGCGACCCCGAAAGCCCTTGTGGGCAGGGGCTTTTGTCAGTGGTGGGCGGTAAAATAGAAGCAGTGTTCGAGGGTGTCGCCGGGAAGTCCGGACGGCGCCCCGACCGCGACAGGAGGATGCCCGTGCCCGCTGCCGCACTGAAGCCGAAGCCGCTGCCCACCCAGTCCACCGCCAAGCGGCCCGTCCTGCTCGACCTCCCGTACGCACCCGTGGAGAAGCGTCCGCTGCCGGCGGGCCGCCCCCGCGAGTGGTACGTGACGCACAACCGCCGGCTCAAGGCGATGCGCCTCGCCATCGCCCTGCTCGACTCCGGCGTCTACCTCGCCGACCAGGCGCGCAACGAGAGGATACGGAGCGCCGCGCTGGCCGTCGGGGTCCACCCGCCGTCGGACACGACGTGCCACATGGTGCGCGCCCTGATGCGGTACTCGCGGTGACCCCGGCGCCGGGCGCCCTCTCTCCCGAGGGTGCCCGGCGTCCGCGTCCGCGTCCGCACGCCCGGCGCCCGGCGGAGGGGACCTTCCCCGCTACGCCGACAACTCCCGTTCCAGCGGCGTCCGGAACCGCGGCGTGATCCGGGTCGTGCCCACCCAGGACGACAGGCGTCGCGCCTCCGTCTCGATCGCGGCCTCGGCGTCGCGGCCGACGCCCGCGTCGTCCAGGACCCGCCAGACGATCCCGCCGTCGGCGCGCTGGGCCCAGCCGCCGACCACGCGGCCGTTCCACCACACCGTCGGGCCGACGTTGCCGCTGCGGTCGAAGAGCCTCGGCCGCAGCTGGGGGGCGAGATACCAGTCCCGCTGCCGCCAGCCCATCGCCGTCGGGTCCAGGGCGGGCAGCAGGGCCGCCCAGGGCTCGGCGGGCCCGGCGGCCGGACCGGCGTCACCCGCGACGACGTACCCCGTGCCCTCGTCCAGCGAGACCGCCTCGGCGCCGATCGCGGTCAGCGCGCGGCGCACCTCCGTCACCCGCCACCCGGTCCACCATCTGAGGTCGTCCTCGGTCGCCGGACCGCACGCCGTCAGCCACCGGCGCAGCAGCTCGGCCTGCGCCTCGCCCGGGTCCAGCTCGGGATGCCGGGGCGCCGGCGCCCAGCGGAACTGGCTGGACGTCCACGAGCCCAGGGGGCGGCCCCGCACCACCTTGCCCTCCACCCCCAGCACCTTCAGCAGCCGCGTGGAGACGGTGTGCACGCCCTCGTAGCTCTTCCCGGCCGCGTAGACGAACTGCTCCTTCAGGCGCGGCTCGTCGCGGGCCAGTTCGGCCGCCGTGGCCTGGCCGCGCCGGGCCAGCGCGGCCAGGGCCGACTCCTCGACCTCCGTCAGCCAGGCGGCGCCCGGAGCCCCGGCCTCCGCCATGTTCCTCAGCAGCTTGGCCCGCTCCCGGGCGGCGACGGTGCGGCCGGTGGAGGCGTGCACGACCGCGGTCAGCTCCGTCGGGAACACGAACACGGTGTGCCGCATGCCGTGCATCCGCACCAGTGACCCGTCGTCGTACAGCGCCCGCTCCGTCTCGCCCACCGTCTTCGCCGCGTCCGCCAGCCGCGCGCCCACGGCCAGATGGACCGCCGCCGGGTCGGTGCCGTGCAGTGCGACCAGTGAACCGGCGACCTCCTCCGGGCTCCCCGCCCGCGCGGCCCCCGCCAGCCGCTGGCGCAGGGCCAGCCGGTCCCGCCGCTCGGCCGCCCCGATGTGCCGTCGTCCGCCCTCACCCATGCAGGCCTCCGCCCGTCGCCCGTCCGTGCTGCCCTTGGTGCGTCTGCCGGTACGTCGGACCGGTACGTGTCCCGCGTACCGGTCCCCCGTACGGACATCGTGCCCGAGACCACTGACAGCGGGCCGCCGCCGGCGCTCAGAGTCCGGGCGCTCCCCACACGGGGAACCAGCGGCCCAGGTCGTCCTCCACCGGCAGCTCCTCGGCGAGCGCCGCGCGGATCCGCAGCTCCAGCGCGTTGTCCCGCCGCTGCCCGCCGTCCAGGGGCGCGAAGGGGTAGAAGGTGCCGCGCTTGTAGAGGTAGACGAGGGCGAGCCGCCGCCCGTCGTCCGCCGCGAAGCCGGCCAGGGAGCACAGCAGCCGCGGGCCGAAACCGGCCGCCTCCAGGGTGCTGTTCACCGCGTGCAGATCGTTCACCAGGAGCGGCAGCTCGTCCGGGGAGCGGCGCGAGACGAGCCAGGAGTAGCCGTAGGAGTCGTGGGTCAGCTCCACCGGGGTGCGGCCGGCGTCCGCGTCCAGCAGGGCGTGGATCTCGCGGTGCGTGCGCTCGAAGGCCGCCCCCTCGACCGTGGCGAAGCACACCGCCCCCTGCCCGGTCGGCCGGAAACCGGCGGCGGCCTCCAGGCCCACCGCCGCCGCGGGCAGGGCGAAGAGCCGGTCGAGGTCCGCGGCCACGGCCCTGGACCGGCCGAGCAGGATGTCCAGCAGTCCCATGCCCGTGTGCCCGCCTTCCCTGGCTCTCCGCGTCTTCCCGGTGACGTCCGTCCCGCCCCTCTCAGACCTTGCCGGGGGCCGTCGTCCCACCCAGCTCGGCGGAGATCCGGCCGAGTTGGTCGAGCCGTTGCTCCAGGCTGGGGTGGGTGGCGAAGAACCGGCCGAGGCCGGGCTCGCTGCCGAAGGCCGGGGTGAAGTAGAAGGCGTTGAAGGCCTGGGCCGTGCGCAGGTCCTTGGTCGGGATGCGGGCGATGTCGCCGGTCACCTTGGTGAGGGCCGCCGCCAGGGCCGAGGGGCGCCCGGTGAGCAGGGCCGCGGCCCGGTCGGCCGCCAGCTCCCGGTACCGGGACAGGGCCCGGATCAGCAGGAAGCTGAGCGCGTACACGGCCGCCGAGACACCCATCACGACCGCCAGCACCGCCATCGTGTTCTGGTCGCGGCGCCCGCCGAAGAGCTGGGAGTAGAAGGCGAACCGCACGATCAGGCCCGCGATCACGCCGAGGAAGGACGCCACCGTGATCACCGCGACGTCCTTGTGCGCCACGTGCGACAGCTCGTGCGCCAGCACGCCCTCCAGCTCCGCGGGCTCCAGCCGCCGCAGCAGCCCGGTGGTGACACAGACCACCGCGTTGTCCGGATTGCGGCCGGTGGCGAAGGCGTTGGGCATCTCCATCTCCGACACCGCGACCACGGGCTTCGGCATGTCGGCCATCGCCGCCAGCCGGTCCACCACCCCGTGCAGCTCCGGATACTCGTCCCGCTCCACGATCCTGCCGTGCATCGCGAACAGCGCGATCCGGTCGGAGAACCAGTACTGCGCCCCGAACATCAGCGCCACGATCACCACGACCAGGACCCAGGACTTCAGCAGCGCGATCAGCGCGGCGACGAACCCCACGTACAGCAGGCCGAGCAGGAACAGGGTGATCCCCATGCGCACGGTCAACCGCCGGTCACTTCGGAAGCGGCTCTGCATCTCCACCACCTCGCAGTCGGGCACTCGTCCCGCTGTCCAGTGTGCACCCGCCGCCCCCGGGGCTACGGCGTGCCGCCCGCCGACAGCCGCAGGGTGATCCGGTCGAACAGGTCCGTCAGCGGCTCGCCGATGTCCCGGCCGAACTCGGTCAGCCCGTAGGTGACCTGCGGCGGAGTCGTCGGCTCGACCTTCCGCCAGACCAGCCCGTCCTCGACCAGGACGCGCAGGGTCTGGGCGAGCATCTTCTCGCTGATGCCCTGGATGCTCTCGCGCAGCTCGTAGAACCGGAGGTCGTTGCGCCGCAGGGAGATCAGCACCCAGATGCCCCACCTGCTGGTCACGTGGTCGACCACGTCGCGCGCCAGGCAGTCGGTGTGAAACACGTCATACCGCTCGCCGGTCCCGACCCGCCTGCGCTGCACGCCTTCCGTCATGTCATGAGCTTACCTTCAGGTATGCCCTTACGAGAAGTAAGTCCGCGCCCCTAGCGTGACGGCACACAGAGGACATCCGAGAAGGAGCTGGACATGATCGTGGTGACCGGGGCGACCGGGAACATCGGGCGGCCGCTGACGCGGGCGCTGGCCGAGGCGGGCGAGCAGGTGACGGCGGTGTCACGGCACCCGGCGGCGGTGCCGGACGGGGTCCGCCACCTGGTGGCCGACCTCGCCGAACCGGCCGGCCTGCGGCCCGCGCTGGCCGGGGCGAAGTCGCTGTTCCTGCTGCTCTCCGGCGATCTGCACGCCCTCGGCGCACACCCCGCCGACCTCATCGGCGAAGCCGCGGACAGCGGGGTGCGCCGCATCGTCCTGCTCTCCACGCTCGGCGTGGTGACCCGCCCCTTCGGGGCGACGCGGATCGCGATGCGGGAGCTGGAGGACGCGGTGCGGGAATCCGGCCTGGAGTGGGCCCTCCTGCGGCCCGGCGGTTTCGCCTCCAACGCCCTGTGGTGGGCCGAGTCCGTCCGCGCGCACCGGGTCGTCGCCGCGCCCTTCGGGGACGTCGGAGTGCCGGTCGTCGACCCCGCGGACATCGCCGCGGTGGCGGTGGCCTGTCTGCTGGAGGACCGGCACACCGGCGGCGCCTACGAGCTGACCGGCCCGGAGGTGATCACTCCGCGCGGGCAGACGGAGGCCCTCGCCACCGCGCTGGGCTCGCCCGTGGCGTTCAAGGAGCTGACCCGCGAGGAGGCCAGGGCCGCCATGGCGCGCAGCATGCCGGCGGAGCTGGCCGACGACACCCTGGACATCCTCGGCAACCCGAGCCCGGCCGAGCTGCGCGTCAGCCCCGACGTCGAACGCGTCCTCGGCCGCGCCCCGCGCCCCTTCGCCGACTGGGCCGCCCGCAACGTGACCGCGTTCCGCTGAGACCGGCGACGCGGCGGGTCTAGTAGGGCGCCCGGAAGTTGATGTAGCCGAGCAGCACGATCACCGCGGCCACGCAGCCGAGCACCACGGCGGTGGACACCCACGACGACCGGCGCCCGGAGCCCACGTGGTCCGGGTCGGCGCGGAAGGGGACCGGGCCGGGGGGGGGGTTCTCCTTCCAGCGCGCGGCGAGCATCCGGGCCCGCGCCGAGGGCTCCTTGTGCGCGGCGCCCTCCGCCCACCTCAGGTCGTACTCGCGCTCCTCGTCCTCGCGGTCCGGCATCTCCGGCACTCTCCCCGTCCCCCTGACTCGAACAACCGTGTAGGTGGACATGATCCCGGCCCGCCCGCGCCCTGTGAAGGGTTTTCGGCCACGCACGACGGCGCCCCCGCCCCCGGGAAACGGGGACGGGGGCGCCGGCCGGGTCGGCGTGGGCCGTCGATCACACGTCGAAGTACATCTCGAACTCGTGCGGGTGCGGGCGCAGCTGGAGCGGCGCGATCTCGTTGGCGCGCTTGAAGTCGATCCACGTCTCGATCAGGTCCGGCGTGAAGACGTCGCCCTGGAGCAGGAACTCGTGGTCGGACTCCAGGCGGTCGAGGACGGCGCCCAGGGAGGTCGGGACCTGCGCCACGTTCGCGTGCTCCTCGGGAGCCAGCTCGTAGAGGTCCTTGTCGATCGGCTCGGCCGGCTCGATCTTGTTCTTGATGCCGTCCAGGCCCGCGAGCAGCAGCGCCGAGAAGGCCAGGTACGGGTTGCCGGAGGCGTCCGGGGCGCGGAACTCGACGCGCTTGGCCTTCGGGTTCGAGCCCGTGATCGGGATCCGCATCGCGGCCGAGCGGTTGCGCTGCGAGTACACCAGGTTCACCGGCGCCTCGAAGCCCGGCACCAGGCGGTGGTAGGAGTTCACCGTCGGGTTGGTGAAGGCCAGCAGCGACGGGGCGTGCTTGAGGATGCCGCCGATGTAGTAGCGGGCGGTGTCCGACAGGCCGGCGTAGCCCTGCTCGTCGTAGAAGAGCGGCTCGCCGCCCGCCCACAGCGACTGGTGGACGTGCATGCCCGAGCCGTTGTCACCGAAGATCGGCTTCGGCATGAAGGTCGCCGTCTTGCCGTTCTTCCAGGCCACGTTCTTCACGATGTACTTGAAGAGCTGGAGGTCGTCGGCGGCGGCGAGCAGCGTGTTGAACTTGTAGTTGATCTCCGCCTGGCCCGCGGTGCCCACCTCGTGGTGCTGGCGCTCGACCTTGAGGCCGGAGCGCTCCAGCTCCAGGGAGATCTCGGCGCGCAGGTCGGCGAAGTGGTCGACCGGCGGGACCGGGAAGTAGCCGCCCTTGTAGCGGACCTTGTAACCGCGGTTGTCCTCCAGCGCACCGGTGTTCCAGGCGCCGGCCTCGGAGTCGATGTGGTAGAAGGACTCGTTCGCGCTGGTGGCGAAGCGGACGGAGTCGAAGACGTAGAACTCGGCCTCGGGGCCGAAGAACGCCGTGTCGGCGATGCCCGTGGAGGCCAGGTACGCCTCGGCCTTCTTCGCCACGTTCCGCGGGTCGCGGGAGTACTGCTCGCCCGTGATCGGGTCGTGGATGAAGAAGTTGATGTTGAGCGTCTTGTCCCGGCGGAACGGGTCGACGCGCGCCGTGGACAGGTCGGGACGCAGGGCCATGTCCGACTCGTGGATGGCCTGGAAGCCGCGGATCGAGGATCCGTCGAAGGCCTGCTCGTCGTCGGGGTCGAACGCCTCGGCGGGCAACGTGAAGTGCTGCATGACGCCCGGCAGGTCGCAGAACCGGACATCGACGAACTTGACGTCCTCGTCCGCGATGAACTTCTTGACGTCGTCGGCGTTCTGGAACATCCAGCTCCTCCTACTCCCGACCGTCCCGCCGGGTTGGTAGATCGTTGGTGCGGCCAGTGCGGGTGGCACACGCTTCCTCGACCCTAGGGACGGGTGATTTCTCGGGCGTGACCCATTTGTTTCGCAGAAGTTAACCGGCTCCCTCCCCAGCCTAGGCCGGATCCGAGGCCCGCACACCCCGCCGTTCCCGGTACGTATACGGGCGCAGTACCGTGTTCGGGTGGACAACAGGCAAGCAATCGGATCGTGGCTCTCCGGCCCCCGCGCGGCCGTGGAAGACGCCGGCGCCGATCTCGGACACCGCGGCGAGCAGCTCGGTCTGCCCGAGGACGGGCCGGGTTCGATCGCCCGCCCGGGCAGGCGGCTCGGCGCGCTGGCCGTCGACTGGGCCCTGTGCTCCCTGATCGCATACGGGCTGATCACGGGCAGCTACGGGCAGACGGCGAGCAACTGGGCGCTGCTGATCTTCTTCGTGCTGAGCGTGCTGACCGTCGGCACCGTCGGCTTCACCCCGGGCAAGCGCCTGCTGGGCCTGCGGGTCGTGGACCTCGCCACCGGCCGCCCCAGCCCGCTGCGCGCCCTGCTGCGCTCGGTCCTGCTGTGCCTCGCCCTCCCGGCGCTGATCTGGGACCGCGACGGCCGGGGGCTGCACGACCGGCTGGCGCGCACCGTCGAAGTCCGGATCTGACCCGCGCGCACACGGCACCGGCACCGCGACCGGTACGGCGAAGGGGGCGGCCCGAGTGATCGGGCCGCCCCCTTCGCCGTACCGGCGTCTCGGAGTCCTGCGGGGTCAGCGCTGCCTGGGGTTGCCGCCGCGGGGCATCCGCATGCCCTTGGGCATCGGGCCCTTGGGCAGCGGCATGTTGCTCATCAGGTCGCCCAGGGCGCGCAGCCGGTCGTTGGTCACGGTGACCTGCGGGCCGCTCAGGACGCGGGGGAGCTTGAGCATGGTGGTGCGCAGCTTCTTCAGCTCGACCTGGCCCTCGCCGGTGCCCACCAGCAGGTCGTGCACCGGGACGTCGGCGACGATGCGGTTCATCTTCTTCTTCTCGGCCGCGAGCAGGGACTTCACCCGGTTCGGGTTGCCCTCCGCGACCAGCACGATGCCGGCCTTGCCGACCGCGCGGTGCACCACGTCCTGGTTGCGGTTCATCGCCACCGCGGGGGTCGTCGTCCAGCCCCGGCCGATGTTGTCCAGTACGGCCGCCGCCGCGCCCGGCTGTCCCTCCATCTGGCCGAAGGCCGCCCGCTCGGCCCGGCGCCCGAAGACGATCGCCGTCGCGAGGAAGGCGAGCAGCAGGCCCAGGATGCCGAGATAGATGGGGTGACCGATCAGGAAACCGATCGCGAGGAGGACACCGAAGACGACGATGCCAACACCCGCGAGCACAAGACCGATCTTCTTGTCGGCCTTGCGGGTCATCTTGTAGGTCAGAGCGATCTGCTTCAGTCGCCCGGGATTCGCAGCGTCCGCTGCAGGTTCCTTCCTCGCCATGGCACGAAGTCTACGTGCCCCCGAAAGCGCCGACGACGGCAGTGCCCGGCGCGAGGGGAGGCGGGAGCCCGTCAGCCGGGCTCAGGGACGGCCGGCGACGGACTGCCGCAGCGCGCGCTCCGTCTCGATCCGGTCCTTGGCGCGGCGGCGGTCCTCCAGGACGGAGTTCCAGGCGTTGCGCCGGGCGGTGCGCTGGCCGCCGCTCATCAGCAGCGACTCGACGGCCCGCAGGGCGGTGGTGAACGACGGGATGGCCGTGGCGCGGACGGTGGCGGGGCGAACGGGTGCGGCCTGCATCGTGGAGGTCCCCCCTCGGTACGGCTCCGGGTGCGGAGACGGATGTACGTGGTGGTGTACGTGCTGTGATTCCAGGGTCACTGATTGGTGTTACCAGGGCGTGACCCGCCGGTCAAACGCACATGAAGCCGCGTTGCCGGGTCCTGGAACGGGCTCGCGGCCCCGACCGGTGCCCTCATCAGCGAGGACGGTCGGAGCCGCGGTGCATCGGCCATTACTGGCCAGTAGTGGCTTGTGCGGGAATTCACACGGTGGCGGAGCGACGCTGCTCCATGGCCATCCCGTAGAGCCGTCCGGCCCGGTACGAGGAGCGCACCAGCGGGCCCGACATCACGCCGGAGAAACCGATCTGCTCGGCCTCCTCCTTCAGCTCCACGAACTCCTGCGGCTTCACCCAGCGCTCCACCGGGTGGTGGCGCACGGACGGGCGCAGGTACTGCGTGATGGTGATCAGCTCGCAGCCGGCCTCGTGCAGCTGCCTCAGCGCCTCGCTGATCTCCTCGCGGGTCTCGCCCATGCCGAGGATCAGGTTCGACTTGGTGACCAGACCGAAGTCGCGGGCCTCGGTGATGACCTTCAGGGAGCGCTCGTAGCGGAAGCCGGGGCGGATGCGCTTGAAGATCCGCGGGACGGTCTCGACGTTGTGCGCGAAGACCTCGGGGCGGGAGTCGAAGACCTCGCGCAGCAGCTCCGGCACCGCGTTGAAGTCCGGGGCCAGCAGCTCGACCTTGGTGCGGCCGGCCTCGCGGCCGGCGGTCTGCTGGTGGATCTGGCGCACCGTCTCCGCGTACAGCCACGCGCCGCCGTCCGGGAGGTCGTCGCGGGCGACGCCGGTGATGGTGGCGTAGTTCAGGTCCATGGTGACCACGGACTCGCCGACGCGGCGCGGCTCGTCGCGGTCGAGCGCCTCGGGCTTGCCGGTGTCGATCTGGCAGAAGTCACAGCGCCGGGTGCACTGGTCGCCGCCGATGAGGAAGGTCGCCTCGCGGTCCTCCCAGCACTCGTAGATGTTGGGGCAGCCGGCTTCCTGGCAGACGGTGTGCAGACCCTCGCTCTTCACGAGGTTCTGCATCTTGGTGTATTCGGGGCCCATTTTCGCCCGGGTCTTGATCCACTCGGGCTTGCGCTCGATGGGGGTCTGGCTGTTGCGGACCTCCAGGCGCAGCATCTTGCGTCCGTCGGGTGCGACTGCGGACACGACCGGCTCCCTAGCGATTGATTCTTCGGCGTTCTTCAGGGTACGCCCGTTGTTTTGCATGCCCGGCGAGGGTGCGGGCCTTTGAGGACTGCCGCCCCCGGGCCCCGCTTCGGCCCTGGACGGGCCCCGTCCTCAAACGCCGGACGGGCCGGTTTTATGCCGCCGGAGCCTTCTCGATCACCCTCGGCTTGAGTTCCGCGTGCTCCAGGACGTCCCGGAGATGGCGTTCGGCCACCGGGAGGACCTCCTCGACGGTCACGTCGCGGCCGAGTTCGTTCGCCAGGGAGGCGACGCCCGCGTCGCGGATGCCGCAGGGGATGATCCTGTCGAACCACTTGTTGTCGGGGTTCACGTTCAGCGCGAAACCGTGCATCGTGACGCCCTTGGCGACCCGGATGCCGATCGCGGCGATCTTGCGGTCCTCGCGGCGCTGGCCGGCGTTGGACGGGGCGTAGTCGGGGCCGTTGAGGCGGGGGTCGAACTCCTCGTCCGTCAGGCGCGGGTCGAAGTCCAGGGACAGGCCGCCGAGCTTCGGACGCTGCTCGACCGGGTCGCCGAGGACCCAGACGCCGCTGCGGCCCTCGACCCGGGTGGTCTCGAGGCCGAACTCCGCGCAGGTGCGGATCAGCGCCTCCTCCAGGCGGCGGACGTGGGCCACCACGTCGACCGGACGCGGGAGCTTCTGGATGGGGTAGCCCACCAGCTGGCCCGGGCCGTGCCAGGTGATCTTGCCGCCCCGGTCCACGTCGACGACCGGCGTGCCGTCGAGGGGGCGCTCGCTGTCCGCGGTGCGCCGGCCGGCGGTGTAGACCGGCGGGTGTTCGAGGAGCAGCACGGTGTCGGGGACCTCGTCGGCGAACCGCGCGGCGTGCACCCGGCGCTGCTCGTCCCACGCCTCCTGGTACTCGACGCGTTCGGCACCGAACCCCATCCGGACGAAGCGCAGCTCACTCACGGCACGTGCCTCCCTGCAAGGTCGTAAGGCACGAAGCGTGCCCACGCCACTGTACGACCGCCCGCGCGTCGTCAGCCGGGCGGGCAATTCTCACACGATCGGATGAATGCCGGGCGAATTGTGCGATCGGGTGCTTACTCTCCGCTACATTCGCGCCGTTCACGAGGCCATAAGGGCTGCTCACAGGCGCTCCGGGCAATCGAACGCCCGGAAGGCAGGAGACCGCACCGCACCATGACGGAACGACCCGCGCAGCGCACCCCCAACCGCCAGCTCGCCGCGCTCATCGCCGAAGCGGGGTTCTCGAACGCGGGTCTCGCGCGTCGCGTCGACCAGCTCGGACTCGAACACGGCCTGGACCTCAGATATGACAAGACGTCCGTCACCCGGTGGCTGCGCGGCCAGCAGCCCCGCGGCACCACCCCGGCCCTGATCGCCGAGGTCTTCACCCGGCGCCTGGGCCGCCGCCTGAGCGCCCAGGACCTCGGCCTGGACGCCTGCGCACCCGTCTACGCGGGCCTGGAGTTCGCGGGGAGCCCGGAGGAGGCGGTCGACATCGTCGGCGGGCTGTGGCGCAAGGACTCCGGCAGCCACGCCGAACTGCGCAAGATCGCCTTCACCCCGGCCGGGCTCGTCGTGCCCAGCCGCGACTGGCTGATCGGCCGCGCCGACGAGAAGGTGGCCCGCGCCGAGGTGCCCGTCCGCATCCCCGCGCAGGGCCGCCCCTCGACCCCCGGGCTCGCCCTCCCGCTCGACCCGTCCCGGCGCCGGACCCCCGCCGAGCGCGGCCCCGGCCAGAAGGTCAGCGGCGGCGACCTCGCCGCGCTGCGCTCGGTCGGCGAGCTGTTCCGCAGCCTCGACGACCGGTACGGCGGGGGCCACGCCCGCCAGGCCCTGGTGCGCTACCTGGAGCACGAGCTGGAGCCGATGCTCCGCGGCACCTACGGCGAGCAGACCGGCCGCCGCCTCTTCGCGGCCGCCGCCGACCTGACCCGGCTCGCGGGCTGGACCTCGTACGACATCGTCGCGCACGGGCTCGCCCAGCGGTACTTCGTGCAGGCACTGCGGCTCTCGCAGGCGGCTGCGGACCGGGCGTACGGCTCGTACGTGCTGGTCACCATGAGCCGGCAGGCCGTCTACCTGGGCCACGGGCGGGAGGCGGTGCAGCTCGCGCGGGTGGCGCAGCAGGGCGTGGGGACCTCCGCGCCGCCGGTGGTGCAGACCCTGCTGCACGCCGCCGAGGCGCGGGCGCACGGGGTCCTCGGGGAGGTGCGGGCGTGCACGGCGGCGCTGGTGCGGGCCGAGCGCGCGATGGAGGCCGCCCGGCCCGGCGACGAGGTGCCGCACTGGGCGCGCTTCTTCGACGAGGCCCAGCTCGCCGACGAGTTCGGGCACTGCCACCGCGATCTGCAGCAGTTCCGCGCCGCCGCCCAGCACGCGGAACGCTCGCTGCAACTGCGCGCCCCCGTCTACGCCCGCAGCCGGCTGTTCTGCCGGGTCGTCCTCGCCACCGCCCGGCTCGGGCTCGGCGAGCTGGACCAGGCCTGCCAGCTGGCCGCCGAGGCGGCGGGGCAGGCGGCCGAGATGCGCTCGGTGCGGGCCGCGGAGTACGTCCGCGACTTCGAGCGCCGCCTGGAGCCGTACCGGGACGCCGCCCCGGTACGGGGATACCGGGACAAGGTGGCCGCCCTGGGGTAGCGCCGGATCCCTTGTCTAGGCCGCGTGCGCCGTCGCCGCCGGTTCCGCCGTGTGCATCGGCCGGCCCGCGCCCAGGTCGCTCAGGATCGCCGCCGAGGCCCGGTGGCCCGAGTGCAGCGCGCCCTGGGGGGTGCTGGTGTCGCGGTGGTCGCCGCACACGTACAGGCCGGCCAGCAGCCGTACCGGCCTGCGCGGGTCGTGCGGCGGGCGCATCGCGGGCACCGCCTCGGGCGTGTGGTGCACCGCGAGGGTCTCCCAGCGGGTGGTCGGGGTGCCGTAGAGGCGGGCCAGGTGGATGCGTACGGCGGTGTCGAGGTCCGCCGGGGGAGGACCGAGGACCGTCGACGAGACGAGGGTGCGTCCGGCGGGCGCGCGGGACGGGTCCACCAGGCTGACCTGCGCCGTGTGGGCCACCGGGCCGCCCCGGTCGGCGTCGAGCAGCAGGGCCGCGCCGGTGCTCGTCGGTTCGTCGGTGGTGTGGTGGACCACCGTCACCGGGTGGAAGTCCGGCACCCTCAGCCCCGGCAGCAGTTCGGCCGCCGCGCGGGCGTCGGTCGCCACCAGGACGGCCCGGCAGCGGATGACGCCGTGCTCCGCGGTGGTCACGGCGTTGGTCGCGACCGAGGTGACGCGGACGCCGGTGCGCACGGTGCCCGGCGGCAGCGACCGCGCCATGTGCTCCGGCAGGGCCTCGGCGCCACCCTCCGGCAGCGCCAGCCGTCCGCCGGCGAAGGCCCGCAGCGCGAGGTCCGCGCACCGGCTGGACGTCGTGAGGTCCGGGTCGTACAGCAGGGCGGCGAGCAGCGGACGCAGGAAGCCGTCGATCGCGCGGGCCGGCAGCCCGCGGGCCGCCAGCGCCCGGGCGGCGGGCAGCTCCGGCCGGGCCAGCAGCCGTTCGGCCGGGGTGTGCGCGAGCCGGGCCAGCGCGGCACCGAGCCGGGCCTGGTCGACGGCGGTGCCGAGCGGGGCGCCGGCACGGGTGCGGGGCGCGGCGGCGGGCCCGTCGGGCGGGTTGACCGTGCGCCGGGGCGCGGGCATCGAGCGGGGGGCGCTCGCGAGGGCGCGCACCGCGTGGAGTGCGCCCCGTGCGCTCCGTACGCTCGCTGGGGCGCCCGCGAAGTGGTGCCGGCCCTCGCTGTGCAGCAGGACCCCGGGGGCGAAGGGCAGCAGCGCGAGGCCCTCCAGCCCGGGGGTGCTGCGCAGTTCGGGATGGGCCGTGGACAGCAGCTGGCCGATTCTGTCGAGCCGGAAACCGTCGATCTTCTCGGTGGCCATCCGGCCGCCCACCGCATGGGCGGCCTCCAGGACCGTGGTCGTCACTCCTGCGCTGGTCAGCCGTTGCGCCGCGGCGAGTCCGGCGATCCCGGCCCCCACGACGACGACGTCCGCCTGGTACGCGGGCTCAAGCACGTGCCCCTCCTCGAGGTTGCGCGGCCGCTGGAGACGTCATGCCCCCAACAGGCTTGAGGAATACCCGAGTTCGAGACGAGGTTAGGGCCCGGAACGGTCAACGGGAATCACTCGGGGGCAGCACACGGTCGCACGGTGGTCGCATACGGGTGGGACACGGTCGCCAAGCGGTCGGTACGTGGTCACCGTGCGGTGGCCGAGCGGTCGGTACATGATCGCCGTGCGGTGGCCGAGCGGTCGGTACATGGTCGCCGTGCGGTCGCCACGCGGTCGGTACACGGTGGCCGTGCGGTGGCCGAGTGGTGGCTGAGTAGCGGTCGAGTGGTCGGTACACGGTCATCGTGCGGTGGTCGAGTGGTCGCCGTGTGGTGGCCAGACGGTGGCCGAGGTGGCCGAGCGGCCGAGCGGTCGAGTGGTCGAGCGGTCGACGAGTGGTCGTAGGCCGTCCGTACGCGTCACCGGGCAGGTCTACAGCGCCGCCCGGATCGCCCCGTCGATCTCCGGGAACGCGAAGCGGAAGCCCGACTCCAGGAGGCGGGCCGGCAGGACCCGGGCACTGCCGAGGACGTCGCCCGCCATCTCGCCGAGCACCGCCCGCAGCACCGGCGCGGGCACCGGGAAGGGCGCCGGACGGTGCAGCACCCGGCCCATGGCCAACGTCACCTCACGGTTCGTCACCGGCTGAGGGGCGGTCAGGTTGAAGGGGCCCGACAGGCCGTCCCGGTCCATGAGGTGCCGGATCGCGGCCACCTCGTCGTGCAGCGCGACGAAGGACCAGTACTGCGAGCCGTCGCCCAGCCGCCCGCCGAGCCCCGCCCGGAAGAGCGGGAAGAGGCGGCCCCACGCGCCGCCCCCGCGCGCGACGACCAGCCCGGTCCGGGTGAACACCGTCCGCACGCCCGCCTCCCGGGCGGGGGCCGCCGCGGCCTCCCACTCCACGCACAGGCCCGGCAGGAAGCCCTCCCCCGGGGGCGCGCTCTCGTCCACGGGCCGGTCGCCGGTCTTCCCGTAGTAGCCCATCGCACTGCCGTTCACGAAGACCCTCGGCGGCCGCTCCATCGCGGCGACGGCCTCCGCGAGCGCCGTGGTGCCGTGGACCCGGCTGCTGCGGATGCGGGTCTTGTACGCCTCGGT
Source organism: Streptomyces violaceorubidus (assembly GCF_000717995.1). GTDB lineage: Bacteria > Actinomycetota > Actinomycetes > Streptomycetales > Streptomycetaceae > Streptomyces > Streptomyces violaceorubidus. The sequence continues at coordinate 81,209 of NZ_JODM01000027.1, forward strand.
CCAGCGGTGGTCGCCCACCCCGGCCCCGGCCAGATTGACCACCGCGTCGCAGCCCTCCAGCCCGGCCGCGTCCACCCGCCCGTTCTCGGGGTCCCAGCGGACCTCGTCCGGCCCCCCGGGCGCGTGCCGCACCAGGCGCACCACCTCGTGCCCGTCCGCCGTCAGGGACCGCGCCAGCGCGCCGCCGATCAGACCGGACGCACCGGCCACCGCGATGCGGGAACGTTCCCTGCCCAAGCGCCCGTTCATGTGCCCGCCGTTCACGCGTCCGTCGTCCATGGGCCCATCCTGCCGGGTGGCCCGCGGAAAACCACGGAACGGTGCCCGGCACCGCGTCGTACAGTGATCGTCATGCCAGTCCCGCACATACGCCGAGCCAGGTCGAAGGACGAGCAGCCGCTGCGCCGGATCGACCTCGACACATGGTCCCACCTGCACGCCGTTTCGCCTCCGCCGGGACCGGACGACCCCTTCTTCCGCGACACCAGCGGGCCCGACGCCCACCTGGTCGCCGAGCTCGACGGCGTCGTCGTCGGCTACGTCCGCCTCGGTTTCCCCACCCCGCTGGCCTCCAACACCCACGTCCGCCAGATCCGCGGCCTCGCCGTCGTCGGCGCGGCCCGCGGCCACGGCGTGGGGCGGGCGCTGGTCCGGGCGGCCGTCGAGGAGGCCCGGCGGGAGGGCTTCCGCCGCATCACCCTGCGGGTCCTCGGGCACAACACGGCCGCCCGGGCGCTCTACGAGTCGGAGGGCTTCGTCGTCGAGGGCGTACAGCCCGAGGAGTTCCACCTCGACGGCCGGTACGTCGACGACGTGCTGATGGGACAGATGCTGACCGGGCCGGACGCTCCTGCCGGGCCGGACGCCCCTGCCGAGGGCGCGCTCACGGCGTGACCGGCTCGCCCGTGTCCACCGCCCGCGTGGCCCCGGCCGCGTCGCGTGCCTCGGGAGCCACCTCGCCCGCCGTCAGCACGTAGCCGGTCTCGGCGTCGGAGGTGGACCGGGCGAACACCACGCCGTACACCCGGCCGTCGGTGGTCAGCAGCGGTCCGCCCGAGTTGCCCGGGCGGACCGTGGACCGGATCGAGTAGATCTCCCGGGTCACGCTCCGGTCGTTGTAGATGTTCTGGCCGGTGGCGCGGACCCGGTTCGCCACCGTCGCCGCCCGCAGGTCCAGGGTGCCGTCCTGCGGATATCCCGCGACCACCGCCGCGTCCCCGCGCGCGGCGTCCTCGTCGAACCGCAGCACCGGAGCCCTCAGACCGGGCACGTACAGCACGGCCACGTCCTTGTCCGGGTCGAACAGCACCACCCGCGCCTCGGAGGCCGGGCCCACGCCGCCGACCCGTACGGTCGGGTCGTCGATGCCCGCCACCACGTGGGCGTTGGTCATCACGTGCTCCGGCGCGTACACGAAGCCGCTGCCCTCCCGGCCCTGGGTGCCGGTCACGCCCTCCACCTTCACCGTGCTGAGCTTGGCCGCGCGGGTGGCCGCGGGCGTGACGCTGTCGCCGGAGGGCTCGGCCACCTCGGCGGCCGACTCGTTCTCGAACGGGTTGAAGACCTGCGGGAACCCCGCGTCGGCGAGTGCCGACGTCGCTCCGGAGAACCAGGCCGGGGTCGTGTCCGGCATCACCCGCTGCACCGCGCCCAGCAGCGTCGAGTCCCGGATCGCCGAGTTGAGCAGCGAGGACGAGGATGCCGCGAGCACGCTCGCCGCCACCCACGCCACGATCAGCGCCGCCGCCGAGTTCGCCACCGCCCCGCCGACCCCGTCGGCCACCCGGAGGGGACCGGCGTCCAGCTCCCGGCGCAGCCGCAGCGCCAGGCGTCCCGCCAGTTCGTGGCCCACCATCGCCGGGAGCAGCACCGTGGCCACCGCGACCGCCGTCGCCGCCGGGGAGCCCCGGGTCACCAGGCCCGTCATCCACGGCAGGACCCACACGCCGAGCGCCGCACCGCCCACGAAGCCGGTCAGCGACACGCAGCCGGCCACCAGCCCCCGCCGGTAGCCGGAGGCCGCGTAGACCAGGACCACCAGGGCCAGCACGAGGTCGAGCAGGTCCACGCGAACCGCCTTTCTGTCGGGTCCGAAAACGGCTGCCCCGTGCGAGCCGACGCCTGCCAGGGGCTTTGCGCGTCAGGGCCTTGCGCGGGGCCTCGTGCGAAGCGGACGTGTGCGGTCAACCGTGGAACGTCGTGCACCGGGACGATGGTTCCACCGTGGTTCCACCGGGTGGCACACCACACATCGCGGACAGAGCGGATCCACCGGACAGTGGGACCATGCCCGTCTTCCGAGGACCGCGACGCGCCCGGGAACGCCGTTCCTCCCGCATACCCGGCGCCGCCCACCTGCCGGTCGCGGCCCGGGTGCTGCTCGGCGCACTGCCCGGTCTGGCCGCCGTCGCCGCGCTCTTCCTGTGCGCGGGCGGCGTGGAACGGGCGGCCGACGCCGGGGCCGCTCCGGCCGCCGCCACCGACCGGTACGCCGCGCCCCGCCCCGACATCGTGCCCCGGTCGGTCTGGCTGGGCGCCGCCGCCCGCGTCCAGCCCGCCCCCCGCTACGACGACAAGGTGATCGCCGTCTTCGTCCACCACACGGACACGCCGAACGGCTACGACTGCGCCGACGTGCCGGCCATCCTGCGCGGGGTGTACCAGGGGCAGACCGGCGCCCGGGACTGGGACGACATCGGCTACAACTTCGTCGTGGACCGCTGCGGCACCATCTACGAGGGCCGGGCCGGCGGCATCGACCGGCCCGTCACCGGCGCCCACACCCAGGGCTTCAACCACCGCACCACCGGGATCGCCGCCCTCGGCACCTACACCGCCGGGGTGCCCGTGCCCCGGGCGCTGACCGACGCGATCGCCGCGGTGGCCGCCTGGAAACTGGGCGAGAGCGGCGCCGACCCGCGCGCGAAGGTCGCCCTGGTCTCCAGCAACGGCCTCAGCCGGTTCGCCGCCGGCGCCACCGCCACCCTGCCCGCCGTGGCGGGCCACGACGACGGGTACGCGACGAGCTGCCCGGGTGCCGCACTCGCCGCCCGGCTCGGCGACATCAGGGACACGGCGGCCCGGCTCCAGGGGCGCGCCTGACTCCGCCCGAGCGGGCGGCGCTCCTCACTCCGGTCCGAACCTCGCCCACAGGCGGGGCAGGCGCTCGGCGAGGGCCCGGTCGTCCTCCAGGTCGATCGGTGTGCCCAGCGGTTCGGCGGGCGCGGGCGCGATGCCCAGGTCCGGGGCGACGGTGCCGGTGAGCTGCTCGTAGGCCTCGTCGGCCGCGTAGCCCAGCTCCTCGCCGTCGCCGTCGAGCTCCTCGTCGAAGTCGTCCAGCAACTCGGCGAGCGAGTCGGGCTCGTGCACCGCGCCCTCGTACACCTCGCGGCCCTGGCCGATCAGCCAGCACCGGAAGTAGTCGAACGCGTCGTCGCTGGCCCCGCCGAGCAGCACCCATGCGGCGCCCCACAGGTCCCAGGTGCAGGCGCGGTTGTACCGGGCCTCGAAGTGGCGGGCGAAGTCGAGCACCAGGTCCGGGTCCATGCCGAGCAGCCGCTCCACGAGCAGGTCGGCCTGGTCCTCGGGATCACCGTCGGCGCGCTGCCGGGCGGCGTCGATCAGCTCCCAGAACTCCGTCTCGTCCATCACGGGTCCAGCATCGGCCCTGGGCGGGGGTGGCGCACGTGGAGTGCGGCGGATCGTTATGTGGGAGTGCGGGTGCCTGCGGGTGCCTGCGGGTGCCTGCGGCGCCTGTGCGGCTCCGGTGGGGGTGCGGGTTGCGCGGTGGGTTCGGTGGTGGGTCGGGGCCGCGCCGGGGGGTGTCCGTCCTCGGAACGGCGCGGAATCGGTGGGACATGGATGTGCGCTCTGTTGACGCGCCAACC
>NZ_JODM01000028.1 GCF_000717995.1 Streptomyces violaceorubidus
AACGAGGCATGGCACGGCTGAAGTCCTGGCAGACCTTCCGCAGATCCCGCGTCAGCCCCAACCGCATGAGCGTCATCACCAAAGCCGTCCTCACCCTGGAGAAGCAACGCTGAAAATGCTCAGTGACGCTCACCTCCCCGACGTACGGAGGCTCTACGTCGGCCGCGCGTCCGGGACGCCGACGCTCCGGGCGCTCCTCCGGATTCTCTGAGAGATCGTGCCACTCGTCGAAGAGCCGCTCACCACGCTCGAAGGGGTCTTCCTCTTCGAGAGGATCCCTCGAAGAGAGCCCTCTCCACGGCGTGGTGTAGCCGGGCGAGACGTACGCCCCGCCCTCTTCCAGCTCTTCGACGAACGCCTCCTCCTCCAGCTCCTCGTAGCTGCGGCGGGTAGGACGGCACGCCGGTCCGCTGAACTCGTCGTAGGTCACAGTGATCCCCAATCGTCGGTGAACCGCGGAATGCGGTCACACCTTTGTTATGGGGCGTGGAGCGCGGGATGTTTGGCCAAGAGGCCGACGGATGTGGGGAGCGACATCGAGGAGGGGCGGGGACCTGGTTTTGGTGACTGTGTGTGATAATCGCCAGTTCGACCCCTCGATAGGGGCTCCGGAGACCCAAAACGCCGTAGCGGCCCCTGGTGCCCCTCAGGGGCGAACGAGGGTCTGGTGAGCCTGGGGGGGGGGACCCGAAGCGACTGCAAGACCCTCAGGTGGGCACACAGCCCCTTCGTGAGCCTCCATCGCCTCCACTGCCCCCGTCAGGTGGACGCCTCCGCCTCCCGTGGTCAGAGTCGGGGTCAAAGTGTCGAACTAAACGGCATTTTCCTTTTACTCCCTACGCGCTAAGGAAGAATTGAGAAGTACCCCCAATTTCGTCCAGTCTGGAATCCTTGCAGGTCAGAGGCGGTGGCAAACTGGCCAGTTTGGAGGAGGTTTGTCGACGGGGAGGACGCACCTCGGCGTGAACAAGCCAAGGTGACTGGAACAAGCCCCTTCGGATGCCGCCGAGCTGGCTCCGGCGAACGCGACGAACCCCGCTCCCGGAGTGTCCGGGGCGGGGTTTCCGTCACGCAGAGTGAAGATCGTCAGGCGGCGACGGGGAGGACGCCGCGGACGCAGCCGACGTGAACGGGGAGCCACGTCTCACCCCGCTCGACGATCTCCGTCGACGTGTCGGCGCCGTCACCGCACCACGCGCACACAGCCTCACCCCGGCACGTCGCGCACGTCATGTCGCCGTACTCGTCGGTGACGGTGCGGATCGTCTGGCGCTGCCCGCAGTCGTCGCAGCGTCCCGCAGCCTGCGGCCCCTGGGGCTCCAGGACGGGCACGCCGGCCGCCAGCGCCTCCCCCACGAGAACGAGCGTCGGAGCGTCGCGCAGCTCCGTGACGGAGCCGAGGACGAACACGGCGGCGAAGTCGGTGACGGAGTGGTCGGTGTGCGTGGCGTAGGTAGCGGAGGCGCCCATCTGCTGCGCGACGTCGAAGGCGTAGCCGCGGAGGTTGTCGACGTTGTCCTCCGTCGCGACGGGGCCGACGACGAGGAAGGCGGGGGTGATGGAAGCGGGGGTGTTGGCGTACATTGGTCTCTCCTCTGTTGAGGACGAGAGCCCCGTGATCTGTCCAGGATGCTGCGGGGCTTTCGCCATGTATCGGGTCTAGGCGTTCGGCTGAGCTGTGATCCACTGCGGTTTGACGCGCTCCAGGACTGGAGTCCTGTCGCCGCGATACTTGGCCGGCACGGCTCGCAGCCGTTCGACCGTCAGGGCCAGGAGGAGCCGCTTCGTAGCCAGGTCGGCGGCGTCCCACGCCTCCGCCAGTTCCTCCGGCTCCAGGAGGGGCGTCAGGTCGGCGTCGCGCGAGAGACCTTCGATCTCCGCCCGGAGTGACGCCAACTGGCCGTCAAGGGCCGCCTTCAGGGTCTGGTATCGCCGCTCCCCGTCGTCACCCGGGAACGACCCTGTGACGTAGTAGGCCGTGTCCAGCTTGTCGCGACGTTCGGCGATGCCCTCGATGGCTGCCTTGGCCTCCTGGAGGCGCAGGCGTCGCGACGGGTCCTGATGGCCGTACCACTCGCGGGCAATCTTCATAAGTACGTCGACGTCGTACGGGTCATCCGGGTCGAGGGCGGTAACCCATGACTGCCACAGGTAGGTCACGGCATCGTCGGCGTCCGCGGAATCGATGTACATGCCCTGACACGCCTCCGGACCGCTCTCCGCTCGACGGAGGCACCGGTACTGCTTGCCGCCGCGCACCATGGGACCGTCACATCGTCCGCACTTGACGATCCCCGTCAGGAGGGATTGCGCCTGGCGGGACCCGCGGCGCTTGCCCGCCGTGCCGGCGTTCGTGAACCCTGGCGTCACCTCCCGGGTCCGTGACCGCAGGATGGAGACGATGCGGAGTCGCTCCTCCGGCGTCACCACTCCTTCGCCGACGCGCACGGGGGTGCCGTCGAGGCCAAGGACGACGTCACCCGTCACCCGCCAGTACTCGCGCCCCGTTGCGGGGTCCTCGACACGCTCCTTGCGATGCATGAGTCCCGCAGTCCCCGGGGTCCGCGCCCATGCGGCAACGGTAGTCGCTCGCCACCGCTTCCCACGCCGGGTGAGGTTCCCCGCCGTCGTCAGCCACACTGCGACGCTGAGAGCCGACTCGCCGGCCAGGAGCCGATCCGCCATTTCCCGTGCGATGGGGTATTCGTCGGGGTGGCGCACGAGCTGTGCGGCACGGCGACGGGAGTCGTCGGGATAGAGACGCTGGGATTTCAGGCCATACGGCGCGGGACCGCCCGGCCAGTGCCCCAGGGGTCGATGCGCCTCCTTACCGATGCGGGTGCGTACTCCGATGTTGATCGCTTCAGAGCGTGCCTGCTCTGCCGCCACGGCGAAGATGATCCGGTGATTCGGATTGCGGGAGTCCAGTCCGTCGACCTGCGCCCGGAGAGCCGCGCCGATCCGCTCGAAGTCGTCGAGGACGATGCCGACGTGTCCCATCCCGCGCCGGCTCAGGCGGTCCAGTTTGTACACCCACAGGGAGCCGGTCTCACGGGCGAGCACTGCGGCAATGGCGGCATCGAACTCTTCACGCTTGACCCCGCGCTTCGACGCGCTGACCTCCTCCCGCCAGACCTTACGGACGGTCTTGCCCTCTGCTTCAATCGCTTTGCGGAGAACGCCCTCGTGAGCGTCGAGTGTCGCCTTGTCGTCCATCAGCGTGGAGCGCCGAAGGAAGATGTCGGCAAGCCCCGACGGGTCCGCCGTCGTCGTTGTCATGTAGAGAACCGTAGTCGAACGGGTTCGTTGACGAGAACCTGCGGCGCTTCAACGCGGGTTCCGTCGGTCGTCCAGTGGGACGACCACGAGGTGCGCAACAACTGGTACCCGGGCCAGGCGATCGCGGACACGGACGACCGGTACACGGAGAAGAGCGTCGACGTACTGGCCGCCCGCGCCCGGCGCGCGTTCGGCGAGTACTTCCCGATCTTCACGCTGCGCCCCGGCGCACGCGAGGGGCGGGTGCACCGGGTGCTGCGCCAGGGCCCGTTGCTCGACGTGTTCGTCCTGGACATGCGGACCTACCGCAACGCCAACTCCCCCGGCGGACAGACCGTGGACCCGCAGGGCATCCTGGGCCGCGAGCAGTTGGAGTGGCTCAAGCGGGAGCTGGCGCGCTCGCGTGCGGTGTGGAAGGTCATCGCGGCGGACATGCCAATCGGTCTCGTCGTGCCGGACGCCACCGAGGGCGCCCCCAACATCGAGGCCATCGCGCAGGGCGACCCCGGCGCACCCCTGGGGCGCGAGCTGCAGATCGCCGAGCTGCTGCGCTTCGTCAAGCACCGCCGGATCACCGGCACGGTGTGGCTCACGGCCGACGTGCACCACACCTCGGCCCAGCACTACCAGCCTTCGCGGGCCGCGTTCGGTGACTTCGAGCCCTTCTGGGAGTTCGTGTCCGGGCCGCTCAACGCGGGCGCGTTCCCCGCCAGTGCGCTGGACGACACCTTCGGTCCCGAGCGGGTCTTCGTGAAGGCGCCCACCGCCTCGAACGTGTCCCCGGCGGTCGGCTACCAGTTCTTCGGCGAGGTCGACATCGACGGCGACAGCGCCGACATGACGGTCCGGCTGCGAGAGCAGGACGGCACGGTGCTGTTCACGAAGGTGCTGCGACCGGGCCGGGTCGGACAGTAGTCCCGTAGCCTGTCGGGTGTGCCGCGCATCGGCGTCATCCCCCGGTGCGCGGCCCCTGCGTCCTGGTGCGGCGCATGCTGCGACTTCCCCGCCTTCATGGCCGTTTCCCCAGGTCAGGGCGATTGTCAGTGGTCGCCTCTACGGTTTTTCCATGACGCGATCCTTGCAGGCCGTGGCCTATCGACGACCCTCCGTGCTGGAGTCCGCAGCGGGCGGACGGCACCTGGGGCTGGAGACGTCCCACGGTGCGACGCCCGCCGGTGCCGTGGACCATCCGCGCTTCTTCGCGGGGTTTTTGACGGCACCGCAGAAGGCGTCCGCGGCGCTGCTCGCGGTGGCCGACGTGGCCGCCGCCCGGTACTACCAGCCGCAGTTGCGCGCCTCGCTCGACCCGGTGGTGACGGGCAGCGGCGACCGGCTCCGTTTCGAGTCCTTCTCCGGCTGCGGCGGGGTCTACGCCCGACTGGACGTGCTGGCGGCGGGCCTCGACGGCGGCGAGGTCGGGCGCGGCACGACGAACGTCGACGTCAACGACCCCTTGCGCGAGGCCCTGTCCCGGATCGGCGCCGACGATCCGCTGCACCTTCGGGTCGGCCCCGAGGAGCTGACCGTGACCACGCTCGACGGCCCGGTCGTGGAGAAGAAGGTGCCGCTGCCGGACCGGTGGCTGCGCGGCTTCGCCGAGGCCCAGGTCATAGCGGCCGGCTTCGATCTGCGGGCCGAACTGGACGCGGTCGAGGCGGTGCGCTTCTTGCGTGCGCTGCCGCGCGGCGGCGGGAGCGGGGCAGCCGGCCCCCGGTGGGTCGTGCCGTCCGGGCGTTCGCTGCGGCCGACGACGCGTGCGGTGCCGGGCGCGGTGTGCCTGCCCGGTCCGGAGCGGCTGGCCGCGATGCGGCGCGTCCTGCGGCACGCGACGGCCCTGCGCGTCTACGGACCGGCCATCGCCCCGGGAGCCGCCGCCACGGCCTCCGCGTGGGAGGTGCTGCTGCCGGGTATGCGCCTCACCCTCACCCTGTCCCCCGACGCGGCGCGCGGGTTCTCCGGGGAGGGCGGTGTCCTCGAAGCGCTCGCCGCCGACGAGGCCGCCGAGGACGCCGAGCTGGTCTCGGTGCTCCTCGCCTGGGAGCCGCGGATCGACATCGCCGACCTGGCCGCCGCCTCGGGGCTGACCGCGGAGCGGGTGCGTGCCGCTCTGGTCCGTCTCGGCACGTCGGGGCGCGTCGGGTACGACACCGCGGAGGCGGCGTACTTCCACCGCGAGCTGCCGTACGACGCGGAGCGCGTGGAGCGCCACAATCCGCGGCTGCGTGCGGCCCGCGCCCTGGTGGCGGCGGGCGCGGTCGCCCTGGACGGTCCGATCGGGACGGTCACGGCCGAGGACGGTCATGTGCACCGGGTGCGCGAGGAGGCCGGGGTGCTCTCGTGCAGCTGCCTGTGGTGGGCCAAGTACCGGGGCGGGCGCGGTCCCTGCAAGCACGCGCTGGCGGTACGCATGGAGCGGCGGGGCGCGCGACGGGCGCAGGGGACGGTTCGGACCGACGGAGGTGCGCGATGACGACGACGACGGCGACTACGACTGCGACTGCGGAAGCGACAACGCTGCTGGTCGAGGCGGTGCGAGCGGGTCGGACGGCCGAGGTGGTGTCGCTGCTCGACGGCATGACCGACGCGGAGCGGCGCGCCTGTTTCCCCCGGCTGAAAGCCGTCCGCCAGGAGCTGAGGGCGGAGCGCTGGTCCGCCGAGTCCCGGCGGGCCCACCCGGCACTGCACGCGGCCGGAGCGGCGTGCCAGACCGGGGCTGCGGCCGTGGCCGACTGGCTGGCGGCCGTCGACATGCGCTGGTCGCAGGCGTCGCCCGCGGTCCTGCTGCATGTGCTGGGCGACCGGGATCCAGCGTGGCTGGCCGACGTGGTGCACCGGCTCGCCCGGCGGCCGTCCGGTTCCAACGTGTCGTACGAGCTGATGGCCGGCCTGGTGCGGCTGGCCGGGTGCCCGGTGCCGACGACGGAGGCGTACCTCCGGGGCTGGCTGAACGACGTCAGTGGCGGCTGGCAGCGCGGTGGCACGGTCTGCGACCGCCTGCGCCGCGATCCGCACCTGGCGGAGCTGGTCGCCGCCCTCTTCCGTACCGAAGGCATCGGCGCCCAGTTGGGATGGCTGTCCGCAGACGGACCGGACGGCTGGACCGGCGCACTGGCACGTCTGACCGCCGAGGGCGCGCTCGACCGGCGGGCGATGGTCGACGCGTGTGTGGCGCGGCTGCTGCGCGGTGGCGCGCCGGCCGAGCTGCGGGTGTTCCTGCGCCTGCTGCACGACCTGGCGCTCACCCCCGAGGAGGAGCGCCTGCGGACGGCCGACTGGACGGCACTCGCCTCGGACGGGGTGCCGACGGTGGCGTCCCACGCCCAGTCGGTGCTGGGCACCCTGGCCCTGGCGGGAGAGCTGGCGCCACGTCGGTTGGCGGAGGCGACGGACGCGGTCCTGTTCCGCACGGAGAAGAAGCTCGTCCGGGCGCAGCTCGTGCTGCTCGGCAAGGTGCTCGCCCGGGACCCCGCCGCGGCCGGCGACCTGCTTCCGGCCGCCGCCGGCGCGTTCGGGCACGAGGACTCCGACGTGCAGGAGCGGGCCTTGAAGCTGGTCGAGCGGCACGTCGGCAAGGTCAACGACCCGGAAGTCCGCGAGGAACTGGCGGGGGCAGCCGAGCAGTTGATCCCCGCCCTGCGCTCACGGGCCGTCCGCACCCTGGGCGCGACGCCGCCGGAGGCTCGGCCCGTGGTCCACGAGGAGGTGCTGCCTCCCCCGCCGCTGCCGGTGCGCCTGACCCCCGCTCCGGCGACGGCGGTCGAAGTCGCCGAGGAGATCAGCGCGTTGCTCGCCTCCGGAAGTGACGTGGCCGCGTTCGAGCGCACCCTGGACGGACTGGTCCGGCAGGCCCACCGGGACCGGGAGGCCCTGCTGGAAGCCCTCGCACCGGTGGTCGCCCGCCGCTGGTGGGCCGACCCGGAGCTGCGGCAGGGCCACCCGTCGGACGGTTTCTTCGCCCGCCGTCATGAACTGTTCGACAGCACCCGCGCCTTCGACCTCCTCCTGGCGACCTTGTACGGGGAAGTTCGGACGGACACCCTGCACCGGGTGGTCCGGGAGGGAGTGCCGAACTCCGGCTGTGCGCACAACTCGCTGGCCCGCCCCTTCGAGGCCCGGATGTGGGAGGCGGCCCACCGGCTGCGCACCGACCCGCAGCCGTTCCTGCTGGCCACCCCCACCTGGGACACGGGCCTGCTCGAAGCCGACGAGCTGGTGGACCGTCTGGACGCCTGCCGACGCGCGGGCTCCCGCGTCGCGCCGGTCGACTTCGGCCAGGCGCTGCTCCGGGTGCGTCGGGACGACCGCACGGCGGCGGTGGCGGCCGCGGAGCGCGCGGCAGCGCTGGGGACCGAGGAGGGGGAGCGGCTCGCGCGCCTGCTGACGGCCGAGCGGACCGCCCCTTCCGTCACCCGGCGGACGGCGGACACCCGCATCCTGGTGGAGCTCGGCGAGGTCCCCGACCTCCAGGGGGAGGAGTTCCCCGCCGCCCTGCGGCTGTTGGGGCGCCCGGTGAGCCCGTACTCGGACCGGTGGTACTGCGGTCACTGGAGCGACGGGATACGCCGGCACTGGTTCGCCGTACTGCCCGACCGGCCGGAGCTGGTCGCCGCGCGGCTGCTGCGGGACGTGTCCGGGGTGGCCGTGGACGACCAGCGGGGCGCCGCCGCCGCGGTGCTGCCCCGGCTCGCCGAGGCGGACGGCGAGGCGGGTGAGGCCGCGCACCTGTGCCTGGCGTACGGGCTGGGCGCACGGCATGCCGAGGACCGGCTCGCCGCCGTGGACGCCCTGCTGGTGCTGGCGGCGCGGGGGCGGCTCGACGCGGACCGGCTGGGCGCGGACCTCGGGCAGTTGGTGCGGCGCGGCGCGGTGAAGGCGGCACGGCTCGCCGACGCGGTGCGCACCGCCGCGGCGACGGGCGCGAACGCCACCGTGTGGGCGGTCCTGCGTCAGGTGCTGCCCGTGCTGCTCGCCGACCTCGCCACCGGCGCGAGGACGGCATCGGCCCGCGGGCTCGGGGAGTTGCTGGCCGTGGCGGCCGAGTGTGCCGAGCGGACGGGCGCCCGCGGTGGTCTGCCGCACCTGTCCTCGGTGGCGGACCGGCGCGGCGCCTCACGGCTGGTGACGCAGGCGCGGCGGCTGCGGGCGGCGCTGGCGGCGGATTCGGCCGCCGCCTGACCACCACACCCTCCCGAACGGGCAAAAAGCGTCCCAGAAGCCTTCTTTACCCATCGGTCACAGAGCGTTCGTGATCACGCAACACCGTTCCTTCACAGTGGGTGCATGAGTCGAGACATGTCTGATGTGACGGATGCCGTGGCGCACTTCGTCGAGCACGGCACCGCGGTGCCCGCCCTGGTGCTGGCCTCGCTGGCGGCGCTGATCGCCACGGCGGGTTTCCACACCCGGTGGTCACGACGCCACGGGCAGGCACCGCCGGCGCACGATACCGGCACCCGGCCACCGACCCCCGAGCGGCCGGCCGGGTCCGAGCAGGGCATGGCCGGACCGGGCGGGTCCGGGCCGGGCGGTGACGGCGCGCTGTGGCGGATGCGCACGACGGTGCGGGACGCGCCGGGGTCGCTGGCCGTGCTCTGCGCGGCCCTCGCCGACCGGCGGATCGACATCCTGAGCCTGCAGACGCATCCGCTGGCCGAGGGCACGGTGGACGAGTTCCTGCTCCGTACCCCGGGTGAGCTGAGCGGGACGGAGCTGGCCGAGGTGGTGACGGCGGCGGGCGGCACCCGGACCTGGACCGAGCGGGCGGACGCCCATGACCTGGTGGACGCGCCGACCCGGGTGCTGGGCCTGGCCACCCGTACGGCCCTGGACACAGCGGAGCTGCCGCTGGCTCTGCGGCAGTTGCTGGGCCGGTGCACCATCCGCTCGCTGCCCGGGACCGTCGACGCCCGGACGGGGGCGGGAGCGGAAGAGTCCGTGCCGCCGGAGGGCACGCTGGAGGAGACGGTGCTGCGGCTGCGCGCCCCGGAGGGCGGGGTGATCAGCGTGGAGCGCCCCCATCTGCCGTTCACCCCCGCCGAGTTCGCCCGGGCCCGGGCGCTGGTCGAGCTGGACGCCCGGCTCGGTCCCCGGGTCCCGCGGGGCCGGGACGTGCTGACGCTGCCCGAGGGGAGCGACATCACGGTCCGCCGGGCCGACACGCGTGACGTTCCAGCCGCGAAGGCGATGCACGAACGCTGCTCGGCGCGGACGCTCGGGATGCGGTACCACGGTCCGGTGGGCGACGCCGACCGGTATCTGGGCCATCTGCTCAGCCCTCGCTTCGGCCGCACCCTGGCCGTGCAGACCGCCTCGGGGCGGATCGTCGGGCTCGGCCACCTGCTGTGGGACGGCGACGAGACGGAGGTCGCGCTGCTCGTCGAGGACGATTGGCAGCGCCGGGGCATCGGCGGCGAACTCCTCGCCCGGCTCGTGGCGATGGCGGCGGAGGCGGGCTGCGAGAGCGTGTACGCCCTCACGCAGGCGTCCAACACCGGCATGGTCGCCGCGATGCGCGGCCTGGGCCTCCCCCTCGACTACCAGATCGAGGAGGGGACCCTGGTCGTCACGGCCCGTCTGGAACCGTCGGCCCGTTCCGCCGCGCCTCTGCCGCACGGGGAGCCGATCGGCCGGGAGTGACGGGCGCCCGGCGCGGTGGTGCGCTCACGCCGTCCGCGCCGGCGCCTCCCGCAGCGGGACGGCCCCGGCCGCCCGCTTCCCCAGCGCCCGGTCCAGGTCGGCCCACAGGTCGTCGACGTCCTCCAGGCCGACCGACAGCCGCAGCAGCCGGTCGGACACCCCGGCGCTCCGCCGGTCGTCCGCGTCCACGATGCGGTGGCTGATGGACGCCGGGTGCTGGATGAGCGTGTCGACGCTGCCGAGGCTCACGGCCGGGGTGATCAGCCGGACGCCGCCGATGACCTCGTGCGGGTCGCCGTGGACCTCGAAGGAGACCATCGCGCCGCCGATGCGCGGATAGTGGACGCGGGCCACCCGCGGGTCGGCGGCCAGCCGCCCGGCCAGTTCGGCGGCGCCCGCGGAGGCGGCCCTCACCCGGACGGGCAGGGTGGACAGTCCCCGCAGCAGCAGATATCCGGCCAGCGGGTGCAGCACTCCGCCCGTGGCGAAGCGCACCTGTCGCAGCCGCCCGGCGAACTCCTCGTCGCAGGCGACCACACCGGCCAGTACGTCCCCGTGCCCACCGAGGTACTTGGTGGCGCTGTGCAGCACCAGCCGGGCGCCGTGTTCGGCGGGGCGCTGGAGCACGGGTGTGGCGAAGGTGTTGTCCACGAGCAGGGGCACCGACCCGCAGGCGTGTGCGACGGCCCGCAGATCGACCTCGGCCAGCGTCGGGTTGGCCGGGGACTCCACGAGCACCAGGCCGGTGTCCGGGCGCAGCGCGTCCTCGACGCCCGCCGGGTCGGTCCAGGTGACCTCGGACCCGAGCAGCCCGGCGGTCAGCAGGTGGTCGCTGCAGCCGTACAGGGGCCGTACGGCGACGACGTGCCGCAGCCCCATCGCGCCGCGGGCCAGCAGGACCGCGCTCAGCGCCGCCATGCCGCTGGCGAAGGCGACGGCGGCCTCGGTGCCCTCCAGCCGGGCCAGCGCTGTCTCGAAACGGGCGACGGTCGGGTTGCCGAGGCGGGCGTAGACCGGCGGCCCGTCCGGCTCGGCGCCGGTCGCGGCGAACGCGTCGATGCGGGCGGCCTCGCCGCGGCTGTCGTACGACGGGTAGGTCGTGGACAGGTCGATGGGCGGGGCGTGCAGTCCCCGGGCGGCGAGGTCGTCGCGGCCGGCGTGCACGGCTTCGGTGGCCAGTGCCCTGCCCGTGGGTGCGGTGGAGCGTACGTCGTCGGGTGGTGACGTGTGCGTGCGCGCTGAGTCCATGGCCGAAGGGTGAACACCGGCCGGTCCGACGGGGGCGTACTCCGTGCTACGTTCGGGCCATGGCCGATTCCGTCGTACTGGATCCGGTGGATCTCCATCTGCTGCGGTTGCTGCAGAACGACGCCCGGACCACCTACCGCGATCTCGCCGCCCAGGTCGGAGTCGCGCCCTCGACCTGTCTGGACCGGGTGGCCCGGTTGCGGCGGGCCGGCGTGATCCTCGGCCACCGGCTCGAGCTGGATCCGGCGAAGCTGGGGCGCGGTCTTCAGGCGCTGCTGTCGGTGCAGGTGCGCCCGCACCGGCGGGAGCTGGTCGGGCCGTTCGTGGAGCGGATCCGGGCCCTGCCGGAGTCGCGCACCGTCTTCCACCTCACCGGCCCGGACGACTACCTCGTGCACGTGGCGGTCGCGGACATGACGGACCTGCAGCGGCTGGTCCTGGACGAGTTCACGTCCCGGCGGGAGGTTGCCCGCGTCGAGACCAGGCTGATCTTCCAGCAGTGGGAGTGCGGCCCCCTGCTGCCCCCGGCCGCGGCCGCACCCGCGCCGGCGGGGGCGTCGGCTGCCGCTCCCGCGGCCACGCCCTGAGCGAAATCCGGCCGCCCGCGCGGTCGGGCCCGGTCCACCGGGCTGACGCGGCACCGGTATCCGTACGAGGATGTCCGCATGTCAGAGACCAAGAGCCCGCTGCCCCGCGAGGTCGCCGACGCCTACGTCGACGAGCTCATCGCCCTCGACCCCGTCACCGGTACCTACCTCGGTGTCGCGGAGAGTTCCAGTCGTCTGCCCGACTTCTCACCCGCCGGGCAGGAGGCCCTCGCTCAGCTGGCCCGCACCACGCTGACCCTGCTGGACGAGGCGGAGCGCCGGCCGGGCGGGGACAGCGACGTGGAGCGGCGCTGCGCGCGGCTGCTGCGTGAGCGCCTCACCGCCGAACTCGCGGTGCACGAGGCCGACGAGGGGCTGCGCTCGGTCGGCAACATGGGCACCGCCGCCCATTCGGTGCGCGAGGTGTTCGCCCTCACCCCGACGCAGACCGACGAGGACTGGGCCCGGATCGCCGAGCGGCTGCGCGCGGTGCCGGCGGCGTTCGCGGGCTACCGGGAGTCCCTGTCCCTAGGTCTGGAGCGCGAGCTGTACGCGGCACCGCGGCCGACCGCGACGTTCGTCGAGCAGCTCGGCGAGTGGGCGGACACGGGTGAGGGGCGGGGCTGGTTCGAGGACTTCGCCGCCGACGGCCCCGAGGCGCTGCGCGCGGAGCTGGACGAGGCCGCCCGGGGTGCGACCGCGGCGGTGGTCGAGCTGCGGGACTGGATGCGCGACGTGTACGCCCCGGCCATCGAGGGCGCCCCGAACACGGTCGGCCGGGAGCGCTACGCCCGCTGGTCGCGCTACTACAACGGCACGGACCTGGACCTGGACGAGGCGTACGCCTACGGCTGGTCCGAATACCACCGTCTGCTGGCCGAGATGAAGGCGGAGGCCGAGAAGATCCTGCCGGGCGCCGAGACGCCGTGGGTGGCGCTGGCCCACCTGGACGAGCACGGCAAGCACATCGAGGGCGTCGACGAGGTGCGCGACTGGCTCCAGGGCCTGATGGACCAGGCGATCGAGCAGTTGGACGGCACGCACTTCGAACTCGCCGAGCGGGTGCGGAGGGTAGAGTCGCGCATCGCCCCGCCCGGCAGCGCGGCGGCGCCCTACTACACCTCGCCGTCGGAGGACTTCTCCCGTCCCGGCCGCACCTGGCTGCCGACGATGGGGCAGACCCGATTCCCCGTGTACGACCTGGTCTCGACCTGGTACCACGAGGGCGTCCCGGGCCACCACCTCCAGCTCGCCCAGTGGACGCACGTGGCTCAGGACCTCTCCCGCTACCAGGCGTCGGTGGGCATGGTCAGCGCCAACGCCGAGGGCTGGGCGCTGTACGCGGAGCGGCTGATGGACGAGCTGGGCTACCTCACGGACGCGGAGCAGCGCCTCGGCTACCTGGACGCGCAGATGATGCGGGCCGCCCGGGTCATCGTGGACATCGGCATGCACCTGGAGCTGGAGATCCCGGCCGACTCGCCGTTCCACCCGGGTGAGCGCTGGACGCCGAAGCTGGCGCAGGAGTTCTTCGGCGCGCACAGCAGCCGCCCGGCGGACTTCGTGGAGAGCGAGCTGACCCGGTACCTGACGATCCCGGGCCAGGCGATCGGCTACAAGCTCGGCGAACGGGCGTGGCTGCTGGGCCGGGAGAAGGCCCGCGAGCGGCACGGCGACGCGTTCGACCCGAAGGCGTGGCACATGGCGGCCCTCTCCCAGGGCTCGCTGGGCCTGGACGACCTGGTGGACGAGCTGTCCCGGCTGTGACGCCCTCACCAGGCCGTCCACCTCACCGTCTGAAGCCGCCCTCCGAGTCGATCACCTGACCGGTGATCCAGCCCGCCTCGTCCGTGGCGAGCCACGCGATGAGGCGGGCCGGGTCGTCGGGCACGCCCCACCGCCGGGCGGGGAAGCACGCGGCGACGGCGTCGTAGTCCTCGCCGGTCATGTAGTCGGTGTCCACGGGGCCGGGGTTGACCGCGTTCACCAGGTCTCCGGCCCCGGCCGCACCTCGGCCGCACGCACCGCGTACCGGCCCGGGTCCAGCTCGATCCGCACCCGGTCAACACGGCCCGACGCGACGCAGGACTTCAGCCACCGGGTGCCGAACTCGTGGCACGGGCACCCATGACGGACGCACCACCACACCCCCGCACGCCCATATCCCCGCGACTACCGCCCGGCCAGCCGCCGCAACTGCACCAGCCCCAACCAGGTCTCCGGCCCCGGCCGCACCTCGGCCGCACGCACCGCGTACCGGCCAGGGTCCAGCGCGATCCGTACCCGGTCGGCGCGGGCCGATGCCGATCCGGGCCAGGCGGCGTCGAACAGGAGGACGGGTCCAGGTACGTGCCAGGACACCTCGGGCTGCCAGTCGGCGGTGTCGAGGGCGGTGGGTACCCCGGCCAGAACCTCCTCCTCGGAGTCCGCGGCGCACCAGCGGACGAAGGTGCCGTGGTCCGGGAGGTAGGCGGTGGAGGCGGGTTCGTCGCCGAGCACCAAGGCGGTGGAGTCGCCGACCGGCAGCAGCCCGACGTGGCCGTCGACCTCGCAGGCCCGGTCGTAGTCGGAGTCCGTCTCCTCGCCGTCGGCGCCGGTCCAGAACGGCAGGACCGTCTCCGGTACCGCGATCAGCGGCCCTCCGCCCGACTCGCCCCACTCCACCGCGCCCGGCTCCGCGTATCGCACCATGCGGCAGAACCTACACGCCGCTCAGCAGCCGCAGTCGGCCGCGTCCACCGGAACGGTCAGGGGGTCGGCGGCGCGGCGCTCGACGCCCTGCCAGGTCTCGAACTCGAAGCCCTCGCGCGCCCAGTACTCGAAGCCGCCGAGCATCTCCTTGACCGGGTAGCCGAGTTCGGCCAGGGCGAGGGCCGCGCGTGCCGCGCCGTTGCAGCCGGGGCCCCAGCAGTACGTCACCACGGGCACGGCGGGGTCGAGGAGTTCCCCGGCCTGCTCGGGGACGAGGGCCGTGGGCAGGTGGACGGCGCCCGGGACGTGGCCCTGGTCCCAGGACTCGGTGGACCGGCAGTCGACGAGCACGAATCCCGGGTCCCCGCCGACCGCGAGTGCGGCGGCGACGTCGGAGACGTCGGTGTGGAAGGCGAGGCTCGCGCGAAAGTACGCGGCGGCTTCGGCGGGCGGTGCGGCGGCGGTGCGCAGGACGGGGTTGACGTGCCCGGTGGCGGGGGTGGTGACGCTCATGGTCCGGCCTCTCCTCGGTGGATCCTCCAGGCAGAAATCTATGGCCCGCACCGCCTCGCCTGAAGGGCGATTTCCCGGCCAGCAGCTTGTTCCACCGGGGTAATCCTGCTATCCATCCCTGATGACCGAGTATTCCCCGGACGCCACCGACTGGCGCATCCTCGACGTCCTCCAGCGGGACGGACGGGCCAGCTTCGCCGAGCTGGCGCGTGCCGTGTCGATGTCCGCGAGCGCGGTGACGGAGCGCGTGCGGCGGCTGGAGGAGGCCGGGATCATCCAGGGGTACGCGGCGGTCGTCGACCCCGAGCGCCTGGGGCTGCCGATCCTGGCGTTCGTACGGCTGCGCTACCCGGTCGCCAACTACAAGCCGTTCCACGACCTGGTCGCGGTCACGCCCGAGATCCTGGAGGCGCACCACGTCACGGGCGACGACTGCTTCGTGATCAAGGTCGCGGCCCGTTCGATGCGGCACCTGGAGGAGGTGTCCGGCCGGATCAGCGCCCTGGGCTCGGTCACCACGAGCATCGTCTACTCCTCACCGCTCCCCCGCCGCCCGCTCGGCCGCTGAGGTCCGCCCGGCGAGGCCGGGACGGCACTCAGCCGGCGCCCCGCTGCCGCAGTACCGACCCCGACCGCCCCTTGACGACCTCGAGTTGCGCGTGGATGCGGCGGCGCAGATCGGCGACGTGGCTGACGATGCCGACGCTGCGGTCCCGCTCGCGCAGCGCGTCCAGGACGTCCAGGACCTCGTCGAGGGTCTGGTCGTCGAGGCTGCCGAAGCCCTCGTCGATGAAGAGGGTGTCCAGGCGTACGCCGCCCGCCTCGTCGGTGACGACGTCGGCGAGGCCGAGCGCGAGGGCGAGCGACGCGAAGAAGGTCTCGCCGCCGGACAGCGTGGCCGTGTCGCGCTCGCGGCCGGTCCACGCGTCGACGACGTGCAGGCCGAGACCGCTGCGGCCGCGGCCGGTGCGGTCGTCGGAGTGGACCAGGGTGTAGCGGCCGGAGGACATGCGCAGCAGGCGGGCGGTGGCCGCGGCGGCGACCTGTTCGAGGCGGGCCGCCAGGACGTACGACTCCAGGCGCATCCGGCGTTCGTTGTCCGCCGAGGTGCCCGCGGCGAGGGAGGCGAGGCGGGCGACCCGGCTGTGCTCCTCGCGCAGCGGGGCGAGCCGGCGCACGGAGGTGGTGGCGTGCGCGGACAGCCGGTCCAGCTCGGCGCGGCACCGGGCGGCGGCGTCGCGGGCCGAGGACGCCTCGCGCAGGCGCCGGCCCGCGTCGGCCGCCGCCCGTTCCGCCGCGGCGAGGTCGGCGGGCGGTCGCCGGGCCGCGTCGGTGGTGTCGGCCTCGGCGAGGACCGCGCGGACGGCGGCGTCCTCCGACTGCCAGGCGTCGAGCCGGCGTTGCAGCTCGCGGTGGGCGGTGTCGTCGAGCAGGGCGGCGGCCGCGTCCGCGGGGGTGTCGAACCCGGCCCGGAAGGCGGCGTCGGCGAGCCGGGCGTCGGCGTCCTTGAGTCGCTGGGCGGCCTCCTCGGCGACGCGGGCGGCGTCGGCCGCCTCCGTGAGCAGCGCCGCCCGGCGCTCCAGCTGCGCCGCCCGTGCCGCCACGCTCTCGGCGGCACCCCGGGCCCGCGTCAACTCCTCGTCCAGAGAAGCCTGTTCGCGCTCCAGCCGCTCCCGCCCGGCGACCCGGGAGGCGGACCTGACGGCGGCCTGCTGCTGGGCGGCGACGCGCTGTTCGCGTTCGCCCTCGGCCCGCCGCAGCTCCTCCTGCGCGGCGTGCAGGCCGGAGGCGGTCGCCCGCGCCCGCGCGTACGCCCGCTCCACTTCCTCGGCCTCCTGGGCCAGCCGGTCGGTGGGCGCGTCCCCGGCTTCCGCCGTGGCGGCGGCGAGCGCCTCCCGTACGGTGCCCAGGTGCCGCTCGGCCCGCGCGCGGCGCTCGTCGGCGGCCTGGTAGGCGGTGAGCGCGCGCTCCTCCGCGTCGCGGTCGACGTGTCCGGCCCCCTTGCGGGCGGGGGCGGGGTGCTCGGTGGCACCGCACACCGCGCACGGAGTGCCGTCGGTGAGGTTCGCGGCGAGTTCGGCGGCGATGCCGTGCAGCCGCTGTTCCTTGAGGTCGAGCCAGTGGGCGCGGGCCGCGACGGCGTCCTCCGCCGAGGCGAGCGCCCGCCGCCGCGCCTGTTCGGTGTCGTCGGTGAGCCGGTCCCGCTGCCGGGCGGCCGCCAGCCTGCGCTGCGCCGGATCGCGCTGGACGGCGAGCTGTTCGGCGCGGGTGGCGGCCTCCTGCGCGGAGTCGAGGCGGCTCTGCAGTCGGGTTCGGGTGGCCTCCCAGTCGGCGAGCCAGCTTTCCGCCTCCTGCCGGACCTCGTCGTCGGCGCGTTCCTGGCGCTGGAGGCCGGCCCGCTCCTCGACGAGTTCGGCGAGGCGTCGTTCGGCGCGCCGGGCCGACTCGAGGCCGCCCAGTTCCTCGGCGGCCCGGCGGGCGGCGGCGGCGAGTCCGGCGGCTCCCGCGTCGGCGAGGGCCCGCGGCAGCCGGGCACGGGCGCGCGCCTCCGCGTCCGCCGCCCTCCGGTGCTCGCCGTCGGCGGCGTCCCGCAGCTCCAGGGCGGGGGCCACCGCCCCGGCCTTGCGGGCCCGTTCCATGCGCTCCTGGGCAGCGCGGTGGGCGTCGGCCCGCTCCGCCAGCCGTGCGGCCCGCTCCCGTGCCTCGGCGAACCGGCGTTGCAGCCGGTCGAGTTCGCGGACGTCGGTCAGCCGTCGTCCGGCGGCGGCCTGGGCGGACTCGGCGTCCGCGAGCCGGCGGTCGGCGATGGTGAGCAGCTCGCGGGCGGTGCAGCGGGCGACGGCGGCGGCGCTGAGGACGGCCTCGGCCAGACCCGGCTCGCCCGGTGCCAGTTCCGGCAGCTCCATGGCGTCACCGGCGGCCTGCTGCATCCGGTGTGCGTCGGCCAGTAGGCCGGCGTCGCCCTCGCGGACCTGGGCCTCGGTGGTGCGGCGCCGTTCGGCGAGGCGCTTCTCGACCTCGGCGAACCGCCGGGTGTCGAAGAGCCGGCCGAGGAGCTTGCCGCGCGCTTCCGCGTCGGCGCGCAGGAAGCGCGCGAAGTCGCCCTGGGGCAGCAGCACGACCTGGCAGAACTGCTCGCGGCTCATTCCGAGCAGCTGGGTGATCTCCTCGCCGATCTCCTGGTGCGAGCGGCTGAGGTCCTTCCAGGCGCGGGTCGTCGCGTCGTACTCGCGCAGCCAGGTCTGCGCCTTGTCGACGGTCGTGCCCCGGCCGCGGAGCTTCGGCCGTTCCCAGGGCGGCTGGCGGGTGATCTCCAACCGGCGCCCCGCCACGGTCAGTTCCAGGCGCACCTCGGTGCGGGTGCCGACGGCCGCGTGGTCGCTGCGCAGCGTCATGCCCTGGCCGCCGCCCTGCCGGGCGCCCGGTACCGAGCCGTACAGGGCGTAGCAGACGGCGTCGAGGACGGAGGTCTTGCCGGCGCCGGTGGGGCCGTGCAGCAGGAACAGCCCGGCGGCCGACAGGTCGTCGAAGTCGACGCTCTGCGAGGCTCCGAAGGGCCCGAAGGCGGTGATGTCCAGCCGGTGCAGCCTCACCGGGCCACCTCCCGCGCGGTGTCGTCCGCGCGCACGGCGTCGAAGGCGTCCCGCAGCACGTCCTGTTCCCGGTCGTCGGGTCCGGCGCCGCGCACGTGGGTCACGAAGTCCTCCGCGATCTGCTGGTCGCTGCGGTCGGCGAGGCGCCGGGCGTAGGACACGCCGGGTTCCTCGGGCCCGCGCTCGGGGTCGAAGACGAGGCTGAGCGTGTGCGGGAACCGCTCCGTGAGCCGGGCCATGGGCTCGTCCGGGCGGACCGGGTCCGTGAGGGTCGCCTCGACCCACGCGTCCTCGTGCGGGGTCAGCTCAGGGTCGGCGAGCAGGTCCTCCAGGGTGCCGCGCAGCCGGGCCAGCGCGCGCGGCACCGGGCAGTCGAGGCGCTCGGCGCTGACCGACCCGTCGGCGTCGAGATCGACGAGCCACATGCTCTTGCGGTGCCGGTGCTCCGAGAAGGAGTACGGCAGCGGGGAGCCGGAGTAGCGGACGCGCTCGGTGAGGGTCTGGCAACCGTGCAGGTGCCCCAGCGCCACGTAGTCCACGCCGTCGAAGACGCCCGAGGGCACGGCTGCGACCCCGCCGACGGTGATGTCCCGCTCGCTGTCGCTCTGCTCGCCGCCGGTGACGAAGGCGTGCGCGAGGACGACGGAACGGGTGCCCGGAGCACGCGCGGCGAGGTCGGCGCGCACCCGGTCCACGGCGGCGGCGAGCACGGCCTCGTGCCCCGCCTTCTCGACGCCGAACTCGGCCTTCACCAGCGCCGGTTCGAGATACGGCAGCCCGTAGAACGCCACGTCCCCGTGGGCGTCGCCCAGCACCACCGGGGTGCCGCAGCCGGCCGGGTCGGTGCGCAGGTGGATGCCGGCCCGGTCGATGAGCCCGGCGCCGACCCCGAGACGGCGGGCCGAGTCGTGGTTGCCGGAGATCATCACCGTGGGCACGCCGAGGGCGGCGAGGCGGTGCAGTGCGTCGTCGAACAGCTCGACGGCGGCGAGCGGCGGCACCGCGCGGTCGTACACGTCTCCCGACACGACCACGACGTCGACGGCGTGCTCGCGCACGGTCTCGACGAGGTGGCCGATGAACCCCGCCTGGGCGCCGAGCATGTTCACCCGGTGGAACGCCCGGCCGAGGTGCCAGTCGGAAGTGTGCAGCAGTCGCATGATCCCCGAGACTAACGGGAGGGTCCGACAGCCCGGTCGGTAACTCCCGTTTCGCCCCTCCCCCGCACGCCCTCACCGCCCGCTTCAACCCGGATGTCCGCCTTGTCAGACGTCTCCGTAGGCCTCGCCGCCCAGTGCGAACCCGGCCGATCCCGCGGTGGCGTCCGCGAGCCAGGAGCGGAAGGCGTCCAGGTCCGCCTCCGGCAGACCGACCTCGATGGTGACCGCCTCGCCGTACCGCACGTCGCGCACCGCGCGGCCGGCGGTGCGCAGGTCGTTCTGGAGCTTCCCGGCCCGCTGGTGGTCGACGGTCACCGTGGCCACGCGGAACCTGCGCCGGGTGAGGGTGCCGAGGTCGTCGAGGGCTTCGCCGACCGCGCCGCCGTAGGCGCGGATGAGCCCGCCCGCGCCGAGCTTGACGCCACCGTAGTAGCGGGTGACGACGGCGACGACGTACCGCATGTCGCGGCGCAGCAGCATCTGGAGCATCGGGACGCCCGCGGTGCCGCCCGGCTCCCCGTCGTCGCTCGCCTTCTGGACGGCGGCGTCGGCGCCGATGACGTACGCCCAGCAGTTGTGGGTGGCGTCCGCGTGCTCCTTGCGCACGCCCGCCACGAACGCCTGCGCGTCCTGTTCGGTGGCGGCCGGTGCGAGGGCGCACAGGAAGCGCGAGCGGTTGATCTCGGTTTCGTGCACACCCGCGCGGGCGACCGTGCGGTACTCGTCCTGCATCCGGCCAGCCTATGCGCTCGTCCCACCGCGCCCCTCGGCGCCGTGGTCGCGGTCCCTGGCGGTACCCGGGGTCACCGCGGGGCGCCGACGTCGCGGGTGAGGTGGAGGCCGAGGAACCGGTCGGCGTACGCGCAGATCTCGAACCGGGCCCCCTCGGCGAGGTCGGGGCCGGTCTCGACGCGGCGCAGCAGACGCAGTACTGCGGGGGCGTCCAGGTCGTCCTCCCAGGCGGCCCGCAGCCGGTCGCGCACCTCGCCCGGGACGGGACGCGAGGGGTGCAGGGCCCAGTCGGCGACCGCGCGGCGCAGGCGGGCGAGGGTGCTTCGGGCCTCGTCCAGCGCGGCCTCGTCCAGTTCCACGCGCGCGTGGTGGTGCCGCTCCAGCAGGGCGAGGCGCACGGCGTCGGGGTCGTCGAGCCCGCTTTCGGCCGGGTGCACCGGGGCGACGGCGACCGTCGTCGTGTCAAAGGCGCTCCCGGCCCCGCGCCGGTCCGCCCCTGCGCCCACGACGCGGACGCGCTGCCCGGTGCCCGGTCCGTGCCCGGCGGCGCCGTCCTCGAAGGGCCGGATGCCGAGGGCGGCGGCGTCCTCCCGCAGCCGGTCCCGCTCCGCCGCCCCGGTCAGCACCGGCCACACGGGTGTGCCGTCGAGTTCCAGGGCCCGCACCAGGAGGTCCGCGACCAGCAGGACGCGCAGCGTGGTGGCGTCGCGCTCCGGCACGTGCGCCTCGACACGGGTCGGAGCCCGGCGGACGGGCGCGGCGGGGGCGGGTTCTCCGGTACGGGCGTCGATGATGCGCAGCACGAGGCGAGCGTAGGCGGGACGGCGCGGCGGCGCACCGGGGCGCGCTCGCCGCGGCCCGCCCGGCACACCGGGAATCCCGGCACGCCGCCGTCCGTTGTCGCGGGCGGGCGGCCCGACCCGCGGGTCGTCCGGGAGTACGAGGAGGCCGCCGGTGTACGGCGACGAGGCAACCGTCCGCAAGATCCTCACCGAGCTGGGCGACACCTGGGCCGTGGTGGGCCTGTCGAACAACCGGCAGCGCCCGGCGTACGGCGTCGCCGAGGTGCTGCAGCGCTTCGGCAAGCGTGTCGTGCCCGTGCATCCCAAGGCGGAGACGGTGCACGGAGAGCAGGGGTACGCCTCGTTCGCCGACATCCCCTTCGACGTGGACGTGGTGGACGTCTTCGTCAACAGTGACCTGGCCGGACCGGTCGCCGACGAGGCCGTCGCCAAGGGTGCCGGGGCGGTCTGGTTCCAGCTCGGCGTGGTCGACGAGGCGGCATACGCGCGGACCCGGAACGCGGGTCTGGAGATGGTCATGGACCGCTGCCCCGCGATCGAGATCCCTCGCCTGGGCTGATCGGGCCGGGGCTCATCCGCCCGCGCCCGGACGGGGCCGTGCGCGGGCTGGAGCGGCGGGGCTGGCCCGGACCCTGCTGGAGCGGGCGCAGACCCACACCGAGTGCGAGTTCCGTTTCGCCGGGGAGCGCTACCGCTTCGCGTACACCGCGCTGACGGGACATCACCACTTCATCCATCCGCAGCAGTTCCTGGTGACGGACCTGGTGCGGGAGTACGCGGACGTACGGGGCGGAGAGATCCGGTTCGGCGTGCGGGACGTACGCCTGCACGGCGCCGGGTCCGGGCGGCCTTCCGTGTCGTACGTGTGCCCCGACACCGGCGAACGCCGGGTGGTGACGGCCGACTTCGTCGCGGGCTGCGACGGCGCGCGCGGGGTGACCCGGGCGTCGCTGCCCCCCGAGCGGGTGCGCCTGGCCCGTCACGACTACGGGGTCGGCTGGCTGGCGCTGCCGGCCCAGGCGCCGCCGTCCTCGGACTGCGTGGTGTTCGGCATGCATCCGCGGGGGTTCGCCGGGCACATGGCTCGCAGCCCCGAGGTGACCCGCTACTACGTGCAGTGCCGGCCGGGCGACGACCCGGCGAACTGGCCGCACGAGCGGGTCTGGGCAGAGCTGCGGGAGCGGCTGGGCGCGGCCGGCGCACCGCCGCTCAAGGAGGGGCGGCTGATCGAGAAGCGGGTGCTCGACATGCACAGCTACGTGGTCGAGCCGATGTCCTTCGGGCGGCTCTTCCTGGCCGGGGACGCGGCGCACCTGACCGCGCCCATCGCCGCCAAGGGGCTGAACCTCGCCCTGCACGACGCCTTCCTGCTCGGCGACGGGCTGGTCGCGTCCTGACGCGGGGCGACGGCTCCGGACTGACCGGCTACTCGGACGCGTGCCTCGCCCGGGTGTGGGACTACGAGGAGTTCTCCCAGTGGCTCGCGGAGATGTACCACGGCACGGCGTCGGGCGATCCGTACCGCGCGGGCGCCGCGCTGGCCCGGCTGCGCCGCCTCTTCGACTCGCCGGTCGCGGCGGCGGAGTTCGCCGAGCGGTACCTCGGCGTGCGCACCACCGGCTGAGGGTCGGGCAGCAGGCGGCCGACGGGTCGCTCAATCGTGCAGCGGCCGGTCGCCGAGCCGGTGGTCGGCCACGTTCAGCGCCTCGTCGACCAGGCGGCGCAGATGCCCGTCGCGCAGCGCGTACACCACCCGGCGTCCCTCCTTGCGGGTACTGACCAGCCCCGCCAGCCGCAGCCGGGCCAGATGCTGGCTGACCGCCGGACGGGCCGCCCCGCAGACCTCGGTGAGGGTGGTGACGTCGGCCTCGCCGCCGGCCAGGGCGTGCAGCAGGGTCAGGCGGGTGCGGTCGCCGAGCAGGGCGAGGATCTCGGCGGCGAGTGCGAACTGCTCCTCGCCCGGGGTGCGCGGGTGCGCATCGTCCGCAGATGAGAGGTGCATGCGTGCGCTCATACGCACATAATGGCGTCATGGACGCCTGACGTCCACCCACCGCACCGGCGGACGGAACACCGGAACACCGGAACACCGGAACACACCGGAAGGGGCACCCATGAGCGACCCGCACCGGCACCACCCCGATCACCACCGGCACGAGCACCCGCGCCCCGGCCCCTCCCCCGCCGCCCGGTGGCGCCGGGGCGCGCACCGTCTCGCCCACCGGCTCACCCCTCATTCCCACGAGAGCGCCGAGAAGCTGGACCCGGCCCTGGAGTCCTCGGCCCGGGGCCTGCGCGCGCTGTGGGTGTCGCTGGCGGTGCTGGGCGCGACGGCGCTCGTGCAGGCGGCCGTGGTGGTGGTCTCCGGATCGGTGGCGCTGCTCGGCGACACGGTGCACAACACCGCGGACGCGCTGACCGCCGTCCCCCTGGGCATCGCCTTCATCCTGGGTCGGCGCGCGGCCACCCGGCGCTTCACCTACGGCTACGGCCGGGCGGAGGACCTGGCCGGCGTCGCGATCGTGCTGACGATCACGGCCTCCGCGGTGCTCGCGGCGTGGACGGCGGTGGACCGGCTGCTCGACCCGCGCCCGGTCGCGCACGCACCGGCCGTCGCCGCAGCCGCCCTGGTCGGCTTCGCGGGCAACGAGTGGGTGGCCCGGTACCGGATCCGCGTGGGCCGGGAGATCGGCTCCGCCGCACTGGTGGCCGACGGGCTGCACGCCCGCACCGACGGCTGGACCTCGCTGGCGGTGCTACTGGGCGCCGGTGGCGCGGCGCTCGGCTGGCGGCTGGCCGACCCGGTCGTGGGGCTGGCGATCACGGCCGCGATCGTCCTGGTCCTGCGGGACGCGGCGCGCGAGGTGTTCCGGCGGCTGATGGACGCGGTCGACCCGGCGCTGGTGGACCGGGCCGAGGACGCCCTGGGCGGGGTCCCCGGCGTGCGCGGGGTGGGCGAGCTGCGGCTGCGCTGGATCGGGCACCGGCTGCGGGCCGAGGTCGCGCTGGTGGTGGACGGCGAGGCGACGGTCCGCGAGGCCCACCGCATCGCCGTAGCGGCCGAGCACGCCCTGCTGCACGCGGTGCCGCGGCTCACCGCCGCCCTGGTCCACGCCGACCCGGCACCGTCACCGGGCGAGGCGGATCCGCATCTGGCCCTCGCCCACCACGCCACCGCGTGACGGGTGCCGGCTGCCGGCTGCCGGGTCACGCCACGCCGAGCCCTTCCAGGACCTCGGCGCCGGGCAGCTCCGCGAAGGCCTTGCCCGGCACGAGGAGCTTGCCGCGCCGGCGTCCGCTGCCGACGAGGACGTACGGCAGGTCGACGACGGCCGAGTCCACCAGCACCGGCCAGTCGCCGGGCAGGCCGACCGGGGTGATGCCGCCGTACTCCATGCCGGTCTCCCCGGTGGCCGTGTCCATCGGCGCGAAGGAGGCCTTGCGCGCCCCTAGGCGACGGCGTACGACGCCGTTGACGTCGACCCGGGTGGTGGAGAGCACCACGCAGGCGGCCAGTGTCGTGCCGCCGCCCCGCTTGCCGGAAACCACGACGCAGTTGGCGGACTGTTCGAGCAGCTCACGGCCGTAGTGCTCGACGAAGGTGGCGGTGTCGGCCCACTCCGGCTCGGTGTCGACGTAGAGAATCTGGTCGGCGGGTACGGTGCCGCTCCAGTGGCGTACGGCGTCGGCGACCGGGCGGGTCAGTTCGTCGAGGCGGTCCGGGGCGGGTGCGGCGCTGTCGAAGTTCCCGATGGGTGCGTGCATGGCGGCACGCTAACAACCGCCGGGGCACCGGCGGACGGCCGTCTCAGCGGACGGGCGGCACCGAAACCGCCATGATCATCTCCATCGGGTCGTCGCCCTCGTTGCCGTACGTGTGCGGGGTGTCGGACTCGAAGGAGGCGCTCGCGCCCGCCGGTACGCGGTGGGTCACCCCGTCGACGGTGAGGGCGAGTTCGCCCGACGTGACGTGCACCAGCTCGACCGTGCCGGTGGGGTGCGGGTCGGAGGGGCTGTGCTCGCCCGGCATCAGCCGCCACTCCCACATCTCCAGCGGGCCGGGCGCCTCCACTCCGGCAAGGAGCCGGCTGAAGCTGCCGGCGTCGGTGTGCCACAGGCGTACGGCCTGTTCGGCGGGGACGACGCGGACCGTGGGGCCCTGCTCCCAGTCGAGCAGCGTGGTGATGCTGACGCCCAGCGCGTCGCCAATCTTCACGACGGTGCCGAGGCTGGGGTTGGTGCGCGCCTGCTCGATCTGGATGAGCATGCCGCGGCTGACCCCGGCGCGCGCCGCGAGCGCCTCCAGGGTGAAGCCGCGCTCGGTGCGCCAGCGCTTGACGTTGCGCGCCAGGGACTGGGTCAGCAGGTCGAGGTCCGCCACGTTCCGTCCAGGGACTCGTACAGGTGCGTGCATGGTTCCGGATGACGGTGCGGCGGACCGGACTACGGTCTGCTGCACCCGAAGGTCCACCGAACTGTACTGCGGCGCGACCGGATCGTGACAGCGCGCTCGGCCGCCGCCCCGGGCGGTTCCCTCAGCCCTCGGCGGCCGGTTCCGCGAGTCTGCCCGGCGCGCGCTCCGGCTCCTCGTCCAGCGCGGCGAGACGGGCCACCGCCTCGTCGTCCAGCTGCGACAGCTCCCGCAGCTGCCCCGGCGTGATCCCGTCGGGGATCGGCACCGGCGCCGGGGTCCGCAGCGGCGGCTGCCAGCCCTCGGCGGGCGTCCAGCGCCGTACGACGCGGGCGGGGGCGCCCGCCACCACGGCGTGGTCGGGGACCGCGCCCCGGACCACGGCACCTGCGGCCACGACCACGTTCCGCCCGATGCGCGCGCCGGGCAGGATCACCGCGCCGGTGCCGATCCAGCAGCCGGGGCCGATCTCCACCGCGTCCATCCGCGGCCACTGCTTTCCGATGGGCTGGTGCGGGTCGTCGTAGGAGTGGTTGGTGGAGGTGACGTAGACGTAGGGGCCGACGTAGCAGTCGCTGCCGATGGTGACGGTGGTGTCCGCGATGACGTGGCTGCCGCGGCCGAGGACGACCCCGTCGCCGATGCGCAGGATCGGCTCCGGGCCGAGGTCCAGGTCGGGCATGAGCCCGGCGGTCAGCGTGACCTGCTCGCCGATGATGCAGTGGGCGCCGAGGTGGATCCAGGGCTCGCCGAAGACCGTGCCGAGCGGGAAGGCCAGCCGGGTGCCCGTGCCCAGCGCGCCGAAGCGGAACCGCCCCGGGTGGGCGGCCGTGACGGAACCGGTGCGCTGCACCCAGGCCCAGCCCGCGTGGACGGCCCGCTGGGCGAGGCGGCTCCGCCAGGACGAGAACGTGTTCTTGCGGTGGGGCACCCGCTCACGGTAGTCCGCGCGCGCCGGGGCCAGGACCGCACCGTGCTGTGATCTTCACCCCACCGGGTGGCGTACGGTGCCGTACAACACCCGAGCAGGAGGCGAAGATGACGCAGAAGGCGCTGATCAAGGGAATCGGCGGCAAGGACCCGCAGCTGGACGCGGAGGCCTTCGTGGCGCCGACGGCCTCGGTCATCGGGGACGTGACGCTGCACGCCGGGGCGAGCGTCTGGTACGGCGCGGTGCTGCGCGGCGACGTCGAGCGGATCTCCGTCGGCGCGAGCAGCAACGTCCAGGACAACTGCACGCTCCACGCCGACCCCGGTTTCCCCGTCACCGTCGGAGAGCGCGTCTCCATCGGGCACAACGCCGTGGTGCACGGCGCCACCGTCGAGGACGACTGCCTGATCGGCATGGGCGCCACGGTCCTCAACGGCGCGGTGATCGGCGCCGGGTCGCTGGTGGCGGCCCAGGCCCTGGTCCCGCAGGGGATGCGGGTGCCGCCGGGATCGCTGGTCGCGGGGGTGCCGGCGAAGGTGAGGCGGGAGCTGACGGAGGAGGAGCGTCAGGGGGTCACGCTGAACGGCACGGTGTACGCGGCGCTGGCCGGGCAGCACCGGGAGGCGCTGGGGCACGATCTGTGATCGGCCGTCCACGGCTCGGTCGGGGTCGCGCGGGCTCTTCCCCGCGTCCCTTCGGGGCGCGCTCCTTCGGGGCGCGCTTCACTCCTCGGCAGTGATCGGCCGGGCCTTGCCCGCCCTGCGCTTGACGATCAGCATGGAAGCGACGCCGATCAGGACGGCCACGACCAGGCCCAGCCACGAGAAGCGCTTGAGCCAGTCCTCCGCGACGACGCCGACGTAGTAGATGACGGCGGTGGTGCCGCCCGCCCAGACGATGCCGCCGAGGACGTTGGCGATCAGGAACTTCCAGTACGGCATCCGCAGCACACCGGCCAGCGGGCCCGCGAAGATGCGCAGCAGGGCGACGAAGCGGCCGAAGAACACGGCCCACATGCCCCACTTCTGGAAGGACCGTTCGGCGGTGGCGACGTGGCCCTCGCTGAAGTGCTTGGGGAACTTCCCGCCCAGCCAGGCCAGCAGGGGCCGGCCGCCCTTGCGGCCGATGGCGTAGCCGATGGAGTCGCCGATCACCGCGCCCGCGCTGGCGCAGGCGCCGAGGACGAACGGATCGATCCCGCCGTGCTGCGACGACAGCAGGGCCGCCGACACCAGGATGATCTCGCCGGGCAGCGGAATGCCCAGGCTCTCCAGACCGATGACCAGCGCGACGACGGCGTAGACGGCCACCGCGGGAACCGTGTCGAGCCATTCCTGGACGTGCAACGCCCCACCCTCCGCTTCGCGTACCTGCTTCCCGGTGCGCCTCGATCGAGGCGCACCGGGAAGCCTACCGGGTCGGCGGAGGTCAGCTGTTGGGGCGCAGGGTCCATATGACGGTCATCTCACCGGTGACCGCTCCGTCCTCGCGCCGGATGGCGACGCTCACCGGGAACTCGGGGCGGCTGCCGGCGTCCAGTTCGGCGACGACCTCCGCGACGGGGCGGCCCAGGGTCGCGGTGGCGGTGACCGGGCCGAGGGCGATCTTCTTGAAGGCGATCTCCGCGGTGACCGGCAGCGGCACCGCCCGGGAGAGCTGGTCGCCGAAGGCGGCCAGCACGATCGCGCCGCTGGCCGACTCGCCCAGCGTGAACATGGCTCCGGCGTGCGGTCCACCGACGTGGTTGCGGTACTCGCTCTGGTCCGGGAGAGCCAGGACGGCCTTCTCCGGGGTGGTCTCCAGGTACTCGAGGTTCAGGGTCCGGACCATCGGCACCGTGGCGGCGAGCAACTCGCCGATCGACATCTGATCTGCGCTCATGACGGCAGGTTACCCGCGAGTAGCAAGGAGGGCCAGACGCCCGGGAAGATCTCCGTATGCCCGGATCCCGCCAACTCCTCACCACCGTCGGGGAGTACGCCCCGGCCCGGTTCTGAGCCCCCCATTTCGGTACGTCCCTGACAAGGCCCGGTGACCGAATCGTGTCCTGGGCGGCATTAGGGTGACTGCTCATGTGGCCAGGACAGCAGCCGCCCGGGGGCGAGCAGAACCCGCAGAACAATCCGTACCAGCAGCCGGGGTACCAGCAGCCGAATCCGTATCAGCAGCCCGGCTACCAGCAGCAGCCCGGCCCGTACGGGCAGCAGCCGTGGAGCACGCCGCAGCCGGCCACCGTTCCGCAGCCGGCGGCGGGCGGCGGTGGCGGCGGTGGCAACCGGACGAAGCTGGTCGCGATCATCGCGTCCCTCGCCGTGGTGGTGGCCGCGGGCGTCACCGGGTTCCTGGTGCTCGGCGGTGACAAGGACGACCAGGCGGACGACGGCAAGGACAAGAAGACGTCCGCGAGCCCGACCGTGGAGAAGTCCGAGTCCCCCACCGTCGACCCGTCCGGCTCCGGCTCCGGCTCCGGCTCCGAGGAGAACCCGCGCGGGGGCGAGGGGGCGAAGGCCACCATCGACGGCTGGAAGGTCGTCGCCAACCCGCGCTTCGGCACCATGTTCGACGTGCCCGCGGACTGGGAGATCGAGAGCACCGACACCAGCGTCGGCTTCGAGTGGGAAGAGGACGGCAAGACCGACCGCACCACCGTCACCGCCCCGGCGTATCTGAAGTCCGAGTGGTGCACGACGGACGAGAACAAGGACGGCCGCAAGGAGAGCACCTCGCTCGCCACCACCGGCACCCGGGGTGAGAGCGGTGCCAAGACCACCGACCAGGCGGCCGAGACACGGGTGCCGTGGTGGATCTACGGCGGTTACACGCAGCCCGACAAGAAGAGCGTGAAGTACGGCAAGCCGAAGGCGTACACGACCGCGTCCGGCATCAAGGGCAGCGTCATCACCGCGCACTCGGAGGGCACGTCCCAGAAGGGCAAGTGCGACACCGAGGGCAAGGCGATCACCTTCGCGTTCAAGAACAGCGCGGGCGACATCGTCACCTGGAACCTGTACGGCGCCAAGGGCGTCAAGGACGAGGTCCCCGAGGCGACGGTCCAGAAGATCCTCAGCACCGTCCGCCTCACCGAGGAACCGCCGACCGAGTCGTAGCGCACCCGCGCCGCGGGCACGTACGCCGCTCAGCCGATACCGAAAGCCCCGGCGGGAGGCTCGGGCGACGGTACGGCGTCCTCGTCGCGCACCGGACGGGCGTCGCCGACGAAGTCCCGCAGAGCGGGCCCGTGCTCGACCCTGGCCGGGAAGGCGTCGGCGGCGGTGCGCCGGGCCAGCGCCGCGGTGTCCAGCGGCCGGTGTGCCGCGACCAGCACCGCGTTGCCGAAGCGGCGCCCGCGCAGCACCCCCGGTTCGGCGATCAGCGCCAGCTCCTCGAAGAACGCGGCGAATCCGGCCAGTTGGCCGCGCAGGAAGGCGAACGGCGCCCCGTCGGCCAGGTTGGCCACGTACACGCCGTCGGGGCGCAGGACCCGGGCCGTCTCGCGCACGTAGCCGACGGACGTCAGGTGCGCGGGCACCCGCGAGCCGCCGAAGACGTCCGCGACCAGCACGTCGGCCGAGTCCTCGGGAGCCGCCGCGAGCCAGGCGCGGGCATCGGCGCCGTGGGCGGTGATGCCCGCGCCGGCGGGCAGCGGCAGGTGCTCGGCGACCAGGTCGAGGAGCCCCCGGTCGGCCTCCACCACGTCCTGTCGTGAGCCGGGCCGGGTCGCGGCCACGTACCGGGGCAGGGTGAACGCGCCGCCGCCCAGGTGCAGGACGTCCAGCGCCCGCCCCGGCTCGGCGACCATGTCCAGGACGTGGCCGAGCCGGCGCGTGTACTCGAACTCCAGGTGCGCCGGCTCGTCCAGGTCGACGTACGACTGCGGTGCCCCGTCGACGGTGAGCAGCCAGGCCCGTTCCCGGTCGACGTCGGGCATGAGCTTGGCGGTGCCGTGGTCGGTGACGCGGCTGACGGGTATGGCTTCGTTCACCTGCCCATTGTGCCGGTGCCCGGCGGGGCGCTCACCCCACGGCGGTCACCGTCCCCGCGCCCACCGTGCGCCCGCCCTCGCGGATCGCGAAGCCGAGCCCCGTCTCCAGCGGCACGTCCCGTCCCAGCTCGACCGTCATGGTGACGGTGTCCCCGGGCCTGGCGACGGCCACCTCGCCGAGGTCCACGTCGCCGACCACGTCCGCGGTCCGGAGGTAGAACTGCGGCCGGTAGCCGGTGGCCAGCGGTGTGGAGCGACCACCCTCGCGCGTCGACAGCACGTACACCCGCGCCGTGAAGCGCCGCGCGGGCACGACGCTGCCGGTCGCGGCGACCACGTGCCCACGGCGCACGGTGTCGCGGGCGACGCCGCGCAGCAGCAGCGCCACGTTGTCCCCGGCCTGGGCCTCCTCCATCGGCTTGCCGAAGGTCTCCAGGCCGGTGACGACCGTCTCGACGCAGGCCCCGAGCACCTCGACCCGGTCGCCGACGCGGACGGTGCCGCGCTCGACGGCGCCGGTGACCACGGTGCCGCGGCCGGTGATGGTGAGCACGTTCTCCACGGGCAGCAGGAACGGCGCGTCCAGGTACCGCTCGGGCATGGGCACATACGTGTCCACGGCGTCGAGCAGCGCCTCGACGGACGCCGTCCACCTCGGGTCGCCCTCCAGGGCCTTCAGCCCCGAGACCCGTACGACGGGCACGGCGTCGCCCCCGTAGCCGTGCGCGGTGAGCAGCTCGCGGACCTCCAGCTCGACGAGGTCGGTCAGTTCCTCGTCGCCCGCGTCGGCCTTGTTCAGCGCGACCACGATGTGGTCGACGCCCACCTGCCGCGCGAGCAGCACGTGTTCGGCGGTCTGCGGCATGATCCCGTCGAGCGCGGAGACGACGAGGATCGCCCCGTCCAGCTGGGCGGCGCCGGTGACCATGTTCTTGACGTAGTCGGCGTGGCCGGGCATGTCGATGTGCGCGTAGTGGCGGGTGTCGGTCTCGTACTCGACATGCGCGATGTTGATGGTGATGCCGCGCGCCGCCTCCTCCGGGGCGCGGTCGATGCGGTCGAACGGCACGAACGTGCCGGCCCCGCGCTCGGCGAGGACCTTGGTGATGGCGGCGGTCAGGGTGGTCTTGCCGTGGTCGACATGGCCCATCGTGCCGATGTTCAGATGCGGTTTGGTGCGGACGTACGCCGTCTTGGACATGGCGGTACCTCGAAGCCTCGTGGCGGTGGCGGGGACCCCTGGGGCCGGCCGACCCTCCCCCTGCGGGGTCCGCCGGACGATCCGGGGAGGGTCAGCTTCGGGCGCCGTCGACTGCGGCGGTGAAGTGGGCGACGGCAGCCTTCGGGGCATCCGCGACCGCGGATGCTGCGAGGTGGAAGGCGTACCGGAACATGACGCCGATCATCGCCGACGCTTCGTCCCACGTCGAATGGTTTTGGGGGGAAGGGGAGTTCGACACCTTCGTGGCCCCCCCCGTGCCGGGGGGCGGGGTTAGGGACCGATGGTCCGCAGCGCCTGCCGGACGGACAGCGGTGAGAGGCGGCCGCGGTGTTCGGCCACGAAGGCGCGCACGGCGTCCGGGTCGGTCTTGGCGTACTCGCGCAGGCACCAGCCGACGGCTTTGCGGACGAAGAAGTCGCCGTGGGCCGACTGGCGCACGCAGTAGCCGAAGAGGCGGTCGGTGTCGGTGTGTTTCCTGTAGCGCAGCTGGTGCAGGAGCGCCGCGCGGACCAGCCAGCGGTCCTCGTCCTCGATCCAGGCGTCCATGTCGGCCGTGAGGCCGCGGTCGGCGGTGACCAGGCCGCCGACCACGTGCGCGGCGAGCAGGTCGACCGTGTCCCACCAGGAGACCGTGGTGAGCAGGTGGCGGACCACGGGCAGGAAACCCGACGAGCAGTGCGTCACATACCGGCGCAGGTAGTCGACGGCGAAGTAGTGGTACTCGCGCTCGGGCAGCCGCCAGCAGCGCAGCGCGACCGCGGTGCGGTCCGCCTCGTCCGGTGGGGGCGCACCCGCCAGCACCGTGCGGGAGAGGGAGCGGCGAACGGGCGAGGTCAGGCCCAGGAAGGGGGCCACGTCCTTCATGTACGCCCGCAGCCCGGCGGCCCGCTCGGGGTCGGCCGCGGCCGGGTACTCGACGGTGAGCCGCTCCAGTACCGTGTCGGCGAGGGCGCTGGGCGGCGCATCCGGAATCGGCCGGGCTGTGACGCTCATGAGACGCACCATACGGCGATCACACACATTTGTCGGTTAGTGTCACCGGATGCTCGATGCCACCACCCGCTCTGGGGGCACCGCCACGGTCTCTCCCCGGACCGCCGCCACCGAACTCGCCGTCGCCACCACCGAACTCGCCGTCGCCACCACCGGACCGGTCGCGCCGACCGGCTTCGCCGCGCGTGCGATCAGAGTGCTGCTGTCGCCGTGGTCGCGGCTCTCCCTGCTGGTCGCCCTGCTGGCCTCGGCCGCGACGGCGGTGGTGCTGTTCCAGCCGCAGCAGTTGCTGACGGACGGCTGGCCGCCTCAGCTCGGGGGTGCCGCTGCGGCCCTCGCCTACGCGGTGGCGTACGGACTGTGCACGGTCGCCTTCGTGCCGCGCCCGCTGCTCAACCTGGCGGCCGGCGCCCTGTTCGGCTCGCAGCTGGGGCTGGCCTCCGCGCTGGCGGGGACGGTGCTGGGCGCCGGGATCGCCTTCTGCCTCGGCCGGATCCTCGGCCAGGAGGCCCTGCGGCCGCTGCTGCGGGGCAAGTGGCTCAAGGCCGCGGACGGCCAACTCAGCCGGCACGGCTTCCGCTCGATGCTGGCGGCACGGCTGTTCCCCGGGGTGCCGTTCGCCGCCGCCAACTACTGCGCCGCCGTGTCCCGCATGGGCCTGCTGCCCTTCCTGCTGGCGACGGCGCTCGGCTCGATCCCCAACACCGCCGCCTACGTCGTCGCCGGGGCCCGCGCCTCGACGCCGACCTCTCCCGCCTTCCTGATCGCGATGGCCTGCATCGCCCTGCCGGGGCTCGCGGGTGCGGTGCTGGCCTGGCGCAAGCGGCACCGGCTGCGCGGGCACTGACGGTGCGGCCACGTCGTCCGCCACGAGGACCTGACCGCCCGGCCGCAGGCTGCCGGACGGACGGTGACGGACCTCGCGGTGGTGCGGGAGCCCGCTCACCCCCGTGGTCCGGGGTTCATTTCGGGGCGCTACGCTGCCCCTCGGCACGCCAGGTCCCGATCACCACAGGCGACGGTTCGGCGTGTCCGCCGACCGTTTCTCGCCGTTCCCCGATCGCCGCTTGGACTGACGCAACGCCATGTCTTGGTTTGAATCCCTCATCCTCGGACTCGTCCAGGGGCTGACCGAGTTCCTCCCCGTGTCCTCCAGCGCGCACCTGCGGCTGACCGCGGCGTTCTCCGGCTGGCACGACCCGGGCGCGGCCTTCACGGCGATCACGCAGATCGGCACCGAGGCCGCGGTGCTCATCTACTTCCGCAAGGACATCGGGCGGATCATCGCGGCGTGGACGCGCTCGCTCACCGACAAGTCGATGCGCCACGATCCCGACGCGCGCATGGGCTGGCTGGTCATCGTGGGCTCGATCCCGATCGGTGTGCTCGGCCTGACGCTGAAGGACCAGATCGAGGGCCCGTTCCGCGACCTGCGGATCACCGCCACGATGCTGATCGTCGTCGGCGTGATCATAGGCATCGCCGACCGGATGGCCGCCCGGGACGAGAAGGGCGGCCGGCACCGCGCGCCGCAGCAGCGCAAGGAGCTGACGAACCTGGGCGTGCGGGACGGCCTGATCTACGGCCTGTGCCAGGCGGCGGCCCTCATCCCGGGCGTCTCCCGCTCGGGCGCCACCATCAGCGGCGGACTCTTCATGGGTTACCGGCGCGAGGCCGCCGCGCGGTACTCGTTCCTGCTCGCGGTCCCGGCGGTGCTCGCGTCCGGCGTGTTCGAGCTGAAGGACGCGATGGAGAGCGACCACGTCTCCTGGGGACCGACCCTCTTCGCGACGGTCATCGCCTTCGGCACCGGCTATGCGGTCATCGCGTGGTTCATGAAATTCATTTCCACCAAGAGCTTCATGCCGTTCGTCTGGTACCGCATCGCGCTCGGCATCGTCATCATCGCCCTGGTGGCGACGGGCGCCCTCAGCCCGCACGCCGCGGAGTCCTCCGGCTGAGCCGAGTCGCTTGGGTAGCCGTCCGGTAGCGCAGTGTCAGTGCTTGCCCCTAGGCTTGTCGGCATGTCCCCCGATTACGTGATGCCTGGTTCCGTGCGGTCCGCCGCGGAGCTGAACGATCAGATCCGCGCGCTGTGGCGGCGCGCGGGCGGGACCCTGTCCGCACAGGAGCGTGTGGAGTACGAGCTGCTGGTGGTCGAGTGGGCGACCGCGATCCGCGGCGAGGTCATGGAGGGCGGGGTGATCGAGGCGGCCTGACCGGCCGTCCGGCCACCGCACGACCCGGCCACCCCCGGCCGCCGCGTGCCACCCCCCAGCCGCCACGCCACGACCCGGCCGCCACGCCCCTACCGCCCCGCCACGACCCGCCGTCCGGCGCACGACCCGGCCGCCCCGGCCGCCCCGGCCGCCCCGCCACAACCCGGTCTCGCCCCTGCCGCCCCGCCTCGACCCGCTGTCCGGCGCAGGCCCCGGTCAGCGCCCGCCCGCCACCCGAAGCACCGTCCCCGTCGTGTACGACGCCTCCGGCGACAGCAGCCAGGAGATCGCCGCGGCGATCTCCTCCGCCCGGCCCGCGCGCCCCAGCGGCACCGCCGCCCCCATCCGCACCGCCCGGCCGGCATCGCCCGCCGCCGCGTGCATCTCGGTGTCGATCACCCCGGGTGCGACGGCGTTGACCCGGATCCCGTCCGGGCCGAGCTCCTTGGCCAGGCCCAGCGTCAGTGCGTCGACACCCGCCTTGCTCGCCGCGTAGTGCACGTACTCCCCCGGGCTGCCGAGGGTCGCGGCGCCCGAGGACACGTTCACGATCGCCCCGCTCCCCCGCGGCGTCATCAGCCGCGCGGCCCGCCGGGCGCAGAGCAGCACGCCGAGCAGGTTGACGTCGAGGACCCGGCGCAGGTCCGCGGTGTCGCTGTCGGCGAGCCGACCCAGCGGGCCGGTCACGGCCGCGTTGTTCACCAGCCCCGACACCGGGCCCAGCCGCTCCTCCGCCGTGTCGAAGAGCCGCTCGACGTCGGCCTCGACGGAGGTGTCCGCCCGCACCGCGACGCCGCGGCCGCCCGCTTCGCGCACCCCCGCCACGACCGCTTCGGCGGCCGCGGAGTCGCGCGCGTAGCCCACGACGACGTCATGGCCCTCCGTCGCGAGGCGCAGACAGGTCGCCGCACCGATCCCCCGGCTGCCGCCGGTGACCACCGTGATGGGCCGGGTCATTGAGTACCTCCACGTTTTTGATCGATCATCGATCATCCTAGGTCGGGCCTCACCCGCTGGACAGCCCTCGGTGTGCCCCGCACGGCCTTCGGTGTGATCAACTGAATTCGCCCTCGTCGCGTGCGCACACTGCAGGGATCGCCGGGTAGGGATCATCGGTAGGGAGGAGTCCATGAAGACGCTCGACCACTGGCTCGCCTCCCGGTGGCGGCGCTCGGCCGTCGCCGTGCTCGCCGGGGCCCTGCCCGTGCTCGCCTTTCCAGGCCCTGCGCTGTGGTGGTGGGCCTGGTTCGCGCTGATCCCCTGGATCCTGCTGGCCCGGACCGCGCCGGGCGGCAGGCGCGCGGCGTACGACGGGTGGTGCGGCGGGTTCGGCTTCGTGCTGGCCATGCACCACTGGCTGCTGCCCAACCTGCACGTGTTCACGTTCGTCATCGCCGCGCTGCTCGGCGCGCTGTGGGTCCCGTGGGGCTGGCTGGTGCACCGGACGCTGGGCGGGGCGCCGTCGGCTGGCCGGGTCGCGGCGGCCCTGGTGGTGCTGCCGTCGGGCTGGCTGCTGGCGGAGCTGGTCCGCTCCTGGCAGGGGCTCGGCGGCCCCTGGGGCATGCTCGGCGCCAGCCAGTGGCAGGTGGCCCCGGCGTTGCGGCTCGCCTCGGTGGGCGGCGTGTGGCTGCTCAGCTTCCTGGTGGTGAGCGTCAACGTCGCGCTCGCCGTCCTCGTCGCCGTGCGCCGGGCGAGGGTGCCGGCCCTGGCCGGGCTCGTCGCCACGGCCGCGGCCACCTCGGCGGCCTGGATCTGGTCACCGCGCCCCGACACCGACCAGCGGGTCGCGATCGCGGTGGTGCAGCCGGGCGTCGTCGCCGGGGCGGACAG
The DNA here is from genome assembly GCF_000717995.1 of Streptomyces violaceorubidus. Classification (GTDB taxonomy): domain Bacteria; phylum Actinomycetota; class Actinomycetes; order Streptomycetales; family Streptomycetaceae; genus Streptomyces; species Streptomyces violaceorubidus. The sequence continues at coordinate 36,831 of NZ_JODM01000028.1, forward strand.
CGCCGACCGGCGGTTCGACCGCGAGGAGCGGCTGACCCGGCAACTCACCGACCGGGACCTCGATCTGGTCGTCTGGGGCGAGAGCAGCGTCGGCTTCGACCTGGACGACCGGCCGGACCTCGCCCGGCGGCTGGCCGCGCTGTCCCGGGAGACCGGCGCGGACATCCTGGTCAACGTGGACGCGCGGCGCTCCGACAAACCCGGCATCTACAAGAGTTCGGTGCTCGTCGGCCCCGAGGGCCCGACCGGCGACCGGTACGACAAGATGCGGCTCGTCCCCTTCGGCGAGTACGTGCCCTTCCGCTCGGTGCTCGGCTGGGCCACCTCCGTGGGCAAGGCGGCGGGCGAGGACCGCAGGCGGGGCACCGAGCAGGTGGTGATGGACGTCGGCGACGGACTGCGGATCGGGCCGATGGTCTGCTTCGAGAGCGCCTTTCCCGACATGAGCCGCAGCCTCGCCGCCGACGGTGCCGAGGTGCTGGTCGCCCAGTCCTCGACCTCGACCTTCCAGCACACCTGGGCGCCCGAGCAGCACGCCTCGCTCGCCGCGCTGCGCGCCGCCGAGACCGGCCGGCCGATGGTCCACGCGACGCTGACCGGCGTCTCCGCCGTCTACGACGCGAACGGCAGGCGGATCGGCTCCTGGCTCGGCACCGGCGCGAGTACCTCACGGGTGTACGAGATCCCGCTCGCCCACGGCACCACGCCCTACGTCCGCTACGGCGACTGGACGGTGTACGCGGCGCTGCTGGTCCTCGCCGCCTGGGGCGCCGCGCAGGGCGCGGGGGCGGCGCGGCTCAGGCGGAGCGGCCGAGCACGGCCCGCACCACGCGCTCGCACAGCTCATGGGTCTCCAGCGCGTCCCGGGCACTGAGCACCTCCCCGGAGCGCACCGCGTCCAGGAAGGCGAGCACCGCCTGCTCGATGCCGCGCTGGCGGGCCACCGGCACCCAGTCGCCGCGCCGCCGCACGGTCGGCTGGCCCTTGTGGTCGATCACCTCGGCGAGGTTGACCACCTGGCGCTTGGTGTCCTGGCCCGAGACCTCCAGGATCTCCTCCGCCGAGCCGCTGAGCCGGTTCATCACGCCGAGCGCGGTGAAGCCGTCCCCGGCGAGCTGGAGCACGACGTGGTGGAGCAGGCCGTCCTCGGCACGGGCGCGCACGGTCACGTCGTCGACCGGTCCCGGCACCAGGAACCTCAGCGTGTCGACGACGTGGATGAAGTCGTCGAGGATCATCGTGCGCGGGTCCTCGGGCAGCCCGGTGCGGTTCTTCTGCATGAGGATCAGCTCGCGCGGGTGCTCCGCGCACTGCGCGTACCCGGGGGCGTGGCGCCGGTTGAAGCCGACGGCGAGGCTGGTGCCGCGCTCCTCGGCGAGGGCCACCAGGCGCTCGGAGTCGGCGAGTTCATAGGCGAGGGGCTTGTCCACGTACGTGGGGACGCCGGCGTCCAGCAGCCGGGCCACGATCTCGGGGTGGGCGGCGGTCGGCGCGTGCACGAAGACGGCGTCGAGCCCCTGGGCGAGCAGCGCGTCCAGGTCGGCGTGGCGCTGCGCCGGGGGGATGCGCAGCTTGTCCGCGACCCGGGTGAGGGTGGCCGGGGTACGGGTCTGCAGGTGCAGCTCGATCCCGGGGAGGGCGGCCAGCACCGGCAGGTAGGCCTTCTGCGCGATGTCACCGAGTCCGATGCAGCCGACCTTCACGGGCTGTGCTCCTCTACCGTTCGTTGTGCTCGCCGACCTGGGTCCGCCGGGAAGCATACGGGGGCTGCGGGGGCCGCCAGTCGGCGATGCCGTCGAAGCCGCGCAGGAACGGGGCCGGTCCGGCCCTGGACAGGGCGGACATCGCCGCGTCGCGGACGGCGGTCGAGGCGCGGTTGCCCATCAGGTCGAGGCGGGCCACCTTGACCGCCCGGTGGGCGATCGCGGTCGTGCGGAACAGCCGGGCGGCCGTGCGGGCGGCGAGGTACTGGCTGTGGCGGGTGTCGGCCGACGCCTTGGTGGCCGCGCCGGCACTGGCGACGCGCCGGGCGTCACCCGCAACCGCGCGCTGACGCCGGCCCGGCACGTGCTGTCGCCTCTGGCCCGGGCGGACGGCCTGATGTTCAGCGGTCCGACCGGGACCTTCCCCGCCGAGGTGCCGAGCCTCCACGAGGTGCGGTCGGGGGTGCGGGAGCTCCTCGGGGGCATGCCGGGCGGCGGTTCGGACAGCTGAAACCCCTGGTGGGACCGTCCGTTGTGGGCGAGGATGCCGGGATGACGACCGAACGCCGCGAACCCCCCGTCGACGCCGACGAACGCACGATGCTGGAGGGCTGGCTGGAGTACCACCGGCAGACCCTCGCCTGGAAGTGCGAGGGACTCACCGACGAGCAGTTGCGGACCGCCGCCGCGGCACCGTCGACGCTGACCCTGATGGGACTCGTCCGGCACATGGCGGAGGTGGAGCGCAGCTGGTACCGCAGGGTGCTGGCGGCCGAGGACGCGGGCCCGATCTACTACTCCGACGAGGACCCGGACGGCGAGTTCCGGCTCACCGAGTCGGACACCTTCGCCGAGGCCCACGCCACCTGGCAGGCCGAGATCGAGGCGGCCCGGCGCAACACGGCCGGGGTCCCCCTGGGCGAACCGACCCGGGGCAGGCACCTGCGCACCGGCGAGCGCTACACCCTGCGCTGGATCCACACCCACATGATCGAGGAGTACGCGCGCCACAACGGGCACGCGGACCTGATCCGCGAGCGGCTCGACGGAGCCACCGGCGACTGACGTCACCCCGGGTCACCCACGGGACTCCGTACGGGGCCGGAGATCACCCGTGCGGGGCAACCTCCGCTCGTCCGGCGCCGGTCGGGGGCCCCGAACCAGCAGAGTGGCGCGGGTGCATCGAACGACGACCACCGCAACGCTTCTGGTGACCGTGGCTGTCTCGGCCCTGACCGGCTGTACGACGGTCGGGGCCCCGTCCCCGGCCGAACCGTCGGCGGCGGGCGCGCGCTCGTTGGCGCCCCGCCCGGACGGCCCGGCGGAGCCCCGCGTCGTCCAGGCCCCGGCGCGGGAGGCCCTGGAGATGATCGAATCCTCCCCGAGCCCGGAGCGCACCGGCGGAGAACCGCGCCGCACACAGCCCTCCGCGCCCCCGTCCGCCCCGCACCGTCCCCCGGCCGCCCACGCCCCCGAACGGCGGCCCGCCCGTCCGGCGGCACCGGCGCACACCCGGGCGCCCGAGCCCTCCCGGCCCCGTGTACCGGACCTCCCCCGCGTGTCCGGCGACGGCACCGGCGGGAAGGCGGACGTGTGCTCCCTCGGCAAGCAGTACGGCGGTTGGCGGCCCGGCAGCCCCGAGGCCCGCATCTGCGAGCAGGCGTACGGCCGCTGAGCCCGGCCCGCCCAGCGCAGGGACGGGCCGGGCCGGGGCCGGAGCTAAGGGCGCTGCCGGGGCGGGCGGCCCCAGCCGTCGGGCCGGTCGGGCCCCTCGGTGTCCCGGGCGGCCCGGTCCAGGCGCTGCTCCAGCCGGTCGATCGAGGCGCGCACGCCCTCCCCGTAGCGCCCGGGCGCGAGGGACCGGGCCGCGGCGCGGGCGCGCCCCAGGTGCAGCCGGGCGGCCTCCCGGTGACCGAGCCGGTCGTAGTCCGCGGCCACGTTCAGATGGAGGGAGGGGTAGAGGGCCCGGGCGGCGGACGTGCCCTCGTGTGCGTCGGCGGGCGGGCCCTGCGTCAGTTCCTCGGCGGCCGACAGCGCCCGCAGGTCCCAGGCCAGCTCCTCCGCGGGGTCGTCCTGGGTGTCGGCCAGGTAGTGGGCCAGCGTGCAGCGGTGCAGGGCGTCGCCGTGCTCGCCGATCTCCGCCCACAGGCCGAGGAAGCGGCGCCGGGCCTCCTCGCGGTCGCCCGCGTGGTGCAGCATGGCGACCTGACCGATCCGCGTCAGCACGGCATCCGGCGCCGCCTGCTCCTGTCCCTTCGCCACCGCGTCCTCCGTGCCCTCGTCGGCTGTCCCGACGACGCTAACCGCACGCGTCCGCTTTGCCCGTCAGGCGGCACCGGGTCCGGCTCAGCCCAGGTTCGGGATGGTCCAGTCGATCGGTTCGTGGCCCTGCGCCGCGACCGCCTCGTTGATCTGGGTGAAGGGGCGGGAGCCGAAGAACTTCTTCGCGGACAGCGGGGAGGGGTGCGCTCCCTTGACCACGGCGTGCCGCGCCTCGTCGATCAGCGGCAGCTTCTTCTGCGCGTAGTTGCCCCACAGCACGAACACCGCCGGGTCGGTCCGGGCGGCCACCGCGCGGATCACCGCGTCGGTGAACAGCTCCCAGCCGCGGGACTTGTGCGAGTTCGCCTCGCCGGCGCGGACCGTGAGCACCGCGTTGAGCAGCAGGACGCCCTGCTTCGCCCACGGCATCAGATAGCCGTTGTCCGGGATCGGGGTGTCCAGCTCCGCGTGCATCTCCTTGTAGATGTTGCGCAGGGACGGCGGGACCTTCACCCCCGGCCGGACCGAGAAGCACAGCCCGTGCCCCTGGCCCTCGCCGTGATACGGGTCCTGGCCGAGGACCAGCACCTTCACCCGGTCGAACGGCGTGGCCTCCAGCGCGGCGAAGACCTCCTCCCGCGGGGGGTAGACGGGGCCGCTCGCCCGCTCCTCCTCGACGAACTCCATCAGCTCCTTGAAGTAGGACTGTTGCAGCTCGCCCCCCAGCACCTCGCGCCAGGACTCGGGCAGCATGGCGATGTCGGTCACGTCAACTTCCTTACGCTGTGCGGTCGCTTCCACTGCCCAAGAACCTACCGCCGACCACTGACAACGGGGGCCGCCTACCAGCTCGTCTTCCGTTCGAGCTGCCACATCATCATGATCGTCGACGGGTCCAGCGCCTGCTCCGCGCCCGAGATGTCCGTACTGGCGGCCACGTACTGCTTGCCCTGCCACAGCGGCAGCAGCCGCGCGTCGTCCACCATGATCTGCTGCGCCTGCTCGAACTCCCGCTCCACGTCGGCGCGGTCGCTCTCCCGGCGTGAGCGCGGCAGCAGCTCACCGGTGATCTTCGGCGAGAGGTAGGGCGTGCCGAGCGCGTTCTGCCTGCCGACGAAGGGGGCGATGAAGTTCTCCGCGTCCGGGAAGTCCGGGGACCAGCCGCGACCGAAGACCGGGTACTCGCCCTTCTGGTAGCCGGCGACGTACGTCTTCCAGGGACGGCTCTCCAGGGTGACCTCGAACAGGCCGGAGGCGTCGAGCTGCCGCTTGAGCTCCTTGAACTCCAGCGCCGTCTCGGAGCCGTAGCGGTCGGTGGTGTACCAGAGGGTGAGCGGGACCGGGTCGGTGATGCCGGCGTCCTCGAGTATCCTGCGGGCCTTGGGGACACTGGGGTCGCCGTAGTCGTCGAAGAAGCCCGTGGTGTGACCGGTGAGGCCCTTGGGGACCATCGAGAACAGCGGGTCGACGGTGTCCTGGTAGATCCGGTGGGCGATCATCGTCCGGTCGATCACCTGGGCGACGGCCTGGCGCACCTCCTTGCGTCCCGCCCAGGGGTCCTCGGGGTTGAAGACGAGGTAGCTGATCTCCGTACCGCTGCCCTCGACCAGTTGGAGGTTCTCCTCCTTGCCCTCCTGGCCCTGGAGGGCGATGACGTCGTCGGCGGCCAGGCCGCGGTAGGTCACCTGGATGTCCCCGTCGCGCAGCGCCTTCACCATGCCGGCGGAGTCCTTGAAGTAGCGGACGGTCACCGCCTTGTTGTGCCGCTCGGCGAACCCCTCGTAGCGGTCGTTGCGCACGAGCTCGGCCCGTTCGCCGTCCTCGTACGACTGCAGGGTGTACGGGCCCGAGCCCACCACACCGTTGCCTTCGCGCAGGGCGTCCGCGGGGTAGTCGCCGGGGTCGACGATCGACATGGCGGGGGTGGCGAGCACGAACGGGAAGGTGGCGTCGGGCTTGTTGAGGTGGAAGACCACCTCGCGTCCGCTCGGCGCCTGGACCCGCTCGAGGCTGCCGAGCAGGCCGGCCGGACCGCCGTTGACGTTGATGTCCTTGATCCGGTCGATCGAGTACTTGACGGCCCGGGCGTCGAGGCGGTCGCCGTTGGAGAAGGTCAGACCCTCGCGCAGCTCGCAGCGGTACACCTGGTTCGTGCTGTCGGTGAACGAGCACTGCTCGGCGGCGTCGGGCTGGGGTGCGGTGGCCCCGCTGGGGTAACTGAGCAGCGTCTGGTAGATGTTCCGGAACAGCTCCCAGGAGCCGTCCCAGGACGCGGCCGGATCGAGCGTGCTGGGGGCGCTGGTGGTCCCCACGACGATCGGCTCCTCGCTCCTGGAACTGTCGGACGACAGGATCCCGCATCCGGTGGCCAGTGACGATATGGACACGATGGCCGCGACCCGCCGCAGGCCTCGCTTCCGGTTGAACACGCGCACGCTCCTCGATCCGCCGTACCGAAGTCGGCAGACCATACCGCAGCGCCATGCCCCCGGAACCCCCTTCTGAACAGGGGTTTTGATCATTTGAGGATGACTACGTTGTCATCGTGCACCGGGTTCCGATACGCGGACACGGGCGCCGTTCTCGTCGACGGCGCCCGTGTCCGGGATCGATCGTGCGGGGTCCTGGTGGGCGAGATCAGGCCACGCCGGCGTTCAGGAAGATGCCGCCGTCGACGACGAGCGTCTGACCGGTGACCCAGGCGGACTGCTCCGAGGTGAGGAACGCGGCGGCGCCGCCGATGTCGGACGGCACACCGAGCCGGCCCAGCGGGTAGCCCGCGGCGGCCTCCTCCTCGCGGCCCTCGTACAGGGCGGCGGCGAACTTGGTCTTCACGACCGCCGGGGCGATGGCGTTGACCCGCACCCCGGGCGCGAACTCGTGCGCCAGCTGCGCGGTGAGGTTGATCAGCGCCGCCTTGCTCACGCCGTACGCGGCGATGAAGGGCGAGGGCGAAAGGCCCGCGACGGAGGCGATGTTGACGATCGCGCCGCCGTTGTCCTTCTGCCAGGCGTGCCAGGTGCGCTGGGCGAAGCCGAGCGCCGAGATCACGTTGGTCTCGAAGACCTTGCGCGCCACGTTCAGGTCGAGGTCGGCGATCGGGCCGAACACCGGGTTGGTACCGGCGTTGTTGACCAGGAAGTCGACGCGGCCGAAGGCCTCCATCACGCGCTCGACGGCGACGGCCTGGTGGGCCTCGTCGTGCGCCTTGCCGGCGACGCCGATGACCCGGTCGGAGCCGAGCTTGTCGACGGCCTCCTTCAGCGCGTCCTCGTTGCGGCCGGTGATGCAGACCCGGTCGCCGCGCGCGACGAGCGCCTCGGCGACGCCGTAGCCGATGCCCCGGCTGGCGCCCGTGACGAGCGCGACCTTGCCGGAGAGGGCGGGGAGTTCAGTCATGTCAGTGGTCCCTAATCCCGGTGTTCCCTGGTCTCCGCCCGCCCTAGTCGAGCGGTCCGCCGGCCACGTAGAGCACCTGGCCGGAGACGAAGCCGGCGGCCTCGCCGGTGAAGAAGGCGATGGCGTTGGCGATGTCCTCGGGCTCGCCGACGCGCGCGACCGGGATCTGGGTGGCGGCGGCGGCCTTGAAGTCGTCGAAGCCCATGCCGACGCGGTCGGCGGTGGCCTTGGTCATCTCGGTGGCGATGAAGCCGGGCGCGACGGCGTTGGCGGTGACGCCGAACTTGCCCAGTTCCTTGGCGAGGGTCTTGGTGAAGCCCTGGAGACCGGCCTTGGCGGCGGAGTAGTTGACCTGGCCGCGGTTGCCGAGCGCGGAGGAGGAGGACAGGTTGACGATGCGGCCGAACGTGGCGTCCACCATGTGCTTCTGGCAGGCCTTCGACATCAGGAAGGCCCCGCGCAGGTGCACGTTCATGACGGTGTCCCAGTCGGAGACGCTCATCTTGAACAGCAGGTTGTCGCGCAGCACGCCCGCGTTGTTGACGAGGATCGTCGGCGCGCCCAGCTCCTCGGCGATCCGCGCGACGGCCGCTTCGACCTGCGCCTCGTCGGAGACGTCGCAGCCCACCGCGATCGCCCTGCCGCCGGCCGCGGTGATCTTCTCCACGGTGTCCTTGCAGGCGGCCTCGTCGAGGTCGATGACGGCGACGGCACGGCCCTCGGCGGCCAGTCGTACGGCGGTGGCGGCGCCGATGCCGCGCGCGGCTCCGGTGACTACGGCGACCCGCTGCTCAGTGGTGGACATTCGCTGCTTCTCCTCGTCCTGGGGATGCGGCCCGTGCGGAGCGTGCGCCCTGGGTGAGCGACCGCTTAGTACCTTCCGCAGACGTGACGCTAGAAGCCCTGGCACCCGGTGTCAACGGGACACCGGCCCGGTGTGATCCATTACCCGGCCCCGACGGTGCGCCGCGGCGCCCCGGTCCCCCGATCGGCCCAGCGCTGCGGGCCGCCCGGGCGCCGGGCCCCTAGCGTCGAAGCGCGAGCCACTCGTGGCCGGAAAGGAGGCGTCCATGCGCCGTCGCACCGGTGCAGCAGGCATAGCCGTCGCGATCGCCGCGATTGTGCCGCTGGCCAACCCCGCACCCGCCCAGGACCTCACCTCGGACCTGGAGCCGGACTGCCGGAGCTTCACCTACCAGGAAGCGGTACCGATCGGGCTGGACGAGGATCCGGGAGCTGTGGACCCGTCGTGCCCCGACGCAATCCACGAAGACCCGTCCGAGGCGGCCCCGATCGAGGAGGGCCGACCGGACGACGGCCGGCTCGACGGGGGCGGGGTCGGCGACGGGCGACTCGACGAAGGGCGGCCCGACGACGGGGCGTCGGACGCGGGCGGCGCGGGTCAGGTCCGGCCGGACGGGAACGCCCACGGTGGAGGCGGACCCGGCCTCAACCGTCCCGACGAGGGCCGGATCGACCAGGACCGGCCCGGGCAGTCGCACGCCGCGGGCCGGGATTCCTTCGACCAGGGCGGCATCCGTGAGGTCCGGGGGGACGAAGGCGCGGGCGGCGCGGCGCGGGGGGACCGGGACCAGCCCCCGACGATCTCCGCCACCTCCCTGCCGAGGCCGGCCACCACGGTGCCCGCCCCGCCCGTGAGCACACCGGCGCCCGTGGCCTCCCCCGCCGTGACGCCGACGCTCGGCACGCAGGGCGGCCTGGGCGGCGCCTCGGGCACCGGGCCCAGCGACTGGGACATCGCCATCGGCCTGGCCTTCGTCACCGGCGCGGCGCTCGCGTCGGGCCTCGTGATCAGGCGCCGCCGACGCGCCTGAAGGCACGGCACGGTCGGCGCGTGCCCGACCGTGCGGGCGGGCCCCGGCCCTACCGCACCAGCAGGTCGAGGAGCCGTTCCGTCTCGGCCGCCGGATCGGCCGTGAGGCCGGTGTGGACGGGGCCCGGCTGGACGATGGTCGAGCGGGGCGCGATCAGCCAGCGGAACCGGCGGCCGGGATCGTCCTCGGCCGCCTGGCCCGCCGCGTCCCCTCCGGCGCACACGCCCTCCACGGCGCGCAGCGCCGCACGCACCCCGGGCAGGTCCACCCGTGGGTCCAGGGCCAGCAGTCGGCCCTCGTCGAGGTGGGTGCGGGCGCCGACGTAGGACTTGGCGCGGCAGTAGGCGAGTACGCCGGCGTTGACGCACTCCCCGCGCTCGACGCGCGGCACGACGCGCAGCAGCGCGTACTCGAAGACGTGGCGGTCGCTCACCGCACCCCCTTGACGCGTTCGTGGATCGTGGCGGCCCGGGCGAGCAGGGGCCCGGCGTAGGCCCGGCGGAGGTCGTCGGGTGTGGCGAAGCCGGGTTCGTCCCGCAGCCAGACGTCCGGGATCTCGGCGGTGACCTCGGCGAGGAGTCCCTCGGTGACCAGCGGCGCGAGGGCGGCGGCGGCCGAGCGGACGTCCGGGGCGAAACGCGCGAGGGCGTGGTCGGTGGCGTCGTAGGGGCGGGCGGCGGACGCCTCGGCGCCGGGCCAGTTGTGGTGCCAGATCATGGTGGCGCCGTGGTCGATCAGCCACGTCTCGCCGCGCAGGCGCAGCAGGTTGGGGTTGCGCCAGGAGCGGTCGACGTTGTTGACCAGCGCGTCGAACCAGACGATCCGTCCGGCCTCCTCCGCGCTCACCTCGAAGGCGAGCGGGTCGAAGCCGAGCGCGCCGGAGAGGAAGTCCATGCCGAGGTTGGTGCCGCCGCTGGACTTGAGCAGTTCCTGCACCTGCTGGTCGGGTTCGCCGAGCCCGAGCACCGGATCGAGGTCGACGGTCACCAGCCGTGGGACCCGGAAGCCCAGCCGGCGGGCGAGCTCGCCGCAGACCACCTCGGCGACGAGCGTCTTGCGGCCCTGGCCCGCGCCGGTGAACTTCAGGACGTAGGTCCCGGCGTCGTCGGCCTCGACGAGTCCCGGCAGCGAGCCGCCCTCGCGCAGCGGCGTGATGTAGCGGGTCGCGAGGACCTTACTCAACACTTGTGCGGGCCACCCGTCTCTTCAGCCTTGCCCTCCCCGCGGGGAGGCTCCCCCGGGCATGGGGTGAGCATAGTGACCGCGGGTGACCGTCGGCGAGACGGGCCCGGACCGACGTGGCCGACGTCGGCCGGGCCGGGACGAGGACTCCTCCTGGAAGCCTCGGGGGTCTTCCGCGGGCTCAGCCCGCGAAGCGGGCCATCCAGGCCTCGACCTCGTGAGCGCTGCGGGGCAGGCCCGCCGAGAGGTTCTCGTGGCCGTCGTCGGTGACGACCAGGTCGTCCTCGATCCGGACGCCGATGCCACGCCACTCCTCGGGCACGGTCAGGTCGTCCGCCTGGAAGTACAGGCCCGGTTCGACGGTCAGGCACATGCCGGGCTCCAGCAGGCCGTCCACGTACTCCTCGGTGCGGGCCCGCGCGCAGTCGTGGACGTCCAGGCCGAGCATGTGACCGGTGCCGGCCATGGTGAAGCGGCGCTGCAGACCCAGTTCGTACGCCCGCTCGACCGGCCCCTCGATGAAGCCCCACTCCACCAGCCGCGCCGTCAGGTGGCGTTGGGCCGCCTCGTGGAAGTCGCGGTAAGCGGCGCCCGGCTTGACCGTCGCGATCCCCGCCTCCTGTGCCTCGTACACCGCGTCGTAGACCTCGCGCTGCAAGGGCGTGAAGGTGCCGCTGATCGGCAGGGTGCGGGTGACGTCGGCGGTGTAGAGCGACCGCGTCTCGACCCCGGCGTCCAGGAGCAGCAGGTCCCCGGGGCGGACCGGGCCGTCGTTGTCGGTCCAGTGCATGATCGTGGCGTGCTCGCCGGCGGCGCAGATGGTGCCGTACCCCACCGCGTTGCCCTCCAGGCGGGCCCGGCGGAAGAAGGTGCCCTCCAGCCACCGCTCCGAGGAGGCGACCGCGCGGGACAGTTCGCCCACGACGTCGGTGAAGCCGCGCACGGTGGAGTCCACCGCCTTGCGCATCTCTCCGAGTTCCCAGGCGTCCTTGACCAGGCGCAGGTCGCTCAGCGCGTCCTCCAGTTCGGCGTCGCGCTCGGCGTCGGTGGTGACGGCCGCCTCCAGGGCGGGGTCGATCCCGCGCACGATCCGGGTCCGCGCGTCCGGGGCGGCGGCCAGGTCGGCGGCGGCGGTGCGCACGTCGCGGCAGGGCAGGCCGAGGACGCGCTCCGACTCGGCCAGCGAGCGGCGCCGGCCGGTCCACAGTTCGGCGTGGGCGCCGGTCCAGAACTCGTCGTCGTCCCGGCTGTCCCGGGGCAGTTGGTAGCAGTAGGCGTCGTGTCCGCCGTCCGCGCGGGGTTCGAGCACCAGGGCTCCGTCGCGCACCTGGTCGCCGCTCATGTGCACGTATCCGGAGTACGGCCGGAACGGGTAGGTGTCGTCGTTCGAGCGGGTCTTGAGGTTGCCCGAGGGGACCACGAGCCGTTCGCCGGGGAACCGCGCGGAGAGCGCCGCACGGCGTCGGGCGGCGTACGGGGCCTGTGCGGCGGGCGTGAGGTCGTGCCGCTCCGTGTCCGCCCAGCCCGTGCGCATCACGGCGGACAGCTCCGCCGAGAGCTTCGGGTACAGGCTGTTCTTCCGACGGTTCGCCACGTCGTGCACCTTCTTCCGCTGGGCTGCCGGGGAGCCGTTGCGAGGGCTCCGCCGCCGCGGGTCGGTACCCCGCGGCGGCGGGGACGGTACCGCCTCCGGGAGGGCGCCGGGGCGCAGGAGTGCCAGTGGCACTGATCGGCCACCACCGGGCCGGTGGGACCGATAATCGCCTCATGGCGAACGAGAAACTCGGCGAGTCCCTGCGCGTCCTGGGGCTCGACCCCACGGCCTGCCGGGTCTATCTGTCCCTCCTGGAGCTGTCCCCGGCACCGCTGGCGGCGATCGGCGCGGCGACCGGTCTGGGCGGGGCGCGGCTCACGGCGGCGTACGCCGCCCTGGCGGACATCGGTCTGGCCAGCGCCGCGGCCGGGGACGAGGACGTGGTGGCCCCGGTGCCTCCCGCGGCGGGCCTGGAGGTGCTCGCCCGGCACCGGGCGGCCGAGCTGGAGGAGTCGCGCGTCGCCGTCGGGGGCGCGTTCGAGTCCTTCCGGCGCCGGCGGCTCGCCGCGTACAACGACGACCTCGTCGAGGTCGTCACCGGGGAGGACATCGGCCCGAGGATGCGTCAGGCGTGGGCCAGCGCGCGCGAGCAGATCCGCCAGTTCGAATCCCCGCCCTACGTCCATCTGCCCGGCGCGACCGACGACGCGCTCGCGACGCTGGCCCGCGGGGTGACCCAGCGCGTCGTCTACGCGCGCGAGGCGCTGGAGCGGCCCGGCCAGCTCAAGGACGTCATCGAACCCTGTATCGAGGCGGGCGAGCAGGCCAGGGTGCTGCCCTCGGTGCCGGTCAAGCTGCTGATCATCGACGAGGCCTACGCGCTGGTGTCGTTGTCGATCAAGGATGTCGACGTGCACAACACCATGCTGGTGGTGCAGCCCTGCGGCCTGCTCTTCGCGCTGACGGCCCTGTTCGAGCAGACCTGGCGCGACGCCGTCCCGCTGCACGGTCTCGCGGCCCGCCCCGCGGGGCTGGCGCCGACCGACCGGCGCCTGCTGCGGCTGCTGGCCGGCGGTGCGACCGACGAGGTCGCCGCCCGTGAGCTGGGCATCAGCCGCCGTACGCTGTTCCGCCGCCTCCAGATCCTGATGGCCCGTCTCGGCGCCGCGAACCGCTTCCAGCTGGCCCTCCAGGCCCAGCGTGCGGGCTGGCTGTGAGCCCGCCCCGGGCCCGGCGACGGCCGTGCCGTGTGTTCCCGAGGGCGGCCATCGGCTTGACTTCGGCCCGGTCGCGGACAACGGTCGTCCACATGGTCGTCGGCGCGCCTGCCGACGGGCGGCCGGTGCGACGGGCGGAGTCGCGCACGGAGTCGCCCGCGGGCCGGTCGGTGACGGAGGGCCGCCGGCTCTGAACAACAGGTGCCGCGGGACCGTACCTGACGGCAGATCATCAGGCATCCACCCCGAAGGGACCCCAGCATGACCAGCGCATCCTTTCATCCCGCGGCGGGACCGGCCCGTCGTACCGTCGTGGCGGCGGCCGGGGCGGCGGGGCTCACCGCCGTGCTGGCCGCCTGCTCGGGCTCGGACGACGCGTCCGGCGACACCGGCACCGTTCCCTCCGGCAGCCCCTCCCAGGAGGCGGGCGGCAGCGGTTCGGGCGGCGGCGAGAACGCGGGGGCCGGGGCCGCCCTCGCGGCGACGGCCGACATCCCCGAGGGCGGCGGGAAGGTCTTCCCCGACCAGAAGGTGGTGGTGACCCAGCCCGCGGCGGGCGACTTCAAGGCCTTCTCCGCCACCTGCACCCATCAGGGCTGCGCCGTGAAGAGCGTGGCCGACGGTCTCATCAACTGCCCCTGCCACAACAGCAGCTTCTCGATCACCGACGGCAGCGTGCAGGCAGGTCCCGCGCCCAAGCCGCTGCCCGCCGTGCAGATCACGGTCAGCGGGGACTCGATCCGGCTGGCCGGATGACCGTGCCGCAGCGCCGGGGGCGCAGGATCATGATGAGCCCCGGCGAGTTGGACTCGTTCCTCACCGGCGGGCGCACCTGCCGGGTCGCCACCGTCTCGGCCGACGGCGCCCCGCACGTGAGCACGCTGTGGTACGTGTGGGACGGTGCCTCGATGTGGCTGTACTCGGTCGTGCGCAGCCGGCGCTGGACGGACCTGCGGCACGATCCCCGGGTGGCGGTCGTCGTCGACGCCGGTGAGGAGTACGCCGAGTTGCGGGGCGCGGAGCTGTCCGGCCGGGTGGAGTTCGTGGGCGAGGCGCCGCGCACCGGTGCGCTGTGCGCCGAACTCGACCTCCCGGAGACGCTGTTCGCCCGCAAGCACTTCGGCCTCCGGGAGATGCCGCACGACGGCCGGCACGCCTGGCTGCGGTTGACGCCGGAGAAGGTCGTCTCCTGGGACTTCCGCAAGCTGGCGCCCGGTTAGGCGGTCGCCCCCTCCCCGCGGCTCACCCCTCCTGTGCCACGTTCCGCGCCGCCGCCCGCAGCGCGTCCACCGCCGCCCGGATCGACGGGCGGCGGTCGGCGTCCGCCCGCCACACCACGTACACGTGCCGCCGCACCCGCTGCCTCAGCGGCACGGTGACGACCTCGGCGGGCATCGGGTGGCGTCCGAGCAGCGGGGCGATGCACACACCGAGCCCCGCGGCGACCAGCCCGAGCTGGGTGTGGGTCTCGGCGGCGCGGTGACCGACGATCGGCTCGATGCCCTTCGAGCGCAGGGTGAACATCAGCCACTCGTGGCAGAACTCGCCCTCGCCCCACGTGATCCACTCGTCCTCGGCGAACTCGGCGAGGTCCACCTCGTCGCGGCCGGCGAGCCGGTGGCCGACCGGCAGGGCCACGTCGGCGGGGTCGTCCAGGAGCGGCGCCTTGACCAGGCCGTCGGGCAGCGGCATCGGCTTGTTGTACCAGTCGAGCACGACGGCCAGGTCCAGGTCGCCGCGCACCACGCCGTTGATGCCGCGCTCCGGCTCGAGTTCCGAGGAGCGGACGCGCAGCACCGGGTGCTCGGCGCGCAGGGTGGCCAGCGCGGCGGGGAAGAGACCGCGGGCAGCCGTCGGGAACGCCGACAGCCGCAGCTCGCCCGCCACCTGGCCGCGCTGCGCCTCCAGGTCGGCCTGGGCCAGCTCGACCTGGGAGAGGATGCGGGCGGCGTGCTCGGCGAGCAGCCGGCCGGCGTCCGTGAGACGCACGCCCCGCCCGTTCTTCGCGAGGAGCCGCTGACCGGCCTCGCGCTCCAGCTTGGCCATCTGCTGGGAGACGGCCGAGGTGGTGATGTGCAGTCCGGCCGCGGCCCCGCTGACCGATCCGTGCCGGGCGAGGGCGTCGAGGGTCCGCAGGCGCTCCAGGTTCAACATGTAAGCGATGCTACGAGATACCCGGTGCGAAATCTCGATTGTGCTACGAGGACGGCTGCTCCATCGTTGCCTGCATGAGCAGCAGCGTCCCCTCCACCCCCGCCCCGGTCCGCCGCGTCCTCGACTGGCGGCTGCGCTTCGGACTCCTCTCCCTCGTCTGGGGTTTCAGCTTCCTCTTCATGAAGGTGGGCACCGAGAGCTTCGCCCCGTTCCAGGTCACGCTCGGCCGGCTGGCGTTCGGCACGGCGGTGGTCGCCGCGGCGATGGCGGTGAAGCGGGAACGGCTGCCGCGCGGGGCGTGGACGTGGGTTCACCTGGCGGTCGCCGGATTCCTCCTCAACGCGCTGCCGTTCTCGCTGTTCGCCTTCTCGGAGCTGACGATCCCGTCGTCGCTCGCCGGCATCTGCAACGCGACCTCGCCGCTGTGGGGCATGGCCCTGTCGCTGGTCGCCCTGTCCGAGGACCGGCCCACGCGCCGCCGGGTGGCCGGCCTCGGGATCGGATTCCTCGGCGTCCTGACGGTGCTCGGCGTCTGGCAGGGCTTCCACGGCCTCGACGTCACGGGCACGGCGCTCGCCCTGCTGGCCTCGTTCAGCTACCCGGTCGGGTGGATCTACGTCCGCCGCACCCTGGCCGCGTCCCGCCACTCCCACCTCTCGCTGACCGGCGCCCAGCTGGGGCTGGCCACGCTGCAACTGGCCGTGGTGACACCGGTGTTCACGTCGGTGCCGTCCGGTTTCCCGCTGCTCCCCGTGCTGGCGGTCGCGGCCCTCGGTGTCCTCGGCACCGGGCTCGCCTTCCTGGTCCAGTACGACCTGGTCGCCGAGGTCGGCCCGACGACGGCCCAGATGGTCACGTACTTCACCCCGGTCATCGCCACGGCCGCGGGCGTCGCGCTCCTCGGCGAGTCGCTGTCCTGGTCGACACCCCTCGGCGCGGCCGTCGTCCTCGCCGGCGCGGCACTGACCCAGTCCCGCCCCAGGGCCGGCCGGGGCGGTGGCGCACCAGCGGCCGCACCGTCGCCCCAGGCGTCGCCGGGGGTACGCCAGGGCTCACGGGTCTGAGGTCCGAGGGGCGGGCCGCTCAGACGCGGCTCCGGTTCGCTCCCGCGCCCGGCCCCACCGCCGCCGCGACCGCCTCCGCCAGCGGCACGACGTCCTCCTCCCCCAGCGTCGAGACGGTGATCCTGATGCCGGGCGGCGCGCCCAGGCGGAAGCGGGCGCCGGGGGCCACGGCCCAGCCGGCGTGCAGGAGCCGGGCGACGGCGCCGGTCTCGTCCGGCACCGGGATCCACACGTTCATGCCGCTGCGGCCGTGTCCGGCGACCCCGTGCTCGGCCAGCGCGCCGAGGAGCGCGTCCCTGCGCCGCCCGTACACCCCGGCCACCGCGCGGGCGTCCACCGCATCCTCGGCCCACAGCCGGGCCACGGCCCGCTGGGTGATGCGGCTGACCCAGCCGGGGCCGAGCCGCTGCCGCCCCCGTACCCGGTCGAGCGTGACGGGGTCCCCGGTGAGCACGGCGAGCCGCAGGTCGGGGCCGCAGGCCTTGGCCGCCGAGCGGACGAGGGCCCAGCTGCGGGTTGTACCGGCGAGGGGGTGCAGCGGGAGGTCGACGATGCCGTGGCCGTGGTCGTCCTCGATGAGGAGGGTCCCGGGGTGCTCGCGCAGGACGGACCGCAGGGCACGCGCGCGGGCCGGCCCCACCGCGGCGCCCGTCGGGTTCTGCGCGCGGTCCGTGACCACCAGGGCGCGGGCGCCGGCCGCGAGGACCCGGCGCACGTCCTCGGGCAGCGGTCCCTGGTCGTCGACCCCGACGGGGACCGTGCGCAGGCCGAGCGCGGGCACCAGGTCCAGGAGGCTGCCCCAGCCGGGGTCCTCGACGGCGACGGCGTCACCGGGCTTGAGATGGGCGGCGAGGACCCGCTCCATCGCGTCCAGGGAGCCGGACGTCACCTCCACGGGCCCGTCCGGCACACCGTCGGCGTCCAGTGCGGCCCGGGCGACGCGGGCCAGCTCCGGGTCCACGGGCGCGTGCCCGTACAGCACCGGTTCGCGGTCGCCCTGTCCGGCCGCCGCGGCGAAGACCGGGCCGAGCGCGGGCAGCAGCGCCGGGTCGGGATTGCCGTCGGACACGTCGCGCACACCGGCGGGCACGTCGACGCGGATGAACTCGCGCCCGGTGGTGGCCGGCCGCGCGCGCACCCGGCTGCCCCGCCGCCCGGCCGTCTCGATGACCCCGCGCTCGCGCAGGGTGCGGTAGGCGGCGGCCACGGTGTTCGGATTCACCCCGAGCCGCTGCGCCAACTCCCGCATCGGCGGCAGGGGTTGACCCGGTGACAGCTCCCCCGAGCCCACCGCACGCTCGACGCTCGCGGAAATCTCCGCTGCGCCCCGCCCTGTGATCCGATACTCTCCTAGCACAAAGGCAATTGTGCACTAGTGCATTGGAGACCGCCATGCAGGGGACCACGGGGACACCGCCGCAGCCCACGGACACCTATCCGCCCACCGACCGCACCGTCCCCACCCGCTCCCCCGACCGGGCCGCGTACGACAAGGAACTGGTGCACTCGATACTCGACGAGGGCTACGTCTGCCACCTCGGCTTCGTCCGCGACGGCGCCCCCGTGGTCCTGCCGACGCTGTACGGCCGGGTGGGCGAGCGGCTCTACGTGCACGGCTCGACGGGCTCGCGCCCCCTGCGGATGACGGGCGCGGCCGACCCGGGGCTGCCGGTCTGCCTGACGGTGACGCACGTGGACGCGCTGGTGCTGGCCCGCTCGGCCTTCCACCACTCGATCAACTACCGGTCGGTGGTGGTGCACGGCACGGCGTACGAGGTGACGGACCCCGAGGAGCGGCGCACGGCCCTGGACGCGCTGGTCGACCACGTCGTCCCGGGCCGTTCCCGCGATGCGCGGCCGGCCGACAAGAAGGAGCTGGCCGCCACCGCCGTGATCCGGCTCGACCTGGACGAGGTCTCCGCCAAGCTCCGCACCGGCGGGGTGAGCGACGAACCGGAGGACCTCGGCCTCCCGCACTGGGCCGGTCTCGTCCCGTTGCGCAAGGGGTACGAGGCTCCGGTCGCCGATCCGGCGCTGGCGCCCGGCATCGCGCTGCCCGACTACCTGTCGGCCGGGTGACACCGTCCCGCGCGTCAGGCCCCGGCCCTCGGACCCGGGTCCCGCGGGAGGGCCCCGCCGTCACGCCGGCGCAGGTCGAGTCCGTGCCTCCCGCGCGGCCCGCGTCTCCGCCACCGCGAGCCCCGCGACCGAGCCGAGCATCAGCAGGGTGCCGGCCAGGGTCGCCGCCGTGAGGTGCTCGCCGAGCAGCAGGACGGCGAGCGCCGCGGCGCTGACCGGCTCCAGGAGCATGATCACGGAGACGGTGGCGGACCGGACGACGGCCGCTCCGGCGAAGTAGAGCCCGTAGGCGAGGGCGGTCGGGACGGCGGCGACGTAGGCGAGGAGCCACAGGAGCCGGACCGGTTCGGTGCTGTGCGGCACCAGGCCCTCGACCAGGGCGAGCGGCAGCAGGCACAGACTCGTCACGGCGAACGCCCCCACGGACGTGCCGGCCGCGTCCGTCCGGCCGTCCCGGCCCCACCAGCGGGTGAGCAGGGTCATCACCGAGTACCCGGCGGCGGACAGCAGCGCGAGGAGCACACCCGACAGGCGGACGGTCGTCCCCCCGCCGCCGAGGACGAGCACCACGAGCCCGGCGAGCGCGCCCACGACCGCCGCGGCGCCGCCCGCCCCGAGGTGTTCGTCGAGGGCGAGGCGCGCGCCGAGGGCGATCAGCACGGGCCCCGCGCCGAGGGTGACGACCGTGGCCACGGCGAGCCCGGTGGACTGCACGGCGGCGAAGTAGGCGGTCTGGAAGACCGCGAGCCCGATGCCGGTGACAAGGGCGCGCAGCGCCTTGCGGGCGAAGGGTTCACGGACGGCCGGGCGCCCCCGCGGACGCAGCGGGCGGGCGGCGAGCAGCAGGACGAGCCCCACCGCGCAGCGCCAGAACGACAGGGCGACGGGACCCATGTCGCTGGCGCGGTAGACCAGTGAGGCGGCGGCACCGGCGGTGCCCCAGGCGACACCGGCGACGATCAGATAGAGGAGGCCACGCCCGACGGGCAGGCCGGAGACGGCGTTCGACACGTTTTCTCTCCGCAGACGCGCACGAGGCGCAGAAGTTCGGGGCGGCCCGGAGCGACCGGGGCGCGGGGACCTTCGTCTGCGGGCAGCACCGTCCGGCCCGGCGACAGCGCGCCGGGCTCGTCACAGGGGCCCGCCTCAGGCGGCCGGAGGCGGGAGGACGAGTGCGTCGGCATGCATGATCCGCCCCCTAGGTCGCCGTGCCCCGGCTCGCCAACTCCCTTTCGGGCCCCCCACCGGCCACCGGGTCCGCGGAGCCCTTCGCGGGGGTCGAGGACTGGGCGATCAGGGCGCCGGCCAGCACCACGACGCCGCCGACGATCTGCGGGGCGGAGAGGTGCTCGCCGAGCAGCACCCAGGCCAGGACGGTCGCGATGACCGCTTCGAGACAGGCCACGACTCCGGCGACCTGCGGCGACAGCCGGCGCACGGCCACGATGCCGGTGACGTAGGCGAGCACGGTGGCGATGAGCACGATCCAGGCCAGCAGCAGGGCGGCGGCGACGGGTGTGCCGTCCATGCGGGCGGTGCCGGTGAGGACGGACCAGTCCATCGACCAGGGGCGGGCCACGACGGTGAGCACGGCGGCACCCACGAGCAGGCCGTAGGCGATGACGCCGAGCGGGTCGGGCGCCTTCTCCCCGGCGTCGCTGCCCTGGTCGGACAGGACGAAGTAGCCGACCTGGCAGCAGGCGGCGCCGAGCGCGAGCAGCAGTCCGAGGGCGTCGAAGCCCAGTCCCGACCAGACCTCGACCACACAGGCGAGACCGCCGACCGCCAGGACCACCCCGAGCGCGGCGGCGCGCGTGACCGGCCGCCGCTGTACGAACCGCACCCAGCCGAGGACCAGGGCGGGCGCCAGGTACTCGACGAGCAGCGCGACGCCCACCGGGATGCGGGAGATGGCGGCGAAGTAGCAGGCCTGCACACCGGCCACGGCGAGCAGGCCGTACCCGGCGACCAGCGCGGGACGGCGGCGCGGCAGCGTGCGGTGGCGCACGGCGAGCGGCAGCATCACCAGGGCCGCTCCGGCCACCCGCAGCCACACCACGTGGAGCGGATCGAGTCCGGCCTCGATCAGTGGTTTGGCCGCGACCCCGGAACCTCCGAAGGCGACCGCGGAGGCCAGTGCCAGTCCGAGCCCGGTGCCCTTGCCGCGGTTGCCGCGGGCGCTGTCAGTCGTATGCACCGGCACATGATGACAGGGGTCGACATGAGCGTCACCCCCAATGACACCTGTCTCAGCGACTGGACGGCCGAGTGGCGCCCGGGGGCGGGTGCGGCGGGTGCGGCGGGAACGTGCTCAGGATGTCGGCTCGACATGACTCTCCACGCGGGCGAGCACGGCGGGCGGTTCGACGGCGGCGCGGGCCAGCACCTCGACGGCCCGCGTGCGCGGGTCCGCGACCAGGGCGGCGAGCAGGTCCACGCCAGCGGCCCGCGCGGCCCCGCGCCGGGCGGCGCGGGCGCAGGCGTCCTCCAGGGCCGCCGCGGCCGGGGCGGAGAACCCGGCGGTGCCGGTGACGACCGGCACGGCGCCGGAGTCCTCGACGGAGCTCTGCCAGCGCAGGCCGTATCCGATGCTGCGCTGCACGAGGTAGCCGAGGACGCGGACGATCCGCGGCCCGTCCCCGAGCAGCTCACGGGCTTCCGCGTCGCACTCCAGCAGCGAGTGCAGCAGGTGGGCGGTGTCGATCTGCCGGTCCCCGTCCCGCACCGCGCGGCGGCGGGCACCGGAGACCGCCGAGGCCAGTTCCGCGCTGAACCTGTCCTCGAGGTCAATGCCGTCCGGCCACCGGCCGCCTTGCTCGCCGGCCGACTGCCGGGGGATACGGGGTTGCACATCGCCCAGCTCATCAGTCCCGCCGGGCCCGGTCATCCCCGACGGGAAGCATTTCGCCGTCCCACACAGAGTGGACCCGCCGGGACGGAATCTCCTCCTTGGGGATGAGATCAGGCCGTTCCGGCCTGCCGGGCGCGCGCCGCCTTGCCTCGCGCCCCCTGGGGCAACCGAATGGCTTGCTCGCGGGTCGAACAGGGGCATGAGGAGCAGGTGCTGGCTCGTGGCACTGCCCGCCGTCGACGGCAGGCAGTACGTGTACCGGGTGGACGCCCCCGCGGAGGCGCTGCTCGCCGACCTGTTCTGGGATGCCTGGCACTGCCACGACGAGAGCGCCTTCCCGCGCGCGTGGGACGTCTTCGACGCGGCGGTGATACGACGGGTCGACTGACCGCCCCCCACGGACACTGCACCCGCGCACGAAGGACCCGAAGGACGCGAAGGACAGGAAGGAGGGGCCTCGCGGATCTCCTCCGCGGGGCCCCTGCGTCCCGGTGGGTGTCAGTCCTCGTCGGCGAGGATCAGGTACAGCTTCTTGCGGGCGTCACCGATGACGGCGAGCGCCTTCTCCCGCTGCTCCTTGCTGCCGGTCTTCCAGACCTGGCCGAAGGCCTCCATCAGTCCGAATCCGGCCTGCCGGATGTCGTTGAGCGCCTCCCAGTCGACACCTCGCGAGGCCTCCTCCCAGGGTGCCTCCGGGCCTTCCTCGGCCGCGGTGCGGCCCGCCTGGGTGAGCGCGAAGAGCTTCTTGCCGCCCTCACTCTCGCTGGCGATCAGCCCCTCGTCCTCCAGCAGCTGGAGGGTGGGGTACACCGAACCGGGGCTGGGCTTCCACGCCCCGCCGCTGCGCTCGGCGATCTCCTGGATCATCTCGTAGCCGTGCATCGGCCGGTCCTTCAGGAGGGCCAGGATCGAGGCCCGTACGTCACCGCGCCGGGCCCTCCCCCTGGGTCCGCCGCGCCCTCGGCCGCCCCAGGGGCCCCCGTGTCCGAAGCCCGGCCCGAAGGGCCCGCCGGGGCCGCCGGGGCCACCCGGCCCGAAGGGGCCGAAGGCCGCACGCCGGCCGTCGAAGCCGCCTCGGCCGAAGGGTCCGAAGGGGCCTCCTTCTCCCTGTCCGGGGCCGTGTCCACCGTGTCCACGCTCGTATCCGTGGTTGCGCATCGCCATCACTCCATTCAGTCGTTGATCAGTCGCGATAACTCAACGATATATCGGAAGCATTCGCATGGCAAGCGGCAAGCCCTTGGAAACTCTGGGCACGCCCCTGGGAAGCCCCCCGGGAGCCCTACGGCGGCGCAGGAGGCCGACTGAGCCCGCGGGAAGCGGTCCAGCACTCCGGAATTGGCCTTGGTGGGCGGCCCCGGGCAGGCTCTAGCGTCGGGGCATGCGCATCCGAATCGTCGACGCCTTCACCGACCGGCCCTTCGCCGGCAACCCCGCCGGGGTCCTGCTCCTCGACGCCTTCCCGGACGACGACCGGCTCCAGCGGATCGCCCTGGAGGTCAACCACTCCGAGACCGCGTTCGCCCACCGCCTGCCCCGGGCGGCGAGGCCGACTGGGCGCTGCGCTGGTTCACGCCGGCCGCCGAGGTCGCGATGTGCGGCCACGCCACGCTCGCCACCGCCCACGTCCTGCACACCACGGGCGCCCACCGGGGAGCGGTGCGGTTCGCCACCCGCAGCGGCGTCCTGGTGGCGACGCCCCACGAGGACGGCTCGATCACCCTGGACTTCCCCACCGCGCCGCTCACCCCGGTCGAGACCCCGGCGGGCGTCGCCGCGGCCCTGGGCACCGAGCCCCGTACCGTCCTGGACACCGGGCCGAACGTCGGGGACCTGCTGGTCGAGGTCGCCGACGAGGAGACCGTCCGCGGCCTGACGCCGGACCTCGAGGCACTGAGCGCCCACTCCGAGCGCGGCGTCATCGCCACCGCCCGCGCCGAGGACCCGGCCGGCGGCTACGACTACGTCTCCCGCTGCTTCTTCCCCAACGTCGGCATCGACGAGGACCCGGTCACCGGCAGCGCCCACACGGCCCTCGCGCCCTTCTGGTCCGAGCGCCTGGGCCGCCCCGACCTCACCGGCCTCCAGGCATCGTCACGCCCCGGCCGGGTGCGCACCCGGCTGCGCGGCGGGCGCACGCTGCTGAGCGGGCACGCGGTCACGGTGATCGACGGCGAGCTGCTGGCCTGAGCGCGGTCAGGCGCGGGGCGGGGACCCCTACGCGGCGGGGACCCTCACACCGTGGGCAGCCAGTCCACCTTCCCGGCGAGCAGCCCGTAGCCGACGAAGGCCCCGATGTCGAGCAGCGAGTGGGCCACCACCAGCGGGCCCACCCGCCCCCAGCGGCGGTACAGGTAGACGAAGACCACGCCCATCACCATGTTGCCGACGAACCCGCCGATCCCCTGGTAGAGGTGGTACGAGCCGCGCAGCACCGAGCTGGCCGCCAGCGACGCGCCCGTGCTCCAGCCGAGCTGGTCGAGCCGGCGCAGCAGGTAGCCGACGACGATGACCTCCTCCAGGACGGAGTTCTGCACCGCCGAGAGGATGAGCACGGGGTACTTCCACCACACGTCGGGCAGCGCCTCGGGTACCACGGTGAGGTTGAAGCTGAGGCCGCGGGCGGCCAGGTAGAAGGCGATGCCGGTGCTGCCGATGACGGCGGCGACGGCGGCCCCGCGGCCGAGGTCCGGCCACGGGCGGGTGCGGTCGAAGCCGAGGGTGCGCAGGCTGTGCCCCTCGCGCAGCAGGAAGTGCGCGACGAGGGCGACCGGGACGAGTGCCGTGGTGATCCCGAAGAGCTGCCAGGCCAGGTCGAGCCAGGGCCGGCCCGGCGCCGCGGAGGCGTTGAGGGTCGCCGCCTGGTCCTTGAGCCCGCCCGGCCGGGTGAGCGAGCCGACGAAGCTGATGAGGGCGGAGACACCGCTCGCGCCGAGCGACAGCGCGAGCACGAGCAGCGTCTCGTCACGCAGGATCCGCCGTGAGAGCCGCTCCTCGGTCAAGGGCTGTTCACCGAGTCGCTTCTGAGGGAACGCGTCGTCCACCGGGCCCGCCTCCGCCATGCACACCTGCCTCCAGCTGGGACGTCACAGCTTGCCCGATCAGTATGGGGCGGCGCGCGGCGGGGGCGGTCCCGGCGGCGGTCAGCTCAGCGGCACCGCTTCGGGCAGGCCCACCGGCCACAGGTGCACGGGGTCGCCCTCCCGCATCAGCTCGACGTAGCGGCGGGTCGTGGCGGCCAGGGCGGCCTCCCGGGACAGACCCGCCTCCAGCGCCCGGTGGAAGGTGGCCGCCTGCCACGAGGCGCCGTTGACCCGACGCCGGCACCGCTCCTCGATCACGCCGAGGTAGAAGTCCCGGTCGGCGGGCTCCACGCCCCAGGCGTCCAGGCCCGCCTCGGCGAGCGGCAGCAGTTCGTCGCGGACGAGGACGGCGGCGTCGACCTCGGTGGTGCCGCCGAGACGCCCGCGCCGGGGCCACTCGAAGCGGGCGTCGATGCCGTGCCGGCACGCGGCCTCGAAGTTGGCGGCGGCGGCCTCGAACGGCAGCCGGGTCCACACCGGCCGGGACTCCTCGGCGAGCGCGCGTACGACGCCGTAGTAGAAGGCGGCGTTGGCGATGACGTCGGTGACGGTGGGGCCGGCGGGCAGCACGCGGTTCTCGACGCGCAGGTGCGGGACGCCGTCGGCGATGTCGTAGACGGGGCGGTTCCAGCGGTAGACGGTGCCGTTGTGCAGGACGAGCTCGGAGAGCGAGGGCACCCCGCCGGCGTCGAGGACCTCCAGCGGGTCCTCGTCGTCGCAGATGGGCAGCAGGGCCGGGAAGTAGCGCCGGTTCTCCTCGAACAGGTCGTAGGCCGAGGTCACCCACCGTTCCCCGAACCAGGTGCGCGGCCTGACCCCCTGGGCCTGCAGTTCGGGCGGGCGGGTGTCGGTGGACTGCTGGAACAGCGGGGGCCGGGACTCCCGCCACAGTTCGCGGCCGAAGAGGAAGGGCGCGTTGGCGCCGAGGGCGATCTGCGCGGCGGTGACGGCCTGGGCCGCGTTCCACACGGCGGCGAAGCGGTCCGGGGTGACCTGCAGGTGCAGTTGCACCGAGGTGCAGGCGGCCTCCGGGGCGATCGACTTGGAGGTGCAGGTCAGGCGCTCGATGCCCTCGATGTCGAGGGTGAAGTCCTCGCCGCGGGCGGCCACGATCTGTTCGTTGAGCAGGGCGTAGCGGTCGACCGCGGAGAGGTTGGACGAGACCAGGTCGTCCCGGTCCAGCGTCGGCAGAATGCCGATCATCGCGATTCCCGCGTCCACCTCGCCCGCCTTGCGGTCCGCATATGCCAGGGACGTACGGATCTCCTCGGCGAGCCGGTCGAATACCCGGCCGCCGAGGCGGTGGGGGGCAATGTTGACCTCGAGGTTGAACATGGCGAGTTCGGTCTGGAAGTCACGGCTCGCGATGCGTTCGAGGACTTGCGCATTCAACATTTTCGGCATCCCGTCGGCACCGACGAGATTCAATTCGATCTCCAGCCCCATCAGGTTCTTGGGACGGTCGAACCGCTTCTCCGCCAGAAGTCGCTCCAGACCCGTCAGGCACCGCTGGAGCTTCTCGCGGTAGCGCTGGCGATCGGACAGGTCGAACTGACCTGCCACGACCTTCTCCCCCATGGAAGAGTCCCTTCTCGGAGCGATGAGTGGAAGATCCGGCCGCCGCTGGCCGGTGGCCGGTCAGGTGGGATGATGCCCAGCCGAAGCGATCGATAACGTCCCCGGACCGGACCGGCAGCCGCTACGCTGTGCCGGTGTGACCGGTGGCACATTCACCGGGCATGGCGCGCGGAGCAGTTTCCCGGGCCGGTAACTCGTGAAAAACGCCGACGACAATTGGCCGACCGCTCGGTGAGCATTCCCGGAGGTCATCGCGGTACACCCGGTCCGAAAGCCGGAAAATTCTCGCATATCGGCGGCCGAATTCAACCTTGTACTGGTTACCCGGATCGGCTAGCCGAAACACAGTGTGAACACATGTCGTATAAACTCCGCGGACAAGGCAGCGGATCGGCGCCCACGGTCGAAGGATCCTGCCGTCGCGCCGCCGCGCGGCAGGCCTCTCCCGCATCTCGGTTCCCGGACCCGGCCCCTGCCTTCCCCAGCTCTGTGAGCCGACAGCGTCGTCCGCCCTGCTCCGCCCTCGTGCCACCGTGCCTTCGAATGAGAGGCGACCCTCATGCCCCTGCGTGTCCCCCAGGCCCCCGTGCCCGCCCTGCGCTCCGTCCTCACCGCCCTCTCCTCGCCCACCGCGGTCCGCGAGGCCCGGACCCCCGCGCTGCTCGGCGCCCAGGGACCCGCCACACCCGAACTGCCGCTTCCGGTGCACGTGCTCGACCGGGTCACGGCGCAGGGCGTGGCGGCCACGCGGCTGGCCGGGTGGCGGTTCCACATCCGCTGCGGGGAGCGTGTGGTGGCGGCGGCGGAGACGATGTTGACGCCGGACGGCTGGGCCTTCTCGCACTTCTTCGAGGGCCCCTACGTCGCCTCGACCGAGCGCGCGCTGCGGCAGGCCGAGTCGGTGACCCAGCCCTACCAGCCGCGCCTGCTCTCCGTTCCCGAGCTGTACATGCTGACGCTGTGGCTGCACGGCGACTGCACCGCGGACGCCGGCGCCGGTCACCCCGCGGCCAACGACCTGCTGGTGCCGCTGGCACCGGCCCCGCCCGGCATCGCGGCGCACCGGCCGCACCGGGTCGCCGAACTGCTGCCGGTCCTCACCCACCGGGTGACGCCGACGCGCCTGCTGGGTTCCCCCGCCTGACCTGCCCCGCCGCACCTCTCCCCCGCCCACCCGCGCGGACTAGCCCCATCCGGCCATGCCGAACCACCCGAAGTGACAGTGCTGTTGAGCTGAACCGTCCGCGCGGGTGACGCGTCATCAACCTGTGAGAAGCGGTGCTGCGAAATACCTGCGGATCGACGCCCGTGGGGCAACACTGGGTTCGGAACGACTCACACAACGGGGGGCGGCCATGAACGAAGCTTCACGCCGCGGGACAGACCAGACAACGAACACACCCATCACCACGGACCGAGAGACCCCACTCATGTGCCAGCACCAGCCACCGTGCCCCTCAGCCGTCTCCGCCGACCGGGAGTCCGCCCGTCTCGTGGCGCACCACCCGGAGCAGGGCTGGAGCCTGCTGTGCAACGGTGTCGTCCTCTTCGAGGACACCGGTGAGCTTCTGCCGGACGGTCAGGCCATCGCCCCGCATCGCCCCGTCGGCGCGGGCCTGACGACAGCCGCCTGACCACCCGCCGGGGCGGCGCCACCGCGCCCGGTGCATCTCGGGGCCGGCCCGCAGCCATGGCTGCGCACCGGCCCCCACGCGCGTCCTGGGACGGTCACTGCGCGTCATCTGCCCTCACCGACGGGGTGACGGCCCGGTTTCCTGGTCCGGAACGCCTTCCCCCGCGCGCCCCGTTTCCGGAAGACTCCTGGAGATTGCGGTCGGTCTCGGCGGGGGTGGGGAAAGTGGTGGCGGACGAAACCCGGGCCGAAACGGCCTCCGGCCGCCCAGGCAGGGTCACGATCACGGACATCGCCCGCCGCGCGGGCGTCTCGGTACCGACCGTGTCCCGCGTCGTGAACGGCCGC
Source organism: Streptomyces violaceorubidus (assembly GCF_000717995.1). GTDB lineage: Bacteria > Actinomycetota > Actinomycetes > Streptomycetales > Streptomycetaceae > Streptomyces > Streptomyces violaceorubidus. The sequence continues at coordinate 64,753 of NZ_JODM01000028.1, forward strand.
TCGGACGTGTCGCCCGGCACCAGGGCGCGGGTGGAGGAACTGCTGCGCCGGCACGGGTACCGCAAGCGCGCCGCGGCACCCGGCCGCCGGGCCGGACTGATCGACCTGGTCTTCAACGACCTGGACGGCCCCTGGGCCGTGGAGATCATCCGCGGGGTCGAGGAGGTGGCCCACGCCGCCGGGGTCGGCACCGTGGTCTCCGCGGTCCACGGACGCTCGGGCGACGCCCGTCAGTGGGCGCGCAATCTGCGGGCCCGGGCCTGTGACGGCGTCGTTCTCGTCACCTCCGCCCTGGACCCCGTGCTCCACCAGGAGCTGCGGATCCTCGGCGTACCGCTGGTCGTCGTCGACCCGGCGGGCTCCCCCGCCCTCGACGTGCCGACCGTCGGCGCCGCCAACCGGTCGGGCGCTCTGGCGGCCACCGAGCACCTGCTGGCTCTGGGACACCGCAGGATCGGCCTGATCGCCGGGCCGCCGCGGCTGCTGTGCTCGCGGGCCCGCCAGGACGGCTACCGCGCCGCCCTGGAGGACGCCGGCATCGCGGTGGACGAGTCCCTGATCGTCCCCGGCGACTTCCGCCACGAATCGGGGTTCGCGGCCTGCGGCGCCCTGCTGGGCCGGCCCGAGCCGCCGACGGCCGTCTTCGCGGCCTGCGACCAGATGGCGCTCGGCGCGATCGAGGCGCTGCGCCGGCGGGGCCTCAGGGTGCCGCAGGACATGAGCGTCGTCGGTTTCGACGACCTCCCGGAGGTCCGCTGGTCGGCCCCGCCCCTGACGACCGTGCGCCAGCCGCTCGCCGACATGGGCAGGGCTGCCGCGCGTACCGTGCTGTGCCAGCCCCGCGACGAACGGCCGGACCCGCCGCGGGTCGAACTGGGCACGGACCTGATCCTCCGTTCCAGCACGGCACCCCCGCCCGGGGCGGCGGCCTCCGACTGAGCGCTCCCGCGATCCTCACCCTCGTCGCCGCCGGCGCCCGGCGTCGGCGGGCCCCGAGTCCGACGTCGCGCTCCCGCGGCCTATCGTGACCGGCATGCAGTCCTACACGATCGGCCAGGCGGCGCGGCTGCTCGGCGTCAGCCCGGACACCGCGCGCCGCTGGGCCGACGCGGGCCGGATCACCACCCGCCGCGACGAGGGCGGGCGGCGCGTCGTCGACGGACGCGACCTGGCCGCGTTCTCGGTCGAACTCGCCCGTTCCGGCGGCGCCGACGAGGAGACCTCGCACACCTCGGTCCGCAACGCGTTTCCCGGGATCGTGACCGCGATCAAGCTCGGGGACGTCGCCGCCCAGGTCGAGATCCAGGCCGGTCCGCACCGGCTCGTCTCCCTGCTGACCAGGGAGGCGGTGGAGGAACTCGGCCTGGAGGTCGGCGTGGAGGCCACCGCCCGGGTGAAGTCGACGAATGTCCATATCGACAGGACGTGATCGCCCCGCCGGATGACGCGCGACGGCACCCCGGAGACCGTGCGAACGCACATGCCAGTCTTTTGTCACACGTAGCTTGCTCATGCGATGAGACAGGAGACATACCCCTCGCAGATGCGGAAGTATGATCGACGCAATGGGGGGCACCGTTCACTCGGCCGCCGAGCGGTCGGCACCTGCCCAGAACGCCGAGGGAGTGGCCCGTGATGACCCGTTCCGTGCCCAGGATCCACCGCATCCGCCGAACCGCGCGGATGGCCGCCGCCGGAGCCGCCGCGCTGCTGGCCCTGAGCGCGTGCTCGTCGTCCTCGGACACGGACTCCGACTCGGGTACGGACTCCGCCGCCTCGTCGTCCTCCGCAAAGCTCTCCGGCCAGGTCACCGTCTTCGCCGCCGCCTCGCTCAAGGAGAGCTTCACGACCCTCGGCGAGACCTTCGAGAAGCGGCACCCGGGTACCGAGGTCACCTTCAACTTCGCCGGCAGCGACACCCTGGCCGCCGGCATCATCGGGGGTGCCCCCGCTGACGTGTTCGCCTCCGCCAGTCCGAAGACGATGGCCACCGTGACCGACGCCGGTGCCGCGGCCGGCACCCCCGCCACCTTCGTGCGCAACCAGCTGGAGATCGCCACCCTGCCCGGCAACCCCGACCACGTCTCCTCCCTGAAGGACCTCACCGGGTCCGGCCTCAAGGTCGTGCTGTGCGACCGGAACGTGCCGTGCGGCGCGGCGGCCCGGAAGGCCCTGGAGGCCGCCGGCCTCGAACTCACCCCGGTCTCCTACGAGCAGGACGTCAAGGCCGCCCTCACCAAGGTCGAGCTGAAGGAGGCGGACGCCGCGGTCGTCTACAGGACCGACGTGAAGGCCGCCGGCGGGAAGGTGACGGGCGTCGACTTCCCGGAATCGGCCGAGGCGGTCAACGACTACCCGATCACCCTCCTCAAGGACGCCCCCAACGCCGACGCGGCCAGGGCGTTCGTCGAGCTGGTGAAGTCCGCCGAGGGGCAGCGGGTGCTCACCGGAGCCGGGTTCCGCACCCCGTGACCGAGTCCGCCGCGCCGAAGCCCGCACCGACCGGAGCCGACCCCGGGACCGGTGGACCGCGCCGTTCCCGCCGCCGGGGGCGCACCGTGCCGCTCCCCTTGCTGGTGCCCGCCCTGCTCGGCCTGGCCTTCCTGCTGCTGCCCCTGCTCGCCCTCGTGATCCGCGCACCGTGGAGCGGTCTGTCGGAGCAGCTGTCGAGCCCCGAGGTGTGGCAGGCCCTGCGGCTGTCGCTGCTGTGCGCGACGTCCGCGACCGTGCTGAGCCTGCTGGTGGGCGTGCCCCTGGCCTGGCTGCTGGCCCGAACCGACTTCCCCGGCCGTGGGTTCGTCCGTGCGCTGGTGACGCTGCCGCTGGTGCTGCCGCCGGTGGTGGGCGGCGTCGCGCTGCTGCTGGCCTTCGGACGGGACGGGGTCATCGGGCAGTGGCTCGACGCCTGGTTCGGGATCACCCTGCCGTTCACGACGACGGGCGTCGTCCTCGCGGAGACGTTCGTGGCGATGCCGTTCCTGGTCATCAGCGTGGAGGGCACCCTGCGCGCCGCCGACCCGCGCTACGAGGAGGCCGCCACCACCCTGGGCGCCTCCCGCTTCACCGCGTTCCGCCGGGTGACGCTCCCGCTGATCGCGCCGGGCATCGCGGCGGGTGCCGTGCTGGCCTGGGCGCGGGCCCTGGGCGAGTTCGGGGCGACGATCACGTTCGCGGGCAACTTCCCCGGTCGGACCCAGACCATGCCGCTGGCCGTCTACCTCGCCCTGCAGAACGACCCGGCGGCGGCGATCGCCCTCAGCCTGGTGCTGCTGGCCGTCTCCATCGCCGTACTGGCAGGTCTGCGGGACCGCTGGATGAGTGCGTCATGACCGACACCGGTGAACGGAAGGCCGCCATGGACGCCCCCGAAGCCCCTCGGAGCGAGGTCGGCCTGGACGCCCGGCTCGTCGTGGACCGCGGCACCTTCCGCCTGGACGTCGCGCTCACCGCCGCGCCCGGCGAGGTCGTGGCCCTGCTCGGACCCAACGGCGCGGGCAAGACCACCGCCCTGCGCGCGCTCGCCGGTCTGGTCCCGCTCAGCGGCGGCCACCTGCGCCTGGACGGCGCCGAGCTGGACCGTACGCCGCCGGAGTCCCGCCCGGTCGGCGTCGTCTTCCAGGACTACCTGCTCTTCCCGCACCTGACCGCCCTCGACAACGTCGCCTTCGGACCGCGCTGCCGGGGCGCGCGCAAGGCGGAGGCCCGGGCGCGGGCCGCCGCGTGGCTGGACCGCATGGGGCTGGCCGGTCACGCGGATGCCAAACCGCGCCGCCTCTCCGGCGGCCAGGCCCAGCGCGTCGCGCTCGCCCGCGCCCTGGCCACCGGTCCCCGGCTGCTCCTGCTGGACGAACCGCTCGCGGCCCTGGACGCCAGGACCAGGCTGGAGGTGCGGGCCCAGCTGCGCCGCCATCTCGCCGAGTTCGAGGCCGTCGCCGTCCTGGTCACGCACGACCCGCTGGACGCCATGGTGCTGGCCGACCGGCTGGTCGTCATCGAGGACGGCGCGGTCGTCCAGGAGGGCGGGCCCGCCGACATCGCCCGCCGGCCCCGCACGGACTACATCGCCCAGCTGGTCGGCCTGAACCTCTACCGGGGACGGGCCGAGGGCCACACCGTGCGGCTCGGCACGGGCCCCGCCATCACCACCACCGAGGACCTGGCGGGCCCGGTCTTCGTCGCGTTCCCGCCGAGCGCCGTGACCCTGTACGGCGCGCGCCCCGCCGGCTCCAGCGCGCGCAACCTGTGGCGCTGCGAGGTCGCGGGCCTGGAGTCCCACGGCGACCAGATCCGTGTGGACCTCACGGGCGAACTCGCGCTCGCCGCCGACCTCACCACGGTCGCCGCGGCCGAGCTGGGCCTGCACCCGGGCGCACCGGTGTGGGCGGCGGTGAAGGCGACGCAGACCCACGCATACCCGGCATAGCGCCTCGCCCGGGCTACGGTGCCCCCATGAGCCTGAGCATCCGCAACCAGCTCCCCGGCACCGTCACCGCCGTCACCCCGGGCGAGGCCATGGCAACGGTCAGGGTCCGCCTGTCCGGGGGCCGGCACCTCACCGCGGCCATCACCCGGGAGGCCGCCGACGATCTCGGCCTGAGCCCCGGAGCGGCCGTCCGCGCCCTGGTGAAGTCGACGGAGATCTCCCTCGCCACCGGCAGGGCCGACGGCCTGTCGATCCGCAACCGGCTGTCCGGCACGGTCACCCGGCTCGTGCTCGGCCAGGTCATGGCGGTCGCGCACCTCGCCATCGAGGACGCCGAGCTCACCGCCGTGATCACCAGGGAGGCGGCCGAGGAACTGGGCCTCTTCGTGGGTTCCGACGTCATCGCCCTCGTCAAGTCCACCGAGGTCGCACTCGCCACCGCGTAGCCGGGGCCGCCCACGGCGAAGGCCCCGCCCGAGGGGGCGGGGCCTTCGGCACGGACCGCTCAGTCCTCGTAGGCGTCCAGCGGCGGGCAGGAGCAGACCAGGTTCCGGTCGCCGTAGGCCTGGTCGATGCGGCGCACCGGCGGCCAGTACTTGTCGGCGGCGGACACCCCGGCCGGGAAGACGGCCTCCTCGCGGGTGTACGCGTGGTCCCACTCGCCGCCCAGCGCGGCCGCGGTGTGCGGGGCGGCGCGCAGCGGGTTGTCGTCGGAGGACCAGACGCCGGAGCCGACCTTCTCGATCTCCGCGCGGATGGCGATCATCGCCTCGCAGAACCGGTCCAGCTCGGCCAGGTCCTCGGACTCGGTCGGCTCGATCATCAGCGTGCCGGCCACCGGGAAGGACATCGTCGGCGCGTGGAAGCCGTAGTCGATCAGCCGCTTGGCGACGTCGTCGACGCTGACGCCGGTCGCCTTGGTCAGCGGACGCAGGTCGATGATGCACTCGTGCGCGACCAGCCCGCCCGGGCCCGTGTAGAGCACCGGGAAGTGCGGCTCCAGGCGCTTGGCGATGTAGTTGGCGGACAGCACGGCCACCTGCGTGGCCCGCTTGAGGCCCTCGCCGCCCATCAGCCGGACGTAGGACCAGGAGATCGGCAGGATCCCGGCCGAGCCCCACGGCGCCGCCGAGATCGGCCCGACACCGGTCTGCGGCCCCGCCGCGGGCTGCAGCGGGTGGTTGGGCAGGTACGGCGCCAGGTGCGACCGTACGGCCACGGGGCCCACCCCGGGACCGCCGCCGCCGTGCGGGATGCAGAAGGTCTTGTGCAGGTTCAGGTGGGAGACGTCGCCGCCGAAGTGGCCCGGCTTGGCGAGACCGACCAGGGCGTTGAGGTTGGCGCCGTCCACGTAGACCTGGCCGCCCGCGTCGTGCACCCGGGCGCAGATGTCGGCGACGTGCTCCTCGAAGACACCGTGCGTGGAGGGGTACGTGATCATCAGCACGGCCAGCTCGTCGCGGTGCTTGTCGATCTTGGCGCGCAGGTCCTCGACGTCGATCTCGCCGTCCTCGGCGGTCTTGACCACGACGACCTTCATGCCGGCCATCACGGCGCTCGCGGCGTTGGTGCCGTGCGCGGAGGACGGGATGAGGCAGACGGTGCGCTGGTCGTCGCCGTTGGCGCGGTGGTAGCCGCGGACGGCGAGCAGTCCGGCGAACTCGCCCTGCGACCCGGCGTTCGGCTGGAGGGAGACCTTGTCGTACCCGGTGACCTCGGCGAGCCGCTCCTCCAGCTCGCGGATGAGGGTCAGGTAGCCCTGCGCCTGCTCGGCGGGTGCGAAGGGGTGCAGCGCGCCGAACTCGGGCCAGGTGACCGGCTCCATCTCGGTGGTCGCGTTGAGCTTCATGGTGCACGAGCCCAGCGGGATCATGCCGCGGTCCAGCGCGTAGTCCCGGTCGGCGAGGCGGCGCAGGTAGCGCAGCATCGCGGTCTCGGAGCGGTGCTGGTGGAAGACGGGGTGGGTCAGGAAGTCGTCGGTGCGCAGCCGCGCCTCGGGCAGCGTCTCCTCGGTGGCGGCGTCCAGCGCCTCGATGTCGCCCTCGACGCCGAACGCGTTCCACACGCCGCCGACCTGCGCGCGGGTGGTGGTCTCGTCGCAGGCCAGCGACACGTGGTCGGCGTCGACGAGGCGCAGGTTGATGCCGTTCTCGCGGGCGGCGTGCACGATCGCGTCGGCCCGGCCGGGCACCCGTGCGGTGACGGTGTCGAAGTAGGCGCCGTGGACGATCTCGACGCCGCCCTCGGCGAGACCGGCGGCGATGATCGTGGCGTACCGGTGGGTGCGGCGGGCGATGGCCCGCAGGCCCTCGGGACCGTGGTAGACCGCGTACATGCCGGCCATGACGGCGAGCAGCACCTGCGCGGTGCAGATGTTGCTGGTGGCCTTCTCGCGGCGGATGTGCTGCTCGCGGGTCTGCAGGGCCAGGCGGTAGGCCTTGTTGCCGTCGGCGTCCACGGAGACGCCGACCAAGCGGCCGGGGAGGCTGCGGGCGAACTTCTCGTGCACGGCCATGTAGCCGGCGTGCGGTCCGCCGAAGCCCATCGGCACGCCGAAGCGCTGCGTGGTGCCGACGGCGATGTCCGCGCCCAGCTCGCCGGGCGAGGTGAGCAGCGTGAGGGCGAGCAGGTCGGCGGCGACGGTGACGAGCGCGCCGAGCTCGTGCGCCCGGTCGATCACCGGCTTGATGTCGCGGACGGCACCGGAGGCCCCCGGGTACTGGATCAGGACGCCGTTGATCTCCCGCTCGGCGACCTCGGCCGGAATGCCCTCGCTGAGGTCGGCGACGACGACCTCGACACCGGTCGGTTCGGCACGGGTCTGTATCACGGCGACGGTCTGCGGCAGGGCGTCCGCGTCGACCAGGAACAGGCCCTTCTTGTTCTTGCCCATGCGCCGGGAGAGGGCCATCGCCTCGGCGGCGGCGGTGCCCTCGTCGAGCAGCGAGGCACCGGAGGTGGGCAGGCCGGTCAGCTCGGCGACCATCGTCTGGAAGTTCAGCAGGGCTTCGAGGCGCCCCTGGGAGATCTCCGGCTGGTACGGCGTGTACGCCGTGTACCAGGACGGGTTCTCCATGACGTTGCGCAGGATCACCGGCGGGGTGAACGTGCCGTGGTAGCCGAGGCCGATCATGGAGCCGAGGACCTGGTTGCGGTCGGCCAGGGAACGCAGCTCGGCCAGCACCTCGGCCTCGGAGCGCGCGCCCGGCAGGTCCAGCCGGTCGACGTTCTTGATCACATCCGGCACCGCGGCGGTCGTCAGTTCGTCGAGCGAACCGTAACCGACCTGCGCGAGCATCTTGGCCCTGGCCTCGTGGTCGGGGCCGATGTGGCGCTGCTCGAAAGGCATGGCCTGTTCGAGTTCGGAGAGCGGAGTGCGGTGGGCGGTCATTGCGGAGGCCTCCTGGTCTGACGACCTTCGAGGGGCACCACGGCGCGGGTACCCGGACGGCCTCCCCCTCTGTCATCTCAACCTGAGAGCTTCACCGGGCGAGCCCTGGGGCTCTCCCGGCTTTCACCGTCGGTGAGAGCGGAAGCCGTCGACACCCGCCCTGCTTTCCAGAGTGACCTCGTCCGTGCGGTACGTGAGCCTGAGAGATTCCGGGGAGGATTTGCTCCTTCGGCGCCTCCGATGGTGTCCGGAGGACTCTCCCGCGCGGGGTCAGCAGCCGTTTGCCAGCGTACCAGCGAGCCTGCCGCACGGACTTCGAGTGGCCGACCGGCCACTTGTGCTCTTTTGTAGTACTTACGGATGATTAGGCGGCTGGTGTGCGACCCCAGTGCGGCCCAGTGGTGCGATCAAGTGGAGGGCCCCGTGCGTACTGACATCGATCCGCGGAACCTGATCGGCCGCAAGGCGTTCGACCGCGACGGCACCAGGATCGGCACCGTGGACGAGGTCTACCTCGACGATGCCACCGGCGTCCCCGAGTGGGCGGCGATACGAACCGGTCTCTTCAGTCGGGACGCCTTCGTCCCGCTGGAGCCCAGCGAGCTGATCGACGGGGCCCTGCGGGTGCCCTTCGACCGGGCGCTGATCAAGGAGGCGCCCGACTTCGGCGTGGGCCGCCACCTCTCGCCCGAGCAGGAACTCCAGCTCTACCACCACTACGGCTTGGACGTGGCGGCCGCTCCCCCGCCTCCGGACCACGACTTCGGCAAGCTGGCGGGCAAGGGCAAGGGCAACGACGAGGGCTGAGCCGCCCCGCCCTCCGGTTCCGCGACCAGCGGCAGCGGATCCGTGGGGGACAGCTCCGGGTCGTCCACCGGGAAGGTCCGCACCCGCCCGACCCGCGAGTACGGCGTCTCGAACCGCACGGTGACCCGTCCGAGACCGCTGCCCTGCACCCAGCCGTGCCCCAGCTCCGTGTGCCGCACGTCGTGTCCCGCCGGCCACCGGCGCTCCACGGGCGAGGGTCTGTGCTCCTCGGCGGGCTCCGCCTCGGTCTCCTCGGCCGGCTCTTCCGCCCGGCCCCCCGCCGCCTGGGCGAACAGGTCCTCCTGCGTGTAGTCGGCGAGTCCGCTGACGCCCACCCCGAGCAGCCGCACACCGCCCGTGGTGTCCACCGAGTCCAGCAGTCTGGCCGCCGCCTCGCGCACCACCGCGGGGTCGTCGGTGGGTCCGCGCAGGGTCTCGGAGCGGGTGAGCGTGGAGAAGTCGTATCTGCGCACCTTGAGCACGATGGTCCGCCCGGACAGGCCGGAGGCGCGCAGCCGCCGCACACAGCGGTCCGCCAGCCGCCCCACCTCGACGCCGACCCGGACCCGGTCGTGGATGTCCACGTCGTAGGTGTCCTCGACGGACACCGACTTGGTCTCCCGCTCGGCCACCACCGGCCGCTCGTCCCGGGCCAGCGCCATGGCGTACAGGGCGTGGCCGTGCGCCTTGCCCAGCAGCCGCACCAGCTCGTCCTCGCCCGCCTCGGCTATCTCGCCGACCGTGGTGATGCCGGCCCGCCGCAGATGGTCCCCTGTGGCCGGTCCCACCCCGGGCAGCGTGCGCACCGTCATCGGCTCCAGCATGGCCCGCTCGGTCCCCGGCGGGATGAGCACCAGTCCGTCGGGCTTGGCCTGCTCCGAGGCGATCTTGGCGAGCATCTTGGAGGCGGCGAGCCCCACGGAGCCGGTGAGGCCGGTGACGGTGCGGATGTCCGCGCGCAGCTTCTCCCCGGCTCCTCGCGCCGACTCCGCGTCCCGGGCCACCCCGCCGGCCTCCAGGTCCACGAAGGCCTCGTCCAGGCTCAGCGGCTCCACCAGCGGCGACAGCTCCCGCAGCAGCCGCATCACCTGCTCGCTGATCGACCGGTAGAGCTCGAAGCGCGGAACGAGGTAGGCGGCATGCGGCGCGAGCCGTCGGGCCTGTCCCATCGGCATCGCGGAGTGCACCCCGAACACCCGCGCCTCGTAGGAGCAGGTGGCGACCACGCCGCGCGGCCCGAGGCCGCCCACCACCACGGCCTTCCCGCGCAGGCTCGGCTTGGACGCCTGCTCCACCGAGGCGAAGAAGGCATCCATGTCGAGATGCAGGATCGTGGGCGCGGTTCTCACATCTCCGATGCTGCCCTACGCCACTGACAATCCCGCCGTCACCGGCGGGGGCAACCCGCGGCGCCGCGCGGTTCAGACCGCCCGGTTGTTCCGCCGCCGGGCCAGCTCGTCGGCCGGATTGTGCCCGACCAGGGTCTCCCCCGTGTCGATCCGCTCGCCGTGCAGCTGGGACAGCGCGCTCTCCACGTCCCGCCACACCACGCCCACGGCGATCCCGAAGACGCCCTGGCCCCCCTGGAGCAGCGCGTGCACCTCGTCGGGAGACGTGCACTCGTAGACGGTGGCGCCGTCGCTCATCAGCGTCATCCGCTCCAGGTCGCGGAAACCGCGCTCCCGCAGGTGCTGGACGGTGGTGCGGATGTTCTGCAGGGACACACCGGTGTCGAGGAAGCGCTTGACGATCTTCAGCACGACCACATCGCGGAAGCTGTACAGGCGCTGCGTTCCGGAGCCGTGCGCGGGCCGCACGCTGGGCTCGACGAGGCCCGTGCGGGCCCAGTAGTCGAGTTGCCGGTAGGTGATGCCGGCGGCCGCGCAGGCCGTCGGGCCGCGATAGCCGATCTGCTCGGACGCCATGGACGTCGCCCCTCCGCTGGTCGGCACGGCTGCCGGTCGCCGCGGACCGGGATCGGCCGCGCCACCGTGCTGGGCGTGGCCCGTGCTCGCGCCGAACCTGGAGCCCGGGGGCGGGTACGGACCGCCTGCCCCGAGACCGTGCCCGGGGCCACCCCCAACCGTACCGTCGCCGCTGATTCTCACGCCGACCTCCGTCCTTGACCTGCCTCCTCGAAGGTAGGCAGTCACCAAGGGTGCGTCAACGATCGCCACACTCGGCACGCCGAGTGATAATCACCCTACGAGTGGTTTCCCGTGCCTTGTCCCGGGAAAGGCTAGCCGGATGTGCGCGAACGGGGCCGCGTCTCACTGGTTGCTGGTCCCGAAGTCCTCGGGCGAGATCTGGTCGAGGAACTCGCGGAACTTCTCCACCTCGTCCTCCTGCTCGTCCGGAATGGCGATGCCGGCGTCGTCGAGGACCGTGTCGCTGCCGTAGATCGGCGTACCGGTGCGCAGGGCCAGCGCTATGGCGTCGGACGGCCTGGCACTGACCTCGACCCCGCTCGCGAAGACCAGCTCGGCGTAGAAGACCCCATCACGCAGGTCGGTGATGCGCACTTCCGTGAGCTCCTGGCCGACGGCTTCCAGCACGTCCTTGAACAGGTCGTGCGTCAGCGGCCGCGCGGGAGCCATGCCCTGCTGGGCGAAGGCGATCGCCGTCGCCTCCCCCGGTCCGATCCAGATGGGAAGGTAGCGGTCGCCGCCCACTTCGCGCAGCAGCACGATCGGCTGGTTGGAGGGCATCTCGACCCGGACACCTACGACATCGAGCTCGTTCACACAGCAACCCTAGGCCGTGCCCGGGACGTTTGGGTAGTCGGGCCGGGATCGGGTGGGCGATCCGGGTCCGGATCGGGTGGTGATCCGGACCGGCGCCGGGTGGGTCGTGCGGGCCGGGACCCGGCGGGTGGTCCGGATCGGCGGTCCCGCCCGTTTCAGGGCAGCCGCACGCCGAGCGCGGTCTGCACCAACGCGGCGTGCAGCTTCACCGCCAGCCCTGCCAGCTCCTTGGTACGGGCTTCCGCGTGTGCCCTGGTCTGCGGGTTGCGGTGCCGCTTCAGCGGGGCCACCACCTGGTCCACGAGCCCGGCCTCCCGGTCGGCGGCGGCCTTCATCACCCGCAGGTGCCGAGGCTCGATCCCGAACCGCCCCAGCTGCACCACCAGCGACGCCACGGTGACCGCCTCGGCGTCGTACGCCCCGTCGGGCAGCGGGGTGAGGAGCCCGTACGACTCCCACTCCTTCAGCTCCTGCTCGTCGATCCCGGCCGTGGCCAGCAGCTCGTCCCGCCCGATCCGCGCCACCGTCGGGCTCTCGGCCGGCTCCGGTCCGGCTTCCCCGTCCCGCTGCCGGCCGACCCGCGGCAGGGCGACGGCCTCGCCGCGCTCCACGGCGTCCAAGTGCTCGCGGATCACTTTGAGCGGCAGATAGTGGTCCCGCTGCATGCGCAGCACCTCGCCGAGGCGCTCGACGTCGTGCACGCTGAACTTGCGGTACCCGGCCGGGGTCCGCCGCGGCTCGACGAGGCCCTCCGACTCCAGGAAACGGATCTTGGAGATGGTGATGTCGGGGAACTCGTCACGCAGCGCGGTCAGCACTGCGCCGATGCTCATCAGCCCACTGTCCGTGGCGGCGGCGCCTTGCCCGGCACCGCCGCTCGGTGTTTGAAGCATGGACCTTCCCTGGAGGTTCCCCGGGCGGGGGCCCGGGGGCGGGTCAGTAACCCCGCTGGCTCGCGTAGAACACCAGCCGGTACTTGCCGATCTGCACCTCGTCACCGTTGGACAGGGCGACCTGGTCGATGCGCTCCCGGTTGACGTACGTACCGTTCAGGCTGCCGACGTCGGCGACCGTGAACGACCCGTCGGGGCTGCGGCGGAACTCCACGTGCCGGCGCGAGACCGTCACGTCGTCCAGGAAGATGTCGCTCTGCGGATGGCGACCGGCGGTGGTCAGCTCGCCGTCCAGCAGGAAGCGGCTGCCCGAGTTCGGACCGCGGCGCACGACCAGCAGCGCGGAGCCCAGCGGCAGCGCGTCGACGGCCGCCTGCGCCTCGGGGGAGAGCGCCGGGATCGCCGTCTGGCCGGTGACCTCGGCGTCGTACGCCTCCAGGCCGGAGATGGAGATCGTGGAGGTCGTCTCGGAGGCGCGCTCCGGGACCGCACCGGCCCGCAGCGGAGCGCCGCAGTTGGAGCAGAAGCGGCTGTTCTCCGCGTTGCGGTTGCCGCACCTCGTACACACCAGGGCCGACATGGACGGATCCTCCTGCCGCGGCTGCCCCGCCGGGGCGTTCGACGCGTACGGGTCGGGGTGGAACCCTCCACCCGTACCCGGGGCCGAGGGCTGGCCGAAACCTATGCCGCCGGACTGAGCAGGGTCAACAGACGGCGCGCCCGGACCACCCACCTGGTCCCGGTACATCGGGCGTCGGCCCTCCGCGTCGGGCTGTGCGCGATGACGGGCGGTCGCGTTGTCGCCGCTGCCCTCTCGCGCGCTCTTGCCGAACAACTTCGCAAACAACTTCACGGGCGATTCCCCTTGACCGAAACAGACCCGCCCGTGGGGCAGGACGAACCCTTACTGAACGCACTGGCCGACCCGGACACCTTCACAACGTCCGTCTCCGCCAGACAGTTTCCACCACGCACCACCCAATCGGTGCGCCGACCCCCCGCAACCTCATGCCCTCGCCGGACGCCCCCCATGCACCGTCGGTTCACTGGGAGGACGACCGAGCGTAGTCAGGCCGCTCCGCCGCTCGCAAGGCGTCCACGACGATCTTGCTCGACCGCTCCACAGTAACGGTGGCCTGTTCCTTCTCCAGAGTCTGCACCACTCCTCCAGGAATGTTGAGAGCCGGTTCGAGGTCCTGCGGCTTGCCGATGACCTGGAAACGATAGGGCGCGTTGATCTTGTTCCCGTCGACACTGACGGACTTGTCGGTGTCCGCCAGGTACGTGCCGGCGACGACCCGTACGCCGTTCACCTGGATCGCCTCCGCACCCGCCGCGCGCAGTTCCTGGATGGCGTCGAGCAGCATGTCCGCCTCGACCGTCCCTTTCGTGTCCCCGATGGTCACCGTGATCCCGGGCCCCTGCGCGGTCACGGTGCCCGCGAGGATGCCCAGTTGCCGCTCCTTCTCGAGCGTCTGCTTGCGGGCCTCCTCCGCCTGGTCGGAGCTGTTCTCCAGCTCGTCGCGCTGCTTCTCGAGACCCTGTTTCTCGTCTTCAAGACGCTGAGTACGGTCGTCCAGTTCATCGAGGATGCGGACCAGATCCTCCTGGCGGGCGCCACGCAGCGCGCCGTCGCTGTCACTGTTGGACGCCACCTGCACCGCGAGGCCGAATCCCAGCCCGAACAGGAGCAGGGCGACGATGAGTTGCGCCCGCGTCAGGCGCGGCGGCCACAGCCCCTTCAGCAGCCGCTGCCGGCCGGTCAGTCCGTTCCGCTCCGGCCGCGCGCCCTCCCGGATGCCGTCCGCCGGGCCGTCCCCCGCGGTCCGCGAGGGCGGCACCTCGGCGGGCAGCTCCTTGCGCAGCCGGTGCGCGTGGTGCTCCTCGTGGTCGCTCATCGGCCTCACGCCCTGAAGACGTGGCGTCGGATCGCCGCGGCGTTGGAGAAGATGCGGATGCCGAGGACCACCACGACACCGGTGGACAGCTGGGCACCGACGCCCAACTTGTCGCCCAGGAACACGATCAACGCGGCCACGACCACGTTGGACAGGAACGACACCACGAAGACCTTGTCGTCGAAGATGCCGTCGAGCATGGCCCGCAGACCGCCGAAGACGGCGTCCAGCGCCGCCACGACGGCGATCGGCAGATACGGCTCCACGGCCGCCGGCACCTCGGGCCGGACCAGCAATCCGGCCACGACTCCCACGACGAGGCCCAGTACGGCGATCACGATGTGCCCTTCTCGGTTATCGGCTGTGCTGTACGTACGATCACACTCGGTGCGGCCGGCAGCTTGAGGTCGTCCGCGACGGAGATGGCGGTCCGGATGCCGTAGCTCTCCTGCAGCGCATGCAGGTACAGCCCGTCGGCACTGTCCTGGAACCCCCTGCTGAGCCGCTCGCCGTCCCCCACCGCGAGCACCGTGTACGGCGGCACCAGCGGCCTGTTGTCGACCAGTATCGCGTCACCGGCGGCCCTGATCGCCGACAGTGCCGTCAGACGCTGACCGTTGATGGAGATCGCCTCGGCGCCGGACTCCCACAACCCGTTGACCACGCGCTGCATGTCCCGGTCCCGCACCCGGCCCGTGTCGGAGAACCCGGAGGTGCCGCGCGGCTGCCCGTCGGCGCCCGTGCCGACGTCCTTGGCGTCGTCCACCACGAGCTTCACGCCGGGGCCGTGCACTTCCACCGCGCCCGACAGCATGCCCACCAGGTCGGACCGGTCGCCGTCGCCGCTCTTCTCCAGCGCCTCGCGTCGGCGGGTGTTCACGTCGTCGCGCAGTTCGTCGACGCTCTTCTCGAGCTTGTCGGCCGCCGAGGTCTCCGCCTCTATGCGGTCGACCAGCTCTTGACGCTCCTTCGCGACGACGGGAGCGGCGACCCGGGCCTGGGCCGCGCCGACCGTCACGACCAGGGCTGCGAGGACCAGACCGGCCGCCAGGCCCAGCTTGGCGCGCAGTGTCTTGGGCATGCCGCCGCTGCCGTCGGCCTTCTTCCGCGCGGCGGCCTCGGCGTATCCGTCGTCGAGGCTGTGGTCCATGACGTTGGTGAGCAAGGACATGGACGCGTCCGGACGCGCGGGCCGCGTGGATGTGCTCCGAACGGGGGGTGGCTGCGGCATGCCGCACATCGTCGCACGCCACCGCCACTACCTCCGAACGGGCCCACCGGCGTGCCGGACAGGCCCCCTTGGGGACACTTGTCCGGCACGCACGCGTGCGGCGCGTTTTCAGCGGCCGGCGCTGTCCACCACCGCTGCCCACTCGTCCAGCAGCGCCTGCGCGGAGGCGTCGTCGGGGCCCTCGGCCCACAGGTGCGTAACCGCTTCCGCCGGGTCGGGCAGGACCATCACCCAGCGTCCGTCGGCCTCGACCACCCGCACCCCGTCCGTGGTGTCCACGAACCGGTCTCCGGCCGCCTCGACGACCCTCCGCATCACGAGGCCCTTGACGGCCCACGGCGTGGCCAGATCACGCTTGAGGACGTGGGCCCGCGGGATCCGCGCGTCGATCTGGCTCAGCGTGAGCTGGGTGCGCGCGACCAGACCGATCAGCCGCACGAAGGCCGCCGTGCCGTCGTAGACGCTGCTGAACTCGGGGACGATGAAGCCGCCCTTGCCGTCGCCTCCGAAGATCGCACCCTCCTCGCCGCCGACCCGGGTCAGGTCGTCCGGAGAGGTGGTCGTCCACTCGACCTGTGTGCCGTGGTAGGCGGCGACCTGCTCGGCGATTCTCGTCGTCGTCACCGGGAGTGCGACCCGGCCGCTGCGCCGCTCGGCCGCGATCAGGTCGAGCATCACCAGCAGCGCCCGGTCGTCCTCAATGATGCGGCCCTTCTCGTCGACGAGCGAGAGCCGCTCACCGACCGGGTCGAACCGCACACCGAAGGCGGCCCGCGAGGACGCCACGATCTCCCCGAGGCGTACCAGACCGGACCGCCGCATGTCGGCGGACTCGGTGGGCCTGGCCTCGTCGAGGCCTGGGTTGATGGTCAGCGAGTCGACGCCCAGCTTCCCGAGCAGGCTCGGCAGCACCAGCCCCGCGCTTCCGTTGGACGCGTCCACGACCACCTTGAGCCCGGACTCGGCGATGCCGGTGATGTCGACGTTGCGCAGCAGGGACCCGGTGTACGAGTCGAACACGCTGGACGGGAAGTGCAGGTCCCCGATCTCGCCGGGGAACGCCCGCCGGTACTCCTGCCGCGCGAACACCCGGTCCAGCTTCCGCTGGCTGCCCTGGGACAGGTCGGCGCCCTGGCCGTCGAAGAACATGATGTCGACGGAGTCCGGCACCCCCAGGGTGGTCCGGATCATGATCCCGCCGGCACTGCCCCGCGCGGTCTGCTGCCGTGCCACGGGCAGCGGTACGTTCTCCAGGTCGCGTACGTCGATGGCGCTGGCCTGCAGCGCGGAGATCACCGCCCGCTTCAGCGCACGCGCGCCACGGGAGTGGTCCCGGGCCGTGGTGACGGTCGAGCCCTTCTTCAGGGTCGTCGCGTACGCCCCGGCCAGCCGCACGGCGAGCTCCGGGGTGATCTCGACGTTCAGGATGCCGGAAACCCCGCGGGCGCCGAAGAGATGCGCCTGTCCCCGGGATTCCCAGATCACCGAGGTGTTGACGAAGGCACCGGCCTCGATGGTCTTGAACGGGTAGACCCGCACATTGCCCTGGATGATCGATTCTTCGCCGACCAGGCACTCGTCGCCGATGACCGCGCCGTCCTCGATCCGCGCGGCCCGCATGATGTCGGTGTTCTTCCCCACCACGCAGCCCCGCAGGTTGCTGTGCGGCCCGACATAGACGTTGTCGGCCACGACGGCCTTGTGCAGGAAGGCGCCGCTCTTGACGACGACGTTGGACCCGACGACCGTGTGTTCCCGGATTTCGGCGCCGGCCTCGACCTTGGCGTAGTCGCCCACGTACAGGGGCCCGCGCAGCACGGCGTCGGGATGGACCTCGGCGCCCTCGGCGACCCAGACCCCGGGCGAGATCTCGAAGCCGTCGATGTCGACGTCGACCTTGCGCTCCAGAACGTCGGCCTGGGCCTTCACATAACTCTCGTGGGTACCGACGTCCTCCCAGTAGCCCTCGGCGACGTAGCCGTAGATGGGCTTGCCTTCCTTCATCAGCTGGGGGAAGACGTCACCGGACCAGTCCACGGGCACATCGGGGTCGACGTAGTCGAAGACCTCGGGCTCCATCACGTAGATCCCGGTGTTCACGGTGTCCGAGAAGACCTGGCCCCACGTCGGCTTCTCCAGGAAGCGCTCGACCTTGCCCTCTTCGTCGACGATGGTGATACCGAATTCCAGCGGGTTGGGCACACGCGTCAGGCACACCGTGACGAGCGCACCCTTTTCCTTGTGGAAATTGATCAGGTCGGTGAGGTCGAAGTCGGTCAGGGCATCGCCGGAAATAACGAGGAAGGCGTCGTCCTTCAGTGCCTCCTCGGCGTTCTTGACGCTTCCGGCGGTACCGAGTGGCTTCTCCTCGTTGGCATAGGTGAGCTCCATGCCGAGCTCCTCGCCGTCACCGAAGTAGTTCTTGACCAGTGAGGCCAGGAACTGGACGGTCACGACGGTCTCATTGAGCCCATGCCTTTTGAGCAACCTGAGCACATGCTCCATGATCGGCCGGTTGACCACCGGCAGGAGCGGCTTGGGCATGCTCGAGGTCATGGGACGAAGGCGCGTGCCTTCGCCTCCAGCCATCACGACGGCCTTCATGTCGGAAGCTTCCTCCTCTGAGAGACGACGGTTTAGCCGACTTCACCCGTCCAGGGTCCCGCACTTTTCCAGCGGGGGCCATCCGGCCACCGGGACCGCGGAATCAGCGAGTTCAATCGGCTGCGATGTCCGCGCGTACCAGCCGGCGGACCTGCACCACATAGAGAACACCTGCCCACCAGTACAGGGTTGTACCCCATCCTGCGAACGCCCATCCGAAAACAGCGGCGAGTGACGCGATCCATCCGCTTCCGTCGCTCAGCAGAAGCAAGGGGAAGGCGTACATGAGGTTGAACGTGGCGGCCTTGCCCAGGAAGTTCACCTGCGGCGGCGGATAGCCGTGGCGCCGGAGGATCCCCACCATGACCAGCAGCATCGCTTCACGGGCAAGCAGTACAAGGGTCAACCAGAGCGGGAGAATCTCGCGCCAGGTGAGACCCACCAGGGTGGAGAGGATATAGAGCCGGTCGGCCGCCGGGTCCAGCAGCCGGCCCAGGCTGCTGATCTGGTTCCAACGCCGCGCGAGTTTTCCGTCCAGGTAGTCGCTGACCCCGCTCAGGGCCAGCACCAACAGCGCCCAGCCGTCGCTCTGCGGACCGCCGAACTCGGGCCGCAGGATGAGCCACAGGAACAAGGGCACGCCGAGCAGGCGCGCCATGCTGAGGATGTTCGGGATGGTGAGGACCCGGTCGGTCTGCACGCGGGTCTCCTGGACCTCCACGCGGGGGCCTCCTGGGGGAAACGAGCCAATGATGCTCACTGACCTTACCTCAACGCAAAAAAGCTCTGGCTCTCGGGCTGCGTGCCCAAGAGCCAGAGCTCTAAAAGGAGTTCGGCGGCGTCCTACTCTCCCACAGGGTCCCCCCTGCAGTACCATCGGCGCTGTAAGGCTTAGCTTCCGGGTTCGAAATGTAACCGGGCGTTTCCCC
>NZ_JODM01000029.1 GCF_000717995.1 Streptomyces violaceorubidus
CGGTGGGGCGGGCTTCTACGCGTACGGCGAGGACGGCAAGCGCGCCGGGCTGTGGCCGGGGCTGCGCGAGCACTTCACCAAGCCGGGGTACGCGATCCCCTTCGAGGACATGCGGGAGCGCATGCTCTTCGTGGAGGCACTGGACGCGGTGCGCTGCCTGGAGGAGGGCGTGCTGACCTCCGTCGCCGACGCCAACATCGGCTCGATCCTCGGCATCGGCTTCCCGGGCTGGACCGGCGGCGTCCTGCAGTACATCAACGGCTACGAGGGGGGCCTGCCGGGCTTCGTCGCCCGCGCCCGGGAACTGGCCGACCGCTACGGCGAGCGCTTCACCCGGCCCGCGCTGCTGCTGCGCAAGGCGGAACGCTGCGAGACCTTCACGGACTGCTGACTCCGGCGTTTTCCATCCGACCCGCAAGGAGACCCCGATGACTCCAGAGCCCCGCACCGCCGGCGAACCACCCGACGCTCCGGCCCGGCCCACCCTGCCCCGGCTGCTGGCCCGCAACGCCCGCGACCACCCCCGACTCCCCGGCCTGTCCTGGCAGCCGCCGCAGGAGGACGGGAACGGCGACTGGACGACGCTCACCTGGGCGGAGATCCACGAGCACACCGAGCGCCTCGCCGCCGGCTACGCGGGGCTGGGCGTCGGCCGGGGCGACCACGTGCTGATGATGATGACCAACCGGCCCGAACACTGGCTGTCCGACCTCGCCCTGGTCCGCCTCGGAGCCGTCCCGGTCAGCGTCTACGGCACCTCGGCCCCGGAGCAGATCACCCACATCGCCCGCAACTGCCGGGCTCGGGTCGCCGTGGTGGAGGGGGCGGACCAGGCACGGGTGTGGGAGCCGTTGTTGGCCGACGCCGGCACCCCGCTGGAGCGGCTCGTGGTGACCGAGCCGGGCGCCGAGGGCGCCCACGTACCGTACGCCTCTCTCCTGCGGGAGCCGGTACCGGAGCGGTTCGCCAAGGAGCTGGACGCCGCGAGCCCCGAGGACCCGCTGACCGTCGTCTACACCTCCGGCACCACCGGCGAGCCCAAGGGCGTCGTCCTGACCCATCGCCAGGTGATGGCCAACGCCCTCGCGCTGGACGCCGTGGTGGAGCTGCCGCCGCACGTCGAGCACATCTGCTACCTGCCGTTCGCCCACATCGCCGAGCGGATGCTGGGCATCTACCTGCCCTGCCACCGGGCCTCGCACGTCTACCTCTGCGCCGACCCCACCCGCGTGGGAACGGTGGTGCGCAAGGTGCGGCCCGCGCAGTTCTTCGGCGTGCCCCGGATCTGGGAGAAGTTCTGCGCCGCCGTGCGGGCCGTCCTCTCCCTGATGCCGGCCGAGCAGCGCGAGGTCATCGACGCGGCGTCCGCCGTGGCCCGTGAGCACGTCGGCTACCGGGAGCGGGGCGAGGCGCCGCCCGCGGAGCTGGAGGAGCGCTACGCCCACGCCCGCGAGGAGGTCCTGCTGCCGCTGCTGGCCGCCGGCGGTCTCGACCGGGTGACATGGGCGGCGAGTGCGTCGGCGCCGATGCCGGTGGACGTCGTGGATTTCTGGGCCGGGTTCGGCATCGTGATCATGGACGCCTGGGGGCTGACCGAGACCACCGGCGTGGCCACCACCAACAGCCCGCGGACCGGGTTCCGGATCGGCTCGGTGGGGCGCCCCGTGGAGTCCGTGGAGGTCCGGCTCGCCGCGGACGGCGAGATCGAGGTGCGGGGCGAGTCCGTCTTCTCCGGCTACCTCCAGCCGGACGGATCGGTGCGCTCCGCCCTGGACGCCGACGGCTGGCTGGCCACCGGCGACCTCGGGCGGACGGACGAGGACGGGTACCTGTGGCTCACCGACCGGAAGAAGGAGATGATCATCACCTCGACCGGCAAGAACGTCTCTCCGGCCCTGGTGGAGAACGCCCTCAAGGAACACCCGCTGATCGGTCAGGCCCTGGTCCACGGCGACCGGCGCTCCTACCTCGTCGCCCTGCTGGTGCTGGACCCCGAGGCCGCCCCCGCCTGGGCCGCGGCCCACGGCGTCGAGGCGGACGGTACGGTCGCCGGGCTGGTGGCGCACCCGGCCGTGCGGGCCGAGGTGGACCGGGCGGTGGCCGCCGCCAACTCCCGGCTCAACCGCACCGAGCAGGTGAAGCGGTACGAGCTGCTGGCACGGGAGTGGGGCCCGGCGACCGGCGAGCTGACGCCCTCACTGAAGATGCGGCGCCGGGTCATCCGGGACAAGTACGCCGAGGCGCTGTCCGGCCTGTACGGGGACTGAACAGAGCCCGGTGCCGACGGCCTCCGGCGCCGACGGGCGCCGACGGGCGCCGACGGGCGCCGACGGGCGCCGACGAGCGCCGACGAGCACCGAGGAGCGGCCGTACCCGCCACCGACCGGTGGCGGGTACGGCCGCTCCTCGGTGAACCGGCTCGGTGAACCGGCTCGGTGAACCGGCTCGGTGAACCGGCTCGGTGAACCGGCTCGGTGAACCGGCTCAGAGGCCGTAGGTCTTCCCGATCACGTCCCGCTGGATCTCGCTGGTCCCGCCGTAGACCGTGGAGACGACCGCGGCCCGCAGATGGCGCTCCATGTCGAACTCGGTGGTGTAGCCGTAGCCGCCCATCATCTGCATGCCCTCCAGGGCAGCCCGCTTGGCGACCTCCGTGGCCTTCAGCTTGGCCATCGACGCCTCCCTCGGGAAGAGCCGCTCCGGCTCGGCGTCGCAGTCCAGGGCCACCTCGCGCACCAGCAGCCGGGTGCACTCGATCTCCGTGGCGAGGTCGGCCACCCGGTGCCGCAGGGCCTGGAAGGACCCGACGGGCCGGCCGAACTGCTCGCGCTCGCGGACGTAGCCGACGGCGTCGTCGAAGGCGCGCCGCGCCAGGCCCAGCATGTTCGAGGCCAGGAAGAGCCGCTCGTAGTTGAGTCCGGCCATCAACTGCCGCCAGCCGTCGTCCACCCGCCCCACCACCGCGTCGGCGGGCAGCCGGACCCCGGTGAGGAACACGTCGTTCACCTCCCGGCCGCCCATGGTCTCGATGCCCCGCACCTCCACGCCCGGGGTGCCGGCCGGCAGGTGGAACATGGTCAGCCCGCCGTGCTTGTCCTCGCCGGTGCGGGCCACCAGCAGGATGCTCCGCGCGCAGTGGGCGTTGGATATCCAGGTCTTCTGCCCGTCGATCAGCCACGTCCCGTCGGCCTCCCGCCGGGCCCGGCAGCGCAGCGCGCCGACGTCCGAACCGGCCTCCGGCTCGGACATGGCGATGGACAGGACGTCGCCGCCCACGGCGCCGGACAGCACCTCGTGCCGCTGCTCCTCGCTGCCGAACCGTTCGTAGGCCTTGGCGGCGATGACGGTGGTGATGAAGCCGCCCGCCGGGACCATCCCGTAGGAGGTCTCCTCCAGGAAGAGGCAGGCGTCGGCCAGCCCGCCCCCGGCGCCCCCGTACTCCTCGGGCAGGCACACTCCGAGCCAGCCCAGTTCGGCGAGCCTGCCGTACAGCCCGGGATGGTGGGCCTCGCGGCCCTCGCCGGTCAGCGCGTCGCGCTGCTGGCGGGTACCGCACTCGCGCTTGGCGAAATCTCTGACGGCCGCGACGAACGCGGACTGCTCCTCGGTGAGGCGACTGCCCATCAGGTCCTCCAGAAGTCGTGTGACAAAGTGGTGGTAGTTGTTTCTCGATCGCCCGGGACGGAGGTGTCGAACTCGTGACCACGGCCACGAAGACCGAGACGGAGGACCCGACGGCGCGACGCATCCTCGACGCCGCGCTGGAGCAGTTCACCGTGTTCGGGTTGCGCCGCTCCTCCATGGACGACGTCGCCAAACGGGCCGGCGTCTCCCGGGTCACCGTCTACCGGCGCTTCGGCACCAAGGACACGCTGGTCGAGCAGACCCTGCTGCGCGAGAACAGCCGGTTCTTCCAGCGCCTCGACCAGGCGGTGGCGGCCCTGCCGACCATGGAGGAGCGGGTCGTCGAGGGATTCGTGGTCGCCCTGCGCCACACCCGCGCGCATCCCCTCTTCGGCGGCCTGCTGCGCCTGGAGCCCGAGGTGGTGCTGCCGTACCTGACCGTGCACGGCGGATCCTCGCTCGCCGCCACCGTCGACTACCTGACGGCTCACCTGCGCCGTGCGCAGCAGGCCGAGGGCCGGCTCGGGGACGATCCGCGGCCCGTGGCCGAACTCATGGTGCGGGTGGCCGTCTCCTTCCTGCTCAACCCCGCCAGCTGCATCGAGATGGAGGACGAGGACCAGGCCCGCGCCTTCGCCCGCCGCTACCTGGCCCCCCTGCTCACCGCCTGAGCCGCCCGGCGGTTCAGTGCCGCAGATGCAAGGCCCGGGCCAGCCGTACGGCGCGCTCCCTGGTGGCCGCCGGCACCTCGAAGGAGGTCAGCGCGACCGGCGGGGCGAACCGCTGCACGGTCGTCGACTGCACCGCCGTGAAGGCCCGCAGCCCCTCCGCGCCGTGGATCCGCCCGAAGCCGGAGTCCCCCGAACCGCCGAACGGCAGCGCCGGTACGGCCGCGAAGCCCAGCACCGAGTTCACCGACACCGCCCCCGCGCGCAACCGCGCCGCGATCGCGGCCCCGGTCCGGCGGGAGCCGCAGAACACCGCGGCGCCCAGGGCGTAGCGGGAGTCGTTGGCCCGGGCCACCGCCTCGTCCACGTCGGCCACCGCGTTCACGGCGACGACCGGTCCGAAGGTCTCCTCCGTCATCGCCGCCGACTCCTCGGGAACCGAGGTGAGGACGACGGGCGCGACGAACGGTGCCCGCACCGACTCGGGCCCGCCCAGCACGGCCCGCGCGCCCGACGACACCGCGTCGGTCACATGGCGCTCCACGGTCGCGATCTGACCCGGCAGGGTCATCGGACCGTAGTGCGCGTCGCCGTCGGCGCCCGGCCGCAGCGCACCGGCGCGCCGTACCACCCGTTCGCACAGGTCCGCGTGGATCTCGCGCACGGCGTAGACGCGCTCCACGCCCGCACAGGTCTGCCCGGCGTTGCTCAGCGCGCCCCACACGATCGCGTCGGCGGCGGCGTCCAGGTCCGCGTCCGCGGTGACGATCACGGCGTCCTTGCCGCCGCACTCGGCGAGGAACGGGGTCAGCGTCTCGGCGCAGACCGCCATCACCTTGCGCGCCGTGCCGGGGGACCCGGTGAACGCCAGCTTGTCGATCCCGGAGCGGGCCAGCGCCTCCCCGGTGGCCGCGGCGCCGGTGACGACGGTGAGCAGCCCGGCGTGCGCGGGCACGGCCCGGTCGAACAGCTCGGCGAGCAGGAGACCGGTGCCCGGGGTCAGTTCGGAGGGCTTGAGGACCACCGCGTTCCCGGCGGCCAGGGCGTACCCGACGGAACCCATCGGGGTGTAGCAGGGGTAGTTCCAGGGGCCGATCACGCCGACCACTCCCACCGGCCGGTGCGTCAGCCAGGCCCGTTGGTGCACCGTGAACAGCCCGGTGCGCACCCGCCGCCGGCCCAGCACGCGGTCGGCGTTGCGGGCGGCCCAGCCCAGGTGCTCCAGCGTGAGGACGACCTCCAGAGCGGCGTCACCGGCCGGCTTCCCGGTCTCCTCGGCGATGGTCCGGGCGACGGCGTCCAGATCGGAGGCGAGGGCCCGTTTCCAGCGCAGCAGGTGCGCACGGCGCCGGGGCGCGGACAGCGCGGCCCACCCCGCCTGGACCTGCCGGGCCCGGGCCACGGCACGGGCGACCTCCTCGGGACCGTCGACCGGATGCTCGGCGAGCGGCGCGCCGGTCGCCGGGGAGCGGAGGGTGAAGGTCGAGGAACGGGGTGCGGCGTCCGGGGCGGTGTCGGTCATCGGTCCCCCAGCGAGTCGAAGATACAAAATCCATTTACTTGTTTCATGCGGTGCGCCGGGGCGTCAATGGGTGCGGCGGGACCGCGGTCCTTTCGAGGGGGCCGCCCCGGGCGCGAACCCCCGGGGGGCGTCACTCGCCGTGACTGAATCTGATCGAGTTCGACCGGTCCTCATCGCTTCCCGAACGCGGACTTCACCGGCTTATCGGTCTGTCGTACGAGGCCTCATACCAGAGCGGGACCTTGTCCGGGGGACTTTGGCAACTGCCCACCGCACATGAGGAGCAGACGACTACTGTCAGTGTCCGTCGGGCGACGTAGGGCCGACGGACCAGTACACGGACCAGTACGAGGACACCGATGTCTCACCTCCGCGCCCCGGCCGCGCGAGCAGACCGCCGCGAGGGCGGGCGGCACGGCCGGCCGGCCCCGCGCACCACCGCCGCGCTGCCCGAGACCCCCATACGGTCCCAACTCCTGAGGCTGGCCGTCCTGCCGCCGGTCGCGGTCGCCCTCAGCGCCTGCGCGGTCGTCCTGTTCACCGTCCGCTCCACCGGCGCCCGGCCCGCCCCCGTCCTGTGGGGCGTCCTGGCCGGCGCGGTCTCGGTGACCCTCGCGGCCGTGGCCATCGCCGCCGTCGCCGCCGACCGGGCCGCGCGGTCCGTGCACGACCGCGTCGGCGCCCTGCGGCGCAGCACCGCGCGCCACGAGGGCGACCTGCGCGCCGTCGTCGAGACCTTGCGCCGCGGTGAGACCCCGCCCCCGCGCAGGTCGCGCGGCGGACCGCCGGACGACGCCGACGACCTCGAACTGCTCGCCGCCGACCTCTCCCGCGCCCACGACGGCGCCGTCACCGCCGTCGTCCGGGCCGCCCAGCTCTCCAGCCAGGCGGGCAGCGAACAGAAGCTGGAGGTCTTCGTCAACCTCGCCCGGCGCCTGCAGTCCCTGGTGCACCGGGAGATCTCCATCCTGGACGAGCTGGAGAACGAGATCGAGGACCCCGACCTCCTCAAGGGCCTCTTCCACGTCGACCACCTCGCCACCCGCATCCGCCGCCACGCCGAGAACCTCGCCGTGCTCGGCGGCGCCGTCTCCCGCCGCCAGTGGAGCAACCCGGTCGACATGACCGAGGTGCTGCGCTCGGCCATCGCCGAGGTCGAGCAGTACTCCCGGGTCCGGCTGGTCCCGCCGATCGACGGGACCCTGCGCGGCCACGCCGTCGCCGACGTCATCCACCTGCTGGCCGAACTCGTCGAGAACGCCACCCTGTTCTCCGCCCCGCAGACCCAGGTGCTGATGCGCGCCAACCTCGTCACCTCGGGCCTGGCCGTCGAGGTCGAGGACCGCGGACTGGGCATGCCCGTCGGCGAACAGAGCCGGATGAACGCCCTGCTCGCCGACCCCGACCAGGTCAACGTCGCCCGCCTGCTGGCGGACGGGCGCATCGGGCTGTTCGTCGTCTCCCAGCTCGCCAAGCGGCACGGGATCACCGTGCGGTTGCAGACCAACATCTACGGCGGTGTCCAGGCCGTCCTGGTCGTGCCGCAGGCGCTGCTGGGCGCGGAGCCGGGTGCGCTCGCCGCGGGCGCGGTCCGTGTGGCGGAGGCCGCCGGGGGCGGGCCGGTGCCCGTAGCGCCGCCCCGGCAGCAGCCCCGGGCCGTGGCCCCCGCGACGCCGCCGGCGGTGCCGGCCCCACCCGCTCCGGCCCCGCCCGCTCCGGCCCCATCCGCGCCGGCCCCATCCGCGCCGGCCCCATCCGCTCCGTCGCCGCCCGCTCCCGCCCCGCCTGTGCCCGCTCCCGCTCCCGCGGCGACGGGCCAGGTCCAGGTGCGCGCGGCCGACGGCGAACCCGTGCCGCTGCCGGTGCGCGGTACGCACCGCAACCGTCCCACCCCGGCCGCCGCCGTGCCCGGTGTGCGGCCCGAGGACCGGGGAGCCCTCGCCGAGCACGCGGCCACCCCGCCCGTCCCGCGGCACAGCGCGGTGCGCGGCACCATGGGCAAGCCCCGGCTGCCGCTCCGCCGTGCCCAGGAGCACATCGCGCCCCAACTGCGCGGCGGCCCCGCACCCCGCCAGGAACCCGAGCAGTACACCGGTCACGACCCGGGCCTGATGGCGGCCTTCCAGCGCGGCGTCGGCCTCGCGGAGGCCCAGCAGCACGCCGAACCCGCGCCCCTGACACCGCCCCGCGACGAACCGGGCGTGACAGCCGAATGACCATCCCCACAACCACCTCCACCCCCCACCCCACGACCAGCGCTCCCGCAGCCCTTCGTACCCCAAGGAGTCGATCCACCATGGCGAGCGATGCGCCGACCGGCCAAGTGTCCGACCTCGACTGGCTGATGAGCGGCCTCGTCCAGCGCGTGCCGCACACCAGCAGCGCGGTGCTCCTGTCCGCCGACGGACTCGTCAAGTCCGTCCACGGACTCGACGCCGACAGCGCCGACCACATGGCGGCCCTGGCCTCCGGCCTGTACTCCCTCGGCCGCAGCGCCGGCGTCCGCTTCGGCGACGGCGGGGACGTGCGGCAGGTCGTCGTCGAACTCGACTCGACCCTGCTCTTCGTCACCACCGCGGGCTCCGGCACCTGCCTCGCCGTGCTGGCCGGCCGCGAGGCCGACGCGGCCGTGCTCGGCTACGAGATGGCGATGCTCGTCAAGAGCGTCCGCCCCTACCTGGTCACCGCGCCCCGGCAGCACGCCGTCGAACCCCCGGCGATGAGGCCTTGACGGTGGCCGCGGCCGGCGACGGGCCCTGGCTCGACGACGCGGCCGGACGGCTGGTGCGCCCCTTCACCGTCAGCAACGGCCGTACCCGGCCCACCGTCGCGCTCGACCTGATGTCCCAGGTCATGGCCACCGGGGCGACCCCCCTCGGTTACCTGGGACCCGAGCACACCCAGGCGCTCGACCTGTGCCGGGCGCCCCTTCCGGTCGCCGAGCTCGCCGCCCATCTGCGGCTTCCGGTGGCGGTCACCAAGGTGCTGCTCTCGGACCTCGTCGACTGCGGCGCGCTGACCACCAAACCCCCCGCCGCGTTCCACCACCACCCCACGGACCGGGCCCTTCTGGAGGCAGTGCTCGATGGACTACGACGACAGCTCTGACCACGCACACGGCGAAGGCGCCGACCCGTTCCCCACCGCCCTGAAGATCCTCGTGGCGGGCGGCTTCGGCGTCGGCAAGACGACCTTCGTCGGCGCGGTCAGCGAGATCGCACCGCTGAGCACGGAGGAACTGCTCACCACGGTCAGCGCCGCGACCGACAACCTCGACGGAATCGAGAACAAGCTCGAAACGACCGTGGCCATGGACTTCGGCCGCATCACCCTCGACGCCGAACACGTCCTGTACCTCTTCGGAACGCCCGGCCAGGAACGCTTCTGGTTCATGTGGGACGAGTTGTGCGAGGGCGCGCTCGGGGCGGTGATCCTCGCGGACACCCGCCGTCTGGAGGAGTCCTTCGCCGCCATCGACTTCTTCGAGGAACGCGGACTCGGCTTCGTCGTCGCGATCAACGAGTTCGACGGCGCCTACCGCTACGACCCCGAGGAGGTGCGCGCGGCCATGGACCTGCACCCCGAGATCCCGATCGTGCGCTGCGACGCCCGGATCTCCAGCTCCGGCGTCCAGACACTGCTCACCCTCGTACGCCACCTCATCGCCCACACCCCGGCCCCCACCACGGGGTTCGGCGCCGGAGTCCGCCCATGAGCTACGACCCGCCGCGCCCGGCCGGACGTCTGCTGCTCACCCCCGAGGACCGGGAGGCCCCCGAGCGGGTACGGCGCCTGCGCCGGCTCGGTCTCGCGGACCGCGCCGACCCGGCCCTCGACGCCTTCGCCGCGCACCTCGCCGTCCTCGCCGAGGCACCGTACGCGATGGTCAACTTCCCTGTGGAGGGCGGGCAGTTCTTCGCCGGCCTGCGGGTGCCGGAGGTCCCGCCGGTGACGCGGGGCGACGGGACCAGCCCCGAGTTCGGCCGGGTCCAGCCCCGGGACCACGGCTTCTGCCCCCACGTGGTGGTCCGGCGCAAGGCACTGGTCCTGGAGGACGTGCGCGACTACCCGCGCTTCGCGGGCAACCACGTCGTCGACGCGTTCGGCATCCGCTCCTACCTCGGCGCGCCCCTCATCGACAGCACGGGGACGGTCCTCGGCACGGTGTCCGCCGCCGACGTGCGGCCCCGGACCTGGGGGACCCCGGGGCTGGCCACGATCAAGTCGGCGGCGGCCGACCTCGTACGGCGCATCGAGCGCAGCGCGGAGGACGGGCTGCCCCTGTGAGCCGCGGGCGGGCCCGCGCGGCGGCCTGAGCGGTGGCCCGTGCGGAGGGCGTGAAGGAAAGCTGCGGCCGGGCTTAAGAAAGGCTCGATGGACCGGGGGCGGTGCCGTACGGCAGATTGCTGTGCGATTCCCTCCCCTCCCCGGACGCGGGCCGCTTCGGCGTGCCCACCGCCGGGACCTCACCCCGTCAGGAGCCGTAGCGTTGAAGGCGCTGGTCAAGGAGAAGGCGGAGCCCGGCCTGTGGCTCGCGGACGTGCCGGAGCCCGCCGTGGGACCCGGTGACGTCCTCATCAAGGTGCTGCGCACCGGCATCTGCGGCACCGACCTGCACATCCGGGCCTGGGACGGCTGGGCGCAGCAGGCCATCCGCACCCCGCTCGTCGTCGGCCACGAGTTCGTCGGCGAGGTCGTCGGGACCGGGCGCGACGTCACCGACATCAAGATCGGCGACCGCGTCAGCGGCGAGGGCCACCTGGTCTGCGGCAAGTGCCGCAACTGCCTGGCCGGACGGCGCCACCTGTGCCGGGCCACGGTCGGCCTCGGCGTCGGCCGGGACGGGGCGTTCGCCGAGTACGTCGCCCTGCCCGCGACCAACGTCTGGGTGCACCGCGTCCCCGTCGACCTCGACGTCGCCGCGATCTTCGACCCCTTCGGCAACGCCGTGCACACCGCGCTGTCCTTCCCGCTGGTCGGCGAGGACGTCCTCATCACCGGCGCCGGACCGATCGGCCTGATGGCCGCCGCCGTGGCCCGGCACGCGGGCGCCCGCAACGTCGTGATCACCGACGTGAGCGAGCAGCGGCTGGAGCTGGCCCGCAAGGTCGGCGTCAGCCTCGCCCTGAACGTCACGGACGCCACCATCGCCGACGGACAGCGCGAGTTGGGCCTGCGCGAGGGCTTCGACATCGGCCTGGAGATGTCCGGCCGCCCCGAGGCCATGCGCGACATGATCGCCAACATGACGCACGGCGGCCGGATCGCCATGCTCGGCCTGCCCGCCGAGGAGTTCCCGGTCGACTGGGCCCGGATCGTCACCTCCATGATCACCGTCAAGGGCATCTACGGCCGCGAGATGTTCGAGACCTGGTACGCCATGTCCGTGCTGCTCGAAGGCGGCCTCGACCTCGCCCCGGTGATCACCGGCCGGTACTCCCACCGCGACTTCGAGGCCGCGTTCGCCGACGCCGCGAGCGGCCGGGGCGGCAAGGTCATCCTCGACTGGACCGCGTAAGTCATCTGCTTTACAAGGAGCTTGTGAGATGTTCGACTCCGTGCGCGACGACCTGCGCGCCACCCTCGACGAGATCCGCGCCGCCGGCCTGCACAAGCCCGAGCGCGTGATCGGCACCCCGCAGTCCGCGACCGTCAACGTCACGGCGGGCGGGCGCCCCGGCGAGGTCCTCAACTTCTGCGCCAACAACTACCTCGGCCTCGCCGACCACCCCGAGGTCGTCGCCGCCGCCCACGAGGCACTGGACCGCTGGGGCTACGGCATGGCCTCCGTGCGCTTCATCTGCGGCACCCAGGAGGTGCACAAGGAGCTGGAGGCCCGGCTCTCCGCGTTCCTCGGCCAGGAGGACACGATCCTCTACTCCTCCTGCTTCGACGCCAACGGCGGCGTCTTCGAGACCCTGCTGGGCCCCGAGGACGCGGTGATCTCCGACGCCCTCAACCACGCCTCGATCATCGACGGCATCCGGCTGTCCAAGGCGCGCCGCTTCCGCTACGCCAACCGTGACCTCGCCGACCTGGAGCGGCAGCTCAAGGACGCCTCCGACGCCCGGCGCCGCCTGATCGTCACCGACGGCGTCTTCTCCATGGACGGCTACGTCGCCCCGCTCGCCGAGATCTGCGACCTCGCCGAGCGCTACGACGCCATGGTCATGGTCGACGACTCGCACGCCGTCGGCTTCGTCGGCCCCGGCGGGCGCGGCACCCCCGAGCTGCACGGCGTCATGGACCGCGTCGACATCATCACCGGCACCCTCGGCAAGGCGCTGGGCGGCGCCTCCGGCGGCTACGTCGCCGCCCGCGCGGAGATCGTCGCCCTGCTGCGCCAGCGCTCCCGCCCGTACCTCTTCTCCAACACCCTCGCCCCGGTGATCGCCGCCGCCTCCCTCAAGGTGCTCGACCTGCTGGAGTCGGCCGACGACCTGCGCGTCCGCCTCGCCGAGAACACCGCCCTGTTCCGCCGCCGGATGACCGAGGAGGGCTTCGACATCCTCCCCGGCGACCACCCCATCGCGCCCGTCATGATCGGCGACGCGTCGAAGGCGGGCCGCATGGCGGAGCTGCTCCTGGAGCGCGGGGTGTACGTGATCGGCTTCTCCTACCCGGTCGTCCCGCAGGACAAGGCCCGCATCCGCGTCCAGCTGTCCGCCGCCCACTCCACGGACGACGTGAACCGCGCGGTAGACGCCTTCGTCCTCGCCCGGGAGCAGCTCGCCGCCTGAACCCCCGGTGACCTGAGAGAATCGATCCCATGATCGAGGCGCGGCGGCTGCACATCCTGCGAGCGGTGGCGGACCACCGCACCGTGACCGCGGCGGCCGCCGCGCTGTACCTCACCCCGTCCGCGGTCTCCCAGCAGCTCGCCGCCCTGGAGCAGGAGACCGGGCACCGCCTGGTCGAGCGCGGCGCCAAGGGCGTACGGCTGACCCCGGCCGGGGAGATCCTGCTCAGCCACACCAACGCCGTCCTCGCCCAGCTGGAGCGGGCGGAGGCCGAACTGGCCGCCTACGGCTCGGGCCAGGCCGGCACCGTCACGGTCGCCTCCTTCGCGACCGGCATCGCCCTCGTCGTCGCGCCCGCCCTGGCCCGCCTCGCCCGATCGGCGCCCGGCATCCGCGTGCGCGTCCAGGACGCCGAGGGCGACGCCAGCCTGCCGATGGTCCTGGACCGGCAGCTCGACGTGGCGGTCGCCGTCGAGTACCGCGGGGCGCCGTCCGCCGACGACCCGCGCCTGACCCACGTCCCGCTGTACGCCGAGCCCTTCGACGCGGTCGTGCCGGTCGCCCACCGCCTCGCCGACGCCGAGGAGGTGCCGCTCGCCGAGCTGGCCAAGGACACCTGGATCGGCCCCTACCCGGGCAACCCCTGCCACGACGTGGTCGTCCTGGCCTGCGAGAGCGCCGGGTTCCAGCCGCGCCTCGAACACTCCTCGGACGACTTCCGCGCCGTGGTGTCGCTCGCCGCGGCCGACGCCGGAGTGGCGCTCGTCCCGCGCTCGGCGCTGCACGGCACCGACCTCACCGGCGTGGTCGTCCGCCCCGTCGACGGGGTCGCGCCCACCCGCCGCGTCTTCGCGGCCGTACGCCGGGGAGCCGAGGAACACCCGCTGATCCGCCCGGTCCTCGGCGCACTCGGCGAGGCGGCCCGGGCGTGAGGCTTCCGTAACACGGACGTCTCATATTCGGGATAGCGTCCCGGATATGAGAGACGACGATTCCAGCACGGATGCGGTGGACGCCCGGCTCGCCGCCCGGCTGGCCGCACTGCGGGCCGAACGCGGCTGGTCGCTGGGCGAGCTGGCGGAGCGCAGCGGGGTGAGCCGGTCCACGCTGTCGCGGGCCGAGCGGGCGGAGACCAGCCCCACCGCGGCCGTGCTGAACCGCCTGTGCGCGGTCTACGGACGGACCATGTCCCGGCTGCTCAGCGAGGTCGAGGCGGAACCCGCGCTGCTGGTGCGGGCCGCCGAACAGCCCGTGTGGGAGGACCGCCCGGCCGGATTCGTACGCCGCTCGGTCTCCCCGCCGCACGCCGGACTGCGCGGCGAGCTCGTCGAGGGACGGCTCACCGCGGGTGCCGACATCGCCTACGACCGCCCGCCCGTGCCCGGCCTGGAACAGCACGTCTGGGTCCTGGAAGGGGCCCTGGAGATCACGGCACAGGACGTGGAGCACCACCTCGCCGCCGGGGACTGCCTGCGGATGCGCGTGTGGGGGCCGACCCGGTTCCGGTGCGCCGCGTCCGAGGGCGCGCGCTACGCGCTGGCGGTGGTGCTGCCGTGATCGTGGAACGGGTCGACGAGCGCGGGGCGACGGCACTGCTGGACGGTTTGGCCGCTCTGCTGACCGACACCGTCGCGGGCGGCGCCTCCGTCGGATTCCTCGCCCCGCTCGGCCACGCGGAGGCCGCGCACTGGTGGCGGGGGCGGGCCGCAGCCGTGGCCGCCGGGCAGCTCGCCCTCTGGGTGGCGCGGGCGGGGGAGCGGGTGACCGGGACGGTGAGCCTCGCGCTGCCGGACAAGCCCAACAGCCGCCACCGCGCCGAGCTGGTCAAGTTGATGGTGTCCCGCGAGGCGCGCGGCCAAGGACTGGGCCGGCGGCTGCTGACCGCCGCGGAGGAGGCCGCCGTGGCGGCCGGCATCACCCTCCTCCACCTGGACACCGAGACCGGCAGCCCCGCCGAGCGCCTGTACCGGTCCGCCGGGTGGACCCGGGTCGGCACGATCCCCGACTACGCGGCGGAGCCGCGCGGGGAACTGCGGCCGACGACGCTCTACTACAAGCAGGTCGGCGCGCGGCCGGGCGCACCCGCCGTCGCCGGGTGATTGTCGGTGGCGGCGGCTAGCGTGCCCGACATGCCGGACGCAGAAGACGTACGTCGTATCGCCCTGTCCCTGCCGGACACGACGGAGAAGACCGCCTGGAGCATGCCCACCTTCCGGGTCGCGGGAAAGATGTTCGCGACGCTGCCCGAGGAGGAGACCTCCCTCGCGGTGCGCTGCCCGAAGGAGGAGCGCGACGAACTGGTGCTGGCCGAGCCGGAGAAGTTCTGGATCGCCGCGCACGAGGCCCAGTTCGCCTGGGTGCGGGCCCGGCTCGCCGCCCTGGAGGGCGAGGACGAGCTGCGCGACATCCTCGCCGACTCCTGGCGCCAGGCGGCCCCGCCCCGGCTGCTGGAGGCCCATCCCCGGCTGGGGCTGCCCGCCGGGGGCTGAAAACCCCTCGGGCGTTGTCAGTGCCCCGTGGCATGATCCGAAGACGTGCGTGACAGCCGGGACCGGAGGGGGGTCCCGGCTGTCGGACGCACGGTGCGACGGGAGGGCAGGGGGAGGACAAGGGGAGGGGAGCACGGCATGGTCCGTACGTCGTCGCGGCCGACGGCCGCCCGAGCCGTCTGGTCGCGGGACTTCGCGCTGTTCTTCGCCGCCCGGGCCGTGGCCCGGCTCGGCGACACCATGCTGCCCGTCGCGCTCGCCGCCGGACTGCTCCAGCACGGGTACGGGGCGGGCGCGGTCGGCCTCGCCATGGCCGCGACGGCCGCCGCCTTCGCCGCTCTGGTCGTCTTCGGCGGAGTCCTCGCCGACCGCTTCAGCACCCGCAAGCTCATGATCGGCGCCGACCTGGTCCGGCTCGGCACCCAGGCCCTGGCCGCCGTGCTCTTCTTCTCCGGGCACGTCGTGCTCTGGCAGATCTGCGCGATCGGCTTCGCCAACGGCGTGGCGGGCGCCGTCTTCCAGCCCGGCGTCGCCAGCACCGTCCCCCGGCTCGCCTCCGACGTCCAGGGCGCCAACGGCGCGATACGCGTCGCCGAGTCCGCCGCCCAGCTCGCCGGCCCCGCCGTGGCGGGCCTCCTGGTCGGCTTCGCCTCGCCGGGCGGGGTCTTCGCCGCCCACGCCACCACCTACGCGGTCAGCGCCCTGTGCCTGCTGCTGCTCCGGCTGCCGCCGCTCGCGCCGGGGAGCCGAGCGGTGTCCGGGCGGGGGCGCAAGGCCTTCCGCGCCGACCTGGCCGAGGGATGGCGGCAGTTCCGGGCGAGGCGGTGGCTGTGGAGCGTCATAGCCGTCTGGTGCGTCTACATGATCGCGGTCTGGGGCCCCACCGTGCCGCTGGTCGCCACCGAGGTGGTGGGGGAGCACGGCCCGCGCGCCTACGGGCTGGTCAACTCCGCCCTGGGCGCGGGGACCGTGGTGGGCGGTCTGCTCGCCCTGCGCCTGCGGCCGGTGCGCATGCTCCGGGCGGGCGCGATCGCCCTCGTCGGCTTCGCCGCCTTCCCCGCGAGCGTCGGTGCCGGGCTCGGCCTGCCCGCCATGGCGGCCGGAGCCGCCGTCGCCGGGGCCGGCATGTCCTTCTGGGGCGTGATGTGGGCGACCAGCGTGCAGACCCAGGTCCCGCCGGACGTCCTCAACCGCATCCACGCCTACGACGTGGCGGGCTCGCTCGCGATGATGCCCGTCGGCCAGGCACTGGCCGGCCCGGCCGCCTCCGTCCTCGGCGCCGACCGGGTGCTGCTCGTCGCCGGTGCGACGAGCTTCGCCGTGTGCGCGGCCGTGCTGCTGATACCGGCGGTGCGCGGGCTGGTGCGGGTGGAAGCGGCCACGGCGGGGTCGGGCGGCGCCCTGGCCCCGGCCGGGGCCGAGCCGTCCCGCACGCCGACAGGCTGACGCCTGCGGGATCGCGCGCCGGAAAAGCGGTGCGCGACCACCGGCCCGAGTGCGGTATGGTTTCCCTGCGCGTTCGACCAGGGGAAACCCCAGGTCAGATGGGCAACGGGACGTGGCGCAGCTTGGTAGCGCACTTGACTGGGGGTCAAGGGGTCGCAGGTTCAAATCCTGTCGTCCCGACTGGAGACGGTCGTTGATCGAGGGGCGGTTGCGGAGAGATCCGCAACCGCCCCTCGATTGCTTTCCCTGCGGCGTGCCTGGACGCTCAGGCGAGATGCCCGATATATCACTGTCGGGTGTCCGCGCTCATCCTCTGCCACTTCGCGCTCGCGCTGTTCGCCGCGCCGCTGGTGAGACGGTGCGGCACCCGTGCCTTCCTCGTCCTGGCCCTGCCGCCCGCCGCGGCGACCGTCTGGGCCGCCACCCGGTGGAGCACGACGGCCGCGGGCGGCGCCGACACCGTCGAGTGGCGCTGGCTGCCCTCCTACCACGTGGACTGGGCGCTCAGACTGGACGCCCTCGCCGAACTCATGGTGCTGCTCGCCGCGGGCGTGGGCACCCTCGTCCTGGTCTACTGCGCCTCCTACTTCGACGACCGCTCGCGGCAGCTGGGCAGGTTCGCGGGGAACCTCCTCGCCTTCGCCGGGGCGATGCTCGGCCTGGTCCTCGCCGACGACCTCGTCCTGCTCTACGTCTTCTGGGAACTGACGACCGTCTTCTCCTACCTGCTGATCGGCCAGACCAGCGACCACAAGCGGAACCGGCGCAGCGCCCTGCAAGCCCTGACGGTCACCGCGTCCGGCGGACTGACCATGCTCGTCGGCCTCCTGCTCCTGGGACACGAGGCGGGCACCTACCGCCTCTCGGCGATCCTGGCCGACCCGCCGTCCGCGTCGGCGGCGCTGTCCACGGCGATCGTGCTGATCCTCGTCGGCGCCCTGTCCAAGTCCGCCATCTGGCCCTTCAGCCTCTGGCTGCCCAACGCCATGGCGGCCCCCACCCCCGTCAGCGCCTACCTGCACGCTGCCGCGATGGTCAAGGCCGGCGTCTACCTCGTCGCCCGGCTCGCCCCCGCCTTCGCCGACATCACGCCCTGGCGCCCGCTCCTGCTCGTCCTCGGCTCGGTGACGATGCTGCTGGCCGGCTGGCGGGCGCTCCGGCTGCACGACCTGAAACTCGTCCTCGCCCACGGAACCATCAGCCAGCTCGGCTTCCTCATGGTCCTCGCCGGGGCGGGCCGCCACGACACCGGTCTCGCCGCCACCGCCATGATCCTCGGGCACGCCCTGTTCAAGGCGCCGCTCTTCCTGGTCACCGGCATCGTCGACCACGCCACCGGTACCCGCGACCTGCGCAGGCTCTCCGGACTCGGACGCCGGCTGCCCGCCGTGTGCGCCGTGGCCGTGATCGCCGGAGCGTCCATGGCCGCGGTGCCGCCGCTGCTCGGCTTCGGTGCCAAGGAGGCCGCCTTCCAGGCGCTCCTGGACGGAAGCACCGGCGACCGCTGGGCGCTCGCCGCCGCCGTCGTCGGCTCCGCGCTGACCACCGCCTACACCCTGCGCTACCTGTGGGGCGCCTTCGCCCGCAAGCCCGGCCTCCCCGACACCGACGCGCACCCCGTCCGGGCGGTCTTCCTGGCGCCGCCCGCGGTACTCGCCGTGGCCTGCCTCGTCCTCGGCCCCGGTGTGTCCTGGCTCCAGGGCCTCCTCGGCACCTACGCCGGGCAGTTCCCGGCGCCCGCCCACCCGTACCACCTGGCGCTGTGGCACGGAGCGGGCCCCGCCCTCGGCCTGTCCGGCGCAGCCTGGGCGGGCGGGGTGCTGCTGTTCCTCGCCCGGGGCCCCGTCCAGCGGGTCGGCCAAGCGGTCGCCTGGCGCTCCGCGGACCTCGTCTTCGGACGGATGCTGCTCGCCCTGGAGCGCGCCGCCCTGCAGTGCACCGGACTCGTGCAACGCGGGTCCCTGTCGGTGTACCTGGTGACGACCATGAGCGTGGTCCTCGCCGGGCAGATCGCCGTGCTGGTCGCGGACGAACCCTGGACCGCGGTGCCCGCACCGCGCCTGTGGGACCACCCCGCCCAGGCCGCCGTCGCCCTGCTGACCTGCGCGGCGGCCCTGCTGTGCCTGGGCGTGCGGCGCCGGATGAAGGCGGTCGTCTTCGCCGGCCTCACCGGCTACGGCACCGCGCTCCTGTTCGTCGCGCAGGGCGCGCCCGACCTCGCGCTCACCCAGTTCTGCGTGGAGACCGTCTCGATGATCGTCTTCGTGCTGGTGCTGCGCCGGATGCCGGTGCGCTTCGAGGAGAACTTCAGCCGGTGGCGGCGGCTGCTGCGGATGCCGGTGGCCCTGGCGGGCGGCGCCGCCGTCGCCGTCGTCGTCTGGATCATGGCGGGCCACCGCCGGGCCGACGGCGCCGGAGCGGCGATGGTCGAGGAGACCGCGCACCACGGGCTCAAGGACGTCGTCGCCACGATCCTGGTCGACCTGCGGGCCTGGGACACCATGGGCGAGTCCGCGGTCCTCGCCGCCGCCGCGATCGGCGTCACCAGCCTCATCTACCTGCACCGCCGCGCCGACGGCGCCGAGCAGCCCGTACTGCCGCTGCCCGGGGACCACCCGCACGCGGGCCTGCGCACCGCCTGGCAGGCGTCCCGGTACGAGTCGGCGGGCCTGCCCAGCGGCGACGAGGGCGCACCGGAGCGGACCTGGCTCGCAGCCAGCGCCACCCTCGCCCCCGAACGCCGCTCCCTCGTCCTGGAAGTGGTGGCCCGCCTGATCTTCCACCCGGTCCTCGTCCTCTCCGTCTACCTGCTGCTGTGCGCGGAGAACCTGCCGGGCGGCGGCTTCGTCGCGGGACTGACCGCGGGCGTCGCCTTCATCGCCCGCTACCTCGCCGGCGGCCGTCACGAACTCGCCGACGCCGTGCGCTTCAAGCCGGGCGTGTTCACCGGCCTCGGCCTGTTCCTGTCCACCGGGATCGCGCTCGGCGGCCTCGGCGAGG
Source organism: Streptomyces violaceorubidus (assembly GCF_000717995.1). Classification (GTDB taxonomy): domain Bacteria; phylum Actinomycetota; class Actinomycetes; order Streptomycetales; family Streptomycetaceae; genus Streptomyces; species Streptomyces violaceorubidus. The sequence goes on from NZ_JODM01000029.1 coordinate 19,490, forward strand.
GCACCGTGCTGCACGGCTGGGCCTGGCACGGCCACCTGCCCGTGTGGGGCGACGCCCACCTGTCCACCGCCGTCCTCTTCGACTGCGGGGTCTACCTCCTGGTGCTCGGCGTGGTCCTGGACATCGTGCGGGCCCTCGGCGCCCGGATCGACCGCCAGATCGAGCGGGCCGCCCCGCGCCCGGGGGCGGGCCGCGCATGACCGTGAGCCTGTCTTTGCTGGTGGCCGCCGCCGTCCTCAACGCCGTCGGAGCCTCCCTGCTGCTGACCCGCTCGCTGACCCGGATCCTGCTCGGCGCCGTCGTCCTCGGCAACGGCGTCAACCTGCTGGTCCTCGCCTCCACCGGCAGCGCGGGCGAGGCGCCCCTGCTCTACCCGTACATCATCCGCAACCGCGTCACCGACCCGCTGCCCCAGGCCATCGCCCTGACCGCGATCGTCATCACCCTCGCCACCACCGCCTTCCTGCTCGCCATGGCCTACCGCAGCCACCAGGTCACCGGCTCCGACGAGATCAGCGACGACACCGAGGACCGGCTGGTCGCCCTGCGCGCCGAGTTCCTCGACCGGCGCGGCGAACTGCGCGAGCGCTACCGCGAGGCCCGCGCCGAGGACGGCGGCGCCGACGCCGAGCAGCGCGCCCGCTACCGCGCCGCCCGCAAACGGCTGCGCCGCCGGGTCCGCGAGGAACGCGCCTACCAGGCCCGCGCCAACGACGTCTCGGGGAACCTCTGGAACGACATCCTCGGCGCCGACCCCGAGGACTACCGCGAAGGCCGCGAGCTGGGCTCCACCGACGCGGCCGGACGCCCCGGACCCGCCCCGGCCCGCGTCGCCGGGCCCTCCAACGACCCCGAGGAGACCGGCCGCGAACCCGACTCGCTCCCCGGCGAGGACTCCTGCCACCCGCCGCCCGACCAGCCCGACGACCCCGAGGGCGCCGGCACGGAAGGAACCAGGTGAACGCGCTCGTCCCGCTCCCCGTCCTGCTGCCCCTGTGCGTCACCGGCCTGAAGCTGGCCATCGGGCCCCGGCTGCACCGGTTCCAGCGCTTCATCAGCATCGCCGTGCTCGGCGCGGTCCTGGTGCTCTCCGTGATCCTCATGGTGGCCGCGGACCGGCACGGCCCGCTCAGCGTGCACCTCGGCGACTTCGCGCCGCCGGTCGGCATCACCCTCGTCGCCGACCGGCTGGCGGGCCTGATGCTCACCGTCTCCAGCGCCGTCACCCTGCTCGTCCTCGTGTACTCGCTGGGCCAGGGCATGGCCGACCGCGACGACCAGGCGCCGGTCGGCGTCTTCCACCCCGCCTACCTCATCCTCGTGGCGGGCGTCTCCTGCACCTTCCTCGCCGGAGACCTCGTCAACCTCTACGTCGGCTTCGAGATCATGCTGGTCGCGAGCTTCGTCCTGCTCACCATCGGCGGCACCGCGACCCGCATCCGGGCCGGGTCGACGTACGTGATCATCTCGCTGTTCTCCTCCGTGCTCTTCCTGGTCGCCATCGCCATGACCTACGCGGTCGCCGGCACCGTGAACCTCGCCCAGCTCGCCGAACGGCTCCAGGAGGTGCCGCTCGGGGCGCGCACCCTGCTGGAGGCGATGCTGCTGACGGTCTTCGCGATCAAGGCGGCGGTGTTCCCGCTCGCGGCCTGGCTGCCCGACTCCTACCCCACCGCCCCGGCACCCGTCACGGCGGTCTTCGCCGGACTGCTGACCAAGGTCGGCGTGTACTCGATGCTGCGCACCCAGACCCTGCTCTTCCCCGGCCACCGCCTGGGCGACCTGCTGATGCTCGCCGCACTCGCCTCCATGGCCGTCGGCATCCTCGGCGCCGTCGCCCAGACCGACCTGAAGCGGGTCCTGTCCTTCACCCTCATCAGCCACATCGGCTACATGGTCTTCGGCATCGCACTCGCCGGGCGCGGATCGATCGCCGGGGCGATCGTGTACGTCGCCCACCACATCACCGTGCAGACCACCCTGTTCCTCGTCGCCGGGCTCATCGAGCGGCGCGACGGCACCACGGAACTCACCCGCCTCGGCGGCCTGGCGAAGGCGGCACCGCTGCTCGCCGTGCTGTTCTTCGTGCCCGCCATGAACCTCGCGGGCATCCCGCCGCTGTCCGGCTTCATCGGCAAGCTCGGCCTGATGCGGGCGGGCGTCGCCGACGGCGGCGGCTGGGCCTGGGCCCTCGTCGCCGGATCCGCCGCCACCAGCCTGCTCACCCTCTACGTCATGGCGAAGGTCTGGAACCTCGCGTTCTGGCGCGACGCGCCGCCCGGCGCCGAGGAGGAGGGCCTCGTGCTGGAGTCCGCCGAGGACGACGACCCGGACGACGACCCGGACGACGGGGAAAGGCCGACCGGCTCGGGGAGCGGACTGCCGGTGCCCGCGGGTGCCGTGGTCGCCGCCGGTTTCCTCGGGCAGTCCATCACCACCACCCAACGGCTGCCCTGGCCGATGGTGGTGGCCACCGGCGCCGCCGTCTCGCTCGGCCTGTCCTACACCGTGCTCGGCGGCCCCCTCACCACCTTCACCCAGGCCGCCGCCACCGAACTGCTCGCCCGCACCCCCTACATCGAGGCGGTGCTCGGCCGGTGAGCGACCTCTTCCGCGACCGCTCCCCCTACAGCTGGTCCTTCCGCGTCGGCCGCGGCAGACGCGTGCTGGACCTCCCGCTCGTCGGGTGGCTCACCGTCATCTGGATCCTGCTGTGGGGCACCCCGTCCTGGGCCAACCTCGTCAACGGCGTCCTCGTCGCGGTCTGCCTGTGCCTCGCCTTCCCGCTGCCCGCCGTGGACATCGGCCTCCGGCTGCGCCCGCTGGGCGTCCTGCGCCTGGCGGCCTACCTGCTGTACGACATGTTCTCCTCCAGCGTCGAGGTCACCCGGCAGATCTTCGCCAAGGGCCCCTACCACGCCGCGGTCGTCGCCGTCCCGCTGCGGGTGCGCAGCGACCTCATGCTCACCGCCACCGCCGTCGCCGTCTCCAACGTCCCCGGCGGCTCCGTGATCGAGGTGCGCCGGTCGACGGCCACCCTGTTCCTGCACGTCCTCGACGCGGCCAACCCCGGCGAGATCGAGGGCGCCCAGCGGCAGGTGTGGCGCATGGAGGAACTCGTCGCCCGCGCCTTCGGCACCGCCGAGGACATCGCCGACGCCGCCCGCCCCGTACCGGAAGGTGACCCCCCGTCGTGACCACCCTGCACGCCGTCGAAGACGCCCTGCTCGTCGCCTCGCTCGCGATGATCCTCGTCGCCGGCGCACTGCTGCTGTACCGGATCTGGTACGGCCCCTCGATGCTGGACCGCGCCGTCGCCCTGGACGTGGCCGCGGCGCTCATCATCGCCGGCATCGGCGTCAAGGCCGCCCACGACCGCGACTCCTTCTACTTCCCGGTGATGCTGGTGCTCGCCTTCCTCGGCTTCACCGGCTCGGTGGGCATCGCCCGCTTCATCGCCGTACGCGACCGGCCCTCCGTGCGGGCGGACGGCAGGCAGGACCACCGGTGAGCGCCTGGGCCGACGCCGCTGACCTGGCCGGAACCGTCCTGCTCCTCCTCGGCTGCCTGCAATGCCTCCTCGGTGTGATCGGGATGCTCCGCTTCCCCGACGTGCTCTCCCGCAGCCACGCCGCCACCAAGCCGCAGACCCTCGGCATGCTCCTCGTCCTGGCCGGCGTGGCGCTGAGGCTGCGCCACGGCACCGACGTGGGCACCCTCGCGCTCATCGCCTTCTTCCAGTTCCTCACCAGCCCGGTCGCCTCCCACCTGGTGGCCCGCTCCGCCTACCGCACCGGGCAGACGGGGTCCCGGGGCCTGCTCAGGGACGACCTGGACCCGCAGCTCAGCGACGGGGGACGACGGGAGGAGTGACCCGGGGAACGGGGGAACGGGAGCGTTCAGTCCACGCAGCCCACGTGTGCCAGCGCCTGCTTCAGCAGCACCCCGTGCCCGCCCGGCATCTCGCTGCGCACCGCCTCGGACAGGGCCTCGCGCGGATCGAACCAGACCAGGTCGAGGGCGTCCTGGCGCGGCCGGCAGTCACCGGTCACCGGCACGACGTAGGCCAGCGAGACCGCGTGCTGCCGGGGGTCGTGGTACGGCGTGACACCGTGCGTCGGGAAGTACTCGGCCACCGTGAAGGGCTGGAGCGAGGCAGGCACCCGGGGCAGCGCCACCGGGCCGAGGTCCTTCTCCAGGTGGCGCAGCAGGGCGTCCCTCACCCGCTCGTGGTGCAGCACCCGGCCGGAGACCAGCGTCCGGCTGACCGTCCCGTCCGGCCCGATGCGCAGGAGCAGGCCGACGCTCGTGACTTCCCCGCTGTCGTCCACCCGCACGGGTACGGCCTCGACGTACAGGATCGGCATCCGGGCGCGCGCCATCTCGAGTTCGTCGCTCGTCAGCCAGCCCGGCGTGGTTTCGGTCATGTCAGACATCGCTTGATCATACTTTCAGCCGTTCGTGCTTCCCGGGCGGCGCTCCGGGACTGTGACCCGTCCCACGCCGCTCAGTCGTCGTCCGCCGGACCGCCGGGCAGCCGGTAGACCCGGCGGGCGTTGTCCCGCCCCGCCCAGCGCGCCAGGCGCAACGCGTCCGGCAGCGACAACTCGTCGGCGTCCAGCCGCTCCTGCAACAGCCCGGCCAGTCCCCGCCGGAAGGCCAGCGCCCCCAGGTGGTGGAACTCGGCCACGCCGTAGGCGTCGGAGCTGTAGAGCAACTTGCGGAACGGGGTGATCTCCAGTGCCTCGGCGAGGATCGCGCCCGCCCGCGCCGGGCCCACGTGGTGCAGGGTGAGCCCCACGTCCAGGTACACCCGCTCGAAGACCGCGGACAGGTAGGCCGCCTGCCGCTGAAACGGCCAGCAGTGCAGCAGCAGGACCGGGATGGTGCCGGCGGTCAGGCGCAGCCAGTCGGTCAGCAGCGCGGGGTCCGCCCGGTGCAGCCGGATGTCGCCGTCCCCGAACCCCGTGTGCAGTTGCAGCGGCCGGCCGAGGTCCACGGCGGTCCACAGCAGGTGGCGCACGAGCACCGGGTCGTCGAGCCGGCCGCCGCCGCGCCCGAGCCAGCGCCGGGCGGCCTCGGTGACCTCGGCGGGCGAGGGGCGGGCCGGGTCCAGGTCGAACCCGGTGCGGTAGGCCGCCACCGACTTGACCGCCACCACACCCGGCCGCCGTACCGCCTCCCACGCGGCCGAGCGGAACGCCCGCGCGTACGCGTCCGGTTCGACCCCGCCCGCCGCCACCGCCTCCGCGACGCCCTCCAGCCGGACCACCTCGTACGCCGTCGCGCCCGCCGCCCCGGCCAGCTCGGCCGGGGTGGTCACACGGTGCGGGGCGTACCCCGTGTCCACGCAGAACACGCCGGTCCGCGCGGCCCGCAGGAACCGCCGGTTGACCTCGGCGGCGCCCAGCTCCGCGCGCCGGGCCAGGTACACGTCGGCGGGGGAGTGGCGCGGCAGACCCAGCAGGGGCGCGCAGTGCCGGCGCACGGCGAGGCCGGCCGGGCTGTCGAAGGGGGAGACACCGGGCCACGCCCCGCCCTCGGTGAGCAGCGACTCGAAGTCCGCGCGGTCCAGGTCGTCGGTGACGGTGCCGTGGCAGTGGTGGTCCACCAGCTCCAGCGCGGCCAGCCGCTCCTGCACGGGCCCGGCGCCCATCTCAGTACCTCCAGCGGTAGGCCGCCGCCACGCCGTCGTCGTCCAGCCCCTCGACGGCCCCGGCCTCCCCCAGCCGTACGGCGGTCACCGCGTCGGCCAGCACCGGACCCAGCGCCCGGCGCAGGACCTCGTCGGCACGGAACGCCTCCACCGACTCCGCAAGCGTGACCGGCAGCCGCCGCACGCCCCGGGCAGCGGCCTCGCCGGGATCGAGCCGGGCAGGGTCCCCGGTGGTCTCCTCGGGCAACGGGGCGCTGGAGGCGAGCCCGTCCAGTCCGGCGGCGATCACCGAGGCGAGGGCGAGATAGGGGTTGGCGGCGAGGTCGACCGGCTTCACCTCCAGGTTCGCCGCCCGGTCGCGGATCCCGGCGGTGCCGGTGACGACCCGCAGCGCGGCCTCGCGGGTCTCCCGGCCCCAGGCCGTGAACACCCCGGCCCACTGCGAGGGGCGCAGCCGCAGCCGGCTGGCCGGGCTCGGCGCGGTCACCGCGGTGAGCGCCGGGAGCCGGCCGAGGATCCCGGCCACGAAGGACTCGGCCTCGGCGGTCATGCCGTACCGGCCGGTGCCGCCCGCGTGCAGATTGGTCCCGTCGCGCCAGGCGGAGAGATGGAGGTGCCCGCCGTTGCCGACGCCCTGTCCGAGGACCGCCGGGGCGAAGGAGACCCGCAGCCCGTGCCGCCGGGACACCGCCCGGATCGTCTGCCGCACCAGCACGCTGTGGTCGGCCGCCGCCACCGGGTCGAGCGCGCCCACCGAGACCTCGAACTGCCCCGCCGCGTACTCCGGATGGAACTGCTCCACCTCCACGCCCTCGGCCGCGAGCGCCGCCAGCAGGTCGGCGGCGCAGTCGCTCAGCTCGACCTGCCGGGCGGCCCCGTACGCCGGTCCGGACACCGCCGGGACGAACGCGTCACCGGCCGCGTCCGCACGGCCCACCGTCCACTCGATCTCGACGGCGGCCCGGAAGTCGATGCCGTGCCGCTCGGCGGCCCCGGCCACGGTCCGGCGCAGGACGGTGCGCCCGCACCCCGGATGCGGCGCGCCCTCCTGCGTGATCCGGTCCACCGGCGCCCACGCCCAGCCGGGCTGCGCCGCCAGTACGGTCAGCCGGTCGAGGTCGGGGTAGAGGCGCAGGTCGCCGTCGGGGGAGCCGAGGACGTCCGTTGTGACGATCGAGTCGTCGGCCAGGAAGGTGTCGAACACCGGCGACATGCCCACGCCCCAGGCCACCACCGCGGGGAGCCTGGCGGTGGGCACGGTCTTCACCCGGGCGATCCCGGCGGTGTCGACGTACGCCAGCACCACGCCGTGCACGCCCCGCCCGGTCAGTTCGCCGGTCAGCGCGGTGGCCCGCTCGACCTCACCGGGGCGCCCGCCGGGCACGGGGTCGCTGTCGCTCACGTCTCGGCTCCTTCGCGGGTGCGCCGTCCGTCGCGACCATTGTGCCGCCCGGTGATCACCCTGTCCGGGTTTCGCCGGATGTGCGCACGAGGAGGTGGAACCCGGCCCCGGTCAGTCCAGATCGGCGGGCTGCGGCGAGGGGGTGCCGCCGTCCAGGACGGTCTTCAGGCGCTCGGTGCCCTGGCGCACCGCCTGTTCGACGGAGTCGGTCTGCCCGCCGTCCAGGCCGCCGCCCATGACGGTGACGGCGGAGGTGTCGACGCGGACGGCGGCGACGTCCAGGGTGAGCGTGGCCTCACTGCCGCCGGCGTCGCCCTGCACGGTCACCCGCAGGCCCGTGCGCGCGTCGCCCACCTCGGGCACCGACGCCTCGGTCACCCGGACCGTGCGCCTGGCGCCCCCGGAGCCGGTGGCGGTGAACTCGTCGCAGGTGTCCGGCAGGGTCCGCAGCCACTTCATGCGGGCGTCCAGACCGGCGCGGTCGTACCCGGCGACCTGTTCGAGCAGGCGGGAGTCGCCCTGCTCGAAGCCGGTGAGGGCCGACGGTCCGGAGGGGTCGCCCAGCAGGCCGTCGCCGTAGAGGGCGTCCAGGAGGGCCTGGCAGTCCGTGGCGTTGGACTTGGCGGTGACGAAGTCGGCCACGTCGACCTCGCCGACGAGCAGCCGGTCGCGCCACTTGTCCGCGCCCTGGACCTGGTTCCAGCCGCCCTCCAGGTCGGCCTCGGTGAGCAGGGCCGCCCTGGCGCCGGATTCGGTGAGCGTGGTGGGGGAGGCGCTGGGGGAGCCGGTCGGGGAGTTCGTGGGCGAGCCGCTCGGGGTCTGCCGCGCCGCGTTCTGCCGGGCGATCCCGGCCTCTTCGGCGGCGGTGTCCGAGGCGCTGTCCGACCCGCCGCCGTCCGAGCAGGCCGCGGTGGTCAGCAGCGCGCCCGCCGCCAGGGCGGAGGCCAGGAGACGGACGGGGTGGGAGGGACGACGGCTCATCGCGGGATGCCTCCTGGACGGTGTACGGGGTCCTCAGCGCATCACCGCGGCCGGGGGCGCACCAGCGCACGGGCCTGTTCGGGTGACCGGCGCGATGCGGGTCTGTTGGGTGGGCGGTGCGTCACGGGCTTGTTGGGGTGGGCGGCGCGATGTGGGCTTGTTGGGGTGGGCGGCGCGATGTGGGCTTGTTGGGGTGGGCGGCGCGATGTGGGCTTGTTCGGGTGGCCGGCGCGATGCGGGTCTGTTGGGGTGGGCGGCGCGATGTGGGCTTGTTCGGGTGGCCGGCGCGATGCGGGTCTGTTGGAGTGGCCGGCGCGATGCGGGCCTGTTCGGGTGACCGGCGCGTCACGGGCCTGTTCGGGTGGGCGGCGCGATGCGGGCCTGTGCGGGTGGCCGGCGTGGCCGGGTGGCGGGGCGGGCCGGAACGCCGGGCCCGGCGTGCTCAGCCCGCGCGGTCGAGGGTGTCCTCGGCCACGTCCCTGTCCACCGCCGCGCGCACCAGCGCGGCCGCGAGCACGGCGGGTTCCGTCTTCCCGGCCAGGGCGAGGAGCCGGTCCCGGTCCCCGGGCAGACCGAGCCGCTCCGCGCCCTGGAGGGCCTTGCGGTCCAGGCGGGGCGCCGCCTGCGGCCAGACCAGCTGGGCCTCCCGCAGGAAGATGTCCGCGCCCGTCGGCCCCACGCCGGGGAACTCCTGGAGCAGCCGCCGTATCTCCTCGACGTCGCCGCCCGCCTCGTCGCGGAGCCGGCGCAGGTCGCCGCCCCACCGCTCGGTCAGCAGTTCGGCGGCCTCGCCGAGCTGGGTGGCGGTGCGCTCGTCGTAGCGCCGGTAGCCGCCCCGGCCGAGCGCGTCCACCCGCTCCTGCCAGGTGGCGTCGGCCATGCGGCGCGGGTCGCGCAGCCCCGCCTGGCTCAGGGCACGGGCGGCGGCGACCGCGACGGAGGCGCTGATGCGCGCGCTGAGCAGGTGCGCGAGGACGAGCAGCCGGTACAGCGGCTGCGGGGTGTCCTTCAGTCGGATGCCCGCCTCCTCGGCGTACGTCTGCCCGTGCGCGTCGACGAGTTCGCGCACGGTCCGCCGCTGGTCGCGACCCACGGCTACGGCTTCAGCGGATCGTGACCGACCGTCATGAGCCGGTGCCGCAGGCGGGTGTCCTCGGCCTCGGGCTCGTTCTCCAGGTCGGCCTGTGCCGTCACGGTGTCCACGACCTCGCGCATCGCCCGCAGGTCGTCCTCGGTCAGGTCGGTGCGCCGCTTCTGCAGGATCGCGAGCACGTGCCGTCCCAGCGGCGGCCCTGCGTCGTCCGGCAGCGGCTCGGTCAGCTCACCGGAGTCGCGCACCCGGAGCCAGTCGGCGAGTTCCGCGGAGGTCATGTTCACCACGCGGTGGAAGTCCTCCCACAGCGCGTCGAGTTCGAGGGCGTCGGCCATGAGGTGTCCCTCATTTCGTCGTGCGTACGTGCATGTCGTCGTGTGTGGGTGCGTGCCGGGTGGTCAGCCGGAGCAGGGCCACGCGCTCGGCCTCGTCGGTGCCGCCCCACACGCCCGAGGTCCGCCCCGACGAGAGGGCGAAGGCCAGGCACTCGGGGGTCACCGGGCATCTGGCGCAGACGCGCTTGGCGGCCGACGTGTCCCGCAGGGCGGGTCCGGCGGTGCCCACCGGGAAGAACAGATCCGGGTCCTCATCCACGCAGGCGGCGCGGCGCAACCACTCCATGCGGGCGCGGGTGCCCAAGGGGAGCGGGGGACAAACGCCCGCCGTGCCCCGGCAGCCGGCACCCGGACACCCCGGCACCCGACACCCGGGGGTCCGCCCCCTCAGCGGGCGAGCACGCCGTCCAGGAAGCGCGTGAGGTCCGCGATAACCTCCGCCCGGTTCGTCTCGTTGAAGACCTCGTGCCGGGCGCCCGGGTAGATCCGCTCGGTCAGGTCGCCGCCGCTCAGCCTTTCCACGCCGACGCGGCTGCCGGGCAGCGGCACCAGCCGGTCGTCGTCCCCGTGCACCCACAGCAGCGGCAGCCGGCCGATGTCGCCGCCCTCCGCCACGGTCTCCAGCGTCCGCACGAACGCCTGAAGCGTCGGCCGCTTCATCGGCCCGTGCCACACCAGCGGATCCGCCGCGTACGCCGCTCCCACCGCCGGGTCGCGGGAGAGCGAGGCCGGACTGATCGGGATGTCGGGGATCTCCTCCTGGGCGAGCAGCCGGCGCGGCAGCTCCCAGTCGCCGATGACGGGCCCCGACAGCACCAGCGCCGTCAGCTCGCCGGGGTGGCGCTGGGCGTAGCGGGCGGCGACGAGGCCGCCCATGGAGTGCCCGATCATGACGACCGGCAGGCCGGGGTGGGCGGCGCGGGCGAGGTTTGCCGCGGCGTGCACGTCGGTGACCACGTCCTCGAAGTCCTCGATCACCACCCGCTCGCCGTCCGAGCGGCCGTGCCCGACGTGGTCCGGCGCGTAGACGGCCGCGCCGCGGCCGGTCAGGACGCCGGCCACCTCCTCGTAGCGCCCGGTGTGCTCGCCGTACCCGTGGACCAGCAGCGCGACGCTGCGGGGACGCCCGGCGGGCCACTCGCGGACGGCGATCCGCCCCCGCGTCCCGGAAAGCGTGTGCTCGCGGGCCTCGGCCATGTCTCCTCCGGCTGTGTCGGTGACGTCCCTCGGAGGATCTTCCCAGGACGCCGTCCGGCGGTCTATAGTCCAAAACTAGCAGTGCTAATTAAGGGTGGTGCTCATCAGGATCCGTGGTGGCCGACGCGGCGGCGGTGTGCCGTCCGGCGACCGCGTGACGACGGTCAGGAGTCCCTCGTGCGTCCCGTCCACTTCGCGGCCGCCCGCCGCACCCCGATCGGCAGGCTGCGCGGCGCGCTGTCCGCCGTACGGCCCGACGACCTCGCCGCCGCGGTGATCCGGGGCCTGGTCGCCGACGTGCCCGCGCTGGACCCCGCCCGGATCGACGACGTGTACTGGGGCGCCGCCAACCAGGCCGGCGAGGACAACCGCAACGTCGCCCGCATGGCCGCCCTGCTCGCCGGCCTGCCCGAGACCGTGCCCGGCGCCACCGTCAACCGGCTGTGCGCCTCCGGCCTCGAAGCCGTCACCACCGCCGCCCGCACCATCGCCGCGGGCGAGGCCGACGTCGTCCTCGCGGGCGGCTCCGAGTCGATGAGCCGCGCCCCCTTCGTGCTGCCCCGCCCCGACGAGGCCCTCCCGCACCGCATCGAGACCGCCGACACCCGGCTCGGCTGGCGCCTGGTCAACCCGGCGATGAAGGAGCTGCACGGACTGCTCGCCATGGGGGAGACGGCCGAGGAGGTCGCCGAGCGGTACGGCGTCCCGCGCGAGCGCCAGGACGCGTTCGCCCTGCGCAGCCACCGCCTGGCCGCCGAGGCCCGCAGGCGCGGCGACTTCGACGACGAGCTCCTTTCCGTCGAGCGCCCCGACGGCGTGGTCGTCGACACCGACGAGTGCGTCCGCGAGGACACCTCCCTGGAGAAGCTGGGCCGCCTCAAGCCGGTCTTCCGCCCCGGCGGCACGGTCACCGCGGGCAACGCCTCCCCGATGAACGACGGCGCCGCGGGCCTCCTGCTGGTCAGCGAGGAGGCGCTGAACGACCTCGGCTTGGAGTCGCTCGGCCGCTACGTCGCCGGCGCCTCGGCCGGTGTCCATCCCGACGTCATGGGCATCGGCCCGGTCCCGGCCACCCGGAAGGTGCTGGCCCGGGCCGGCTGGAGCGTCGGCGACCTCGCGGAGGCCGAGTTCAACGAGGCGTTCGCCGCCCAGGCCCTCGCCTGCGTCGACCGGCTCGGCATCGACCCCGACCTGGTCAACCCCACCGGCGGGGCCATCGCGCTGGGCCACCCGCTCGGCTGCTCCGGCGCCCGCATCCTCACCACCCTGCTCCACCGCATGCGCCGTACGGGGGCGGGCCGCGGGCTCGCCACGATGTGCGTGGGCGTGGGCCAGGGCAGCGCGGTCCTCGTCGAACGCCACTAGGCCGCCCCAGAGCCACCCCCTCCTGCAGAGCCGCAGCAAGGAACGGAGCAACACCCCATGGCAACCCTCTCCGTCGCCGCCATCCTCGCCGAGAACGCCCGGCGCCGCCCCGACAAGGAGGCGCTGGTCGAGGGCGACCTGCGGCTGACCTTCGCCGAGGTGTGGCGGCGGGCCCGCGCCCGGGCCGGTGCCCTCGTCGGCCTGGGCGTCCGGCCGGGGGACCGGGTGGCGCTGATGGCCCCGAACACCGCCGACTTCCCGGTCGCGTACTACGCCGCCGCCGCGGCCGGGGCCGTCGTGGTGCCGGTGCACCTGCTGCTGTCCCCGGCCGAGGTCGAGCACGTCCTGCGCGACAGCGGTGCCACCCTGCTGCTGTGCCATCCGGCGCAGGCCGCCACCGGAGCGGCCGCCGCGCGGGAGGCGGGCGTGCGGACGATCACGCTCGGCGCCGAGTTCGACCGGCTCGCCGCGGACGCCGAGCCGCTGCCCTCCTACGTCACCCGCGACGCCGACGACCCCGCCGTCGTCTTCTACACCAGCGGCACCACCGGCGTCCCCAAGGGCGCCGTGCTCAGCCACTTCAACCTGGTGATGAACGCGACGGTCAATGCCTTCGACGCCAACGACATCCGGCCCGACGACGTGGCGCTCGGCGCGCTGCCCCTCTTCCACGCCTTCGGCCAGACGGTCTCCCTGAACTCCACCTGGCGGGCGGGCGCGACCCTGGTCCTGCTGCCGCGCTTCGACGCGGCGGCAGCGATCGAGCTGATGGTGAAGGAGGGCGTCAACACCTTCCACGGGGTGCCGACCATGTTCGTCGCCCTCGCCGCCGCGGCGCCCGGCGCCGGGGCCCTGCCGGAGCTGCGGGTGTGCGTCTCCGGCGGCGCCTCCCTGCCGGTGGCCGTGCTCGAACGGTTCGAGGAGGCCTTCGGGGCCAAGATCTACGAGGGGTACGGACTGTCGGAGACCTCCCCGGCGGCGGCAGTGAACCAGCCCGTGTTCGGCGCCAGGCCCGGCACCATCGGGCACCCGCTGTGGGGCGTCGACGTGGAGATCGCCCGCGCCGAGGTCGAGGGCGCGGTGGAACTGCTGCCCCCCGGCGAACTGGGCGAGGTCGTCGTGCGCGGCCACAACGTCTTCTCCGGCTACCTCGGCCGCCCCGAGGCCACCGCGGAGGCGCTCGTCGACGGCTGGTTCCGCACCGGGGACCTGGGCACCAAGGACGGCGAGGGGTTCCTCAGGATCGTCGACCGGAAGAAGGACGTCATCATCCGCGGCGGCTACAACGTCTATCCGCGGGAGGTCGAGGAGGTGCTGATGCGCCACCCCGGCATCGCGCAGGTCGCCGTCATCGGACTCCCGGACGAGCTGCACGGCGAGGAGGTCTGCGCCGTGGTCGTGCGCGCCCAGGGCACGCCGCCCGACGCGACGCCCGACGCCGGGGAGGTCACCGAGTGGTCCAAGCAGCACCTCGGACGGCACAAGTACCCGCGCCGGGTGGAGTTCGCGGACGAGCTGCCGCTCGGGCCGAGCATGAAGGTGCTGAAGCGGGAGCTGCGTGTGCGGTACACCGACCGCTGAGGATCAAGGGGCGAGACGGTGCTGACGGTGCCGGTGGGTGCGCATAGCATCGGTCCCCGCAATGGACACCATGACGCTCTGGCACCTCACCGGCTGGGAGTTCGCCGCCCTCGCCTTCGCGGCCCTGCTCGTCGGCTTCTCCAAGACCGCGGTGAGCGGGGCCAACACGGTCAGCCTCGCGATCTTCGCGGCGGTCCTGCCCGCCCGCGCCTCCACCGGAATCCTGCTGCCGGTCCTGATCGCCGGTGACGTGCTGGCCGTCCTCACCTACCGGCGCCACGCGCACTGGCCCACGCTGTGGCGGCTCTTCCCGGCGGTCGGGGCGGGCGTGCTCGTCGGCACCCTGTTCCTGGTGTGGGCCGACGACGCGGTCGTACGCACCTCGATCGGCGCGATCCTGCTGTTCATGGCCGGGGTGACGGTGTGGCGCCGCCGCCGGGACGATGCCGCCGAGCAGCCGGAGGAGGTCGCCTCGCGCACCGGCCGGGCGAAGGCCCGCTCGTACGGCGTGCTGGGCGGGTTCACCACGATGGTCGCCAACGCGGGCGGCCCGGTGATGTCGATGTACCTGCTCTCCGCGGGGTTCAGGAAACTCGGCTTCCTCGGCACGTCGGCGTTCTTCTTCCTGATCGTCAACGTCTCCAAGCTGCCCTTCAGCGCGGGGCTCGGCCTGATCGACGGCCACTCCCTGCTGCTCGACGCGGCACTGGTCGTCTTCGTGGTGCCCGGCGCGCTGCTCGGCAAGTGGGCCGTGAACCGGATCAACCAGCGCCTGTTCGAGCGTCTGGTGATCGCGGCGACGATCCTGGGCGGTCTGCAGCTCCTGCTCGCCTGACCCGCCGCGGGAGACCGCTGCCCGGGTCAGCGGTCGCCGGGGTTGCGCCGCAGCAGGTAGGTGTCCATGATCCAGCCCTTGCGCTCCCGCGCCTCGGCACGCAGCCGCTCGATACGGGGCGCGGCCTCGGCGATCGGCCCGGAGTCGAGGATCTCGTCCGGGGTGCCCAGGTAGGCACCCCAGTAGATGTCGATGTCCTGGTCCGCGTACTGCCGGAAGGTCTGGTGGGCGTCCAGCATCACGACGACGTCGTCCACGTCCTCGGGAAAGCCCTCGGCCAGCCGCCGCCCCGTGGTGATCTGCACCGGGCGCGCCACCCGGTTCAGCCCGGTCCGGTGCCGGGCGACCAGCGAGGAGACGCTGCTGATGCCGGGCACCACGTCGTACTCGAACGCCACCGCGCCGCGCTCCAGGATCTCCTCCAGGATGCCCAGCGTGCTGTCGTAGAGCGCCGGGTCGCCCCACACCAGGAACGCGCCGCTCTCGTCCTCGCCCAGCTCCTCGGCGATCAGCCGCTCGTAGATGCCCGCGCGGGCACTGCGCCAGTCACCGACGGCGGGGGAGTACGCCGCACCGCCCGCCCCCCGGTCCCGCTCGGGGTCGCGTGCCTCGACGACCCGGTACGTCCCCCGCGGCACATGCGTCTCCAGCATGTCCCGGCGCAGCCGCACCAGGTCCGCCTTGGCCTCGCCCTTGTCCAGGACGAAGAACACGTCCGTGCTCCGCAGCGCCGCGACTGCCTGGAGCGTCAGCTGGTCGGGGTCGCCCGCGCCGATTCCGATCACATGAATGGTCCGCACGCCACGAGTCTGCCGTACGCCCCCGGCAACACCCCGGCCGGGCCGCCCCGGCGGGGCTCAGCCCCGCAGCCGGGGCGCCCGCGCCGCCGCGTCCACGGACCCGCCGCCCTCCACCTCACCGGCCAGCCCCCGGGCCCACCCGGCGACCGCCGCCAGATCCATCCCGTACGGCCGCTCCCGCCCGGCCCCCGACGCCGCCCACGCCGTGACGGCCCCCGCCCCGCGCCGCAACAGCCTCGCCCCGCCGGTGACGTTGCCGCGCGCGGAGTGGGTGAGTCCGACGGCCAGCTGGGCCATGCCCCGCCACAGCTCACGCTCCTCCTCGGGCCCCGACTTCCAGGCGTCCTCGAAGACCTCGTGCGCGTGGAACGGCTTGCCGTCGTCCAGCAACCGCTGCGCCTCGGTCACCGTCTCGTCCGGAGCCCGTACGACACCCTCGGGCTGGCGGGGCACGCCGGCCTCGCCGTACGGCAGCGGGCGTCCGAGCCCGTCCCGTGGCCGGGCGTTGCGCGCCCGGCCCTCCTCGTCGCGGTCCCGGCCGTCCGCCGGGCGGTCGGGGGTGGTGCTGTCCACGGGGTTGTCGGCAGGGCTGTCCATGGGTCCGATTGTCCCTCGCCGACGCCCGCTTAGGCCCCGCCCGGTGTGTGGGGTAAAGTGCTGTCCGCGTGATCGCGCGGTGCACCGCGCGTGAGCACACCGGGACGTGGCGCAGCTTGGTAGCGCACTTGACTGGGGGTCAAGGGGTCGCAGGTTCAAATCCTGTCGTCCCGACGGTGCGAAGGGTCTTCATGGACGCGAGTCCGTGAGGGCCCTTCTTCGTGTCCTCTCCTTCCGCCGGTCAGGCCCGCGCCCGCGCCCCCGCGGCGCGGAGCAGATCCACCGTCTCCGGGTACGGCCCCGTCGACGCCCAGTCCAGCGGCGTCCGGCCGGTGCCGTGGTCCTCGCGGAGGTTGGGGTCGGCTCCGTGTTCGAGGAGTGCGCGGACGGTCTCGGCGTGCCCCCAGCAGGCCGCCCCGCACAGCGGTGTGCCCTCCGTGCCGGTCCCGCTCTCCGTGTCCGGCCGGGCGCCGGCCGCGAGCAGGACGCGGACGATCTCGGTGTCCCCGTTCACGGACGCCAGGTATAGCGGGGTGCTCCCCGCCGAGTCCGTCGTCTCCGCCGGGGCCTTGGCCCGCAGCGCCGCCCGCACCCGCGCCAGGTCGCCGACGAGCGCGGCGTCGACGAGGCGCCCGGACAGTTTCTTGTGCTTTCGCCTGTTCACACGAGCCGAGACTACTGAGCGCTTGACTTGAAGCGCACTTCAAACTGAAGACTCCTCCGCGTACCCGGACGACCGGGAGCGAATGGGGAGGAACACCATGAAGTACCGCACCATCGGCACCGATCCGGCGCACCGCCGCGAGGTGAGTGTGCTCGCGCTGGGCGCGATGCTCTTCGGCTCGCAGACCGACGAGAAGACCTCCTACGCCCTCCTCGACCGCTATGTGGAGGCCGGCGGGAACTTCGTCGACACCGCCGACAACTACGCCTTCTGGACCGACGGCGGCCAGGGCGGCCAGAGCGAGGAACTCCTCGGCCGCTGGCGGCGCAGCCGCGGGATCGGCGACGAGGTCGTCATCGCCACCAAACTCGGCGCGCGTCCGCTGGCACCCGGCACCCACTACACCGACAACCCGGAGGGCCTGTCGGCCAAGGTGATCCGCGAGGCCGCCGACCGGAGCCGGGAACGGCTCGGCATGGAGAAGCTGGACCTGCTCTACGCGCACCTCGACGACTTCACCGTGGAGCAGCGCGAGACCGTCGAGGGGTTCGGCGCCCTGGTCGCGGAGGGCACCGTCGGACTGCTCGGCGTCAGCAACCAGGCGACGTGGCGCGTCGAGCGGGCCCGGGCCCTGGCCGCCGCGGCCCGACTGCCCGGCTACGAGGTGCTGCAGTACCAGCACAGCCACCTGCGGCCCCGCTTCGACGTGCCCGGCGAGTTCTCCCCGTACGGCAGCCTCGCCCACGCCGGCGCCGAACTCCTCGGCTACCTGCGGGCCGAGCCGGACCTGACCCTGGTCGCCTACTCACCGCTGCTGGCCGGCGCCTACGTCCGCGAGGACAAACCGCTGCCCCCGGACTACGACCACCCGGGCACGCCGGCCCGGCTCGCCGTGCTCCGCGAGGTCGCCCGGGAGACCGGGGCCACGGTCAACCAGGTCGTCCTCGCCTGGCAGATCGGCGCCGAACTGCCGATCGTGCCGCTGGCCGGGGCCTCGTCGGTGGCCCAGTTGGAGGAGAACCTGGCGGCCGTGGAGCTGGAACTGACGGTGGACCAGCGGGCCCGGCTGGACACCGTGCACTGAGCCCGGTCAGTTCCTGACCAGCAACTGGAAGTCGAACGCGTACCGGGACGCGCGGTAGACGTGCGTCCCGTACTCGACCGGCCGTCCGGTGTCGTCGTACGCGATCCGCCGCATGGTGAGCAGCGCGGCGCCCTCCTGCTCGCCGAGGAGCCCGGCCTCCTCAGGGGAGGCGATGCGGGCGCCGACGGCCTGGCGGGCGCTGTGCAGGCTGATGCCGGACGAGCGCATCATACGGTACAGACCGGTCGACTCCAGCCGGGTGCCGTCGAGTTCCAGCAGGTCCGCCGGGAGGTGGTTGCACAGCATCGCCACCGGCTGCCCGTGGGTGAGGCGCAGCCGCTCCAGGACGGCGACCTCGGTGCCCTCCGCGATACCGAGGGCCGCGGCGACCTCGGCGGTGGCCGGGACGCGCTCGTTGCGCACCACCCGGGTGCCGGGGCCCTGCCCGGCGGCCTCCAGGTCGTCGTAGAGGCTGCTCAGTTCCAGCGGGCGCCTGACCTGGCTGTGCACCACCTGGGTGCCGACCCCGCGCCGCCGCACCAGGAGCCCCTTGTCGACCAGCGACTGGATGGCCTGCCGGACCGTCGGCCGGGACAGGCCGAGGCGGACGGAGAGGTCGACCTCGTTGCCCAGCAGGTTCCCCGGCGCGAGGACGCCCTGCGCTATCGCCGCCTCCAACTGCTGGGCCAACTGGTAGTAGAGCGGCACCGGGCTGCTCCGGTCCAGGGCGAAGTCCAGGGTGCCGGTCGCGGGGGCGGTCACGGCACGTGCGGGGTCGCCGGTCTTCGCCATGGACGTACCTCCCTTGCGTAGGGGACGGGCTGTCGGGGGAGCCGGGAGCGTCAGAGGTGGCGGCGGCGGTCGGCGACCGCGCGCTCGTAGGCGGCCCGCGCGTTCGTGGCCGCCTCGCGGGCCGACACCTCGGCCACCGGCACGTCCCACCAGGCCTGCGCCGGCAGGGCGTTCGAGGCGGGTGCCGTCTCGACGTACACGCATGTCGGGCGGGTCGCCGCGCGGGCCGTCGCCAGTGCCTCGCGCAACTCCCGCACCGTCTTGGCGCGCAGCACGTCCATGCCGAGGCTGGCCGCGTTGGCGGCGAGGTCGACGGGGAGCGGGGCACCGGTGAAGGAGCCGTCGGCGACGCGGTGGCGGTAGTCGGTGCCGAAGCGCTCGGCGCCCACCGACTCGGACAGGCCGCCGATGGAGGCGTAGCCGTGGTTCTGGACCAGGACCAGCTTCACCGGCAGGTTCTCCTGGACCGCCGTGACGATCTCCGTGGGGTTCATCAGGTACGTGCCGTCGCCGACCAGGGCCCACACGGGCACGTCGGGCGCGGCCTGCTGGACGCCGAGCGCGGCCGGGATCTCGTAGCCCATGCAGGAGTAGCCGTACTCCAGGTGGTACTGGCGCGGGGAGCGGGCCCGCCACAGCTTGTGCAGGTCGCCGGGGAGCGAACCGGCCGCGTTGATCACCACGTCCCGGTCGCCGACGACCGCGTCCAGCGCGCCCAGCACCTGCGTCTGGGTCGGCACCGCGCTGTCGTCGTCGGCGCGGAAGGCCGCCTCGACCGCCTCGTCCCAACGGGCCTTCCACGCGCGGTACTCGCTCTCGTACGCCGCGTCCACCCGGTGCCCGACCAGCGCCCCGGTCAGCGCGTCGAGCCCCGAGCGGGCGTCGCACACCAGGGTGGCGGCGGCGAGCTTGTGGGCGTCGAAGGCGGTGATGTTGAGGTTCAGGAAGCGGACGCCGGGGTGCTGGAAGAGGGTGCCGGAGGCGGTGGTGAAGTCCGAGTAGCGGGTGCCGACGCCGATCACCAGATCCGCGGTACGGGCGAGGGCGTCGCTCACCGCGGTGCCGGTGTGGCCGATGCCGCCGAGGTCCGCCGGGTGGTCGTGGCGCAGCGCGCCCTTGCCGGCCTGGGTGGAGGCGACCGGGATGCCGGTGGCGTCCACCAGTGCCTTGAGGGCCTGTTCGGCCTCGCTGTGGTGGACACCGCCGCCCGCGACGATCAGCGGCCGGGCGGCGGCGCGGACCGCCCGGACGGCCTCGGCCAGCTCCGCCGGGTCGGGCGCCGGGCGGCGCACCCGCCAGACACGGTCGGCGAAGAACTCCTCCGGCCAGTCGTACGCCTGCGCCTGCACGTCCTGCGGCAGCGCGAGGGTGACCGCGCCGGTCTCCGCCGGGTCGCTGAGCACGCGCATCGCCTGGAGCGCGGAGGAGAGCAGCGCCTCGGGGCGGGTGATCCGGTCGAAGTAGCGCGACACGGGCCGCAGGGCGTCGTTGACGGACACGTCGGCCTCGACCGGGTGCTCCAGCTGTTGCAGCAGCGGGTCGGCGGCGTGCGAGGCGAAGTAGTCGCCGGGCAGGAGCAGGACCGGCAGCCGGTTGATCGTGGCGAGGGCGGCGCCGGTGACCAGGTTGGTGGCGCCGGGGCCGATGGAGGTCGTCACCGCCTGCGCGGACAGCCGGCCCAGCTGTCGGGCGTGCCCGACGGCGGCGTGCACCATGGCCTGTTCGTTGCGGCCCTGGTGGAAGGGCATGACGTCGGCGCACTCGACCAGCGCCTGGCCGAGGCCGGCCACGTTGCCGTGGCCGAAGATGCCCCAGGTGCCGGTGATCAGGCGGTGCCGTACGCCGTCGCGTTCGGTGTACTGCGCGGCCAGGAAGCGCACCAGGGCCTGTGCGGTGGTCAGTCGGCGGGTGGCGGGGGCGCTCATGCGGACCTCTCCGGTGCGGTGTAGAGGGGGAGCCGGGGATCGACCGGCTGCTCGGGCCAGGTGTCGCGGATCCAGGCGTGGTCGGGGTGGTCGCGGATCAGCCAGGCCCGCTCGGGCTCCGGGCCCGCCATGACGTTGAGGTAGTACATGTGGTGGCCGGGGACCGCCATCGACGGTCCGTGCCAGCCGTCGGGGATCAGCACGACGTCCCCGTCGCGCACTTCGGCGAGGACGTCGGTCCCCTGGCCCTGCCCGGACGGTGAGACGCGCTGGTAGCCGAGGCCCGGGGTGCCGTCGTGGGGCGCGAACTCGAAGTAGTAGATCTCCTCCAGCACCGACTCCTCGCCGGGCCGGTGCTCGTCGTGCTTGTGGGGCGGGAAGGAGGACCAGTTGCCGCCCGGGGTGAGCACCTCGACCGCGATCAGCCTGTCGCACTCGAACGTCCCCGCCGCCGCGAAGTTGTTGACCTGCCGCGAGCAGTTCCCGGTGCCCCGCAGCTCCACCGGCACCGAGGACGCCGGGACGTACCGGGCGGGCAGCCGGCGGGTGCAGCGGGCGCCGGTCAGGGCGAACCGGCCGCCGCCGGTGGACGTCAGGGTCGTGCGGGCGTCGCGCGGGACGTACGCGAAGTCGGTGACCCCGCTGAACACGCTGTCCCGACCGCCGAGTTCGAAGGTCTCAGGGCCGAAGTCGTCGGCGCTCGCGACCGTGCAGCCGCCGCTCAGCGGCAGGACGATCCACTCGCTCCCGCCGCTGTCGAAGGTGTGGCTGCCGCCGGGGGCCAGGTGCACGACCCGCAGGCCCGAGTAGCCCCAGCCCGCGCTCTCGGGCGTCACGTCCACGGCGTACGGGCCGTCCGCCGCCGTCTTGCCCGCGGGAAGGTGATACCTCATCGTCCGCTCCTCCGCCTCTCCTCGCTCACAGCAGTCCGACGGCCGTGTCCACCGCCTCCTCCACGCTGCCCCCGGCCGGGTAGAGCAGCGAGCGGCCGACGACCATGCCCTGCACGGTGGGCAGCCTCAGTGCCTTGCGCCAGCGTTCGTAGGCCGCGGTCTGGTCCGCCCGGGAGCCCCCTATGTCGCCGCCGAGCAGGACCGCGGGCAGTGTGGAGGTCGCCAGGACCTCGGCCATGTCGTCCGGGTCGTGGGTGACGGGCAGTTTCAGCCAGGTGTAGGCGGAGGTGCCGCCGAGACCGGAGGCGATGGCGATGGAGCGGGTGACCCCCTCGGCAGAGAGGTCGTTGCGGACCCGGCCGTCGATCCGGCGGGAGACGAACGGCTCCACGAACAACGGCAGCCGGCGCTCCGCCATGGCGTCGACCGCCCGGGCGCTCGCCTCCAGCGTGGCCAGGGAGCCGGGGTCCTCGTAGTCGATGCGCAGCAGCAGCTTGCCCGCGTCGAAGCGCAGCCGGGCGATGTCCTCGGCGCGGTGGCCGGTGAAGCGGTCGTCCATCTCGAAGGCGGCGCCCGCGAGTCCGCCGCGGTTCATCGACCCCATGACGACCTTGTTCTCCAGCGCCCCGAGCAGCAGCAGGTCCTCCAGGACGTCGGCGGTGGCGAGCACCCCGTCGACGCCGGGCCGGGACAGCGCGGTGCACAGGCGTTCCAGCAGGTCGGCCCGGTTGGCCATGGCGAGCCCGCGGTCGCCGACGCCGAGCGCGCCGCGCGCCGGGTGGTCGGCGGCCACGATCATCAGCCGGCCGGAGTCGCCGATCAGGGGGCGGCGCACCCGGCGGGCCGCGGCCTCGGCGATCGCCTCCGGGTGCCGGGCTCGGACCGCGGTGAGGTCCGGGATGCTGGAGATGCTGAGGGACAAGGCGTTGCTCCGTTCAGGGAGTGGCTCGCGCGAGGAGGTCGTCGACCTCCGCCTCGGTGGGCATCGCGGAGGAACAGGCGAGGCGGGAGGCGACGAGGGCGCCGGCCGCGTTGGCGTACCGCATGATCCGCTCCAGCTCCCAGCCGGAGAGCAGACCGTGGCTCAGGGACCCGCCGAACGCGTCGCCCGCGCCGAGCCCGTTGACCACCTCGACCGGGACCGGCGGCACCTCGGCCGACCGGCCGTCGCGGTGCACGGCGAGGACGCCCTTCGGGCCCTGCTTGACGACGGCCAGCTCCACCCCGGCCGCCAGCAACGCCTCGGCGCAGGCGCGGGGTTCGCGCACACCCGTGGCGATCTCGCACTCGTCCAGGTTGCCGACCGCGACGGTCGCGTGGCCGAGCGCCTCGGCGTAGTACGGGCGGGCCTGGTCGGGGTCGGTCCAGAACATGGGGCGCCAGTCCAGGTCGAAGACCGTGGTGCCGGACTTCGCGCGGTGGGCGAGGGCGGCCAGGGTCGCCGTACGGCTCGGTTCCTCGCTCAGCCCGGTGCCGGTCATCCAGAAGATCGAGGCCGCGCGGATCGCGTCGAGGTCCAGCTCCTCCGGTCGGATCTCCAGGTCGGGGGCCTTGGGACGGCGGTAGAAGTACAGCGGGAAGTCGTCCGGCGGGAAGATCTCGCAGAACGTCACGGGGGTCGGGTAGGCGGCGACCGGGGTGACCCAGCGGTCGTCGACGCCGAACTCCTTCAGCGCGCCGTGCAGATAGGCGCCGAAGGGGTCGTCGCCCGTGCGGGTGATGACGGCCGTGGCACGGCCGAGCCGGGCGGCGGCGACCGCCACGTTGGAGGCCGAACCGCCGAGGAACTTGCCGAAGGTCTCAACCTCCGCCAGGGGTACGCCCGTCTGCAAAGGATAGAGATCGACCCCGATGCGACCCATCGTGATCAGATCGAAACGCGGGACTGACTCGGCCATGTGCGACGCTCCTTTGGCTGGGCGGGGGCCTGCCGCCTCCCAGGTGTATGACTCCTGGACGACGCTGTCAATACTTTGTACTTACATTCGGACCTGCGAGTGAAATGATGTCTTGACAAAGTATTGACAGTGGGCGCCCCAAGGACTTGTATCCGGTCCCAGCGCAGCAACAGCCATTCTTCTCGGGTCTGGCACTCGGGTCTGGCACACGGCATTCCCGTCGCACAGTCGCACAGTGAGGTGCAGGAAAAGATGGACCGCTCTTCGCACGCCCGCTCTCGCAGATTCGCCCCTGCCGTGGCCCTCGCCGCCGCCGCGGCCCTGACCCTCGCGGGCTGCTCCAGCAGCTCGGGCGGGAAGAAGGCCGACGAGGAGAGCGACTCGGGCGCCTCCGCGGGCAAGGCGAACACCCCCCGCATGACGGTCGCCCTGGTCACCCACCAGGCGCCCGGCGACACCTTCTGGGACATCGTCCGCAAGGGCGCCCAGGCCGCCGCCGACAAGGACAACGTCAAGCTCGTCTACTCCGCCGACCCGAACGCGGGCAACCAGGCCAACCTGGTGCAGAACGCGATCGACCAGAAGGTCGACGGCATCGCCGTCACCCTCGCCAAGCCGGACGCCATGCGGAGCGTCCTCGCCAAGGCGGAGAAGGCCGGCATACCCGTGGTCGGGCTCAACTCCGGTCTGGCGGACTGGAAGAAGCTCGGCCTGATGGAGTTCTTCGGCCAGGACGAGACCGTGGCGGGCGAGGCCCTCGGCAAGCGGCTCAACGAGGACGGGGCCAAGAAGGCCGTCTGCGTCATCCACGAACAGGGCAACGTCGGTCTGACCCAGCGCTGCGACGGCGTGAAGAAGACCTTCGAGGGCTCGATCGAGAACCTCTACGTCAACGGCACCGACATGCCCTCGGTGAAGTCGACCGTCACCGCCAAGCTCAAGCAGGACGGCGGCATCGACCACCTGGTCACGCTCGGCGCCCCCTTCGCCATGACCGCCGTGCAGTCGGTGGACGAGTCCGGCAGCAAGGCCAAGGTCGCCACCTTCGACCTCAACAAGGAACTGACCGGCGCCATCGAGAAGGGCGACATCGAGTTCGCCGTCGACCAGCAGCCCTACCTCCAGGGCTACCTCGCGGTCGACGGACTGTGGCTCTACAAGAACAACGGCAACTACAGCGGCGGCGGTGAGCAGCCGGTGCTGACCGGCCCCGCCTTCGTCGACAAGTCCAACGTCAAGGCCGTCGCCGAGTTCGCCTCGAAGGGCACCCGGTGATGAGCGTGGCCAGGCAGGCCGAGCCGGCGGTGACCGCACCGCCGGTCCCCGGCCCCAAGGAGACCGACGGGCGGACCCGTGAGCGTCCCGTGGCGCTGCGGCTGCTCGCCCGGCCCGAGGTCGGGGTCTTCCTCGGTGCCGTCGCCGTGTTCGTGTTCTTCCTGATCGCCGCGCCCGCCCTTCGCGACGGCGGCTCCATGGCGACGGTGCTGTACCAGTCGTCCACCATCGGCATCATGGCGCTGCCCGTCGCCCTGCTGATGATCGGCGGCGAGTTCGACCTGTCCGCCGGTGTCGCCGTGGTCACCTCGGCGCTCACCGCCGGCATGCTCAGTTACCAGTTGACCGTGAACGTCTGGGTCGGCGTGATCGTCGCCCTGGTGGCCTCGCTCGCCGTCGGCGCCTTCAACGGCTGGGTGCTGGTGAAGACCGGCCTGCCGAGCTTCCTGGTCACGCTGGCCACCTTCCTGGTCCTCCAGGGCGTCAACCTCGCCGTCACCAAGCTCGTCACCGGCAACGTCGCCACCGACGACATCAGCGACATGGACGGCTTCGACCAGGCCAAGGCGCTGTTCGCCTCGTCCTTCGACGTCGGCGGCGTCGAGGTGAAGATCACGGTGGTGTGGTGGCTGGTCTTCGCGGCCCTGGCCACCTGGGTGCTGCTGCGCACCAAGTACGGCAACTGGGTCTTCGCCGTCGGCGGCAGCCAGGAGTCCGCCCGCGCGGTCGGCGTGCCGGTCACCTTCACGAAGATCACGCTGTTCATGCTGGTCGGCTTCGGCGCCTGGTTCGTCGGCATGCACCAGCTGTTCTCCTTCAACACCGTGCAGTCCGGCGAGGGCGTCGGCCAGGAGCTGATCTACATCGCGGCGGCGGTCATCGGCGGCTGCCTGCTCACCGGCGGCTACGGCTCCGCCATCGGCCCCGTCTTCGGTGCCTTCATGTTCGGCATGGTGAACCAGGGCATCGTCTTCGCGGGCTGGAACCCCGACTGGTTCAAGGCCTTCCTCGGCGTGATGCTCCTGGGCGCCGTCCTCATCAACCTGTACGTCCGCCGCGCCGCGACCCGGAGGTGATCGGAAATGACCAGCAAAACCCCCGCAGCCCCCGGCACCCACGGCGCCGTCCTCGCCGACCCCGTACCCGAGCAGGACCGCCCGCTCGTCGAACTGCGCGGCGCCGGCAAGTCCTACGGCAACATCCGCGCCCTGCACGGAGTGGACCTCACCATCCACCCCGGCAGGGTGACCTGCGTGCTCGGTGACAACGGTGCCGGCAAGTCCACCCTCATCAAGATCATCTCCGGGCTGCACCAGCACACCGAGGGCGAGTTCCTCGTCGACGGCGAGGCCGTGCGCTTCGCCACCCCGCGCGACGCCCTGGCCCGCGGCATCGCCACGGTCTACCAGGACCTCGCGACCGTCCCGCTGATGCCGGTGTGGCGCAACTTCTTCCTCGGCTCCGAGATGACCAAGGGCCCCTGGCCCGTGCGCCGCCTCGACATCGCCCGCATGAAGCGGACCGCCGACACGGAACTGCGCAACATGGGCATCGTCCTGGACGACCTCGAACAGCCCATCGGCACCCTCTCCGGCGGCCAGCGCCAGTGCGTCGCCATCGCCCGCGCCGTCTACTTCGGCGCCCGCGTCCTGATCCTCGACGAGCCCACCGCCGCGCTCGGCGTCAAGCAGTCGGGCGTGGTCCTCAAGTACATCGCCGCCGCCCGCGAACGCGGCCTCGGCGTCATCTTCATCACCCACAACCCCCACCACGCCTACATGGTCGGCGACCACTTCAGCGTGCTGCGTCTGGGCACCCTCGAACTGAGCGCGGCCCGCGCCGACATCACCCTCGAAGCGCTCACCAACCACATGGCCGGCGGCGCCGAACTCGCCGCCCTCAAGCACGAGCTGGCGCAGGTCGGCGGGGTCGACGTTCAGGCGCTGCCCGACGACGCGGGCGATGCGGCGAAGGCCGCCGCGCCCGATACTGCCGACAGGACCGGCGCCGCCGCCTCCGCCGCCTCGGGCAGCACCGCATCCGACAGCACCGCATCCGACAGCACCGCATCCGGCACCGCCGAAGGGAAGGCCTGAGCATGACCTCTGCCCTCGACCGCATCCGCGTCGGCTCGGCCCCCGACTCCTGGGGCGTCTGGTTCCCCGACGACCCCCGGCAGGTGCCGTGGGAACGGTTCCTGGACGAGGTCGCCGAGGCCGGCTACGACTGGATCGAGCTGGGCCCCTACGGCTACCTCCCCACCGACCCGGCCCGGCTCACCGACGAGGTGACCCGGCGCGGACTCAAGGTCTCCGCGGGCACCATCTTCTGCGGCCTGCACCGCGGCCCCTCCGAATGGGACGCCACCTGGGAACAGGTCGGCCGCGTCGCCGCCCTCACCCGGGCCATGGACGCCAAGCACCTCGTCGTCATCCCGTCCTTCTGGCGCGACGACAAGACCGCCGAGATCCTGGAGCCCCCGGAGCTGACCGGCGAGCAGTGGACCCACCTCACCCGGGGCATGGAGCGCCTGGGCCGCGAGGTACGGGACACCTACGGCCTGGACATCGTCGTCCACCCGCACGCCGACACCCACATCGACACCGAGGAGCACGTCGAGCGCTTCCTCGACGCCACCGACTCCGACCTGGTGAACCTCTGCCTGGACACCGGTCACTACGCCTACTGCGGCGGCGACAGCGTCAAGCTGATCAAGACCTACGGCGAGCGCATCGGCTACCTCCACCTCAAGCAGGTCGACCCGGAGATCCTGGCCGGAGTGCGGGAGGGCGGGGTGCCGTTCGGCCCGGCCGTGCAGCGCGGCGTGATGTGCGAGCCGCCCGGCGGTGTGCCGGAGCTGGGCCCGGTGCTCACCGCCGCCCAGGAACTCGGCGTGGACCTGTTCGCCATCGTCGAGCAGGACATGTACCCCTGCGAGCCGGACAAACCGCTGCCCATCGCGGTACGCACCCGGAAGTTCCTGCGCTCCTGCGGCGCCTGAGGACGGCCGCGCCGGCGGGGGAGCGTCCCGCCGGCGCGCCGTTCGGCGGGCCGAGGCCGGTGGTGCGCGTTAGCGTGCGAGCACTGACACCTCGTCCCGCTCCGGGAGGCACCCATGTCCTCGCGTCTCAACCCGTACCTCAGCTTCGACGGCGACGCCCGTCAGGCGATGGAGTTCTACGAGCAGGTCTTCGGCGGCACCCTGGCCCTGAACACCTTCGGCGAGTCCGGCATGCCGGACCCCGCCTACGCCGACAAGATCATGCACGCCATGCTGGAGACCCGGGGCGGCTTCACCCTGATGGCCTCCGACACCCCGCCCGGCATGGAGTACAGGCCGGGCAGCAACTTCTCGGTGAGTCTCAGCGGCGACGACGCGACCGAGCTGCGCGGCTACTGGGAGAAGCTGTCCGCCGGCGGTTCCGTCTCCGTGCCCCTGGAGAAGCAGATGTGGGGCGACGTCTTCGGGATGTGCACGGACCGGTTCGGCGTCCCCTGGATGGTGAACATCAGCGAGCCGGCGAGCTGACCGGGCAGCCCGCCGGACCGTGGCCCCGCCGCTCAGCCGCGCCGCACCTCCGCGATCGTCACCGGCCGGTGCTCGTGCAGCGACAGGGTGCACGCCTCGGCGATCCAGCCCGCCTCCAGTGCGTCCTCGACCGTGCAGGGCGAGGTGCGGGTACCGGCGACGACCTCGGTGAACGCGGTCAGCTCGGCGCGGTAGGCGGCAGTGAAGCGGTCCATGAAGAAGTCGTGCGGAGTACCGGCCGGGAACGTCGCACCGGGCTCGACCGAGCGCAGCGGCAGCCTGTCCTCCAGTCCGACGGCGATCGAGTCGTCGAAGCCGTGGATCTCCATCCGGACGTCGTAACCGCGGGCGTTGTGGCGGCTGTTGGAGACCACGGCGACGGTGCCGTCGTCCAGGGTGAGGATCGCGCCGGTGGTGTCCGCGTCACCCGCCTCCCGGATGAAGTCGGCACCGCGGTTGCCGCCGACGGCGTACACCTCGCTCACCTCCCGGCCGGTCACCCAGCGGATCGAGTCGAAGTCGTGCACCGAGCAGTCCCGGAAGATGCCCCCGGAGGCGGCGACGTACGCGGCGGGCGGCGGCGCCGGGTCCAGCGTGGTCGCCCGCACGGTGTGCAGCGTGCCCAGCTCTCCGCCGCGCACGGCGGCGCGCGCGGCGGCGAACCCGGCGTCGAAGCGGCGCTGGTAGCCGATCTGGACCGGCACGTCATGGCCCGCGAGCGCCTTGAGCACCTCGACGCCCTCGGTCATGGTGCGGGCGACGGGCTTCTCGCAGAAGACGGGCACCCCGGCCTCGACGGCGGCCAGGATCAGGTCCGGGTGGGCGTCGGTCGCCGCCGCGACCACCACACCGTCCACCCCGGCGGCGAGCACCGCCTCGGGCGAGCCGGCGACCTCGGCGCCGAACCGCTCGGCGGCGGCCCGCGCGGCGTCCGCGAACGGGTCGGCCACGACGAGCGAGGTGACGGCGTCGAGTCCGGCGAGGGTCTCGGCGTGGAAGGCGCCGATGCGGCCGAGGCCGAGGATTCCGATACGCATGTGCTGTGCTGCTCCTTGCTCGGGGTGCGGGGTGTCCGTGCCGGGGCCCGTGCCCCGTACGCCCCCCTTCACCGGCTCTCTCGTCGTACCCGGCCCGCCCGCAGTTCGGCGCGCAGCGCCTGGGGCG
This sequence comes from Streptomyces violaceorubidus, assembly GCF_000717995.1. Classification (GTDB taxonomy): domain Bacteria; phylum Actinomycetota; class Actinomycetes; order Streptomycetales; family Streptomycetaceae; genus Streptomyces; species Streptomyces violaceorubidus. Next base: position 48,556 of record NZ_JODM01000029.1, read on the forward strand.
TCCACTCCTCGCGCAGCGCCCGCCGTACGACCTCCGCCTGGGAGGGCGGGGCCAGGCCGCCGACCGGCGGGTCGCGGTCGAGGTTGGTGGGGAAGGGGTACCCTTCCGCGCTCGCGGCGACCACCTGCTCCAGCCACCGCTCGCCCACGCCCTCGGCCTTCCGCCTCAGCAGCACCGGGTAGACGGCCTCCACCACCGCCTGCCGGTCCACGCTCTCCATGGCCCGGCCGAACGCGGAGGAGATCTGCAGCAGGTTGGCCGTCCGGCGGACGTCCGCCGAGCGGTTGGCGCCCGCGGCGTGGAACAGCGCGGGGTTGAAGAACACCGCGTCGCCCCCGGCCAGCGGCAACTGCACGTGGTGCGCCTCGAAGCAGGCCCGGAACTTGGGCAGGCGCCAGGCCAGGTAGCCCGGCTCGTACTTCTGGGAGTGCGGCAGGTACATCGTGGGCCCCGACTCCAGCGGCATGTCGCAGTGCGCGACCGCGCCCTGGAGGGTGAGTACCGGGGACAGGCGGTGCACGTGCGCCGGGTACGCGGCGGCGGCCTCGCCCGAGAGGAAGCCCAGGTGGTAGTCGCGGTGCGCGCTCTGGGCGGCTCCGCCCGGGTTGACCACGTTGACCTGGGAGGTGACCTGGTAGCCGGGGCCGAGCCAGGCGCGGGCGACCAGGGCCAGGGCGTCGTTGGCGTAGTACGCGGCGAACGCCTCCGGATCGCGCAGGGCCGCCTTCTCCAGGGCGTTCCACACCCGGTCGTTGGCCCCGGGCGCGGCGAAGTGGTCACCGGCGGCGGCTCCCGAGGCGCGCTGCTCGGAGATCAGCGCGTCGAACACGGCGGTGACCCGGTCGACCACCGCCGGGTCCGGGAAGGCGCGCCGCAGGAGGACGATGCCGGGGCCGTCGGCGAGGGCGTGGACGAGTTCGGCCGCCGTCCCCGGGTCGTCGCGCAGCTCCCCGGCGTCGTACAGGGGGACGTTCCGCTCCACGGCGGCGGCCCGCGGGTACGCGGCCGGGTCGGTCCGCTGCCCGACGAGGGCGCGGAAGGCGTCGAGGTCGCAGTCCTGTTCGGACAGCGGGGCACGGTGGGCACGCGGGCCGGGGAGGGGCGCTCGGGACATCGTCGTCCTTTCGCTGACAGGGGCGACGCGGTGCTGTCATTCTTGTCCTGACAAACGCGTCGAACAACCAGCAGGCGGCCATCAAAAACCCCTCAGAGCGTGCCGCGCGGACCAAGCCGAGGAGCCGGTCATGGGGCACCCCTTTCCGATCCGTGAGATCGCCCGGCAGGCGGGCCTGAGCGAGGCCACCGTCGACCGGGTGCTCAACGGCCGCGGCGGCGTGCGCGAGAGCACCGCGTACGAGGTGCACCGGGCCATCGCCGACCTGGACCGCCAGCGCACCCAGGTCCGGCTGGTCGGCCGCACGTTCATGTGCGACATCGTGATGCAGGCGCCGGAGCGCTTCTCCAGCGCCGTGCGGGCCGCGCTGGAGGCCGAACTGCCCGCCCTGCACCCCGCGGTGGTGCGCTGCCGCTTCCACTTCCGCGAGACCGGCCCGGCCGGGGAGCTGGCCCGCACCCTGGACCGGATCGCCCGGCGCGGCTCCCAGGGGGTGATCCTGAAGGCTCCGGACGTCCCCGAGGTGACCGCCGCCGTGAGCCGGCTGACCGCCGCGGGCGTCCCCGTCGTCACCCTGGCGACCGACCTGCCGGCCAGCCCCCGGGTGGCCTACGTCGGCATCGACGACCGGGCGGCCGGCGCGACCGCCGCCTACCTCATGGGCCAGTGGCTCGGCGACCGCCCCGGCAACGTCCTCACCAGCCTCAGCAGCGGCTTCTTCCGCAACGAGGAGGAGCGCGAGATGGGCTTCCGCGGTGTCATGCGGGTCCGGCACCCCGGGCGGGTGCTCGTCGAGATCGCCGAGGGACAGGGCCTGGACGCCACCCAGTACGACCTGGTGCGGGCCGCGCTGGAACGCGACCCGGAGATCCGGGCGGTCTACTCGATGGGCGGCGGCAACATCGCCACCCTGCGCGCCTTCGCGGACCTCGGCCGCCCCTGCGAGGTGTTCGTCGCCCACGACCTCGACCAGGACAACACCCGTCTGCTGCGCGAGCGCCGCCTGTCCGTCGTCCTCCACCACGACCTGCGCCAGGACCTGCGCGAGGCCTGCCGCCACGTGATGCGGGCCCACGGCGCCCTGCCGTCCGCCGGTCCGGCGCGGCCGTCGGCGATCCAGGTCGTCACCCCGCACAACATGCCGCCGGACACGCCCTTCGAGACGGCGACCGGGTGACCCGCGGCGCCGTCACCCGGACGTCTCGGGGCTGACCCAGGTGCCGCGCTCCGCCGACCGGGCCATCGCGTCCAGCACGGCCGCGCTGTGCACGGCGTCCGCCGGGGTGGCGCCGTACGGGGTGCCCTCGGCGATCGAGCGCAGGAAGCGGTGGGCCTCCACCACCTTCAGGTCGTCGTACCCCATGGCGTTCGCGGCCCCCGGCTGGAAGGCGGCGAACTCGCCGTCCCCGGGGCCGACGTACACGGTGCTCACGGGCTGGTCCTGGTACTGCGTGCCGCGACTGACGCCCAGTTCGTTCATGCGGCGGAAGTCCCAGAACACCGCGCCCCTGGTGCCGTGCACCTCGAAGCCGTAGTTGTTCTGCTCGCCGACGGAGACCCGGCAGGCCTCCAGGACACCGCGGGCGCCGGAGGCGAAGCGGAGCAGGCAGTTGACGTAGTCCTCGTTCTCGACCGGGCCCAACTCGCCGCCCGCGGCGCGCGCGTGTCCGGCGGTGGCGGCGGCGGGACGGGCCCGCTCCGGCAGGAAGACCGCCGTGTCGGCGGTCAGCGACGCGATGTCGCCGAGCAGGAACCAGGCCAGGTCCGCGCCGTGCGAGGCCAGGTCGCCGAGCACCCCGCTGCCGCCGCGCTCGCGTTCGTAGCGCCAGGTCAGCGCGCCTTCCGGGTGGGCCGCGTAGTCGCTGAAGAGGCGGATGCGGACATGGGTGACGCGGCCCAGCTCCCCGGCGGCGATCAGATCGCGGGCGGCCTCCACGGCCGGGGCGTTGCGGTAGTTGAAGCCGACCGCGCCCTGCACACCGGCCTCGGTCACCGCGTCCGCCACCGCCCGCGCGTCGTCGGTGGACAGGCCCACCGGCTTCTCCACCCAGATGTGCTTGCCCGCCCCGGCCATCGCCACGGCGATCTCGCGGTGCAGGAAGTTGGGGGCGGTGATGCTGACCGCGTGCACCCGCGGGTCCGCCGCCACCTCGCGCCAGTCGCGGGTCGTCGAGGCGAACCCGTACTGCGCGGCGGCCTCCTCGGCCCGCCCCGGCACCTCCTCGGCGACCGTCACCAGTTCCGGGCGCAGCGCGAGGTGCGGATAGTGGTGGCGGACCCGGGCGTACGCCTGGGTGTGCACCCGGCCCATCCAGCCGAAACCGACGACGGCGACACCGAGTGCCTCGACCATGAGAGCCCCTCTTCGGACCGGTCCGTGAGCTGTCCAGCGTGATCTGTCCAGGACACCCTGGGCGGGCATCGGCATCATGTCAACCTTTTGACAGGACAAAGCACTCGCTCAGGGAGGGCAACCATGCCGAACCAAGCCCGTCCGGGCACCGGGGAGCAGGCCAAACAGCGTGCGCTCGGGCAGCCGCGGCAGGCGATCCTGCGCGGCGACATGGCACCCGCGCAGCGGCTGGTGGAGAACGAACTCGCCGAGCAGTTCGGCGTGACCCGAAGGTCACCCTCGCGTGCCTGACCTTCGGCGAGCGCGGCGAGTCCGCCAAGGCCTGGCGGGAGGGGAGGACGCTGGCGGAGATCAAGGCGCTGCGCCGGGAGGAGGCCGAGAGGTCCGCCGCCACCCTGGGCGCCGAGGTCCGCTTCTTCGACGCCGGCGACTACCCGCTGGCCGTCACCCCGGAGCTGACCGACCGGCTCGTCGAGGTCTACCGCGCCACCCAGCCCGACGTCGTGCTCACCCACCCCGTCGAGGACCCGTACAACGGCGACCACCCGGCCGCCAACCGCATGGCCCTGGAGGCACGCGTCCTCGCCCAGGCCATCGGCTACCCGGGCGAGGGCGAGATCATCGGCGCTCCGCCCGTCTTCTACTTCGAGCCGCACCAGCCCGAGATGAGCGGCTTCCGGCCCGAGGTGCTGCTCGACATCACCGAGGGGTGGGAGACCAAGCGCAAGGCGATGGAGTGCCTCGCCGCCCAGCGGCACCTGTGGGACTACTACACCGACCTCGCCGTCCGCCGGGGCGTCCAGCTCAGGCGCAACGCGGGTCCCCTGGGCCTGGCGCACCGGACCATGGCCGAGGCGTACATGCGCCCGTACCCGCAGATCGCGAAGGAGCTGGCATGAGCGGCGTCGTCGTCACCAACCCGCCCAAGGCCGACGCCGGGGACGTCGAGGCACTCGCCGGGTACGGCGTGGCGACCCTCGGCGAGGCCATGGGCCGCACCGGACTGCTCGGCCCGGGGACCCGCCCGGTCCAGCAGGGCGTACGGGTCGCGGGCACCGCGGTCACCGTGTTAGCTGGCCCGGGGACAACCTGATGATCCACGCGGCCGTGGAGCAGTGCGGCGAGGGCGACGTCCTCGTCGTCACCACCACCTCCCCGTCCACCGACGGCCTGTTCGGCGAGCTGTTCGCCACCGCCCTCAAGCGGCGCGGCGTCCGCGGCGTCGTCATCAACGCGGGCATCCGCGACACCCGGGAACTGCGGGAGATGGGCTTCGCCGCGTGGTCCGTGACGTCGCCGCCGAGGTGGTCGTCGCGTTCGGTGTTGGCGGTTCTTTCGGTACGCACCGTGCGAGGTAACGCCCGGTGGGCGAGGTGACGCAGAGGCGTCTCGCGATGTGATCCCCCCGTCCGGTCCTCCGCCCCACCGCGCGGATGGGGTAGGCTTGACCAGCGCGATCACGGAAAACGCGGATCGCGCACCGGGACGTGGCGCAGCTTGGTAGCGCACTTGACTGGGGGTCAAGGGGTCGCAGGTTCAAATCCTGTCGTCCCGACGGTTTGCGAAGGGTCTTCGCGGGCGGAAGCTCGCGGAGGCCCTTTTTGCCGTGGCCCCCGTTGCCGCCGTCGCCCCCGGCGCCGCGCCGCCTCGTCCTGGTGGTTTCCTGGTGGGCGGACACCCTCTTGACGCGTCCTGGGCAGCGGTCGACACTTCCCCAGTAATCCTAGTGATGAGGTAGGGAAACCCCGGAGAGAACCATGACCGTCACACCACTCGTCCCTGCCCCCGCCTTCCGCGGCCGGATCGGCCGCGACCCGAGCAGCGGCCACTACGCCGTGCCGCGCCGCTACCGCCTCCACCTCGCGCCCGGTCACGACGGATGTCTGGGCATCGCCGTCGTGCACCGCCTCCTCGGTCTGGACGAGGTCTGTCCGGTGACCCTCCTGCCTCGGCGCCCCGACTGTCCCGACGGCGGCTACACCGCCCTGCGACCGCTGTACGAGGCGAGCGCCCACCACTACCGGGGTCCGGCCCTCGCGCCGGTGCTCAGCGACGGCTGGTCGGGCCGGATCGTGAGCACCCACGCGCGCGACATCATGCGCGACCTCGCCCGGTCCTTCACCCCCGCCGCCGGTCCGGTGCTGTACCCCCGCGGCGCGGAGGCGGAGATCGCCGCCGTCGAGGAGCTGTGCACCCGGGCCGCGGACCCCGCGGCGCTGCCCGGGGTGCTGGACCTGCTGGAGCGGCGCCTGGGTGCGCACTCCCACCTGGCGGGCGACCGGCTCACCGCCGCCGACGTCGAGGTGTGGGCGGCCCTCGCCCGGCGCGACACCCCGCGGCGCACGGACGAGCACCCCGCCCTGCGGTCCCACCTCCGGCGCCTGAGCGCCCACCCCGCCTTCGGCCGCCACCTCGCGGGCCGCCCCGCCTGACGGGACGAGACCTCCGGAAGTCGCCGTGTCCGCCGCCCCCCAGCGGCGGACACGGCATGGGCCGCGGCGCGCGTCGCCCTCCCCCGAAGGCGGCGCACGCCGCGGCCGGCCCCCGGCGCCGGTCCGTGGCCACGGCGCCCGGGTGTTCGTGAGCCGCGCGGTCACCAGTACATGACCGCCGTCTCGCCCGCACCCCACGAGGAGTACAGACGCACCCGGACGACATAGCGGCGGCCCTTGACGAAACGGGCCCTGATGGTGGCGTTGCGGGGGGTTCCCCCGTCGTCCTGTCCGGCGAAGTAGCGGGGCACGCCGTCCCGCTCCTCGAAGACGACGACGACGGCGTCGCTGTCGCCGAAGGTGCCCACGGTGTACTCGCGGGTCTCCGGCGGGTCCACACGGAAGTCGGCCTGCTCGCCGGGCCCGAGACCCAACGGCACCGAGCGGAACGGCACCAGCGGACCGGGCCGGCCGGTGGGCGGGTACCAGCGCAGGGCGAACTCCTTGTCGGCGGCGGAGAGCGTACCGGGCGGGTGCAGGCCGGAGCGGTAGTGCTCGGGTTCCAGTATCAGCCCCGACGGAAACGGATACTCCATGATCGACTGCGGGTCCCAGACCGGGCCGTTGGCCTCGTCGCCGTCCAGCTTGCGCAGGATGTTGTGGAAGGTCCGCTCCCGGCTCCAGTGGTTGGGCGGGCCCGCCAGCTCGGCGTAGACGGCCTCGTCGTCCCAGAGGATGCCCGCGAACGGGCTCTGGTGCTCGTGCAGCATGCCGAGCGCGTGCCCGATCTGGTGCAGGGCGGTCGCCCGCTCGCCCGGTGCGGTCAGGTCCCAGCCGAAGTTCATCGTACGGTCGTTGAGACCCACCCGCAGCGCGTCCTTGCCCACCGCCGACCAGGACCCGTCGCCGGGCTGGAAGCCGATGCGCAGCTCCGCCTCCGACCGGTCGCGGACCTCGGTGAGCTCGAGCCCGATGCCGAGGTCCCGCCACTCCCGGAAGCAGTCGCGCACCACGTCCCGCTGCTCCTCGGTCCCCACCCACGACCCCCGCCGGGGCCGCCCGGTGCCCGGCATCGGGACCACCGAGGTGTCGGTGTCGCCACCGAGGAAGCAGTAGTGCAGCACGGTCGAGTTGACCCACATCCGCTGCCCGCCGACGAGCGCGGCGACGCGCTCTGCGGCCAGCCCCGGTGCGAGCACGGGGGCAGGCTGCTGCGCGAGCGAGCAGTAGCGTGCGGTCATGGTCATCAGGGTGCCGCCCCGCCGGGTCCGGCGCCTGAGTCGGGGGATACTCAAGTCACCCTGTATCAGGGGTGAGTAGGCCGACTCATGTTGCCGTGACGACTTCTCTGCGGGACACGAAGTGGCCGGAGGCACCCTGGCCGTTCACCGGCCGGGCAGACGAACTGGAGCTGGTGCGCAGGTCCGTGGCGGCCGGACGGGTGGGCCTCGTGGTGACCGGCCCGGCGGGCGCGGGCAAGACCAGGCTTGTGACGGAGGCCGTACGCGGCACCGACTGCGTCCGGGCCGCGGGGACGCCCGAGACCCGCGACATCCCCTTCGCCGCCTTCGCCCACCTGCTGCCCGAGCAGGTCACCCTGCACCGCGCGGTACAACTCCTTACCGGTGTGCGGCTGTTGCTCGTCGACGACGCGCACCTGCTCGACGCCGCCTCGGCCGCCCTCGTGCACCAACTCGCCGTGCACGGCCGCACCCGCCTCCTGGTCGTCACCACCGACGGTGCCCCCGTACCGGGCGCGGTGTCCCGGCTGTGGGCCGGCGAGCTGCTGCCGCGCCTCGCCCTGCAACCGCTGCCCCGCGAGGAGAGCGCCGAACTGCTCACGGCCGGCACGGACACCGCCCTGGAGCCGCTCACCGTCGACCGGCTGCACCGCCTGGGCGGTGGGGACCTGCGGCTGCTGCGCGACCTGCTGACCGCCGTGCACGCGGGCGGCCGGCTCGTGCGGGTGCCGGACACGGACCAGCGGGCGTGGCGGGGACCGGTGCCGCTCACCCCCGCGGTCCGCGAGCGTGCCGCCCACGTCCTCGACCGCGCCCGCACCGAGGAGCGCGAGACGCTCGAACGCCTCGCCTTCGCCGAACCCCTGCCCCTGGACGCGGACGCCCTCGACCTGCGGACCCTGGAGAGCCTGGAGGCCGAGGGCCTGGTCACCGTCGACGACCGCGGTGCCACCCGTCTCGCGCACCCCCTGCACGGCCCGGTGCTGCGCGCCGCCGCGGGACGACTGCGGGCCCGGCGCCTGGCCCGGACCCCGGACCGGACCGGCACCGCCCTGGAGGCGGAACGGGCCGCGCTCGCCCGGCGCATCGAACAGGCCGACGTACGGCCGGTCGAGGCGCCCGTGGGGGAGTGGCTGGTCGCCGAGGGAGCGCCGCTGCCGACCGGGTACGCGGCGCTGCGGGCCCGGTTCGCCCGGTTGCGCGGACGGCTGCGTGAGGCCGCGGCCTGGGCCCGCGAGGGCCTGCGGACCCACCACGACGACCCGGACTGCCGCACCGAACTCGCCCTGGCCACCGCGCAGTCGGGCGACGGCACGCCCGACGCCGAGGGGACGGCCGCCGCCACCTGGGCCGCCGCCACCTGGGCCGCCGCCGCGCGCGGCGACCTCGACGCGGCCGTCCGCACCGCCGGCCGGGGTGACCCGTACGACGCGGTCCGCCTCGGCGCTCCCGAGCGGGCGGCCGACCGCCTGACCGGCGTCTTCGCCGCGCACGCCGAGGCCCTCGCGCGGGCGGACGGACCGGCACTCGACCGGGTAGCCAAGGAGCTGGAGCGGCGCGGATTCCTGCTGTTCGCGGCCGAGGCGAGCGCCCAGGCGGTGGGCGCCCACCACGACCCCCGGGCCGCGCGCACCGCCCGGACCCGTGCCGCCGCCCTCGCCCGGCGCTGCCAGGGCGCCCGCACCCCCGCGCTGTCCCGCCTGGTGCTCGGCGAACTCACCGCCCGGCAGCGGCAGATCGTCACGCTCGCCGCCGCGGGCCTGAGCAACCGGCAGATCGCGGAGCGGCTGACCCTGTCCGTCCGCACCGTCGGCAACCACCTCTACGGCGCCTACACCCGCCTCGGCGCGGGCGACCGCGGCGCCCTGCCCTGGCTCGTGGAACTGCCCGCGCCCCAGCCCGCCTGAGCCGCCGACACCGGCGTCTCAGGCCGCGCCGAACGCGGAGAAGGCCCACCCCGTCGCCTGGTGCACCGCGTCGCCCGGCAACGAGGCCCGCGCGTCGCGCAGCGCCTCCGCCAGGGACAGGCCCGCCTCCAGCCCCTTGTGCAGCGCGAGCATCAGCGGCACCACCGCGGCGTCGTTGACCGGCGCGGTGCACGCCACCACCCCGGCCGTGCCCAGCGGCAGCAGCGCGGTGACCAGGCCCAGCAGCTCGTCGGCGCCGACCGAGGCGAAGCGCGCGGTGTCGCAGCAGGGCAGGATGATCCGGTACGGGCTGCTGTCGAGCCGTTCGAAGTCGTGCACGATGAGCGGCCCGTCCGCCATCCGCAGCGAGGAGAACAAAGGGCTGTCCGCACGGAAGGTCCCGTGCGCCGCGATGTGCGCCAGGGCCGCCCCGTCCAGCTCCCCAAGGACCCGTGGCACCCGCGCGTCGTCGCCCTCCAGCACGACGGTCGCACCCCGCACGGCGGCGCCCTCCCCGGGCACGCCCGAGGGCCCGCGCCGCCCGCCGCCGGGCCGCCCCCCACCCTCGCGTTCCCCCCGAGCGGCCTCCGAGCCGCCTTCGTCTCCGACGCACGGGTGCGAACGCGTCGTGCCGCCACCCGCCCCGGCCGGGTCCTGGTGCTCCCCGGGGCCCGGCCCGTCGTGCGGTGGCACGGCGCGCGTCCCGGTCGGTTCGCCGCGGGGCCCGAGGTCGGGCCCACGGCGTGCGGGCACCTCCCGCGCTGCGGGCGGGCCCTGCCGCTGCTCCCGGTTCCGCCCGTCGTGGGACGGTGTGCCACGGGTCCCCGTCGGCTCGCCGTGGTCCCCTCGCCCGCTCCGGGCCCGCCCGCCCTGCGCCGGCGGCTCGCGTGTGCCCGGCGGTGCGGCGGGCGGTGGTGCGGCGGGCGGTGGTGCGGCCGGGGCGGCTCCTGCCGGGGGCCGCCGGTGGGCGTAGCGCTCGGAGAGTTCGGGGACCTCGGCCCCGCCGCTCGCCAGACCGGGGCCGCGCACCAGGACCTGGCGGCCGCCGGGCGGGGGAGCGGTGTCCCCCGCGCGCAGCCAACTGCTCGCCGACGGCGACACGCTCAGCACCCTCTCCCGCAGGGCGGGCAGCAGGGCCCACGGCACCCGGTGCAGCCGGCCCGGCGGGACCACCACGACCGGCCCGGAGCCGAGGTGGGCCGTCGCCGGTCCGAGCAGCAGGCGCTCAAGCCGCGCCCCGGCCGCTTCCACCAGCGGCAGCCGCGCCTCGGCCCCCGGGTGGGCCAGCCGCCGCAGCCCGGCCTGGACGTGCTCGGCCTCGACCTCCGCCTCGGCCAGCAGCCCGGCCTCGAACCGCCTGACCCGCCCCTGCCCGCACAGCAGCACGTGCACCCGCCCGTCGAGCACCGCCAGCTCCACCAGCCGCACCTCGTCGCCCAGCCGCCGCAGCAGCCGCCCCACGTCGAACCGGTCGCCGCCGCCGGGCGCCTCGCCCCGCATGTGCAGGGTGCGCGAGCGGATCTCCCGCTCCAGACGCCGCTGTTCGCGCTCCAGCGCCAGAACGGGCCGACCGCCGTCGGTGCGGGCCTCCTCCGCGCGGGCCGCGAGTTCCCGGTACGCCGTCATGGCGGTCAGCAGCACCGGATCGGCCGGCGGCCGGGTCGGCGGCGCCGACAGCACCGTCGCCCGCCAGCGCTCGCTCCAGCCCAGCAGCCGCCGCGGCCCGCCCGAGACCAGCGAGGCCCGCTGCGCCAGCGCCGCCAGCTCCGCACCCTGCGCGGTGGCCCGGGCCCGCAGCTCCGAGGCGCCCAGCGTCATCCGGTGGTCGTCCAGGACGTCCAGACCGCGCCGGCAGGCCTCCAGCACGCCCCGCGCCGACCCCGCCGCCCGCGCCCGCAGCGCCTGCGCCGCCCAGCCCGTCATCCGCGCCGGCGGCGGCCCGCTGTGCCGGCTGCGCGCGGCCACCGCCAGATGCCGTTCCGCGTCCTCGGTCCAGCCGAGGTCCAGCGCTATCCGGCCGGCGAGGAGCGAGGCCTCCGGCGCGGCCGGCGCACCGAAGGCCGCCAGCCGCTCCGCCACCGCCGCCGCGTCCGCGACCAGCCGGCCCGACCCCCGGCCCGTGGCGACCCGCGCCTCGATCAGCACCAACCGGGCGTGCGTCTCGTACCAGGTGCGCCGCTGCCCGGCGAACAGCCGCACCGCGACGGCCGCGCGCGCGAGCGCGGTCTGCGGCTCGTCCGCGAGCCGGGCCGCCCGCGCGGCCACCAGCAGCAACTCCGCCTTGCGGGTGGACTGACCGCCCATTCCGTCCAGCGCCGCGATCGCCGCGTCCGCCTCCGCCAGCGCCTCGGTGGCCAGCCCCGCCGCCATCAGCACCTCGCAGCGCCGGATGGTGAGCATGAACGTGGGCGTGCCCAGCTTCCCGTACCGCTCCTCCGCCTCGTCGAGGAGCCGCAGCGCCGCCGGCACGTCACCCGACCGGAAGGCGGCCAGCCCCCGGCTCTCCACCGCGTCGGCCTTGTCGTGCTCCTGGCCCGTGGTGTCCCACAGGGCCTCCGCCGCGGTGAAGTCGGCGTCAGCCCGCTCCACCGAGCCCAGCGCCAGGTGCACGGTCGCCCGCAGCGTCAGCGCCCGCGCCGTCCAGATCACGTCGTCGGCCTGCCGCAGCACCGGGATCGCCCGCCGTACGTCCTCCAGCGCCTCGCCGTGCCGGCCGAGGACCCACCACACGTACGCCCGCCGGTACAGCACCCGCGCGCGGGTGTGACCGGTCCCGCGCGCCACGCCCCGCTCGAACGCGGCCAGCCCCGCCCGGGTACGTCCCGCGTGCACCAGCGCGACCCCGAGCGTCGCCAGGACGTCCGCCTCCCGCTCGGCCGACTCCGCGCGGGCGGCGAGGTCACGGGCGCGCCGCAGATGGGCCAGGGACAGCCGGGTGTCACCGAAGTCCCGCTGCCAGATGCCGATCACCTGATGGGCGACCGAGGCGTGCAGCGGCGAGGGACCGGTGCCGAGCAACTCCTCCGCCCGCGCCAGCGCTTCGCCCGGGGCGGCGAACACCATCGGCAGCAGGTCGAGAACCGGGTCGTTGCGCGCTGTCACCCCACGGATGGTAGTGCTCCGGAACCACGCCCCACAGGTTCGAGTCTGTATCAATCGGCCGTCCAGGGACTCTGATTGACGACCGCAGTCACCATCGCCGTCACGACCGCAGTCACGACCGCGACCCCGACCGTCGTCACCGCCGCCGCCTCAGTGGAGGACAAGCATGGCACCACAGCGATTCCGTGAGCAGTTCGACCAGATCCAGCGCTCGATGCCGGACGTCCCGCTGGCGATGGGTCCGGACGACTCCGCCGAGTTCTTCTACGAGAAGGGCGTCGTCCTCGCCCGCGACGGCGAGGAGGCACGCCTCGTCGAGGACACCGTGCGCGACCACTTCACCACCATGGCCGGGCTGACCCCGGACCACGTGCGCCGCACGAGCCCCGAGACCAACCGCACCGGCATCACCCGCATCCGGGTCGCCGACCCCGGCGAGGGCGACGGCGGCGGCGACCCCACCGTCGCCCACGCCCTGCGCTCCCTCAGGACGATGGAGGGCCGCGCGGGACGCCGGCTGATCAGCCGCAACCACGTCGTCTCCATCGCCGTCAACGCCTGCCCCGGCGACGAGCCCGTGCCCGTCCCGTCGAGCGAGCCGCCGAACCCGGCCGCCGACGGGACGCCGTACGACGCCGCCACCGCCGTCGGCGTCCTCGTCGTCGACACCGGCCTCATGCGCGACTACCGGTCCTACCCGCTGCTGGCCCACACCGAGGGCGACGCCCAGATCAGGGAATGCGACGACGACGGCGTCCTGTGCCAGTACGTCGGGCACGGCACGTTCATCGCCGGGCTGGTCGCCGCCGTGGCGCCCAACACCGAGGTGACCGTCCGCAACACCCTCAACGACGCGGGCGCGATCCTGGAGTCCGAGCTGGGCGAGAGGCTCTTCGAGGCCGTGGACCGCAGCGGCTGGCCCGAGATCCTCAGCCTCTCCGCCGGCACCTCCAACGGCCGCACCGACGGCCTGCTCGGCGTGCACGCCTTCATGGAGGAACTCCGCGACCAGCGCACCCTGCTGGTCGCCGCCGCGGGCAACAACGCCAGCGCCACGCTCTTCTGGCCCGCCGCCTACGCCACCCTCCCGGGCTGGGAGGAGTCGGTGCTGTCCATCGGGGCGCTGCGCTCGGACGGCGAGTACGGCGCCTGTTTCAGCAACCACGGCGGCTGGGTGCGGGCCTACGCCCCCGGCGAGCGCCTCACCAGCGCCCTCACCGGCTTCGGGACACCCGTGCCGTACGTCTACCAGCACTCCACCTACGACGCCTGCCGGTACGGCTTCGGCTACGCCTGCACCTGCCAGTACCCCCGGCACAACGGGGTGCTGAGCGAGCCGGGCGAGGCACCCGCCAAGCCGGACCAGGTGATGTTCGAGGGGCACGCGCAGTGGAGCGGCACCTCCTTCGCCACCCCCGTGGTCGCGGGACTGGTCGCCTCCCGCATGACGGCGCACCACGAGACCGACCCGCGCGCGGCCGGGCGGCAACTGCTCGCGGCCACCACCGAGTACGCGGAGGTGCGCGGGGCGCACGTGCCCGCGCTGCTGCCTCCCACCTGGCGCCCGGTCCCCGTCGACCCGTCGGAAGGCGGGTCGTGAACGGCCTGCTGACGGTCGGAACCCTCCACTCCACGGCGTACGATGGCATGTCGTACACGAGGGGTGGGACCGTGGACCGTGCAGATGTCGGAGCGCTCGTCCAGTCGGCGGCCGACGGGGACGCGGCGGCCTGGAAGTCACTGGTGGACGGGCTCGGCCCGCTCGTGTGGTCCGTGGCCAGGTCGCACGGGCTCTCCGACGCCGACGCGCACGAGGTGTACCAGACCGCCTGGTTCCGCTTCGCCCAGCACCTGGGGCGGATCAGGGAACCGGAGAAGACCGGCTCCTGGCTGGCCAGCACGGCCCGGCACGAGTGCCTGAAGCTGCTCAGGGCCTCCAAGCGGTGGACGCCGACCGACGACCCGCAGCTGCTCGACCGGCCGAGCGAGGACCGCACGCCGGAGGAGTCGGTGCTTGACTCCGAGGAGGCCGCCGCGCAGACCGAGCGCGTACGGCTGCTGTGGCAGGAGTTCGAGGAACTGGGCGAGCGCTGCCGCCAGTTGCTGCGCGTGCTGATCTCCTCGCCACCGCCCAGTTATCAGGAGGTGTCCGCCGCGCTGGGTATCGCGGTGGGCAGCATCGGGCCGATGCGCCAGCGCTGTCTGCGCCGGTTGCGGGCCCGGCTGGAGGCACGGGGGACGAAATGAGCGATCTGAACGACGAGTACGGCGAGCGCGACGCGCCCGACGAGCGGGACGCGGAGCTGTACGACGGTCTCCTGGAGGAGGAACTGCGGCAGGCCGCCGCGATCCTCGACCCGGTCCCGGCCGAGCTGCGGCGCACGGCCGTCGACGCCTTCGCCCTGCGCGACCTGGACGCCCGCGTCGCCGAGCTGACCTTCGACTCGCTGGTGGACGGCATCCCCGTCAGGGGGGAGGCGGACCCGCCGCGGATGCTGACCTTCCAGTCGGACGGGGTGACCGTCGACGTCGAGGTGACCGCCGAGGGCCTGATCGGCCAGCTGCTGCCGCCCGGCCCGGCCGGGATCGAGGTGCTGAGCGGCCCCCGCGCGCATGCCCGGCTGACGGCCGACGACATGGGCCGCTTCACCGGCGAGGCCCCGCCCGCCGGCCCCTTCGCGCTGCGGCTGCGCACCGGCCGGGAGGTGGTCGTGACGGAGTGGCTGCGCGCCTGACCCCTGAGCACGGTCCCGCGGCGCGGGGCCACCTGGCCTGCCGGGGCCCGGAGGTACGGGAGCGCCCCCGCCCTGGGTGTCGCCCGCGGCGGGCCACGCCCCGGCACCCTCGCCGGGCCCCGCCTGCGCGGGCAGGGGAAGTGGAGCCGACGGGGCGCCCTGCCCCTGCACCCGGGCCGGGACCGCGAGCGGCGGCCCCGGCAGCCCGGACGGGGCTCACGTGCGGGGCGCGGTCGTCCTCAGACCGACACGGCGTCGACGAGCGCCGCCAGCGACCCGGCGAGCCGGGACAGCCCCGGCCCGGCCGGACCACCCGGCTCCGTCATGTAGGTGTCCCGGCGGATCTCCACCATCAGCGCACCGACCTCGCTCCGCGTGCCGTGAAAGTCCAGCGGTACGTACGTCCCGCGGAACGGGCTGTCCAGGCCCGTCTCCCCGCAGGGGGCGAACGCCTCCCGGGCCGCGGCGAGCAGCCCGGGCGGGGTGTGGAAGGCGTCGGTGCCCAGGCAGACGGGCGGGCGCGGGCCCTCGCCGTGCAGTTCGTAGGGGAGCGGCTCGGCCGGGTAGGAGTGCACGTCGACGATCACGGCCCGGCCGGTGGCCGCGATCCGGTCGGCGACCGCCTCGGTCATCGCCCGCGCGTACGGCCGGAAGTACCGCTCGATCAGCGGCGCGGGGTCCGTGTCCGCGGGGCGCAGCTCCGCGCGGTGCGAGGTCCGCGTGTACACGGCGCCCATCCCCACGGCCGCCATCTCCTCCCGCCCGTCCGGGAACCGCTCCGGGTCGACGACCAGCCGCGAGGCCCGGTTCACGAACCGCCAGGGCGTGAGACCGGCCAGCTCGGCGGCCCGCCCGGCGATCTCCGCGGTGTGCGAGTCGGTCATGTGGTCCAGCTCCCGCTCCAGCTCCGCGTCCGGGAGCACGATGCCGGCCCGGACGTCGGCCGGGATCCGACGGGAGGAGTGCGGCACGTGCAGGAGGACGGGGGAGTGCGCGGCACCCGGCAGCAGCTCGAAGGCGGGTGGGGCGTCGGTCACGGGGCGGCTCCGGGGGTGTTGTCGGTGGCGTGCGGCAGGACCGTGCCGCCGGTGCTGGGCGGCAAGGACGGGGCCTGCGCGGACGCGGACCCGCGGCAGCCGGCACACCATCAAACCGGTGAAGCGGCGGCACCCCGCCTCCGAGGGGACGGAGACGGGGTGCCGGGGATCCCTGCGGGCCCGGGGAGGATCAGGCGAGGGACGCCAGCGCCTCGTTCCAGGTGGCCGACGGGCGCATGACCTCGGCGGCCTTGGCCGGGTCGGGCTGGTAGTAGCCGCCGATCTCGGCCGCCTCGCCCTGCACGGCGTTCAGCTCGTCGACGATGCGCTGCTCGCCCGCGGCGAGCGTCTCGGCGAGCGGGGCGAAGGCCTTGGCCAGGTCCGCGTCGTCGGTCTGCGCGGCCAGCTCCTGCGCCCAGTACAGGGACAGGTAGAAGTGGCTGCCGCGGTTGTCGATGCCGCCGACGCGACGGGTCGGGGACTTGTCCTCGTTGAGGAAGGTCGCCGTGGCGCGGTCGAGGGTGTCGGCGAGGACCTTGGCACGGGCGTTGCCGGTGGTCTCCGCGTACTGCTCCAGGGACGGCACCAGGGCGAAGAACTCGCCCAGGGAGTCCCAGCGCAGGTAGTTCTCCTTGACCAGCTGCTGCACGTGCTTCGGGGCGGAGCCGCCGGCCCCGGTCTCGAAGAGGCCGCCGCCCGCCATCAGCGGGACGACCGACAGCATCTTGGCGCTGGTGCCCAGCTCCAGGATCGGGAAGAGGTCGGTCAGGTAGTCGCGCAGGACGTTGCCGGTCACCGAGATGGTGTTCTCGCCGCGGCGGATGCGCTCCACCGACAGCTTCGTCGCCTCGACCGGGTCGAGGATCCGGATGTCCAGGCCCTCGGTGTCGTGCTCCGGCAGGTACTGCTTGACCTTGGCGATCAGGTTGGCGTCGTGGGCGCGGCCCTCGTCCAGCCAGAAGACGGCCGGGTCGCCGGTGGCGCGGGCGCGGGAGACGGCCAGCTTCACCCAGTCGCGGATCGGGGCGTCCTTGGTCTGGCAGGCGCGGAAGATGTCACCGGCGGAGACCGTCTGCTCCAGCACGGCGTTGCCGGTGGCGTCGACCAGGCGGACCGTGCCGGTGGCCGGGATCTCGAAGGTCTTGTCGTGGCTGCCGTACTCCTCGGCCTTCTGCGCCATGAGGCCGACGTTCGGGACCGAACCCATGGTGGAGGGGTCGTAGGCGCCGTTGGCGCGGCAGTCCTCGATGACCGCCTGGTACACACCGGCGTAGGAGGAGTCCGGGATGACGGCGAGGGCGTCGTGCTCCTGGCCGTCCGCGCCCCACATGTGGCCGGAGGTGCGGATCATGGCCGGCATGGAGGCGTCGATGATGACGTCGGAGGGCACGTGCAGGTTGGTGATGCCCTTGTCGGAGTCGACCATGGCCAGCTCCGGGCCCTCGGCCAGCTCGGCGTCGAAGGACGCCTTGATCTCGGCCCCCTCGGGCAGGGACTCCAGGCCCTTGTAGATGCCGCCCAGGCCGTCGTTCGGGGTGAGACCGGCCTTGGCGAGGCTCTCGCCGTACTGGGCGAAGGTCTTCGGGAAGAAGGCGCGGACCACGTGGCCGAAGATGATCGGGTCGGAGACCTTCATCATCGTCGCCTTCAGGTGCACCGAGTAGAGGATGCCCTCGGCCTTGGCGCGGGCGACCTGCGCGGTGAGGAACTCGCGCAGCGCGGCGACGCGCAGCACGGAGGCGTCGACGACCTCGTCCTTCTTCACCGGCACCGACTCGCGCAGCACCGTGGTGGTGCCGTCGTCGCCGACCAGCTCGATCCGCAGGGTGCCGTCCTCGGCGATCACGGTGGACTTCTCGGTGGAACGGAAGTCGTTCTCGCCCATGGTCGCCACGTTGGTCTTGGACTCGCTTGTCCAGGCGCCCATGCGGTGCGGGTGGGTCTTGGCGTAGTTCTTCACCGACGCCGGGGCGCGGCGGTCGGAGTTGCCCTCGCGCAGGACCGGGTTGACCGCGGAGCCCTTGACCTTGTCGTAGCGGGCGCGGACGTCGCGCTCCTCGTCGGTCTTCGGGTCGTCCGGGTAGGCCGGCAGCGCGTAGCCCTGGCCCTGGAGCTCGGCGATGGCGGCCTTGAGCTGCGGGATGGACGCCGAGATGTTCGGCAGCTTGATGATGTTGGCGGCGGGCGTCTTGGCCAGCTCGCCCAGCTCCGCAAGGGCGTCCGGGATGCGCTGGTCCTCGGTCAGGTACTCCGGGAACAGGGCGATGATGCGGCCGGCCAGCGAGATGTCGCGGGTCTCGACCGCGACACCCGCCTGCGAGGCGTACGCCCGGACCACCGGCAGGAACGAATACGTCGCCAGGGCCGGGGCCTCGTCAGTGTGCGTATAGATGATGGTCGAGTCAGTCACCGGGTGCTCCGCTCCACGTCTGCAACATTGCTCGACATCAAGATATCTCGTGATCGACCCCGGCTCGACAGGGGTCGCACGGAGATTCCGGCCACGCCGCGTTCAGGGGAGCGGGACGGTGTCCTCGCCCAGCCGCTGTTGCGGGAGGACCACGGCGCCCTGCTGGAGCGCGACCGTCCGCGCGGGCGACGGGATCCGGATGCCCTCCGCGCGGTAGCGCCGGTGCAGCCGCTTGATGAACTCGTGCTTGATCCGGTACTGGTCGCTGAACTCGCCCACGCCCAGGATCACCGTGAAGCCGATCCGCGAGTCGCCGAAGGTGTGGAAGCGTATCGCCGGCTCGTGGTCCGGCACCGCGCCGCTGACCCCGG
This sequence comes from Streptomyces violaceorubidus, assembly GCF_000717995.1. Taxonomy (GTDB): domain Bacteria; phylum Actinomycetota; class Actinomycetes; order Streptomycetales; family Streptomycetaceae; genus Streptomyces; species Streptomyces violaceorubidus. The sequence continues at coordinate 67,258 of NZ_JODM01000029.1, forward strand.
TCATCACCTCGGCGATCACCTCGGTCGTCACCCGCTCCACGTGGTCCAGGTCACTGTCGTAGGAGACGCCGACCTGGACCAGCACGGTCAGCTGCTGCTCGGGCCGCATGAAGTTGGTCATGTTCGACTTCGCGAGCTGCCCGTTCGGGATGACGACCAGGTTGTTGGACAGCTCCCGGACGGTGGTCTGGCGCCAGTTGATGTCCTCGACGTAACCCTCCTCGCCGCTGCTGAGCTGGATGTAGTCGCCCGGCTGCACGGTCTTGGAGGCGAGGATGTGGATGCCCGCGAAGAGGTTGGCCAGCGTGTCCTGGAGGGCCAGCGCGACCGCCAGACCGCCCACGCCCAGGGCGGTGAGCATCGGCGCGATGGAGACGCCCAGCGTCTGGAGGATCACCAGGAAGCCGAGGGCCAGCACCAGGATCCTGGTGATGTTGACGAAGATCGTGGCCGACCCGGCGACGCCGGAGCGCGAGCTCGTCACCGTCCGCACCAGGCCGGCGATCACCCGGGCCGCCGTCACCGTGGCCACGAAGATCAGCAGCACCTGGAGCACCTGGTTGACGCTGTGCTGCACCGTCCGCGTCAGCGGCAGCGCCGCCGCCGCACCGGCCACCCCGCCCGCGACCGCCGCCCACGGCGCCACCGTGCGCAGCGCGGCCACGATCACGTCGTCGCCGCTCCAGCGGGTGCGCCCGGCATGGCCCGCCAGCCAGCGCAGCAGCATGCGCAGCCCGAACGCGCCCAGCAGGCCCGCGCCCAGCGCGATGCCCGCGGGCAGCAGGTGGTCCATGGTCAGGTCTTCGGTCACCGGCCGCCTCCAACGGAATGACTACGGGATGTCGGGGATGCGCGACCGGGCCGAACCGCAAGGCAGTTCGACCGGTGCGAGGGCTCATCCTGCCGTATCCGGAGCGGTGGTCCGTACCGTGCGACGGGGTGCCGCGGGACGTTTCAGACGATGCCCTCGGCGAGTTCCGCCTGCTCACGGTCGTCGCCGTAGGCCGCGGCCGTCGGGGTGCCGTACGAACGGCGGGCGACGAACCACCACACCGTGGCCAATACCAGGACGACGACCAGGGCGACCGCGGCGTAGTTCATCGTGCCGACCGTCACCGGGGACGACTGGGGGAGGCAGAACAGCACGGTGACCAACGCCACCCACACCACCGCGACCCATCCGACCGGCCTGCTCCACCGGCCCAGGTTCCAGGGCCCGGGAGTGAACCGGTCGCCGGCCCGCAGCCGCAGCAGCACCGGGATGGCGTAGGCCGGGGTGATGCCGATGACGTTGATGGCGGTCACCGCGCCGTACGCCGTCGCCGAGTACAGGGACGGCAGCGCCAGCAGGCAGGCCACCGCCACCGACAGCCACACCGCGGCGACCGGGGTCTGGGTGCGGGCGGAGACCGTGCGCCACAGCGCGGAACCGGGCAGGGCGCCGTCCCGGCTGAACGCGAACACCATCCGGCTGGCGGCGGCCACCTCCGCGTTGCCGCAGAACAACTGGGCCACGATCACCACCAGCAGCAGCGCGCTCGCACCGTCCGTGCCCAGCCCGTCGAGGAGGATCTGCGCGGGCGGCACCCCGGTCGCGCTGTCGCGCGTCGCGTCGTAGTCCTGGATGGCGAAGGTCAGTCCGGCCAGCAGCACGAAGCCCGCCAGCCACGACACCCAGATCGCCCGCACGATGCCGCGCGCCGCCGACACCGACGCGTTCGAGGTCTCCTCGGAGAGGTGGGCGGAGGCGTCGTAACCGGAGAAGGTGTACTGCGCGAGCAGCAGGCCGATCGCGGCCACGTACAGCGGGTTCTCCCAGCCCGTGTCGTTGACGAACTCGGTGAAGACGAAGGACGGCGACCGGTGGTGGTCGGGGACGATCGCCAGCGCGCCGACGATCAGCGCGACCCCGGCCAGGTGCCACCACACGCTGACGGAGTTGAGGACGCTGACCAGGCGCACGCCGAAGAGGTTGAGCGTGGCGTGCAGCAGCAGGATCACGACGAAGATCAGCATCGTCTTCTCCGGCGTCGGCGCGAAGCCCCACTGGAGGTTCAGGAACGCACCCGTGAACAGCGCCGCCCCGTAGTCGATCCCGGCGATCGCGCCGAGCAGCCCCAGCAGGTTCAGCCAGCCGGTGTACCAGCCCCAGCGGCGCCCGCCGAGCCGGTCGGCCATGTAGTACAGCGCACCCGACGTCGGATACGCGCTGGTGACCTCGGCCAGCGCCATCCCGACGCACAGGACGAACAGCCCGACGCCCGCCCAGCCCCACAGCATCACGGCGGGACCGCCGGTGCCCAGGCCGAAGCCGTACAGCGTCATGCAGCCGGAGAGGATCGAGATCACCGAGAAGCTGATCGCGAAGTTGCCGAAGCCGCCCATGCGGCGGGCCAGCACCGGCCGGTAGCCGAGCTCGCGCAGGCGCTGTTCCTCGCTGACGGACGATGCAGAGGGGCGGGACATTGCGGACCTCCGGGACGGAAGGGATGGGGGGTCAGGGGCGTTTCCGGCCGTGGCCGTGGCCGTGGCCGCGGGCGCGGGCGGCCGAACGGCTGCGGGTGCGGGCCTGGAGGAACACCTCCACCGCCCGCCCGGCCGAACCGTCGCCCGGGGTCCGGCAGGCCCAGGGCAGCGGCGTCCAGTAGGAACCGAGCGCGTCGAACACCTGGTTCGCCTCTCGGAACCGCAGGGCGCCCCACAGCGCGTGGGCCAGGTGGTTCAGGTCCGGCAGGGAGCGCTCGTCCCGCGGGCAGAGAGTGAACCAGGAGTCGAACGCCTGCCGCGCCTCACGGGTGGCGTCCTCCGCCACCCAGTGCAGGTCCAGCGCCGCCTCCCGCGCACCCGAACGGCGGTAGCGCTCCACCCGCACGTACAGCGGCAGCACGTGCAGCGCCGAGCCGGGCGGCGCCGACCCCGCCGCCCAGTGGGCGAACCCGGCCGCCCGGGCGAGGCGTTCGTCGCCGCCGCGCGGATAGAGGAACTGCAGCATGCGGTGGTGGGCCTCCCGGTTGTACGGGTCGCGCTTGCCGGCCTCGGCGAGCAGCCCCCACGGCCCCGGCGGCAGCATCGGCTCCGGCGGTGCCATCCGGTGCTCCTCCCAGCGCTGCCCCTCGTCCAGCCGGGCCAGCGCCAGCAGACACACCCACGGCACCGGGTCGTGGGGCGCGGCCCGCGTCGCCGCGTCGCAGGCGTGCCAGGCCTGCGGCCACAGTTCGCGGGTGCGGGGATGGTCCTCGCGGTACGCCCGCAGCGCGCGCTCCACCACCACCCGGGCGTGCATCACCGCGGCCGTCGCGCTGTCCGGCTCCTCCGCGAGCCAGGCCCGCACCACGTCCGTACCGGCGGCGGAGGCGGCCAGCACCTGGGTGCGCCGGGTCCACTGCGACCAGGACCGGGTCTGCTCCAGCAGGATGCGCATCGACATCCAGCGCCCGGCCCGCACCTCCTGGAGGGCGGAGCGCAGCGCGCTGTCGTGGCCGGCGGGGTCGTAGGCGGGCTGTGCTCCGTCCCTGGCCATCACACGCCCGCTGCGAGGAGCGGAACGGACCGTACGGCAGCGTGGCGTGACAAACAGCCCTCCCCGGGGGCGGTGGTGCGGTGGTCGAGCGGTCGGCGCACACTATAGAGGCGGAGGTTCCGCCTCTGTTCCGTTTTGCGGCAGCGGCGCAAAACCTGTACCACCAGCGCGAATTGACTGCCCGTCAGGCACTCTTGACGCGGTGTGTCCGCGAGGGCAGGCTGGCGTGCGGTGATCGCCGAGACTTCGGCGCGGGAGCGGGGAGGTGCTGGTGCCGGAGTCGGTGCTCGCCGTCGACCAGGGCACGTCCGGCACCAAGGCGCTGGTCGTCTGCCCCGAGCGCGGTGTGGTCGGCACCGGTTTCGCCGAGGTCCGGCCCCGGTACCTGCCCGGCGGCCTGGTGGAGGTGGACCCCGAGGAGCTGTACGGCTCGGTGGTCGACGCCGGGCGGCGGGCGCTCGCCGACGCGGGCGAACCGGTCACCGCGATGGGCCTGGCCAACCAGGGCGAGACCGTGCTCGCCTGGGACCCGGACACCGGCCGCCCGCTCACCGACGCGCTGGTCTGGCAGGACCGCCGTGCGGAACCCCTCTGCGCCGAACTGGCCGCCCACGCAGAGGAGTTGCGCCACCTGACCGGCCTGCCCCTGGACCCGTACTTCGCCGCGCCGAAAATGGCCTGGATACGACGGCACCTCACCCGCGCGGGCCGTGTCACCACCTCCGACACCTGGCTCGTCCACCGCCTCACCGGCGCCCAGCGTGCTCCACGCGGCCGAGAGCGCGGCCACGGCGGCCCGCGAGGGCGCGCACGCCGCGACCGCCGTACGCGACTGGCTCACGGACGGCCCGGGACCGGACCCGACGGACGCGACCGACCCGACGGAAGCGACCGACCCGACGTACCCGACGGACCTGGACTGGCCCGGCGGCGTCCCCCTGGTCGCCGGCCCGCCGCTGCTGCACGTCACCCCGAACCGCGTCGCTCCCGGCGACCGCTTCCCCTACCTCCTGCGCACGTCCCTCCCGCTGCCCCGCCCCGTCCTGCACGTCACCCAGGACGGCCGCCTGCTGCACCGCGAGCGGTGCCGCCTCACCACCGCCGTACCGCACCGTCCGTTCAGCCTCACGGCACGCTGGACGCACCGGGTCGACCCCGGCGGCGGACCGGTGCGCCTCACCGTCACCTGACCTGCCGTCCGCGAGACCCTCAGATCACCCGTGCCCGCACCAGCGCCGCCAGCGTCAGCGCCCCCGGCAGCAGCGGCAGCCACACCGTCAGCAGCCTGAACGCCAGCACCACCGCCGTGGCCACGGCCGCCGGCCCGCCCGCCGCCACCAGCGCCACGACCAGCGCCGCCTCCACCGAGCCGATGCCGCCCGGGGTGGGCACCAGCGCCACCGCCACCGTCGCCGCGAGGTACGCCACCGCCAGGTGACCGGCCGGCAGCGTCAGTCCCAGCGACCGGCCCACCAGGACCAGCGCCGAGGCCTGCAACGCCGGGAAGGCCAGCGCGCCGCCCCACAGCGCCAGCGCCCGAGCGGGCCGGGCGTGCACCGAGCGGGCCTCGCCCAGTGCCGTCCGCAGGAAGGAGACCAGCGCACCGCGCAACCGCGACGACAGCGCCAGCACCCCCGCCGCCACGACCGGAACCGCGCCCGCCACCATCAGCAGCGGCCCCACGGCACCCTCGGGCAGCAGCGTGCCGAGCCGCAGCGCGTCCGGGAACGCGATCAGCAGGGCACCCAGCAGGGCGAGGCGGCCCACGCTCTCCGCCAGCAGATAGAGCGCGAGCGCGGCCGAGGAACGGGCGAGCGGCAGTCCGCACACCGTCAGGAACCGCAGGTTCACCGCGCTCGCGCCCAGGCCCGTCGGCAGCAGGTGGTTGGCCGCGCCGGCCGCGAACTGGGTGGCCAGCAGCCGCCGCCGGGGCAGCCGCTCCACCACCGCGCCCTGCCGGGTGAAGGCAGCCGCGACCCAGGTCAGACAGGTCGCCAGGGCCGCGGCCAGCAGCCAGGGCCAGCGGGCCGTGGCAAGCTGACCGAAACCCGCCGCCAGCACGGACCGGTGCCGCACCGCCACCACGCCCACCAGGAGCAGCGGAAGCACGCACAGGACCCTGCGGACCGGGACGCGGCGCAGGAGTGGCTTCTCGGGGACTCGAACCGCTGTCGTCACAGCACAAGACATTCCCCCACCGGCGCCAACTACGGGTGGCCGACGCGCGGACACCGGTTTACGGACCGCGGGCCGCGCCGCCTTGACCTCAAGGTTGGTCGAGGTCCTACGGTCATCGGCATGAGTATGGAGACCACGGCGTGGACGCAGCTGTACAGCGTCATGAACGCCAAAGACGAGCGCCGCCCCTTCGCCCGCGCCACGCTGCGCCGCATCGGCGCGTTCGCCCGCCCGCACCGCCGCCGCATCCTCCGCTTCGTGCTGCTCGGGGTGGCGACCGCACTGCTCGCCGTCGCCACCCCCGTCCTCGCCGGAAAGGTCGTCGACGCGATCGTGTCGGACGGCGACGAGGGCACGGTCGTGCGGCTCGCCCTGCTCATCGCGCTCATCGCGGTCGCCGAGGCGGCGCTCGGCATCCTCTCCCGCAGGCTCTCGGCCACGCTCGGGGAGGGACTCATCCTCGATCTGCGGACGGCCGTGTTCGATCATGTGCAGCGCATGCCGGTCGCGTTCTTCACACGTACCCGTACGGGAGCGCTCGTCTCCCGTCTCAACAACGACGTCATCGGCGCCCAACGCGCCTTCAGCAACACCCTGTCCGGTGTGGTCAGCAACGTGGTCACCCTGCTGCTCACGCTCGCCGTCATGCTGACCCTGTCCTGGCAGATCACCCTGCTCGCGCTGGTGCTGCTCCCGGTGTTCGTCCTTCCGGCGCGGCGGATGGGCCGCCGCATGGCCCGGATGCAGCGCGAGGCCGCGGCCCTCAACGCCGCCATGGGCACCCGCATGACCGAGCGCTTCTCGGCGCCCGGCGCCACCCTGGTCAAGCTGTTCGGCCGCCCGGAGGAGGAGTCCGCCGAGTTCGCCGAACGGGCCCGCCGCGTCGCCGACATCGGCGTGCGCACCGCCACCGCCCAGGCCGCCTTCATCACCGCGCTCACCCTGGTCTCCGCGCTCGCCCTCGCCCTCGTCTACGGCCTCGGCGGCTTCTACGCCCTGCGCGGCACCCTGGAGCCGGGCGCCGTCGTGGCGCTGGCCCTGCTGCTGACCCGCCTGTACGCGCCGCTCACCGCGCTCGCCGGGGCCCGCGTGGAGGTCATGAGCGCCCTGGTCAGTTTCGAGCGGGTCTTCGAAGTGCTGGACCTGACCCCGCTCATCGACGAGAAGCCCGACGCCCGCCCGGTCCCCGACGGCCCGGTCGCCGTCGAGTTCGACGACGTCCGCTTCGGCTACCCCTCCGCCGACAAGGTCTCCCTCGCCTCCCTGGAGGAGGTCGCCTCGCTGGACACCCGCGGCGGCGAAGAGGTCCTGCACGGCCTCTCCTTCCGCGCGGAACCGGGCCAGACCGTCGCGCTGGTCGGATCCTCCGGCGCCGGCAAGTCCACCATCGCCCAACTGCTGCCGCGCCTGTACGACGCCGACGGCGGCACCGTCCGCGTCGGCGGCGTCGACGTCCGCGACCTGAGCGCGCGGTCGCTGCGCGACACCGTCGGCATGGTCACCCAGGACGGCCACCTCTTCCACGACAGCGTCCGGGCCAACCTCCTCCTCGCCCGGCCGGACGCCACCGAGGACGAACTGTGGGCGGCGCTGCGCCGCGCCCGCCTGGCCGACCTCGTAGGGTCCCTGCCGGACGGGCTCGACACCGTGGTCGGTGAGCGCGGCTACCGGCTCTCCGGCGGCGAACGCCAACGCATGACCATCGCCCGGCTGCTCCTCGCCCGCCAGCGCGTCGTCATCCTCGACGAGGCCACCGCCCACCTCGACAACACCTCCGAGGCGGCCGTGCAGGAGGCCCTCGCCGAAGCCCTCCAGGGCAGGACGGCCGTGGTGATCGCGCACCGGCTGTCCACGATCCGGACGGCGGACCGCATCCTGGTGGTCGAGGCCGGCCGCATCGTGGAGAGCGGCAGCCACGAGGAACTCCTCGCCGCCGACGGCCGCTACGCCGAGCTGCACCGCACCCAGTTCGAGCGCCCGGCCCTGGACAAGGCCGCGTAGGACGGGCGGCGCGGCCGCTAGGGCGGGCCGGGTGTCCCGGCCCGCACCGGCAGGTCCTGCTCGGCCCAGACGACCTTCCCGCCGGGCGTGCGGCACGAGCCCCAGCGCCGGCACATCATGTTGATCAGCTGGAGACCGCGCCCGCTCTCGTCGCTCACGTCCGCGTGCTGGATCTGCGGCAGGTCGGGCCCGGAGTCGGAGACCTCCACGGACAGCCGCTCGTGCCGCAGCAGCCGCAGCTCGCCCGGGGCGTTCCCGTACCGCAGGGCGTTGCCGACCAGCTCGCTGACCACCAGCTCCGTGGTGTCGACCAGTTCCTGAAGCCCCCACCGCCCCAACTGCTCCCGCACCGCCGCACGGGCCTGCCCGGCGGCCTTGCCGTCCGGCGGCAGCGCCCGCACGTATACGTCGCACTCCGGGCCGAGCGGCCGGGCGAGGGCGGCCAGCACGATCGCGTCGTCCGACCGGTCGCCGCCGACCAGCTCGGCGACCCTCCCGCACTCGGCGGTGTCCTCGGGCACGCCGCCGCCGAGCGCCTCGCGCAGCCGCTCCAGCTGGGCGCCCAGGTCGGCCGAGCGCGACCTGATCAGCCCGTCCGTGTACAGCGTCAGCCGGCTCCGCTCGGGCATCGCCCGCTCGACCGGGTCGTACGGGATCACCCCCGCCCCCAGCGGCGCCCCCGCGGGCACCTCCAGGAACGAGACGGTGCCGTCGGGCCCGGTCAGCAGCGGTGGCGGGTGCCCGGCGCTGGCGATGCGGAAGGTGCCGCCGCAGGGGTCGTAGACCGCGCACAGACAGGTGGCGACCTGGTCCTCCTCCAGATCGCGGGCGGCCAGGTCGAGCCGGGCCAGCAACCGCTCGGGCGCGATGTCCAGCGCCATCAGGGTCCGCGCCACCGTGCGCAGCCGCCCCATGGTCGCGGCGGCGGCCAGGCCGCGCCCCATCACGTCGCCCACCATCAACGCGGTACGCCCGCTGGGCAGCGCGACCACGTCGAACCAGTCGCCGCCCACGGCGGCCGGATCGGCGGCCGGTTCGTAGCACGAGGACACGTCGAGGCCCGGGGTGCTCGGGCTGGACCGGGGGAGCAGCGCCCGCTGGAGGGTCACCACGTGGTCGCGTTCGCGGCCGTAGAGCCGGGCGTTGTCGATGTACACGGCGGCCTTGGACGCCAGCTCCATGGCGAGCGCCACGTCGGTCCGGTTGAACGGCGCCCGGTGGCCGGCCCGGACGAAGTCGGCCAGCCCCAGCAGCACCCCGCGGGCGATCAGCGGCACCGCCAGGTAGGAGTGGACACCCGCCCGGCGCATGATGTCCGACGCCTCGCGCGAGGGGGCCATCACGGCGAAGTCGGCGCGCGTCATCCGGGACAGCAGCACCGGCCGACGGGTGGTGAGACACCGCTGCCCCAGCCGGTCGGCGGTGTGCACCGTCAGTTCGCCCACGGGATCGGGCGCGAGGTTCAGGCCCGCGATCTCCGACACCGCCATGGCCCTGAGCCGCGGCGGGTCCTCGCCCGTGACCCGGTCGCCGTCCTGGAACCGCAGCACCGAGTCCAGCAGGTCCACCGCGGCGCCGTCGGCCAGCTCCGGCACGATGAAGTCGGCCAGCTCCTCCGCCGTCCGCCGCACGTCCAGCGTGGTACCGATGCTCAGGTCCGCCGCGTTCAGCCAGGACAGCCGGCGTCGCGCGCCCAGCGCCTCCGTCATCGACCGCAGAGCGCCCCGCGCCGCCCGGTGCCCGCTCACGAGGGGATTCGGGGGGCGACGCAGCCCGCCCAGCCACGCTCGTTCCCGCACGCGTGCCTCCTCCCACGGCCTCCTGCCCCGATTCTGCCCTGCCGCGGGACGACCGGCGACGGCGGACCCCCCGCCGACGGACGCCAACGGGGGTGCCGGCGGAGGATGCCGTACGGCGGCGGCTCAGACGCGCAGCCACACCGCCGTGTCGCCCGGCAGCCGCCCGGCCCCGTCCAGGGGCCCGCTGACGAGCAGCACGGCAGCGTGCGCGGGCAGCTCGACCGGCGCGGCGGACAGGTTGACGACGCACACCGGGCCGCCCGCGCGCCGGAACGCGAGGACGCCGTCCGGCGCGGGCAGCCACTCCAGAGCGCCGTCGCCGAACCCCGCGGTGGAGCGCCGCAGGGCCAGGGCCGCGCGGTAGAGCGAGAGCATCGACTGCGGGTCCGCGCCCTGGCGGTCCGCCGCGTACGCCGACCAGCCCTCCGGCTGCGGCAGCCAGGGCTCGCTCTGTGAGCCGAACCCGCAGTACGGCGCGTCCGCGGCCCACGGAAGCGGCACCCGGCAGCCGTCCCGTCCCGGATCGACGCCGCCGGAGCGGAAGTGCATCGGGTCCTGGATCCGCTCGCGCGGGATGTCGGCCTCGGGCAGGCCGAGTTCCTCCCCCTGGTACAGGTACACGGACCCGGGCAGGGCCAGCGTCAGCAGCGCGGCGGCCCGCGCCCGCCGGGTGCCCAGGGCCAGGTCGGTCGGGGTGCCGAAGGCCTTCTTCGCGAAGTCGAACCCGGTGTCCTCGCGGCCGTACCGGGTCGCCGTGCGGGTCACGTCGTGGTTGCACAACACCCAGGTGGCCGGGGCGCCGACGGGGGCGTGCTCCGCCAGGGTGTCGTCGATGGTGCGGCGCAGCCGGTCCGCCTCCCAGGGGCAGGACAGGAAGTTGAAGTTGAAGGCGGTGTGCAGTTCGTCGGGCCGCAAGTAGCGGGCGAAGCGCTCGGCGTCGGGCAGCCACACCTCACCGACGAAGACGCCCCCGTACGCGTCGGCGACCTTGCGCCAGGAGCGGTAGATGTCGTGCAGCTCGTCCTGGTCGATGTACGGGTGCGGGTCGACGCCCTCCACGAAGTCCGCGAGCGCGGGATCCTTCGCGAGCAGGGCGGCGGAGTCGATGCGTACGCCCGCCACCCCGCGCTCGAACCAGAACCGCAGCACGTCCTCGTGCTCCCGGCGCACCTCGGGATGGGCCCAGTTGAGATCGGGCTGCTCCGGGGTGAACAGGTGCAGGTACCACTCGCCGTCAGGGACCCGGGTCCAGGTGCGGCCGGAGAACTGGGAGGGCCAGTCGTTGGGCGGCAGCTCGCCGTCGGCGCCGCGGCCGGGACGGAAGTGGAACCGCTCCCGCTCCGCGCTGCCCGGGCCCGCCTCCAGCGCCGCCCGGAACCAGGCGTGCTGGTCGGAGACGTGGTTGGGGACGATGTCGACGATCGTGCGGATGCCCAGCTCCCGAGCCTCGGCGATCAGCTTCTCGGCCTCGCCCAGGGTGCCGAAGGCGGGGTCGATGGTGCGGTAGTCGGCGACGTCGTAGCCGCCGTCGACGAGCGGTGAGACGTACCAGGGGGTGAACCAGACGGCGTCCACACCGAGTTCGGCGAGGTAGGGCAGTCTCGACCTCACGCCCGCGAGGTCACCGGTGCCGTCGCCGTCGCCGTCGGCGAAACTGCGGGGGTACACCTGGTAGATGACGGCGTCGCGCCACCAGTCGTCGGTGCGGTGCGAGTTGGGGGCTGCCACGTGACGGTCCTTTCGGGCAGGGTGGATCTTCGCCGCCGGCCCGGACGGAGCGGGGCGTCGGACGGGCCGGCGGCGAAGGTTGACGGGACGGGCCGGGAGAGGGGGAGGGGGCCGGGCGGCGGGCGCCCCGGCCGCGGAGCCTCAGCCCTTGAGCCCGCCGGCGGTGAGTCCGCTCATGATGTTGCGCTGGAAGATCAGGAAGATGATGAGCGTGGGCAGCGAGGCCATGGTGAGCGCGGCGATCAGCACGTTCACGGGCACCCCGTTGGACAGGGAGTAGATCCCGACGTTCAGGGTCTGCTTCGCGGGGTCGGGCAGGGTCAGCATGGGCCAGAGGAAGTCCTTCCACACGCCCACGATCGCGAAGATGGAGACCACACCGAGGATCGGCCGCGAGATCGGCAGCACGATCGACCAGAGGGTGCGCATCGGCGAGGCACCGTCCATGGAGGCGGCGTCGAGCAGCTCCCGGGGGATCGAGTCGAAGAACCGCTTCAGCAGGAAGATGTTGAAGGCGTTGGTCACCGAGGGCAGCCAGATCGCCCACGGCGTGTTCAGCAGGTTGCGTTCGAAGATCGGCACGTCGAGCACCGTCAGGTACTGCGGCACCACCAGTACGGTCGCCGGGATCATCAGCGTCGCCAGCATCAGGCCGAGGACGGCCTTGCCGAACACGGGCCGGAGCTTGGACAGCGAGTAGGCCGCCGCCACGTCGAACACCAACTGGAAGGCGAGCGCGCCGAACGCGTAGAACAGGGTGTTCCCCAGCAGGCCCGCCAGGTCCATGACGTCCCAGGCCCGCGTGTAGTTGTCGGGCTGGAAGGACTCGGGGACCAGCGTCGGCGGGGTCTGCACGACCTCCTGGGTGTCCTTGAAGCCGCTGGAGACCATCCAGTACATCGGGCCGAGGAAGACCACGGTGAACAGGACGACGACGAGGCCGAACACCACCCAGTAGAGCGCCTTCCCGCGGGGACGGGCGAGCTGGGCCGGTGAGATGAGTGTGCGTGTGGACATCGTTTCCCCCGGCTCTATTCGTCCTCGGCGCGGCTGAGCTTCACGTACGCCGCCGAGAAGCCGGCCAGCAGGACGAGGAGCAGCAGGCCGAGGGCCGCCGCGGCACCGTAGTCGTTGAAGTTGAAGGCGTACTGGTAGATCAGGTGGACGACCGTGGTCGTCGACCCCTCGGGACCGGCGCCGCCGGTGAGCAGGAAGGGCTCCACGAAGACCTGCATGGTGGCGATGACCTGCATCAGCAGCATCAGCGAGAGGATGAGCCGGGTCTGCGGGATCGTGACGTGCCAGATCTTGCGCAGCAGCCCCGCCCCGTCCAGTTCCGCCGCCTCGTACAGCTCACCGGGGATGCCCTGGAGCGCGGCCAGGTAGATGAGCGCCGCGCCGCCCATGTTCATCCACGTCGACGCGAGGACCACGGAGAGCATGGAGAGGTCGGGGTCCTGCAACCACTGCTGCTCGGGCAGCCCGAAGAACCCGAACACCTCGTTGAGCATGCCGTAACCGGGGTCGTACAGGTACTTGAACAGCAGGACGGAGGCGACCGGGGGCAGCATCACCGGCAGGTAGACGAGCAGCCGGAGGTACCCCTTTCCGTGCCTCAGTTCGTTGATGACGATCGCGACGACGAACGGCACGGCGAAGCCGAGCACCAGGGCCAGCACGGTGAACAGCAGGGTGTTGCGCCAGGCCTGCCAGAACGCCGGGTCGTTGAAGACCGTCTCCAGGTTCTCCAGCCCGACCCAGGAGACCTCCCCCTGGTCCGTCTTCTGGAAGGCGAGGAAGAACTCCCGGACCATCGGGTACCAGGAGAAGAACGCGAAGCAGAGAACCGCTCCGATCAGGAAGCCGTGCGCGGTGAGGTTGCGCTTCAGACTCCTGCCGAACGACCCGCCGCGCCGGGGCGGGCCGTCCACCGGCGGCTGGGCGTGGCGGGCTCTGGCCGCCTTGCTCGGGGTCAGGCTGGGGGCCGACATCGTCGCTCCTTGGGACTGATCTCATGGGCCCCGGGGGGCGGTGCGGCCCGCCCCCCGAGGGAGCCGGTCACTGCGTGGCCAGAACCTGGTTGACCTGCTGCTCAGCGCTGGAGAGCAGCTTGTCGATGTCGGCGTCCTCGTTGGTGAGGAGGCCGGACATCACGTTGTCCAGGACCTTGTAGACCTCCTGCGCCTTCGGCGGCTCGGCCATGCCCGGGACCGGGTTGTCCATGAACGACTTGAAGTTCTCGACCGGCATGGTGGCGTGTTCGAGCCGGGCCGCGTCGTCCTTCTCCTTGGAGCCGTTCAGCCAGAAGTTGGGCTGCGGCAGGCCCACCGGTAGCTTGTCGGTCTTCTTGCGGGCCCAGTCGAACTGCCCCTTGCCGACGGTCAGGTTCTCGAAGTTCAGCCAGGCCACGGCGGCCTTGATCTTGTCGGACGAGATGCCCTTCTTGATCATGTAGTTGTTGCCGCCGGCGAGGGTGTTCTTCTCGCCCGGGATCGGGCCCATGCCGAAGTTCTCGTAGTCGGCCCCGAGTTGCTGGACCATGTACGTGATGTCGTCGGGCGCGGCGAGGAACATGCCCAGCTTGTCCGTGGCGATCTGCTTCTGCAGGTCGCCCCACTTGAGCAGCTGGGTCTTGCCCATGCTCCCGTCCTCCCAGCGCATGGCGTGGAGGTTCTCGGCGACCTCCTTGCCCACCTCGTTGTTGAACGCCGCCTTCTTGCCGCTCTCGTCCACGATCTCGGCGCCGCGGCTGTACATCTGGGCGGTGAAGTGCCAGCCGCCGGTGTTGCCCGCGCTGTACTCGCCGAAGCCGGCGATGCCGTCGCCCAGACCGGCGATCTTCTTGGCCGCGGTGCGGACCTCGTCCCAGGTGCGCGGCGGGGTGTCGGGGTCGAGTCCGGCCTGCTCGAAGAGCTTGCGGTTGATCAGCAGGCCCATCGTGTAGTTGCTCGTGGGCAGCCCGTAGAGCTTGTTCTCGTGCTTGAGCGAGCCGAGCACGTTCGGGTCGATGTCACCGAGCGCCGGGACGGTCTTGTCGTTGACGTAGGCGGTGATGTCCTCGGCGCCGTCGTTGTCGAGCACCTGGGGCAGGTCGGTGAAGTAGGTGTAGAAGACGTCGGGTTGGGACTTGGCCTTGAGCATCGCCGTGAAGCGCGGCGGCTCCAGGCACTGGCCCGGGGTGGAGCGGCCCTCGACGGTGACGTTGGGGTAGGTCTTGTTGAACTCCTCGACGTCCTCCTGCCACTCCTTCAGCTCGGCCGCCTTCGCCTTCGGCGGCATGCAGTCGATGGTGATCGTCACCTTGGTCTTCGGGTCCAGCGGAGCGGCCGGGTCGGAGGACCCGCTGCCGCCTTCGGAACCGCCGCCGTCGTCACTGCTGCTCGTGCCGCAGGCGGCGAGAGCGGTCAAGGTGAGAGCGGAGACGAGCGTGATGGCGCCGGCACGGCGAGTACGGCGGAACCGAGCACTTCTCATGGGTGGTCCCCTTCGGGCATGAACGTGGAAGGCGCCCCACCGCCGATGCGTTGTGGGGCGCCGCACACTCAACCACCGCGTACAAGTGAACGCAATATCTCGCGCTGATTTCGTAAATGATTGACAGAACGTCGAAGGTGCGGGGAACCGGCTACCGGGCGGAAACCTGTGCGGTGGAGCGGCGGACGACGAGTTCCGGTTCGAAGAGCAGTTCCCTGTGGGGGACTTCGGTGCCCTGGATCTGGGCGCAGAGGAGGTCGACGGCGGCGCGGCCCATGGCCTCGATGGGTTGGCGGATGGTGGTGAGGGGTGGTTC
>NZ_JODM01000030.1 GCF_000717995.1 Streptomyces violaceorubidus
GTCGGCAGCAGAGGCTCAAGCCGGGCCCACTGGCCATTCGTCAGATCCCCACGTCTCACAGGACGTGATCATCAACGAACAAGATCCACTTTCGCAACAAGCCCTAGTCGTCCGCGGCAGCGGTCAGGGAACGCGGGCGCAGGTCGGTCCAGTTGGCCTCGACGTAGGCCAGGCAGGCGTCCCGGGTGTTCTCCTCGAAGACGGTCGTCCATCCTCCGGGCACCGCCGCGAAGGACGGCCAGAGCGAGTGCTGGCCCTCGTCGTTCACCAGGACGAGGAACCGGCCGTCGGCGTCGTCGAAGGGATTGGTGCTCATACCCGCTACCTCCGGATGGAATTAGGTTAGGCTCGCCTAATGCGCGATGAGCTTAACCTTCTGGATTCCCGCTCCACAAGGAGACGTTCATGAGGCGGGCGGGGCCGGATCCCTTCGCCGCGTTCGGACTGCCAGGGGTGCCCGGCACCGACACCTTCTGGGCCGCCGTGACGACACCTGTGGCGGTACCCGACGGTGACGGGTGGGCGACCCTGTTCCTGCGGCGCGGGGCGCGGGCGGCGACCATCGTCTTCGAGAGCTGGTCGGATCCGGTGCCCCTGCGGCGGTGGGGCGACACGGACTGCTGGTACGCCGAGGTGCGCATGCCTGAGCGGCTGCGGGTGACGTACCAGTTCCAGGTGGGCGACGAGGTGTACGTCGATCCGTGCAACCCGGCGGGCGCGGGCGGCGACCGGTCCCTCGCCGCCACGCCGGACGCCCCGGCCCAGCCGCACTGGCCCCCGGTCGGCGCCGCCGACGTCCTGCCGCTGCCGAGCACCCGGTTGCGCTGGACCAGCGAGCGGCTGGGCGGCCGGCGTACCGTGCGGGTCCATCCGGTGGGCGGGGGCGGGCCGTTGGTCCTGCTGCTCGACGGCGACGACTGGCTGTACCTGCACCCGGCTGCGGCTGCCTTCGAATCGGCCTTCGGATGCGGGGAGATGCCCCCGGTCACCCTGGTCTTCCTCCCGGCCCGGGACCGCGAGGGCGAGTTCGGGTGCCGGCCCGCGCTGTGGGAGGCGGTGCGGGACGAGCTGCTGCCCCTGGTGGCCGGGAGCGGGGTGCGTGCCGATCCCGGCCGCACGGTGGTCGCGGGGCAGAGCCTCGGCGGTCTGAGCGCCCTGTACGCGGCGCTGGAGTTCCCGGAGCTGGTGTCGCTCGTCGCCTGTCAGTCGGCGTCGCTGTGGTGGACGCCCGACGCCGCGGACCGGGCGGACCCCCTGGGCGGGCCGGTCGGCGGCACTCTCGCGGCGCGGCTGCGCGCGCGTCCCGACCTGTCCGGTCTGCGGATCGCCTTCGACGTGGGGGAACACGAGACGCGGATGCTCCCCCACTGCGCCCTGGTGGAGACCCTCGCCGAACAGGCCGGTGCGACCGTGCGGGTCTCCAGGTCGGCCTCCGGCCACGACCGCGCGGGCTGGCGGCACGCGCTGCTCCGGGACGTGGCCTGGGCCCTCGGATAGGCGCCGCCCCGACCGCCCACCGGGTCATCGCGTCACCGGGTCACCGGGTCACCGCGTCACCGCCAGGCAGTAGGCCTCGTCGGTGGCGAGGAGGTTGCGGTGCGTGTCCTCGGCGGTGATGACGCCGTCGTCCAGGACGAGGACGCGGTCGGCGGCGTCCAGGAGGGCGGGGCTGCTGGTGATCACGAGGGTGGTGCGGTCCCGGCGCAGCTTGGCGACACCCCGCGCGATGAGCTGTTCGGTCACCGCGTCCACGGCCGTCGTCGGATCGCGCAGCACCAGGACGTCGGTGTCGGCGGCCAACGCGCGGGCCAGGGACAGCCGTTGGCGCTGCCCGCCGGAGAGGTCGGCACCCCGGTCGCGGACGGCGTGGTCGAGCCCGTCGCGGTGCAGGGCGACGACGTCGGTCAGCATCGACGCCTCGACGGCCTCGCCGACCGTGAGGCTGGTGCCCGACGGGTCGATGTTGGAACGCAGGGTGCCCGCGAAGATCTCGCCGTCGTACGGGTTGACCAGCAGGTGCTCGCGGACCTCCTCGACCGCCAGGTCGGCCAGGTCCCGGCCGCCCACCCGCACCGCCCCCTCGTACGCGTCCGGCGGCACGTTCAGCGCGAGGACCGCCGCGAGGTCGGCCGCCGCGCGCGGCTGGTACGCCGCGACGGCCACGAACTCGCCGGCCCGGACCCGGAACCGCACCTTGCGCAGTGCGCCGTGCCGCACGCAGTCAACCTCCAGCTCCCCGCCCGGCTCCGGCCGCCCCGTCCCCGGCGCCGTCACCGGCGGTGCGGCGAGGACCAGGGCCATCCGCTCGGCCGAGGCGCGCGCCATCATCACGTACTTCGGCATCTCCGAGAACAGCTTCAGCGGTTCCATGACGAACTGCGCGAGGCCCACGGCCATGACCAGTTCACCGATGGTGATCCGGCCGCGGAAGGCCAGCCAGCCCGCCGTGAGGGTCACGGCGGCGGCGAGCACCGCGTTGAGGGCCAGTGCGGTGCCCGCGTAGACGCCGCTCACCCGGGCGACGGTGACGGACTGGCGCTTCGCCTCCGTGCTGACCTCGCGGTAGGAGCGGAACGCCGCGTGGTTGCCGCCGAAGCCGTGCAGCGGGCGCAGTCCCGTGATGAGGTCGGCGACCTTGGCGCCCGCCCGTGCCACCCGGGCCTGCTGCTCGCGGGTGCTGGAGCCGATGCGCTTGGACATCACGCTCAGGACGGACAGGATCGCGACGGTTCCCACGATGACCAGCAGCCCGAGCCGCAGATCGGCCACTCCCAGCGCGACCGCCGCGATCAGCACCGCCACCAGCGAGCTGATCAGCAGCGGCACCACCTCGATGATGTCGGCGGTCTGGTCGGCGTCCTCGGTGGCGAGGGTCAGCACCTCGCCGGACTTGAGGTCGACCTCCCGGGCCACCGGTTGGAGTCCGCAGCCCGCGACCCGGACCCGCCAGCGGTGCGCCTCGGTCGTGTTGGCCTTCTGCAGGATCCGCATCCCGAACCGCCAGGACAGGGACACGGTCGTGATGATGACGGCCAGCGCGGCGACGGAGGCGCCGAGCGCGCCGAGGCCGCGATCCCGCAGGGTGTGTTCGACGATCAGGCCGAGCGCGATGGGGAAGGCGGTCTCACCGGCCTGGTAGAGGCCCATGAGGACGGTGCCCCAGGCCATCGCGCCGATGTTGCGCCGCAGGGCGGTTCGGAGGATGTCGGACCCCGCTCGGGGCCGCTGTGCGTCAGGAGTGGTCATCGAGGTGGCGGGCAATCGCTTCCGGGGTTCGAAGGATAAACAGATCGCGGATCGTGATCACTGGACCGTACTCCCGGCGGAGCAGCCCGTTCAGCCGCACCGCCAGCATGGAGTGGCCGCCGAGGGCCACGAAGTCGCTCACGGCGCTCACCTCGTCGTCGTCCAGGTCCAGGGCCTCGGCGAAGAGTTCGCACACCGTCGTCTCGGTCTCCGTCCGCGGTGCGCGCTCCCCCGCCGTGGTCAGCGCGCCCAGCGGCCTGGCCGCCGGGAGCGCCTTGGTGTCGGCCTTGCCGTTCACGGTCAGCGGGATGGCGTCGACCCGGGCGTAGTGCGTGGGGCGCAGGAAGTCCGGCAGCCCGGCGCCCACTTCGGCGGCGACTCCGGCCAGGTCGGCGCCGGCCTCCAGCACGAGGTAGGCGGCGAGCCGGTGGGCGCCGTCGACCTGCGGGTCGGGCTGGGCGACGGCGGCGACGAAGCGCACCGCCGGGTGGGCGGCGAACGCGGCCTCGACCTCCCCGGGTTCGACCCGGTGACCGCGGATCTTGACCTGCTGGTCGGTGCGCCCGAGGTACATCAGGTTGCCGTCGGGCCGCCGCACCACCAGGTCCCCGGTGCGGTACATGCGCTCGCCGGGGACGCCGAACGGGCAGGCGACGAAGCGGTGCGCGGTCTGCGCCGTCCGGCCGAGGTAGCCGCGCGCGATGCCGGTGCCGGTGACGTACAGCTCGCCGGGGACGCCGTCGGGCAGTGGCCGCAGCCAGGGGTCCAGCACGTACACGTCCGTGTTGTCGATCGCGACGCCCACCACGGGGTCGGGGCACTCGAAGGTGCCGACGCCGAGGGTGTTGATCGTGTACTCCGTGGGTCCGTACAGGTTGTAGCCGACGGTGCCCTCGGTCTCGGCCAGCCGCCGCCACAGTGCCGGGGTGACGGCCTCGCCGCCGAGCAGCACCAGCGCGGGCCTGCGGGCCGGGTCGTCGAGCAGGCCCTCGGCGACCAGTTGCTGCGTGTAGGTCGGGGTGACGTTGACGACGTCGATCCCGTGCTCCAGGCAGTACGCGACCAGCCGGGGCGCGTCGCGGCGCAAGTCCTCGTCGCAGATGTGCACTTCGTGGCCGTCGGCGAGCCACAGCAGCTCCTCCCACGACATGTCGAACGCGAACGACACGGTGTGGGCGACGCGGAAGGTCCGGTGGCCGTGCCGGGCCAGGACCGGTTCGAAGATCCGGCGCTGGTGGTTGACCAGCATGTTGGTGAGTCCGGCGTACTCGGTCACCACTCCCTTGGGCCGGCCGGTCGAGCCGGAGGTGTAGATCGTGTACGCGGGGTGCCGCAGCCGGTCCGGGTCCTCGGGGGCGAACGTCACGAACGGCTCGGCCTCGGGCAGCGGCCCGTCCAGTTCGATCAGGTCGAGGTCGCCGGAGAGCCGGTGCGCGACCGTGCTCACCGTGAGTACGGCGTCCGGTCGGGCGTCCGCGACGATCGCGGCGATCCGCTCGTCCGGGTGGTCCAGCTCCAGCGGTACGTAGGCGGCGCCGGTGCGCAGCACGGCGAAGAGCGCCACGATCGAGTCGAGCGAGCGGGGGAGGGCGAGGCCCACGGTCGTCTCGGGTCCGACGCCGCGCCGGGCCAGTACGCCCGCGACCGCCCGGCTGCGGTCCCGCAGTTGCGCGAAGGTCATGGTGGAGCCGTGGGCGACCAGCGCCGTCCGTCGCGGGTCGCGGTCGGCCGCCCGGTCGAAGCGGTCCACGACGGTGTCCGTGCCGATGTCGGTGCGCGCGGCGGGCCCGGGTGCGGGGGCCGGCCCGGGGAGGGAGCCGACCGGCTCCCGGGACCCAGTGCGCGCGGCGAGGTCGTCGAGCAGGCGCAGGTAGTCGTCGAGCAGGCGCCGGGCGCCCGCGGTGTCGTGGTCGCGGTACTCCAGTTTGACGGTGAGCCGGTCGCCCGGGGTGACCACCCACGTGAACGGGTAGTGGGTGGAGTCCTCGGCCCGCACGGAGGTGATGCCGTGCCGGGCGTTCATCTCGGCGAAGGCGTCCAGGTCCAGGAAGTTCTGCAGGACGAACAGGTTGTCGAAGAGCGTGTCGTGGCCGGCGGCCCGCTGGATCTCGCCGAGCCCGAGGTGCTCGTGCTCCATGGCCTCGACTCGGGCCGCCTGCACCGCGGTCAGATAGGCATGGACCGTGTCGTACGGCCGGGCCCGCGTCCACATGGGCACGGTGTTGAGCAGTACGCCGACGGTGTCGGCCAGCCCTTCGCCCTCCCGGCCGGAGACGGTCACGCCGAAGACGGCGTCGGCGCGGCCGGTGCGGGCGCCGAGGAGGAGACCGAAGGCGCCGGTCAGCACCGAGTTCAGCGTGACGCCGTACGTCCTGGCCGCCGCCCTCAGCGCGTCCGACCGTTCGGCGGTCAGCGTGTGCACGAGTGCGCGGGGGAGGTCGTCGGGGAGGTCGGGCGCCGGTCCGGCGAGCAGGGTCGGGCCGGACAGCCCGGCCAGGTGCCGCGCCCAGAAGCGTTCCGAGGGGGCGGGGTCCTTGGCGGCGAGGGCCCGGGTGTGGTCCTCGAAGCCCGGCGCGGCGGGCACGGCGTCGAGCGGTGCGCCCTCGACGAGGGCCTCGTAGGCGTCGAACAGGTCGCGCAGGACGATCTCCCGAGACCAGCCGTCCCACAGCAGCAGGTGGTAGCTGAGCAACAGGCCGTCGCGGTCGCCGGGCAGCCGCACCACGGTCAGCCGGATCAGTGGCGGCTCGCCGGGGTCGAATCCCCTCTCCCGGTCCCCGAGACGCAGGGCGTCGGCCTCGGTGTCCGTCGCCGCCTCGACGGTGCGGACGTCGAGGCGGCGGCCGGCGGCGAGGACCTGGACCGGGTTCCCGTCCTCGTCGACGGTGAAGCCCGCGCCGGCGGCCGGGTGCCGGGCGAGCACGTACCCCATCGCCCGGGACAGCGCGTCGGGGTCCAGGCGCCGTTCGAAGGTGAAGTAGCTCTGGGCGACGTAGTGTCCGGCCGGGCCCGTCAGCTGGGCCTGGAAGTACAGGCCTCGTTGCAGGGGGCCGACCGGTGCCGTGCGCTCGGCCGTGGCGGCGGCCTCGGCGATCCGTTCCAGTGCGTGGTGCCAGTGGCCGGTGATCTCGTCGGGAACGCCCTCGGCCAGGGTGAAGGCCGCGTGCAGGCTGCCGGTGGCCGCGTCGGTCCACGCGTTCACCTCGACCGCGTACGGGGTGCCCCGGTCGCCGCCCGTGAGCCGCGGTGCCTCGGACTCGCCGCCCCGGCCCAGGTAGTTGAAGAGGACCTGCGGTCGGGCGGTGAGCAGCGGGGCGGTCTGCGGGTTGAGGTATCGCAGGCCGCCGTAGGCGGCGTGCGCGTGCTCGTCCGGCTGGCGTTCGGCGACCTCGCGGGCCGCGGCGACGGGGTCGGTGTGCGCGGTGAGCCGTACCGGCGCGACGGCGGTGAACCAGCCGACGGTGCGGGTGTAGTCGTGGTCGTCGCGGGCCGGGACCCGGCCGTGCCGCTCCAGGTCGACCGCCAGGTCGGTGGGGGTCGGCTGGATGTGGGTGAGCGCGGTGCGCAGCGCCCCGCACAGCAGCTCGGTGAGACCGAGGCCGAGCGCGACCGGTGCGGTGCGCGTCACGTGGTCGCTCACGTCCGGGGCGAGTACGACCGTCCGCTCGCGCGGGTTCACCGCGGCGGGCAGCGGGGCGGGGGCCCGGAGGGTGGTGATCCAGTGGGCCAGGTCGTCGGTCGCTTCGCTGGACCGGTCCGTCAGTGCCCGGGCGTACGCGGCGTAGGGCGTGGTCTGCGGTGCCGGGTCAGCCCCGCGCATCGCGCCGGCCAGGTCGTCCAGCAGGATCAGCCAGGACACGGCGTCGACGGCGAGATGGTGCACGGCGATCACCAGCGTCCGGGTCGCCTCCAGCCATGTGAACGCGACGACGTCGCCGCTCTCGGGATCGAGACGGCCGGCCGCCCGGTCGGCCGCGCCCGCCGGGTCGCTCCCGCCGGCCCGGACCACGGTGACCTCGCGGTCGGGTTCGGTACGCAGGGACCACACCCCGTGGTCGACGCGCAGCCGCAGTCGCAGCGCCGGGTGTGTGGCGACGACGGCCCGGGCGGCCCGCTCCGCGTCGCCGAAGCCGGTGCCTTCGGGCGCCGCCAGGGCCCTGGCCTGGGCGAACCGGGCGAGTGATCCGCCCAGTTCCCGTTGGCGCAGGATGATCGGCGTGGGCGGCAGCGGGCCGTCCTCCTGGCGGACGGGCGCGGACGCCACGGGCCGCGGGGTGCGCGTGCCCAGGTGCTCGGCCAGGGCGCGGGGCGTCCGGAGCAGGAACACGTCGCGCGGCGCGATCGGCAGGCCGAGCGACCTGGCCCGGTTGATCAGCGTGATGGCGACGATGCTGTCGCCCCCGGCGGTGAAGAAGTCGGTGTCGGCGTGCGGGTCGGAGCCGGGCAGCGTCGCGGCGAAGATGTCGACGAGCGCCGCGAGCGCCGTGTCGTCCCCGTCGCCGGACGCGCCGTCGTCGCGGGCCGTGCCGTCCGGCGCGCCGCCGTCCCGCGCATCGCCGCGCTCCCAGTGATCGCCGCCCTGCCGCGCATCGCCGCCCTGCCGCGCATCCCCGCCCTCCCGCGCGCCGCCGCCCTGCCGCGCGCCGCCGCCGCTCGTGGGCGGCGTCGGCGCCGCGCGCCGGGTCAGCGCCCCGCGGTCGAGCTTTCCGTTGACCGTCAGCGGCAGGTCGTCCACGGGCAGCACCCGGCCCGGCACCATGTGCGCGGGCAGCTTCGCCGACAGCAGCGCGGTGAGGTCCGCGGGCACCCGGCCCACGACGTGCGCGACCAGGTGGTCCTCGCTGTCGGCGACGGTGACGGCGGCGTCGACCACGCCGTCGAGGTCCCGGATCGCGGACTCCACCTCGCCCGGCTCGATGCGGAAGCCCTTGAGCTGCACCTGGTCGTCGGCGCGGCCCACGAACTCCAGCTCGCCGTCGAGCGTGCGGCGGGCGAGGTCACCCGTGTGGTACATACGGGCGCCGTCGGCCCCGAACGGGTCGGCCACGAACCTGCCCGCCGTGAGCCCGGGCCTGCCCAGGTAGCCGAGCGAGACCTGGTCGCCACTGACGTAGATGGCGCCCACCCGGCCCGGGGGCACCGGGCGGAGCCGGTCGTCGAGCAGGTGGGTGACGAGGCCGGGAACCGGTCCGCCGATGGGGCTGGTGGCGGCGCCGGGGGCGAAGTCGGCGGCGGTCAGCACCCGTTGGGTGACGTGGACGGTGGTCTCGGTGATGCCGTACATGTTGACCAGTTCGGGCGCCTCGGTGCCGTGCCGCTCGACCCAGCCGCGCAGCCGCCCGAGGTCCAGCGCCTCGCCCCCGAAGACGATCCGGCGCAGGGCGGGCAGCGGCTCACCCGCGTGCCGGTCGGCCTCGGCGAACCGGTGGAACGCCGACGGGGTCTGGTTGAGCACGGTCACCCCGCGCTCGCGGACCAGCCGGTGGAAGTCGACCGGGGAGCGGGTCAGCCCGTACTCCGGCACCAGCAGCTCACCGCCGTGCGCGAGCGCGCCCCACAGCTCCCAGACGGCGAAGTCGAAGGAGAAGGAGTGGAACTGGACCCACACGTCGTCCGGGCCGAAGGCCATCGCGGGCCGGGTGCGGGCGAGCAGCGTCACGACACCGGAGTGCGCGACGACGACACCCTTGGGCCGGCCCGTCGATCCGGACGTGTAGATCACGTACGCGGGGTCGTCCCAGCGGGCCCTGGGGCCGGGTTCCGCGTCGGCGGGCGGGTGCCCCTCCCCCGGTACGAGCACGCGGGCCGGCACGCCCGTGCGCTCCAGCAGGCTCGTGAACCGGTCGCGCCGCTCCGGGTCCACGAGGACGACCTGCGGTGCACAGTCGGCGAGGACGTACTCCAGGCGTGCGTCCGGGTACGCCGGGTCCAGCGGCACGTAGGCCCCGCCCGCGGCGACGACGGCGACCAGGGCGACCACCTGCTCGACGGAGGGCGGCACGGCGACGGCGACCCGTTTGCCGGGGCCGACTCCGGCCGCGCGCAGTACTGCGGCCAAGTGGTCCTTGGCCGCGGCCAGTTCGCCGTACGTCACGCTCCGGGTGGCGCCGTCGAGGGCGCATTGGGTGACGGCGGTGGCGCCCGGGTCGCGGCGGGCCGCGGCGTCGAACAGGTCGCCCAGGGTGGCCGGGGCGACCTGTTCGACGGGTTCGGGGACCCCGGACGCCAGGTCGCCGACCGGGGTGTCCGGCCGGGTGAGCAGCGCGGTGAGGTTGCGGGTGAAGGTGCGCAGGATCTCGCGGGCGCCGGTGAGCCCCAGCAGCTCGGTGTCGTGGATCAGATTGAAGCGCGGGCGGCCGTCCGGCATACGCTCCACGACGAGTGTCAGCGGGTAGTGCGGGGCGCCCTCGTTGGTGATCCCGGTGACGGCGAGGGTGTCGCCGGGTCGCCGCAGTGCGGCCACGTCGGTCGCCACGTCGAACACCACCAGGGTGTCGAAGAGCGCGCCCGCGCCGGCCCGGCGCGCGATGCGGGCCAGCGAGACGTGCTGGTGCGGCAGTACCGCGCCCTGGTGGGCCCGGACGGCGGCGAGCAGGTCCCGCGCGGTCGTGCCGGCGGCCCAGCGGGCGCGCAGGGGGATCGTGTTGATGAACAGGCCCACCATGTCCTCGATGCCGGGCACGTCCGCGTCGCGGCCCGACACCGTGGAGCCGAACACCACGTCGTCGCTGTGCAGGATGCCGCCCAGGGTGAGGGCCCAGGCGCTGTGCACGGCCACGCTCAGCGGCACACCGGCCGACCGGGCGGCCGCGTCGACGTCGGTGTCCGCCGGCACCGCGAGGTCGGCGAAGTGCGCGGAGGGCGGGTGCCCCTCGGCGATCAGCGACGGGCCGGGGAGCCCCGCCAGTTGCTCGTCCCACACCCGGTCGCTCACCTGGTCCTCGCGGGCGGCGAGACGGCGTACGTGGTCGGCGAAGCCGCCCGGCACGCGTCCGGAACCCGGCGCGTGGTATTCGGCCAGCAGGGTGCGCAGCATGGGCGGCACCGACCAGCCGTCGGCGACGATGTGGTGCACCGTCTGCACCAGGACGTGCCGGCCGGCCCCGGCGCGGACGAGGGTGTACCGCGTCAGGGGGCCGGTGGCCAGGTCGAATCCGGCGCGGCGGTCCCGCTCGGCGAGGGCGCGGATCTCGTCGTCGGTGATGCCGGGGCGGTCCAGCGTGGTGAAGGGTGCCTCGACCCCGCTCTCCAGCACGGCGACCACACGGCCGTCGGCCAGGGCCACGAAGCGCGCGGCGAGGTTCGGGTGGAGGGTGAGCAGGCGGGTGGCCGCCGTCGCCAGCCGGGCGGGGTCCACCTCGCCCTCCAGGGTGAGCAGTTGCTGCTCGACGTAGCTGCCGGTGGCGTCGTCGTCGTAGACGGAGTGGAAGTACAGGCCCTCCTGGAGCGGGGTCAGCGGGAGGATGTCCCGCAGCGCCGGACCGTCCAGCGCGTCGACGTCGGCCTGGGTGAGCGGGAGCGGGCGGAAGTCGCTGGGCGAGTGGCCGCCGTCCTCCAGCGCGGCAAGACCCGTGAGGGCCTCCTGGTAGTAGGCCCCGAGGGTGGCGATGTCCGCGTCGGTGAACATACCGTCGGGCCAGGAGATGGCGGTGGTCAGTTCGTGGGCGCCGCCGGGGCCGGGTTCGGCGATCGCGTTGAACTCCAGGGCACGGGGCAGGCGCATCCGCGGGTCGCGCTTCTCGCCCAGCTGCCCTGTGGCGCGGACGAGTTGCCAGTCGCCGGACGAGCCCGCGTCGAAGCGGCCCAGGTAGTTGAAGAGCACCTGGGGTGCGGGCGCGTCGAAGGCGACCTGGGCCAGATGGCGCAGGGCGCCGTAGGAGACGCCGTGGTCCGGCACGCGCGCGAGGCCGTCCTTGACCGCCTTGAGGGCGGCGGCCAGGTACTCGGGGGCGGTGGGGTCCGGGGCCGTGCCGGGGTCGACGGTCACCGGGAAGAGGGTGGTGAACCAGCCGACGGTGCGGGAGAGTTCCGGTTCGAATCCTGCGGAGGGGGCGACGAACGCGGCCTCGCGGCCGTGGCCCTCGAGTTCGATGTGCGCGAAGGTCTGTTCCTGGCCGAGGTCGCGACGGTGGCGGGCGAGGGCGACGGCGAGCGCGGTCACCAGGACGTCGTTGACGCCCGCGTGGAACTTCGCGGGGATGTCGCCGAGGAGCGCGGCCGTGGTCCGGGCGCCGACCGTGACGGTCCGGACCCGTTCGCGCGCCACGGTGTCGTCCTCGGTGAGCGCGCGTCTGCCCAGTGGTTCGTCGGGTCCCGGCAGGGGACGACGGAAGCAGGCGCTGTCGGCGTCGAACGCCGCGCGTTCCAGCAACTGGGTCCAGCGCCGGAACGACGTCCCCTCCGGCGGGAGTTCGACCGGCCGGCCCGAGGCGAACTGTCGCCAGGCGGTGGCCAGGTCGTCCATCAGCACCCGCCAGGACACGCCGTCGATCACCACGTGGTGGACGACGAGGGCCAGTTGCCTCGCCTCGCGGCGCCAGACGGCGCGCAGCATCGTGCCGTTCACCGGGTCGAGTTCCCCGGTGGCCAGGGCGAGGCACGCGTCGAGCGGCCGGTCGCTCTCCTGCCAGAGGTCAACGACGGCGTCCGGGTCCGCCTCCGGGACGTCGAAGCTCCAGCGGTCACCGCGCACGAGATGGGCCCGCAGCATGGGGTGCCGACGCACGAGGGCGGCGAGAAGCGCGTCGAGGGCGTCGGCGGTCAGGTCCGCCGGGGTGCCCAGCACGACCGACTGGACGAAGCCGTCGATCGCGTCCGTGGTCTCGCCGAGCCACTGCACGACCGGTGATCCGACGACGGTTCCGGTCGCCACGTCGCGGTGGTCCACGGCCGTGGTGTCCTCGCGGCTCGCGACCGCCGCCAGCGCTCCCACCGTGCTGTGGGTGAAGATCTGCCGGGCGCTCACGTAGAGGCCGGCGTCGCGCAGCGCGCCGAGCAGGGAGATCGCCAGGATGCTGTCGCCGCCCAGCCGGAAGAAGTCCTGGTCGACCCCGACCCGGTCCAGCTGGAGCACGGCCGCGACCGCCGCGCACACCGTCCGCTCCTCGTCGGTGGTGGGCGGGACGACACCGGCCGTGGTGATCACGGGTTCGGGCAGTGCGTTCCGGTCGAGCTTGCCGTGCGCGGTGAGCGGGAACTCGGTCATCACGACGACGTGGGTGGGCACCATGTACTCCACCATGTGCTCGCCGGCCCACGCCCTGACGTCGTCCGCGCGCAGGTTCTGGTGGCCGGCCACCGGGATGACGTATCCCACCAGGTAGGTGCCGCCCGCCGTGTTCTTCTTCGCGACGACGCAGGTGTGGCGCACCTGGGGGTGTTCGGCGAGTCCGGTCTCGACGTCCTCGATCTCCAGGCGCATGCCGCGGATCTTGATCTGGTTGTCGGCGCGGCCGAGGAAGTCGAGCGAGCCGTCGGGGGCGAAGCGCGCGAGGTCGCCGGTCCGGTACAGCCGGGAGCCGTCATGTGTGAAGGGGTTCGCCACGAACCGGGAGGCCGTCAGGCCCGGCGCGTTCACATAGCCGCGCCCCAGCAGCAGTCCCCCCGCGTACAGTTCACCGCCGACGCCGACCGGCACCGGGCGCAGTTCGTCGTCGAGGACGTAGAGCCGGGTGTTGGGGTTGGCCCGGCCGATCGACGTCGACAGGCGTTCGGCGGCCCCCCGGTAGGCGACGTGCGAGACCCCGATGGTCGTCTCGGCGGGGCCGTAGCCGTGGTACAGGGGGATGTCGAGCCGGGTGCGGAAGCGCTCGTACAGTTCGGGCGTGAGTACCTCGCCGCCGCACCAGACGTGCCGGAGGCTGTCGAGGCGAGACGAGTCCCCCGCCATCTCCAGCAGTACGTCCAGCATGGACGAGACGAGGTAGGTGAAGGTGACGCGCTGCTCGGCGATCACGCTCAGCAGGTGGTGCGGGTCGCGTTCGCCGCCGGGGCGCAGGACCACGAGCCTGCCGCCGCTGACGAGGGGCAGGAAGATCTCGTTGATGGAGATGTCGAAGGACAGTGGCGCCTTGAACAGGGCCGCGTCGCCGGGTCCGAAGCCCAGGATCTCGTGGATCTGCCACAGCAGGCGCTCGCTGATCGCCTCGTGCCGGATCATGGCGCCCTTGGGCCGCCCGGTCGAGCCCGAGGTGAAGATCACGTAGGCCAGGGCGTCGCCGTGGGCGGTGATCCCGGTCCCGCCGGTGGGGTGGTCGCCGAACCGCCAGTCGCCGAGGTCCACGGGCACCGCGTCCGGTTCCGTCCGGGCGTGCTCGCCCGAGGAGTTGAGCTGGAGGACGATGCCCGCGTCCTCGATGACGACGGCCCGGCGTTCGGCGGGCCAGTGCGGGTCGAGCGGGACGAACGCGCCCCCCGCCCGGAGCACGGCGAGCAGCCCGACGACCATCTCGGCGGAGCGCTCCAGACGGATGCCGACGACGTCTTCGGCGGTGAGCCCGCGGGCGAGCAGGTGGTGGGCCAACTGGGCGGAGAGTTCGTCGGTCTGGCGGTAGGTCAGGGTGCGGTGCTCGTCGACCACGGCCACGGCGTCCGGCCTCGCGCGTGCCTGTTCCTGGAACATCTCCACCAGGGTGGGGCGGACCCGGTCGGCGTCGGTGTCGTTCCACCGCGCGAGGTCCTCCAGCCGCTGTTCCGGGCCGCAGGGGCCGACGGTGCCGAGCGGACGGTCCGGGAAGTCGGCGAGGTCGTCGAGTGCGAGCTGGGCGTCGTCCGGTTCGACGTCCGCCGGCAGGGTGATGGTCCGCCCGCCCGCGCCGACGGTCCAACCGCCGGGCGCCGTACCGCCGTTGTCGGTCCAGCCGAGTACGTCGGTGAACAGGGTGCCCGCGGTGAGGTCGAGTCCGGCGGGGCCGCGGCCGGAGGCCCAGTACGCCAGGGAGACGGCGCACGCCTCGGCGATGACCTGGTCCGAGAAGTCGCCGGTGCGCCGGCGGATGCCGGTCAGGTGCCTGGGGGAAAGCCGTACGAGAGAAGCGGTCGGTTCCATCATCGAAGACTCAACGCCCCTTCCAAGGAATGAAGGCAGGCTAACCTAACTTAGGCTCACCTAACACCCCGCCCGCCGCCCTCGCGCCAGGCCCGCCACAGCCGTGCGTAGCGGCCGTCCAGGGCCACCAACTCCGCGTGGGTGCCCTCCTCGACGACCCGTCCGGCGTCCAGGACGGCGATCCGGTCCGCCGCCATCGCCTGGGTCAGGCGGTGCGCCACGAACAGCGTGGTGCGGCCCGCACACGCGGCCAGCACCGCCCGCTCCAACTCGGCGGCACCCTCGCTGCCCGCCTCCGCGGTCGACTCGTCGAGGACCACCACCGGCGCCCGGCCGAGCACCAGCCGGGCCAGCGCGATCTGGGCGACCTTGGTCCCGTCCAGGCGCTCTCCGCCCTCACCCACGAGCGTGTCCAGCCCGTCGGGCAGCGCCTCCACCCACGGTCCGGCGCCCACGGTGCGCAGGGCGCCCAGGAGTTCGCCGTCGGTCGCCCGCGGCGCGGCCAGCCGCAGGTCGTCGGCGAGCGGCCCGGAGAACACGTGGGTCTCCTGGGTCAGGATGCTCACCAGGGCCCGCGCCCCCGCCTCGTCGAGTTCCGCCAGGTCGGTCCGCCCGACGCGCACCGAGCCCGCCTGCGGGGTCCCGATGCCCGCGACCAGTGCCGCCAGGGTCGTCTTGCCCGCGCCCGTCGCCCCCACGAGGGCGAGCGAGCCACCCGCCGGGATCGTCAGGTCGACGTCCCTGAGCACCGGCTCCTCGGCACCCGGGTAGGTGAACGTCAGCCCCCGCACCGTCACCGGGTACGGGCCGGCCGCCGCGCCGACGGACTCGTCGCCCACCAGCCGGTCCGCCGCGTCCTCCCCCAGCACACCGACCAGGCGGGTCAGGCTCGCGCCGGACTTCTGCGCCTCGTCGAAGGTGAACATGATGGCGCCCAGCGGGGTGAACAGACGGTGGAACAGCAGCGGGGCCGCCGACACCTCGCCCAGCGTGGCCGCGCCCGCCTCCAGCAGCGCGTAGCCCACCACGACCATGAGGGTCAGCCCGATGAACTCGGCGCGGTTCTCCCGGCCGACGAACCGGCCGAAGAACCGGAACACCTCGATGCCGAGCTCGCGCACCCGCCACGACTCGCGGGTGACCCGTTGGCGGAAGGCGTCCTCCAGCCGGTACGCCCGGACGGTGTCGATGCCGTTCAGGCCGCTGATCAGGGCCTGCGCCCGATCGGCCTGGGCCATCCGCTGCCTGCGGTACAGCGGGGCGGACCTCGGCAGGTACCAGCGCAGGGCCAGCGCGTAGGCGGGCAGCGCGCCGGCGCCCGCCAGGCCGAGCCGCCAGTCGAGGCCGAACATGCCGGCCGTGGCGATGGCGACGAGCACTCCGGCCGAGAAGACGGTGGGTACGGCGGTGCGGATGCCCTTGGAGATCACGGCGACGTCGTCGCCGACCCGGGACAGCACGTCGCCGCGGCCCACCTGCTCGACGCGGGCACTGGGCATGGCCAGCACCGCGCGGACGGCGCCCTCCCGGAGCCGGGCGAGCAGGTCGGCGCCCAGCCGCCCGATCAGGTACGTCGACACCGCGGTCGCCGCCGCGCCGAGCAGCGCCGCGGCGACCATCAGGGCGCCGATCACGACCAGGACGGACCGCGACCCGCCCCCGGCCACCGCGTCGACCACGCGGCCCAGCAGCAGCACCGGGAGGACCTGGAGCGCCGCCCCGGCCACCGTGGTGAGCACCGTGGCGGCCGTCAGCCACGGCACCTCGCGGCAGTGGGCCGCGACCCATCGCCCGGCCTCGCGTCCGCTCGCCGTACGCAGGACGGCCGGGGCCGCAGCGACGCGGTTGTCGGTGGTGCTCACACCTACCCGGCCGACTTGACGAGTTCGTCGACGGCGTACGGCATGGACAGCAGGGTGCCCTGCGAGATGGCCGCGCCGACCGCCGGGCCCTCGCTGTCCAGCAGGTAGGACACCTTGCCGTTCTTGACGGCGTCCAGATTGGTGAACAGCTCGAACTTCTTCAACGCGTCCTGGTCCGCCTTGTCGTTGATGACGAAGACGCGGTCCACGTCGACCAGGTCGACGCGCTCGGGCGAGAGCGTGGTGTAGAAGTCGCCGCCGGCGACCTTGTCGATCCCGGTCTGGTACCGGAAGCCGATGCCGGTCACCAGCCGCCCGCGCACGTCGGTGGAGGTGAACGGGGCCACCGAGTCCTTGTACCAGGAGAGCACCACCGCCGTCCTGTCCGCGAACTCGGGGTGCGCCTGCTTGGCCGCCTCCAGCTTGCCCTGGATGTCGGCGACCATCTTCCGGCCCTCCTCGGCCTTGCCGAGCGCCTTGGCGATGTGCAGCGCGTTGTCCTGCCAGGGAGCGCTGAACGGCTCCTTCTCGCCCTTGGTGCGCCCCACCGTGGGCGCGATCCTGGAGAGCTTGTCGTAGGCGGCCTGGTCGATCTCAGAGTAGACCGCGACGATCAGGTCGGGGCGCAGCGCGGCGATCTTCTCGTAGTTGGGCCCCGTGTCACCGTTCTTCATGACGACCTCGGGCTCGGTGTCCCCCCACTTGTCCTTCACCCAGGGCCACTGGGTGTTGATGTCGGGGCTCTGCCCGGCCGGGTTCGGGTACTGGTCGACCATGCCGACGGGCTTGATGCCGAAGGCCAGGACGGTCTGGTCGTCGGTGTAGCCGACGGAGACGACCCGCTCGGGCGCCTTGTCGATCTCCGTCGTTCCGAACGCGTGCTCCACCGTGACCGGGAAGGCACCGGCCGCGGCCGGGGTGCCACCGCCCGCCCCGTCCGCCGGGTCGTCCGAGTCGGAACCGCATCCCGCGAGGAGTCCGACGCCGAGCACGGTCGCGGACAGGGCCGCCGCGAGTCGTCGCCAGGGCTTCGTACGCGTCGTTCTGAGGAGCATCCGGAGATCCCTTTGCTGTCGCGCCGTCCACTGCGCCCCCTCTGAGGGCAGCCAACCTTATCGCGCCCGAGTGAGGTTAGCCTACCCTCACTACAACAACTCGGTTGCCTTCGTGGCGAGTTCGACGTGGGTACGTCCGATCGGCACGACGAGGGGGCGGTCCCCGACCGGGTCGTCGATCACCATGGCGCGCAGCCCGAACGCCTCACGCAGCAGGTCGGCGGTGATCACGTCGCGCGGGTGGCCCTGCGCCAGGACGGCGCCCTCCTTCATGACGACCAGGTTGTCGCTGTAGCGCGTGGCCAGGTTGAGGTCGTGCAGCACCATGACCACGGTGCGACCGGACTCGTGCAGGTCGTCGACCAGGTCGAGCACGTCGACCGCGTGCGCGAGGTCCAGGTAGGTGGTGGGCTCGTCCAGCAGCAGCAGGTCGGTGCCCTGGGCCAGGGTCATCGAGATCCACACGCGCTGGCGCTGTCCGCCGGAGAGCGAGTCCACGGGACGGTCCGCGAGGTCGGACACGCCGGTCATGGCCAGCGCCCGCCGCACGACCTCGGCGTCGTCCGAGGACCACTGCCGCAGCCAGCTCTGGTGCGGGTGGCGGCCCCGGGCGACCAGGTCGGACACCGTCAGCCCCTCCGGGGCCACCGGCGCCTGGGGCAGCAGTCCGAGCTTCTTGGCCACGTCGCGGGTCCTGAGCGCGGCGATGTCCTCGCCGTCCAGCACGACCGTTCCGCCGGTCGGCCTGAGCAGCCGGGACAGGGTGCGCAGCAGGGTCGACTTGCCGCAGCCGTTCGGTCCGATGATGGTGGTGATCACCCCGGGCGGGATCGCCACGTCGAGACCGTCGATGACGGACCGGGCCCCGTACCCGACGGTGACGCCCCGGGCCGCCAGCCGTGAGGCGCCGTCACCTTCCGTTTCGGTCCCGGTGATGGACTGAACGACCACAAGGCCCCCTCGATTAGGCTCGCCTTACTTTGTACCAGCTATCTGCGGTTCGCCCGCACCAGCAGATAGACGAGGAAGGGCCCGCCGACGGCGGCGGTGACCACGCCGACGGGCAGCGAGACGGGCAGCGCGGTGCGCGCGACCAGGTCGGAGCCGGTCAGCAGCAGCGCTCCCACCAAACCGGAGGCCACCAGCGGCGGGGTCGGGCACCGGGCCAGCCGCATCGCCACCTGGGGCGCCACCAGCGCGACGAACGGCACCGGTCCCGCCGCGCTCACCGCCACGCCGGCCAGCAGCACCGCGCACAGCAGCAGGACCGCGCGCACCGCGCCGTACCGGACGCCGAGCCCGGCGGCGACCTCGTCGCCGAAGTGCAGCGGCTTGAACTGGAAGGCGACACAGGCCACGACGACCAGCAGGACGAGGGTGCACCACAGCGCGACGTGGACCTCGCCCCACGACCGGTTGTCCAGCGAGCCGACCAGCCACGCCTGGGCCCGCGCCACGTCCCGGATGTCGGCGGTGACCAGCAGCCACGTGGTGATCGCCTGCATCACGGCGTTCACCGAGATGCCGATGAGGATGAGCCGGAAGCCGTCGATCCCGCGGCGCCACGCCATGAAGTACACCAGCAGCCCGGTGCCGAGGCCGCCCGCGAGTGCCGCCGCCGACAGGCCCACAAGGTCGGTGACGGCCGTCGCGGCACCACCCGACACGGTCACCAGGAACACCGCGACCGCGTCGGCACCGCTGGTGATGCCGAGGACGTCGGGGCTGGCCAGCGGATTGCGGGCGATCGACTGCGTGAGGGCGCCGGAGACCCCGAGCGCGACGCCGACGACGAGCCCGGCGAGGGCGCGGGGCATCCGCAGGTCCATGATCACGAACTCGTCGACCTGCTCGCCCCGGCCGAGGATCGTGGCGAGGACCCTGGGCAGGGCGATGGGGAAGTCCCCGACCCCGATCGACACGCAGAACACCAGGAAGCCCGCCACCGCCAGGAGCAGGGTGACACCCGCGATCCGGGGCCGCCACACGAACGACACGCCGCCGAACCGCACACCGGGCGCCACCGGGGCCCGTGGGTCCGCCTTCGCCTCCACTGCCCTGCCCGCCCCGTTCGCCGTCACGTCCGCCCCGTTCACGCGTTCTTGAACTTCCCGCGCCACACCAGGACGGCGAAGAACGGTGCGCCGAGGAGCGAGACGACGACCCCGGCGTCCAGTTCCCCCGGCCGCACCACCAGGCGCCCCACGATGTCGCAGACCAGCAGCACGAGGGCCCCGAGCAGACCGGCGCAGGGCACCAGCCAGCGGTAGTCCGGGCCGGTCAGGTACCGGGCCACGTGGGCCACCATGAGCCCGAGGAACGCGATGGGGCCGCAGGCCGCCGTCGCCGCCCCGGCCAGCAGGGTGATGGCGACGATGCCGACGGTGCGGGTGCGCGCGACACTCACCCCGAGGGCCCGTGCGACGTCCTCGCCCAGATGGAGCAGGTTGACGGACGGCAGCGTGGTCAGCGCCAGCAGCAGCCCGGCGGCGACGAAGGCGGACACGGGCCAGATGACGTCGAAGCCGACCCCGGTCAGCGAGCCCGCGTTCCAGAACCGCAGGGCGTTCAGCGAGGCCTTGTCCGTCAGCGCGACCGCCGTGGTCATCGCCGCGAGGAACACCGTGACCCCCTGCCCTGCCAGCGCGAGGGTGAGCGGGTTGCCCGCCCCGCGGCCGATGCTCGACAGCCCGAACACGACGACACCGGCGACCGCCGCGCCCAGGAAGCCGAACCAGACGTACTGGAACGGGTCGGTGAACCCGAAGGCGGCGATCCCCGACACCACGGCGAACGAGGCACCCGAGTTCACCCCCAGCAGCCCCGTGTCGGCGATGGGATTGCGCGTGTACCCCTGGATCAGCGCCCCTCCCACGCCCAGCGCGAGGCCGGCCACGACGGCGAGCACCGTGCGGGGCACCCGTACGGTCCGCACGATGAGCCGGATCTCGGTCAGCCGCTGGTCGGACTCGGGCACCGCGAACAGCCCGTGCCACACCTCGGCGGGGCTGAGCGCACGCGCGCCGACGGCCAGCGACGCCGCCGCCGCGACCACGAGGAGCGCCGCGAGCACACCCAGCCCGGCAACACGGCGCCGCCGGGCCTCCGTTGGGCCCTGCGGGCCGGTCGCGGGGCGCCGGGCCCCAGTCGTGGTCATGGCGTCGTACCCTAACGCGTGCCGGTGCCGGTTCCGTCGGCGACCGTACGGGCCTCGTCCGCGGCGGACTTGAGACCCCCGTCGAGGAGCGACTCGAGGATCTCGCCGACCCTGACGGCGGTGTTGGACAGCAGGGACGAGGTGATGCCGTGCGTGTGCTCCGTGCCGCCCTGGAGATAGATGCCGCAGCGCAGGGCGGGGTCGGTGGCGACGCGGTAGTCGCGCTCGACGCGCACCCGGCCCTCGGCGTCGCGCAGGCAGCGGTCGGCGACCTCGCCGAGCAGGCCGAGGGGGTCGGCCGGTCCGTACCCGGTGGCGAAGACCACGACGTCCGCGTCCAGGAGGCGCTCCTCTCCGGTGACCAGCGACGTCACGGTGGCACGCACCCGGTCCGGCGTCTCCTTGACGTCGGAGAGCCGGGACACGTTGAGGAAGCGCAGCCGCTCGGTGCCCAGGACCTTCTCCCGGTACATCTGCCGGTACAGGTCGTCGATCAAATCGATGTCCACCACGGAGTAGTTGGTGTTGCCGTGGTAGTCCATCAGCCGGCGTTTGACGCTGCCGGGAGCGGTGAAGTAGTCGTCCACCGCAGCCGGGTCGAAGATCCGGTTGGCGAACGCGCTGTCGTCGGCGGGGCTGTAGCCGTAGCGTGCGAAGACCGCGCAGACCTCGGCGGCGGGGAAGCGGCGGTGCAGGTAGGCGACGTTCTCCGCGGCGCTCTGCCCGGCGCCGACGACGATGAACCGCGAGGGCGAGGTGCCCTCCAACGCGTCCACCCTGGCCAGCAGTTCGGAGTTGTGCCAGACGCGGTCGCCGCGCTCCACACCCTCCGGCACGAGGGGGCGCAGCCCGGTGCCGACGACGAGGTTGCGCGCCCGGTGGACCTCCAGCCCCTCCCCGGAACGGACCGTCACCTCCAGGTGGTCCACGACTCCGTCCCGCTCGACGGGCGCGACGCCGACGACCTCGTGGCCGTAGGAGACCATGTCGGCGACCTTGGCCGCGGTCCACTCGAAGTAGTCGTGGAACTCGATGCGCAGCGGAAAGAGGTTCTTGTGGTTGATGAAGTCGATCAGCCGCCCCTTGCTCTGCAGGTAGCAGAGGAAGCTGTACTCACTGGCCGGGTTCCGCAGGGTCACCAGGTCCTTGAGGAAGGACACCTGCATGGTCGCGTCGTCGATCAGCATGCCGCGGTGCCAGCCGAAGCGCGGTTGCTGCTCGAAGAAGCGGGCGTCGAGCGCCTCCTGCCCGCCGGCCCGTGCGTTGTGCTCGCGGATCGCGATCGCCATGGCGACATTGGACGGCCCGAAGCCGATACCGATGAGGTCGTGGACGAGCGTGGGGTCAGCAGGAAGATCCTGTGACATGTCACTCCCCTCGTACGCCGAAAACTTAGGTGAGCCTAAGCTAACGAGATACGGCTGTCGATAGGGCTGCCGACGGACGATTCGCGCCAACTGGTCTGCTGCGCAGGGATATTGCAGAGTAAGGTAAGCCTTGCTTAACTGCCCGGGTCAGCCCCTGCCTTGAGGAGGAACCCCATGCGGGTCGTCATGTTCGGCTACCAGACCTGGGGGCACCGCACCCTGCGAGCACTGCTGGACTCCGAGCACGACGTGGTCCTCGTGGTCACGCATCCTGGGAGCGAGCACGCGTACGAGAAGATCTGGAGCGACTCCGTCGCCGATCTCGCCGAGGAGCACGGCGTCCCGGTGCTGATCCGCAACCGCCCGGACGACGACGACCTGTTCGAGCGTCTCAAGGACGCCGATCCGGACATCATCGTGGCCAACAACTGGCGGACCTGGATCCCCCCGCGCATCTTCGGCCTCCCGCGACACGGCACCCTCAACGTGCACGACTCGCTGCTGCCGAAGTACGCCGGTTTCTCCCCGCTGATCTGGGCGCTGATCAACGGCGAGAGCGAAGTGGGCGTCACCGCGCACATGATGAACGGCGAACTGGACGCCGGTGACATCGTCCGGCAGGAGGCGGTGCCGGTCCGTCCGACGGACACCGCCACCGACCTCTTCCACAAGACCGTCGACCTGATCGCCCCGGTCACCCTCGGCGCCCTCGGGCTCATCGCGGCCGGGCAGACGGAGTTCACCCCGCAGGACCGGTCCCGGGCGAGCTTCTTCCACAAGCGGTCGGCCGACGACATCCGCATCGACTGGAACTGGCCGGCCGAGGACCTGGAGCGCCTGGTCCGCGCCCAGTCCGAGCCGTACCCCAGCGCCTTCACCTTCCACCGGGGGCGGCGGCTGGAGATCCTCGCCGCGGTGGTCTCCGAGGCCCGCTACGGCGGTACGCCCGGCCGGATCTTCTACCGCGAGGGCGAGGGCGTGGTGATCGTCGCCGGAGCCGACGCGCGCCGGGGCCGCAACCACGGCCTCGCCGTGACGCGGGTACGCACCCAGGACGGAAGGGAGTTGGCCGCGACGGAGTACTTCACCTCCATGGGCGGCTATCTGACCGCCCGCCCCTGAGCACCCCGACCGGCCCCCTCCACGACGGGCAGGGCCCGACCGTGCTGCCACGGTCGGGCCCTGCCCCGGACGGTCGCGCGCGGCCTCAGCCGCTCTTGCGCCGGAACGAACGCTGGCTGGCGGCCGGGCCGTGAGTGCCCCGGATCTTCGCCACGTCGGCGCCCGCCGCGAGGGCGGCGGCCTCCGCCTGTTTGCCGCGCTTGCGCTCCAGTGCCTGGCGGAATTTGTCCTTCAGGTCGTACTGACCGTCGGCGTCGGGAGCCAGTGCGGGGCTCTGGTCCTCCGCCGCTTCCGAACCTGTTTGCGATGAAGACTCTTCAGTCATGACGACCTCCTGGGCTCGGACTACAGGAGCACAGCTTGTCACGACCTGCCGCCCGGAACCAACGAGAATGCGCCCGGGCCCACCGGCAGGCTCACCGTGTACTGGCGCAGATACGTGTCCAGGTACGGCGACCGGTCGCCCTGGGTGGCGATGTCGTCGGCCGGGTCGTCCAGGGCGAGGCGCAGCTTCGCACCACTGACCTCGATGGTCTCGCCGGACGGTGTGTCCCGCCAGGAACCGGTCTGGATCGACCCGATCTCCACGGCCAGGACGTGTCCGGCGGCGAGGGTCCAGTCGGTCGCCTTCAGGTCGACGCCCATCCGGCCGGACTTCACCAGGGAGACCTGCTCGTCGAACATGACCGCGGTGCCGTCGGGGGCGACGTCGTACAGCTTGAGCATGACGTTGCCCTCGCCGCGGGCCGTCAGCGAGACCTGCGGGGTGCCGGTGACGCGCGTGTCCCTCGTGAGCGGCTTCGACCAGACGAAGAAGCTGGAGGCGGCCTCACCGGCGCGCTGACGCTTCGCCAGTTCCGCGGCCAGCCCGGCCGGGGCCGGCTGCTCGGTCGCGGGCGCGTTCTCCATGTCCCACCTGCCGGTCGGCCGCGGCGGGGCCTTCGGTGCCGGACCGCCGGACGCGGTCAGCGCCGCGCGGGCGGACGCGCCGCCGTCGTCCACGTAGGAGCCGCCGCCGAGCGCGACGGTGACCGACCGCTCGGTGACGGGCCAGGTGCGCTGGGCCCGCCAGGCTCCGGTGGAGTCCTCGACGGCGTAGGCCGGGTAACGCACGCTCGGCCCGGCGCCCTTCAGGTACTGGTCGTAGAAGGCGAGGGTCTCGTCGTACCAGCCCGCACGGCCCATGGCCAGGCGTCCGTCCCCGACGCGGTCGCCGCCGCGCACGTGGTCCCACTGGCCGAGCCAGCCGCGCTCGGGGCCCCGGTGGTTGTCGAGGTACTCCTCCATCTCCTCGGGCTTGGTGTTGTTCTCGACGAAGCCCTGCGTGACGAACAGCGGGGTGTCACTGCCCCGGGCCATCCTCGCCAGGTCGCGGGAGGTCCAGTGCTCGTCCCGCTGGTCGGATATGCGGTAGCCGGCCGAGTTCTCCGTCAGGCACTCCGGATGACTCTCCTCGTAGCGGGCGGCCTCCTGGTAGCGGGGATCGTCGTCCGCCATCGGCGGCATCGAGGCGATGGAGTTGTACGCGTCGGCGGTGCCCGTCACGTTCGGCCGCGGCACCCCGTTGGAGTAGATGTACTGGTACATGTCCCACACGGGTTCCTGGGCGACGACGGCCTTGAGGGCACGCTGGTCCAGGTTGTTGCCGATCAGGCCCGTGACGGCGTCGTAGGACTTGCCGTACATGCCGACCGCGCCGGTGGACCACGGCTGCTTCGCGGCCCAGTCGATCGCGGCTCTGACGTCGGCCTGTTCGCCGGGGCCGCCCCAGTCCAGACAGCCGGTGGAGCCGCCGAAGCCGCGCAGGTCCACCATGACGAAGGCGTACCCCTGGTCGAACAGGTCGGTGCCCTCGATGAAGTCCTGGAAGCGGGCGGAGGGGCCGGTGCGGGACCAGCCCTCGGGACCGGTCTGGCCGGCGTGGGCGAAGTACGGACCGATCGACACGATGACCGGAACCCTCTCCTTCCGCTTCAGCCCCTCGGGCAGCAGGACGTCGGCGTGCAGCCGGGTGCCCGAGCGGTCGGAGGACGGGAAGTAGTGCTGGGTCCAGACCGAGCCCTCCGGGACGCGGTCGTTCTCCTCGTGCGTGACGGGGCCGGTCCCGGTGGCGGGTGCCCCGGCCTCCGCCTCGTGCGCCGCGACGGCGGTGCTGCCCAGGCCGACGGTCAGGGCGAGGGCGGCGACGAGTGCCGATGCGGTCCGGACGACCGCGCGACGTGGTCTCACATGCTCCTCCTGGAAGGCGGGTGCAGGTGGTACGGGTGGTGCAGGTCTAGCAGCGAAGTCCGCGCGCGTCGATGGGGCCGAATCCCAACCAGCCCTGCCACATCGGGCGTTGGCGGACATGACCGGGCTGCCGTCTTGGGCGGGCCTGCAGGACGGCGCGTCACTTCGCCTCCCGGCTGCCCGGTCCGGGTGCCGCCGGGCCCGCCGAGAGGCCCCGCCGAAATCGCCCGCGCCCCGGTCCCGGCCTAGGGTGGGCACGCCGACAGAACCGGATTCCTTGCCGACCGCAGGAGAGTGGGGCGCCATGGCGCGGGGTGTCGAATCGATCCGGCGCACCGCCCTGGGCGCCCTCGGCGCCGTCCTGCTGCTGATCGGCGTGGCGCTGCTGGTGCTGCCGGGGCCGGGTCTGCTGCTCGTCCTCGCCGGGGTGGTGCTGCTGGCGCGCGCCGTTCCGGCGCTGGACCGGTACGTCGCTCCGGTCCGTGTCCGGGCGATGCGTGCCGCCGAGGAGAGCGTCTCCTCCCGCTGGCGCATCGCCGGCTCCGTGCTCGTGGGGCTGTTCCTCCTCGCCGCCGGTCTGGCCTGGGGTCTCGTGCCCGAGCTGCCGTACTCCGGATGGGCCACCGGCGCGAGTCTGATCCTCTCCGGCTTCGTGCTGTTCGCTCTGCTCGGGTGGAGCCACCGCCGTGTCCGGGCGGCGCGGCGCGGCACGCCTGCGGACCCGGAGAGCGCGCGTTGACCAAACGGGACAGCGTTCCGTATATTTA
This sequence comes from Streptomyces violaceorubidus, assembly GCF_000717995.1. Lineage (GTDB taxonomy): Bacteria > Actinomycetota > Actinomycetes > Streptomycetales > Streptomycetaceae > Streptomyces > Streptomyces violaceorubidus. The sequence continues at coordinate 25,853 of NZ_JODM01000030.1, forward strand.
ACCGGGACAACGTCCCGCTTCTTGTCGCGCCGACGCGCCGCCTTTCCCCTCCCCACGGCCTCGCTGTCTCCGCAGTCGATCCATCGAACGGACACCCGCCTCATGAGCGCACCGACCCACCCGGCCGACGTCATCTCCCCGCCCGCCCCCGTCTTCTCCGTCGCCCCGGTCGTGCTGCCGGCCCCCGGGCGGCCGGTGGACCTCCAGGTGCGGGTCTCCGCCCCCGTGACCGGGTCCGACCTGCCCCTCCTCCTGCTCTCGCACGGCCAGGGCTACTCGAACCACCTCTCCTCCCTGAACGGCTACGCCCCGCTCGCCCACTACTGGGCGGCGCACGGCTTCGTCGTGGTCCAGCCGACCCACCTCAGCTCGCGGACCCTGGCCCTGGATCCCGCCACCCCCGGGGCGCCCCTGTTCTGGCGGTCGCGCGCCGAGGACATGACGCACGTCCTCGACGGGCTCGACGTCCTGGAGGAGGCCGTCCCGCAGCTCTCCGGCCGACTGGACCGGAGCAGGGTCGCGGTCGCCGGGCACTCGATGGGCGGACACACCGCGAGCCTGCTGCTCGGCGCCCGGCTCACCGATCCGGACGACGGCACGGAGGTGGACCTGGCCGAGCCCCGCGTCGGGGCCGGCGTGCTGCTCGCCGCGCCCGGCCGGGGCGGCGACGCCCTCAGCCCGTCCGCCGCCGCGACCATGCCCTTCTTCCTGACCACGGACTTCTCCCGCATGACCACGCCCGCCCTCGTCGTCGCCGGCGACAAGGACGACTCCGCCCACCTGACGGTGTCCGGCCCCGAGTGGCATGCCGACCCGTACACCCTCTCCCCCGGCCCCAAGTCCCTGCTGACCCTGTTCGGCGCGGAGCACGGGCTCGGCGGGGTCGCCGGGTACGACGTCGCGGAGACCACCGACGAGGACCCCGTACGGGTGGCCGCCGTGCAGCGGCTCACCTGGGCCTACCTGCGCTCCGAGCTGTATCCGGGGGACACCGCCTGGCAGAGGGCGCGCGACGATCTGGCGGCCGGGCCGGGCCCGCTCGGTCGGGTCGAGTCCAAGTAGGAGCGCCCGCCCGTCCGCGGGGCGAGGGCGGGCCCGCTGGTAAAATGGCGGCACGCTTTGAGGCGCCCGGGTCCGTACCGAGGGGTACGGGCCCGGTCGCGTTCCGGGCGCCTGATCAGAAAGGTCCCCCATGAACGCGAAGCCGACCGCATCCTTCGACGGCCTCGGGCTGCCGCCGGTGCTGGTGGAGACGATGACCGCCCTCGGGGTGACGCGGCCGTTCCCGATCCAGGCGGCGACCCTGCCCGACGCCCTGGCCGGGCGCGACGTCCTCGGCCGGGCGCAGACCGGCTCCGGCAAGACCCTGGCCTTCGGGCTCGCCCTGCTCGCCCGGACCGCCGGCCGGCGCGCGGAGCCGAAGCGTCCGTCGGCCCTCGTCCTGGTGTCGACCCGGGAACTGGCGCAGCAGGTGAGCGACGCGCTGACGCCGTACGCACGGGCGCTGGGCGTCCGCCTGACCACGGTCGTCGGCGGTCTGTCGATCAACCGGCAGACCCAGGCGCTGCGCGACGGCGCCGAGGTGGTCGTCGCCACGCCGGGCCGCCTGGCCGACCTGGTCTCCCGCCGGGACTGCCGACTGGACCAGGTGCGGATCACGGTGCTGGACGAGGCGGACCAGATGTGCGACCTGGGGTTCCTGCCGCAGGTCACCGGCATCCTGGAGCAGGTGCCCTCCGACGGGCAGCGGCTCCTGTTCTCGGCCACCCTCGACGGCGACGTCGACCAGCTGGTGCGCGACCACCTCCACGACCCCGTCCTCGCGTCGGTCGACCCGGCGTCGGCCTCGGTGAGCACGATGGAGCACCACGTGCTGACCATCCACCCCGCCGACAAGTACGCGACCGCCACCGAGATCGCCGCCCGCGACGGCCGGGTGCTGATGTTCCTGGACACCAAGGCGGGAGTCGACCGGTTCACCCGGCACCTGCGGGCCGCCGGTGTGCCCGCCGCCGCCCTGCACAGCGGCAAGTCGCAGCCGCAGCGCACCCACACCCTCGCCCGGTTCGTGGAGGGCGAGGTCACCGTGCTGGTGGCCACCAACGTCGCGGCGCGGGGCATTCACGTCGACGACCTCGACCTCGTCGTCAACGTCGATCCGCCGGCCGACGCCAAGGACTACCTGCACCGCGGCGGGCGTACCGCGCGGGCCGGGCGGACGGGGAGCGTGGTCACGCTCGTCACCCCCGACCAGCGGCGCGAGGTGAACCGGATGATGTCCGAGGCCGGGATCCGGCCGACGGTGACCCCGGTGCGCTCGGGCGAGCAGAGGCTGACGGCCCTCACCGGCGCGAAGCGCCCGCCGACCGGACCGGCCCAGGAGCGCGGCAACGCGCCCTTCCGCGGGATGGGCACCCGCCCGGGCCGCGCCGCGAAGGGGTCCCGCAAGGCCGTCGAGGCACGCAGGGAGGCGGAGGCGCGCGCGGCCGCCCGGGTGCGCAGGGGACGCTGACCGCCGACCCGCGAGGCCGATCCCCGTCCCGGGGAGGGGACTTGACGCCCAGAACTTTGAACACACCGATGACAAAGTATGGACATGTCAAGCAGAAGTCTCCTACCTTGGCGGCGGAACGTCCGTCCTACCGCACAAGACCGGAGCGACATCCGGCACGGTCCGGTCCCCACCTCCCGGAGGACCAATGCACCCACGGCTGTTCTCACGTGCCCGAAGACACCTCATCCTCCTGCTGACGTCGGCCGTCGCGCTCGGCGGCGCCTGGGCCGCCCCGGCGTCCTCGGCGGCGCCCGCCGACATCCCGCCGCAGGAACCCGGCGTCACCCTGCGCGTGTTCGACGTCCAGACGCCGCTGAACGAGCTGTGCACCCTCAAGCCGGGCCAGACCCCCAACCACGACAAGCTGATGCCGACGGTCGACTGGTCCACCACCGCCGACTTCGGCGGCATCGCCGACAACTTCGTCTCCCAGGCGTCCGGTTACCTTCACGCCCCGCGCGACGGCACCTACGTGTTCCGGCTCGTCAGCGACGACGGCTCCCGGCTGACCCTCGACGACGCCACGGTGATCGACCACGACGGACTGCACGGCGCGGAGCCCAAGGACGGCACGGTCGACCTCACCGCGGGCGCGCACCCGCTGCGCATCGACCACTTCGACCGCGGCGGCGGCCAGCAGGTGCAGCTGTCCTGGATGCCGCCGGGCGAGAGCGAGTTCAGCGTCGTACCCACCGAGGCGCTGAGCACGGACGCCGGGGTCGTCCGGGTGACGGCGCCGGGCCGCAAGGAGTGCGAGGCCGGGCGCGACACCCCCGGCGACGGTCTGCCGCTCACCTCCGTGCGCCCCGACCTCGACCTCGCCGACCTGCGCCCCGACGGCTTCGAACCGCAGGTCACCGGCATGGACTGGCTGCCCGACGGACGCCTGGCGATCAGCACCTGGGGCGGCACCGACAACGTTGCCGGAGAGGTGTACCTCCTGGACAACGTCACCGGTGAGACCAGCCGCGACAAGGTGCGGGTCGAGAAGGTGGCGAGCGGGCTGCGCGAGCCCATGGGCATCAAGTACGTGGACGGTTCGCTCTACGTCTCGCAGAAGCACGAGCTGACCCGGCTGGTCGACAGCGACGGCGACGACGTGACCGACGAGTACCGCACGGTCGCCACCTGGCCCTACGGCGGCAACTTCCACGAGTTCGCCTTCGGCCTGCTCTACCGCGACGGCTACTTCTACGTGAACCTCTCCGTCGCCATCGACCTCGGCGGCGCGACCACCACCCCGCAGCCCGCGCCCAACCGCGGGACGACCTACAGGATCAGCAAGAAGACGGGGAAGATCAGCCCGATCGCGGGCGGGCTGCGCACACCCAACGGCATCGGCTGGGGGCCGGGCGGCGACCTGTTCGCCACCGACAACCAGGGCGGCTGGCTGCCGGCCTCGAAGCTCGTCCAGATCAAGCAGGACCGCTTCTTCAACCACTACACCGAGCCCGCCGGCCCCTTCGAGTCCTCCCCCGTCACCGAGCCGGTGCTGTGGCTGCCGCAGAACGAGATCGGCAACTCGCCCTCCACCCCGCTGTACCTCACCAAGGGCAGGTTCGCGGGCCAGATGCTGATCGGCGACGTCACCTACGGCGGCCTCCAGCGCGCCTACCTGGAGAAGGTGAAGGGCCAGTACCAGGGCGCCGTCTTCCGCTACACGCAGGGCCTGGAGGCGGGCGTCAACCGTGTCTCCCTGGGCCCCGACGGCGCGATCTACACCGGCGGCCTGGGCGCCGACGGCAACTGGGGGCAGGAGGGCAAGCTGAAGTTCGGCCTGCAGAAGCTGACGCCCAACGGCGGCAACACCTTCGACGTCCAGAGGATGCGGGCCGTGCCGGGCGGCTTCGACCTCACGTACACCCAGCCGGTGTCCGGGGAGACGGCCGCGGAGCTGGCCGCCCGCTACGAGGCCGAGCAGTGGCGCTACACGCCGACCGGCGACTACGGCGGCCCGAAGATCGCGGAGGAGAAGCTGGCCGTACGGTCCGCGACGCTCTCGGACGACGGCCGCACCGTGCGGCTGCGGCTGGACGGCCTGAAGCCGGACCGCGTCGTGCACGTGCGCTCCCCGCGCCCGTTCACCTCGGCCTCCGGTGAGGCGCTGTGGAGCACCGAGGCCTGGTACACCCTCAACGAGATGCCGGGCGCGCAGCCGCCGGCGGCCACCCTGTACGAGGCCGAGGAGGCGCGTCTGACGGGGAGGGCCGGCGTCAACACCGACCACACCGGCTACTCCGGCAGCGGCTTCGTCGACCGCTACGCCACCGAGGGCAAGGTCACCACGACCTTCGACGTGACCGTCCCGAAGGCCGGCACCTACGACGTGGGCCTGCGCTACTCCAACGGTCCCAACCCCTTCGAGGGCACCAAGTCGCTGTCCCTGTACGCCGGCGGGAAGAAGGTGCGCCAGACGCAGCTCCCGTCCACCGGGGACTGGGACACCTGGTCCACCCGGACCGAGTCGCTGCGGCTGCGCGCCGGACACAACACGCTCTCCTACCGCTACGACCCCGGCGACACCGGCCACGTCAACCTCGACCTGATCACCGTGCGCCCGCACGGCGCCCCGGTCGCCCTGTTCGACGGCACCGCCGCCTCGCAGGAACAGTGGCAGCACACGGACGGCAGGAAGGTGGCCTGGCCTCTGGCCGAGGAGCGGTCGATGGAGGTGTGCTGCGGCGACATCCGCACCAAGGACGCCTACCAGGACTTCAAGCTGCACGTTCAGTTCCGTGTGCCCCTGCTGCCGGACGAGGTGACCGGCCAGGACCGCGGCAACAGCGGCATCTACCTCCAGGACCGCTACGAGCTCCAGATCCTCGACTCCTTCGACGACACCACCCTGGACACCAACGAGGCCGGGGCGATCTACCTCAAGAAGGCACCCGACACCAACGCGGCGACGGCCCCGGAGACCTGGCAGACGTACGACATCGTCTTCCGTGCCGCCCGCTTCGACGAGAACGGCGCCAAGACCGCCGACGCGCGGGTGACGGTGGTGTGGAACGGCAGGACGGTCCACGACGACGTCGCCCTCGACGGACCCACCGCGGCCGGCCGGGCCGAGACGCCGGCCGCCGGGGCGATCCGGCTGCAGGACCACGGGAACAAGGTCCGGTTCCGCGACATCCGCATCGAACCGCTGGACTGACCCGTCGCCGTGCGGGGCGGCTCCTGACGGCCGCCCCGCACCTCCCGCTCCACCGGACGGTGGGTCCGCGTTCCCCGGGCGCCTCTGGGTAGGGTGAAACGAGAACCGTCCTGCCCGTCGAACAAGGAGCGGAATTGAGCGAGCCGGCGTCCATCGCCCTGCAGAAGGAGATCGCCCGGGAACTGGAGGTCGCCGAGACCTTCGACGCCGAGCGGGAGATCGAGCGCCGGGTGGCCTTCCTCGCCGAGCGGCTGACCTCCACCGGTCTGCGCGCCCTCGTGCTCGGCATCAGCGGCGGGGTCGACTCGACCACCGCGGGCAGACTGTGCCAGCTCGCCGCGGAGCGGGCCCGCGCCGCGGGGCACGAGGCGCGTTTCTACGCGATGCGTTTGCCGCACGGGGTGCAGGCCGACGAGCACGACGCCCAGCTCGCCCTCTCGTTCATCCGGGCCGACCACGTGCTGACCGTGGACATCAAGCCCGCGAGCGACGCGGCGCTCGACGCCCTGCTCGCCGCGGACGTGGCCTTCCGCGACGCCGCCCACCAGGACTTCGTGGCCGGCAACATCAAGGCCCGCCAGCGCATGATCGCGCAGTACGCGGTGGCCGGAGCGCACGGCGGGCTGGTCGTCGGCACCGACCACGCGGCCGAGGCGGTCTCCGGCTTCTTCACCAAGTTCGGCGACGGTGCCGCCGACGTCGTACCGCTGACGGGCCTCACCAAGCGCCGGGTGCGCGCCGTCGCGGACGCGCTGGGCGCGCCCGCCGAGCTGGTCCGCAAGATTCCGACGGCCGACCTGGAGACCCTCGCCCCGGGCAAGGCCGACGAGGACGCCCTCGGAGTCACCTACGAGGAGATCGACGACTTCCTGGAGGGCAAGCCGGTGAAGGAGCAGGCCTTCGAGACGATCGTCACCCGCTACCGGCAGACCGACCACAAGCGCCGGCTGCCGATCGCTCCCTGACCCGCGGCCGGTGGGGGGCGGGGGCCCTCCACCGGCGGCTGCCGCACACCGCTCCTGTCCTTTATGTGCGGTTTGCCGGAAGTCGTCTTAGTCTGGCCGAGGAGGTGCCCGCACCAGGACCGACACCGGCCGGAGAGACGGAGCGAACATGGCGGACTTCATCGGCGCGGTGGACCAGGGAACCACGAGTACCCGGTTCATGATCTTCGACCACGGGGGCAACGAGGTCGCGAAGCACCAGTTGGAGCACGAACAGATCCTCCCCCGCTCCGGATGGGTGGAGCACGACCCGGTGGAGATCTGGGAGCGCACCAACTCGGTGATGCAGAACGCCCTGCGCAACGGCGGACTCTCCGGGACCGACCTGGCGGCCATCGGCATCACCAACCAGCGGGAGACCACGGTGGTCTGGGACCCGCGCACCGGCCGCCCCTACTACAACGCCATCGTGTGGCAGGACACCCGCACCGACGCCATCGCGGCCAACCTGGAGCGGTCGGGCCGGGGCGACGTCATCCGCCGCAAGGCCGGGCTGCCGCCCGCGACATACTTCTCCGGCGGGAAGATCCAGTGGATCCTGGAGAACGTCGACGGTGTCCGCGAGGCGGCGGAGCAGGGGCACGCGGTGTTCGGCAACACGGACTCCTGGGTCCTGTGGAACCTGACCGGCGGCCCCGACGGCGGCATCCACGCCACCGACGTGACCAACGCCAGCCGCACCATGCTGATGGACCTGGAGACGCTGGACTGGGACGACGAGCTGCTGGGCTTCTTCGGCATCCCCCGCGGCATGCTGCCCACCATCAACCCCTCCTCGCACCCCGAGGCGTACGGCACGACCCGCACCTCCCGGCCGCTGCGCGCCGCCGTGCCCATCACCGGAGTACTGGGCGACCAGCACGCGGCGACCGTCGGCCAGGTCTGCTTCTCCCCCGGCGAGGCCAAGAACACCTACGGCACCGGCAACTTCCTGGTCCTCAACACCGGCACCGAGCTGGTCCGCTCCCAGCACGGCCTGCTGACCACCGTGGCCTACCAGTTCGGCGACAACCCGCCGGTCTACGCGCTGGAGGGCTCCATCGCGGTGACCGGGTCCGCCGTGCAGTGGCTGCGCGACCAGATGAAGATCATCAAGACGGCGGCCGAGAGCGAGGAACTCGCCCGCACCGTCGAGGACAACGGCGGCATGTACTTCGTGCCCGCCTTCTCCGGTCTGTTCGCCCCGTACTGGCGCTCCGACGCGCGGGGCGCGATCGTCGGCCTCGCCCGGTACAACGACAACGCGCACCTGGCACGGGCGACGCTGGAGGCGATCTGCTACCAGAGCCGCGACGTCGTCGAGGCCATGGAGCAGGACTCCGCGGTCCACCTGGACGTGCTCAGGGTCGACGGCGGGGTGACCGCCAACGACCTGTGCATGCAGATCCAGGCGGACGTCCTCGGTGTCCCCGTAAGCCGTCCCGTGGTCGCGGAGACCACCGCCCTCGGCGCGGCCTACGCGGCGGGACTGGCCACGGGATTCTGGCGGGACACCGACGAACTGCGCACCCACTGGAGCGAGTCCAGGCGCTGGGAGCCCCAGTGGTCCGAGGAGAAGCGGGCGGAGGGGTACGCGGGCTGGAAGATGGCGGTGGAGCGCACGCTCGACTGGGTCAAGGTCCCGGAGAGCTGAGCTGATCCGAGCCCCCTCGGGGTGCGGATCACCGGCCGTCAACTCCCCGCGCGGCCCCGCGCCTCGAAGGCATCGGACTCGAAAGCGTCGGACTGGTGGGCCAGTCGTCGGGGCGCCCCTCTAGGGTGATCCCATGTCTGCCGGATTGAGCGCCGCGAGAACCCGGGCCGCGCTGCGCACCAGCGCGCGCGTCTCGGGCGAGGTGCTGCTGATACTCGTCATGCTCGCGGTGACCCTGTGGGTCCTCGGCCGTATGTGGTCGGTGGTGTGGCCGCTGCTCGTCGGTCTGCTCCTGACCACGCTGACGTGGCCCTCGGCCCGCTTCCTGCGACGGCACGGGTGGCGTCCGGCACTGGCCGCCTCGGTGGTGACGGTGGCCTTCCTGCTGGTCGTCCTCGGCATCGTGGCGCTGATCGCCGTGCCGATGTCCTCCCAGACGGACGAGTTGACCGACGGCGTGGTCGAGGGCATCCAGCGGCTGCGCGAGTGGGCCGCGGGACCGCCGCTGAACATCGGTGACGACGAGATCACCGGCGCCGTCGACGCGGGGGTGGCACGCATCCAGGACAGCGTCGGCAGTATCACCACCGCGGTGGCGACGGGGGTGGGCGCGGTGGTCAACGGCCTGATCACCGCTGTCCTGGGCGTCTTCCTGATGTTCTTCTTCCTCAAGGACGGGCCGCGCTTCCTGCCGTGGCTCGCCCGCCAGTTGCCCGGCCGGCTGGCCACCGACGTCCCGGTCGTCGCCCTGCGCAGCTGGGAGACCCTGGGCGCCTTCGTCCGGTCGCAGGCCCTGGTCGGGCTGCTGGACGCCGTGTTCATCGGCCTCGGCCTGTGGATCCTGGGCGTGCCGCTGGTGCTGCCCCTGGCGGTCCTGACGTTCGTGTCCGCGTTCGTGCCCATCGTGGGCGCCCTGTTCGCGGGGTTCGTGGCCGTGTTGATCGCCCTGGTGTCGAACGGTCTGATGGACGCGCTCATCGTCCTCGCGATCATCGTGGTCGTGCAGCAACTGGAGGGCAACGTCTTCCAGCCCATCATCCAGAGCCGCGGCCTCGGTCTGCACGCGGCGGTGATCCTGCTGGCGGTGACGCTGGGCGGCAGCCTGTCCGGGATCGTGGGAAGCCTCCTCGCCGTCCCCCTCGCCGCCGTGATCGCGGTGGTGTGGAACTACGTGCGCGAGCAGTTGACCGAGCCGCCCGAGGAGGCCGCGACCGTCGACGGCTGAGCCGGTGGACGGGGCGTCGCAGGTCCGTGACGGTGCCCCGTACGCGCGGGGCGGGCCCCCTCCTGCGAAGGGGCTCGCGGCCGGGCGGGCGGTGGTGTTGGCTGTCGGGCGTGGATCTCTTCAACCGCTCCTGGTCGGCCCTGCTCGCCGCGGTCGCCGACCTCTTCGACGAGGACTTCGCCCGGCCGTCGGGCTGCGCCGGCTGGCTCGTCCGGGACCTGGTGTGCCACCTGGTCATCGACGCCCAGGACGTCCTGATCACCCTGGCCACCCCCACCGCCGAGGAGCCGACCCGGGACGCGGTAACGTACTGGCGGGTCGTCGAGCCCCCGACCGGGGACGATCCGCTCGACGCGCTGACCGTGCGCCTGGCCGCCGCCTACGAGCAGCCGGAGCTGCTCAGGTTCCACCTCGACGACGTCGGTGCCGCCGCCGGGCGGGCCGCCGCGCTGGCAGACCCCACGGGTCGGGTCGGCACCCAGGGCCAGGTGCTCACGGCGGGCGACTACCTCTCGGCGTACGTCCTGGAGTGGTCCCTGCACCACCTCGACCTGGTCGCGCACCTCCCGGAGGCGGCGGCGCCGCCCGCTGAAGGGCTCGGGCGCTCGCGGGAGCTGCTGGAAGCGGTGGTGGGTGCGGCGTTCCCCGCGTCGTTCACCGACCGTGACGCCCTGCTGGTCGGCACCGGCCGACGGCCACCGACCTCGGCGGAGGTGTCCGCGCTGGGCGCGTTGGCCGCGCGGCTTCCGTTTCCCGTCGGCTGACCGGCTGGGGCGGGCCGGTGGACACGAGTGGCCGGTGGACACGAGTGGCCGACGGTCCGGTGGACCCGGAGGGCCGGCGGGCAGTCCGGTGGACCCGGAAGGTCAGCGGGCCGACGGGCCGGCGGAACCCGGAGCCGGAGCCGGAGGTCGACACTCCGGCAGACCCGGAAGACCCGCAGGCCGCCCAGTGGACCCCGAAGGACGGACCGGCCGTCTTGTGGTCGGACGAAGCCGGGCGATCGCCCCCGGTCCGGTGAACCCAGAGGGCCGGGGCCGTGCGGCGGGGCATCCGGTGGCCGGTGGGTCGGGCAGTGGTCCCGGCGGGTCGTCCGATCGGACGACAGGGCGGTCGTCCGTCCGGCGGGCGCGGACGAGCCGGTGCGCCGACCCCCGCCGAAGCCCCGAGGGTCCACGCTGGAGGCACACGTCCCCGACACCGCGGAGCTGTCCGACCATGACCGCCAAGCCACCCACCCCCGCCGACCTCGCCCTCTCGGACGCCGTTGGCCGCGGCGACGCCGACGCCGTCCGGGCGGCGCTGCGGGCCGGTGCCGACCGGGAACTGCGCGACGAACAGGGCCGCACGCCGCTGCTGCGGGCCGCCCTGGCCGACCGGGTCGCGGTCGCCGAGGCACTGGTCGAGGCCGGCGCGGACGTCAACGCGCAGGACGCGCGCGAGGACAGCGCGTGGCTGGTCACCGGGGTCACGGGCAGCGTCGCGATGATGCGGGCGCTGCTGCCGGGCGGTCCGGACGTCACGCTGACCAACCGTTTCGGCGGCGTCTCGGTGATTCCGGCGAGCGAACGCGGCCACGTGGCCTACGTACGGGCCGTGCTCGCGGAGACGGACATCGACGTGGACCACGTGAACCGGCTCGGCTGGACGGCGCTCCTCGAAGCTGTCGTCCTCGGCGACGGTGACCGCCGGCACCAGGAGGTCGTCGGGGCCCTGCTCGCCGCGGGCGCCGACCCCTCGCTGCCGGACGGCGACGGTGTCACGGCCCGTGCCCATGCCGAGCGCAGGGGCTTCGAGGCCGTCGCGGACCTGCTGCGACGGGCCGAGTCGCGCGACGGCGACTCCCCTCGCGCGGAGGGTGGGCGGCGGTGAACCGGCGTTCCCTCGCGGGCCGCCTGGCCGCGCTGGCCGCCGTCACCGCGACGCTGGCCGGATGCGCGGCGGACGGCGACGACGGGGCCGCGTCCCCGGTCTCCGCCCCGCCCGCCTCCGCTTCCCCGCGCACACCCGACTCCGGCGGCGCGTCCGCACGCACGCCGGGAGGCACCCTGCTGGTCACGGACTTCGGCGCGGACACCGTCACCTTCGTCGACCCCGCCGGGCGGGGCGGGGCGGCCGACCTGGGCTCGGTCCGGGTCGGCACGGCACCGTACGGGGTCGCCCTGGGCGAGGACGGCACGGCGTGGGTGGCGACCGCGGAGGGCGTGGCCGCCGTGGACACCCGCACCCGCGAGCGCACCGCCCTCATCCCGTACCGGACGGACACGGGCCCGGTGACGACCGGCGAGTACCGGGGCGGTGGCATGGGCATCGCCCTGTCCCCGGACGGGCGCCGCCTCTACGTCGGGGTCAACGTCCCCGGCGGCAACGGCACGCTGGAGGTCGTCGACACCGGGCGGCGGCAGGTGACGGAGGTCGTGCCGGTCGGTCGCCGTCCCTTCGACGTCGACGTCTCGCGCGACGGGCGGCAGGTCTACGCGACCAACCACGACTCGTTCGACGTGAGCGTCGTCGACACCGGAGACTGGACGGCGCGCCGCATCGAGGTCGCCCCGTACGGCACCGAGGGCGGCCTCGGCTCCTGGCTCAAGCCGCACTACACCGCCGTACGCCCCTCCGACGGGGCCCTGCTGCTGCCGTACGAGGGTGAGCGGCTGGCGGTGGTCGACCCGGGCACGGGGCGGGTCCGGATCGAGCAGATGACCGCCAACACCCACCAGCACGGCGTCACGGCAGGCGCCGACGGCACCCTCTACGTCGTGGGCACCGGGCCGATCGACCCGTCCGAGGACGACGGCCCGTCCCTGACCGTCCGCACGCCCGAGGGCGAGGAACGGGTCATCGCCCTGGACGGCCCGCACGAGACCGTCGCCCTCTCGGCCGACGGCGCCACCGCCTACGTCTCGGGCGGCTTCACCCGCGAGGGCTACTGGAACGGCCTGAGCGTCGTCGACCTCGACACCGGCCGGGTGACCCGGCTCCCGGTGGGCGAGCGTCCCCTGGCCGTCGCGGTCCTCGCCGGCGGGGGACCGGGCAGCACGTGAGCCATCGGGGGCGGCCCTGGTCGGCCGTCCGTCGGTCCCCCGGCGAGCGCCTGCGGCCCAACTCGGCTGGAATACCGGCCGCTTGGTGATACACGGATACGTAATCTGGCTCTCTGTACCACGGTTCCCGCTCCCCCATTCCTTCACGGGAGGTTCCATGCTTTCCGCAGAGTCCGCGTCCGTGGTCCGGGCCACGTTGCCCGCGGTGTCCGAGGCGCTCGACGAGATCACGTCGCGGTTCTACGGCACGTTGTTCCAGGACCGGCCGCAGCTGCTCGACGGGCTGTTCAACCGGGGCAATCAGGCCGGCGGCGCGCAGCGCAGGGCGCTGGCCGGTTCGATCGCCGCGTTCGCGGGCGCGCTGCTCGACCACCCGGCCACCCGTCCGGACGCCCTGCTGGAGCGCATCGCGCACAAGCACGTCTCCGTCGGCGTCACCGACGACCAGTACACGATCGTGCACGAGTACCTGTTCGCCGCGATAGCCGACGTCCTGGGCGACGCGGTCACCGCGGAGGTGGCGGCGGCCTGGGACGAGGTGTACTGGCTGATGGCCGGAGCGCTGATCGCCATGGAGGCGCGTCTCTCCCCCGAGGCGGGACTGCGGCCCGAGGGCATCTGGCGCCGGTGGACGGTGGTGGAGCGGCGCACGGAGACGCCGGACGTGGTGTCCTTCGTGATCAGCCCGGCCGACGGGAAGCCCGCCCCGCGCGCCCGGGCCGGCCAGTACGTCAGCGTGCGCGTGCGGATGCCGGACGGGGTGCGGCAGCTGCGCCAGTACAGCCTGTCCTCGGCGCCCGGCGGGGATCTGCGCCGGATCACCGTCAAACGGGTCTTCGGCACGGAGGGGTCGCCGGACGGCGAGGTCTCCAACCTGCTGTTCGACGAGGTGTGCGCCGCGGCGACGAGCTGACCCTGTCGACGCCGTCCGGCGACATCGTCCTCGACGAGGCCGAGGACTCCGCCCCCGTCGTACTGGTCTCGGCGGGCATCGGCTGCACGCCCCTCACCGGGATGCTGTCCCACCTCGCGGCGCTGGGGTCGACCCGTCCGGTGCTGGTCCTGCACGCCGACCGGTCCCCCGCCGAGCACGCCCTGCGCGCCGAGACGCGGGAGCTGGTCGGCCGGCTGCCGGACGGCCGCGCCGTGTTCTGGTACGAGCGGCCCGGCCCGGAGGAACCGGAGGCGCGCAGTGGCCTGATGGACCTCTCCGGCCTCGAACTGCCGGACGGCGCCGCGGTGTTCCTGTGCGGCTCGCTGCCGTTCATGCGCGAGGTGCGGGCCCGGCTGCTCGCCGCGGGTGTCCCGGCCCGCCGCATCCGGTACGAGGTCTTCGGCCCCGACCTGTGGCCGGCGGACATGACGGACGCGGCACCGACGCGGGCCTGACGACGGCGGCTCAGCCCTGCCCCCGGTCACGCGGCCGGAAGGGGCAGGGCGAGCGCGTACGAGCCGTAGGTGCCGCAGAGGGAGTGCGAGGCGTTCCTCGTCCGGGAGCCGGTAGTGGTTCGTTCGGAGCAGGCCGCTCCCGGGCAACGGTGCCTCGGTGCCGGTCCGGGCGGGGTCCGGTGCGCACCGCATGACAGTGCCTGTCCTCGCGTAGACTCCCCGGCATGGGTCGATGGGAGCCGAACGCGCGCGGCCGCCTGGAACAGGCGGCGCTGGAGCTGTACGTCGAGCGCGGCTACGAGCAGACCCCGGTGGCCGAGATCACCAAGCGTGCGGGCCTGACGGAGCGGACGTTCTTCCGGCACTTCGCCGACAAGCGCGAGGTCCTCTTCGCCGGTTCCGGCAGGCTGGAGGAGCTGTGCGTGGGCGCCGTCGCGGCGGCGTCCCCGACGGCGACGCCGATGGAGGCGGTGGCCGCCGCCCTCGACGCGGCGGCCGGCGCCTTCGAGGAGCGCGGCGAGCTGGTCCGCCTGCGGCAGAGCGTCATCGACGCCAACGCGGAGCTGCGGGAGAGGGAGCTGATCAAGCTCGCGTCGCTGTCCGGCGCGCTCGCCGACGCGCTGCGTGACCGCGGGGTGGACGAACTGGCGGCGCGGCTGGCCGCCGAGGCGGCGATCGGCGTGCTCAAGGTCGCCTTCGGGCGCTGGATCGACCAGGGGCAGGAGCTGCCGCTGCGGCCCCTGCTCAGCGAGTGCTTCGACGTGCTCCGCACCCTGTCCGTACGGGGTGCGGACGCCGGTTAGCCCCGGCCCGGTCCTTCGGTCTCCCCCACCTCCCCCCTCCCCCCTCCCCCGACGAGGACGGGGATCCGACCTTCCTCGCGGCGCGGTGCCGTGTTCCGCGCGCCCTGCCCGGGTGTGCCGCACCCAGGCAGGAACCGTCCTGGTCCGGTCCCGTCGCCCCGCCCAGACTCGGCGGTGCGGTCGGCCGACCGCGGCAGCACGTATGTGTGGGAAGGACATCGTCATGACGCAGACCACCAAGGTCGTCCTGGTGACCGGCGCGAGCAGCGGGATCGGTGAGGCGACGGCCCTGCGCCTGGCCGCCGAGGGCCACCGGGTGTTCCTCGGCGCGCGCCGCACCGAGCGCCTGGAGAAGCTGGCCGGGCGGATCACCGCCGACGGGGGCACCGCCGGTTTCAGGCGGCTCGACGTCACCGACGCCGCCGACGTACGGGCCTTCATGTCGGCCGCGGTCGAGCGCTTCGGACGGGTGGACGTGATGGTCAACAACGCCGGGGTGATGCCGCTCTCGCCGCTGTCGGAGTTGAGGGTGGACGAGTGGGACCGGATGCTCGACGTGAACGTCCGCGGGGTGCTGCACGGCATCGCGGCCGCCCTGCCGGTCATGCGGGAGCAGGGCGGCGGGCACGTCGTGAACATCGCCTCGGTCGGCGCGTACGAGGTGGTGCCGACCGCCGCCGTCTACTGCGCCACCAAGTTCGCCGTGCGTGCCCTGTCCGAGGGGCTGCGCCAGGAGTCGGAGGGAGACATCCGGGTCAGTGTGGTCTCCCCGGGGGTCACCGAGTCCGAGCTGGCCGACTCCATCTCCGACCCGCGGGCGCGCGAGGACATGAAGACCTACCGCTCGGTGGCCGTTCCGGCGTCCGCGATCGCGTCGGCGATCGCCTTCGCCGTCGCACAGCCCGCCGAGGTGGACGTCAACGAGATCGTGGTGCGCCCCGCCGCCAGCGCGCAGTAGCGCGGCCGGGCAGCCGCACCTTCACCTCCCCCGGGTGCCCGGTCCCGTCTCCGACATCGCCTTCGGCGGCCCGAAGAACAACCGCCTGTTGCTCGCCGCCACCTCCCTGTACTCCCTGGTGATGCCGGTGACGGGCGCACCGCGCCGCCGAGGGCCGCCGCCGGCCCGACGGCGCCCGGTCGCGTCCGGTCCTGTCGGCCAACCGGTGTACAGAAACGGTCCGTTGCGACGTAGGTTGTGCTCAAGCATCCACGCCTCGGCTGAAAGACGGACCGCACCCATGAGCGACCCCTCGACGACTCCCGGCCACGCCGCGCAGCAGAAGATCGACACCTCCGTGCCGCACTCGGCCCGGATCTGGAACTACTGGCTGGGCGGAAAGGACAACTACCCGGTCGACGAGCAGGCCGGGGACGCGTACACCGCCGTGTTCCCGGGCATCGTCACCATCGCGCGCAGCAGCCGCGCCTTCCTGCGCCGCAACATCACCCACCTGGTCGCCGAGGCGGGCATCCGGCAGTTCCTCGACATCGGCACCGGGCTGCCGACCGCCGACAACACCCACGAGGTCGCCCAGCGCATCGCGCCGGAGAGCCGGATCGTCTACGTCGACAACGACCCGATGGTCCTCGCCCACGCCCGTGCGCTGCTCTACTCCACGCCCGAGGGCGCGACCGCGTACATCGACTCCGACGTGCTCGACCCCGGCACCGTCCTCGCGGCCGCCGCCGAGACGCTGGACTTCGACCAGCCCATCGCGCTGATCCTCAGCAACATCCTGGGCCACATCCCCGACTACGACCAGGCACGTTCCGTCGCCGCGCGGCTCGTCGACGCCCTGCCGTCCGGCAGCTACCTCTCGATCAACGACGGCTCGCGGGGCGTCGACCCGGAGTTCGACCGGGCGCAGGACGCCTACAACGAGAGCGGTGCCGCGCCGTACATCCTGCGGAGCGTCGACCAGATCACCGCGTTCTTCGACGGTCTGGAGCTGGTCGAGCCGGGCGTGGTCCCGGTGACCCGGTGGCGTCCGGACGCGGATGCCGACGACGACGCCAAGCCCATCGGCGAACACGGCGGACTCGCCCGCAAGCCGTGACCTCCTGACCCGCGCCGGCCCGCAAGCGCCGGCCGATCCCCGACTCGGCGAAACGGGGCGGCCGCCCTGCTGTCGGCGGTTCGCCCAAGCGGACCAACGGCGCGGGGACGACATGCCACAGGGCGGGGCCCCGGGGAACGAACGTCCCCGGGACCCCGCCCTGCTCGGCGATCTCCCGATCAGGCGGGGGTGATGTTCTCCGCCTGCGGGCCCTTCTGGCCCTGGGTGATGTCGAAGGTCACGGCCTGGCCTTCCTGCAGCTCGCGGTAGCCCTGAGCGTTGATGTTGGAGTAGTGCGCGAAGACGTCGGGGCCGCCGCCGTCCTGCGCGATGAAGCCGAAGCCCTTTTCAGAGTTGAACCACTTGACAGTTCCGCTGGCCATGCCTTTTGCCTTTCAGCCGTTATCGGATCCGCACCGCGCGAACCCGGAGGTGGTCGTCCTGGTCCTCCGGCATTGCACAGCAAACCGCCCGCACTCCGGCGCGGGCGGTCTGGGCGAACCACGACATCTGCTGCTGACGCTACACGGCATGTCCGAGCCTCACCAGTGAGTAAGGGGTCTGAGGAGGAACCTTGTTGCCGACCCGAGTCCTCGGCCGCCGCCGCACGGGGCTCCGCTGCGCCATCCGGGGGAGACCGCGAGGCGGCCGCACGACCCGGTTCCGGAAGTGGTCTAGCTATGAAGAGTCCACACACGGAGTCGGAGATCGATATGACCGTCAGGAAAGCGCTGGCCCTGGTGATCGGCGCTGTCATGTGCACCGGCGTGCTGGCCACCGGCTGCACCCGGGCGCCCGCGGGACCCTCCTCGCAGGACGCGCACGCACCCGGGAGTTCCACGGCCCCGCGCCCCGCTCCCCCGCGCTCCTTCCCCCGTCCGCTGCCCGGGGTCGGTCCGGTCATGCGGGAGCGTCTCCCGGACGGCACCCGGCAGGCCCTGGTGGTCACCGGCGAGGCCGAGAGCTCGTCGCGGGCCGAGGTGGTGCTCTACGAGCGCTTCCCGGCCGAGGGCTGGCGCGCGGTCGCCGGTCCCTGGCCCGCGCACAACGGCCTGCGCGGCTGGACCGACGACCACGAGGCGGGCGACCTGCACTCGCCCATCGGTGTCTTCGGCCTGAGCGACGCGGGAGGCCGACTGCCCGACCCGGGGACCCGGCTCCCCTACGACGAGGACCCGGAGTTCTCCGTGTCGGGCACCGGGTACCTGGGCGAGCCCCTGGAGGGATCGTTCGACTACGTGGTCGCCATCGACTACAACCGGGTGCCCGGCACCACCCCGCTGGACAAGACCCGCCCCATGGGCGAGGACAGGGGCGGCGGCGTCTGGATCCACGTGGACCACGACGGGCCGACCAACGCCTGCGTGTCCTTGAGCGAGGAGCACATGCGCGCGCTGCTGACCTCCCTGGACCCGGACAAGGAGCCGGTCGTCGTGATGGGCCCGCGGGAGGTCCTGGCGCGGTAGGGCGCACCCTGCGGGCGACGCCTCACGGCGTGCCGGTGCGCGGCGCCCGGGGTCAGCCGACGGGCGGCATGTCGGTGGGCGCCGAGTCGAGGCCGGGCCTGCGCGCGCGCCAGGCGCCCCGGGTGAAGTCCGGGATCTCGACGGGCCGGCCGCCCGCGGCCAGCGACGTGACGCTGAGCGGGACGGGCGAGCACCAGGCGGCCGAGTCGTAGACGTCGATGTCCGGCACCAGTCCCGCGCGCATCAGCTGGACGGTGCGCCACTGCAGGACGTAGTCCATGCCGCCGTGGCCGCCGTTGTTCGCGGCGTCGTCGCCGACCTTCTGCCACAGCCAGTGGTCGTACTCCTTGCGGTAGCCCTCGAAGTCGCGCCAGGTGTGGCCGCTGTGGTCCGGCTCGACGTAGACGCGGGCGCCGGTCGGTGCGGGTCCGGCGTAGTCCTCGACGATGCCGCGGCTGCCCGCGAGGCTGTTGATCCGGCTGTAGGGCCGGGGCGAACTCACGTCGTGCTCCGCCCGGATCGTCCTGCCCCGGGCCGTTTCGATCATGCAGGTGACCAGGTCACCGTTGATGTAGGTCTCCTTCCAGGAAGGATGGTCGCGCGGGACGAAGCGGGCCCGGTAGTCGGCCAGTCCCTTCGGGGCCGTCGCGGTGGCGCGCAGGGTGGTCATGCGGTCGCCGCGGTTGACGTCCATGGCCGCCGCGATCGGGGCCAGCCCGTGCATGGGGTAGAAGGAGGCGGTGCTGCGGGTGTGCCACAGCCGCCGCCAGGAGTCGGTGTAGTAGGTGTCCGAGAAGAGAAGTTCGCGCAGGTCGTGCAGGTAGCCGCCGTGGCCGTTGGTCAGCTCTCCGAACAGGCCGTCGTGCGCCGCCTTCAGCATGGCCAGTTCGTTGCGGCCGTAGTTGCAGTTCTCGGACAGGAGCAGGTGCCTGCGGGTGCGCTCGGAGGTGTCGACGAGGTCCCACAGCTGGCGCAGTTCCGTCGCGACGGGGAGTTCCACGACGGCGTGCCTGCCGCTGAGCAGCGCGGCCCGGCCGTGCTCGTAGTGGAACTCCCAGGGCGTGGCGACGTACACGAGGTCGATGTCGTCGCGGCGGAGCATCCGGGCGTAGGAGTCGGCGGTGCCGCCGTACGCGGCGGGGCGCGGGTTGCCCTTGCTCTCCAGGCGGTCGGCGGCGCGCTCGGCCCGGTCGGGGCGGATGTCGCAGACGGCGGTCACGGTGCAGCCGGGCACGGCCGCCCAGCCGGTGATCATGCCACCGCCCCGGTTGCCGAGGCCGATGACCGCGACGCGGACGGTTCTGTGGGCGGCGAACGGTACGCCGATCATCGACCTCTGGCCGGGCCGGCGGCGGGGCGCCGGTTCGGCGGCCGCCGACGCGGACGGGGCCGCGGCCCCGATCCCGGCCGCGAGGGCACTGGTGGCGGCGGCTGAGCCCAGGAGCAGTCGGCGTGAGACAGCGGGCGTTTCGGACATGACGGCAACACTCCTCGTGGCGGTTCGCATCACGGTCGGGGCGCGGTCGGGCAACGTCGGGCTGTCGGACACTTTCGGGCCTGACTCTGCGGCGTCAGCCGTGACATGTCAATATGTGCTCGATACAAAGCCGTTCCGAGCACTTCCGAGCACTGCCGCGGTGTTCCACGCGGTTCCGTGCGCTTCCGCGGAGCCGAGGTGGCGCTACATGCCGTCCTGCACCACCCCCCGCGTCGAGAGCGTGACGGGGTCCTTGGTGGCGAAGTCCCCCGGCGGGATCCCCGGATGGTGCCCCTCGTCCGAGGGCGGCGTCTGGTCGCGCGGGCCCAGGGTGAGCCGGGAGACGATCCGGTAGCGGTCGCCCCGGTAGAGGGAGTGCACGTACTCGACGGGCCGGCCCCGGGTGTCGGTGGTCAGGCGCTCGAAGAGGAGCGCCGGGGAGAGTTCCGGCACGTCGAGCAGGTCGGCCTCGGCACGCGTGACCACGGTGGGTTCGATGGACTGCACGGCCTCGCTGACCCGGACGTCGTGCCGCTCGCCCAGGTGCTCGTACAGGTCGCCCTGCTCCAGTTCGTCACTGGTCAGGTCGGAGACGAGGTCGGCGGGGACGTGCAGGTACTCGATGGCCATGGGCGAGCCGTCGACCAGCCGCAGTCGGGCCACGTAGTGGATCCGGGCCGCCGGTGACATGCGCAGCTTGCGGCCCACCCGGGCCCCCGCGGGCAGGGTGCGGACCTCCAGGAGCCGGCTGGTCCAGGCGCCGGCGGCCTGCGGGAGGCTGAAGGCCCGGCGGTCGGAGACCAGTTCCTGGGTGATCTTCTCGGCGGCGACGAACATACCCCGTCCGTGCTCGCGCACCAGCAGTCCGGCGACCACCAGTTCGTCGACCGCGGCGCGCAACGTGGGCCGGGACACGCCGAGTTCGGCACACAGGGTGCGCTCGGAGGGAATCGCGTCCCCCGGGCGCCGCTCCTCGATGAGTTCCAGGACCGCGTCGCGGACGCGCTCCCGCTTGAGCACCGCACCCGAGGCGGCGGCGTCGATCTCCATGCAGTACTCCCGTAACTGGTCTGCTGGTCAACAGA
The DNA here is from genome assembly GCF_000717995.1 of Streptomyces violaceorubidus. Classification (GTDB taxonomy): domain Bacteria; phylum Actinomycetota; class Actinomycetes; order Streptomycetales; family Streptomycetaceae; genus Streptomyces; species Streptomyces violaceorubidus. The sequence goes on from NZ_JODM01000030.1 coordinate 46,744, forward strand.
GCTTACCTGTCCACCTCGGGCGCGAACCAGCCACCCCCACGTCCGATCGACCGAAAACCCGGGCATACGTGGGGGGTTGACGCCCTCATTGGTCCATGCCACCTTCGACCAACGCCGACTGGTAAGTCCCGTGCCCCTTACTGGTCAAGTGCGGGTGCGTCGTCCCTTCCAGCTCTCCCAGAGGTGAACCGTGAAGTACCGTTCGCTCGCCCTGCTCTCCGCGCTGGTGCTCAGCGCCGGGCTCGCCGCCTGCTCCTCGTCCGGCGGCACCTCCGACGGTGCCGGGGACGGCAGGACCGCCCTCGACGTGTGGCTCATGCGCGACAGTGTCTCGGCACAGTTCCAGAAGGAGTTCGAGACGGGCTTCGAGAAGGCCCACCCCGACATCGACCTGAGGATCCAGATCCAGGAGTGGGAGGGCATCGGCGAGAAGGTGACCGCGGCACTGGCCGGCAACGACGCCCCGGACGTCATCGAGGTCGGCAACACCCAGGTCGCCCAGTACGCCCAGAGCGGCGGCCTCACCGACTTCTCGGACCGCGTCGGGGAACTGGGCGGCGGCGACTGGCTGGAGGGGCTCGCCGAGCCGGGCTCGTACGAGGGCAAGCAGTACGGCATTCCCTACTACGCGGCCAACCGGGTCGTCATCCACCGCACCGACCTGTTCGAGAAGGCCGGGATCGACGCGACGCGGATCAGGACCAGGGAGCAGTGGATCGCCGCCACCCGCAAGCTCGACGGGGGCGGGACCCAGGGCATCTACCTGCCGGGGCAGAACTGGTACGTGCTGTCCGGCTTCGTCTGGGACGAGGGCGGCGACCTGGCCGTGAAGTCCGGGGGCGGGTGGAAGGGCGGTCTCGACAGCCCGGGAGCGCTGCGGGCCATGGACTTCTACCGGCAGCTCCAGGCCCTCGGCAAGGGGCCCAAGGACTCGGACGAGGCCCAGCCGCCGCAGGCCGAGGTGATGGCGAAGGGGCAGGTCGCCCAGATCATCGCCGTGCCGGGCGGGGCCAAGGTCGTCGAGGAGAAGAACCCGGAACTCAAGGGAAAGCTCGGCTTCTTCCCGATCCCCGGCAAGACCGCCGACCGTCCGGGCGCCGTGTTCACCGGCGGTTCCGACCTGGTCGTCCCGGCCGTCGCCGCCCACCAGGAGGAGGCGTTCGCCCTCATCCGCGAACTGACGGGCGATGCCTGGCAGAAGAAGCTCGCCGTCGCCATGAGCTACGTACCGAACAAGACCACCCTGGCGGGCGCCGTCGCCGACGACCCGGGTACCGCGGCCATGGCGGCCGGTGCCGCCAACGGGCACGCCACTCCCAACACGCCCCAGTGGGCGGCGGTCGAGGCCAAGAACCCGATCAAGGAGTACATGACGGCCGTGCTCACCGGCGAGGACGCCGGGTCCGCGGCGGCCGAGGCCTCCCGGACCATCACCGAGACGCTGGGCAGCGACTCCTGACCACCGTCGGCCCCGACACCACGACCACGAACACGACCACGAACACGAGACCAGGAGGCGACGTGTCGACCGTCCGGGAGCGGAGCGTGCCGCGCGGCGCCGCGGGCCGGGGGACCCTCTGGCCGTACCTGCTCATCGCCCCCGCCGTGCTGGGCATGCTGTATCTGCTGCTCTATCCGCTGGCCCGCGCCGTGCTCATCTCCCTCCAGGACTTCCGACTGCGGCAACTCGTCCTGGGTGACGCCGACTTCGTCGGCCTGCGCAACTACCGCACGCTGCTCGGCGACCCGGAGTTCTGGGAGGTGGTGCGCCGGACCTTCGTGTTCATGGCGGTCGAGGTCGTCGCGATCATGGTGCTGTCCACGTTGGTCGCGCTGATGACCGAGCGGCTCGGGCGGGTGGCCAGGACCGTGGTGCTCAGCTCCCTGGTGCTGGTCTGGGCGGTGCCGGTGGTCGCGGCCACCACCGTGTTCCAGTGGCTGTTCCACTCCGAGTTCGGCATCGTCAACAAGGTCCTCACCGGTCTCGGGTTCGCGTCGTACGAGGGCTATCCCTGGTTCGCGCACGGCGCGGCCGCGTCCGGCATCGTGGTGGTCCTGATCGTCTGGCAGTCCGTGCCTTTCGCCGCGATCACGCTCTACTCGGCGCTGGTCACGGTGCCGGCGGAACTGTACGAGTCGGCCCGCATGGACGGCGCGGGCGCGGCGCGCGTCTTCCGATCCGTCACGTTCCCGCTGATCCGGCCGATCTTCATGCTGGTCCTGTCCCTCGAAGTGATCTGGACCTTCAAGGCGTTCGTGCAGATCTGGGTGATGACCCGCGGCGGACCGGGCGAGGCCACCACCATCCTGCCGGTGTACGCCGTGCAGACCGCGCTGGCCCGCCAGCGCTACGACCTGGGCTCCGCCGCCTCGATGCTCACGGTCCTGCTGATGAGCGGCGTGCTGGTCCTCTACTTCCGCCAACTGTTCCGTCAGGAGGGCGAGCAGCCGTGAGCACCCCGCGTCCCCGTCCCCCGGCGCGCCGCACGCTGCGCCGCCTCCCGCTGAACGCCGCCGCCGCGCTCACCGTCGTCGTCTGCCTCTTCCCCGTGTACTGGATGGTCACGACCGCGTTCAAACCGTCGACGGACATCCAGTCCTACGATCCCCGGCTGGTGCCCGGCGCCTGGACGTTCGAGCACTTCCGCAAGGCGGTCGGCGCCGACGGCTTCGCGCTGTTCTGGCGCAACAGCATCCTGGTCACCCTGAGTGCCGTCCTGCTCGCCCTGCTGGTCGCGCTGGGCGCCGCCTACGCCGTGGCCCGCATGCGCTGGCGCGGTCGCCGGCAGTTCATGCTGGCGGTGTTCGTCGCGCAGATGGCGCCCTGGGAGTCACTGATCATCCCGATCTACATCATCTCCCGCGACACCGGGATGCTCGACCGCCTTGTGACCCTGACCCTGATCTACTTCATGATCACGCTGCCGTTCACGGTGGTCGTACTGCGCGGCTTCATCGCGGGCATCCCGCCGGAGCTGGAGGAGGCGGCACAGGTCGACGGCTGCACCAGGGCCGGGGCGTTCCGCAGGGTGGCGTTCCCGCTGCTGGCCCCCGGGCTCATGGCCACCTCGCTGTTCGGCTTCATCACGGCTTGGAACGAGTTCACCTACGCCAACTTCCTCATCATCAAGCAGCAGGACAGCCGCACGCTGCCGGTGTGGCTCTCCTCGTTCCAGTCGACCTTCGGCACCGACTGGGGGGCCACCATGGCGGCCTCCACGCTCTTCGCGCTCCCCGCGCTGATCGTCTTCCTCGCCCTGCAACGGCATGTGACGGCCGGGCTGGCCTCGGGAGGCGTCAAGGGCTGACCGCGTCCGCCGTCCCGCTCGCCCGGCCCTTGTCTCCCCCTCACCGCCGCGCACCGCCGACCACCGGAGTCGCCCCGTGGACCTGCCACGCCCCGAACTGGCCCTCGTTCCCCGCCCCCGCCGCCTCTCCACCCGCTCCGGCCGCTTCCGCCTCGACGGCACGACCCGGCTGCGGGTCACCCCGGGGGCCGGTGCCGCCGCGGCCCTGCTGCGCACCCTCCTCGCCCCGGCCACCGGACTCCGCCTGGACTCCGCGCCCGACGGCTCCTTCGTGCTCGCCCTCGACCCGGCGCTGACCGGCCTCGGCGAGGAGGGGTACGGCCTGACCGTGAGCCCCCAGGGCGCCCTGCTGCGGGCCGCCCGCCCGGCCGGGCTGCTGCGCGGCGTGCAGACGGTGCGGCAACTCCTGCCCTACGACGCCCTGTCGGGGCGGCCGGTGCGCGGGGTGCCGTGGGAGCTGCCGGCCGTGGAGATCACCGACGTGCCCCGCCACTCCTGGCGCGGTTCCATGCTCGATGTCGCCCGGCACTTCCAGCCGGTCTCCTATCTGCGGCGCTACGTCGACCTGCTGGCGCTGCACAAGCTGAACGTCTTCCACCTCCACCTCACCGACGACCAGGGCTGGCGGATGCCGGTGGCCGCCCACCCCCGGCTCACCGAGGTCGGCGGCCGGCGCGCGGAGTCGATGGTGGGTCCGGCGGGCAGCGACCGGTTCGACGGTGTGCCGCACGGCGGCTCCTACACCCGTGCCGAGCTGCGGGACCTGGTCGCCTACGCGGCGGAGCGCGGTGTGAGCGTAGTGCCGGAGACCGGTCTGCCCGGGCACGTCCGCGCCGCCCTGGCCGCACACCCCGAGCTGGGCACCGACCCCACCCGTCGACTGGAGGTGTGGACGCACTGGGGCGTGTGCGAGAACGTGCTCGGCACCGGCGACCACGTCCTGGAGTTCTTCCGCGACGTCCTGGACGAGGTGATGGACGTCTTCCCCTCGCCCTACGTGCACCTCGGCGGGGACGAGGTCCCCACCGCGGAGTGGGAGCGCAGTCCGGCGGCGCGGGCCCGTGCCGCCCGTGAGGGGCTGGCGGGGCCCCGTGAGCTGCACCCCTGGTTCATCGCGCGGCTGTCCGAGCACCTGGTGCGCGCCGGCCGCAGGCCGGTGGTCTGGGCCGAGAGCGGGGTCGCCCTGCCCCTGGACTGCACGGTGATGAGCTGGCGCGAACCGGCGCACGCCCGGGCGGCGGCACTGCGCGGGCACCAGGTGGTGCACGCCGACCACCGCGCGACCTACTTCGACTACGCGCGCGGCACCGGGCCCGGGGAACCGCCCGCCCAGCCGGGAGTAGTCGTCGACCTGCGCGCCGTCCACGACGTGGACCTCGCGCCGCCGACCCGGGAGGCGGCGTCCCGGGTGCTGGGCGCCCAGGGCCAGTTGTGGACGGAGTTCGTGCGCACCCCCGAGCACGTCGAGTACCTCACCTTCCCCCGGCTGTGCGCGCTCGCCGACCGGGTCTGGGACGGCTCGTCGGGCTGGCGGGACTTCACGACCCGGCTGGCCGGGCACCGCGCCCGCCTGGACGCCCTGGACGTGCCGCACGCCGCCCCTCCGGCCGGGCTCCCCCTGTCGTTCCCCCACACCCCGCACCATCCGACGCTCCCGCACAGGCGGGAGCCGCGCCGAAAGGATCCCGCATGACGAACCGACCCACCTCAGGCCGCGCCCGCCTGGCGCTCGCCGTGGCCGTCGTCCTGGGCGGCGGTGCCCTCACCGCGCTCCCGGCCCAGGCCGCTCCCGCAGCCGACGGACTCGCCGTCCAGTACCGCACCAGCGCGGGCGGAGCCACCGCGGACCAGGCCGAACCCTGGTTCAAGGTCCGCAACACCGGCTCGTCCACCGTGCAGCTGAGCCAGGTGAAGATCCGCTACTACTTCAAGGCCGACTCCCCGAACGCCTCCTACCGCTTCGCGTGCTCCTGGGCGGTGCGCGGCTGCGCCGCCGTCACCGGCACCTTCGGCACCCTGGGCAACCCGACCGCGACCGCCGACCGCTACCTGGAGGTCGGCTTCACCTCGGCCGCCGGCACGCTGGCAACCGGGGCGGACACCGGCGACCTGCAACTGCGCTTCTACCAGAGCAACTGGCAGACGCTGCGGCAGAGCGACGACTACTCCTTCGACGGCGCCCGGACCTCGTACGCGAACTGGGACAAGGTGACCGCCCAACTGGCCGGTGCCACCGTCTGGGGTGCGGCTCCGCAGGGCAACGACCCCACCGATCCGACGGACCCCACGGACCCGCCCGGCGGCGGTCAGACCCTGTTCGACGACTTCGACTACGCCTCGCACACCGACCCCGCGATCTCGGCGCACGGCTGGAGCGTGCGCTCCAACTCCGGCGGGCCCGGCGTCCCCGGCGCCACCTGGGACCCCTCGAAGGTCACCTTCGTCTCGGCCGGCGGCAACACGGTGATGAACCTGGAGACGTCCACCGCCGGAACCGGCGCGTCCACCACGCAGACCGAGGTCCTGACCAAGTCCGTGAAGTTCAAGGACGGCACCTATGCGGCACGGGTCAAGTTCGCCGACGTGCCCAGGTCCGGGCCCGACGGGGACCATCTGGTGCAGACCTTCTTCACCATCAACGACCTCAAGGCGCCGATGGCCGACGACTACGCCGAGTACGACTTCGAGTACCTGCCGAACGGCGGGTGGGGCGAACCGGCGAACATCCTCTACACGACCTCCTGGGAGACCTACGACCCCGATCCCTGGCAGGCCGTCAACCAGCACTCCGAGCAGCGCAGCAGCTACGCCGGCTGGCACGACCTGGTCGTGACGATCGACGGCGGCGCCATCACCTACTACGTCGACGGGCAGCTGTTCGGCACGCACGACGCGCAGTACCTGCCGGAGCGGCCGATGTCGATCAACTTCAACCAGTGGCTGATCGACCTGAACGGCCAGACGTCGACGACCTGGCGCGCCTACGACCAGCAGGTGGACTACGTCCTGCACGTCAAGGACCGGGTGCTCACCCCGGCCGAGGTGGCCGCGAAGGTCGCCGGGTACCGCGCCGCCGGTACCGGGTTCGTGGACGAGGTGCCCGCCCCGTGAACCCTGGCGGGGACGGTCAGAACAGCCGCTCCTGACGGGCCGTGGGCCGTCCCCGCCGGTGGCGCGGCCGGGTGCCGGGTACGGGTGCCGTCTCGCCGAACAGCGGGGCGGTGCCGTACTCGTCGGGCTCGGCCGGGACGGTGGCGGGACCGGTGCCCACGTTGAGGACCAGCGGGGCGTCCCGGTCGAAGTCGCCCGGGGTCATCGCCACCCAGTCACGGTCCTGCCGCTCACCCACGCACCGACACCTCTCTCGCGCCGCCCGCCGCGACCACGCGACGCTACCAGCCCCGCGCGAGCTCCGTGATCACGGCTCCCACCCGGCCCGTATCCATCGTTCCCGGACCTCCGGGAACCGACGCATGCCGACGTCCTCGGGTCGGACCTGGCCCGGGTCGCCCGCAGCCCGAGACGCCGGTTTCGTCGCCGCGCCACGCGCCGGCGTGCGGGGCACCGCTCGCCGTCGAGGGCACCCGTGGAGTACGCCCCGCACATCCGGAGCATCGTGACGGGCACGCCCCGCACGGTCTGCGGCAACGTGCCGCACCACGGTCTGATCGAGAACCTCCCCGCCCGGGGCGCCGTCGAGGTGCGGTGCCTGGTCGACTCCGCGGGCGTCCGGCCCACCCGCGTCGGCGCGCCGCCCCCGCAGCCGGCGGCACTCGACCGGGCCTACCTCAGCACCGCCGACCTGGTGGCGCGGGCGACGACGGAGGACGACCCGCGACACCTCAGGCACGCGGCGATGGCCGACCCGGCGACGGGGGCGACCCTCAAGGGTCGAGGAGATCCGGCAGCTGTGCGACGAGATGGTCCGTGCTCACGGGGACCGGCTGGAGCCGGGACTGCGGGGCGCACTCGCCCACTGAGCGGACCGCCTCGCGGCCGCGCTGGTGCGGCCCCGCGTACGGGGGAGAACGCGGGGCCGCACCTGCAAGCTATCGGAGTAGTCCGCCGCCTGCCAGCCCCGGCGCCCGCCGGTCGGCGCCCACCTCGCGCACCCGACCGCCTCCCCCTCCCCTCTTCCCGGGCCTTTCGGCAGGTGGCTTCACCCGACCGGCGGACAGGAGCATCGCCGGGAGCGGGGCGCGCAGGACCGGCGCGCGCTGCGGGGCGGGCCGTGCGGGGCCCACACTGAGGTCATGGGTTACCCCGATCCGCCGCCGGCGGCGGTGTCACGGCGTTTTCCCGACGGGCCCCGGAGCGTGGCGGCGGCCCGTCGGTTCGTGCGGGCCGCGCTGGACGGTGCCCCGTCCGACCTGGTGGGAACGGCCCAGCTCCTGGTCAGCGAGCTGGTCACCAACGCGGTGCTGCACGCGCGCACCGAGGTCGAGGTGAGCGTGGCGCGCCTGGACGGCCGGGTGCGCGTACGGGTCGGGGACCGGCGGCCGAGCCGCGGCCTCGTACCGCAGCGCTGCTCGCCGTATTCCGGCACGGGTCAGGGGCTGACGCTGGTGGAGCAGCTGGCCTCCCGCTTCGGGACCCACGGCGGCGGGGCGGGCAAGACGGTGTGGTTCGAGCTGTGGCACGACGGTCCGGCGCCGCCGTCGGCCGGGTGGGAGACCACGGTGCCGCCGCGGCGCGCCGAACGGACGGTGACGCTCGTCGACATGCCGACCGCCCTGGAGTCCGCGTGCCGGCAGCACCGGCACGCGGTGCTGCGCGAGCTGACCTTCGCCGCGTCCGCGGGCGACCCCCTCGGGGTGCCCCCCGAGGATCTCGCGGCGGCCAACGACGTCAACAACGTGATCAGCGCCGGTGTGACGGCCGGTCTGGAGGAACAGGCCCCCGAGTCCGGTCTGCGCACCCTGCGCCTTGCGCTGTCGGCCGACGCCCTGCCGGCGGTGCGGACGCTGCGCCGCGTGCTCGCCCTGGCCGAGGCGAGGGCGCGGGAGGAGCAGCTGCTCACGCTTCCGGCCCTGCCGCGCGGCCGCGCCTTCCAGGACTGGCTCTTCGACGAGATCGTCGGGCAGCTGACCGGGGGCGGGCCCACCGCGTGGACCGTGATCGCCCGTGAGCCGGAGGTGAGCTCGGCCGAGCTGGTCCCGTGGGACGTGGGCCAGGTGCGGGCCAGCAGGATGCCGACCGTCGCCGCCGACGAGGGCAACCGGATCGTGGCGGCCAACGGGGCCGCGGCGGACCTGCTGGGCTGGGACCCCGACGACCTGGTCGGACGTCGTCTCACCACCCTCGTCCCCGAGCATCTGCGCGGCCGGCACACGGCGGCGTTCACCGCGATGCTGCTCACCGGCCGCACCCGCATCGTGGGGCGCTCGGTGCCCCTTCCGGCGCTGCACCGTGACGGCAGGCTGGTCCCGGTGCGGCTGTACATCCAGACGCAGGAGACGGCCGACGGCCGCACCGTCTTCGTCGCCCAGCTCGTCCCCCGGGCGACCACGTTCACCGACGGTCCACGCACTCCCGGCAGGATCCGGGAGGCGGCGGTCGGGGAGCCCGACGGAGGCCGGTCCCGGGCCGTTCCGGAGTCCGGAGGCGGGGCCGGGGCCGGGGCCGGGGCGGCCGGTGTCCGGGGCGGCATGGCGGCGCTGGACCGGCTCACCCTCCTGGCCGAACTCGCGGCGCAGCTCAACAACACGCTGGACCTGGACGAGGGGCTGCAACGCGCCGGCCGGCTGCTGACGCGGCGGCTGGCCGACTGGTGCGTGGTGGACCTGTTCACCGCCGACGCCCGGGTGGACCGGGTCTGTGTCGTCCACCGGGATCCCCGGGCCCTGCGTCCGGGGGCGTACGAGGGGACGCTCCCGGAGGTCTCCGAGGAGTCGCGGGGGCCGCTCGCCCGGGTGCTGCGCGGCGCCGGGCCCCTGCTGCTCACCGAGGCACCGCGGGCGGGCCAGACCGAGAGCGCGCTGGACAGGACGTATGCCGACCTGTTCCGGGAGCTGGGGGCGGGCAGCGCCGTCGTCGCCCCGCTGCGGGCCCGCCGCAAGATCTTCGGCGCCCTGACCCTGGTCCGCGCCTCGGGCGGGCGGCCGTTCACGGAGGAGGACCTCACGCTCGTCGACGACCTGGTGCACAGTCTCGCGCTGGGCGTGGACAACGTCCGCCTCTACCAGGACACCCGCTCCATCGCCGAACGGCTCCAGCGTTCGCTGCTGCCGGTGCTGCCGGAGGTCGAGGGGCTGCGGCTGGCCGCCCGCTACGCCGCCTCCTCGACCACCGCGCAGGTCGGCGGGGACTGGTACGACAGCTTCGTCCTGCCCGGCGGGAACACCGCGCTGGTCATCGGCGACGTGACGGGGCACGACCTGGACGCGGCCATCGCGATGAGCCAGTTGCGCAGCATGCTCCGCGGCATCGCGGTGGACCGCGAGGAGCCGCCCGCGGAGGTGCTGCGCCGGTTGGACCTGGCGAACCACAGCCTCCACCGGGAGGCGACCGGCACCTGCGTCTACGGCCTGATCAAGGGCCCTCCCGAGGGCCCCTGGGAGCTGACCCACTCCTCCGCCGGCCATCCGCCGCCGCTGCTCACCACCCGGGACGGCCACACCCGCTACCTCGACGGCGGTGCGGGCCTGCTCCTGGGCATGGACCCGTACGCGGCCCGGGGCACGGCCGTCGACGCGCTGCCGGCCCACTCGACGCTCCTGCTGTACACCGACGGACTCGTCGAGCGCCGCGACGAGCCCCTCGACAGCGCCCTGGACCGGCTGCGCCGACGCGCCGCCGATCTGGCCCGCGAGCCCCTGGAGACTTTCTGCGACGAGCTGTTGATCGGCCTGGGGGCGGACAACGCGGACGACATCGCGGTCCTCGCGGTCCGTCCCTCGCCGCCCTCGGCCGCGGGGCCCGGGTCGCCCCGGGGGTGACGGCCGGGACAGGTCGTCGTCCGTGTGCCCCGGCCGGGCGGACGGGCGCCGTGGGCCGTGCCCGTTCGGGCATCTCCTTCTGCCTCCACGGCTCCTGACGACCCCACCGGGGCGGCGATAGCGTCCCCGCGTGAGCATCACGTCCCGGCGAGCGGCCAGATGAACGACGAGCGGCTGACCGTGGCGCAGACGGCCGCCGACACGGGCGCCCCACCGGCAGCAGACCAGCCGGAGCCGGCGCAGCAGCCGGAGCCGCATGAGCAGCCGGAGCCACTGGATCCGCCGGAGCGGGCCCGCGGGCGAAAGCGCCGGGGGCCGGGGCCCGTCACCCTGTTGCTGCTGCCGGCGCTCCTGACCGTCACCGGAGTGGCCGCCTTCCTCGCCCTCGGCGGACTGCCCGATACCGGGTCCGAGGACTCCGAGGCGGGCGCGTCCGCCGGGGCCGACATCGATCCGTCCTACGTCCCGTGGCTGCGCAGGGCCGCCTCGGCCTGCACCGTGCTGGAGCCGTCCGTGCTCGCCGCGCAGATCGACCAGCTCTCGGGCTGGAGCGACGACTCGGACGAACTCTCGGGGCAGAAGGGCATCGCCGCCTTCACCGACAGCGAGTGGCGGGCCTGGGGCAAGGACGACGACGGCAACGGGCACTCCTCCCCCCGCGACCCGGCGGACGCCATCATGGCCCTGGGCCGGCGGGACTGCTCCCTGGCGAAGAAGGTGACCGAACTGCGCACCGAGGGCCGGGTCAACGGCGACCTCGTGGAGCTGACCCTCGCCGCGTACGCCGCGGGAACGGACTCCGTCACCGAGGCGGGGCGGGTGCCCGCGGAGGCGAAGACGTACCTCGACGAGGTCCAGGCCCTGGTGCCGCGTTACGAGGCCCTCGACCGGGAGGACTCCGCGGGCGCGGGCGGGCCCGCCGGTGCCCTGCTGACCGCTCCGGTGAGCCCGCTCACCATCACCTCGCCCTTCGGTTCGCGCCAGCACCCGCTGACCGGGGTGACCAAGCTGCACACCGGCGTGGACTTCGCCGCGCCGCAGGGCGCGCAGGTCGTGGCGGCGCGGCGGGGCCGCGTCGTGTTCGCCGCGCTCACCAGCGCGTACGGCAACCGGATCGTGATCGACCACGGGACCATCCAGGGCAAGCGGGTGGAGACGACCTACAGCCACCTCTCCGCCCTGGGCGTGGCCGCGGGGCAGAGTGTGGAGGCCGGGGCACAGATCGGACGGGTCGGGTCCACCGGCCTGTCCACCGGTCCCCACCTGCATTTCGAGGTCATCCTCGACGGGTACTACACCGATCCGCGCCCCTGGGTCGTGCCGGAGGGGGTTTGATCCGGCGGATCGTGTCGAAGACCTCAACATGACCCAGTCGAAGCGCGAGACAGAGCGGAAGTACGAGCCTGCCTCCGGCGGCGTCGCCGGACTGCCCGACCTCAGCGGCGTCGGCCCCGTCGCCTCGGTCACCACGGCCGGGCCCGAGGAACTCGACGCGGTGTACCACGACACCGTGGATCTGCGGCTCGCCGGTTCCTCGGTCACGCTGCGCCGCCGGACGGGGGGACCCGACGCGGGGTGGCACCTGAAGCTGCCGCTCGCCGGGGACACCCGCGAGGAGGTGTGGGCCCCGCTGTCCGACGACGTGCCCGGGGCGCTGCGCGAACTGGTGCTGTCCCGCACACGGGGCGCCGAGCTGCGTCCGGTCGTGCGCGTCCGGTCCACCCGGACCGTGCGGCGGCTGTGCGACGCGGACGGCAGGGTGCTCGCCGAGCTGAGCCTCGACGAGGTGCGCGCGGACGCGGCGGCGGGTGGCGGTGGCCGCGCCGAGTGGGGCGAGCTGGAGGTCGAACTCGCCGACGGCGTCCACGCCGGGCTGCTGGACCTCGTGGAGAAGAAGCTCCGCAAAAAGGGCATCGCGCGCGCCGACAGCCCGTCCAAGCTCGCCCGCGCGCTGCGGGACACCGGCGTGGGCGGCGCGGCCGTGCGGCGGCCGGACGCCGGGGTGGTCGCCGGGTCCTGTGGCGCGTATGTGCTCGCCTATCTGCGGGCGCAGGTGGGCACCCTGGTGGCCCTCGATCCGGCGGTCCGCCGTGAACTGCCCGACGCGGTGCACCGGATGCGGGTCGCCTGCCGCCGACTGCGCGCTTGTCTGCGCTCGTACCGGTCGGTGCTGGAGCGGCGGGTCACCGACCCGGTGCGCGCGGAACTGCGGTGGCTGGCGGGTGAGCTGGGTGCCGCGCGCGACCAGGAGGTGCTGCGGGAACGGGTCGGCGCCGCGCTGGACGGGCTCCCCGACGACCTGGTGCTCGGTCCCGTGGCCGCCCGGCTGCGGGCGTGGGAGGTGTCCGGGGAGGTCGACGTGCGGTCCCGGACGCGTGAGGCCCTGGGAAGCGAGCGCTACCTGCGTCTCCTGGACGCGCTGGACGAACTGGTGGCGCGCCCGCCCCTGCGCGCCAAGGCGTCGGGCAAGCCGGCCCGGACCATGGCCCGGGCGGTGCTCAAGGAGTACGGCCGTCTCGCCGGGAGGATGCAGGAGGCGCTCGCGCTGCCGGCCGGCCGGTCGCGGGAGGCGGGGCTGCACGAGGCACGCAAGGCGGCCAAGAAGCTCCGCTACGCGGCCGAGGTCGCGCGTCCCGCGCTCGGCAAGCCGGTCGCCCGGCTCGGCAGGCGTGCCAAGGCGGTGCAGCGACTGCTCGGCGAGCACCAGGACGCCGTGGTCGCCCAGGACACCTTGCGCGCGTTGGCGGTGGCCGCCCACGGGGCGGGTGAGTCAGCGTTCACCTGGGGACTGCTGCACGGCCTCGAACGGGCGGGGGCACAGGCCCGGCGGCAGGAGCTGCCCGAGGTGTGGCGGGCGGCGTCGGATCCCGCGCTGCGGGCGCCGCTCGAACACTGAACGGCGGTGCTTCACGGGCGAGTCGGCCGCTTGGTGTGCCCTGCGCCCCGGTCCGCCCTCACGCCGCGCGCGCCCGCTCCGGCAGTGCCCGCGTCGGCGCCGCCGGGGCGCGCGTGGCACTGACCCGGTAGGTGATCCGGTCCGGGTCGGCGAGTGGCTCGCCGAGTACGATCCGGCCGGCGGCGTGCAGCGCGTCGCACTCGGCGGTCGGCAGCGCCGCGTAGCAACCGCCCCGGCCGGTGGCGGAGTCCAGCGGGCGCCAGTAGCTGTATCTGCGCCGCCCGTCGGCCCGCACGGTGACGAAGACGGGGGTGCGCGCGTCGGTCACGATGCGCAGGACCTCGCTCTCGGCGGCACCGGCCCGGGCGGGGCGCCCGGCAGCACGGAAGTCGGCGGTGTGCACACGGGCGGTGTGCGGGCGGGCGGCGGCGGTGAGCGGCATCGGCGGTGGCCTTTCCAGGTCAGTGACTCGAGAACGCCTACCCGGTCCGGCCGGTGTTGATCTCGATGGACCGCATTCTTGCGCACGGCACTGACAACTCCTGTCCGGAGTCTTGCCGGATCAATGACTCACCACTTAAATCACACCTTGAACTAAGCCGCTGCGTCAGGCGGTTGACCGGTCCTGTCCGCATCCCGAGAAAGCGCCCGCATGAGACTGAGATCTTTGGGTGTCGCGCTCGTCGCCACGGCGGCGCTCGTCACCCTGCCCGCCCCGATGACGGCCACCGCGGCCGACACCCCCCTCTCCCAGGGCCGGACGGCCACGTCGTCGTCGGCCGAGAACGCCTCGACGCCGTCCGGCAACGCCGTCGACGGCAACACCGCCACCCGGTGGTCGTCGGCCGCGAGCGACGACCAGTGGCTCCAGGTCGACCTCGGCGCCACCGCCTCCGTCACCCGGGTGGTGCTCGACTGGGAGGCGGCCTACGGCAAGGACTACAAGATCCAGCTGTCCCAGGACGGGAGCACCTGGACCGACGCGAAGACGGTCACCGGCGGCGACGGCGGCACCGACGCGCTCGACGTCTCGGGCCAGGGCCGCTACGTCCGCATGCAGGGCGTCCACCGGGCCACCCCCTGGGGCTACTCCCTGTGGGAGTTCCAGGTCTTCGGCACCACCGGCGGCACCGCGCCGGGCGGTGCGTGCGACACCGCCAACGCCGCGCAGGGCAGGCCCGCCTCCGCCTCCTCCGTGGAGAACGCCGGGACCCCCGCCGCCGCTGCCTTCGACGGCGACCCCGGCACCCGCTGGTCCAGCCAGGCCGCCGACCCGCAGTGGCTGCGGGTGGACCTGGGCGCCGTACGGGACCTGTGCGGGGTGGACCTGAACTGGGAGGCCGCCCACGCCAAGGACTTCCGGATCGAGGCCTCCTCGGACGGGCAGAACTGGCAGACGCTGAAGAGCGTCACCGGTGCCACCGGCGGCAAAGTCTCCTACGAGGTCGGCGGCTCCGGCCGCTACGTCCGCGTGTACGGCACCGCCCGCGCCACCGGCTACGGCTACTCGCTGTGGGAGGTCGCCGTGCACACCGGCACCACCGGCACTCCCCCCGTCGAGGGCGGCGGCGACCTGGGGCCGAACGTCATCGTCGTGGACCCCTCCACGCCCAACCTCCAGCAGAGGTTCGACCAGGTCTTCGCCCAGCAGGAGTCCAGCCAGTTCGGCAGCGGGCGCTACCAGTTCCTGCTGAAGCCGGGCACCTACAACGGCATCAACGCGCAGCTCGGCTTCTACACCTCCCTCTCCGGTCTCGGTCTCAACCCGGACGACACACAGATCAACGGTGACGTCACCGTGGACGCGGGCTGGTTCAACGGCAACGCCACCCAGAACTTCTGGCGTTCGGCCGAGAACCTCGCCATCACGCCGTCCAACGGCACCGACCGCTGGGCGGTCGCCCAGGCCGCCCCGTTCCGCCGGATCCACGTCAAGGGCGGCCTCAACCTCGCCCCCAACGGCTACGGTTGGGCCTCCGGCGGCTACATCGCCGACTCGAAGATCGACGGCACGGTCGGCCCCTACTCCCAGCAGCAGTGGTACACCCGGGACAGCTCGGTCGGCGGCTGGACCAACGGCGTCTGGAACATGACGTTCACGGGTGTCGAGGGCGCACCGGCGGGCAACTTCGAGACCGGCCCGTACACCACGCTCGACACCACGCCGGTCTCCCGCGAGAAGCCCTTCCTCTACCTGGACGGCAACGAGTACAAGGTGCGCGTGCCCGCCAAACGAACGGGTGCCCGCGGCGTGTCCTGGCCCGCCAACGCGGGCGGCACCTCCCTGCCGCTCAGTCAGTTCTACGTCGTCAAGCCCGGCGCGACGGCGGCGACCATCAACGCCGCGCTCGACCAGGGCCTCAACCTGCTGTTCACGCCGGGTGTCTACCACATCGACCGGACCATCGAGGTCGACCGGGCGAACACCGTCGTGCTGGGCCTCGGGCTGGCCACGATCATCCCGGACGGCGGCGTCGACGCCATGCACGTGGCCGACGTCGACGGCGTCCGGCTCGCGGGCTTCCTCATCGACGCCGGACCGGTGAACTCCGACACGCTGCTGCGCATCGGGACGCCGGGCGGGAGCGCGGACCACGCCGCCAACCCGACGACCATGCAGGACGTGTTCATCCGCGTCGGCGGCGCGGGACCGGGCAGGGCGACCGACTCCGTCGTGGTCGAGAGCGACGACGTGGTCATCGACCACACCTGGATCTGGCGGGCCGACCACGGCGAGGGCGTCGGCTGGGAGACCAACCGCGCCGACTACGGCCTCAGGGTCAACGGGGACGACGTCCTCGCGACCGGACTGTTCGTCGAGCACTTCAACAAGTACGACGTCTACTGGAGCGGGGAGCGCGGGCGGACCATCTTCTTCCAGAACGAGAAGGCCTACGACGCCCCGAACGAGGCCGCCATCACCCACGACGGCATCGTCGGCTACGCGGCCTACAAGGTCGCCGACTCGGTGAACGTGCACGACGCGGTGGCGCTCGGCAGTTACTGCAACTACACGTCCGACCCGACGATCGTCCAGCACCACGGGTTCCAGGTGCCGGTCAAGTCGGGGGTGCGGATGCGCAACCTCCAGGTGATCTCGCTCGGCGGCAAGGGCCAGTACCGCCATGTCGTCAACGACACCGGCGCGGCCACGTCGGGGACGGACACCGTGCCGTCCAAGGTCGTCCAGTTCCCCTGAGGGGACGACGCGCCCCGCAGCGGAGCGGGGCGCGTCACCCGTGGGCCGGGGCCCGTGTCCTCAGGCGAGTTGGACGAGCAGGTCGCCGCCCTCGACCTGCTGGATGCGGTTGATGGCGAGCCGGGTCACCGTACCGGCCTTGGGGGCGGTGATGGATGCCTCCATCTTCATCGCCTCGATGGTGGCGACGGTGGCACCGGCCTCCACCTCGTCGCCCTCGGCGACGGCGAGGGTCACCACGCCGGCGAAGGGCGCCGCGACCTGGCCGGCGTCCGTCCGGTCGGCCTTCTCCGTCACCGGGACGTCCGAGGCCGCCGAGCGGTCGCGGACCTGGATCGGGCGGAGCTGTCCGTTCAGTGAGGACATCACGGTGCGCATGCCGCGTTCGTCGGCGTCGCCCACCGCCTGCAACTCGATGAGCAGCCGGACGCCGGGGTCGAGGTCGACGGTGTACTCCTTGCCCGGCCGAAGTCCGTAGAAGAAGTCCTTGCTGTCGAGGACGCTGGTGTCGCCGAACGAGGCCCGGTGGGTGTCGAACTCGCGGGCCGGTCCCGGGAACAGCAGCCGGTTGAGGGTCGCCCGGCGGTCCTTGTCCAGACCGGTGCGGTCGTCCTCGGACAGTGCGGCGGGCGGCTTGGCCCCGGCGCGGCCCCGCAGCGCCTTGCTGCGGAACGGCTCGGGCCAGCCGCCCGGCGGGGTGCCCAGCTCGCCGCGCAGGAAGCCGACCACGGAGTCCGGGATGTCGAACCGGTCCGGTTCCGCCTCGAAGTCCGCCGGGGAGACACCGGCGCCCACCAGGTGCAGGGCCAGGTCGCCGACGACCTTGGAGGACGGGGTGACCTTCACCAGGCGGCCCAGCATCCGGTCGGCGGCGGCGTACATGGCCTCGATGTCCTCGAAGCGGTCGCCGAGCCCGAGCGCGACGGCCTG
The DNA here is from genome assembly GCF_000717995.1 of Streptomyces violaceorubidus. GTDB lineage: Bacteria > Actinomycetota > Actinomycetes > Streptomycetales > Streptomycetaceae > Streptomyces > Streptomyces violaceorubidus. The sequence goes on from NZ_JODM01000030.1 coordinate 64,015, forward strand.
GGTGCGCAGGTTGGAGAGTTGGCCGCCGGGGATCTCGTGGTGGTAGACCCGGCCGGTCGGAGAGGCCAGGCCCGCCTCGAAGGGCGCGTAGACCTTGCGGACGCTCTCCCAGTACGGCTCCAGGTCGCCCACGGCCTGGAGGTCCAGCCCGGTGGGCCGCTCGGTGTGGTCGGTGGCGGCCACGATCGCCGACAGCGACGGCTGCGAGGTGGTCCCGGCCATGGACGCCACCGCGCCGTCGACGGCGTCCGCGCCGGCCTGGATCGCGGCCAGGTAGGTGGCGAGCTGACCGCCGGTGGTGTCGTGGGTGTGCAGGTGGACCGGCAGGTCGAACTCCCGGCGCAGCGCGGTCACCAGCGTCGCGGCGGCCGGGGCCCGCAGCAGGCCGGCCATGTCCTTGACGGCCAGCACGTGCGCGCCGGCGTTCACGATCCGCTCGGCCAGCCGCAGGTAGTAGTCGAGGGTGTAGAGCCGCTCGGAGGGGTCGGACAGGTCGGCGGTGTAGCACAGCGCGACCTCGGCGACGGCGGTGCCGGTCTGCCGTACGGCCTCGATGGCGGGCCGCATCTGCTCGACGTCGTTGAGGGCGTCGAAGACGCGGAAGACGTCGATGCCGGTGGCGGCGGCCTCCTGCACGAAGGCGTCGGTCACCTCGGTGGGGTACGGGGTATAGCCCACGGTGTTGCGGCCGCGCAGCAGCATCTGGAGGCAGATGTTGGGCACCGCCTCCCGCAGGGCGGCCAGCCGCTCCCAGGGGTCCTCGGCGAGGAAGCGCAGGGCGACGTCGTAGGTGGCGCCGCCCCAGCACTCCAGGGACAGCAGCTGGGGCAGGGTGCGGGCGACAACGGGCGCCACGGCGAGCATGTCCTTGGTGCGCACCCGGGTGGCGAGCAGCGACTGGTGGGCGTCGCGGAAGGTGGTGTCGGTGACGCCGATGGTGGAGGACTCGCGCAGCCGGCGGGCGAAGCCCTCGGGGCCCAGTTCGGCCAGCAACTGGCGGGAACCGGAGGGGGGTTCACCGGCCGGCAGGGGCGGCAGCTTGGTCAGCGGGTCGATCAGCTCGGGGCGCTCGCCGTGCGGCTTGTTCACGGTGACGTCGGCGAGGTAGGTCAGCAGCTTGGTGCCGCGGTCGGCGGAGTGCCGGGCGGTGAGCAGGTGCGGGCGCCGCTCGATGAACGAGGTGGTGACCCGGCCGGCCTGGAAGTCCGGGTCGTCCAGCACCGCCTGGAGGAAGGGGATGTTGGTGGCGACGCCGCGGATGCGGAACTCGGCGACCGCGCGCCGGGCGCGGTTGACGGCGGTGGTGAAGTCCCGTCCCCGGCAGGAAAGCTTGACCAGCATCGAGTCGAAGTGGGCGCTGATCTCCGTACCGGCGTGGGTGGTGCCGCCGTCGAGGCGGATGCCGGAGCCGCCCGGCGAGCGGTACGCGCTGATCCGGCCGGTGTCCGGGCGGAAGCCGTTGGCCGGGTCCTCGGTGGTGATGCGGCACTGGAGTGCGGCACCGCGCAGGGTGACGCTCTCCTGGGCAAGGCCGAGGTCGGCGAGCGACTCCCCGGCGGCGATGCGCAGTTGGGACTGGACCAGGTCGACGTCGGTGACCTCTTCGGTGACCGTGTGCTCGACCTGGATACGGGGGTTCATCTCGATGAAGACGTGGTTGCCGTCCCGGTCGACGAGGAACTCCACGGTGCCGGCGTTGCGGTAGCCGATCTGCCGGGCGAAGTTCACGGCGTCGGCGCAGATCCGCTCCCGCAGCCCGGGGTCGAGGTTGGGTGCGGGCGCCAGCTCGATGACCTTCTGGTGGCGGCGCTGCACCGAGCAGTCCCGCTCGAAGAGGTGGATGACGTCGCCCTCGCCGTCGGCGAGGATCTGGACCTCGATGTGGCGGGGTTCGACGACCGCCTTCTCCAGGAAGACCGTGGAGTCGCCGAAGGCGGAGGCGGCCTCGCGGGAGGCGGCCTCGATGGCCTCGCGCAGCTGGGCGGGCTCCTCGACCCGGCGCATGCCGCGCCCGCCGCCGCCCGCGACCGCCTTGACGAACACGGGGAAACCGACGTCGTCGGCGGCGCGCACGAGTGCGTCCACGTCGGTGGAGGGCGCCGAGGAGCCGAGCACCGGTACGCCGGCCTCCCGGGCGGCGGCCACGGCCCGTGCCTTGTTGCCGGTCAGTTCCAGGATCCGGGCGCTGGGTCCGACGAAGGTGATCCCGGCCTCTTCGCAGGCACGGGCCAGCTCGGGGTTCTCGGACAGGAACCCGTATCCCGGGTAGACGGCGTCGGCCCCCGCGCGGCGGGCGGCGCGGACGATCTCCTCCACGGAGAGGTACGCGCGCACCGGATGCCCCGGCTCCCCGATCTCGTAGGCCTCGTCGGCCTTGAGCCGGTGCAGCGAGTTGCGGTCCTCGTGCGGGAAGACGGCGACGGTGCGCGCGCCGAGCTCGTAGCCCGCACGGAACGCACGGATCGCGATCTCACCGCGGTTGGCGACCAGCACCTTGCGGAACATTCTTGATCCCTTCAGCCTGCCGGGTGACGAGACCATGGTGTCGGCGCCGCCCTCGGTACGCCATGTGAGCCGGGCCACTCCCGGCTCCCTCATGAAGGCGCGCCACCGCCGTCGGGTCAAGGGGCCCTCGTCACCGCAGGGCGGCGGTCAGACGGTGGCGGATGCGGTCGACGCCGACGGGGGTGCGGGAGGGGGCGGCGGTGGTGCAGTCCGGCAGACCGGCCCTGGCCAGGGTGCTCAGCAGCGCCCTGGGTCCGCTGTCGAGGTAGGTGGTGAAACCGGCCAGGCGCAGCGCGCGCAGGGTCCGGTGGAAGGCGAGCGGCTCGCAGAGGTGGGCGGCGGCCGCCGTGCGCAGCTGGGCCGGGGTGCGGGCGGCCCTGGACGTGGTGGCCGTGTACACGGGGAGGGTGGGCGGGGCGACGGGCTGTGCGCGCAGCAGGCGCCGGAAGGTCCGGTGGACCTCGGTGAGGAGGGGGTGGTGGTAGGCGGTGCGGCTGGTCAGCACGGTGGCGCGGCGGCCGAGCGCCCGGGCGGTGCGACGGAGGGCGGCCAACTGGTCGTCGGGTCCGGCCAGGACCGTCTGGCCGGGCGCGTTGCGGGCGGCGATGCGTACCTGCGGCAGGTCCTCGGCGCCCAGCAGGTCGGTCGCCAGCTCGGGGGTCAGGTCGGTGGCCAGCAGGCCCGCCGCCGGGAGTGCCGCGTCGCGCAGCAGCCGGTCGCGCACGTGCAGCAGCCGGACGCCCTGTTCGAGGGTGATGACGCCGGCCACGGTGAGCGCCGCGAGGTCGCCCACGCTGTGGCCGAGCACCGCGTGGACGGGCGGCGCGGCGAGGTCGAGCAGGACGGTGGCGGAGGCGACCACGGCGGCGTAGGTGGCCAGGTCGAAGGCCAGGGGGTCGCTGCGCACCAGGTGGCCGGGCTCGGGCGCCGCGGCGTCGGTGAGGAGGCGGCCGACGGGTGTGCGGGTGCCGCCGAGTGCGCTGCCGTGGGCGTCCACCGTCCGCAGCACCCGCGAGACGGACGGGACCTCGCTGAGGTGTCGCAGGGCGCCGGGGAGGTAGGCCCCCTGGCCGGGGCACATCAGCACGGTGCGTGGTGTGCCGCCGGTGGGGGCCTGGGGGTCCTTCCTCATGAGGCGTCGGCGAAGGCGAGCGCGACGTTGTGCCCGCCGAAGCCCATGCTCGTGGTGACGGCGGCGAGGGGTCCTCGGGGCAGGGCCGCCGGGTCGCGGCCGACGACGTTCAGGCCGATCTCGGGGTCGACCCGTTCGAGGCTGCACGCGGGCGGTGCCGTCCTCTCCCTCAGGGCGAGGACGGTGAGGACGGCCTCGATGGCTCCGGCGGCCCCGAGGGTGTGCCCGAAGGCGGCCTTGGTGGCACTGACCGCCACGTCCCGCACCGCCTTGTCGAAGACGCTGTGCAGCGCCTGTGCCTCACCGAGGTCGCCGAGCGGTGTGGAGGTCGCGTGGGCGTTGACGTGCCGGACCTGCTCCGGGACCAGCCCCGCGTCGCGCAACGCGGCGCCGACGGCCGCCGCGCAGCCGGTACCGCCGGGCGCGGGCTGGGCCACGTGGTGGCTGTCGTTGGTGATGCCCGCCCCGGTCAGCCTGCCGTGCACAGCGGCGCCGCGGGCGGCGGCGTGCGCGGCGCTCTCGACGACGAGCATGCCGGCGCCCTCGCCCATCACGAAGCCGTCCCGGTCGGCGTCGAAGGGCCTGGAGGCGCCCTTGGGGTCGTCGTGGCGCCGGGAGAGGGCCTGGAGCCGCGCGAATCCGGCGAGGGCCAGCGGATGCAGCGCGGCCTCGGCGCCGCCCGCGACCACGATGTCCGCGCGGCCGTCCCGGATCAGGTCGAGGGCCTGGGCGAGGGCCTCGGCGCCGGAGGCGCAGGCACTGACGGGGGTGTGCACACCGGCCTTGGCTCCTACCATCAGCCCCACTTCGGCGGCCGGGTGGTTGGGCAGCATGACCGGGATGGTGCGCGGGCTCACCCGTCCGGCGCCCTGTGTCTGAAGGCGCCGGTTCTGCTCCAGGATGCTGGTGAGGCCGCCCAGCCCCACCCCGACGACCACGGCCACCCGCGAGCCGCCCGCGGCGAGCGCCTGCAGGTCGGGGAACCCCGCGTCGCGCACGGCCTCACGGGCGGCGACGAGGGCGAACTGGGCGGCGCGGTCGCAGTGCGCCGCCTTGGCGGACGACAGGACCGTCTTGGGGTCGACCGCTGCCGGGGCCGCGAGATAGACCTGCGCCGGCCCTTCCGGCTCCGCGAAGTCGACGCGCTCGACGCCGCACACGCCGTCCAGCAGGGCCCGCCAGGTGGAGGGGGTGTCGCCGCCCAGCGCGGTGGTCAGTCCCAGCCCCGTGACGAGGGCGGACCGGTCCTCGGGGGCGGGGTCGGCGGCGTGCCGTGGGCTCACGCGGTGCCGCCCGCGGGGGCGGCGACGGCCTCGGCGAGGTGGGCGGCGATCTGCCGCACCGTGGTGAGCCGGTCCGCCTGCTCCTGGGGCACCTCGATCTGCCAGCGGTCCTCGATCGCGGCGACCAGTTCCAGCCGGGCCAGCGAGTCGACGCCCAGGTCGTCCTGGAGGGAGGAGTCGGGCTCGATCTCCTCCACGGTCAGGTCCTCGACCGTGGCGGCCAGCAGGTCCCGCAGTTCGTCGATCAGCTGTCGTTCGTCGGCGGTGGACGGCATGTCCGGTACCTCCTTGGTCGGTGCGCGGCGCGCCCGGGGCGGTGGGCGGGAGGACCCGGTCTCCTCGGGCGCGCCGGCGGTGTCCGGCGACCTGCCGGTGCACGCCGACAGGCTGTCCGGCCGTCCGGCACGGCAATCGCCGGGCACGGGGTGACGGCGGAGCACCGGGGGCACGGGACGGGCTCCTGTGAGCACCCGTGTCCGCCCTTCACGTTGAAGCGCCCCGGTGCGGACCGAGGGTGGCGAGCGGCGTGTGCGTAAGGGGGCGGGCGGGGCCGCCGCGGTGCCGGCATGCTTCCTCAACGGACTTTGGCGGCTCTTTTAAGGCTTTCTGAAGATGACCTTCGAACGGGCGTTTCCACGCCGGCCGGGTCCTAGGCTCTCGAACACCCCCCACGGTCCCGGTGGGCGCGGTCGCGTCCACCGGGTACGGGGGGCTCCGTCAGCCGACCGACAAGCCGAGGTGTCCTGCGCATGGGTTCCCGCCGAGCCGCTCGCCCGTCCCGCTCCCACGCCCGCCCCCGCGGCGGGCTCAGGACCCGCGGCACCGCGCTGGCGCTCGGCGCCCTCACCCTGACCGCGGGCGTCGGTATCACGCTGGCCGTCACCGACGGCGACGACGGCGGGGCCTCGGACCGGGTCACCGCGGACGCGGCCGACCGGGCGCCGAACGCCGAGGACGCGGCGGGCGGTGCGGCACCGCTCGCTTCCACGTCGGCGAGCCCGAGCCCCACGGCGAGTGGTTCGCCGAGCCCGAGCACCGAGCCGAAGAAGAAGCCGAGGCGGACGGCGAGCCCGACGGCCGACCCCACCGAGGCTCCCGCACCGGCCTCGAAGACTCCCGTCAGGGCCACCACGAAGAGCGCCGGTGACGGGTCCGGCGGCGGCAGCGGTTCCGGGGCCGGATCGGGCTCGGGGTCGGGATCGGGCTCCGGGTCGGGCGGCGGGTCGGACTCCGGATCGGGTTCCGGCGCGACGGGCGGGGCCGAGGCGCAGGTCCTCGCGCTGGTGAACGAGGAACGGGCCGCGGCGGGCTGCTCGCCGGTCACCGCGAACGACAGGCTGACCCGGGCCGCCGACGACTACAGCGACGTCATGGCGAGCAGCGGTGTGATGTCCCACACGGGGCCCGACGGCTCCACCATGGCGAGCCGGGTCGAGGCCGCCGGTTACCAGTGGTCGACCCTGGGCGAGAACATAGCCCGGGGCCAGGCGGACGCCGCGTCGGTGATGGACTCCTGGATGAACAGCCCCGGCCACCGGGCGAACATACTCAACTGCTCCTTCAAGGAGCTGGGCGTCGGCGTCCACTTCGGCGACGGCGGCCCCTGGTGGACCCAGGACTTCGGCACCGGCCGCTGACGCCGCTCACCGCCACCCGGCCGCGGCCGTCACCGCTCACCGCCACCCGGCCGCGACTGTCACCGCTCACCGCTCACCGCCGGCGGCCGACCGCGTGTCCGCCAGCGCGAACGACACCGTCACCCGTGCGCCCCCGAGCGGCGCGCGGCTGATCGTCAGTTCGCCGTCGGCCGTGCGGGCCGCCCGGGCCACGATGTCCAGGCCCAGACCGGTGGAACCGCCGACGCTGACGCCCCGGGTGAGGGCCGCCTCGGGATCGGCCACGCCCCCTCCGGCGTCGTCGACCGTGAGGTGCACGTGCCGGTCCCGGCGTTCCACGCGCACGAGGAAGCGGGTGCCCTGCGGGGTGTGCCGGAAGACGTTGCCGATCAGGGCGTCGACGACGGCGGCGAGGTCGTCCTCGGGGAAGGCCACGGGTGTCGGCCGCGGGGTGAGGGAGCGCTCGAACGGACGTTCCTGCTGGGTGGCGAGGACCGACCAGAAGTCCAGGCGCAGGGCGACCACCTCGGCGAGGTCGCACGGTTTCGCCGTACCCGCCCCGGCCCCGGCGAGCTGCGCCGACGCCAACGGGGTGCGCGCCGCCGCGATGATCGAGTCCAGCTCGCGCTCCAGCTGCCCCGCCGCCTCCGTGACCCGCCGCGCGCTCGGCGTCGCGCCCATCCGGTCGGCCTCCAGGTAGAGGGCGGTCAGCGGGGTGCGCAGCCGGTGCGAGAGGTCGGCGACCAGCTCGCGTTCGACGGCGAGCAGGTCGACGACCCGGTCGGCCATGGTGTTGAACGCCACCCCGGCCTCCTGGAGCTCGGGCGGGCCGTCCGGTTCGACCCGTACGCCGAGGTCGCCGGTGCCGAGGGCGAGGGAGGCCCGTTTCAGGCCCCGGGAGGAGCGGACCACCCGGGCGCCGAGCCGGTCGGCGACCAGTACGGAGCCGCCCACCAGGCCGACGGCGAGCAGTGCCATCACGCCCCACGAGGCCGCGACGCCCCGGGTGAGGTCCGCGGCGGGCACGTAGGCCTCGACGACCGCGACCCGGTCGCCCCGCAGGACCACGGGCTGCAGGTAGGCCCAGCCGTCCGCGGTGTCCACGGCGAGCGTCTCACGCCCCCGTACGGCCCGGTCGAGGGCCTCCTCGGGCGCGTGCGGGGTGCCGACGAAGCCGCCGTCGGGCAACCGCACGACCAGTTGGTCGGCGGAGCCGAGTTCCGCGACGGCCTGCTGGACGTCGGCGCGCCGGGTGGTGAGGGCGAGCACCGGGGAGAGGGCGGCGGCGCGCTGCTCGGCGGCGGTGGTGACCCGGTCGCGGGCCTGTTCGCGCACGAGGAGGGCGAGGGGGACGAGGAACGACAGCGCCACCATGGAGGTGACGGCCAGGGCGATCCCGGCCAGGGCCCGTCTCATGGCGCGCTGACCAGCTTGATGCCGATGCCGCGCACCGTGTGGAGGTAGCGGGGCTTGCGCGCCTTCTCCCCCATCTTGCGGCGCAGTGCGGACAGGTGGACGTCCACCGTCTGGTCCTCCACGTACGGCTGCTGCCACACCTCGGCGAGGATCCGCTGTCGCGAGATGACCTGGTCGGCGTTGGCGGCCAGGTAGGCGAGCAGGTCGAACTCGCGGCGGGTGAGGGGCAGCTCGCGGCCGGAGAGGTGGGCGGTGCGTGCCGTGGGGTCGATGCGGAGGTCGGCGACCTGGAGGACGGGCAGCCGCGCGGCCCGGAGCTCGGCGGGCGCGGAGCGGCGCAGCACGGCGCCGAGCCGGGCCGCGAGCTGACCGCCGGAGAAGGGTTTGACCAGGTAGTCGTCGGCCCCGGCGTTGAGCAGCCGGATGATCTCGGTCTCGTCGTCCCGGGCGGTGGCGACCAGCACCGGGACGCGGGATATGCCCCGGATCATCCGCAGCACGTCGAGTCCGTCGAGGTCGGGCAGGCCGAGGTCGAGCACGACGATGTCCGGCGGGCTCTGGGTGATGTCGCGCAGCGCCTCGAAACCCTGGTGAGCGGTCTTCACCGCGTAGCCGTGGCCGGTGAGGACCTCGATCAGCGCGGCCCGGATCACAGGGTCGTCCTCGACGACAAGTACGGAGGCCATGGGCAGGCACGTTAGCCGGTCCGTCACTATGGTGTCGTGTCCCGCCTCCTGCGCTACCTGATCATCTGGCTGTCCTGCACGGCGGCCAGCGTGACGGCTGTCATCATCACCATCCACTTCGTGGTGGGGTCGACCCGGCCGACCGCGCCGGTCGCGCAGACGGCGCCCAAGGAACTGCCGGCCCCGCCCCGTCCGACCGTCTCCAAGACCGTGACGGCCGCTCCCAGCCCGTCACCGACCAGCCGGAAGCCCACCCCGCGGCCGTCCCGCACCAGCGCGCGCCCGCCGGAGCCGACCACGCCCCCCACGCCGACGCCGAGCGCCCGCTCCACCGCCCCGCGACCTCCCGCGGGCGGGGGCGACCCGGGATGCGAGGAGGGCGGGGCGGGCGTGTACACGGTGCCGTCCGAGGGCGGCAAGGCGACCGTGCGGTTCGGCGACGGCGGGGTGTGCCTGATCTCGGCCGTGCCGGACCAGGGCTTCACGGTGAGTACGGAGCAGAGCGCGCCGCAGACCCTCGAGGTGACGTTCACGGCGAGCCGTCACCGCTCGGAGATCACGGCGACGACGCAGCCGCAGAGCCGGGCCGACGTCCGCGAGGTGTCGTGGTGACGGTCACGTCGTGGCGCAGCGGGCTTCGTTCAGGCTGAACGCGGTCGGGGAGGTGTTGGTGCCGCCCTTGTGCGCGGTGAAGCCGAGGGTGACCGTGCCGCCTGCCGCCCGCCGTCACCGTGTCCCGGTCCCTGTCCTGCTCTTGGTCCCGGCCCTGGTCCCGGCCCCGAAGGTGTGGTCCAGCACCGTGCGCACCGCGTGACGTACCGCCGTACGCGATGCGTCGGTGACGTCGATGGTCTCGAAGCCGTGGTGGCCGTGCGGTACGTCGATCACCTCCACGTCCGCCCCGCAGTCCTCGGCCGCGGCCAGGAACTCCTCGACGGTGGCGGCGAGTTCCGGCATCTCCCGTCCCACCCGGGTGAGCACGACGGGCAGGTCACCCGCGTTCGCCAGGGCGCGCGCAGGTCGCAGACGGGTCCCGGACAGTCCCCAGTTCGGCAGGGGCGCCAGCACGGGGTAGGTGGCCGCCAGGCAGCGCAGCCACGCCGGGGGCGCGTCCAGCCAGTCGGCGGCGATCAGGCCCCCGCCGGAGAAGAACCACAGCGCGATCCGGTCCCCGTCCACCCGCGGATCGGCCCGCGCCAGCTCCACGGCGGCGGCCACGTCCGCGGCGGCCCGCTCGTAGTCGCCGAGGTCGTGCAGACGGTGGTCGAGGAGGACGCCCACAGCTCCGTCCCCGGCCACGCACCGTGCGTACCCCGTCAGGGTGGGCCAGTCCCGCGGGGTCGGCCGGGCGTCGGCGGGGACCGGGCCGCCGTGCACGAACACCACCGCGGGCCGGGGCTCCTCGGCGGCGGGCAGATAGAGGTCGACGTTCCCGTGCCGCTCCCTCGGGACCTCGGGCACATCCATCAGGAACGGCCGCAGATGCCCCGGCCCCGCGGCGTCGTCGACCGGCTCCAGCCGGTGCCCCTCGCCCGCCGCGGCCCGCAGCAGTACGTCCGTCAGCTCTCCGGGGCAGGACAGCATCGGCCAGTGGCCGGTGGGGAGTTCGAAGAAGGTCGCCCGGGGATCGGTCAGCGGGCGCAGCGCGGGGTCGCCGAGGCGCACCAGCATCTGGATCAGCTCGATGCTCGTGCCGTTGCCGGTGCACAGCACCCCGGTGGTGGGCACCTGGTCGACGGCGCCGGTCAGCCGCAGCGGCTGCAGCAGGGTGCCCAGGGGCTGCGGCGCGGCGAGGGCGGTGAGCCGGTCCAGCGCGGCGTCGGAGACTCCCGCGGTGCTGCCCCAGTCACGCCACTCGTCGAGCGCCGGGGGCGGCAGCAGCCCCTGGGCCTGGTCCGCCCCACCGGTCCCGGCGGTTCCGGCGAGACGCTCGCGCAGGGACTGGTCGGGTACGGCGGCCAGGGCCGGGACGCCGTCCCGCGCCAGGCCCGAGTCCAGGTGGACGATCCGCTGGACGCGCTCCGCACGCCGGTCGGCGGCACCGACCGCCGGGTGGATGCCGTAGTCGTGGCCGACCAGCACGATCCGCCGGTCCTCGTCCGCGCCCACCGAGTCGACCACCGCGAGCACGTCCGCGATGTGGGTCTCCAGGTCGACTGCGGCGCGATGGGAGGTGCGCGGTCCGTCGAGTCCGGTGAGGGCGACCGTGTGCACCTCGGCGCCCGCCGCGGTCAGGCGCGCGGCGGTGTCCTGCCAGATGTGCGTGCCGGTGAACATGCCCGGCACCAGGATGAACGCGGTCATGGTCTTCTCTCTCCTCCGTCCACGGGGCGGCCCGGCCCGATCGCCGGTCCGCCGTCGCCGGTACGGTAGGAACTCCCCCTGAGGGAGGTTCAAGTGTTCACGTCGAACGACGGCCTGTGCGGCATCGGCGAGCTGGCCGAGGGGGCGGGTGTCACCGTCAAGACGGTCCGCTTCTACTCGGACCGGGGTCTGCTGCCGGAGGCGTCGCGCAGCGCCGGCGGGCACCGGCGGTACGGCCCGGAGGCACTCGACCGGCTGCGGATGATCCGTTCGCTGCGTGCCCTGGGGCTGGGCGTCCCCGAGGTACGGCGGATCCTCGACGAGCGGCACACGGACGGCACGGCGGCCGGTGGCGCACGGGAGGGCGGAGCGCTGGAGGCCGCGGTGGCGGGCCGGCTGCGTGAGGTCGGCTCGGAGCTGAGGGCGTTGCGCTGGCGGGAGGCCGCGCTGCGGCTGGTCCAGGAATCCGCGCCGGGCGAGCAGGCAGACCGGCTGCGGTTGATCGGTGCCGTGTCCGTCCCGCCCAGCACGGCACCACTGGTGCGGTTCTGGCGCGGCTGGCTGCCGGCGCGGATGTCGACCCGGTCGGCCGGCGCCTTCCTGGACGTGGCGGTGCCGCAGCCGCCCGACGATCCCGCTCCCGCCCAGGTCCTGGCCTTCGCCCGTCTCAACGCCCTCGCCCTCGCCCCGTGTCCGGGCACCGCCCGGCCCCAGCCCGAGGCGCACCGGTCCGCCGGGGCGTGGGGAGCCGCCGTGCTGTACGCGGGGCTCGCGGAGGCGTACGAGCTGGCCGGGGCGCACCTGCGCCGGGGCCGGGAGCCGCACCCGAGTGAGGCGCTGGACGGGTTCGTCACCGCGTACGCGGATGCGTACGGGGTGCGGGATACTCCCGGCTTCCGCCGCCGACTGGCCGGACAACTCGCTGCCGATCCCCGCCTGGACGGCTACTGGGAGCTGGTGGCCGAGGTGAACACCGCGCCGGGCGGGCGGCCGGAGCCGACCCCCGGGACGGCGCACGACTGGCTGCTGGCGGCGCTGACCGCTCAGACGGCGGTGGGGCCGGATCAGGGCACGTCGCCCCGCCAGTCGAAGCGGCGGGCGTCGCCCGGCCTCGGGGCGTAGGAGGAGCGGCCGCCCGGGCCGTAGCGGCCTATCTCCGTCGCCAGCGCCACGGCAGCTCCGCGCTCCTGCTCCGTGAGGTCCGTGACGTCCAGCAGCAGGCCGTCCAGGGGGCCGCCCACCAGGTGCGCGTAGCTGCGCCCGGCGCGCGGCCCGGGGCTGTCGTGGTCGGCGCCGTAGACCCTGCCCCGCATGAACTCCACCTCATCCATGTGGTGAAGCCTCGCATCCGCCACTGACAACGGCCCGCGCGCCGGGGACCGGCCGCCGGGTCCGGCCCGCTGGGACCGGCCGCTGGGACCGGCCGCCGCTACACAGGGGGTTCGTCCAGCAGTTCGAGGAGGCAGTGTGCGCCTGCCGCGCCCGTCGCGGCACCCGCGCCGCCGGACGCGGCGGGGAAGAGCCTGCCGTAGGCGGCGGCGCGGTGCAGGGCGCTGAGCCGCCAGGCGAGGCTCACCGCGCGCCGCAGCTGTGCGGGCGTACGGCCGTCGCCCGTCCAGGGTTCCAGGTAGGCGTCGCGCAGGCGCGGCAGTACCCGCGTTCCATGGAGCTCGGCCGCCCGGCGGGCGGGGACGGCGAGGCTGGAGAAGGGGTGGGCGACGACGGCGTCGCCCCAGTCGAAGAAGGTGAACCGGCCGGGCGCGGGCCAGAAGAGCTGGCCGTCGTGCAGGTCCGCGTGGTCGAGGGAGTCCGGGACGCCCAGGGCCGCGAGCTCCGCGCACCAGTGGGGCAGTCGGGGGCGCAGTTCCCGCAGCGCGAGCCGGTGGCGCCGGGGCAGCGGGGTCTGGTCGAGCCGGTCGAGCACGCCGGGCAGCGCGCCCACGGGCACGGCGGGCACCCCGAGGCGTTCGATGTCGCCCGCGCGCGAGGTCAGGGCGTGCTGCATGGCCGCGTACTGGCGCAGGAGTTCCTCCCACGCGCCGGGAGTGACCGTCTCCCGTGCCAGGACGTCCCGGAAGAGCGGCCCGCCGTCCGGCAGCAGCGACCAGCCCCGGCCGGTGTCCACCGCCAGCGGCTCCAGCACGTGCCCGGGGACCCAGCGGGCCAGCGCCGCGGTCAGCGCGCCCTCGAAGGCACTGGCGGGCGGGTTCGCCTTGAACCAGACGATGTCGCCTCCCCCGACGCACAGCCGCAGCAGGACGGACCAGGGCCGCAGCCGCACCCGCCACGGTCCCGTCGGCCGCAGGCCGTGGGCGGCCAGCCGGGCCTCGATCCAGCCGATGGCCTCGGTGCGCCAGGCCGGTTCCTCCCAGGGGGTGACGGTGTCCTGGTACCGCCCCCGGTCCACGGTCACCGGCGCGTCACTGAGCATCAGGCCATCCCAGCACCGTGCGCCGGGCCCGGCCACCGGATTTCGCCCCGCCCGGAGCCCGTACCAAGACCTGTACCGGGGGCTCTGGGACAGGCCCCCGGTGCGGGTGAGTGGATCAGGCCAGGTCGAAGCGGTCGAGGTTCATGACCTTGACCCAGGCGGCGACGAAGTCGTGCACGAACTTCTCCTTGGCGTCGTCGCTCGCGTAGACCTCGGCGAGCGCCCGCAGCTCGGAGTTCGAGCCGAACACCAGGTCGGCGCGGCTGCCGGCCCACTTGACCTCGCCCGTGGCGGCGTCGCGGCCCTCGAAGGTGGTCCGGTCCTCGGACGTCGCCTTCCACTCGGTGCCCAGGTCGAGCAGGTTGACGAAGAAGTCGTTGGTCAGCGAGCCGGGCGTCCGGGTGAACACGCCGAGCTGGGACTGCTGATGGCCCGCACCCAGCACGCGCAGACCGCCGACCAGGACGGTCATCTCGGGTGCGCTCAGGGTGAGCAGGTTCGCCCGGTCCAGGAGCAGGTACTCGGCCGGCAGCCGGTTGCCCTTGCCGAGGTAGTTGCGGAAACCGTCGGCGGTCGGTTCGAGGGCCTCGAACGACTCGGCGTCGGTGTGCTCCTCCGTCGCGTCCACGCGGCCCGCGGCGAAGGGGACCTCGACGGGGAATCCGGCTTCCTTGGCCGCCTTCTCCACGGCCGCGGAGCCGCCGAGGACGATCAGGTCGGCCAGGGAGACCTTCTTCGCGCCCGAACCGGAGTTGAACTCCCGCTGGACGCCTTCCAGGACGCGCAGCACCTGCGCCAGCTCGTCCGGCTCGTTGACCTCCCAGCCGCGCTGCGGCTCGAGGCGGATGCGGGCGCCGTTGGCGCCGCCGCGCTTGTCGCTGCCGCGGAAGGTGGACGCCGAGGCCCAGGCGGTGGTGACCAGCTGTGCCACGGACAGGCCGGACTCGAGGAGCTTGGTCTTCAGGGTCGCGACGTCCTCGGCGTCGACGGGCGCGCCCTCGGGCTCGGGCAGCGGGTCCTGCCAGAGCAGGGTCTCCTCGGGGACCTCCGGGCCGAGGTACAGGGACTTCGGGCCCATGTCACGGTGGGTCAGCTTGAACCAGGCGCGGGCGAAGGCGTCGGCGAATTCCTCCGGGTTCTCGTAGAACCGGCGGGAGATCGGCCCGTAGACCGGGTCGAGGCGCAGCGACAGGTCGGTGGTGAGCATCCTCGGGCGGTGCCTCTTCGCCGGGTCGTGCGCGTCGGGGATGATCTCGGGGGCGTCCTTGGCCACCCACTGGTGGGCGCCGGCCGGGCTCTGCTCCAGCTCGTACTCGTACTCGAAGAGGTTCTTGAAGAAGCCGTTGCCCCACCGGGTGGGCGTGCTGGTCCAGGTGACCTCCAGGCCGGAGGTGATGGCGTCGCCGCCCTTGCCCGTGCCGTGGGTGCTCTTCCAGCCGAGGCCCTGCTGCTCCATGGCGGCGGCCTCGGGGTCGTCGCCGACGGCGTCTGCCGGACCGGCACCGTGGGTCTTGCCGAAGGTGTGTCCGCCGGCGATGAGCGCGACGGTCTCCTCGTCGTTCATCGCCATGCGGCGGAACGTCTCACGGATGTCGCGGGCGGCGGCGATCGGGTCCGGGTTGCCGTTCGGGCCTTCCGGGTTGACGTAGATCAGACCCATCTGGACGGCGCCGAGCGGGTTCTCCAGCTCGCGGTCGCCGGTGTAGCGCCGGTCGTCGAGCCAGGTGGTCTCGGGGCCCCAGTAGACGTCCTCCTCGGCCTCCCAGACGTCGGCGCGGCCGCCGGCGAAGCCGAAGGTCTCCAGGCCCATCGTCTCCAGCGCGACGTTGCCGGTGAGGACGAGCAGGTCGGCCCAGGAGAGGTTCTGGCCGTACTTCTTCTTGACCGGCCACAGCAGGCGGCGGGCCTTGTCGAGGTTGCCGTTGTCCGGCCAGCTGTTGAGCGGGGCGAAGCGCTGCTGTCCGGCGCCCGCGCCGCCGCGGCCGTCGCTGATGCGGTAGGTGCCCGCGCTGTGCCAGGCCATCCGGATCATCAGCGGGCCGTAGTGGCCGAAGTCGGCGGGCCACCAGTCCTGCGAGGTGGTCAGCACCTCGGCGATGTCGCGTTTCACGGCCGGCAGGTCGAGGGAGTCGAAGGCCGCGGCGTAGTCGAACCCGTCGCCGAGCGGGTTGGCGACGGCGGGGTTCTTGGCGAGGATCCTGAGGTTGAGCCGCTCCGGCCACCACTGACGGTTTCCGCCGCCCTGCGTGGGGTGCGGGGCGCGTTGGTGGGCGACCGGGCAGCCACCCGTCTCCTCGGCCTTCGCGTCGGTCACGATGGCGTCGTGGTTCTCGGACATGGGAATCCTTCCGAACGGGGCGGATCAGGGTGCTGGAGAACTGCCGGGGGTGGAGCAGTCGGGGCACAGGCCCCGGTAGATGACCTCGGCCTCGTCTATCACGAACCCGCGGTCGTCGGAGGCGGTCAGGCAGGGCGCGTCGCCGACGGCGCAGTCGACGTCGGCGATCGCGCCGCAGGTCCGGCACAGGACGTGGTGGTGGTTGTCACCGACCCGTCCCTCGAACCGCGCCGGTCCGCCGGGCGGTTCGATGCGGCGCACGAGCCGTGCCGCGGTGAGGGCGTGCAGGGCGTCGTACACGGCCTGCAGGGAGACGTGTCCCACGCGCCGGCGCACCCCGGACCTGAGGGCTTCGGCGTCGAGGTGGTCCCCCGCCCGTACGGTCTCCAGCAGCGCGACCCGGGCGGCGGTCACCCGCAGTCCCGCCCGGCGCAGCTCCTCTGCGGTGGCCGGATTCCGGAAGTGCCGGGATGCCGTCATGGCGGCGAACCTACTCCCTGAGACACGAACCACTCAAGGAAACGAACGACTCCAGCGTGGTAAACAACGTGCGTGGTGGGCACTGGCATGGGATGCCGCCCCGTACAGCGCGACGACAGGAATGAGTGCCGGTGCTTGTCAGGACGTTCCGCTGGGCCTTCGCCGTCACGGCCCTCGGCCTGGTGGCGGGTGTGTTCTACGACGGTTGGACCGCCCTCGGCATCGTGGCGATCCTGTCGGTCCTGGAGGTCTCGCTCTCCTTCGACAACGCGGTGATCAACGCCGGGATCCTGAAGAAGATGAACGTCTTCTGGCAGCGGATCTTCCTCACGGTCGGCATCGTGATCGCGGTGTTCGGGATGCGGCTGGTCTTCCCGGTGGTGATCGTGGCGATCAGTGCCCGGCTGAGTCCCTGGAACGCGGTGCACCTGGCGCTCACCGACAAGGACCGCTACCAGGAGCTGGTGACGGACGCCCATCCGTCGATCGCGGCCTTCGGCGGCATGTTCCTGATGATGATCTTCCTGGACTTCGTGTTCGAGGACCGGGAGATCAAGTGGCTGGAGTGGCTGGAGCGTCCGCTGGCGCGGCTCGGCAGGGTGGACATGCTGTCGGTCTGCATCGCCCTGATCGTGCTGCTGGTCTCGGCGACCACCTTCGGCGCCCACGCCCACCAGCACGGTGGCACGCATGCCGACAAGGCGCAGACGGTGCTGCTGGCGGGCGTCGCCGGTCTGATCACCTATCTGGTCGTCGGCGGCCTCTCCGGCTTCTTCGAGCAACGGCTGGAGGACGAGGAGGAGCGCGAGCAGGAGGCGGAGAAGGACGCGGAACGGGCGGGGAGGCCGTCCGGGTCCCCCGTCCGGCTGGCGGGCAAGGCGGCGTTCTTCATGTTCCTCTACCTGGAGGTGCTGGACGCCTCCTTCTCCTTCGACGGGGTCATCGGCGCCTTCGCCATCACCAACGACATCGTCCTGATGGCCCTCGGCCTCGGCATCGGCGCCATGTACGAGCGACATCGTCAACGGACTCGGCCGGGCCGCCGCATACGGCGGGCTGGGGCTGGTCCTCCTGGTCCTCGGCATCGTCCTCGTGGACGTGCTGACGCCCGGAAAGCTCGGCCGGCAGATCTGGGAGCAGCGCAACCGCAACGCCGCCCTGGTGCTCAGCTCGGCGCTGCTGGGCATCGGCGGCATCGTCTTCACCTCCATATGGACGACGTACGAGGACTTCGGCAAGGGCCTGGTCTCCACGGCCGTCTTCGGGCTGCTGGGCCTGGTGATGATGGCGGTGGCCTTCCTGGTGGTCGACCTGATCACCCCGGGGCGGCTGGGCGCGACGCTGGTGGAGCCGGAGCCGCACCCGGCCGTGTGGGTGACGGCGTCCTGCAACCTCGCCGTCTCCGCCGTCATCGCGGCCTCGATCGCCTGACGCCGCCCGGCACCGTCACCGCAGACGCCTGATGTCACCCCGCACCCGGTAGAAGCCGCCCGACGCGGCGTGCAGCGCGTCGACCACGTAGCGCGCGCCCGGTTCCCGGATCGCCCTCGGGAACTGGACGTTCCACGACCGGTCGTACCCTTCCGTCACCACGTGGATCCGGGTGCGGCCGTTGTCCTGGACGCATTCGACCACGACGGAGCCCGCGGGCGCCGCGGTCACGGTCGTCACGGCGGCCGCGGCGGTGGCGGGCTCGTACGTCGGCAGGGTGGCCGCGAGCTTCACGTCGCGGGCGACGGGCACCGAGCCCTGCTGCGCGGCCGTGACCGCCGCCTCTCCGGCGTCCACGCACACCAGGGAACCGTCGGTGGTGACGAGGAAGAGCCGCTCGTCGCGGTACTGCATGGACAGGGCGGAGCCACCTCCCGTGCCCAGCTTCCACAGCCGGGTGCCGTCCCGGTCGAAGCAGTACACCGAGGACGCGGAGTCGCCGGCGAAGACGAACCGGCCACCGGGAGAGGTGGCGCACGAGTACACCGGGCTGTCGCAGTGGTACGTCGCCTCGACGGCACCGGTGGCCTTGGACAGCCGCTGGACCGTGTGCCGCGCGGTGCCCGCGTAGACCGCGTCGTCCTCCTGCCAGCCGAAGAGCACGGCGCCCTGGGTGGGTGTGTGCCACAACTCGGCGCCGCCGTCCGGGGAGTGGGCGGTCACGCCGCGGGTGTGCCCGTGGTAGACGGCCCGGTCGTCGGCGCGCACCATCCAGGCGTGCTCACCGCGTCCGCCACGCGACCACTGGTGTTCGTCCTCGTGGTCGATCACGGTGAGCCGGCCGGCTCGGTCCGCGACGTTCAGCACGCCCTCGTGGATGTCGAGCCAGAAGATGTCCACGTCGGCCGCGATGTCGTAGGCGGCGAAGGGCAGTTTGGACGACAGGTCGTAGACCCGGCCGTCGTCGCAGCCGGCGTAGATCCAGAAGTCGTCGGCGACCAGGCACTTGACGCCGTCCGGCAGCTGGTAGCGGGCGAGGACCTCGCCGCCGTGGGCGAGGGTGTAGACGTCGCCCGCCTGGTTGC
Organism: Streptomyces violaceorubidus; assembly: GCF_000717995.1. GTDB lineage: Bacteria > Actinomycetota > Actinomycetes > Streptomycetales > Streptomycetaceae > Streptomyces > Streptomyces violaceorubidus. Next base: position 82,722 of record NZ_JODM01000030.1, read on the forward strand.
CCACCCAGCACCTGTCCTCGTCGATGTGGATGCCGAAGGCCGCCGAGCCGGTGCGGAACCGCCACAGGACCGGTGCGACCGCGCGAGCCGTCGACGGCGCGGAGGCCACCTGCCGGCGGGTGACCGCGCGGGGCGCGCGCTGTCCCTGCACGGCCGGTTCGTAGCCCTTGCGCACCTTCTCGCCTATCTTCCTGGCCGCCGCGGCCTCGGCCTTCTGGACGGTGGGGAAGGTCGACGTCTGGGTCTGTCCCGCCGCGCCGATCCGGCCGTAGCGCACCGTCACGACCTGCCCCTGGACGGTGACTTCGTAGAACTTGTGCGTGCTCCCGTCGTCCTGCGACAGCTCCAGGTACGTCCTCGACATGGCAGACCTCTCCCCGGCCGGTCCCGCGGCGTTTCCACGGGTCCCACTGCCCGAAACCGTAAGGGCGGCCACTGACAACGGCCGCGCCGGGACCGTCCGTACTCCCCACACGGTTCCGTGCTGGACCTGTTCGCGCCCGGCTCGTCGATCACGGCGGGGTGGCACACCAGCGACACGGCCACCAACACCATCTCGGGCACCTCGATGGCGACCCCGCACGTCGCGGGAGCGGCGGCCGTCCACCTGGCCGGCCACACCTCGGCCACCCCGGCCCAGGTGGACACCGCCCTGGTGAACGGCGCGACCACCGGCAAGGTGACCGCCCCCGGCACGGGCTCGCCCAACCGCCTGCTGAGGCTCGTACCGTGACCGCATCACCGTGCGGTCGTGCGACGACGTGAGTGTGTGACCTGTGCTCCGGGGACGTACACCCCGGAGCACAGCGGTGCTGTCCCCCCGGACCGGTCAGGCGGTGCGTTCGACGCTCCAGAGCGGCACCCGTGCGAAGAAGTCGACGGCCTCCGCCCGCCACCGGCCGCGCCAGCCCTCGGCCACCCGGCGGGCGGCTTCGGCGTGGCCCCGCATGTCCGCCTCCAACAGGGCGTCCACACCGTGCCGTTCGGCGATGTCCCGGATCTCGGCGACGGTCTGCGGCGGGCAGGAGCGGTCGCCGAGGGCGGCCTCGACCGTCACGCGTTCCGGGCCGGTCACGGCGGCCAGCAGGCGCGTGACGGCGTAGCTGCGCCTGCCCTCGCGGAGGTCGCCCCCGGCCGGCTTGCCCGTGTTCTCCTCGGCGCCGAACAGGTCCAGCCAGTCGTCCCGCATCTGCCCGCAGATGCCGACCAGCCGGGCGTAGCGGCGCAGCTCGTCCTCGTGGGCGTCCGGTTCGGCACCCGCCGCCAGGAGCCCCAGGCGCATCGGTGCGAGCACGGAGTAGCGGGCGGTCTTGTGGTCGGCGACGTCGTGCAGCGCTTCGGCGTCCGGTACCGGGTCGGCGAAGTCCCGCTCCAGGTCGAGGATCTGTCCCACGAAGGTGTCGGCGGCGGCCCGCGTCTGGACCTCGACCATGGCCTGCCGCACCCCGACCGGCAGCCCCGCGTCCAGCAGCACCCGCAGACTCAGGGCGAGCGCGAGGTCGCCCGCGAGCACGGTGAGGCCGAGTGCCGTTCGCGGATGTCCGGGGAAGCGCTCCCGGTAGGCGTAGTAGGTGGTGGGGCCGCCGCGCCGGGTGGCGCTGTCGTCGATGAGGTCGTCGTGCACCAGGCCGTGGGTCTGCAGGAGTTCGACGCTCAGCGCGGCGGCGTCCAGCCCCTCGACCGGTTCGGCGGTCACCAGGCGCGCGGCCTCGTGCAGCAGCACGACCCGCATCCGCTTGCCGCCGCGCAGCGAGAGGTCGCGCAGCAGGCCGACGCAGTCCGGGGTGAAACGGCTGAAGGAGGGGGCGTCCAAGGTCGCGCCCAGGGTGTCGAAGTACTCCGCGAAGAGCCTGTTGAACCGGCGCTCGATCCGGGCGACACGGTCCAGCGGCTGCTCGGTCATGGCGAAGTCCTCCTGATGCCTGAAGCGGGTGGCGCGTCCACGCGTCCAGCAGTGTGCCAGGGGGGCGCGGGACGTCGGCGGCGCGGGCCGCCCCGGCCGGACAGGCCGCGGCCCGGCTCCGCCGATCGCGGGGCCGGGCCGCGGCACGCTCGCCCGCTCAGCCCTGGCGGGCCTTGGAACGCGGGTCCTTCTTGTTGATCACATGGGTCACACCGCGGCGGCGCACCACCTGCGCCCCGGGCCTGGCCTTGAGTGAGCGCAGCGACTTACGCACCTTCATGGGTCTCTCCTCGCTCGGACGTGCCGTCGTGCCGTCGCGTCGATCAGCGTTCCTCGCGGAACGGCACGTGCTCCCCCGCCACCGGGTCGTACTTGCGCAGCACGAGACGGTCGGGGTCGTTGAGCCGGTTCTTGCGCGTCACATAGGTGACGCCGGTCCCCGCCGTCGACTTCAGCCGGACGACCGGGCGTGCGGTACTGCGTGCCATGGGTGCTCCTTCCGACCTCGTGCGCGGCATCCGTTCTGACTCGCGCATGTCAGTCACATGGGCACAACACCGACCCCCGCCGGTGCATTCCCGCGGTGCCCGCCCCGCCCGAGCGACGGCGCCGAAGGCCAGTTCCTGCTTGGCGGCGTCCCCGCGGGAGAAGAGCAGGCCGGCGTAGGCGGCGGCCGGGTCGGGGGTGAGGACGACGGTGCCCGGTTTCATCAGCGGCACGAGTTCCTGGACGTGCTCGGGATCATCTAGATCCGTCCCGGCTCGGGGTCCTACGTCCGCGAGGGCACCTCGGAGTTCCTGCCCCGGGCGATCAACTGGGGCCATGCTGGGCCAGCGGCGTACGCGGGACCTGGTCGAGGTCCGCACGTACATGGAGGGCGTCTCGGCCCGGCTCGCGGCCCAGCGGGCGAGCGACGCGGACGTGGCCGGGCTGGAGGAGCACCTCCGGCACCTGCGCGACGCGGGCGGTGACGCCACGGCGTTCATCGACGTCGACATCGCTGAGCGCGTCAGCGACATCGAGGGCACCGTCAGCGGCACGCTGTGCGAACACGACGCGGTGCTCCGGGCCATCCGGGCCCGCGACCCGGAGGCGGCGGACCGGGCGACGGCCGAGCACGTGCGGATGGCCGGCGCACGGCTGCGCGCCTCGGTGGACGGCGCCGGGGACGGCGAGGTCTGAGGGAGCGGTCACCCGGCCGCGCGGTCTGTCGAAGGCGCCGCGTCGACAATAGCCTGGCGGGACAAGGCCGTTGCCGACCGAGGAGCCTCATGTCCACAGCGCAGCAGGTCCCCGACATCCTCTCCCCCGAATTCGCGGCGAACCCGTATCCGGTCTACCGGATGATGCGGGACGGCGCGCCCCTCATCCGGCACGAGGCCACCCAGAGCTGGATCGTCTCGCGCTACGAGGACGTGGAACGCGTCTTCAAGGACCGCGGCGACCGGTTCACGACGGAGAACTACGACTGGCAGCTCGAGCCCGTGCACGGCAGGACCATCCTCCAGCTGAGCGGCCGGGAGCACGCGGTCCGGCGCGCCCTGGTCGCCCCCGCCTTCCGGGGGGCCGACCTCCAGGAGCGGTTCCTGCCGGTGATCGAGCGCAACTCCCGTGAACTGATCGACGCCTTCCGGCACACCGGCCGCGCCGACCTGGTCGCCGACTACGCGACCCGCTTCCCGGTCAACGTCATCGCGGACATGCTGGGCCTGGACAAGGCCGACCACGACCGGTTCCACGGCTGGTACACGTCGGTCATCGCGTTCCTCGGCAACCTCTCCGGCGACCCGGAGGTCGCGGCGGCCGGTGCGCGCACCCGGACGGAGTTCGCCGAGTACATGATCCCGGTCGTCCGGGAGCGCCGCGAGAACCCGGGCGACGACCTGCTGTCGACCCTGTGCGCCGCGGAGGTGGACGGGGTCCGCATGAGCGACGAGGACATCAAGGCGTTCTGCAGCCTGCTGCTGGCCGCGGGCGGCGAGACCACCGACAAGGCGATCGCCGGTATCTTCGCCAACCTGCTGGCCCACCCGGAGCAGTTGGCGGCGGTGCGCGAGGACCGGAGCCTGATCCCCCGCGCCTTCGCCGAGACCCTGCGCTACACCCCTCCGGTCCACATGATCATGCGTCAGACGGCGACGGAGGTCACGCTCAGCGGCGGCACGATACCCGCCGGTGCCACCGTCACGTGCCTGATAGGGGCGGCCAACCGGGACGAGAGCCGCTACCGCGACCCGGACCGCTTCGACATCATGCGCGACGACCTGACCACGACGACCGCCTTCTCGGCCGCCGCCGACCACCTCGCCTTCGCTCTCGGCCGGCACTTCTGCGTCGGCGCCCTGCTGGCGAAGGCCGAGGTCGAGACCGGGGTCGGGCAACTCCTGGACGCGCTGCCCGACCTGCGGACGGAAGACGGCTTCGAGGTGGTGGAGCGGGGGGTGTTCACCCGGGGCCCGCAGTCGCTGCCGGTGCGCTTCACCCCCGTGTCCTGATGAGGTACCGCGCGCCGGTTCTCAGGCCACGACGGGCGTGAAGAGCGCGGGCAGGGCCGTCAGTCCGCGCATCCAGATGGACGGCCTCCAGGTCAACTGCTCGGGATCAAGGGCCAGTACGAGGTCGGGGAGGCGTTCCAGCAGGGTCTCGACCGCGGTGCGGGCGATGACGTCGGCGAGCAGCGGCGCGGGGTAGGGGCATCGGTGCTCGCCGTTGCTGAAGGACAGGTGCGCGGAGTTCTCGGCACCGACGTGTGCCTCGGGCCAGAGCTGCGGGTCGGTGTTGGCCGCGGCGAGGCCGAGGACGAGGCAGTCCCCGGCCCGGATCTGCCGGCCGCCCAGCTGGGTGTCGTTGACGGCCCAGCGTCCGATGAAGTTCTGCGTGGGCGTGTCCAGCCACAGCACCTCGTTGAGCGCCTCCCCCACGCTCAGGCGGCCGCCGGAGACGTTCAGGGCGAAGCGTTCGTCGGTGAGCAGCAGCCGCAGCGTGTTGCCGATCCAGTTGGCGGTGGGCTGCTGGGCGGCGGCGATGACCGAGATCAGGTCCTGGACGACCTCCTCGTCGGTCAGTCCCGCCGGGTGGGTCAGCATGCGGGAGGTGACGTCGGGTCCGGGCCGCTCGCGCTTGTGGCGGACCAGTCGGTGGATGCGCTCGCCCACCCTCGTGTAGGCGGCGACCGGGTCGTCGCCCTCGGAGGCGTCCAGGGAGATGCGCAGGTCCTCGACCAGGTGCCGGGTCTCGGCGCCGCCGTGCGGCATCCCGCACACGCGCACGGCGGCCCGCATCGGCAGGGGGTGCGCGTAGCCGCTCATGAGCTCGGCCCGGCCGCTTCCGGCGAAGGCGGCGATGAGCCGGTCGGCGAGCTGCCGGCAGTCCCGGGCCAGCTCGAACTGGTCGATGCCGGCCAGTGCCTGGGTGATGACACCGGCCCGCCGCCGGTGCTCCTCGCCCTCGGTGAACAGGACGGACGGCTGATGACCGACGTAGGGCAGCAGGGGCCAGTCGGGCGGGATGCTCCCCCACTGGTTCCAGCGGCGCGAGTCGCGGGCGAACAGCTCGTCGTGGCTGGTCACATAGCTGACCTCGGGGTAGCCGAGGACCAGCCAGGCGGGGATGCCGCCGTCGAGGAGTACGGGCGCCACGGCGCCGTGTTCGGCCCGCAGCCCCCGGTACAGCTGGGACGGCGTCTGCTGGTACTCCAGTCCGGCCAGCGGTACGGCGTCCGGGTGCGCGGGGCAGCCCGGCGCGGCGAAGGGGTGCGGTGAGGGGTCGATGTCGGTCACGATGCGCTCTCCTGCGCCAGGGCCAGTTGGTAGAGGTGGTCCACGAGGGTGACCAGCACTTTCTTGCCCGAGGTCCGCACCCGCGCGTCGCAGTCGACCAGCGGCACGTGCTCGGGCAGCGCGAGGGCCAGCCGGATCTCGTCCAGGGAGTGCCGGGCGGTGTCGTCGTCGAACCGGTTCACGGCCACCACGAACGGGGTGCGGTGGTGCTCCAGCCGGTCTATCGCGTACCAGGAGTCGTCCATGCGGCGGGTGTCGACCAGGACGACCGCGCCGAGGGTGCCGGAGAACAGCCGGTCCCACAGGAACCAGAAACGCTCCTGGCCGGGGGCGCCGAACAGGTACAGCACCATGCGGTCGTTGAGGCTGATCCGGCCGAAGTCGAAGGCCACCGTGGTGGTGGTCTTGGAGACGACCCCGCCGGTCTCGTCGACGCCGACTCCGGCCTGGGTCATGACCTCTTCGGTGTTGAGCGGCCGGATCTCGCTCACCGAGCGGACGAGGGTGGTCTTGCCGACGCCGAAGCCGCCGACGACGACGATCTTCAGCCCGGTCTCCGCGGCATCGGTCAGGGGCTTGCGTCCGGAGACCGCCGTGGCCCCGGAGGCGGTGGAGCCGGAGGCGGTCGGGTCAGAGGTTGCGGAGCCCATGGAGCACCTCCTGGAGTAGGGCGGTATCGGGGTGCGACGCGGCGGTCTGGCCCAGGCGCGGGTGGCGGGCGGTGATGGACCCGGTGGCGAGCAGGTCGCCGAGCAGGATGCGGACCACCGTGATCGGCAGGGCCAGCTCGGCGGCGACCTCGACCACGGCCGTGGGGTGCCGGCACAGGTCGAGGATGCGCACGTGCTCCGACTGCATGCCGGCCGACGGGCCGCACTCGGCGACCACGAGGGTGACGAGGTCGAACGAGTCGTCGGCACGGCTGCGTCCGCCCGTGACCGTGTAGAGCCGGTCGGGTGGGCCGGTGTCCACGGGCCTGCGCGTCACGACGGGCTGCCGCCGGGGACGGCGTGGCGCGGCTCGGCCCTCAGGTGCTCACCGATCTGCTCGACCAGTTCGGTCATCTGGTGGCCCACCACGCCGGGATCGGCGTCCTCCACCGCGACGACGGCCAGGTGCGCGCCCTCACCCGCCTCCACGATGAACAGCAGTCCCCCGTGGAACTCGGTCATGGAGTGCCGGACGCCACCCGTTCCGTTGCCGAACTCGACGGAGGCGCCCTGGGCGAGTGCCTGGATGCCCGAGCAGATCGCGGCGAGCTGGTCGGCCCGGTCCAGGGTGAGGTGTTCGGTCCAGCAGAGCTTGAGGCCGTCGCGCGAGAGGACGAGGGCGTGGCGGGTGCCGGGGGTGCGGTCCAGGAGGTTCTGCAGGAGCCAGGTGAGGCTGTTGTCGGTGGTCTGCATGATGGGTGCGGGGACGGTGGTTCCAGGTGCTGCGGGCACCGGCCCGTTCCTCCAATCTCACGAGCGACACGGGCAAGAGGGTCGGGGCACCGGTACGGAGCCGTGCGGCGCGGCGCGGTGCGGTTGCGACGGGGGCGCGGGACGGGCGCGCGGCCGCCTAGCCCGGGGCCGGCGGTTCGGACTCGGGTGCCCCGGACGCCGCTGCGGACCGGCGTCCGCGGTGGAAGGCGCCGAAGCTGGCCCCGGCGTCGCGGGAGGCCGACGCGGCCGGGGCGGCGGGCTGCCGGTGGTGGTCGCGGCGTTCCCGCTCGGCCTCCGCCTCGGCCATCGCGCGGCCCGGGGAGCGCATGGGCAGGCCGCCCGGCGTGGCGGGCGCGGGTCCGCGGTGCGCCGCCGGTTCGGGCAGCTCCACCGGCTCCGCCGGCCGGACGTCCGGGACGCGCCGGGTGAGGGCCGGGGCCTCCGCGGCCGGGGCGGGGCCGGGGACGGGGACGGCGCCGCCCCCGCCGAAGGTACGGCCGGTCAGCACCAGTCCCGGATCCCGCTGCTGGGCGAGCAGTTGGGGCGGCACCAGGACGACGACTCCCGTGCCGCCGCGCGAGGAGGGACGGTAGCTCACGCCGACCCCGTACTTGGCGGCCAGCCGTCCCACCACGGCGAGGCCGAGGCGCGTGCCCTGCAACGAGGCGAGGTCGTTCATCCGCCCCGACACCGCCTCTTCGGCGTGGCGCATGGCGGCGTCGGCCATCTTCAGCCCGCTGTCCTCGATGGTGACGACGATTCCGGCGGTACGTTCCTCCACGTAGACGTGGACCTCGTCGATGGGCGGCGAGAAGTTGGCGGCGTTGTCCATGAGTTCGGCCAGCAGGTGCATGACGCCCTCGGCCGCGTAGCCGGAGATGGCGGCGTCGGTGGAGCAGTGCATCCGCACCCGCTGGTAGGCGGCGATCCGGCCGACGGCTCCGCGCAGGATGCTCTCCATCACGATGGGCCTGTTCCAGGCCCGGCTGGAGCGCCCGCCCATCAGGAGGGCCAGCCGGTCGGTGATGAGGCCGAGCTGCGAGGTGCTGTGGTCCAGGCGCAGCAGGTCTCCGAGGACCTCCTCGCCGTGACGATCCTGCATGTCCCTCAGATCGGCGAGCATGCCGACGGCCTTGGCCTGGACGCGGCTCAGCGACTTGGCGGAGGCGGCCTGCGCGGCGGCGGTGCGCCGTTCGCTGTGGGCCAGTTCCCGGACGAACAGCTCGGCGCAGGCGCGGGCCGGCGCTCCCCGGGGCCACTCCAGCTCGGCGAGGACGATCTCCGCCGAGGTGCCGTCCCGCAGCTTCTCCACCGCGGCGGGCAGGGTGCTGTTCGTCAGGTGTTCCAGCTCGGCGATGCCCTGGCGCGTCTCCCGCAGTGCCTGCTGCCGCCGGGACTCGGCGTCCGCGGCGTGCCGTACGGCGTCCTCCACCAGGACGGCGAAGCTCTGCACGACCTGACGCAGGTGCGGCCCGGAAGCGGGGGCGGTGTGGGCGACGGCCTCGTCCGCGCCGGTGCCGTCACGCACTTGCTGGGCGATGCCCGGCAGCGCCACGTTGACCAGGTGCACGAGCCCGGCGTTCTCCTGTGCGAGCTGGGCCTTGAGGGCGCTGATCTCCGCCCGCCGGGCCAGCGCGGTCCGGCGCGCCCGTCCGACCAGGTGGGAGCCGAGGACGACGGACACGGCGACGCACAGCCAGGACGTCACGGCGAGGGTGGCGGTCCAGCCCCGAGCGGTCTCGGGAGCGGCCGCCCAGGCGGCACCGGCGGCCGCGGCCGCGGTCGGCAGCACGAGCAGCGGGGCGGCTGGGGTGGAGCGGTGAGGTTTCTGCGTCCGGGGCGGGGTGGGGGGTGCAGACACTGACATTCCGCGGTCCCTCGGGTCCTTGAGAGCGGGGAAAGGGCCGGTCGACCTGGGTCGGAGCCGTGCCACCGAGGAGTGGTGATCACTCCGGCGGGCTTGCGGCTCATGCTAGTCACCGGGTTGACCGCACAGGCCGGACCGGCCGCAGACCCCACCGAGGAGCGAACTTTCCCGACATCTCGGCGATCGAACTCACCGGTGTGCTACAGGCGTTCTGCATGGGGCGGGTGTTCCGGGCAGAGGCACCGGGCAGAGGCACCGGGCAGACGTTCCGGGCGGATACGGAGCGCGTGGCGTTCAGTCGCCCAGATGGCGGGCGAGCGCCCGGGCGACCTCCTGCGCGGCGGGTGCCGTCCACCGTCTGCGGTGCCGGGCGAGCCGTACCGGCACGTCGGGGAAGTCGGGCCCCTCGACCCGTACCAGGCGCCCGCGCCGCAGTTCCTCCGTCACCGTGGTCCGCGGCAGCAGGGTCAGTCCCAGTCCGGCCGCGACGCAGTTGCGCGCCGCGTCGACGCTGCCGAACCTGGTGAGCCGGGGCCTGGCGTCCGGCACCTCCAGCAGCCGGCGGGCCAGCGCGTCGCTGTAGGAGCAGCCCTCCTCCAGCAGGAAGAAGCTCTCCCCCGCGAGCTCCGGCCAGCCCACCGCCCGGTCCCGGGCCGCCAGGGGGTGTGCGGGGGCGGCGACGAGGACGAGTGGCTCACGGCCGACCGGCTCTGACGTCACGTCGGCGCAGTCCGTCGCCTCCTCCAGCAGCAGGGCGAGGTCGAGGCGTCCGGACCGCAGCCCTTCGACGCACTCCCGGGTCCCGGCCGCGTACAGGTGGACGTCCACCTCGGGATGGCTCGTGCGCAGCGCGGCGACCAGCCCCGGCAGCCGGCTCGCGCACAGGGACTCCGGGCTGCCGATCACGGGCTGCCGATCACCACCCGCCCCGACACGGCACCGGCCTCCGCGCTCGCGGCCCGCAGCCGCGCGACCGCGTCGAGCACCTCCTCGGCGCGTTCGAGGAGGCGGCGCCCTGCGTCGGTGAGCAGCGCACCGCCGGGCAGGCGGTCGAAGAGCCGTACGCCGAGGTCCTGTTCCAGGGTGCGGATGTGCACGGTGACCGTGGACTGGGCCAGGTGCAGTTCGGCCGCGGCGGCGGTGAAGCCGCCGGTGCGGGCGAGCACGGTGAAGGTCGTCAGCAGTCGGGTGTCCACGGGGCCAGGGTATGCGGTTTGTCGATGGCATGGATCACAAACGATCGTTGGACACGATCGCCCGACGGCTGGCAGCGTATCCGCCATGACGACGGAGATCCTGCGCTACTCGGCCTTCACCCACGACCCGACGGGCGGCAACCGGGCCGGAGTGGTCCTCAACGCCGCCGGGCTGGACGACGCGGCGATGCTCGCGATCGCCGCCGAGGTGGGCTACTCGGAGACCGCGTTCGTCACCGGCGGCGATGTCGGGCGACGGCGGTTCCGGGTCCGCTACTTCAGTCCGCTGGCCGAGGTGGCGTTCTGCGGGCACGCGACGGTCGCGCTGGCCGTCGCCCTCGCCGAGCGGCTGGGCCCCGGCGAGGTCGTCCTGGACACGCCCGCCGGTGAGATCCCGGTGTCCACCGCGCTCGACGGCGGGTCAGGAGCGGTGCGGGCCACCCTGACCAGCGTGCCGACGCGTTCGCGCCCGGCCCTGCCCGCCGAACGCGACGCCGCGCTGCGGGCGCTCGGCTGGACGACGGCCGACCTGGATCCCGCCCTGCCCGCCCACGTGGCGTTCGGGGGCAACGACCACCTCGTGCTCGCCGCGGCGTCCCGGGCCCGGCTGGCCGACCTCGACTACGACTTCGACGATCTCGCCAAGGTCATGCGGCGGTACGGCTGGACGACGGTGGACCTGGTGTGGCGCGAGTCGGCCGAGCGCTACCACGCCCGCAACCCGTTCCCCGTCGGCGGCGTCGTGGAGGACCCGGCGACGGGTGCGGCGGCCGCGGCGTTCGGCGGGTACCTCCGCGAACTGGGCCTGGTCACCGGACCGGCCGCGATCGCGATCCGCCAGGGCGAGGACATGGGCCGGACCAGCGAGCTGCTGATCGAGGTCAGTCCGACCGATCCGCGCACACGGGTCACCGGGCAGGCCGTGCCGGTCTCCCAGGCGTCGGTCTGAGACCACCCCAACACCGTCTGGGCGACTGTGGGATGCGGTGGGGCCCGACTGCGGTTCGGATGGGTGCCATGCGCAGACCCATAGCCGTGGCGAAACGCCACTCACGCCTGCTCACCTCAGGCGTCGTCCTCGCCGCCCAGTCACTCCTCCTGACCCTGGCCGTCGTCCCGGCCACCGCCTCCGCCGACGACACCCGGACACCCGCTCGCGGCACCGCCCACATGGGCACCGGCGTCCTCGCCCACGAAGGGATCCAGGGCCGCCCCGTCGGCACCCGCGTCGCCCAGACCGAGGGGGTGGACGTCTCCAGCCACCAGGGCAACGTCGCCTGGTCGACGCTCTGGAACAGCGGCGTGAAGTGGGCCTATGTGAAGGCCACCGAGGGGACCTCCTACCGCAACCCCTACTTCGCCCAGCAGTACGGCGGTTCGTACGACGCCGGAATGATCCGCGGCGCGTACCACTTCGCGACCCCGGACACCGCGGGCGGCGCCGCCCAGGCCGACTACTTCGTCGATCACGGCGGCGGCTGGTCGAAGGACGGCAAGACGCTGCCGGGGGTCCTCGACATCGAGTACAACCCGTACGGGGCCACGTGCTACGGACGGACGCACAGTCAGATGGTGAGCTGGATCCGGGCCTTCCTGGACCGGTACAAGCAGCGCACCGGCCGCCATGCCGCCCTCTACACCTCCACCAACTGGTGGACGCAGTGCACCGGGAACTACAGCGGTTTCGGCGCGAACAACCCCTTGTGGGTCGCCCGCTACGCCTCGACCGTGGGGACCCTCCCGGCCGGCTGGGACTTCCACACGATGTGGCAGTACACCTCGTCCGGGCCGACCGTCGGGGACCATGACAAGTTCAACGGGTCGCTGGACCGCGTCAAGGCCCTGGCCACGGGCTGACTCGGTCCGTCCCCTCGCCGGCCGCCGGGTTCAGCGGCCGGCGAGGGGGCCCAGAATGTCGGTGACCTGCTCGCGCACCATGTCCCGGGCCCCGGCCGGCAGCGCGCCGATGTCCGTCCGCTCCAGGGCGCCGAGGGTCTCGTCGGCGCCCGCGTCGCACCCGGCGCTCTCGCTGAGCACGTCGTAGCCGTCGCGGACGGCGACCCGCAGCCGGTGCCGGCCGTCACCGTCGGCGTGCACGGCGGTGGCGACCACCAGGGGCGGCGGGCCGCCGGCCTCGGCGGGCTGCTTGCGGTAGCCGCTGGCCACCGGAGTGCGCCAGCGCAGGCCGAGCAGCAGGTGACGCTTCGCCATCACCTCGGCCAGATCGGTCTCGTAGGGCCGGTCCGGGCCCAGCACCGTGGCGCGGGCGTCCAGGACGAGGGCCGCGGGCAACAGGCAGCGCAGACTGCTGCCGACCAGGTTGCCGCCGACCGTCGCCGCCCGGCGTACGGCTCCGGTGCCGACCGAGCCCGCCGCCCGGCGCAGTACCTCCGGTACCCGGTCGTCTATCCGGTGCAGCACCACGGCCGCGCCCAGCGACTCGGGTTCGACGGCGGTCGCCTCCGGCAGTCCGCGCAGCGACATGGCCAGCTCCGGGAAGCCGTCGCGCTGCCAGGTGGCCCACACCAGGGTGGCCCCGCCGACGGGCACCGCGCCCTGCGCCAGGCACTCCTGCGCTTCCGTCACGGTCGTGGGCTGACGCAACTGCATGGCGATCGACCTGCTTCCCGGGAGTCGGCGGCCGGACGACACCGCGTCTTCCGCCGGGTGATCACGGTCACTGGGATTGTCCGCACCGTGAAGGGGGCGCGTACAGGGCTCACTCGTTTTCCGTGTGCGCCTTCCGCGCGCTGGTGCGCCTGCGGGGGCTCGGCTGCCGTCTCACGGCCCGAGGAGCGCGTCGGCCAGTTCGGCGCCCAGTCGTTCGCCGTCCTTGCGGCCCCGTTCGGGGACCTGTGTGTTCCAGGCCGCCGCCGCGCGGTCCAGGGCCTCGGCACAGGCCTGCCAGGCACACGGCGCCACCCAGAACCGCCCCGGCCTGGGGGAGGAGCGGACGGGCGACGGAGCGGTCGCTGAGCCGTGCCTGCACGGTCACCCGCCGGCGTCCGTCGGGGCGGGGCGCGGTACGACCGTCACCGGGACACGGGCGAGCGGGTGCGTGCGGGTCCCGCTCAGAGGGGCGCGGGACGGGTGGCGGCCGTGGCCCGTCGCCTGCCACCGTCTGCCGAGGTCGAGGTGCGGACGTCCGGTGCCGCCGAGGTGTCTGGCCCGCTTGCCGCCGCTCCAGCGCAGCGCCACCGACAGCCACGCCGTGCGGGGCCGTTCGGCGCTCCTGAGCCCGAGTGCGCAGACCAGGCGGGCGCGATGGGCGGGTCGCCGTCGAGAGTGTCGACCTCCAGCGCCGTCTCCCGGCGGCGGTCCCAGGAGACACGGTGAGGCACTGGTCGGCGTCCGGTGCACCGTCCTGATCGCGCACGGGCGGTACTGCGCGCGCCCGCCCCCAGGTGCCTCCCCCGTGCCGGCACCAGGCCCGGCACCGGACGTCCGTCGGGCAGCCGCAGGCGTGTTCCCTCGACGTCCGTGCCCTCGGCCAGGTCGTGCAGCGCGGCGACGCACGACTCCAGCCGGCGGCGGGGTACGGGGGCGAGGGCCACGGTGTGCCGGAAGCGGGCCATGCGGCGAGGACGGCCGCTCGCGGGGCGCCACGTCACGGGTTTGCCCGGGCAGTGAGCGGGCGCCGTTGGTTGCCGGTTCCCGGAGTGCGGGCGGCGTCAGCGGCCGTCCTCCCCCGGACGCCGCGCGACGAAGACGAACTCCCGCCCCTCGCGGTCCGGTGCCCCGCGCACCTCCCGCACCAGGTACCCCTGTTCGGCCAGGTCGGCCGCCACTTCCTCCCGCTCCCGGAAGCGCAGGGTCGAGTCGGAGGTCAGCACCTCGCCGTCCGCGCCGAAGACGTAGGTCCACCGGAAGGTGACCATCGGAACGCTCACGTCCAGCAGCCGGCACCAGCTCTCGACGGTGCCCACGCCGGGGACGTCCGCGATCCGGTGCGTGTGCTCGCGGGTCCACTCCTCCCAGGCGCGCCGGGCCGGGTCCCGGGTTTCGAACACCAGGTGCCCGCCGGGCCGCAGGGCCTCGTACGCGCCGCGCAGCGTCCCCTGCCAGGAGGGCCGGTCGGTGATGGCCTGGGCGACGTTCGCCGTCATGGTGGCGAGGTCGACGCGGAGCGCGGGGAGCGAGGTGGCGTCGCCCTCGATCCAGCGCACCCGGTCGGCGCCCGGCCGGCCACGGGCCACGTCGAGGCTGGCCCCGGCGGGGTCGACGCCGACGACCTCGATGCCGCGACCGGCCAGCAGCAGGGCGAACACCCCGGTCCCGCAGCCGATGTCCAGCACGCGCCGCGCCCCGAACCCCTCGGCCATGCGCAGATACGGGACGAGGTCGCCGCGGTCGGTGTCGAGCACGTCGTAGAGCGCGGCGAGCCTCGGATGCCGGAAGCACTCGTCAGCCATACGGCCGACGATAGCGCCGGAGCCACCGGGGAACACGGGTGAGCATGCGCGCACTCGTGATCAACTGCACCCTCAAACCCTCCCCCCAGCCGTCGAACACCGAGGCGCTCGCCGCCACGGTCATCGCGGCGCTCAAGGGCCACGGGGCGGAGGTGGACGTCGTACGGGCCGTCGACCTGAACCTGAAACCGGGGGTCGAGACCGACATGGGCGACGGGGACGACTGGCCCGACGTGCACGCGAGGCTGCTGGCCTCGCAGATCCTGATCATCGCGTCGCCGACCTGGCTGGGCCGTCCCTCCTCCGTGGCCCAGCGGGTCCTGGAACGCATGGACGCGATGCTCTCCGAGACCGACGACGAGGACCGCCCGGTCGCCTACAACCGTGTCGCCGGTGTCCTGGTCACCGGGAACGAGGACGGCGCCCACCACGTCATCAGCGAGATCAGCGGCGGGCTCGCGGACATCGGCTACACCATCCCCGGCCAGGCCTGGACCTACTGGCACCTCGGTCCCGGCCCGGGTCCGGACTTCCTCGACGACGAGCGCGGCCACGAGTGGTCGGTCTCCACCGGCCGGGCCATGGCGTCCAACCTCGTGCACGCGGCGCGGGCCCTCGGCGCGATGCCGCTGCCCGCCCCGCCGTCCTGACCGGAGGCCGCCCGCGCATGTCTGCCGGAGCCGATACGGGGCATTCGTGCACGAGCAATGACGTACGAAACGCATGAGGAGCTGAGGTCCGCCATGACGCACGACCTGACCCCGCAGTACACGGTCCCCGGCATCGAGCGCGAGGCCGCCGGACGGCTGATCGGTGTCCTGCGGCTGCGCCTGCACGCCCTCAACGACCTGCACCTGACCCTCAAGCACGTGCACTGGAACGTGGTGGGTCCGCACTTCATAGCGGTCCACGAGATGATCGACCCCCAGGTCGACCAGGTGCGCGACATGGCCGACGACGTCGCCGAGCGCATCGCCGCGCTCGGCGGAGTGGCCCAGGGCACGCCCGGGGCGCTGGTGGCCGAGCGCAAGTGGGACGACTACTCCATCGGACGGGCAGACGCCATCGCCCATCTCGGCGCGCTCGACGTCGTGTACACCGGCGTCGTCCAGGGCATGCGCGCGGCGATCGAGGAGGCCGGCAAGATCGACACGGCCACGGAGGACCTGCTGATCGGCCAGCTCAGGGACCTGGAGCAGTTCCAGTGGTTCGTGCGGGCCCATCTGGAGAGCGCCGGCGGCACCCTCGCGACGGGCAGCGCGACGTCGGAGACGGAGGCGGCGGCCCGCGGCGCGGAAGTCGCGTAGCGGGACCGCCCGGGTCAGGGGGGTGTGCCGGCCGGGTGGCCGGGACACCCCCCGGCCTCAGCGCCGGCCGAGGCGGCGTTCGCCGCGGCTGCCCTGCTCGTAGGGCAGGTGGTAGTGGGCGAAGACCGCGCCCTCGTCCTCGGCGGCCAGCTCACCGTCCGGGTCGATCCCGGGCGCGTCCTTGACCAGCGATTTGTCGTAGGTCACTTTCAGGTAGGACGGTCCGACGGTGGCCTTGTCCACCGGTACGAAGACGAGCCGCCGGCGGGTCGGCAGCCCGATGGTGACCGTGGCGAACGCGGGCCGGTCGGTGAGGGTGTCGAAGTAGATGGACTCCAGGGTCCCGATCTTGCGGCCGTCGTAGTCCACGACATCCAGGCCGCGCCAGTCACGAATGTTTTCGGCTTCAAACATGCCCAGTTCCCTTCCGAGGACGCGCTCAGTGTCTTGTTCCCCGCTTCGCCCGGCTGTCGCCTCCCTGTCCCCTCACCGGCGTAGCGCGTCCGGTCGGGATAGGCTGCCTGGCCGGGAGAAGGGTTCCGACGGGGGCCCGGTGGAGTACCGGAGGGGATCGAGTGTGGATGGCACAGGCGCCAAGGGCGACCCGGCCCGCGCCCGGTGGGGTGCCCTGCTGGACGTGGGCCCGTTGCCCGGCCGGCCTGGCATCCGCGCCAGCGGCGAGATCACTGTGAGCACCCGGCTCTCCTGGGAGAACGCGCTGACCGAACTGTCCCGGCGGCACACGGACGTGTCCTACGTGGAGCTGTCCGAGGTGCGGTTCGTCGACGTGGCCGGGGTGACGGCACTGGCCGTCACCGCCCTGAACCTGCCCGTCGGCCGGGTCGTGGTGGAACGCCCGCCGCCGCAGCTGCCACGGGTGCTCGACCTGTTCTGGCCCTCCCTGCACCGGATCGAGGTGGCGCCACGATGAGCACGGCGACCACCGACGGGGCATTCATCCATCCGGCACTGTTCTACCGCTCGGCGGCCGAGTACACCGACCGGACGGTGGCGTTCGTACGGGAGGGTCTGGCAGCGGGCGAACCGGTGGCGGTGGCCGTCCCCGGCCCCAACCTGGAACTGATCCGGGCGGGGCTGGGCACGGACGCGCGGGACGTCACCTTCCTGGACATGACCGAGGCTGGGCGCAACCCGGGGCGGATCATCCCGGGCGTCCTGAGGGCGTTCGCCGACGCGCACCCGCGGGGACGGGTGCGGATCATCGGCGAGCCCGTCTGGGCCGGACGCAGCGCCGCGGAGTACCCGGCGTGCGCCCAGCACGAGGCGCTGATCAACGCGGCCTTCGAGGGCCGTCCCGTCACCATCCTGTGCCCGTACGACGAGACCCTGCTGGCCGCGGACGTCCTGGCCGACGCCCTGGTCACCCACCCGACGGTCATCACCGCGGGGAGCGAGCGGGTCAGCGAGCGGTACGACTGGCGCGCGGTCGTCGCCCGCTACAACGAGCCGCTCGCACGTGTGCCCGACGCCGACGTCCTTCGGTTCGGCCCCGGTCAGCTGCCCGAGGCCCGCCGCTTCGCGGTCGACCGGGCCGCTTCGCTCGGGCTGACCGGGCGACGGTTGCAGGACGCGGAGCTGGCGGTGTCCGAGCTGACCACGAACAGCGTGGTCCACGGCGGCGGCAGCGGAACGGTCGCGGTCTGGGCCGAGGCGGGCCAGGTGGTGTGCGAGGTCCGCGACGGGGGCCGGCTCACGGATCCGCTCGCCGGGCGGCGGCCCGCGGAACGGGGACAGATCGGTGGCCGCGGCCTGCTGCTGGTCCACTACGTCGCCGATCTGGTGCGGGTTCACACGACCGAGGAGGGCACCGCCGTCCGCTTCTACCTGGGCGTTGGAGGCACCCTTGCGGATTCCTCGCCGAAGTAATGGCAATCCGCCATGTGTGCGATGCCTGACCCGGGGTAGGCGATCGGTCGTCGGCCGACAAGGTGACACGACGACCGATCCACAGGGAGGGCACATCATGACGACGACGACCGCACAGGCCACCGAGCACGCCACGACGGAGATGCCGGAGATCGCGGACCCGTCCAAGGTGGCGCCCAAGGACGCGCGGGAGTTGTCGAAGCTCTTCTTCGAGCAGCTGGCGGTTCTGGAGGAGGGCACGCCCGAGCACCAGTACGCGCGCAACACGCTGATCGAGATGAACATGTCCCTGGTCCGCTTCGCGGCCGGCCGGTTCCGCAGCCGCGGGCCGGAGGAGATGGAGGACATCGTCCAGGTCGGCATGATCGGACTGATCAAGGCCATCGACCGGTTCGAACTGACCCGCGAGGTCGAGTTCACCTCCTTCGCCGTGCCGTACATCGTCGGGGAGATCAAGCGGTTCTTCCGGGACACCTCGTGGGCGGTGCACGTGCCCCGGCGTCTCCAGGAGGCCCGTGTCCAGCTGGCCCGGGCCACCGAGGAGCTGCGCAGCCGACTGGGTCGCAACCCCACCACGCAGGAGCTGTCCGAGCTGATGAGCCTGCCGGAGGACGAGGTCGTCGAGGCCCGTCTGGCGGCCAACGGCTACAACTCGGCCTCTCTCGACGCGGCGATCAACGGCAGCGAGGACGGCGAGTCGGCGCTCGCGGACTTCATCGGTACGGACGACGCCGCCCTGGCGCTCGTGGACGACTTCCACGCCCTGGCTCCGATGATCGCCGAGCTGGACGAGCGCGACCGGCAGATCATCCACTGGCGGTTCGTGGAGGAACTCACCCAGAAGGACATCGGCGAGCGCCTCGGTGTCTCCCAGATGCATGTGTCCCGGCTGATCTCACGCCTGCTGACCCGGCTGCGGGAAGGCATGCTCAGCACCGCCTGAGCGGTGCTCCGGACTCATCAGGCCGCGGTCGTCTTCTTCTTCCGGCGACCGCGGCTTCGGTGTTCGTCGCCGCTGCCGTTGCCGCTCCCGCTTCCGTTGGCGCTGAGCGCGTCCACGAGTTGCCGGCGGCTCATCTTCGAGCGGCCGGCGATGTCCTGCTCGGTGGCCCGCCGGTAGAGCTCGGCCTTGCTCAGCTCCCGCAACTCGCCCTGGGCGGGCCCGCCGGTCTTCTTCCGTGGCTCGGCGGCCTTCCTCCTCGGCGCGGACGGCTTCCCGCCGTCCGAGCCGTCGCCCTTGCCCTTGCCCTTGCCCTTCGCCTGTTCCAGGCTTCCGCGCAGGACCTCCATCAGGTCGACGACGTTGGTCGCCTCGGGCGCCTGCGCGGCGACGGCCACCTCCTCGCCCTCGGCCTTGGCCCGGACCAGCTCACGGACCCTCTCCTGGTAGGTGTCGCGATAGCCCGCGGGGTCCCAGTCGCCGCTGAGGGCGTCGACGAGACGCAGCGCCATGTCCAGTTCCTTGCCCCGGCCCACCCGGTCCGGCGGCAGTTCCGGAAGCTCCTCGACGGGGTCGCGGACCTCGTCGGCCCAGTGCAGTGTCTGGAGCAGCAGGACCCGGTCCTCGGCACGCAGCACGGTCAGGTACTGCCGATTGCGCATGACGAAGGTGGCGACACCCGCTTTGCCGGTCTCGGCGAGGGCGGTGCGCAGGAGTTCGTAGACCTTGAGGTACTCCTCGCCGCGCGGGGCGAGGTAGTAGGTGCGGCCGAAGTAGACCGGCTCGATCCGGTCCAGGTCCACGAAGTCGGTGATCTCGAGGGTGCGGGAGCGTCCCGGCGCGATCTCGTCCAGTTCCTCCGGCTCCACGACGACGTACTCGCCCTCGCTCACCTCGTATCCCTTGACGATGTCGTCGGCGCCGACCTCCTTGCCGGTGCGCTCGTTGACCCGTCGGTTGCGGATCCGGTCCGAGGTGCCGCGCTGCAACTGGTGGAAGTGGACCGTGTGGTCCTCGGTCGCCGTGAACAGACCGACGGGCACCGAGACCAGCCCGAAGGTGATCACACCCGTCCAGATCGCCCGTGCCACGGCCGTCCGCTCCGTCCGTCCCGCTCGTACCGCCAGGTCCTGCCACGCTGCCATCCGGCCGACGGCCCCGCGCGGCGGACGGAGCACACGGGTGGGCGGCCGGGTGACAGCGCGCGGAACGGCCGTCGCCGTTGTTCCCTGTGAGGGGTGCGGGACGGCGGACGCTCCGGCGGCTCGGCCGTCCACCCGTCGCACCGCCGCACGATCCGTCGAACGAAGCCGAACAGAGGGACACCCCATGAGCTGTCGTCTGAAGCCGATCACCCGCGAGGAGCATCTGCGCTTCGTCACGGCCCGGCCTTCCGTGAGCCACCTCCAGGTCCCCTCCTGGGGCGACGTGAAGCCGGACTGGCGGGCGGAGAGCCTCGGGTGGTTCGACGAGGGCGGAGAGCTGGTGGGCGCCGGGCTGGTGCTGCTGCGGCCGCTGCCGCGGCTGAAGCGGTACCTGGCCTACCTGCCCGAGGGCCCGGTCATCGACTGGACGGCGGACGGTCTGGAGCGGTGGCTGGAGCCGATGCTCGCGTACCTGAGGGGACGCGGCGCGTTCACGGTACGCATGGGGCCGCCCGTGGTGGCGCGGCGCTGGAGCGCCGACGCGGTCAAGGCGGCGATCGCCGACCCGGATGCCCGGCGGCTGGGCGACGTGGAGGCGACGGTGCGGGAGCCCGGGGCCGACGAGACCGCCGAGCGGCTGCGCCGGATGGGCTGGCGGCGCACCGAGCCCGGCGGCGAGGACGGCTTCGCCTCGGGCCAGCCGCGCCATGTGTGCCAGGTACCGCTGGCCGGGCGGTCGTTGGAGCAGTTGCGGAACGGCTTCAACCAGCAGTGGCGGCGCAACATCAAGAAGGCCGAGAAGGCCGGGGTCAAGGTCGTCCGGGGCGACGAGGAGGACCTGCCCACCTTCTACGAGCTGTACGTGGAGACCGCGCGCCGGGACCGCTTCGTGCCGCGTCCCCTCCCCTACTTCCGGCGCATGTGGCAGGCGCTGACGGCCGAGGACCCGGACCGCATGCGCCTGTACCTCGCCCATCACGACGGGGAGGTACTCGCCGCGGCCACGATGCTGACGGTCGGCGAACACGTCTGGTACTCCTACGGCGCGTCCACCAGCCGGCGGCGCGAGGTGCAGCCCAACAACGCCCTCCAGTGGCGGATGATGTGCGACGCCCGTGAACTGGGCGCGGCCGTCTACGACTTCCGCGGCATCACCGACACCCTGGACGAGGACAACCACCTGCTGGGGCTGCTCCGGTTCAAGGTCGGCGCGGGCGGACAGGCCGTCGAGTACCTCGGCGAGTGGGACTATCCGCTGAACAGGGTGCTGCACAAGGCCGTGTCCCTGTACCTGGCACGCCGCTGAGCCGCACATCGGGCGGCCAGTCTGTGACACGGTGGGCGGACGGCCCCGCGTTTCCCGGGTGGCGAGGCCGGGTCCGGACGAGGTGAGGCGGGGTGGGGAGATGTCGCGGCTCTTGGTGGTGCAGAACCATCGGGGCGGTGGGGCGGGCCGGTTCGGTGACTGGCTGGCCGCGGACGGGGTGACCCTGGACGTGGTGCACGCCTACGCCGGCGAGGCCCTGCCCCGGCGTCCGGAGCACGACGGCGTGCTGGTGCTCGGCGGTGGCTACCTGCCCGACGACGACGTGCGCGCTCCCTGGCTCGCACCCACCCGTGCCCTGGTCGCCGAGGCGGTGGGGCGGGGTGACCCGGTCTTCGGGATCTGCCTCGGCGGGCAGCTCCTCGCCCAGGTCGCCGGCGGCACGGTGCGCGGTGAGCACGGCGAACCGGAGTTCGGCAGCACCCCGCTGACCGTGCGGCCCGAGGCCGGGGCGGATCCGCTCTTCGGTGGGCTGCCGGAGCGGGTGACGGCGATCGAGCACCACCAGGACGCCGTCACCGCCCTGCCGCCCGGCTCGGCGTGGCTCATGTCGAGCGAGCGGTGCCCGTACCAGGCGTTCCGGGTCGGTGAGCGGGCGTGGGGCGTGCAGTTCCACCCGGAGGCGGGGGCGGACCGGGTCGGGGCCTGGGACGCCGACCGGCTCCGGGCCCGTGGCCTCGACCCGGTGGCACTCTCCCGCCGGGCGGAGCTCGACGAGCCCGCGGCCGAGGTGGTCTGGCGCGAGGTGGCCCGGCGCTTCGCCGCGGTCGTCGTCGGGGCGTGAGCACCGGCTCATGGGGCGCGCCCCATGCGAAGCGGCCCCCTTCTGACCGGCCCACGCTCATCGGTCCCCGCGGACCGACTCATGAGGGTCAGCCGCTGAAGGCGCCTCGGTCGGCGAAGGCCAGCTTGGCGAAGCGTTCGCCGATGAGGCGGTGGGTGGCGGCGTCCGGGTGGATGTTGTCCGGCAGGGGCAGGTCCACCGCGTCGGTCTGTCCGTAGAGTTCGCGGCCGTCGAGGTAGTACAGGTTCTCGTCGTCGGCGGCCCGTTGGGTGACGATCCGGGACAGCTCGTCCCGGATGACGTTCAGGGTCAGTTTCCCGCTCGCGCGTTCCGCCGGGTCCCCCGTGGCGACGAACCGCACGCTTCCCTCGGCGATGCCGGAGAAGTCCGGGGCGAGGGGGCCGGGGGTGTCCTCCTGGACGGGGCACAGGATGGGCGAGACGACGAGCAGCGGGACGGTGGGGTGGCCCTCCCGGATCGTGTCCAGGAAGCCGTGCACGGCCGGGCCGAAGGCGCGCAGGCGCATGACGTCGGCGTTGACCACGTTGATGCCGATCTTCACGCTGATCAGGTCGGCGGGGGTGTCACGCATCGCCCGTGCGGTGAACGGGTCGAGCAGGGCGCTGCCGCCCAGCCCCAGATTGACCAGTTCCACGCCGCCGAGGGAGGCGGCGAGGGCGGGCCAGGTGGTGGTGGGGCTCGCGGCGTCGGAGCCGTGGCTGATCGAGCTGCCATGGTGCAGCCAGATCCGGCGGCCGGAGTCCGGGGCGGGCTCGACGGGGCCGTTGGTGCGCAGGGCGACGAGTTCGGTGGTCTCGTTGTGCGGCAGCCAGATCTCGATGTCCTTGTCGCCCTCGGGCAGGTCCGCGAAGCGCAGGGTGCCGACCGGGCCGGGCTCGACGCCCGCCGTGCCGGTGGTCATGTCGATGGTCAGGGTGTTGCCGCCCGTGACACTGCCCCGGCCCGCCGGACGGCCGTCGACGAGCAGGTCGTACACGCCGTCCGGGCGCTGCGGGACACCGGCGTGGACCCGCTTGGTGGGCAGGGTGTCCAGTTCGAGGGCGGTGGCGCGGGTGCGCAGGACCAGGCGTACGCCGGAGGGCTGGGACTCGGCCATGGCGAGCTGTCCGTCGTTGCTCTGCGCGCGGGCCCCGGCGGGCAGCCGGTGGGGCAGCAGGCCGCGCTCGGTGCGCTCCAGGTCGAGGGCGCCCCGCAGGAGGTCCGCGGTGATGGGTGTGGTGATCCAGTCGTCCCTGGTGTGCATGTCGCCTCCGGCGGTGGTGCGGCTGCCTGTGCGGCTCTTTCCTGAGTCGATTATGTATCGTCCTAATTGTATTAGGCAAATGGCTTGGCGTGACAGGGAGCCCGGTTCGCGCTGCCTGTGGCACGAGTGACGGCTTTCAACGGGAAACCGCCACTGCCGCCGATCACCGTCCCGCGAGGAGGTACGTTCCGGCCATGCACACCGTCGCCGTTCTCGCGCTGGACCGGGTGATCCCGTTCGACCTGTCCACCCCGATCGAGGTCTTCACCCGGACCCGGCTCCCCGACGGCCGTCCCGGATACCAGATCCGGGTGTGCGCCGAGCACCCCGCGATCGACGCCGGCGCCTTCACGCTGCGCGCACCCTGGGGGCTGGACGGATTGCGCGGGGCGGACACCATCATCGTGCCCGGGACGGCCACCGCCGCCGACCCGCTCTCCCCCGCCGTCCGCGACGCGCTGCGGGCGGCCGCCGTGAACGGCACCCGGATCGCCTCCATCTGCTCCGGCACCTTCCCGCTGGCCGCCACCGGACTGCTGGAGGGGCTGCGGGCCACCACCCACTGGGTTGCCGCGAAAGCCCTCGCCGACGCCCATCCGGACCTCGACGTCGACCCGGACGTCCTGTACGTCGACAACGGCCAGATCCTCACCTCGGCCGGTGCCGCCGCGGGCCTGGACCTGTGCCTGCACATGATCCGGCGGGACTACGGCTCGGCGGTCGCCGCACACGCCGCCCGGCTGTCGGTGATGCCGCTCGAACGCGAAGGCGGCCAGGCCCAGTTCATCGTCCACGACTACCCGCCCGTGCCCCGCGGTTCCGCCCTCGAACCCCTGCTCACCTGGCTGCGGGAGAACCTGGCCCGGGACCTCTCCCTCGCCGACATCGCCGCCCATGCCGGGATGAGCACCCGGACTCTCATCCGCCGCTTCCGGGAGCAGACCGGCAGCACCCCGCTGCAGTGGCTGCACCGCGCCCGGGTCCGCCAGGCGCAGCACCTGCTGGAGACGACCGAGCACTCGGTGGAACGCATCGCCGCCCAGGTCGGCTTCGGCTCGCCGACGGCCTTCCGCGACCGCTTCAAGCGCACCACCGGAGTCAGCCCGCACGCCTACCGGCGCACCTTCGGCTGACCGCCCGCGGCCGGCAGCGCGGCCCGGGTCGGCCCCGTTCGGGTCGCGGGGCCGCCCGGGTGACCGTAGACAGAAGGCATGGGCGCGGGCAGCGAGGGGACCGGTGACGACATGTCGCAGCCTCACCTGCTCACGTTCGGGCACGGCACCGCGGGCCGCGCGGAGCTGGCCGCACTGCTGCGTGGCGCCGGTGTCACCTCCGTGGTCGACGTCAGGACCGCCCCCGGCAGCCGCCGCGACCCCGACCTGCTGCGGGACCGGCTGGCCCGGTGGATGCCCGAGGAGGGCCTCGACTACCGGTGGGAACGTCGTCTGGGCGGCTTCCGCAAGCCCGCACCCGGCTCGCCCGACGTCGTCTGGCGCAACGCCTCCTTCCGGGCGTACGCGGGCCACACCCGCTCGCCGGAGTTCGTCGAGGCGATGGACGAGTTGCTGGCGCGGGCGGCCCACGAACGCACCGCGGTCATGTGCGGCGAGGCGGTGTGGTGGCGGTGCCACCGGCGCCTCATCGCCGACTTCGCCGTGCTGGCCCGTGACACCCCCGCGGACCACCTCATGCACGACGGCCGGCTGACCGCCCACTCCCCCACCCCGGGCGTCCGGCTGCGGTCGGACGGCCTGCTCGTCTACGACGACGTGGAGGCGGCGGCGAGGTAGCCCACACCGGCGAGGGCGAAGGACGAAGGGCGGATTCCATGCAGCGCAAGGGCGGGCGACGCCGGGACACGGACGGCCCGGAAGAGGACGGCCCGGAAATGGACGGCCCGGACGAGGAAGCGGTCGAGCAGGTCCTGGACGAGCTGTACGCCACACCCCCGTCCGCCTTCGTCTCCCGGCGTGAGGAACACGCCGCCGCCGCGAGAACGGCCGGTCGCAAGGAGGACGCCCGCCGCATCCACGCCGCCCGCCGGCCCACACTCGCCGCATGGGCGGCGAATCTGCTGACGCGCTCCCGGCCGGAGGAGACCCGCCGTTTCCTGGAGCTGGGGCAGGCACTGCGCGCGGCACACCGCACCCTGGACGCCGCCGGGCTGAAGGAACTCTCGGCGCAGCGCCGGCAGATCGTGGCCGCCCTCTCCCGGCAGGCCGCGCGGCTCGCCGAGGAGACCGGGCAACGGCTCTCCCCGGCGGCACAGCGGGAGGTCGAGGCGACCCTGCGCGCGGTCCTCGCGGACCCGGACGCCGCCGACCGGTGGGCCGGAGGACGTCTGGAGGTCTCCCTCACCCCGCCCTCGGCCTTTCCCTCGGGCACCGCTCCGGCGGAGCCCGCCCGGACCGCACCCGGGTCGAGGGAGCCTCGGCAGTCTCCCCGCACCGCCTCCCGCACACACGCGAAGGACGAACTCGCCGAGCGGCGCCGCAAACGGCGTGAAGAACGGGAGCGGGCCGAACAGGAGGCCGAGCGGGCCGAACGGCACCTGCGGGACGCACGCGCCGAGCAGGCCGGCGCGCAGGAGTCACTGCGCCGGGCCGAGGAGGAACTGGGGCGCGTCCGCGAGACGGTGACCGCCGCCGAGGAGCGGCTGCGCGCGGCGCGCGAGGACCTCGACGGGGCCGAACGGGAACGGCGGGAGGCCGAGAAGCGGGGCCGTACGGCCGCGGACGCCGTCGCGGAGGCCGAGCGGGCGGCACGGGCGAGCGCGCGCCGGGTGGACCGCTTGGCCGACCGGGGCAGGTAAGGGGCTCGTCCGATTGAGTACTCATACTCATGAGGTGCTTCCCCCCGCCGGGGGACGCTTGCCGCACCAGTCGCCCTCCAGGGAGTCAACGTGCGAACCACCCATCTGCTGCACCGACCGCCGACCGCGCCCTCCGTCCGCGCCGGGCGGTCCGTCCGCGGTCTCGTCCTGGCCTGTGTGGCCGCCGCGGCGGTCCTGACCGGTTGTTCCATGGAGGAGGCCACCTGCGGCGGCGGCGAGTACCCGGTGCTGAGCATCGGTGGCACCGGCAGCGCATGTGTGCCCAAGGGCGAGGAGCCGCCCGCGGGTTACACCCGCTACCCCGAGGGCAAGGTCCCGGAACACGTCGGCGACAAGTGGGACACCTACTGGCAGACACATACCGTCGACGAGCACGGGAAGGTCGTGGAGGTGCCCCAGGGCGGGTGACCCCCGCCCTCCGCGACCCGAACACACGCACGGGGTTGCGGCGGCACATACCACGACGGCGGTCATACGTGGTATACCGACTCGGCAGCGAACAAAGCGACAACTGAGGCTGCGCGTCAGGCTTCACGGCCGCGAACCAAGGAGAGTCACACCATGTCCGAGAGCACGATGCAGTCCGCCACCGAACTGGCGTCGCAGTACAGCGTCCAGGTCACCGACGACCTGGAGCGCAACGTCAAGGAGCAGGAACGTGTCAGCACGGAGATCACGGCTCTCCAGCAGCAACTGGCCGCGCTGCAGCACGACCACGCCCTGCTGGTGAACATGCAGCAGGCTCTCGGCATCACCTCGCCGCCGCAGTCCGCCCCCGCGCCGGAGCCCGCCGCCTCGGCCGGGGCGGCGACGGTGCCGGCTCCGCGTGGCGGTGCCGTGCCGCGGTCGTCCGGGGGCAGGGCGATTCGCGGCAAGAAGGCCCCCGCCGCGGCCAAGCGCGCGACGGCCCCGAAGCCGGGTGCCAAGCCGGCGCCGAAGCCGACGGCGAAGAAGGCCACCAGGTCGACCGCCGCGACGACCACCGAGAAGACCGACAAGGCGCCCGCGAAGACCACGACCAAGACACCCGCGAAGACGGCCGACAAGGCGCCTGCGAAGACGGCCGCCAAGACGGCCGCCAAGACACCCGACAAGGCACCCGCGAAGACCGCGACCAAGGCATCCGCCAAGCCGTCCGCCAAGTCCGCCGCCAAGACCGCCGGGAAGCCCGCGGCGGCGCGGGACGCGGGCCGGCCCACCCTGGTGGAGATGGTGCGCGAGCACCTCGCCGGGCAGCGGGAACCGCGGTCCGCCGCCGAGGTCACCACGGCGCTGAGCGAGGCCCACTCCGGACGCACCGTCAAGACCACGGTCGTGCGCACCACGCTCGAGGGCCTCGTCGCCAAGAACCAGGCCCAGCGCACCAAGCAGGGCACCTCGGTCTACTACACCGCCACCGGGGCCACCCCGTCCGAGCAGCAGCAGGACCCCTCAGCCGAGGCTCCCGCCGGGCAGAGCGGCAGCTGAACAACCCCGGCACCCCGGACGCGACACGACGCGGCGCGCGGCCGGGGCGGATCGGGGTGAGGATCAGGGGATGGGTGTTGTCCTGCCGGTGCTCTTCGCACTCGTCGCCGCCTTCAGCAACGCGCTGGCCACCGTGCTCCAGCGGCGGGCCGCGCTGACCGTGCCGCAGTCCCAGGGGTTCCGCCCCGGACTCGTCCTCGACCTGTTGCGGCGCCCCGTGTGGCTCGGCGGCATGCTGGCCGTCGTGGTGGCCGGTGTGGGTCAGGCGGTCGCCCTGGCGACGGGCCCGCTGTCACTCGTACAGCCCCTGTTCGTGCTGGAGCTTCCGCTGGCCCTGCTGCTGGCCTCGCTGCTGACCGGCAACCGGCTGCCGGAGGTCATGTGGCTCGCCGTGGGCGGGGTGGTCGTGGGGCTCGGAGTCGCGTTGGCCTCGGCCGCTCCGGGCGGCGGCGAGACCGACGTGCCCCTGGACCGCTGGGTGCCGACGCTGGCGGCCTGTGCGGGGGCGGCCGTCCTGCTGGCCGCCGCCGGCCTGAAGCGGCCCGTGGGCAAGGCCCGCGCCGGCTGCCTCGGTGCGGCCACGGCGGTGTGCTACGCGCTGACGGCCGGACTGATGAAGGACTCCATGCGCGTCCTGGGCGACGACGGCATGGTCGGCTTCTGCACCGCCTGGCAGACCTACGGCTTCGCGGCGGCGGGGGTGTGCGCCGTGCTCCTGCTGGAGCACGCCATGCAGGGCGGTCCGCTGGTCGCCTCCCAGCCCGCCCTCACGCTGGGCGACGCGACGGTGAGCCTCCTGCTCGGCGTGGTCCTGTACCGGGAGGACGTACGGGGCGACTGGTGGGTCGTGCCGCAGCTCCTCGGGGTGGCGCTGATCGTCGTAGGGGTGCTGAACCTGGCCCGGCGCGGCGCTGATCTGCGCACCGCGCGGTGACCCTCCCGCGGGCCGGGTGGCGCAGCGCGCCGCCCTCCCCCGCGAACTCGCAGGTCAGCCGTTTCCGCAGGTCAATGCGGGTGGCGTAACCTCGGCGAAACATCGTGCGGGTTACCGTGGGCGGCATGGACCACCACGGGGGACGGCCGCGCGAGGAGCGGGCGCGGCAGCTGGCCGACATCCTGCGGCAGCAGATCACGGACGGTGCCTTCGCGGGCGGCAGGCTGCCCGACGAGCGGGACCTGGGCCGCCGGTTCGGATCCTCGCGCAACGCCGTGCGGGACGCCCTGGCCCTGCTGCGCGACGAGGGTCTGATCACCCGTCGGCGCGGGGTCGGGACGACGGTGCTGCTGCCGAAGTACGGACACGCTCTCGACCGGCTGACCGGGCTGGCCGAGGAGCTGACCGGGCGCGGCACCGTGACCAACGAGGTGCGGGTGGCCGCTCGGGTGCCGGTGCTGCCCGCCGCGATCGCCGGCCGCCTGGAGGTGCCGGCCGGGGAGGGCGGTGTGTACGTGGAGCGGCTGCGGTGGCTGGACGGGCTGCCGTTGTCGCTGGACACCAGCTACCTGACCGCCGGCATCGGCCGTGCCGTGCTCGCGGGCGACCTGCGGGAGCGGGACGTGTTCGGCCTGATCGAGGAAGCGGCGGGCGTCCGGCTCGGGCGGGCCGAGGTGGCCGTGCACGCGGTCAACGCGGACCCCGGTACGGCACGGTTGCTGGGGATCGAGCCGGGGGCGGCGGTGTTCGCCCTGGAGCGGCTGACCCGGTTGGCGGACGGTCGGCCGGTGGACACGGAGTCGATCCGGATCCGCGCGGACCGGATGACCCTGCGCGCCACGCTCCGTCGTGGTGGGCCGCGGGACATGTGAGAGGAGGCCGGCGGTGGCCGGTGCGAGTGTGCCCGTGCTGGTGGCCCCGGGGCTGCTGGGTCTGTTCGGCGGGGTGGGCATCACCGCCGTCGGGCCGGGCGGAGTGCTGCCCACCATCGGTCTGTTCGCCCTCACCGGCCTGACGCCCGCGGAGGTGGCCGGGACGGCCCTCGTCACCCATGTGGCCACCGGGGTCCTCGCGACCGCCGCCTACCTGCGCTCCGGGCAGCTGCGCGAGTCGGGGACCCGGCACACCGCGCTGGTCCTGGCGGTGACCGCGGTCGCCGGTGCCCCGCTCGGCGTCCTGGTCAACTCGTATGCGTCCGAGCGGATGTTCGGCCTGGTCCTCGGGGTGTTCACGGCGGGTGTGGCGGGCCTGGTGTGGTTCCGCGAGGCTCGCCGTCCGGCCGCCGAGCGGGCACACCCGTCGACGGCGGTGGTGGCGGGGTTGGGCGGCGCGGTGGCCGTGGCGGCCGGGGTCGTGGGCATCGGCGGACCGATGCTGACCGTCCCCGTGCTGGTGGCCATGGGCGTGCCCCTGCTGGAGGCCCTCGCCGCCGCGCAGGCCCAGTCCGTCGTCATCGCCGGGGTGGGAACGGTGGGTTACCTGGCCCGGGGTGCCGTCGACTGGCCGCTGGCGGTGCTGGTCGGCGTGCCCGAGCTGGCCGGGGTGCTGCTGGGCTGGCGGATCGCCCACGCGCTGCCCACGCGCCGGCTGAAGTACGCCCTGATCGCGACGCTGTTCGCGCTCGCCCCGTACCTCGCCCTGCACGGCTGACCAAGATGCCCCAAGCGCCTACCTGGTGCACATTGGTCCCAATCGACCGGCCACCCGGAGGGACGGCATGTCGCAGGCCGCTGCTTCCGACGTCGAGCGCACATCCCCGCCCACCGCGAAGGTGGGCCTGTTCACCCTGACCGCCATGGTCGTCGGGTCGATGGTGGGCGCCGGGGTGTTCTCGCTGCCGGGGCGCTTCGCCGCGGAGACCGGCGTCGCGGGCGCGCTGATCGCCCGGGCGATCGCGGGCACCGGCATGCTGACCCTGGCCTTCGTCTTCCAGTCCCTCGCGGTGCGCAGACCCGACCTCGACGCCGGTGTGTACGCGTACGCCAAGGCGGGTTTCGGCGAGTACCTGGGCTTCTTCGCCGCCTTCGGCTACTGGGCGAGCTCCTGTGTGGGCAACGTGACGTACTGGGTCCTGATCATGTCGACCGTGGGGTCGGTCTGGCCTGGCGCCTGTCCGGCCTGGACGCTGATGGCGGCGGAGGTGCTCTTCGTCGCGGCCAAGGACGACGACATGCCGCGCTTCCTGCGCCGCGCCAGCGCCGCCGACGTGCCGGTGCCGGCGCTGCTGATGTCGTCGCTGCTCACCCAGGTGGTGCTGATCGCCACCAGCTTCTCCAGCGACGCCTTCGACTTCGCGCTCAACCTGACCAGCGCCCTCTCCCTGATCCCGTATCTGCCAGCGGCGGCCTTCGCGGTGCGGATCGGCAGCCGGGACGACCCGCGGGCCGAGGGCGGCCGCACCTCGGTCAGGGAGTTGGCCGTCGGGGTGGTCGCCACGCTGTACACCGCCTTCCTGCTCTACGCGGCCGGGCTGAAGTTAGTTCGTACTGGTGTCCTTCGTCGTCTACGCCCCGGCGACCGTCCTGTTCGTGACGGCCCGCCGCGAGCAGGGCCGCCGGCTGTTCTCGCCCGGGGAACTGGTCGTCCTGACCGTCTCCGTGACCGGCGCGGTGCTCGGCCTCGTCGCCCTGGTGGCGGGGTGGATCAGCCTGTGAGCAGGTCCCACCCGCTTCGTCTCCCCCGCCCCCTACCGCATCCGCATCCCTCAAGGAGGCCGTGTGACCAGCAACGAGAGCGCCGTCAGGCCCGCGCTCGGCGTCCATTCCGAAGTCGGCAGGCTGCGCAAGGTCCTGGTGTGCTCCCCCGGCCTGGCGCACCGGCGGCTGACCCCCACCAACTCCGACGAGCTGCTCTTCGACGACGTCATGTGGGTGGAGAACGCCCAGCGCGACCATGCCGCCTTCGTCGGTGAACTGCGCCGGCGCGGGGTGGAGGTGGTCGAGCTGCACGACCTGCTGGCGCAGATCATGGCCCTTCCACAGGCCAAGGCGTGGCTCCTGGACCGCAAGATCGTCGCCAACCAAGTCGGCATCGGCCTGATCGACGCGACCCGCGCCTATCTGGAGACCCTCTCGCCCAGGGAGCTCGCCGAGTACCTCGTCGGCGGGCTCGCCACCGGCGACCTGCCCGAGGACTTCCGCTCCCCGCACCTCTCGCTCGCCCGCGAGTCCACCGGCGCCCGCGAGTACCTGATGCCCCCGCTGCCGAACACCCTGTACACGAGGGACACCACCTGCTGGCTGTACGGCGGTCTCACCCTCAACCCGCTGTACTGGCCCGCACGGCACGACGAGACGCTGCTGATGAAGGCGATCTACACCTTCCACCCCGACTTCAAGGGCTCGACCGTGTGGTGGGGCGACCCCGAGCAGGACTGGGGGCAGGCCACCTTCGAGGGCGGCGACATCATGCCGGTGGGCAACGGGGTCGTCCTCATGGGCATGAGCGAGCGCACCTCGCGGCAGGCCGTCACCCAGGTCGCCGCCGCGCTCTTCCGCAACGGCGCCGCCGAGCACGTCGTCGTCGCCGGGATGCCGAAGCTGCGGTCCGCCATGCACCTGGACACGGTCTTCACCTTCGCCGACCGGGACGTGGTGACCCTCTACCCCCGCATCATGGACGCGGTGCACACCTTCTCGCTGCGTCCCGGCGACCGGGCCCCCGGCTTCGACGTCGTCGACGAGGGGACGACGCCCTTCGTCGACGTGGTCGCCAAGGCGCTCGGGCTGGCGAAGCTGCGGGTGGTGGAGACGGGCGGCGACGCCTACGCCTCCGAGCGCCAGCAGTGGGACAGCGGCAACAACGCCGTCGCGGTGGAACCGGGCGTGGTGTTCACCTACGACCGCAACACCCTCACCAACGCCCTGTTGCGCGAGGCCCGGGTGGAGGTCGTCACCATCGTGGGCGCGGAACTGGGCCGGGGGCGCGGCGGAGGGCACTGCATGACGTGTCCGCTGGTGCGCGACCCCGTCGACTTCTGACCCCGGCCAACGCGCGGCCCGTCAGCGCCTCAGCGGCCTCAGCGGCAGAACCCGTACGCCTGCTCCAGCCACCGGTGCAGTGCCGTGTGCACGCTGCCGGGGAGCAGGCTGAGCTGCTCGATGGCGGCCCGGTCCCCCGCCGAGGGCGCGATGCCGGCGGCGGTCAGCAGCGCGAGCAGGTCGAGGCGGCGCAGGTCGACGGGGTCGACGCGGCAGGGGACGCGCCGGGCGGGGTCGGGCGGCTGGAGCAGGAAGTCGCCCGTGTCGCGGGCGCGCGAGTGCGTCGGGGCGGCGGCGGTCGGAGCAGTCGTCGGGTGCATACCGCGGTCCTCCACGTGAGGGGGCGCCCGGTCGGGTCGCCGTTCTTGACGGCATGAGACACCGGGGCGCGGACGGCGGTTGCGGGCCCCGGCGGGGACCACACGGGGGATGCAATCGGCGTCTTGTCGCACGAACCGGACGGCCGGGCGGATGCCCGTCCCGGCGCCCAGGTCGGCGCCCCGCAGGACCCGGCCGCTGCTCCGTACGAGTGGTGCGTTCCCGGACACGGTCGTACGGTCGGAACGAAGAACGGGGAAGGCGGAGACAAGCGACCCCGAGACGGCGGGAGCAGACATGGGCAGGAACCCGATGAGGACAGCGGTCACACTCTGTGCCGCCGCCGCGCTCGCGGTACCCCTGGGCACGGCCTTCGCCGCACCGTCGGCACAGCCTGCGGCGCGGACCCAGCAGACGGGGGATCCAGTGCTGGTCGACTGCTCCGGGCAGCCGCAGATCGGACCCGAGGCGTACGTGCTCGCCTGCGGCGACGGCAACAGCCGGCTGGTCTCCCTGCGCTGGTTCCGCTGGGACCCGCAGGCCGCCGTGGGCCGCGGCACGAACGCCGTCAACGACTGCGACCCGTACTGCGCCGCGGGCGCCTTCCACTCCTACCCGGTGACCGTGCGGCTCGACATGCCGACGGGCGGGGAGCAGGGCACGGGCCAGGCGCACTTCACGCGGATCACCCTCACGTACACCGACGGCAGGCCGGACGGGTCCCCGCGCACGGTGACCTACCCCCTGCCCGGCTGACGGTCCGCCGGACCGGGACCCGGTCACTCCGGCAGCACCAGCCGGCAGGTGTCGCCCGGCTGGAGGCGCACCTCGCGGTCCGGCAGCCGGACGTCGATCGGCAGTGGTCCGGCCGCGGGCACGGCGATCTCCAGCCGGCCGTGCTCCAGCCGGAACCGCACCCCCCAGTGGCCCTGGTAGCGCACGGAGAAGCCGTACGACGACAGCTCCGGCAGCGGCACCGGGTCCAGCCACAGGGCGCCCGCGCGGGTCTCCAGGCCGGTCAGGCAGCGCTGGACGAGGTCGAGGGTGCCCGCCATGGCACCGAGATGGATGCCCTCGCCCGTGGTGCCGCCCTGGAGGTCGGCGACGTCGCCCTTGAGCGCCTCCTGGAAGTACGTCCAGGCCTCGGCACGGCGGGCGCGGGCCAGGATCCAGCCGTGGACGAGTCCGCTGAGGGTGGAGCCGTGGCTGGTGCGGGCCAGGTAGTGGTCGACGGTGCGCTGCCAGGTCCGCTCGTCGAGCCGGTAGCCCAACCGTCCGAACAGCGAACGCAGTTCCGCCGGGGAGAACAGGTAGCCCAGCATGAGGACGTCGGCCTGTTTGGACGCCTGGTAGTTGTTGACGCTGTCGTTCTCGGCCTCCAGGAGACGGTCGAGGCGCCGGATGTCGCCGTACCGCTCGCGGTAGCCCGCCCAGTCGAGTTCGGTGAGATCGCCGTACCCCTCGAACTGGCTGACGACGCCCTCGTGGAAGGGGACGTGGAGGGTGCGGGAGACGCTGTCCCACTGTTCCAGTTCCGCGTCGTCCAGGGCGGTGCGCTCGACGAGTTCACGACGGCGGGGCTCGGGCAGGTCGGCGAGGACGTCGAGGGTGCGGGACAGCACCCAGGCGGCGGTGACGTTGGTGTAGGCGTTGTCGTCCAGGCCCGGCCGGTCGGCGCCGGGGTAGGCCTCGTGGTACTCGTCGGGGCCGACGACGCCCCGGATGCGGTGCCGGCCCAACCGGTCGTCCCAGGCGGCACAGTCGGCCCAGAAGCGCGCGATCTGCAACAGCATCTCGGCGCCCTTGGTGTGCAGGAACTCGGCGTCGCCGCTCGATTCGCAGTACTGCCACACGTTGTACGCGATGGCCGAGCCCACGTGGTGCTGGAGGTGGGAGTGGTCAGGGAGCCAGCGGCCCGAGCGCGGATTGAGGTGCAGTTGCTGGGTCTCCTCGCGGCCGTCGCTGCCGCTCTGCCAGGGGTAGAGCGCGCCGCGCCTGCCGATCGCGCGGGCCGCGGAGCGGGCCCTGTGCAGACGGCGGTGCCGGTAGTGCAGCAGGGCGCGGGAGACCTCGGGGAAGTGCAGGTTCAGGTAGGGCAGGACGAACAGCTCGTCCCAGAAGACATGGCCGCGGTAGGCCTCTCCGTGCAGCCCGCGCGCCGGTACGCCCACGTCGAGGTCGGCGGTGTGCGGGGAGAGGGTCTGCAGCACGTGGAAGAGGTGCAGGCGCAGGATGTTGCCCGCCTCGCCGGGGACGTCCAGTTCGGCGCGGCGCCACAACTGGCCCCAGGCGGTGCGGTGGGCCACCAGCAGGTCGTCGAAGCCGGGGGCCTCGGCCACCCGGTCGACGGCGGCCTGCACCGGGTCGCTGATCGCCATGTCGCGCGAGGTGTGCAGGGCGACGACCTTGTCGACGGTGGCGGTGCGGCCCGGTTCGGCGCGCAGGGCGGTGCGCTGGGTGACGCACAGGTGCTCGCGGGCCGCGGTGACCGGCGCGTCCGCCGTGGTGCGGGCGGCCATGCCGATCCGGATGTCCGAGGTGCGGGTCCGGCAGCGCAGCCACACGGTGTGGTCGTCGGCGCTGTCGGTGTGCACGTGGGTGAGGTGGTGTCCGTCGAGGTCCCGGTAGCGCGGCACCCCTGAGTTGGTGACGCCGGCGTCGAGGGCCGCCTCCACCTCCAGTTCGACGGGGCCGCCCTCGGCGGTGAACTCCGTGCGCAGGGCGGCGAGATGGGGATCGGCCATGTGCACCACGCGCAGTTGGCGCACGGACAGCACGCGTTCCCCGTCGAGCCCGAACCGGGTGAGGCGCTCCAGGACGCCCGACTCCAGGTGCACGGTCTGACGGTGGTCGAGCACCTCGGCGGTGTCGGGGGTGAGCCAGTCCCCTCCGGTGGGTCTGAAGCGCAGCGGCAGCCAGTTCGGGAGGTTGACCATGTCCTCGTTCTCGACCTCGCGCCCCGCGACGGTGGAGGTGAGCCGGTTGTAGCAGCCGGCCACGTAGGTGCCCGGGTAGTGCACGTCGTCGGCGGCGCATTCGGGCAGGGCCCCGCGGGTGGCGAAGTAACCGTTGCCGAGGGTGCACAGGGACTCGCGCAGCCGCTCCTCGGCGGCGTCGTAGTGGTCGTAGTCCCAGGTCGAGGGGGTCGCGGTCACCGCGAGCCCGACCAGGTCCAGTCGGCCACCTCGGGCAGGTCCACGCCGTGCTCGCGGATCCACTCGTGGTGTCGCAGCCTGGCGTCCTCCATCCGCTGCCGTACGGCCGCCGCGCGCACCGCGAGGCCGGGCACCCGGTCGATGACGTCCATGACCAGGCGGTAGCGGTCCAGGTCGTTGCCGACCACCATGTCGAACGGGGTGGTGGTGGTCCCGATCTCCTTGTACCCGCGCACGTGCAGCTGGGCGTGGCCGGTGCGCCGGTAGGCGAGCCGGTGGATCAGCCAGGGGTAGCCGTGGTAGGCGAAGATCACCGGTTTGTCGGCGGTGAACAGTCCGTCGTACTCGAAGTCGCTCATGCCGTGCGGGTGTTCCCCGCTGGGCAGCAGGCGGGCGATGTCCACCACGTTCACCACGCGTACGGCGAGGTCGGGCAGGTGGCGGCGGACGAGCTGGGCGGCGGCCAGCACCTCCTGGGTCGGGACGTCGCCCGCGCAGGCGAGCACCACGTCGGGCTCGCGGGTGCCGTCCTCGGTGCCGGCCCAGTCCCAGATGCCGGCGTCCCGCGCGCAGTGCACCTTCGCCTGCTCCATGGTCAGCCAGTCGAAGCAGGGCTGTTTGCCGGCCACGATCACGTTGACGTAGTCGCGGCTGCGCAGGGCGTGGTCGGCGACGGAGAGCAGGGTGTTGGCGTCCGGCGGCAGGTAGACCCGGACCGCCTCGGGGCTCTTGTTGAGGATGTGGTCGACGAAGCCGGGGTCCTGGTGGGAGAAGCCGTTGTGGTCCTGGCGCCACACGTGGGAGGTGAGCAGGTAGTTGAGGGAGGCGATGGGTGCGCGCCAGGGCAGGCGGCGGGTCACGCGCAGCCATTTGACGTGCTGGTTGACCATCGAGTCGACGATGTGGACGAACGCCTCGTAGCAGGAGAACAGTCCGTGCCGTCCGGTGAGGAGGTAGCCCTCCAGCCAGCCCTGGCAGGTGTGTTCGGACAGGATCTCCATCACCCGGCCGTGCCGGTCCAGGTCCTCGTCGACGGGCAGCGTCCGCTCCTGCCAGGCCTTGCCGCTGGCGGCGTAGACGGCCTGGAGGCGGTTGGAGGCGGTCTCGTCGGGGCCGACGAGCCGGAAGTCGCGCCGGTCGGC
The DNA here is from genome assembly GCF_000717995.1 of Streptomyces violaceorubidus. Lineage (GTDB taxonomy): Bacteria > Actinomycetota > Actinomycetes > Streptomycetales > Streptomycetaceae > Streptomyces > Streptomyces violaceorubidus. Next base: position 119,783 of record NZ_JODM01000030.1, read on the forward strand.
AGTGGCGTCCATGACCTCCCTGAGCAGGTCGCCGAGGACCCGGGTGGGCTCGTGCATGCTCGCCCCGGGCGTGTCGACGGGCACGGCGTACGTCTCCAGTGCGGGCAGGGGCAGCTCGCGCAGCAGAAGGCCGCCGTTGGCGAAGGGCGTGGCGCCGAGGCGGCGCGGTCCCTCGGGGACGGCGGCGAGGACGGCGGGCCGCGGCGCTCCGGCGTCGTCGAACAGTTCCTCGGGGCGGTAGGAGCGCAGCCACTGCTCCAGCTGCGCGAGGTGCTCCGGGTCGGTGCGTACGGCGGACAGGGGCACCTGGTGGGCGCGCCAGGTGTTCTCCACGGGGAGTCCGTCGACCTCGGCGGGGCCGGTCCAGCCCTTGGGGGTGCGCAGGACGATCATCGGCCAGCGGGGGCGGCCGGTGGCGCCCTCCTCCCGGGCGGCCCGCTGGATCGCGGCGACGCGGTCCAGGGCGGTGTCCATGGCGCGGGCCGTCGCGCGGTGGACGGCGGCCGGGTCGTCGCCGGTGACGTGGATCGGGTCGTGGCCGTAGCCGCGCAGGAGTTCGTCGAGCTCGCTCTCGGGGAGGCGGGCGAGGACCGTCGGGTTGGCGATCTTGTAGCCGTTGAGGTGCAGGATCGGCAGGACGGCGCCGTCGTGCACCGGGTCGAGGAACTTGTTGGAGTGCCAGGACGTCGCGAGCGGCCCGGTCTCCGCCTCGCCGTCGCCGATCACGCAGGCGACCACCAGATCCGGGTGGTCGAAGGCGGCTCCGTAGGCGTGCGAGAGCGCATAGCCCAGCTCGCCGCCCTCGTGGATCGAGCCGGGCGTCTCGGGTGCGACGTGGCTGGGCACGCCGCCGGGGAAGGAGAACTGCTTGAACAGCCGGGCCATGCCCTCGGCGTCCCGGGTGACGTCCGGGTAGGTCTCGGTGTACGAGCCCTCCAGCCAGGCGTTGGCCAGTACGGCGGGGCCGCCGTGGCCGGGGCCCCAGACGCACAGGGCGTTCAGGTCGCGGGCCTTGATGACCCGGTTGAGGTGGGTGTGGACGAGGTTGAGGCCGGGCGAGGTGCCCCAGTGGCCGAGCAGGCGGGGCTTGATGTGCTCGGGCCGCAGGGGTTCGGCCAGCAGGGGGTTGGCCAGCAGGTAGATCTGGCCGACGGCGAGGTAGTTCGCGGCGCGCCAGTGGGCGTCCAGGTGGGCGAGCTCCTCGTCGGTGAGCTCGGCGGGCGCCTGCTGCGTGTCGACGGACATCGGTGGTCCTTCCCTGTCGGGACAGCCGGTCGGGGCGCGCGGGCACGGGGTGCCCGTGCACATCCCAACCCTGCGCCGACCGGGCGGGTACCCGAGAGGGCCGTTCGGGTCACGCGGCGTTCCGAACGGGTCACGGGGCGCCGGTGCCAAGGGGTGGCGGGCGGCGGTACGCGACGAGAACAGCACGGCCGTCACCGGCGCCGACCCCGGCGTCGACCGCGCTGGTGCAGCGGATACCCCGACTTCGGCGGCGCACACGGCAGTCGTTCGAACCCGCGGCCGATCCTGACCCCGGACGGCGGTCCGAGGGGTGCGCGTCACCGCCGCCGCCCTGATCACCGGGCAGACGGCCGCCAATTTTGCATGCCGTGCATCTTTGCATACCATGCAACTTATGTGGGAGAAAGGTGCCGCGGGGGGCGGTCTGCGGGAGCGGAAGAAGCGGGCCACCCGTGCCGCTCTGGCCGAGGCCGCGGTACGGCTCGCCGCCGAGCACGGGGCGGAGAAGGTCACCGTCGAGGCGATCAGCGCCGCGGCCGGAGTGTCCGTGCGTACCTTCTTCAACTACTTCGAGAGCCGCGACGACGCCTTCGTGGTGGTCGACGCGGAAGCGGGCGCACGCATGCGGCGCGCCGTCCTGGAAGCACCGGCCGGCCTCTCACCGCTGGAAGCCCTGCGCGGGGCCATGGCGGCGGAGCTGGCCGAGGCGGAACAGCAGCACGAACTCTGGCGGCTGTACGCCGAGGTCCTGCATGCCTCGCCGCACCTCCTGGCGCGCGGCGTCGGGGCCCACATGGCGGCCGAGGCGGACCTGGCGGACGCCATCGCCGAACGACTGCGCCGGGTCGGCGACCCGCACTCCACCGGTCCGGCTTCCGGGCCCGGAGCCGGGCTCTACCCGCGGCTGCTGGCCGCGGTGGCGGGCGCCGCGGTGCGCACCAGCATGGACCACTGGTCCGCCCACCAGGAGGAAGCCGCCTTCCTCGACGTCTTCCACGAGGTGTTCACCCTCCTCGCCGCCGGCCTCCCGGCACCCTCCGCGTAGCCTCCGTGCCGGGCTCGCGACCCTTCAGGACCCACCACACGAAAGAGATGCCGTGACCGCTGCTCAGGCGCCCGCCGAAGCGCCTCCCACCTCGATGTCCCACCGGCAGATACTCCAGGCCATGTCGGGCCTGATGGCCGGCATGTTCGTCGCGATCCTGGCCGGCACCGTCGTGGCCAACGCGCTGCCCACGATCATCGCCGACCTGGGCGCCAGCCAGTCCTCCTACACGTGGGTCGTCACCTCCGAACTGCTGGCGATGACCGCGACGGTGCCCCTGTGGGGCAAGCTGTCCGACCTCTTCAACAAGAAGCTGCTGCTCCAGCTGTCGCTGAGCATGTTCGTGGTCGGCTCGCTGCTGGCCGGCTTCTCGCACGGCGTCGGCCTGCTCATCTTCAGCCGGGTGGTGCAGGGCATCGGCGCGGGTGGCCTGACCGCGCTCGCGCAGGTCGTGATGGCCTCCGTCATCCCGCCCCGCCAGCTGGGCAAGTACGCCGGCATCTTCGGTGCCGTCTTCGCCGTGGGCACCGTGGCCGGACCGCTGGTCGGCGGCGTCCTGGTGGACACCTCGTGGCTGGGCTGGCGCTGGTGCTTCTTCATCGGCGTGCCGTTCGCGCTGCTCGCCATCGCCCTGCTCCAGCGCACCCTGCGCCTGCCCACGGTCAAGCGCCAGGTGCGCATCGACTGGCTCGGCGCCTTCCTGATCGTCGCCGGTGTCTGCGCTCTGCTGATCTGGGTGTCGCTGGCCGGCAACCACTTCGACTGGGCGTCCTGGCAGACCGGTGCCCTCACCGGCGGCGGCGTGCTGCTGCTGGTCGCCGCGGTGTTCGTCGAGTCCCGCACGCCCGAGCCGGTGATCCCGCTCGGCATCTTCAAGAACCGCACCGTCACGCTGACCACCGTCGCCAGCCTCCTGGTGGGTGTGGCCATGTTCGGCGGGACGGTCTTCCTCTCGCAGTACTTCCAGATCTCGCTGGGCAAGTCGCCGACCGTCGCGGGTCTGATGAGCCTGCCGATGATCCTCGGGCTGCTGGTGTCCTCCACCGTCGCCGGACAGGTGATCAGCCGGACCGGCAAGTGGAAGCGGTACCTGGTGGCGGGCGCGGTGGTCATGTCCGTCGGTCTCGCGCTGCTGGCCACGATCGACGCGAAGACCAACTTCGGTCTGCTCAGCCTCTACATGGCGGTCCTGGGTGTCGGCGTCGGCATGCTGATGCAGAACCTGGTGCTGGCCGCCCAGAACGACGTGTCCGCGGCCGACCTGGGCGCCGCGACCTCCGTGCTGTCGTTCTTCCGCAGCATGGGCGGCACCATCGGCGTCAGCGTCCTCGGCGCGATCCTCGCCAACCGGGTCGCCAGTGAGACGGCCAAGGGACTCAGCTCCGCGGGCGTCACCGTCCCCGGCGGCGGTGGCGGCTCGGGCGAGGGCAGCGTCCCGGACATGTCCACGCTGCCCGCCCCGCTGCGGACGATCATCGAGCACGCCTACGCCGTCGCCACGGCCGACCTGTTCCTGATCGCCACGCCGTTCGCGGTGCTCGCGCTGGTCGCCGTCGTGTTCATCAAGGAGAAGCCGCTGAAGACCACCAGCGGCATGGAGCGCCTGGCCGAGGAGGCCGGCGAGGGCCCCACCGCGCCGACCGGCAAGAACCCGGCGCCCGTCGCCTGATGGAGGCGGCCGACGAGAAGGCAGCGGGGCCGCCCGTCCGATCCGGACGGGCGGCCCCGCCGTCGTGTGCGGCGGCGTGCCGCGGGGTCAGCCGCGGGCCATCGCGATCGAGCCCGCCAGCCGCTCCCCCGCCTCGTAGATCATGTACGGGACGCCGCGGTCGGTGCCGAAGGACGGGGAGGCCGCACGGCCGTTCTCCGGCGCGGAGCCACGGGAGTCGTAGAAGACGCCGAGGTGCCTGCGGAGCGAGAAGTCGTTGCCGACCTCGGTGATCATCAGATCGCCGCCGCTCTCCTTGTCCTTGTTGTAGACGACGTACGTGCTGTTGTTCCGGTGCAGCAGGTGCGGGCCCCCCACGTTGACCGCGCCGACGTCGCCGTGGCGCACCAGGGGCTCCTGGGAGAAGGACCAGGTGCGGCCGTCCGCGGACCAGCCCCAGCCGATGTCGCGGTGGTTGCTGGTGTTGTTCACCATGAAGACCATGACGTAGTGCGCGCCGCGCGAGGGCAGTTCGTGCGGGAAGACCCGCGCGTACGAGGTCTCGGTCGTCCCGGACGGCAGCATCGAGGTGTTCAGCACGACCTTGTCGTAGGTGAAGTGGATGCCGTCGGCGGAACGGGCCAGCCTGGTCGTGGTGTTCTCGCCGTGGAAGTACAGCCACATCTCCTTGTTCCCGGCGTGCCACATCACGTGCGGCGAGGAGACGTGGCTGACGGAGTAGTGCGGCGACCACGTGCGGGAGACGATCGGGTTGTCCGGGTACTCCGTGAACGGGCCCTCCAGCGAGTCGCCGTAGGCCAGGCAGATGCCGCCGGGGGCGTCGTGCGGGGCGTAGTACAGGTAGTAGCGGCCGAGCCGGCCGCTCGCGGGCAGCCGGTCGTAGACGCCCCGGACGGTCGGGAAGATGATCTCGCCGGTGGGGTTGTAGGCGAGCTCGGAGGGGGTGAGCAGGGTGCGGACGTAGGTGTAGTCGGGGAAGCCGCCGGGTGCGGCCAGGGCGGCGGGCGCGGCGGTGGTGCCCAGCGCGAGGGCGGCGCCGGTGACGGCGGTGCCCTTCAGGAACAGACGGCGGTCGAGGTGCGGCTCGTGCATGTCGACTCCTGGGAGAGGGTGGATGTCACAGGTACAGGGCGGCGGTGACGCACATGCCGCCCAGGGCGACCAGCCACACGTAGGGCAGGGTGCGGACCATGACCTGCTGCGGACTGACACCCGCGTACTGCGCGGCCCACACGGTCTGGGTGCTGGTCGGGTCGGCGACGCCGAAGACCTGGTTGTACGAGGTGGCCATGCCGAGGACGGCGACGGCCGGGTAGATGCCGGTGGCGATGAGGACGCCCGCGATGCCCGCGCCGAGCCCGAACACGTTGAGCGGACCGCGGTACAGGCACAGCGGCACCAGCACGGTGAAGACGATGACGAACAGCACCGGGTTCTGCGGGCTGACCGCCTTCACCAGCGGCTCCAGCGCGTCCACCGCGCCGGGGAGTTTGACGGCCGCGAGCAGGATGCCGATCGCCACGAACAGGGCCAGCGGCGGGGCGGCCACCTCGAAGCCGCCGTACAGGGTGCGCAGCAGCCGCTTGTTCATCTCGCCGGGCCGGGTGGTGGTGACCAGCGCGTAGAGGACACCGGCGAGCATCGAGGGGATGATGGCCACTTCCAGGCCGAGGGCGAGGACCAGCGGGATCACGGGGGCGAGCAGCGCGTACCAGGGTGCGTCGCCGAGCCGTTCGCGGCGCGGGGCCGGGCGCGCGGAGACGGACTTGAGGGACCAGGCGTGCTCGGTGCCGCGCCGCCGGTTCTCGATGACGACGTAGGCCACGGCGGCGACCAGGGCGAACGGGAACAGCTTCACCATGAAGCCGCGGACGGTGTCGACCGGCAGGTCGAGGGCGGTGGAGAAGAACTGCCAGACGGGCAGTTCGAAGGGGACCCCGACCGCGATGCCCATCAGCACCGTGCCCGCGGCGGTCACCTTGGGCACGCCGACGGCGACCATGGCGGGGATGCCGATGATGCCGGCCAGCATGGCGGCCGGTGCCGAGCCGGTGACGGTGCCGACGAGCGCCGAGACGGCGAGGACGCCGAGGGCGACGACGGTGGGCCGGTCGCCGCCGAACTCGACGATCTTGCGGACGAGGGTGCCGGCGATGCCGGTCTCGTCGAGCAGCTTGCCGAGCCAGGAGCCGAGGATGATGGCGACCATCGTCGCCGCGAGCGCCGGGGCGCCCTCCTGGAGCACCGTGTCCAGGACGCTGTTCTTGCCCGTCAGGGGCGCACCGGAGAGGAAGGCGATGACCACGGCCAGCAGCACCAGCGCGAAGGCGGTGGGCAGCTTGCGGGTGAGCATCGCGGCGACGCCGGCCGCCATGACGAGGAGGATGACGACACCCATGGGTCAGTTCTCTCTTCTCGCGTCACGTGCGGGTGGTGGGGTGGGCGTGCCCTCGGCCTCGGCGGCCAGGGCGGCGGTCAGCAGCAGCGGACTGCGGCCCAGTCCGCAGACGGTGCGCGCGTAGGCGTGCGCGGCCACCTCCTCGGCCCCGGCGACATGGCCGGGGACGCGGAGCCGGCCCAGGCGCAGGGCGGTGTGGCCGAGGGCTCGCTTCAGCGCGGCCTTCGCGGGCCCGTGATGGAGGTGGACGTGCACCGCCTCGTGGGCGAGCGCGGCCGCCCGTACGGAGCCCGGCGGGTACCAGTCGCGCCAGCCGCGGGCGTCCACGACCCGTTCGGCGAGGTCGATCGTGTCGGTGTACAGCTCGACGGTGGGCGGTCTGGAGGTGTACCGGGCGAGCAGCCCGAGTTCCAGTCCGCCGTCGCGCTCGACGATCCGGGCCTCGCACGCCACGGGTGCGAGGGCGGCGCCGAAGTCGTCGGCCGCCCGCGCCCACCGGCGCAGCAGCTGCGGGTCGCGGTGCTCATGGGTCGGGGTGGCGGCCAGCAGCCGCACCGCCCACCCGATGTCGTCGGTGGCGGCGAGATCCGCCCGGACGGGAGCGTTCGTGACGGTCATTCGCGCACCTCCAGTACGGCGACCACCGGTTCGTCGGCGGCGCGGGAGCGCAGTTCGCTGCGGGCCAGGGCGAGCAGCGGCTGCGGGTCCAGGACGCCGGAGAGGTCGGCGATGCGGGAGCCGAGCAGCAGCCGTACGGCGGGGGCGCGGACGCCTCCGTCGCCGTAGGAGGTGTGCTCGCCGACCAGCTTGGCGAGCACCTCGGGGGCGGCGGCGACGGTGGTCGCCTCGACCCGGGCGTCGGGGGCGTGGTGGCGGACCACCCCGTCGGCGTCGACGACCCGCACCGGGTGGCGGACGGGCCGAAAGCGGCGGCGGACCTCGGTGCCGTAGACGGTGTGGGCGGGGGTGCCCGCGAGGACGTGCACCTTCGACGGGTCGGTCTTCAGGCTGGCGGCGGCCAGCCCGAGCCGCTCGGCGTCGTCGGCGCAGTGGGCCCGGTCCTGGGTGCGCAGTTCGGTGGCGCCGGTGGCGATGGCGCGTACGACGTTGGTCTGCGGGTCGACGGTGACCTCGACCTCGACGCCGTCGGCGGCGGCGCCCTGGGCGACCACGGCGCGCTCGGCCTCGGCGCGGACGGCGAGGATCTGCTCCTGGGTGGCGCCGGGCACGATCCGCTCGACCTGTTCGCGCACCAGGGCGAGGGCGACGCCGATGGGGCTGATGACCTCGTTGTGCTCGGCGATGCGGCCGGTCAGACCGGTGCGGGCGGCCAGGTGCGGGGTGACCGAGGCGGCGCCGCCGCCCCCGCCGACCAGGACGGCGGTGTCGGTGTCGAGGCGGTACTCGCGCACCAGGTCGTCCACGACGGACTTCACCTGGTCGGTACCGGCGTCCAGGAGCCGGGCGGCGGCGGTGTCCACGTCGGTGCCCAGGGCGGCGGCGAGCGGGGCCAGCGCGGCGCGGGCGGTGCCGGGGTCGGCGCGGGCGAAGTCGCCCTCGGGGACCCGGCCCAGCGCGTTGGCCGCGCAGGTCATGGTGAGCGCGAACCGGCCGCCCGCCGCGTCGAGGACGGCGTAGTCGGCGGGGTCGCCGGGCAGTGGGCTGATGGTCGTCAGCGTCGCGTCCCGCAGGTCGGCCGGGTCGGCGTAACAGGCGTACGGCAGCCCGGCGATGTGCGCGCTGCGCGGTCCGGTGCCGGTGACCCGGCCGCCGGAGACACGCACCATGGAGCCGCCGCCGACGCCGACGGTGCGGACGTCCAGGGCGTTGAGGTAGGAGGTCCGGCCGAGCAGCACGGCGTGCCGTACCGCGACCTTGCCGCGCTTGACGACGCTGATGTCGGTCGAGGTGCCGCCGGTCTCCAGGAACACGCCCTCGCTGACGCGTTCCTGCATGAGTGCGCCGGCGACCCCGGCGGCCGGACCGGACAGCACGGTCAGCAGGGGCCTGCGGCGCATCTCGTCCAGGGACATCACTCCGCCGTCGCAGCGCATCACCATCAGCGGCGCGGTGACACCGGCCTTGGTGATGGAGGCGTCGACGAGGTCGGCGGTGGCGAGCATGCGCGGCAGGATCGCCGCATTGACGACGGCCGTGCGGGTGCGCTTGCGCAGCCCGTACAGCGAGGTGATCTCGTGTGCGGCGGTGGTCGGCAGGCCGGTGGTGCGGGCCGCTTCGGCGACCGCCTCCTCGCCCTCGGGCCGGTCGACGCCGAAGGGCTCGCTGGCCACCAGGGCCTGGGCACCGGCGGCGGTGAGCTGTTCGACGGCGGCCCGGACGGCGGGGGCGTCGTCGGGGTCGGGCACGTGGGCGTAGTGCAGCGGCAGCCGCTTGCCGGGGGTGAGTTCGAGCTTGGCGAGGGTGGCGAGCCTGCGGGTGAAGTACGTTCCGCCGCCGGTGCCGATGCCGAGCAGGCCGACGGTGGCGACGTCGCCCTCCAGCAGGGCGTTGGTAGCCTGGGTCGTGCCGTGTGCCAGGAAGGCCACGTCGGCGGGTGCGTGTCCGGTCTGGGTCAGCAGCCGGTCGAGCGCCTCGACATGCCGTGCGCGACACCGTCCTCGTGATGGTGGCTCGTGGGGACCTTCACCTGGCCCACGAGCCGGAGCGTCGTGGCGTCGACCGCCACGGCGTCGGTGAAGGTTCCGCCCACGTCGATGCCGACGCGGATGCGGTGGGTGGTCATGTCCGGGCACCTCCTTGTGCTGGGTCGGTCCACGCGCGGGCGGTCACCGGGCGGGGCAGGTGGTGCTGCCCCGCCCGACTCCCGTGCCGCGCGGGGTCGTTCAGTAGCCCCTGACGTCGGGCCAGTGACGCTGTACGCCGTCGCGGTCGAGCACCTTGGCGAACTCCTCGAACCGCTTGTCCTCGGCCTGCACCTGGTGCGGCTCGACGTCCTCGGCGAGGCAGTGGGCGGCGAGGGCGCCGGCGACCTCGCCGACGTTCCACTCCACCGGGTGCAGGCGGTAGCAGCCGTTGGTGATGTGGGTGGTGCCGAGGTTCTTGCCGGCCGGCAGCAGGTTGCGCACCCGGCGCGGGACGAGCGCGCCGAGGGGGATCTCGAAGGGGACGGAGCCGATGTCGACGTAGCCGTCGCCGCCGGTGGAGGGATGCAGGTCGATGCGGTAGTTGCCGACGCCCACGGAGTCGCGGTGGCGGGTGCGGCCGTAGGGTCCGAGCAGGTCGATGGAGACGTCGTGCTCGGTGACGGTGGTGACGGCCTTGACCCGGCGGGACTCGCGGACGTAGGCCGCCTTGGCGAGGCCGTCGGCGGTGCCCGTCACGTCGGGGCGCGGGCGCAGCCCGGGGAAGCCGGTGCCGCCGTCGGCGCGGGGCGCCTCGGTCTGCAGCCAGTACAGCACCGACAGGGACAACTGCCGGGCCTCGCGCAGGGCTTCTTCCTCCTGGCCGATGTAGGGCTTCAGCCAGTAGTCGTTGAGCGGCCAGTTGACGAGGGTGATGTCGGAGTCGAAGGCGCCGTCGGTGTGCAGCTTGCGGGCGAGGATGCGGCGGAAGCCCCACAGCTCCTTGTCGCCCGCGTCGGCGCTCTGGTCGGCGCTGACGGCGAGCGGGTCGAGGTCGGGGTTGGGCACGAAGGTGCGCGGCACCGGTTCCAGGGTGCGCGGGTCGGGGGCCTCGAAGCCGAGCAGCGGTCCCGGCCAGAAGTCGGGCTTGTAGTCGCGCCAGAAGTCGTAGTCGGCGGGACGGTCGACGGTGTGGTCCTCGCCCTCGTGGTGGGAGAGGGCGAAGCAGACGGTGATGCCCTGCTGGTTGCCCGGCTGAGCCTCGTCGGGGGCGTGCGGTTCGTCGAACTCGGCCCGGGACTCGGCTCCGTTGACGTGCTCGACGCCCGCGAGGTGGAGCAGTTCGCCGGTCTCGGTGGCGTCCAGGACGTAGCGGGCGGGGACGGTGCGGCGGGTGCCGTCGCGGAGGTCCTCCAGGGTGACGGCGCGTACGACATCGTTGTCGGCCTCGGCGGCCACCGGTCGGTGCTCGGTGAGGACGGTGAGCCGTCCGGCCGCCCTGTGCGGGGCGAGCATGCCCTCCAGGACGGCGAGGGCGACGCGCGGCTCGTGGCAGAGCTTGCTGACCCGGCCGGCGCCCGGGTTGAGGTCGGTGAGGGCGGCGGCCTCGGCGCGCAGGGGGTACCACTGGCGGTAGTACTGGCGGATGCCCTCGCGCAGTCGCCGGTAGGCGGCGGTGGTGCCGAACTGCTCGACCCACGGGTGCTCGTCGGGCGGCACGGCCTGGCTGGTGAGCTGGCCGCCGATCCAGTCCGTCTCCTCGGTCAGGACGACGCTGCGGCCGGCCCGGCAGACGGCGAGGGCCGCGGCGACGCCGCCGAGGCCGCCGCCGACGACGAGGATGTCGGGTTCCGGTATCACGCTGCTGCTCCTTAGGTGGTGCGGTCGGTGCGGTGGGGTTCGGTGGGGTGCGGTGGGTTCAGGGGGCGGCCGGCGGGCCGGCGGTGGTGCCCGGCCGGAAGGCGCAGGCGACGAGGGTGCCCTCGGCGGGCCCGCCCGCGATGCGGGCGGCGAGCAGTCGTACGGCCTCGGCGCCCAGCGCGGGGCGCGGGATGTCGAAGCCCATCGGCGCCGGTTCGTCGGCGAGGTCGGCGGGCGGGCTGCCGAGCAGTGCGAGCGACACCTGGCCGGGGCAGTCGAGACCCGCCTCGTCGACGGCGGCGCGCAGGGCCCGCCAGGCGGCGCCGGTGTCGGTCTCCTCGGCGACGAAGGCGGTCACGCCGTCGGCCACCCAGGCGCGGACCCGGTCGGCGGTGAGGTCGCCGCGCGGGTCGCCGCAGCGGAACACGGCGCCGGGACCGGCGGGCAGGCCGCTGTCCGCGAGCCCGTCGAGGAAGCCGCGTTCGCGGTCGGTGGAGGCGGGGGCGTCGTCGTCCTCGCGGACGAGGAGGACGCGCCGGTGGCCGAGCCCGGCGAGCGCGGTGACGACCTCGCGGCTGGCGCTGACGTAGTCGGCGCCCACCCAGGCGAGGCCCTCCGGCTCGTCGCTCCGGCCGACGTGGACGACGGGGAAGTCGTCGGCGACCAGTCGGCGCAGTTCGTCCGCGGGGGCGTGGCGGCCCAGGAAGAGGCAGCCGTCCGCCAGCCGTACGCGGTTGAGCGCGCCGGCTCCCTGGGCGCCCGCTCCCCCGGTGCTGGACCCGGTGAACAGCACCAGGTCGTAGCCCTGGGCGGCGGCTTCCTGCTCCACGCCGACGAGGAAGGGGTAGTACGAGTGCCGGACGTCGGTCGGGAAGGTCGCGGTGAAGCTGAAGACGCCGAGCAGGTTGTTGCGGGCGGCGGCGAGCCTGCTGGCGGCGGGGTCGGGGACGTAGCCGAGGCTGTGCGCGGCCTCCAGGACCTTGGCGCGGGTCTCGGCCGAGATCGGCCGTCCCGTCGCGAGGTCGCGTCCGGACAGCACCAGGGACACCGTCGCCTGCGAGACACCGGCGAGCCTGGCCACCTCCGCCTGCCTGGGCCGGGCCCGCCGGCCGGCCGGCGCGGGGGCCCTCCCCGGCCTCGCCCGCCCTGCGGCTTCCTTCGCCACCACCGCTCCTCTCCGTCGCTCCGTCGCTCCGTCGCTCCGCCAACTCCGTCAGTCCGTCGCGGAGCTCGTTAATGCGCATTACCTAATGCGCATTAACGAGTAATGTGGAGGACCGCGGGCGTCGGGTCAAGGGGTTGCGCCGAGAAAATGCCGGGTGGCGGCGGAAGGGACTCCCGCCGCCACCCGGTGTGTCGGATCAGATGCCGAACGCAGCCGCGTACCGGACGGTGCCGGCGGGCAGCGGGTGGGCGGCGTCCAGGGTGAGGGCCATCAGGGCCTCGTCCGGGACGTCGATGGTCAGCCCGATGCCGTGGGCGCAGGCCCTGCCGAAGCCGAAGCGGGGGTAGTACTCCGGGTGCCCGAGGACGACGACGTGCCGCTCGCCGAGCCGCTCGGCGGCGGCGAGTGCGGCCCGCACGGCGGCGCTGCCGACGCCGCTGTTCTGGTGCGCGGGCCGGACGGCGACGGGCGCCAGGCACAGCGCGGGGGCGGCCCCGATGCGGCAGCGGGTCAGCAGGGCGTGGCCGACCGGGCGGTCGGCGTCGTCCACCGCGACGAGGGACAGGCCCTCGATCCACGCCTCGGGGTCGGCGCGCAGCGCGTCGACGAGGGTGGCCTCCTCCGGGGTGGGGAAGGCGGCCCGGACGATCTCGCGGATGGCGGGGATGTCGGCGCCGGTCTCGGCGCGGGTGTTCCAGGAACAGGAAGGGGACATGACGGTAGGGAGATCCGTTTCTGGTGTGCGTTCGTGGGATGCGGGGTCAGGCCGCCGCTCGGGACGCGAGGGAGACCGCGAGGCGGATCCGGGCGTCGCCGGGCACGGCGTCGAGCACGGTCATCAACCTCACCTCCCTGTCCTCCCGCTCCCCTGGAGCCCTGTCGAACGCGAACGGACCCCACAGTACCCGTGGGAGGCGGTGCATGGGCCGGGATCCCGCGACTCGGCCCGGCCGGGGTGCCGGGCGCCGGGTGCCGGGTGCCGGGCGCCATGGTGTCCGTTTGCGGTCGGGGGGTGCCGGGCGGCAGGCTGCCGCTGTGGCCACTTTGCTGATCGTGCATCACACGCCGTCGCCGAACTGCCGGGCGATGCTGGAGTCCGTCGTGTCCGGGGCGACCGCGCCCGAGATCGCGGGGGTGCGGGTGGTGCGGCGGGTGGCACTGGCGGCCACGGCCGTCGACGTGCTGGAGGCCGACGGGTACCTGCTGGGCACCCCGGCCAACCTGGGGTACATGTCCGGTGCCCTCAAGCACTTCTTCGACCAGGTCTACTACCCCTGCCTCGACGAGACGCGCGGCCGTCCCTTCGGCTACTACGTGCACGGGGGCAGCGACACCACGGGCGCGGTGCGCGGCATCGAGTCGGTCACCACCGGGCTCGGCTGGCAGCGCGCGGCGCCCGCGGTGAACGTGACCGGTGAGCCCGGCAGGGCCGACCTGGAGGCCTGCTGGGAGCTGGGGGCCACGCTGGCCGCCGGCCTGATGGACGACTGAGCCGGCCCGGACGGCCGGAAGACCGAGCCCGCCCGGACGGCCGTGAGCGGGGTCTGGGCGGCACCCCCTAGCCCGGCAGTGTGCCCAGGAACCGCACGTGCGGGCGGCCGGCCGGGCCTGCGGGGGTGATCTCGGCGTCGACCCGGTACACCTTCGCGACCAGGTCCGCCGTCAGGACCTCCGCCGGTTCGCCGCGGGCCACGACCCGTCCCTTGGCGAGGACGACGAGGTGGTCGCAGTACGAGGCGGCGAGGTTGAGGTCGTGCAGGGCGACCACGCTGGTGACGGGCAGGGCGGCGACGAGGGCCAGCACGTCCAGTTGGTGCTGGATGTCGAGGTGGTTGGTCGGTTCGTCGAGCAGGAGTTCGCGCGGCTGCTGGGCGGGGGCGCGGGCGATCTGGACGCGCTGGCGCTCGCCCCCGGAGAGCGTGTGCCACAGCCGGTCGGCCCGACCGGTCAGACCGGTGTGCTCCAGGGCGTCGGTGACCGCCTCCTCGTCGGCCGCCGACGCCGGTGTCCAGGCGCGGCGGTGCGGGATGCGGCCGAGCCGGACGACGTCCCGGACGGTCAGCTCCACCTGGGTGTCCGTCTGCTGCTCGACCACGGCCACGCGTCGGGCGACGTCCCGGCGGCCCATCCGGTCCAGGGGGCGCCCGTCGAGGGTGACGACGCCGGCGGTCGGGGCGAGGACCCCGGCGAGCAGCCGCAGCAGGGTGGACTTGCCGGAGCCGTTCGGGCCAAGCAGCCCCGTCATGGCGCCGGCCCGCGGGGTCAGCTCGACGCCGTCCAGGATCAGCCGGCCGCCGGTCGAGCGGGAGACCCGTTCGGCCCTCAGGGTCACCGTGCCCTCCGGGTGCGGTACAGCACCAGCACGAAGGCCGGCACGCCGATCAGCGAGGTCACCACGCCCACCGGGACCTCCTGGGGAGCCAGGACGGTACGGGCCAGGGTGTCGACCCACACCAGGAACACGGCACCGGCGAGCGCGCAGACGGGCAGCAGCCGCGCGTGTCCGGGGCCGGTGAGCGCCCGTACGGCGTGCGGCAGCACCAGGCCGACGAAGCCGATCGCACCGGCCGAGGCGACCAGGGCTGCGGTGAGCAGGGCCGTGGCGCACAGCAGCACCAGCCGGGTGCGGGCCACGTGGACGCCGAGCGAGGCCGCCGCGTCCTGGCCGAACGCGAAGGCGTCCAGGGTCCTGGCGTGACCGAGGCACACGGCCAGGACCAGCACCAGGACCGCCGTGCCGGCCCACACGTCGCTCCAGCCCGCGCCGCCGAGCGAACCGAGCAGCCAGAACAGCACCCCTCGGGTGGTCTCGGCGTCGGCGGCGGTCATGACCACGAAGGAGGTGAGCGCGGAGAACAGCTGCATCGCCGCCACGCCCGCGAGCACCACCCGGTCCGTGGTGCCGCCGAGGCTGTGGCTGAGCAGCATCACGAGCGCGAAGGAGCAGACGGCCCCGATGAACGCCCCGCCTGAGACGGACAGCGCGCCGCCGCCCACGCCGAGCACGACGACCAGGACGGCGCCGGTCGAGGCGCCGGAGGAGACGCCCAGGACGAAGGGGTCCGCGAGTGGGTTGCGCAGCAGGGACTGGAGTACGGCCCCGCACACGGCGAGTCCGGCGCCGCACACCGCCGCCAGGAGGGTGCGGGGCAGTCGCAGGTCCCAGACGATGCCGTCGCGGATCGGCGTCACTTCCCCGGCGGTGGTGCCGGCGCCGAGGTGGGCGGCGATCACGGACCACACGTCGGCGACGCCGATGTCCGCGGGGCCGATGGTGACGGCGACGGCCACGGAGGCGCAGAGGGCGACGATGCCGGCCGCCGTCCACACGAGGGGGGCACGGCGGGAGGCGCGTGGGCCGGAGACGGAGGCCGGGGCCGCGCGGCTCGCGGACGTCACCGGGCGAGCCCGAACTCACGCAGGGCCGCCGCCACCTGCTCCACGCCCTCGACGGTACGGATGGTGGGGTTCATGGCCTGCCCGCTGAGCAGCACGTAGCGCTTCTCGCGGACGGCGGTCATGTTCCGGGTCACGGGGTCGGACTCCAGGAACTCGATCTTCTTGGCCGCCGTCTCGGCCGTCTGCGACGTGCGCGTGAGGTCGCCGAGGACCAGGACGTCGGGGTCCCGGTCGGCGACGGTCTCCCAGCCGACCTGCGGCCACTCCTGGTGGGTGTCGTCCATGGCGTTCCGGGCGCCGACCGCGCGGGTGATGACACCGGGGGCACCGCAGCAGCCCGCCAGATAGGGCGAGGTGGAGTTGGCGAACCAGTACATGAGGGTGACCCCGGAGGCGTCGATGCCGGACGTCGCCCTGTCGACCCTGGACTTGAGGTCGGCGACGAGTCGCTCGCCGCGCCGTTCGACGCCGAAGAGGCGGGCCAGGTCGCGGACTTCGCCGTAGACGGTGTCCATGGTCAGGGGTTCGGTCCGGACGCCGTCGCCGTCGCCGCTGTTGTCCTTGCCCGCGCAGTCGGACGGGGACAGGTAGGCCGGCACCCCGAGTTCGGCGAAGCGTTCGCGGGTGGCCACGCCGCCGGTGCCGAGCGTGGAGGCGAAGGAGGCGGCGACGAAGTCGGGTTCGGCGCCCAGGACGGTCTCGAGGGACGGCATGTCGTCGGCGAGCCGGGGGACGCCGGCGTTCGCCTTCTCCAGTCCCTTCATGACCGGGTCGGTCCAGGTGGCGGTGCCCGCCATCCGGTCGGCGAGGCCCAGGGAGAGCAGGATCTCCGTGGTGCCCTGGTTGAGGGAGACCGCCCGGCGCGGCGGCGCGGCGACCCGGACGTCGTGCCCGCAGTCATGGACGGTGCGCGCAGGACCGGCCGCGCCGGCCGGGGCGTCGTCGGCCGTACCGGCGCCGCAGCCGGAGGCCGGCAGGGCGAGGGCCAGGAGCAGTACGGGAGCGCGGAGGGCGCGGCGGGAAAGGAGGGGGCGTCGGAGGCCGACGGGACCTGCTGCGGACAAGGGAGATCCTCTGGCGTCGAGGGCTCATGCGCGAAGCCCGTCCGTACGATGCGGCCCGCGCCGCGGGCGGCACGGGTGCCAGCAGGTCTTCGGACTCGGGTTCGACCGGACGGAACGCCTTCCCGGACGGCGTACGCCGTCCAGTGGCCGTGTCCCGCCCGTCCCCCTCACCGCTGCGCGTCAGTTCCGGATTCGCACCGGATTCCCTGACCCACCAGGTGGGTTCGACTGGCTTGCGCAAGCTACCACAGGCTCACCACCCGGCCGGGGGCGGGCCGCACGGCGGCTCGTCGGGGAGCGGAGGCCAGTCAGAACGGTGTCGCGGCCCGCAGGATGAGGAACATCGTGACGGCGGCGTTCGCGGACGACATCGCCGAGACGGCGGTTCCGGCCGCCGCCGCCCACGCCGCCAGGCCCACCGACGTGAACACCGGGGGCCAGGTGCGGACGGCGGGAGCGGGCCCCAGCAGGGCCGCCACCCGGCGCGGCACCGGGCCGGGCGCGGCGAGGCCGGCCAGGGTCGCGACGGGGGTGCCACGGGAGACGAGGGCCGCCTTGCCGATCGCGGTCGCCACCGCGCGGCGGTCACCGACCGTCCGGGCGGCCGCCTCGTCCGCCCACCGCTCCGCCGTGTAGGACACGGCCGTCCGCAGGGGGCGCAGGAACGGGTTGGCCAGCGCGGCGAGCCGGACGGCGAGCAGGAAGCGGTGGTGCCCGGCGGCGAGGTGGGCGCGCTCATGGGCGAACAGGGCGCGCCGCTCGCCCGGCTCCAGGCAGTCGAGCAGGGCCGTACTCACCACCACGCGGTCCCGTCGGCCGCCGGGCAGCGCGTACGCGTAGGGCACGTCGTCCGGCAGTACGGCCACCCCGGTGTCCGGCAGCCCGGACAGTGCGCGGTGGGCGCGGCGGCGCACCCTGCCGTGCCGCCACAGGGCCCGCGCCGAGGCCGCGACCACCGCGCAGAGCGCGGGAATGGCCGCCTTGCCGACGATCTCGTCGTAGGGCACCGCCGCCCGCACCTCGGGGTCCGACCAGCCGTCGGGGAGCGGATTGCCGGGCAGTTGGGCGGTGCCGACCACCATCACCAGCGCCAGGCACACGGTGCTGCACAGGGCCATCACGGCGGCGACGGCGGTGAGCAGCCGGGTCGCGGTCCGCGGGTGCAGGTGCTGCTCGGCGAGCCTGGCGATCGGCCACGCCGTCAGCGGCAGGACCAGGGGCAGGAAGACGAAGACCCCCATGCGGTGTCAGCCGTCCTCCGCGGCGCGCGCGTGCCCGAGCAGTTCGCGCAGCAGCCGCTCGTCGTCGGGGTCGAGGCCCGTGACGAAGCTGGCCAGTACCGCTTCCCGGTCGCTCTCGGCGTCCAGCACCTTGCGCATCTTCCGCGCGGCCAGGCCCGCCTGGTCCGAGGCGGGCGTCCAGGCGAAGGACCGGCCCGCGCGCTCACGGCTGACGGCGCCCTTCTCCAGGAGCCGGGTGAGGATCGTGATCACCGTGGTGTAGGCGAGGTCGCCGCCGAGGCGCTCCTGCACCCAGCCGGCCGTCGCCGGGCCGTCCGCCTCGCGCAGCGCGGACAGCACCAGCGCCTCGAGCTCGCCCTGGCCCCGCCGCCGCGAACGCCGGTCATCCGTCACGGCCCGCCTCCTTCCGCCGCCGATCGTCTTCCGGGCGCCATCGTATAGAAGGCTTACTTCTACAGTGTTGTAGATTGTCGGCAGGTACCCGGAACGCAGCGAACGCGACGAAGGAGAACACCGTGGGAGTTTCCCTGGCCAAGGGCGGCAACGTCTCGCTCAGCAAGGAGGCGCCCGGCCTGACCGCCGTGCTGGTGGGTCTGGGCTGGGACGTGCGCACCACGACCGGCACCGACTACGACCTCGACGCCTCCGCGCTGCTCCTCGACGCCTCGGGCAAGGTGCTCTCGGACGGGCACTTCGTCTTCTACAACAACCTCACCAGCCCGGACGGCTCGGTCGAGCACACCGGTGACAATCTCACCGGCGAGGGCGAGGGCGACGACGAGGCGGTCAAGGTGAACCTCGCCGGGGTGCCGGCCGAGGTGGACCGGATCGTCTTCCCGGTGTCCATCCACGACGCGGAGAACCGCGGCCAGAGCTTCGGCCAGGTCCGCAACGCCTTCATCCGGGTCGTCAACCAGGCCAACAACCAGGAACTCGCCCGCTACGACCTGTCCGAGGACGCCTCGACCGAGACCGCGATGGTCTTCGGCGAGCTGTACCGGCACGGTGCCGAGTGGAAGTTCCGGGCGGTCGGGCAGGGGTACGCCTCGGGTCTGGCGGGCATCGCCGCGGACTTCGGCGTCAACGTCTGATCCGGGCCCGCCGGGGTCAGTGGTCCGGGTGGGCGCAGCAGTCGGCGGCGCCCTCGGCCGGGGCTGCGGCCCCGGTGGTGTCGAGTCGGCAGAAGCAGGACGCCTGGACCGGTACGTCCGCCAGGGCGGCGGCGAGCCTCAGCTGCCGCGCCACGATCCGCACCTCCCCCTCCCTGCCCAGGCGCACCAGGCACTCGTTCAGTCCGTGCAGGGCCCAGACGTTGTTCGGGTGCTGGAGCGGTCGCGGCAGGGTGTCGTCCAGGCCCAGGTCGGCCCGGTAGACCGCCTCGGCCTCGGCGATGCGCCCCTGTTCCAGCAGAAGGGCTCCGTAGGCGTGCCGGGTGGGCTGCATCCAGCCCCAGGGTTCGTCGTAGGGGAGGCCGTCGTCCAGCTCGATCGAGCGCTCCAGGGCGGCGAAGGCGGCGGCGTGGTCGCCCCTGCGGTACTCCAGCTCGCCGTCGAGCATGGCCGAGGCGATGGCGAGGAGGTCGGCGCAGGTGTTGTTGAACAGCGTGCGGGACCGCGGCACCCGGTCGACCGCCGCACGGAACAGCGCGCGTTCGGCCTCCGCCTCCTCGACCCGGCCGGTGGCCGAGAGGGCGACGCCGCGGGCGTAGTGCAGCATCGCGGTCGTCACGCAGTACAGGCGGGCGTCGGCCGGCCGGGGCAGGGCGAGGATGTCCGCCCAGCGGCCGAACCGGATCAGGACGTGCACCCGCATGGCCAGGAAGCCCTCCAGCCAGTCGGCCATCGGCGGGCTCTCCACCCGCAGCAGCTCCTCGGGGACGGACGCCTCCAGCCGGGCCGCGGTGTCGAGGGCGACCTCGTACTGCCCGAGGAACATCGCCCCGTAGATCCTGAAGTGGTAGTTGTGCGAGCGGTAGAGGGTGTAGAAGTTCATCGCCCCGGACCGCGCGCGGTACTTCTCGTCGGCGGCGATCGCGGCCCCGTTGTCCGACACCACGCGGCGGTAGTCGCCGCACAGCACTTCGAGGTGCGACGGCATGTGCAGGAGGTGCCCGGCGTCGGGGACCAGGCCGCGCAGCCGGCCGGCGACGGTGAGGGCCGCCTCGGGGGTGGGTGACATCTCCATCAGGTGGACGTAGAGGTGCAGGACGCCCGGGTGGTCCCGGCCCCCGTCGGCGGCCAGGGCCCGGTGGAGGACCTCCTTCGCCGCCAGGGTGCGCGCGCCCTCGGCGGGCAGCCCGGTGCGCAGATCCCACAGCTGCCAGGGCGTCAGGTTCATCAGGGCGTCCGCGTAGAGGGCGGCCACGTCCAGGTCGTCGGGGGCCAGGGCGTACGCGGCGCCCATGCCGTCGGCGTACGGCGCGTTCCACACCGAGCAGTCCTCGACGGCGCTCGGCTGCGGGTGGCGGGCGCGCAGCGCGCCGATCAGGGCCCGCTCGACCGGGGTGGCCCGGGCCGCCAGGTGGTGCGCGCGTTCGACTGCGGCGTGGGTGCGGTCGACGGTCCGGGTCAGCTCCTCGGTGTCGAAGGCATCCCACGGCTTGTTGTAGTTGGGGCCGAGCGCGTGGGCGATGCCCCAGTGGGCCATGGCACAGTCCGGGTCGGCCGCGGCGGCCGCCTCGAAGCACCTGACGGCCTCCTCGTGGTGGAAGGCGTACGTCCACACCAGGCCGCGGTCGAACCAGCGCTGGGCCTCGGGCGACGAGGTCGTCACCGGGCGTCCGTGGCGGCCCAGGTCGTAATAGTCCATGAGGGACGTATACCGCACCCGGGAACGGGCCCGGGGCAGTTCGGCGGTCGGTCGCACGAGCGGTGTCCCCGCCGGGCGCGGCGCGCCCGGCGGGGGTGGGGGGCGGGAGTGGCGCGGGTCAGCCGAAGTCGACGTCGCTGCACAGGAAGTACGTCTGGTCCATGTGCGACGCCTGCCAGATCGTGTAGACGACGTGCCGGCCGCTCAGTCCCGAGGTGCTCACCGGGATCTCGTAGTGCTGGCTGGGCCCGTAGCTGCCCGTGCGCGCGACCTGCTGGAGGTCCGCCCAGGTCAGGGCCTGCGTGGCCGGGTCGAAGCCCTGCTTGGTGACGTAGACCAGGAAGTAGTCGGCGCCATGGCCGGCCTGGTCGTGGAGCGTGACGGTGAAGTCGTCGGTGACGTCGGTGGACTGCCACGGGCCCACGGCGTCCAGGGAGTTGTAGCGTCCGCCCTCGGTCCGGCCGCCGCTGCAGAGCTGGCCGTCGGGGACGACCGACTCGAAGTCGCCGGCCGAGCCGTTGCGGTACAGGCCGTTCCAGTTCCACATGGCGTTGGGGTTGTCCTGCCAAGCCTGCCAGCACATGGGGTCCTCATCGGCCATGGCCGGGTTCTGGGAGTCGTCGCCCCAGCGGTCCCAGCAGCCGTAGTTGCGCGAGGCGGGGTCGACGACGGAGCCGTGGGTGACGGCGGTGCCGCTCCAGGGGATCAGGGTGAGCAGGACCGCGGCCAGGGTGCCGAGGGCTAGGGCCGCCGCCCGCCTTGCCCTTCGTGCCGATGCCGGTGCGGGTTTGGTGTGATCATGACAAACCATGGTGTCTTCTTTCGCGTGGGGGGACAGCGCGCATGGAACGGGGGCGTCGCGAGCGCGAGTGGGAGCGCTCCCAAGGCCCGTTCGAAGACCAGGCTGCGCCTGGGTAAAGGAATTGGCAACATCCTGAATGAGCCAGTTCCCCCGTTATCTTTTTCGCGGTCCTGCAAGAGGGCCGTTGGCCTCCGGGCCCGGCATGACTGTTGCCCCCTGTCGAACGGATGACCTGGGGGGTGGTG
>NZ_JODM01000031.1 GCF_000717995.1 Streptomyces violaceorubidus
CGGGCAGTCGTGCCTCCCCCAGTGCCTGAACGGCCTGGGAGGTACCCCCAGGCGGCACGGGTGGGCGCAGCGGCACCCCGCTCCGCCGGGCTGCGTCCCCACCCCCCCCACCCCCCTGGCGCCCGCCTCCGCGCCGGGTGACCGGGGAACGCCGGACCACTGCCCGGCGTCAGGAACCGACGTTGCTACTTCTTCCCGGCGTCCTCCACCGGAGGTGTCGGCGGAGCCGTCGGTCGCAGCTTCAGCCAGGTCAGGAAGAACACACCCAGGACCAGCATCCCCACCCCGGTCCACAGATTGATGTTCACCCCCTGCGCCTTGTCGATGTCCTCGTCGGACGCCACGAGGCCCGCGATCGTCACGATGACGCCGTAGATC
This sequence comes from Streptomyces violaceorubidus, assembly GCF_000717995.1. Taxonomy (GTDB): domain Bacteria; phylum Actinomycetota; class Actinomycetes; order Streptomycetales; family Streptomycetaceae; genus Streptomyces; species Streptomyces violaceorubidus. The sequence continues at coordinate 379 of NZ_JODM01000031.1, forward strand.
ACGAACAGCCCGCCGATGATCCGCCGGATGTCGAACAGCCGCGCGGCGGTGACGGACTTGGTCTCCAGCTCGGAGACCTCGTCCTGCACGTTCTTGTCGGAGTAGGAATCAGACATGCTCTCTCAATCCTCCCGCGATCAGAACGAGAACGGGATGTAGCAGGCGGCGGCCAGGACGACCGCCCCCCAGCCCAGCAGCGCCGGCTTGCGGTACCACGCGTCGTCGCCCTTGGCCGGCGGCTCCGCCATGCCGGGGGAGGTGGTGCCGTAGACCAGGCCCTGGAGGTCGGCGGTGGGCTTCGGCGCGGTGAACAGGGACACCACGACCATGACCACCGCGCCGGCGACGAAGCCCGCGATCGCGGAGACGAAGTTGGCGCCCTGGTCGGAGGGGATGTCGATGATGCCCTGCTTGTAGATGACGAAGTAGTTCACCATCGCGGCGGTCGTGCCCGCGATCAGGCCCCAGAAGCCGGACTTCATCGACGCCCGCTTCCAGAACATGCCGATGATGAAGACCACGAACATCGGCACGTTGAAGAAGGAGAAGAGCGTCTGGAGGTAGCTCATGATGTTGGAGAAGGAGGAGGCCAGGAACGCCGTGCCGATCGAGGCCAGGACGCCGATCACCGTGATCAGGCGGCCGAAGCGGACGTAGTAGCCGTCCTCGCGGTCCTTCACCACGTACTTCTGCCAGATGTCGGTGGTGAAGACGGTGTTGAAGGAGGAGATGTTGGCCGCCATGCCGGCCATGAAGGCGGCCAGCAGGCCGGTCACCGCGATGCCCAGGACACCGTTGGGCAGCAGTTGCTGCATGAGGTACGGGATCGCGTCGTTGTACTGGAGGTCCGAGCCGGGGGTGCCGATCTTCGGGACGAGGACCGCGGCGACCAGGCCCGGGATCATGACGACGAAGACGATGAAGATCTTCGGGAAGGCCGCGATCAGGGGCGTGCGCTGGGCCGCGGAGAGGTTCTTCGCCGACAGGGCGCGCTGGACCTCGGCGAAGTTCGTCGTCCAGTAGCCGAAGGAGAGGACGAAGCCGAGGCCGAGGACGATGGTCAGCCAGTTGGCGCCCAGGGGGTTCTCGCTGCCGATGCCCGTGCCGCCCCACGCCGTCATGAAGTCGGAGCCGTGGGACTTGGAGAGGGAGTCGGACAGGCCGTCCCAGCCGCCGACCTTCTTCAGGCCCAGGATGGTGATCGGGATGAGGCCGGCCAGGATCACGAAGAACTGGAGTACCTCGTTGTAGATGGCCGAGGAGAGGCCGCCCAGGGTGATGTACGCCAGGACGAAGAAGCCTGCCACCACGATGGCCACCCACTCCGGCCAGCCGAGGAGCGCCTCGACGACGATCGCGAGGGCGTAGAGGTTCACGCCGGCGATCAGGATGGCGGCGACGGCGAACAGGGCCGAGCTGAGCAGGTGGGAGGCCTTGTCGAAGCGGAGGAGGAGGAACTCCGGGACCGAGCGGACCTTCGAGCCGTAGTAGAACGGCATCATCACCAGGCCGAGGAAGACCATCGCCGGGATGGCGCCGATCCAGTACCAGTGGGTCGTGTAGACGCCGTACTGGGCGCTGTTGGCGGCCATGCCGAGGATCTCGGTGGCGCCCAGGTTGGCTGCGACGAAGGCGAGGCCGGTGACCCAGGCGGGCAGCGAGCGGCCGGACAGGAAGAAGTCCAGGCTGGTCTTGACCGAGCGGCGGGCGGCGAAGCCGATGCCCAGGACCACCACGAAGTAGATCCCGAGGATCGTGTAGTCGAGCCAGTTGGTGGGGAGTCGAAGCTCTGCGGCTAGATATGTGGAGCTTGTGGGGGTTTGCATTAAGCACTCGCTTCGTTCGCGAACTGATCCGCAGCGGAACCTACGCCTCCGCGTTCAGTAATTGAACACTTCCGGTGATGAACTTTGTTGGATTGTGATGTGCCGTGGGGATGGTGGGTTGTGATGTGTTATGTTTGATTGTGTTGAGTGTGCGTTCTGGTGACCCTCGTGGGTGGGTGCAGAGGAGTGCGGCAGTGAAGAAGACCTCGACCCGGCTGGCCGACGGCCGTGAGCTGGTCTACTACGACCTTCGCGACGACACCGTGCGCGACGCCGTGGACCGCCGTCCGCTGGAACGGACCGTCACCACGTCCGAGGTGCGCCGCGATCCGCTGCTCGGCGACTCGGTCGCCGTCGCCTCGCACCGGCAGGGGCGCACCTACCACCCGCCGGCCGACCAGTGCCCGTTGTGCCCCTCGGCCGGGGAGCGGCTGAGCGAGATCCCGGACTCGTCGTACGACGTGGTGGTCTTCGAGAACCGATTCCCCTCGCTGGCCGGCGACTCCGGCCGCTGCGAGGTCGTCTGCTTCACCTCCGACCACGAGGCCTCCTTCGCCGACCTGAGCGAGGAGCAGGCCCGGCTCGTGCTCGACGCCTGGACGGACCGCACCTCCGAGCTGTCCCATCTGCCCTCCGTGGAACAAGTCTTCTGCTTCGAGAACCGGGGCGCCGAGATCGGTGTGACGCTGGGTCACCCGCACGGGCAGATCTACGCCTACCCGTTCACCACCCCCCGCACCGCCCTGATGCTCCGTTCCCTCGCCGCCCACAAGGACGCGACGGGCGGGGAGAACCTGTTCGACGCCGTGCTGGAGGACGAGCTGGCCGGTGAGCGGGTCGTCCTGGAGGGTGAGCACTGGGCGGCCTTCGTGCCGTACGCGGCGCACTGGCCGTACGAGGTGCACCTCTACCCGAAGCGGCGGGTGCCCGATCTGCTCGGGCTGGACGAGGCGGCGCGCACAGAATTCCCCAAGGTCTACCTGGAACTGTTGAGGCGCTTCGACCGGATCTTCGGCGAGGGGGAGCCGCCGACGCCCTACATCGCGGCCTGGCACCAGGCCCCGTTCGGGCAGCTGGAGGAGTTCGAGGGTGTGACGCGGGACGACTTCGCGCTGCACCTGGAGCTTTTCACGATTCGCCGTACGTCCGGCAAGCTGAAGTTCCTCGCGGGCTCCGAGTCCGGCATGAACGTGTTCATCAACGACGTGCCCCCGGAGCACGCGGCCGAGCGACTGCGAGAGGTAGCGAGTTCATGAGCGGGAAGTACCTGGTGACAGGTGGTGCGGGATACGTCGGCAGCGTCGTCGCCCAGCACCTGGTGGAGGCCGGGCACGAGGTGGTCGTGCTCGACAATCTGTCGACCGGCTTCCGTGAGGGTGTGCCGTCGGGGGCCTCGTTCGTCGAGGGCGACATCCGCGACGCCGCCAAGTGGCTGGACGCCTCGTTCGACGGCGTGCTGCACTTCGCCGCCTTCTCCCAGGTCGGCGAGTCGGTCGTGAAGCCCGAGAAGTACTGGGACAACAACGTCGGCGGGACCATGGCCCTGCTGGAGGCCATGCGGGGCGCAGGCGTGCGGCGGCTCGTCTTCTCGTCCACGGCCGCCACGTACGGCGAGCCCGAGCAGGTGCCGATCGTCGAGTCCGCGCCGACGAGGCCCACGAACCCCTACGGCGCCTCGAAGCTGGCCGTCGACCACATGATCACCGGCGAGGCGGCGGCCCACGGGCTGGGCGCGGTCTCGCTGCGGTACTTCAACGTCGCGGGGGCGTACGGGGAGTACGGCGAGCGCCACGACCCCGAGTCGCATCTCATTCCGCTGGTCCTCCAGGTGGCGCAGGGCCGCCGTGAGGCCATCTCTGTCTACGGCGACGACTACCCGACGCCGGACGGCACCTGCGTGCGCGACTACATCCACGTCGCCGACCTGGCCGAGGCCCACCTGCTGGCCGTGGCGGCCGCCACCCCGGGCGAGCACCTCATCTGCAACCTGGGCAACGGCAACGGCTTCTCCGTCCGCGAGGTCGTCGAGACCGTGCGGCGGGTGACGGGCCACCCGATCCCCGAGGTGGTGGCCCCGCGCCGGGGCGGCGACCCGGCGGTCCTGGTGGCGTCGGCGGACACCGCCCGGGAGAAACTGGGCTGGAACCCGTCCCGCGCGGACCTCGCGGGGATCGTGTCGGACGCGTGGGAGTTCGCGCAGCGGCGCGCGGGCTAGTACTTACCGCAGTTACCGGAAGGGCGAGGGGTCAGGGCATGGGCGAGGCTGTCGCGGGGACCGTCGGCGAGCGGTTCCTGGAGCTGTACGGGGCGGAGCCGGAGGGGGTGTGGGCGGCGCCGGGCCGGGTGAACCTCATCGGGGAGCACACCGACTACAACGACGGCTTCGTGATGCCCTTCGCCCTGCCGCACCAGGCCGTCGCGGCCGTCTCCCGGCGCGAGGACGGCATCCTGCGGCTGCACTCGGCCGAGATCGGCGCCGACCCGGTCGAGCTGCGCGTCGCCGACCTGACCCCCGGCTCGGACAAGTCCTGGACCGCGTACCCCTCGGGCGTCGTCTGGGCGCTGCGCGAGGCGGGGCACGAGCTGACCGGCGCCGACGTCCACCTGGCCTCGACGGTCCCGTCGGGCGCGGGGCTCTCGTCCTCGGCGGCCCTGGAGGTCGTCGTCGCCCTGGCGCTCAACGACCTGTACTCCCTCGGCCTGCGCGGCTGGCAGCTGGCCCGGCTGTGCCAGCGCGCCGAGAACGTCTACGTGGGCGCCCCGGTCGGCATCATGGACCAGACGGCGTCGGCCTGCTGCGAGGCGGGCCACGCCCTGTTCCTCGACACCCGGGACCTGTCCCAGCGCCAGATCCCCTTCGACCTGGCCGCCGAGGGCATGCGCCTGCTGGTCGTCGACACCCGCGTCAAGCACTCCCACAGCGAGGGCGAGTACGGCAAGCGCCGCGCGGGCTGCGAGAAGGGCGCCGCGCTGCTCGGCGTCGACGCGCTGCGCGACGTGCCCTACGCCGAGCTGGACGCGGCACTGGAGCGGCTGGGCGACGAGGAGGAGGTGCGCCGCCTGGTCCGGCACGTGGTGACCGAGGACGAGCGCGTCGAGCGGGTGGTCTCGCTGCTGGAGTCCGGCGACACCCGGGCCATCGGCCCCGTCCTCGTGGAGGGCCACGCCTCGCTGCGCGACGACTTCCGCATCTCCTGCCCCGAGCTGGACCTGGTCGTCGACACGGCTCTCGCCTCCGGCGCCCTGGGCGCCCGGATGACCGGCGGCGGCTTCGGCGGCTCGGCGATCGTCCTGGTGGAGGCCACCGACGTGGACGCCGTCACCAAGGCCGTCGAGGACGCCTTCGCGGCGGCGGCCCTGAGGCCCCCGCGCGTCTTCGAGGCGGTGCCCTCGCCGGGGGCGCGGCGGGTGGGGTGACGGGCCGCGGGTGGCACCGGTTGCGGTTCGGTCTCCTCAGCCCCACCGCTTCACCAGCGTGTACTCCGTGATCCCCGGCGGGTAGTCGGGGATCACGCACAGGACGTCGTAGCCGTGCTTCGTGTAGAAGCCGGGGGCCTGGAAGTCCCAGGTCTCCACGCGGGCGGCGGTGCAGGCGCGTTCGGTGCGGGCGGTGCGTTCCGCCTCGTCGAGGAGGGCGGTGCCGAGGCCCGCGCCCCGGCACCGGTCGTCCACCCACAGGTAGGTCACGTGCAGCCAGGTCGCCCAGGTGTGGCCGACCAGGCCGCCCGCCAGGCCGCCGGACTCGTCCAGCACCCAGACGTGCAGCGGGAATTCGCGTTCGTGAGGGGTCCCGCGCAGGGAACGCAGGACGGAGGAGGCGGCTGTGTTCGTCTCTCGCAGGCGGGTGCGCAGCAGATCGCGCCGTTCCTTGTCGACTTCTGTCACAAGACGAAACATGCGGCTCACCATAAACGCGCCGCCGAGTCAGTTCTGCAAATAGCCTTCCGCTCCCGGCGCCCGTCCGTACTCTGATGAGCAGCACCGGTGGGGGCCGGTGCCGTTCAGGGGGCGAGACAGCCGGGTACGACACCCGGGGCGGGGGTAGCGGTTACTGCATGGCGGCGGCCGTGCGGCTGCGGCGACCCGTCCCGGAGTACCGAGCACAACAGCACAGCTGGATGCGGGGCCCTGGGCGTCGTACCCGTGCCGGTGCCGTCATCCGAGGACGGACAGACGATGGGTATCCCCTGCTCCTCGCCGGAGCTCGGGGGAGGGGGTTTCGTGGTTCGTATCCGAGTCCTGGTCGTCGACGACCATCGCATCTTCGCCGAGTCGCTCGCGGCCGCCCTGGCCGCCGAGCCCGACGTCGACGTCTCCGCGGCCGGCAGCGGTCCGGCCGCACTGCGCTGCCTGGAGCGGGCCGCCTCCGAGGGGCGGCGCTTCGACGTGCTGCTCGTCGACGCCGACCTGGGCGGCCGGGTGCCCGGCGCCCGGCCCGCCGTGCCCGTGCGGGAGGGCAACGAGGACGGGCTGGTGGACGGGATCTCGCTGGTCGCCGGGGTGCGGTCGGGGCAGCCGGGGGTGCGGATCGTCGTCCTCGCCGAGAAGGACGATCCCCGGCGGGCGGCCCTCGCCCTGGGGGCCGGAGCCTGCGGGTGGGTGGCCAAGGACTGCTCCCTGTCGCGGCTGCTCAGCGTCATCCGGGGCGTCCTGCGCGACGAGACGCACCTGCCGCCCGCGCTGCTCACCGGCGTCCTGCGCGAGCTGACCGCGGCCCGCAAGCACCGCACCGAGAGCGAGCTGCTGGTGGAGTCGCTGACCCCGCGCGAGCGCGAGGTGCTGCGCTGCATGGTCGCCGGGCTCGGCCGCAAGGCGGTCGCCGAGCGGCTGTACCTGTCCCCGCACACGGTGCGCACCCACATGCAGAACGTCCTCGGCAAGCTGGGCGTCCACTCCACCCTGGCCGCCGTGGCGCTGGCCCGCAGGGCGGGAGTGGGGCCGGCGGACCTGGACCAGCCCTCAGCCGGGGATGTTGTCGAACGGGGCGGTCAGCTGGCGTAGCAGGGCCGCCAGTTCGCCGCGCTGGGCGCGGGAGAGCTCGCCCAGGATCGCCCGCTCCTGCGCCAGCAGGCCCGCCAGCGACTGGTCGGCGCGGTCCCGGCCCTCGTCGGTGAGCCGGACCAGCACGCCGCGCCGGTCACTGGGGTCGGGCAGGCGCTCGACCAGGCCCTTCTTCGCCAGCCGGTCGATCCGGTTGGTCATCGTGCCCGACGTGACCAGGGTCTGGGTGAGGAGCTGTCCCGGGGAGAGCTGGTACGGGGTGCCCGCGCGGCGCAGCGCCGTCAGCACGTCGAACTCCCACGGCTCCAACTGGTGTTCGGAGAAGGCCAGCCGACGGGCGCGGTCCAGGTGCCGGGCCAGCCTGCTGACGCGGCTCAGCACCTCGAGCGGTTCCACGTCGAGGTCCGGGCGCTCCCGGCGCCACGCTGCGACCAGCCGATCGACCTCGTCCTCCATGACGATCAGTGTAGTGGTTGTGTCGACGTGAAGTCTCTTGAGGTCAACTGTCTTGACGTCGAGATACTTTCGGGTGACGCTGGGTACCCGTCCCGCACGGACACCCTCTGGAGGCTCCATGCCCGCCACCGCCCCCACCTGGGACCCCGCCCAGTACCTGCGCCACGCCGGCCACCGCGCCCGCCCCTTCACCGACCTCCTCGCCCGGATCCCCGACCTCCCCACCGACCCGCCCCGCATCGCCGACCTCGGCTGCGGACCCGGCAACGCCACCGTCCTGCTCACCGACCGCTGGCCCACCGCCCGCGTCACCGGCTACGACAACTCACCCCGGATGCTCGAACGGGCCCGCCAGTACGCCGGCCCCACCCCCGGCGGCGGCCACCTCGACTTCGCCCCCGCCGACGCCCGGACCTGGACCCCCGACGAGCCCTGCGACCTCCTCGTCAGCAACGCCACCCTCCAGTGGGTCCCCGGCCACGCCGACCGCTTCCCCGACTGGATCGACCGCCTCACCCCCGGCGGCACCCTCGCCCTCCAGGTGCCCGGCAACTTCGACGCCCCCAGCCACCGGCTGATGCGCGAGCTCGCCGGCTCCCGGCGCTGGCGGGACCGCCTCACCGGCGTCCTGCGCCACGACGACGCCGTCCTCACCCCCGAGGGCTACCTGGCCCGCCTGACCGCCGCCGGCTGCACCGCCGACGTGTGGGAGACGACCTACGTCCACCTGCTGCCCGGCGAGGACGCCGTCCTCGACTGGGTGAAGGGCACGGGACTGCGACCCGTACTCGACGCCCTCGCCGACGACCCGGACGCCCGCGACGCGTTCGTCGACGAGTACCGGGCGGTCCTGCGCGCCGCCTATCCCGCCGAGGCGCACGGCACCCCCTTCCCCTTCCGCCGCGTCTTCGCCGTCGCGCACAAGCCCGCGGGGGAGGCGGCCCGATGATCACCGGCCTCGACCACGTGCAGCTCGCCGCGCCGCCCGGCGCCGAACAACCACTGCGCGCCTTCTGCACCGGCGTCCTCGGCATGACCGAGATCCCCAAGCCGCCCGCGCTCGCCGCCCGCGGCGGCTGCTGGTTCGAGGCCGGCCCCGTCCAGCTCCACCTGGGCGTCGAGACGACCGGCTTCCGGCCCGCCCGCAAGGCACACCCCGGACTGCGGGTCACCGGCCTCGACGCGTACGCCGCCCGCCTCAAGGCCCACGGCACGCCCGTCACCTGGGACGACCACCTGCCCGGCCACCGCCGTTTCCACTGCGCCGACCCGGTCGGCAACCGCCTGGAGTTCCTGGAACCGGACGGACCCGACCGCCGGTGACCACCGACCGCGCCGGCGACCACCCGGCCGGTCTCACACCACGCCGTCCGCGGCGAGCGCGTCGATGTCCTCCCGCGACAGGCCGAGACCGCCGAGTACGGCGCGGGTGTGCTCGCCCAGCGCCGGGACCGCCTCCATGCGCGGCGCCCGGCCGGTCGGTCCCGGCGGGGCCAGCGCCGGGACGGGGCCGACCGGGGTGGGCACCTCGTGCACGCGCCCGCGCGCGGCCAGCTGCGGGTGGTCCCACACCTCGGTGAGCGTGTTCACCCGGGCGTTGGCCACCGGCACCGCGTCGAGCAGCCCGATCGCCTCGGTACTGGTCAGCTCCGCGAACCGGGCCGCGATCACCGCGCCCAGCTCCTCGCGGTGCGCGTCCCGGTCCGCGTTGGTGGCGTAGTGCGGGTGTCCGGCGAGCTCCGGACGGAGCAGGAACCCCGCGCAGAAACCGCGCCACTCCCGTTCGTTCTGCACCGCCGTCATCACGACCTTCCCGTCGCCCGCCGTGAACGGGCCGTACGGATAGATCGTCGCGTGCGCCGCGCCCGCCCGGGGAGGCGGCGGCGCGCCGTCGAGGGAGTAGTACAGCGGAAAACCCAGCCACTCCACGGTGGCCTCCAGCATCGACACGTCCAGATGCGCGCCCCGCCCCGTACGGCCCCGTTCGAGCAGCGCCGCCAGGATCGAGCTGTACGCGTACATCCCCGCGGCGATGTCCGACACCGGGACCCCCGCCTTGGCCATCTCCTCCGGCGTGCCCGTGACCGACAGCAGCCCCGCCTCGGACTGCACCAGCAGGTCGTACGCCTTGCGGTCGGCGTAGGGGCCCGGAGCGCCGTAGCCGGAGATGTCGCACACGATCAGCCCCGGATGCGCCGCCCGCAGCTCCCGCGCGCCCAGTCCGGCGCGGGCCGCGGCGCCCGGCGCCAGGTTCTGCAGGAAGACGTCGGCATCCGCGACCAGCCGGCGCAGCAGCTCCAGGCCCCGCGGGTCCTTGAAGTCCAGGGTGAGGGACTCCTTGTTGCGGTTGACCCACACGAAGTGCGAACTCAGACCCCGCGCCCGGGAGTCGTACGCCCGGGCGAAGTCCCCCGTCCCCGGCCGCTCCACCTTGATCACCCGCGCGCCGAGGTCGGCGAGCTGACGGCTGGCGTAGGGAGCGGCGATCGCCTGCTCCAGCGAGACGACGGTGACGCCGCGCAGTGGCTGCATGTGTTCTGCCCTCGCGGACCTGGCTCGTGGGGGACCCGGCTCTCGGGGACCCGCCTTCGCGGACCCGGCGCTTGCGGACCTGACTCTCGCCTACCTAGCTCTTGCGGTGCCCGATCAGCCGCGGCTTCGGCTCCAGACCGTCCAGGCCGTGCCACGCCAGGTTCACCAGGTGCGCCGCCACCTCCGCCTTCTTCGGGCGGCGCACGTCCAGCCACCACTGGCCGGTCAGCGCCACCATGCCGACCAGCGCCTGCGCGTACAGCGGGGCCAGCTTGGCGTCGAAGCCGCGGCTCTTGAACTCACGGCCCAGGATGTCCTCCACCTGGGTCGCGATGTCCGAGATGAGCGAGGCGAACGTACCCGTCGACTGCGGGATGGGGGAGTCCCGGACCAGGATGCGGAACCCGTCCGTGTACTCCTCGATGTAGTCCAGCAGCGCGAAGGCGGCCTGCTCGCACAGCTCACGCGGATGCCCGGCCGTCAGGGACCCGGTCACCATGTCCAGCAGCCGCCGCATCTCGCGGTCCACGACCACCGCGTACAGCCCCTCCTTGCCGCCGAAGTGCTCGTACACCACCGGCTTGGACACCCCGGCCCTCGCCGCGATCTCCTCCACCGACGTGCCCTCGAAACCCTTCGCCGCGAAGAGGGTGCGGCCGATCTCCAGCAGCTGCTGGCGGCGCTCGGCACCGGTCATCCGGGTGCGACGCGCTCGCCGCGGCTTCTCGTTGCTTGGGGTGCTGCTGGAGTCGGTCGCCACGGCGTCAATCATGCCGCCTTCGCCGTGTCCTTCCGGCGGCGGGCACCGTCCTGATCCGTGTTGCGGCGCGAATCGATACGCGAGCGTGACGGCCAGCGCACGTCGTACGCCCACCCGAACTGCTCGAACCAGCGGATCAGCCGGGCACTCGAATCGACCTGGCCGCGCATCACACCGTGCCGCGCCGACGTCGGGTCCGCGTGGTGCAGGTTGTGCCAGGACTCGCCGCAGGACAGGACGGCCAGCCACCACACGTTGCCCGAGCGGTCCCGGGACTTGAAGGGGCGCTTGCCCACGGCATGGCAGATCGAGTTGATCGACCAGGTCACGTGGTGCAGCAACGCCACCCGCACGAGTGAACCCCAGAAGAACCCGGTGAACGCACCCCACCAGGACATCGTGACCAGCCCGCCGATCAGCGCGGGCAGCGCCAGGGACAGCACGGTCCACAGGACGAACTGCCGGGAGATCGCACGCAGCGCCGGGTCCTTGATCAGGTCCGGGGCGTACTTCTCCTGCGAGGTCTGCTCCTCGTCGAACATCCAGGCGATGTGGGCCCACCACAGGCCCTTGATCAGCGCGGGCACCGTCTCCCCGTACCGCCACGGCGAATGCGGGTCGCCCTCGTCGTCGGAGAACTTGTGGTGCTTGCGGTGGTCGGCCACCCAGCGGACCAGCGGTCCCTCGACCGCCATCGAGCCCGCGATCGCCAACGCGATCTTCAACGGCCGTTTCGCCTTGAAGGAACCATGGGTGAAGTGGCGGTGGAACCCGATGGTGATGCCGTGGCAGCCCAGGAAGTAGAAGAAGACCAGCAACCCCAGGTCCAGCCAGCTCACGCCCCAGCCCCAGGCCAGCGGCACCGCCGCCACCAGCGCGAGGAACGGAACGGTGATGAACAGCAGCAGCGTGATCTGCTCCAGGGACCGCTTCTGCTCACCACCCAGCGTGGCGGAGGGCGCTCCTGCGGAGTCGGCCGGCTTCGGAGCGTCTGGGATCACATCGGAACTCATGGTCATGCGCGTCCCCTGTGGGGTCGAGGGTGGGTCCGGTGCCGGGCCGCGGAACCTGCACGGTCTTCCCTACGGTTCCGTAACCTACGGCGACGTAAGTATGGCAGTGCGTGGCCGCGCGGCAAGAGCCCCAGAGCCTGCGCGTCCTGACCGACACCTATCCTGGGAGTCGGTCGGACAGCGCGGTCCGCTCTGATTACTTCCCGGACGTCCGGCCCGGTAAGCGGCGCCCGCCGCGCGAGACGGCCGTACGGGTTCCCTCCCAGACGAGCTTCAACACTGCAAGGAGCCGCACCTGTGAGCAGTGCCGACGACCAGACCACCACCACGACCAGCAGCGAGCTGCGCGCCGACATCCGCCGACTGGGTGATCTCCTCGGGGAGACCCTGGTCCGGCAGGAAGGCCCCGAGCTGCTGGAACTCGTCGAAAAGGTACGCCGACTCACCCGCGAGGACGGCGAGGCCGCCGCCGAACTGCTGCGTGGCACCGAACTGGAGACCGCCGCCAAGCTCGTCCGGGCCTTCTCCACCTACTTCCACCTCGCCAACGTCACCGAGCAGGTGCACCGCGGCCGCGAACTGGGCGCCAAGCGCGCCGCCGAGGGCGGACTGCTCGCCCGCACCGCCGACCGCCTCAAGGACGCCGACCCCGAGCACCTGCGCGAAACGGTCCGCAACCTCAACGTGCGCCCCGTCTTCACCGCGCACCCCACCGAGGCCGCCCGCCGCTCCGTCCTCAACAAGCTCCGCCGCATCGCGGCCCTCCTGGACACCCCGGTCAACGAGTCCGACCGGCGCCGCCTCGACACCCGCCTCGCCGAGAACATCGACCTCGTCTGGCAGACCGACGAACTGCGCGTCGTCCGCCCCGAGCCCGCCGACGAGGCCCGCAACGCCATCTACTACCTCGACGAACTGCACGCCGGCGCCGTCGGCGACGTCCTCGAAGACCTCACCGCCGAACTGGAACGGGCCGGCGTCAAGCTCCCCGACGACACCCGCCCCCTCACCTTCGGCACCTGGATCGGCGGCGACCGCGACGGCAACCCCAACGTCACCCCCCAGGTGACCTGGGACGTCCTCATCCTCCAGCACGAGCACGGCATCAACGACGCCCTGGAGATGATCGACGAGCTGCGCGGCTTCCTCTCCAACTCCATCCGCTACGCGGGCGCGACGGAAGAACTGCTGACCTCCCTCCGGACCGACCTCGAACGACTCCCCGAGATCAGCCCCCGCTACAAGCGCCTCAACGCCGAGGAGCCCTACCGGCTCAAGGCCACCTGCATCCGCCAGAAGCTGGAGAACACCAAGCAGCGCCTGGCCAGGGGCACCGCCCACGAGGAAGGCCGCGACTACCTCGGCACCGCCGAGCTCATCGACGACCTGCGCCTCGTCCAGACCTCCCTGCGCGAACACCGCGGCGGCCTCTTCGCCGACGGCCGCCTCGCCCGCACCATCCGCACCCTCGCCGCCTTCGGCCTCCAGCTCGCCACCATGGACGTCCGCGAACACGCCGACGCCCACCACCACGCCCTCGGCCAGCTCTTCGACCGACTCGGCGAGGAGTCCTGGCGCTACGCCGACATGCCCCGCGAGTACCGCACCAAGCTCCTCGCGAAGGAACTGCGCTCCCGCAGGCCCCTGGCCCCCACCCCCGCCCCCGTCGACGCACCCGGCGAGAAGACCCTCGGCGTCTTCCAGACCGTCCGCCGCGCCCTGGAGGTCTTCGGCCCCGAGGTCATCGAGTCCTACATCATCTCCATGTGCCAGGGCGCCGACGACGTCTTCGCCGCGGCGGTGCTCGCCCGCGAGGCCGGACTGATCGACCTGCACGCCGGCTGGGCGAAGATCGGCATCGTGCCGCTCCTGGAGACCACCGACGAACTCAAGGCCGCCGACACCATCCTGGAGGACCTGCTCGCCGACCCCTCCTACCGGCGACTGGTCGCCCTGCGCGGCGACGTCCAGGAGGTCATGCTCGGCTACTCCGACTCCTCCAAGTTCGGCGGCATCACCACCAGCCAGTGGGAGATCCACCGCGCCCAACGCCGCCTGCGCGACGTCGCCCACCGCTACGGCGTACGGCTGCGCCTCTTCCACGGCCGCGGCGGCACCGTCGGCCGCGGCGGCGGCCCCACCCACGACGCCATCCTCGCCCAGCCCTGGGGCACCCTGGAGGGCGAGATCAAGGTCACCGAACAGGGCGAGGTCATCTCCGACAAGTACCTCATCCCGGCCCTCGCCCGGGAGAACCTGGAGCTGACCGTCGCGGCCACCCTCCAGGCCTCCGCCCTGCACACCGCACCCCGCCAGTCCGACGAGGCACTCGCCCGCTGGGACGCCGCCATGGACGTCGTCTCCGACGCCGCCCACACCGCCTACCGGCACCTGGTCGAGGACCCCGACCTGCCGACCTACTTCCTCGCCTCCACCCCGGTCGACCAACTCGCCGACCTGCACCTCGGCTCGCGGCCCTCCCGCCGCCCCGGCTCCGGCGTCTCGCTCGACGGACTGCGCGCCATCCCCTGGGTCTTCGGCTGGACCCAGTCCCGGCAGATCGTCCCCGGCTGGTACGGCGTCGGCTCCGGCCTCAAGGCCCTGCGCGAGGCCGGCCTCGACACCGTGCTGGACGAGATGCACCAGCAGTGGCACTTCTTCCGCAACTTCATCTCCAACGTGGAGATGACCCTCGCCAAGACCGACCTGCGCATCGCCCAGCACTACGTCGACACCCTCGTCCCGGACGAACTCAAGCACGTCTTCGACACCATCAAGGCCGAACACGAGCTGACGGTCCGCGAGGTGCTCCGCGTCACCGGCGAGACGGAACTCCTCGACGCCGACCCGGTCCTCAAGCAGACCTTCGCCATCCGCGACGCCTACCTCGACCCCATCTCCTACCTCCAGGTCGCCCTCCTCGGCCGCCAGCGCGAGGCCGCCGCCGCCGGCGAGGAAGTCGACCCGCTGCTCGCCCGGGCCCTCCTCCTCACCGTCAACGGCGTCGCCGCCGGCCTGCGCAACACGGGCTGAGGACCCGCACGCGAACACACCGGTGCCCCCGAGCTCGTACCAGAGCCCGGGGGCACCTCACGTCGAACGCGACGACCTCACACCGCGAAGAACGCCGCCGTCAGCAGCACGACCCCCGCCCCCGCCATCCCCCACGCCACCCGAGTCCGCCGCAACCCCCCGGCCACGACCACCGACGCCAACAGCAGCGCCCCACCCAACGGCACCCACGCGTACAGCACACCCGCCGGCCCCGACCGCACCACCTCGTCACCGCCGGGCTTCACCACCACCGAGTACGACCGCCCCCTCGCCACCGCGACCGAGTCCTCGATGACGACCCGCTCCCGCGCCTGCGACCCCGCCGACACCGGCACGTACGGACCACTGCACGTCCCGCCGCCGCACCGCGTCACCTCGACCGTGCCCCGCTCCCGGCCCTTGGTCAGCAGCACGTGCTGCGCCGTGCCCCACGACGCCCACACCCCCGCGATCAGGATCAACGCCGTGACCGTACCCATCGCAGCGACCCGGCCGAACCGCAGCAGGACGGCGGACACCGAGGACGCGGAGGAGGCCTGACGGGGACGAGCGGCGGCGGCGGAGGCAGGCATGGCCGGGATCATTGGCCATACCTGCGCGCCCGGTCAACTCACCCGCGCACCATCACCGGACAAGTCAGGAGTTGTACGTGCTCTGCGCCCGCTCCAGCCCCTCGATCACCAGAGCCTCCACCGCGTCCGCCGCCCGGTCGACGAAGTAGTCCAGCTCCTTGCGCTCCGTCGAGGAGAAGTCCCGCAGCACGAAATCCGCCACCGGCATCCGCCCCGGCGGCCGCCCGATCCCGAACCGCACCCGGTGGTAGTCGGGGCCCAGCGACTTCGTGATCGACTTCAGCCCGTTGTGCCCGTTGTCCCCACCGCCCAGCTTCAGCCGCAGCACGCCGTAGTCGATGTCCAACTCGTCGTGCACCGCCACGACGTTGCCGACCGGGACCTTGTAGAAGTCCCGCAGCGCCGTCACCGGACCGCCCGACACGTTCATGAACGACATCGGCTTCGCCAGGACCACCCGCCGACCGGCCGGCCCCGGCGGACCGATCCGCCCCTCGACCACCTGCGCCTGCGTCTTGCCGTGCCGCTTGAAACGCGCCCCGATCCGCTCCGCCAACAGGTCCGCCACCATGAAGCCGACGTTGTGCCGGTTCGCGGCGTACTCGGGGCCCGGATTGCCCAGACCGGCCACCAGCCAGGGCGCACCCGCGTCCGTCGTCACGTCCATCCCTCCTCACCGCCCGTTCGTCCACACATACACGTCGGCCGCTGCCCCGCACGGGAACAGCGGCCGACCACACGATGACCGTGCCGGAGGATCAGGCCTCCGCGGCCTCTTCGCCCTCACCCTCGGCGGCGGGCTCCTCGGCCTGCGCGGCCAGGACCTGGAGGACGACCGTCTCCCCGTCGACGCCCAGCTTGGTGCCGGACGGGAGCGCGATGTCCTTCGCGAGGATCGAGGCACCGGCCTCCAGACCCTCCACGGAGACCGTGACGGACTCGGGGATGTGCGTGGCCTCGGCCTCGACCGGCAGCGCGTCCAGGACGTACTCCAGCAGGTAACCGCCCGGGGCCAGCTCGCCCTCGGCCTGCACCGGGATCTCGACCGACACGGTCTCGCCGCGCTTCACCAGCTGCAGGTCGACGTGCTCCAGGAAGCCCTTGATCGGGTCACGCTGGACCGACTTCGGGATCGCCAGCTCGTTCGACTTGCCGTCGATGTCCAGCGCGATCAGCACGTTGGACGTACGCAGCGCCAGCAGCAGCTCGTGACCCGGCAGGGTCAGGTGCAGCGGGTCCGAACCGTGGCCGTACAGCACACCGGGGACCTTGTTGTCACGGCGGATACGACGCGCGGCACCCTTGCCGAACTCGGTGCGCGTCTCGGCGCTGAGCTTCACCTCGGACATGATCACTCCTCGTGGAAAACAGAAACGGACGTGGTCACCCGGCCACGAACGGCCTGCTACGAAGAGCGCGTCGATAACGGAGCGCCACACCCGCACACACGGGTACGGCCTCCCTCGCCGAGCAACTTCAGCAGTCTACTCGGAGAGGAAGGCCGTACCCAAAACGATCAAACAAGGGCACCGAACAGGCGGAACCCCGCCTGCAGAACGGTTACTGCACGACGCTCACTGCTCGTCGAACAGGCTCGTCACCGAACCGTCCTCGAACACCTCACGCACCGCACGCGCGATCGTCGGCGCGATCGACAACACCGTGATCTTGTCCAGCTCCAGCTCACTCGGCGTCGGCAGCGTGTTCGTGAACACGAACTCACTCACCTTCGAGTTCTTCAACCGGTCCGCCGCCGGACCCGACAGCACACCGTGCGTCGCCGTCACGATGACATCCTCCGCACCATGCGCGAACAACGCGTCCGCCGCCGCACAGATCGTGCCACCCGTGTCGATCATGTCGTCGACCAGGACGCAGATACGCCCCTCCACATCACCCACGACCTCGTGCACCGTGACCTGATTCGCCACGTCCTTGTCACGCCGCTTGTGCACGATCGCCAGCGGCGCGCCCAGACGGTCGCACCACCGGTCCGCCACCCGCACCCGGCCCGCGTCCGGAGACACCACCGTCAGCTTCGAACGGTCCACCTTCGCACCCACGTAGTCCGCCAGCAGCGGCAACGCGAACAGGTGGTCCACCGGACCGTCGAAGAAGCCCTGGATCTGATCCGTGTGCAGATCCACCGCCAGGATCCGGTCCGCACCCGCGGTCTTCATCAGATCCGCGATCAGACGCGCCGAAATCGGTTCACGCCCACGGTGCTTCTTGTCCTGCCGCGCGTAACCGTAGAACGGCACGATCACGGTGATGGAACGGGCCGACGCACGCTTCAACGCGTCGATCATGATCAACTGCTCCATGACCCACTTGTTGATCGGAGCCGTGTGGCTCTGGATCAGGAAACAGTCCGCACCACGCGCCGACTCCTGATACCGCACATAGATCTCACCGTTGGCGAAGTCGAAGGCCTTCGTCGGGACAACCCCGACACCCAGCTGCTGGGCGACCTCCTCGGCAAGCTCGGGGTGTGCGCGGCCGGAGAAGAACATCATCTTCTTCTCGCCGGTCGTCTTGATCCCGGTCACAGCACTTTCTCCTCAGAGGTTCGCAGCTGAGCTCATGAGCGCTCTCCCGACTGGCCGCGGGGGCGTCTCAGCTGGTGGGGTGCGGATGTGCACTTATCACGGTACGCCGAGTTCGACGCGCCGGTTTCCGGTCAGTCTTCGCCGCCCGCCTCACGGGACACCGCCTCGGCCGCCTTCGCCGCCGCGCTCCCCGGACGCTTCCGGGCCACCCAACCCTCGATATTCCGCTGCTGGCCACGGGCCACGGCCAGCGAACCGGGCGGCACATCCTTCGTGATCACCGACCCGGCAGCGGTGTAGGCACCGTCCCCGACCGTGACAGGCGCCACAAACATGTTGTCCGAACCGGTACGGCAGTGCGAGCCGATCGTCGTGTGGTGCTTGTCCTGACCGTCGTAGTTCACGAACACACTCGCGGCACCGATGTTCGTGAAGTCCCCGACCGTCGCGTCACCCATGTACGACAGGTGCGGAACCTTCGTCCCCTCACCGATCGACGAGTTCTTCGCCTCCACGAACGTACCGATCTTCGACTTCAGCCCCAGCCGGGTACCCGGCCGCAGATACGCGTACGGACCCACCGACGCCTGCGGACCCACATGAGCACCGTTGGCCACCGTGTTGTCCACCCGCGCCCCGGCCTCCACCCGCGTGTCCGTGAGCCGCGTGTTCGGCCCGACCTCGCAGCCCTCGGCGAGATGGGTGGCGCCGTGCAACTGCGTACCCGGGTGCACGACCACGTCCTGCTCGAACGTCACCGTCACGTCCACCCACGTCGTCGCCGGATCCACCACCGTCACGCCGGCCAGCATCGCCCCGGTCAGCAGCCGGTCGTTCAGGATCCGGCGCGCCTCGGCCAACTGCACCCGGTTGTTGATCCCCGCGATCTCCCGGTGGTCACCCGCCACCGACGCGCCCACCCGGTGCCCCGCCTCACGCAGGATCCCGAGCACGTCCGTCAGGTACTCCTCGCCCTGGCTGTTGTCCGTGCGCACCTTGCCCAGCGCGTCCGCGAGCAACTGCCCGTCAAAGGCGAACACACCCGAGTTGATCTCCCGGATCGCCCGCTGCGACTCCGACGCGTCCTTGTGCTCCACGATCGCCGTCACGGCACCCGAGGCCCCGTCCCGCACGATCCGCCCGTACCCCGTCGCATCCGGCACCTCGGCCGTCAGCACCGTCACCGCGTTCCCGTCGGCGGAGTGCGTGGCCGCGAGCGCCTTGAGCGTCTCGCCGGTGAGGAGGGGAGTGTCCCCGCAGACCACGACCACGGTCCCGTCCACGGCACCGCCCAGCGCCTCCAGACCCATCCGCACGGCGTGCCCGGTGCCGTTCTGCTGCTCCTGGACGGCGGTGCGTACGTCGGGGGCGACCTCGGCGAGGTGCGCGGTGACCCTCTCGCGGGCGTGCCCGACGACGGCGACCAGGTTCTCGGGGTCCAGCTCACCGGCGGCGGCGAGCACGTGCCCCACGAGGGACCGGCCGCACAGCTCGTGCAGGACCTTGGGTGTGGCCGACTTCATACGGGTGCCCTCACCCGCTGCGAGAACGACGACGGCTGCCGGGCGAATGGCGCTCACGGGATGCCCTTCGGCTGTTGAGGAGGTGGGGACATCCGCAGGATACCGGGGCGGTTTGCGGGGGACATGGGTGCGGGCCCTGACGGTCATGTCAGGGCCCGAACAAGAGCTCCCCCATCAGGATTTGAACCTGAACTTAAGGGACCAAAACCCTCAGTGCTGCCTGATTACACCATGGGGGATGAAACTCGACTAAACCGGACATTCGGTTAAGTCGCCGAGTCGGCACCCAACACTATGCCGTACCAAGCGCCTTCGATGCGACGGTACAGGTCGGCGCTCTTGAGGACTTTGATCGCGAGGCATCCGCGGTAGGAGTCTCCTACGTTCTTGCGCACCGTCTTGGGGTTGTGGCGCTTGAGAGCCGTAGCCGGCCCGCCGTAGCGCGACCGCCCGCTCCCGCGGTCCTTCGAAGTCCGCGTACGTGTGCTGTGCACGTGCCATGGGCATACCGTCCGGCCGGAATGCTCGCCTCCGGAGATGCATGGCTGAGGGTTCACCAGTTCGAGGGATATCGCGTCGTATCGTTTGTCGAAAGTCACCGGAAAAGGGGCGCCCGCCGCCCGTAGGCTGGAGGCATGACCACGACGGGGGAAGACCACGTGCCGGCCCGGGGTGGGCCTGGGTGGTGGGACAGGCGGCGCGGCGCGGTGCTCGATGTGAGCCTTGGTGCCGTGTCCGCGCTGGAGTGTGCGGCGGAGGGGATCCCGTTCGCGCGGGATGCCGGGATTCCGTTGGCGATGGGGGTCGTCTTCGGGCTGCTGGCCGGTTCGGTGCTGGTGGTGCGGCGGAAGTGGCCGATCGCGGTGGTGCTGGTGGCGATCGCCATCACGCCGGCGGAGATGGGCTTCCTGCTGGGTGTCGTCGGCCTGTACACGTTGGCGGCGTCGGAGTTGCCGCGGCGGATCATCGGGGCCCTGGCCGGGATGTCGTTCCTGGGGACGTTGATCGTGACGTTCGTGCGGTTGCGGCAGGACATGGGCCGGGACGGTGTGGACCTGGGGGACTGGTTCTTTCCGTTCGCGTCGGTCGGGTCGTCGCTGGGGCTGACCGCGCCGCCCTTGCTGCTGGGTCTGTACGTGGGGCAGCGGCGTCGGTTGATGGAGAGTCTGCGGGAGCGGGCGGACAGCCTGGAGCGTGAGTTGCAGTTGCTCGCTGAGCGGGCGGAGGAGCGTGCCGAGTGGGCGCGCAACGAGGAGCGGACGCGGATCGCGCGGGAGATGCACGATGTCGTGGCGCACCGGGTGAGTCTGATGGTGGTGCACGCGGCGGCGCTTCAGGCGGTGGCGCGGAAGGACCCGGAGAAGGCGGTGAAGAACGCGGCTCTGGTGGGGGACATGGGGCGGCAGGCGCTGACGGAGCTGCGGGAGATGCTCGGGGTGCTGCGTAGTGGTGGGGACGGTGTGCGGGTCGCGCGGGCGTCGGTGCCGTTGGCGGCGGTGGGGGTGGCTGCCGCGGCCGCGGCGTCGCGGGCGGCGGAGGGCGGGGAGCTGTCCGCGGAGGGGCCGTGTCTGTCGGAGTTGGACGAGTTGATCGGGCAGTCGGAGGCGGCCGGGATGGTCGTGGATCTGTCGGTGGAGGGGGAGGTGCGGCTGTATGCGGCGGAGGTGGAGTCGACGGCGTTCCGGGTGGTGCAGGAGGCGTTGACGAACGTGCACAAGCATGCGGCGGGGGCGAAGACCTATGTGCGGTTGGCGCATCGGGTCTCGGAGATCGCGATGCAGGTGGAGAACGAGCCGCCGCCGGAGGCTTCGGCCGCGGGGTCGGCGCGGTTGCCGTCGGGGGGGAACGGGTTGGTGGGGATGAAGGAGCGGGTGGCCGCTCTGGGGGGTGTGTTCGTGTCGGGGCCGACCGACGCGGGGGGTTTTCGGGTGTCGGCGGTGATTCCGGCGTAGTCGTGCCGGTGTGTCAGCCGGTGGTGGTGAGGCGGGTGGGCCGGGTGCCGGTGACGAGGGTGGCGAGGGCGGTGTCGATGGTGGGGCCGAGGTACCAGTCGCCGGTGTGGTCGAGGGTGTAGACGCGGCCTTCGGTGTCGATGGCGATGAGGGCCTGGCTGTCGGTTTCGATGCCGAGGGGGCAGGTCTGGGTGTCGAGGGCGCGGTCGAGGTCGCCGAGGGTGCGGGCCATGTGGAGGCCGTGCAGGGGGTCGAGGTGCACGGTGGCGGGGGCGATGTGGCGGCCGGGTCCGGTGGGGGCGAGGTGGAGGCCGCCGAATTCGGCCCAGGCTTCGACGGCGGCGGGGAAGACGGTGTGGCGGTGTCCTGCGGGTGTGGTGTGTGCGCGCAGGGTGTCGGCCCAGATTTCGGCTTGTTTGATGTCCCAGCGTCCTGGTTGCCAGCCGGCGTCGCGCAGTGCGGCGTCGACGGGGACGGGGAAGCGGGTGGTGGAGGTGCGGTCGGCTTGCATCGGCCCTTGGTTCGTTTCGGTCGGCTGGTTCGCCGGGGTCGGCTGGGTCGGCTCGGGCGGCGGAGTCGGCTCGGTCAGTCCTTGTCCGTGGCGGGGTCGACGATGCGGACGCCGAAGTGGGCGCTGAGGGCGGTGCAGGCGCGGCAGGGTGGGGCGAAGGCGCCGTGGAGGGGGTCGCCGTCCTCGCGGATGCGGCGGGTGGTGAGTTTGGCGTGTTTGAGTGCTTTGCGGGCTTCGCCGTTGGTCATGGGTTTTCGTGCGGCGCGTTTGCTGCGGGCGGCGTCGGCGGTGGCCAGGTGGCGTGAGATGAGGATCGTCTCGGCGCAGCGGCCGGTGTAGCGGTCTCGTTGGCCGCTGGTGAGGGTGTCGAGGAAGTCCTGTACGAGGTGGTGCAGGGAGGGTGGGGTGTCGGCGCGTGTCGCGGTGCCGGTGAGGGTGGTGCCGCGTACGGAGAGGGCGGCGGCGACGGTGGGGAGTATGCCGTCGCGGCGGTGTCGGAGGGTGGGGGCCCGGTGGGTGTCGGTGCTGCTCCAGCCGATGCGGGGGTCGCCGCGGCGGGGGTCGTCGGACCGCCCGGTGTCGGGTCCCGTCTGTGTCGCACTCATGATCGTCTTCCCCTCCTGAGCATCCCCCCGGAGGTCACAGGGTGCCAAATCGTGTGGCTGCTGCGGAAGCTGGGGCGTGGCGACACGCCCGGTTGGGGGCGGTGTGTCACGGGAGGGTGACGGCTGGTCACGGGTGCGGGGGTGCGGGTGTCGGGTGCGGGGTCCGGTGCCGGTGACCCCTCAGGCCGTACCGCATAGGCTGTCGGCACCGCGCTCGTACGCGGTGGACCCAGACAGTGCAGGCAGATCAGACAGATCTGGCAGCAGACAGACGCCGCAGGGGGCAACTGCCATGACGACAGGTCGGCTCGGGCAAGCAGCCGCGCCGCCGAACGCGGCCTATGCCGGGCAGGTCGTGCATTTCCCGGATCCGGTGCGGGCGGCACGTCACCCGAGAGGGGTACGGGTGGACGCGGGTGGTTATCCCGATTTCTCGCCGTACGCGCGTGCGGTCGCGGAGATCGCGGATCCGCCGGAGGGGTTCGGGGTCGACGAGTTGCGGTTGACGGACTACGTGTCGGCGAACGCGGCTCTGGCGGCGTCGGGGCACGAGTTGTGGGACACGGTTCCGGCGGTGGCGACGCCGCACGGCTGGACGTGGCATCACGTGACGGGTTCGCGGCGGATGGAGCTGGTCCCGGTCGAGGTGAAGGCGCTGCTGCGGCACCACGGTGGGATCGCGACGGCTGTGGTGGACCAGGGGAAGCGGGGGACGCGGCCGTTGCAGGAGACGCGTCCGGCGCACTTCGGTCTGCCGAAGTCGGGGGTGGCGGTGACGGAGCAGCAGGTGCAGGGGGTCGAGGAGGATCTCGGGTACCGGCTGCCGGGCGCCTACCGGTCGTTCCTGAAGGCGGCGGGTGGTTGTGCGCCGGTGGGTACGGCGCTCGACGCGGAGCTGGGGCTGCTGGTGGATCAGCCGTTCTTCACGGTGCGTGAGGAGGCGGCGGTCAACGACCTGGTCTATGTGAACAAGTGTCTGCGGGACCACCTGACGAAGGACTACCTGGGGGTGGCGTTCGTCCAGGGGGGTCTGCTCGCCGTGAAGGTGAAGGGCGAGCGGATCGGTTCGGTGTGGTTCTGCGCCTACGACGATGTGCGGGACGTGGATCCGTCCTGGCCGCCGGCGGACCGGGTGGAGCGGCTGTTGCTGCCCTGCGGTGAGGATTTCGACGCGTTCCTGTCTCGGCTGGCGGGTTCTCCGCCGGAGTTGGAGACGGTGGCGAACCTGATGGTGGACGGCGGTTTCGCGCGTGCGGTGCCCGTGTCGGCGTCGGTAGGGGAGTGAGCTGGCGATGGTGACGTTCGCGCAGGCGCAGGAGCGCGCGGAGGAGTGGGTCAACGGCGACTTGCCGGCGTATCAGCATCGTGAGGTGCGGGTGCGGGAGTTCGGCCTCGGGTTCGTGGTGTGGGCCGAGGACCGTGCGGACGGCCCGCGTTCGGACGGGGGTGCGCAGCGGCTGGTGATCGCCCGGGACAGTGGCGAGGCGACGTTGTGGCCCGCGCTGGCGGTGGGTGAGGTGATCCGCCGGTACGAGGAGGAGTACGGCCGTTCCGAGGAGGCGCAGGCGGCGGTTGCGGCGCCTGCGGCGCGGGTGGACCTGAATCAGACGTCGTTCTTGTTGAGTCCGCCGGAGTGGTTGCAGGAGGCGGCGGACCGGATCGGCATTCCGGATCGTCGGCGGGGCGACGAGGGGCGCGGCGACACGGGGGGTGCCGGGGTGTCTTCGGCTCCCGCCGATGCGGCGTCGGCTTCGGCTTCGGCATCGGCTTCGGCGTCGGCCGGGGCCTTGTCCGGGAGCGGTGCCGGGTGGCCGGCCGCGGGCTCCGGGGCGGGTGCGGGTGGCTCCGGCGCGGGTGCGCCGGGTGTGCCGGGTGCGCCTGCCGGGGCGACGCCCTGGGCGGGGACGGACACCAACGCGGACGCCGGTGAGGACGGTTCCGTACCGCTGCCCCAGACCGTGTTCGCGCCGCCGTTGAGCGGTGCCGACGAGGACACGCCGCCGCCGTCCACCATGCCGGAGGCCAAGACCGCGCTGATGTCGGGCGGGAGTCAGCTTCCGCCGACGGCGCTCGCGCCGGCGATCGGCGACCCGAACGCGCCAGGTGCGCCCGGTGTGCCCGGTGCGCCTGGTGTGCCCGGTGCGCCGGGTGCTTCCGCCGGTGCGGGCACGCCGCCGCCCGCCGCCCCGGTACCGCCCGCGGCCGGTCCGTCCGCCGGTCCGGGGGCGTCCGCCGCGCCGGGCCGGCCGCCCGCGTCGAACGCCGGGGACATCGCCGACGCCGCGACCAGCAAGGCTTCGCCGCCGCCCCGCCGTGGCGGTGGCTCGTCCACACCGCCCCCGCCGGGCGCCCCGGGTGTGCCGGGTGCGCGTCCGGTGAGCCCGCCCGCGCCGTCGGGGGCCCCCGCGCCGGGTGCGGCGGCGGGAGGCTATGTGCCGACGCAGCTGGTGTCCTCGCTCGGTCCCGAGGGGCCGGGCGCCCCGGGCGCCCCGCCGCAGTCCGCCGTCCCGCAGCCTCCGGCCGGTGCGCCGGGGACGCCGCCTCCGCCGGGTGCGCCGGGCGGGGTGCATCACGCGGCCACGATGCTGGCCGACCCGGGCCGGACGGGCGGCGGTGCCCCGCAGCCCCCCGGTCCGCCCGGTCCGCCCCAGCCCCCTGGTCCGCCCGGGCCCCCTGGTGTGCCGGGCGTGCCGGGTGCTCCGGCTGCTCCGGGTGCGCCTTCCGGGCCGGGTGCGCCGCCGCCTCCGCCGACCGCTCCCGGTGCGCCGGGTTCCGCGGGCGGTGCGGGCGGTGCCGTGCACCACGCGCAGACCGTGCTGGCCCCGCCGTCCCTGGGCGGCCCCGGCGGCATCGGCGCGCCCCCGCCGCCGCCCGGTGCCGTGCCCCCGCCGCCCGGACAGCCCGTGCCCGGTGTCCCGTCGGCGTACGGTTATCCGCCGCAGCCCACCGGTCAGCCGACCGTCGGCCCCGGCTACCAGGCCGTCCTGCGCTACCGCGCCCAGGACGGTTCCGAGCAGCAGCTGATCCGGCGTTCCGCGCCGGGGACGCCGCACCCGGAGTGGCAGATCTTCCACGAGCTGCGGTCCATGAACGTGCCGCCGGACCAGGTGCTGGAGCTGCACACCGAGCTGGAGTCCTGCGAGCTGCCGGGCGCGTACTGCGCGCGGATGATCCGGGAGCAGTGGCCGCAGGCGCGGATCACCTCGATCGCGCCCTACGGTCCGGACCACGCGAGCCGGCAGCAGGGCATGCGGCAGCTGCTGGCCCACCAGGGCGAGTTGCACCAGGTGGCGGACGGGCCGGCGCGGCCGGCGCCGGTGCGTGCTCCGTTGCCGCAGGTGCAGCCGGTTCCGCCGGTTCCGCCGGAGGCCGTCGGGCAGGAGCTGGCCGGTGCGTTCGGTCCGGGGGTCTTCCGGTTCGAGCAGGCAGCGGTGTCCCGGCAGGGTGTGCCGCCGATCGTGGCGCACACGCTGGTGGCCGCGGGGCTGCCGGTGGACATGGGGCCGTTCTTCTGGGCGCAGGCGCAGCCGGGTCGTCCGGTGCCGACGCTGGCGGAACTGGCGACCGAGCGCGGGGTGCAGCCGGCCTCGGACGCGGGCTCGTATCTCGTGGTGGGCAGCGACTTCGGCCGGGCGGTCTGTGTGCAGTACGGCACGGCGGCCATCGTGGCGGTTCCGGTGGAGGCGGGTCCGGGCGGTGCGCCCGTGCCGCCGCAGTTCGTGAACACGGGGCTGCCGGAGTTCGCGCGCTGTCTGGCGCTGCTGGGCCGGATGTGGCGGCTCAGGTTCGGTCTGAACCAGGAGCAGGCGGGCCGCTGGACGGTGGACTTCCAGGCGCAGTTGGCGGCGCTGGACCCGGCGGCGCTCGGGTCGCCGGAGAGCTGGTGGTCGGTGCTGCTGGAGCAGATGTGGGACGGGCTGCTGTGAGGCTCTCGCGTCGCTGACGTACCCGACGGGCGGGGCCCGGTCGACTCACTGGTCGGCCGGGCCCCGCCCTTTCGCGTGCCGGTGTGTCGGATTATGTGGGCTTACGTCTGATCCATAAAGTCGGTCAGGTCCATGTGATACGGCAGATTCACCACAAGCGTGACGCGAAGGGTGATTCAGGGGTGATGAGCGTGAGCGGTGCATCGGCTTCCCCCCACGGTTTCGTGACCGTACGCGGGCGCGAGCGCGGTTACCGTCCCGAGCAGGTGGAGGCGTACGCCGCGGCCCTGTCCGAGGAGCGCGACGCGGCCTGGGAGCGGGCCGCTCGGCTCACCGTGCTGGCCAGGGAGATGCAGGAGGACCTGGAGGACCTGCGGGAGGTGGTCGCGCAGCTCGCCTCGCAGGACTACGAGGTGCTGGGGGAGCGCGCGCGTGACCTGTTCCGGCTGGGCGAGGCGGAGGCCGGGGCGGTGCGCGAGCGGGCGCGCCGGGCCGCGCAGGAGTTGACGGAGGACGCGCGGGCGCACGCCGCAGGTGTGCGGGAGGCGGCCCGGGACCATGCCGACGCCGTGCGCGCGGAGGCCGACGAACGGGCCAGGCAGCGGTTGCTCGCGGCGCGCGCGGAGGCCGACGAGGCGCGGATCGAGGCGCGGCGGGAGGTGAAGGCGGCGCGTGCGGAGGCGCTGTCCGCGCTGCGTGAGATGCGCAGGCGCACCGCCGGGGCGGCTGCCGAGCAGCGCAGGGTGCTGGCCGAGCGGTGGGCCGCGGCCGAGCGGGCCGAGCAGGAGCGCGCGCGGGCGTTGGACGCTCGTCACGAGGAGTCGGTGGCGCGTGCCGAGCAGGGAGTGCGTGACGCCGAGCGGGAGTTGGCCGACGCCGGGAGGGCGGCCGAGCAGCGGCAGGAGGAGGCCCGGGCCCGGGCGGCCGAGGTGGTCGCCGAGGCGCGGGCGTGCGGCGAGCGCATCGCCCGCGACACGGAGCGGGTGCTGCGCGAGCACGGGGAGCGGTGGGACGAACTTCAGGCCCACATGGCCTCCGTGCGGAGCAATCTCAGCTCGCTGACGGGGCGTGCGGTGGAGTGACACCCCGGCCCCGGCCCCGGCCCCGAGGAGGGCCGAGGCCGGGTCGGCGGGAGGGCCCGGGGCGGGTTGGGGGGCCGGTGGAGACCGGCGGGTGGGCCGGTCCGGCGGTGTCCGTGTCGGGGTCGGTCGCCCCCTGCGGGCCGCGCCCGACAGGATCCGGCCCGCCACCGCCTCGTAGTGCCGGCGCTGCTCCGGGGCCTCGCGCCGGCCGGAGAGCATCGTGCCGAGCCGGCCGCGGGCGAAGCCCGCGATCGCGGGCCGGGTGACGGGGAGTTGGGCCGGGGCGAGCAGCGGCCCGGTGCGTGCTCCGGCGACGGCGGTACCTCTCGTCAAGTCGGGCGGTACGCGGACAGGGGCAGGCACTGGACGGTAGGGGTGCGGCCGTGGCCCCGGTGCCGCGGGTTCCGCTTGCGTCCGACGTCGCGGGAGGGGGCACGCTCGATGGGTCTCAGGGAGGAGGCCGACCCCGACGTCCGCTCCGCCGAAGGGTGGACTGCCCCTAGGGGTACCTCCGTACTACGGGTCGGGGAGGGTTCGTACCGACGGAGGACGAGAGGGGGCCGGTGGCGTCCTTAGTCTGGCTTTACACCGCTGGGGGGCGGTGAACCGGACCCGCGGGGGTGGGGTTTTCCTCAGTAGAAGACTGCGCTGAACACCAGCGCGGTCGACCCCCGGTCCCGGCCAGACTCTTCGAGACGGCAGCACGGCGGCACGGCACCGCGTGACAGCACACACCACGACGGTCGCGGCACCGGCGGCTCACTCGATGACCGACATAGGAGACTTGACATGACATCGGCCGTAAGTATTCCCACGCACGGGGGCACCGGAGGGCGTACGGCCGTTGCCGCGCGAGCGCGGCAGGTCGTGAAGGCCTACGGATCGGGCGAGACCCGGGTGGTCGCCCTCGACCACGTGGACGTGGACATCGCGCGCGGCCAGTTCACCGCGATCATGGGCCCCTCGGGGTCCGGCAAGTCCACGCTGATGCACTGCCTGGCCGGTCTGGACACCGTGACCAGCGGGCAGATCTACCTCGACGAGACCGAGATCACCGGCCTGAAGGACAAGAAGCTCACCCAGCTGCGCCGGGACCGGATCGGCTTCATCTTCCAGGCGTTCAACCTGCTCCCGACGCTCAACGCGCTGGAGAACATCACGCTGCCCATGGACATCGCCGGCCGCAGGTACGACCGCGCGTGGCTGGAGAGGGTCGTGGAGACCGTGGGGCTCGCCGGGCGGCTCAAGCACCGGCCCACCCAGCTCTCCGGCGGCCAGCAGCAGCGGGTCGCGGTGGCCCGGGCACTGGCCGCCCAGCCCGAGATCATCTTCGGCGACGAGCCGACCGGAAACCTGGACTCGCGCGCGGGCGCCGAGGTGCTCGGCTTCCTGCGCCGGTCGGTCACGGAGCTCGGCCAGACCATCGTGATGGTCACCCACGACCCGGTGGCCGCCAGCTACGCGGACCGGGTGCTGTACCTCGCCGACGGCCGGATCGTGGACGAGATGTACAAGCCCACCGCCGACGCCGTGCTGGACCGGATGAAGGACTTCGACGCCCGGGGGCGCACGTCATGACCGTCGTGAAGACCTCGATGCGCAACTTCTTCGCGCACAAGGGCCGCATGGCGCTCTCGGCGGTGGCGGTGCTGCTGTCGGTGGCGTTCGTGTGCGGCACCCTGGTGTTCACCGACACGATGAACACCACCTTCGACAAGCTCTTCGCGGTCACCTCGTCCGACGTGACGGTCGCCCCGAAGGACGCCAAGGCCGAGGACACCCCGCAGAGCGGGGTTCCCGAGTCGCTGCCCGCGTCCACGCTGGAGAAGATCCGTTCGGCCGACGGCGTGAAGTCGGCCGAGGGCGCCGTCGTCTCGATGAACGTGACGGTCGTCAACGCCGACAACGACAACGTGGGGGCCACCAACGGCGCCCCGACCCTCGCCGGGAACTGGACCAGGAACGACCTGCGGTCCATGGAGATCACCTCGGGCCACGCCCCGCGCGGCCCGACCGAGACGATGATCGACTCCGACACCGCCGACAAGCACGACCTGAAGATCGGCGACGAGCTGCGCACCATCGCGCAGACCGGCGACTTCAAGGCCAGGATCGTCGGCATCGCCTCCTTCACCGTCACCAACCCCGGTGCCGCGGTCGTCTACTTCGACACCCCCACCGCCCAGCGTGAACTGCTCGGCGGCCCGGACCGGTTCAGCCAGTTCAACGTCACCGCCGCCGACGGTGTCACCGACGCGCAGCTCAAGCGGAACGTCTCCGGCGCGCTGGGCGACACGTTCAAGATCCAGACGGCCAAGGAGGCGTCGGACGAAGGCCGCGCGGAAGTCGGCGAGTTCATGGACGTCATCAAGTACGCCATGCTCGGCTTCGCCGGGATCGCCTTCCTGGTCGGCATCTTCCTCATCATCAACACCTTCTCCATGCTGGTCGCCCAGCGCACCCGCGAGATCGGCCTGATGCGGGCCATCGGCTCCTCACGGCGGCAGGTCAACCGCTCGGTGCTGGTCGAGGCGCTCCTCCTCGGCGTCGTCGGCTCGGTCCTCGGGGTCGCGGCCGGTGTCGGCATCGCCGTCGGCCTGATGAAGCTGATGTCGGCGGCGGGCATGAACCTGTCCACCGACGACCTGACCGTCAAGACGGCGACGCCCGTGATCGGCCTGGTCCTGGGTGTCGTGGTCACCGTCCTGGCCGCCTACCTGCCCGCCCGCCGGGCCGGCCGGATCTCCCCGATGGCCGCCCTGCGCGACGCCGGCACCCCGGCCGACGGCAAGGCCGGCTGGATCCGCGGTCTGATCGGCCTGGTGCTCACCGGCGCCGGTGTCGCCGCGCTGCTCACGGCCGCCTCCGCAGACAAGGCGAGCGACGGCTCCCTGATGCTCGGCGCGGGCATCGTGTTCTCGCTCGTCGGCTTCGTCGTCATCGGCCCGCTGCTGGCCGGTTTCGTGGTGCGGGTGATCAGCGCGGTGCTGCTGCGGGCCTTCGGTCCCGTGGGCCGCCTGGCCGAGCGCAACGCCCTGCGCAACCCGCGCCGCACCGGCGCCACCGGTGCCGCCCTGATGATCGGCCTCGCGCTGGTGGCCTGCCTGTCCGTCGTCGGTTCCTCCATGGTCGCCTCGGCCACCAGCGAGCTGGACAAGACGGTCGGCGCGGACTTCATCGTCCAGGGCAACCAGCGGATCGTGCCGCAGGCCGAGAAGGCCATGACCGGCACGGCCGGCCTGGAGCACGTCACCCGCTACAAGGTGCTCGACGCCACGCTGACCTCGCCCGACGGCAAGACGGACGACGACGGCGTCACGGCCGCCGACCCGACCTACGCCGAGGACGTGCGCCGCGCGACGACGGAGGGCAAGCTCTCCGCCGCCTACGGCACCGACGCCATGTCGGTCGGCTCCGACTACGCCGAGAAGCACGGCGTGCACGTCGGCGACACCGTCTCCGTCGCCTTCAAGGGCGGCGAGACGGCGAGGCTCAAGGTCGCCGCGATCACCAGCGACGACGTGGCCATCGACCAGGGCGCCCGGTACATCGGCATCGAGACGATGAAGAAGTACCTGCCGGCCGAGAACGTCCCGCCGAACACGATCATGTTCGCCAAGGCCAAGGACGGCCAGGCCGACCAGGCGTACGCCGCGCTGAAGAAGTCGCTGGACGCCTACCCGCAGTACCAGGTGGCCGACCAGACCGACTACAAGCAGGAGCTGAAGGACCAGATCGGCCAGCTGCTGAACATGGTGTACGGCCTGCTCGCCCTGGCGATCATCGTCGCCGTCCTGGGTGTGGTGAACACCCTGGCGCTGTCGGTGGTCGAGCGGACCCGGGAGATCGGCCTGATGCGGGCCATCGGTCTCTCCCGCCGCCAGCTGCGCCGCATGATCCGCATGGAGTCCGTGGTCATCGCCCTCTTCGGCGCGCTGCTCGGCCTCGGGCTGGGCATGGGCTGGGGCGCCACGGCCCAGAGGCTGCTCGCCCTGGAGGGCCTGAACGTCCTGGACATCCCCTGGCCGACGATCATCGGGGTCTTCATCGGCTCGGCCTTCGTGGGCCTGTTCGCCGCCCTGGTCCCGGCCTTCCGGGCGGGCCGTATGAACGTCCTGAACGCCATCGCGACGGAGTAGACCCCTTCCGACGGCCACCGCACACGGGGGTTGCGGGGGAGGGCCCGGCGCCGACGTCCCACAGGGGCGCGGTCGCCGGGCCCTTTTCGGGTCCGGCCACCGCCGCGTCGGCCATCGCCGTGCCGGTCGCTGCCGTGCGGGTCGCCGTCGTGCGGGTCGCCGTCGTGCCGGCCATCGCCGTGTCGGCCGCCGTCGTGCGGGTCGCCGTCGTGCGGGTCGCCGCCGTGTCGGCCATCGCCGTGCCGGCCGCCGCCGTGCCGGTCGCCGCCGTGCCGGTCGCTGCCGTGCTGGCCATCGTCGTGTCGGCCGCCGTCGTGCGGGTCGCCGCCGTGTCGGCCGCCGCTGTGTCGGCCATCGTCGTGCGGGTCGCCGCCGTGTCGGTCGCCGTCGTGTCGGCCACCCGCACCCCGCGCCATCCACAGCCCCCGGCGCCGTCGAGCAGACCGACGTAACCTGGACACCCCCGACCCTCACCGAGTCGGGCTACTCGTGTTGTCCCACCCCAGGACGGAAGCGCCCCCTCCATGAGCCTGCACGGTCTGCTAGACGCCGTCGTCAAGGACACCGCCCTCGCGGAAGCGATCTCTGCGGCCGCGGACGGCAACCGCATGTACGTCGACCTGGTCGGCCCGCCCGCGGCCCGCCCCTTCGCGATCGCCGCCCTGGCCCGCGAGACGGGCCGCACGGTGCTGGCGGTGACGGCCACCGGACGCGAGGCGGAGGACCTGGCGGCGGCGCTGCGCTCGCTGCTGCCGCCCGAGGGCATCGTGGAGTACCCCTCCTGGGAGACCCTGCCGCACGAGCGGCTCAGCCCGCGCAGCGACACCGTCGGCCGCCGCCTCGCCGTCCTGCGGCGCCTGGCCCACCCCCGCCCCGACGACCCCGAGACCGGTCCGGTCTCGGTCGTCGTCGCGCCCGTGCGCTCCGTGCTCCAGCCGCAGGTCAAGGGCCTGGGCGACCTGGAGCCGGTGGCCCTGCGCACCGGGCAGAGCGCCGACCTGGAAGAGGTCGTGGAAGCACTGGCGGCAGCGGCGTACGCGCGGGTCGAGCTGGTGGAGAAGCGCGGCGAGTTCGCCGTGCGCGGCGGCATCCTGGACGTCTTCCCGCCGACCGAGGAGCACCCCCTGCGGGTCGAGTTCTGGGGCGACGACGTCGAGGAGATCCGCTACTTCAAGGTCGCCGACCAGCGCTCCCTGGAAGTGGCCGAACACGGCCTGTGGGCGCCGCCCTGCCGCGAGCTGCTGCTGACCCCTCACGTGCGCGAGCGGGCTGCCGCCCTCGCCGAGGACCATCCGGAGCTGGGCGAACTGCTCGGGAAGATCGCCGAGGGCATCGCGGTGGAGGGCATGGAGTCCCTGGCCCCGGTCCTCGTGGACGACATGGAGCTGCTCCTGGACGTGCTGCCCAAGGGCTCGATGTCCCTGGTCTGCGACCCGGAGCGGGTGCGCACCCGGGCCGCCGACCTGGTGGCGACGTCGCAGGAGTTCCTCCAGGCCTCCTGGGCGGCCACCGCGGGCGGGGGCGAGGCGCCGATCGACGTCGACGCGGCCTCCCTGCGGTCCCTCGCGGACGTCCGGGAGCGGGCCCGCGAGCTGGCCATGATGTGGTGGTCGGTCTCGCCCTTCGCCGCCGACGAGACGCTGACGTCGGCCAGCGACGCCGAGGGCGACTCGGACACCCTCAAGCTCGGCATGCACGCCCCCGAGACCTACCGCGGCGACACCGCCAAGGCGCTGGCCGACACCAAGGGCTGGCTCGCCGACGGCTGGCGCGCCGTCTACGTCACCGAGGCCCACGGCCCCGCCTCCCGCACCGTCGAGGTCCTCGGCGGCGAGGGCATCGCCGCCCGCCTCGACCACGACCTCGGCACGCTCAGCCCCTCCGTCGTGCACGTCTCCTGCGGCTCGATCGACCACGGCTTCGTCGACCCCGCCCTCAGGCTCGCCGTGCTCACCGAGACCGACCTGACCGGCCAGAAGGCCGCCGGACGCGAGGGCGCCCGGATGCCCGCCCGGCGCCGCAAGACCATCGACCCGCTCACCCTGGAGGCCGGCGACCACATCGTCCACGAGCAGCACGGCGTCGGCCGCTACGTCGAGATGGTGCAGCGCACCGTCCAGGGCGCCACCCGCGAGTACCTGGTCGTGGAGTACGCCCCCGCCAAGCGCGGCCAGCCCGGCGACCGGCTCTACATCCCCACCGACCAGCTGGAGCAGATCACCAAGTACGTCGGCGGCGAGGCCCCCACCCTGCACCGCCTCGGCGGCGCCGACTGGACCAAGACCAAGGCCCGCGCCAAGAAGGCGGTCAAGGAGATCGCCGCCGACCTGATCAAGCTGTACAGCGCGCGGATGGCCGCGCCGGGCCACGCCTTCGGCGCGGACACCCCCTGGCAGCGCGAGCTGGAGGACGCCTTCCCCTACGCGGAGACCCCGGACCAGCTCACCACCATCGCCGAGGTCAAGGACGACATGGAGAAGACGGTCCCGATGGACCGCCTGATCTGCGGCGACGTCGGGTACGGCAAGACGGAGATCGCGGTCCGCGCCGCCTTCAAGGCCGTCCAGGACGGCAAGCAGGTCGCCGTGCTCGTCCCCACCACCCTGCTGGTGCAGCAGCACTTCGGGACGTTCAGCGAGCGCTACGCCCAGTTCCCGGTGAACGTGCGGGCGCTGTCCCGCTTCCAGAGCGACACCGAGTCGAAGGCGACCCTGGAGGGCCTGCGCGAGGGCTCGGTGGACATCGTCATCGGCACCCACCGCCTGTTCTCCTCCGAGACGAAGTTCAAGGACCTCGGCCTGGTCATCGTCGACGAGGAGCAGCGCTTCGGCGTCGAGCACAAGGAGCAGCTCAAGAAGCTGCGCGCCAACGTCGACGTGCTCACCATGTCCGCGACGCCCATTCCGCGCACCCTGGAGATGGCGGTCACCGGCATCCGCGAGATGTCCACGATCACCACCCCGCCCGAGGAGCGGCACCCGGTGCTGACCTTCGTGGGCCCCTACGAGCACAAGCAGATCGGCGCCGCCATCCGCCGCGAGCTGCTGCGCGAGGGCCAGGTCTTCTACATCCACAACCGCGTCGAGTCCATCGACCGCGCGGCGGCCAGGCTCCGCGAGATCGTGCCCGAGGCGCGCATCGCCACCGCCCACGGCCAGATGTCCGAGCAGGCCCTGGAGCAGGTCGTCGTGGACTTCTGGGAGAAGAAGTTCGACGTGCTGGTCTCCACGACCATCGTCGAGTCCGGCATCGACATCTCCAACGCCAACACCCTCATCGTCGAACGCGGCGACAACTTCGGCCTCAGCCAGCTCCACCAGCTGCGCGGCCGCGTCGGCCGGGGACGCGAGCGCGGCTACGCCTACTTCCTCTACCCGCCGGAGAAGCCGCTGACGGAGACCGCGCACGAGCGGCTCGCCACCATCGCCCAGCACACCGAGATGGGCGCGGGCATGTACGTGGCGATGAAGGACCTGGAGATCCGCGGCGCGGGCAACCTGCTCGGCGGCGAGCAGTCCGGCCACATCGCGGGCGTCGGCTTCGACCTGTACGTACGTATGGTCGGGGAGGCCGTCGCCGACTACCGGGCCTCCCTGGAGGGCGGGGTCGAGGAGGAGCCGCCGCTCGAGGTCAAGATCGAGCTGCCCGTCGACGCGCACGTCCCGCACGACTACGCCCCCGGCGAGCGGCTGCGCCTGCAGGCGTACCGGTCCATCGCCTCCGCCAACAGCGAGGAGGACGTCAAGGCCGTACGCGAGGAACTCGTCGACCGCTACGGCAAGTTGCCCGAGCCGGTGGAGAACCTGCTGCTGGTCGCCGGGTTGCGCATGCTCGCGCGGGCGTGCGCCGTCGGCGAGATCGTGCTCCAGGGCAACAACATCCGGTTCGCGCCGGTGGAGTTGCGCGAGTCCCAGGAGCTGAGGCTCAAGCGGCTCTACCCCGGCAGCGTCATCAAGCCGGGCACGCACCAGGTGCTCGTGCCGCGCCCGAAGACCGCGAAGGTGGGCGGCAAGCCGCTGGTCGGGCGGGAACTGCTCGGCTGGGTGGGCGAGTTCCTGACCTCGATCCTGGGGTCGTAGCACTCCTCGATCCTGGGGTCGTGGCACTCGCGGCCCCGGCCCGCCCACGGAAGGCCGTCCACGGGGAGGCCGTCCACGGGGAGGTCATCCACGGGGAGGTCATCCACGGGGAAGCCGTCCACGGGGACAGTTCCGTGGACGGCTTCGCCGTGTCCGCCTTACGGGGAGCGGCTACTGCTGCTCCCGGCCGCCGCCCTGCTCGCGCCCGAAGCCCATCCTGCCCTCGGCCTGCTGCTGCGCGGCGTCGACCTGCTTCTCGTACTTGCCGCCGGTCCTCTGGTTGACCTGGCGTTCGGCGGCGTCGGACATCTTCCTTGACCTGTCCTTGTCCTTGCCGGCCATGCTCTTCATCTTGTCGAGGATGCCCATGCAGAGCTCCTTCCGAGACGTGACTCACTGTCGACGGTACGGCAGATATGTCCCGGGTGCCCACTGACGCCCGCTTAAGGCCCACTATGGCCCGGACCTCTCCCTCGCTACGGTGGTGGCTGCGAACGGCAAGGGGAGGGGCGCGCATGAGGCGGCACAGCAGGATCCGTACCGGATGGGCCGCGGGGGCGGTCCTCGCCCTGGCCCTGGTCACCGGCTGCGAGGGCCTGGAGGCGGACGACGACGCCCCGCCCCCGGGCAGCGGCGCCGACGCCCCCGTCTCCGGCCACGCCGTCAGCCCGCTGGACAACCCGGACGGCACCCGGCCGGGCCTCGCCCCGGTCGCGGGCGACCGTGCGCGGGCGAGTGCCCGCGAGCTGATCGACACGCTGAGGACCAAGGGGCGCGGTCCGAAGACGGGCTACGACCGCGACGAGTTCGGCTACGCCTGGATGGACTCCGCCGACGGTGTCCCGCTCGCCCGCAACGGCTGCGACACGCGAAACGACGTGCTGAAACGCGACGGTGAGAAGGTGCGTTTCAAGTCCGGCTCGGACTGTGTGGTCATCGCGATGACGCTGGACGACCCGTACACCGGGACGAGTATCGAGTGGCGCAAGCAGAAGGCGAGCGAGGTCCAGATCGACCACGTCGTGCCGCTGTCCTACAGCTGGCAGATGGGCTCCTCGCGCTGGCCGGAGGGCAAGCGTGAGCAGTTGGCCAACGATCCGCTCAATCTGCTCCCCGTCGAGGGTCGCGCCAACTCCGCCAAGAGCGACTCCGGACCGGCCTCCTGGCTGCCGCCCGCCAAGTCGGTCCGGTGCGCCTACGCCGTCCGCTTCGCCCAGGTCGCCGTCAAGTACGCGCTGGCGGTGACCGAGGCGGACCGGGCGACGATGGCGAAGCAGTGCCAGGGCTGACGCGCCCGGCGCGGCGGGGTCGCGAGTGCCCCGAGGGCGGGCGGAGCAGGGCCGCGATGCGGTCGGCGGGGGTCTCCCGGAGGGGTGACAGGCCGAGCCGCTGGTGACCGGCGGCGACGCCCGGCAGGGTGCTGACGACGAGTGCGGCGCGCAGCTCGGCGTCCGGGTCCTGGGGCAGGGCGGCGCCGGTGCCGTCGATCTGCGTGGACGGTTACGGGCTCGCCGCGGCCCGGGAGCGACGGGGACTCCCCGTGGACGGTGAGCGTGTTCCGGCGCTCAGAACTGGCCGTTGCCGAGGAGTTCGCCGTCGGCGTCGTAGATCGTGACGAGGCCGTTCTCGCTGTCCTTCCAGTCGGCGAACGCGGAGGCGAGGAGCTTGGCCGGGCCCATGCCCTCGCCCATGATGCCGCCGGTGAAGTCGGTGTAGACGTCGGCGGCGTCCAGGATGTCGTTCTGCTCGTCGGCGCCCTGCACCTTGGTGACGTGGGAGACGGCGTCCTTCTCCTTGGGCGTCCCGTGTTCGCGCACGAACGCCTTGAACTGCTCGGCCTGGGACGCCTTCTCGACGGCCTTGTCCTCGGCGGGCTCCGCCTCGGACGCGTCGTCCGCCTTCGCCCCGCCGTCCGCCTTCTCGCCGCCGTCCGCCTTCGCGGCACCGTCCGACGCCGCCCCGCCCGCCTTCTCGCCCGCGCTCGCCGAGGTGCGGCTCTCGCTCCTGGCGTCGCCGTCCCCGTCGGCCGAGTTCGCCGACAGCGCGCCGATGACGGCGATCCCCACCACGGCACCCAGCGCGATCTTGGTCTTCATGCCCATGACGTCAGTCCTCTCCCCAAAGACAGCTCGAATCGATCGACCGTGAACCGGAGCCCATTCGCCTCGGCCGGTGCGATGTGTCAATCAGAGCAGAGGCTGTGAACCGAGTCAACATGGTTCACGGGAGGGTGCGAGTACACGATGTGAATCGGAGTCCAGTCGCGTCCCTCGGTAGGATCGGCGCCACACACCAGGACGAGGGGGCCCCGACCGTGCAGGACAACGGGACAGAGGTGACCGCCGCCGGCATCGCCCGGCTCGCCGGCGTCGGCCGCGCCGCCGTCAGCAACTGGCGCCGCCGCCACGCCGACTTCCCCCGACCGGTCGGCGGCACCGAGACCAGCCCGTCCTTCGCCCTCGCCGACGTCGAGGCCTGGCTGCGCGCCCAGGGAAAACTCGCCGAGGTCCCCCCACGCGAACGCCTCTGGCAGCAACTCGTCGGCCACCCCGAGGGCCCCGCCGCCGCCCTGGTGCACGCCGGCTGCGCCCTTCTGCTCGTCCACGACCGCCCCATCCTCTGGCTGGAGGCGAGCGCTGGCTCCGACGAACGCCTCGCCGCCCTGCTGCCCGCCGCCCTCGACCAGGTACTCGACGCCCGCTTCGGCCCCGGCCCCGAGCGCGCCGTCACCACCCCGGACGCCCCCCGGCTGCTCCCCTCCACCCCGCTCCTGCGCGGCGCCGCCGACCTCGCCGCCGGACCCGGCGCCCGCAAGGCGTACGAGTTCCTGCTCGGCCGGCACCTCGACGCCAACCCGCGCCAGTACACGCCCACCCCGGACCCGCTCGCCGAGCTGATGGCCGAAATCGCGGGCCCCGCCCGCACGGTCCTCGACCCCGCCTGCGGCACCGGATCCCTGCTCCGCGCCGCCGCCACCACCGCCGGGCCCGGCCCCGAGCTGTACGGCCAGGACAACGACCCCGCACTGGCCGCCCTCACCGCGCTGCGCCTCGCCCTGAGCACCGACGCCGCCGTGCGGATCGCCGCGGGGGACAGCCTGCGCGCGGACGCCCGCACCGGCCTGCGCGCCGACACCGCGCTGTGCCACCCGCCGTTCAACGAACGCAACTGGGGCCACGACGAACTCGCCTACGACCCCCGCTGGGAGTACGGCTTCCCGGCCCGCACCGAATCCGAACTGGCCTGGGTGCAGCACGCCCTGGCCCGGGTCAGGGACGGCGGCACCGTCGTCGTCCTCATGCCGCCCGCCGCGGCCTCCCGCCGTTCCGGCCGCCGGATCCGCGCCGACCTGCTGCGCCGGGGCGCGCTGCGCGGCGTGATCGCCCTGCCGGTCGGCGCCGCGCCCCCGTACAACCTCCCCCTGCACCTGTGGGTGCTGCGCCGGCCCGAGCGGGCGCCCGCGCGGCCCGGGCTCCTGCTCGCCGACGCGGGGCAGTTCGCCGGGGAGGGGCGCGGCGGACCGGACTGGCGGTCCGTGCGGGAGGCCATGCTCGGCGCCTGGGGCGAATTCGACCGCACCGGAGGGGTCAAGGAACGGCCGGGCCTGGCCCGCTGCGTGCCCGTCATCGAACTCCTCGACGACGACGTCGACCTGGCCCCCGCCCGCCACCTGCCGCCCCCCGACGCCGCCGGCGACACCGGACGGCTCACGGACGTGCGCGAGCGCCTGGACGAGACCCTGCGGCTGACCGCGCGACTCGCCCCCGCGCCCCCCGGCACCTCGCGCCCCGCGCCCCACCGGCCGCTCACCACCGTCGGCGAACTCGCCCGCGGCGGCGCCCTCACCCTGCGCACCGGCACCAACGGCGGCCACGCGCGCGTACCGCTGCTCACCGACCACGACGTCCTCACCGGCACCGGCCCCTCGGCCACCCTCCCGGAGGGCGACGAGGAACCCGTCCTGACCGAGCCCGGCGACGTCGTCGTGCCCGTGCTCGGCGGCGGCTCCGTCGCCCGCGTGATCGACGACGCCACGGCCGGCGCCGCGCTCGGGCGCAACCTCGTGCTGCTGCGTCCCGACCCCACCGCCCTCGACCCCTGGTTCCTCGCCGGGTTCCTGCGCGGCACCGCCAACCACCGGCAGGCCAGCAGCTACGCCTCCACCGCCACCCGCCTCGACGTACGGCGCCTCCAACTGCCCCGACTGCCCCTCGACGCCCAGCGCGGCTACGGCGACCGCTTCCGCGCCCTCGACGAGTTCGAGCGCGCCCTGCGGCTCGCGGGCCGCCTCGGGGAACAACTGGTGCGGGGCATGTACGACGGGCTCACGGACGGCACGGTGGACCCGGGCCGGTGACCGGCCGCCGGGCGGCCCGACAACGGTTCGGCACAACCGTGACCCGTTGTCCGCCTCGGCCTATACGCTCGGACTCCCCCTCCGAACGGCTCGGCCCGTTCGGCACGTCGGCACCACCGGTCCAGGAGCAGTCATGTACGGCAACAGCGCCGGGCCGCCGCCCACCCGCGGCGCGGCCACGGTCATCACCCTGCGCGTGCTGTACGCCGCCGCCGGGTTCCTGACGTGCGGTCTGCTCGCCTGTGTACCGCTGTTCCGCGTCGCCGTCCTGCGCGGCCGCTGGTACGACTGGACGGCCGCCTGGCTGAGCATGCCCTTGTCCATCGCCTGCCTCGCCGTGGTCGGTTCGGTGCCCGAGACGGACCACCGGACGGACGCCGCGACGGCCGGGCTGCTGCTCATCGGGGCAGCGGCCACCGCGTACTTCCTGGTGATCGACATACGCCTGCACGCCGCCCCGCGCCCCTTCACCGGCCATCGGCCGCACCCCGCCCCCGTCGCCGGCCCGCACCACGCTCCCGGGTACCCGCCGCCACCCGCCGTCCAGCCCCTCGTCGCCCCGTCGCACCACCAGCCGGCCCCCGCCCGCATCGACCAGGTCCGCGCCGAACTCGACGAGCTCAGCGCCTACCTGCGCCACCACGACGGCGGCCACCACGACGGCGGCCACCACGACGGCGGCGGCCAGGGCGGCGGCCACCCCCACGGCGGCCACCCCCGGAGCGGAAGGTGACCGTGGCGACCGGACGCGTGGTCGCCGGCCGCTACGAGCTGGCCACGCTCATCGGCCAGGGCGGCATGGGACAGGTCTGGACGGCCTACGACCGGCGCCTGGACCGGCGCGTGGCGGTGAAGCTGCTGCGCCCCGACAAGGTGGCCGGCCAGGAGGCCGACGAACTGCGCCGCCGGTTCGTGCGCGAGTGCCGGATCACCGCACAGGTCGACCACCCCGGCCTGGTCACCGTGCACGACGCGGGCAGCGAGGGCGAGGAGCTGTTCCTCGTCATGCAGTACGTCGACGGCGCCGACCTCTCCGACCACCTCGCCGAGCACGCGCCCTACCCGTGGCAGTGGGCCGTCGCGGTCGCCGCCCAGCTGTGCGCCGTACTGAGCGCCGTGCACGCCGTGCCGATCGTCCACCGCGACCTCAAGCCGCGCAACGTCATGGTCAAACAGGACGGCACCGTCACCGTCCTCGACCTCGGCGTCGCCTCCGTCATGGACGCCGACACCACCCGCCTCACCCACACCGGCACCCCCATCGGCTCGCCCGCCTACATGGCGCCCGAACAGGCCATGGGCGGCGCCGTCGGCCCGTACACCGACCTGTACGCACTCGGCGTCCTCCTGCACGAACTGCTCAGCGGCGACGTCCCGTTCGCGGGTTCCACGGCGCTCGGCGTGCTGCACCGGCACCTGTACGAGCCCCCGCTGCCCGTGCGCCGCATCCGCCCCGAGGTCCCGGAGGCGCTCGAAGCCCTGGTCCTGCACCTGCTCGCCAAGGACCCGCAGCACCGCCCCGGCTCCGCCCAGGAGGTCTACGAGCACCTCGCGCTGCTGCTGCCCGCCCGCGGCATGCCCACCGGCGGCCCCCTGGACCCCACCCGCCCCTTCGTACGCCCGCACGCCCCCTGGCCCGACCGCGCCCGCACCCCCGCGCCGCGACCGGCACCCGTGCCGGCTCCCGCGCAGGCCGGGAAGCCGGACGTCGCCCGCGCCGTCGACGACGTCAAACGCCTGCTCGGCGAGGGCCGCATCACCCAGGCCGTCGACGTCCTCGGCGCGATCCTGCCCGCCGCCGCCGAACAGCACGGCGAACGCTCCCCGGTCGTGCGCACCCTGCGCAAGCAGTACGCGGCGACTCTCCTCGACGACGGCCAGTACCGGCGCGCCCTGCCCGAACTGCGCCGCCTCGCCGACGAACGCGCCGCCGAGGCCGGCCACGCCGACCCGCAGTCCCTGCGCCACCGCTACGACGCCGCCCAGTGCCTGGAACAGCTCGGCGAGCCCGCCGCCGCCCTCGCCGAGTACCGGGCACTGCTGCCGTACTACGAGAACCAGTACGTCGCCCCTGACCCCGACCTCGCCCACGACGTCCGCCGCCGCGTCGGGCACCTCCTGCTCGCCCTCGGCGACCGCGCCGCCGCCCACGACACGCTGGCCCGGCTGCTGCACGACGTGGAGCGCGTCCACGGCCCCGGCCACCCGCTCGCGGCCGACGTCCGGCGCACCCTGGAGTGGCTGGGCCGGATGCGCGGCTGACCACCGGCCGCCGCCCACACGACCGGGCGCGAGGCGGTGCCCGAAGTCCTGATGAATCGTTGGTCCAATGGGTTGGCCAGAGCCGGGCCACTGCCTAACATCGATCACCGCAAGACTTTGTGCGCCCGCCCGTCGCCCGACCACCACCCCTGGTGGAGGCGCTACGCGCCGCACCTGTCCCTTGCAATCTCCAAACGGGAGGTTCCCTTGCACCGCCGCCGCCGTCGCCCCGCGCTTCTCCTCACCGCCGCGATCGCCGCAGCGGCACCCCTGCTCACCGCTTGCGGCAACGACGCGCATCCGGGCGCGGCGGCCGTCGTCGGCGACCAGCGGATCACCGTCGCCCAACTGGAGAACCGCGTCGACGAGGTGCGCGAGGCACAGCGCGCCGCCGTCCCCGACGACACCCAGTACCAGCAGGTCGTCGCCCGGACCGGCACCCTCACCCGCGACACCCTGCACGGCATGGTCCTCGACCGGGTCCTGCACCGCGCCGCCCA
Source organism: Streptomyces violaceorubidus (assembly GCF_000717995.1). GTDB lineage: Bacteria > Actinomycetota > Actinomycetes > Streptomycetales > Streptomycetaceae > Streptomyces > Streptomyces violaceorubidus. The sequence goes on from NZ_JODM01000031.1 coordinate 43,078, forward strand.
GGACGCCGGAGTGACCGTCAGCCGCAAGGAGGTCCAGGACATGCGCGGCGAGCTGGAGGGGCAGGCCGGCGGCCCCGAGCAGCTGGAGACGGTCTGGCTCCAGCAGTACGGCGTCGCCCCCGACCGCCTCGACGACAACCTCGTCGTCCAGATCGAGGCCCAGAAACTCGCCCAGAGCCTCGGCACCGACACCAGCCGCCCCGAGTTCTGGCAGGCCCTGTCCAAGGCGTCCAAGAAGCTCGACGTCGACCTCAACCCGCGCTACGGCACCTGGGACGTCCAGAAGAGCAGCCGCGTCGACACCCGGACGCCATGGGTGCGCGAGATCACGGCGGCGGCCTCCCAGCAGCCGGCATAGCGCCACCGACCTGCGACGATACGGCCCCCTGTGGACAACTCGGGGGGCCGTCGGCGAGGTGCGTTAGGTTCGGGGAGTGAACGCAACCACCGCCGGCGCGACCGCCCCCGACCAGGGCCGGATCGTCCTGCTCACCACCAGCCACCGCGTCGCTCCCGGCCTGCTGTCCTGGCCCGCCTGGCAGGCCCTGCGCACCGCCGACCGCGTCCTGTGCGCCGACGCGGCCCACCCGCAGCTGCCGTACCTGCGCGAGGCGGGCATCCGGGTCGACGAGGCGGCCCCGACCGCACAGGAGCTGGTGGCCGCCTGCGCCGGCGGCCGCACCGCGGTGGTCGTCGCGACCGGCGAGGGCGACCCCGCGCTCACCGACGGCCTGGCCCGCCTCGCCGGCACCGGCCGCGTCGCCATGCCCGACCTCGAACTGCTCCCCGCCTCCTACGACCTCCCGGGCGCCCGCCTCCTCGACCTCGTCCAGGTCATGGACCGCATCCGCCTCGAATGCCCCTGGTCCTCGCAGCGCACCCACAAGGGCCTGGCCAAGTACGCCATCGAGGAGGCGTACGAACTCGTCGAGGCCATCGAGGACGGCGACCGCGACGAACTGCGGGAGGAGTTGGGCGACGTGCTCCTCCAGGTCGTCTTCCACGCCCGCATCGCCGAGGACGACCCCGACGCCCCGTTCTCCGTCGACGACGTGGCCGGCACCATCGTCGACAAGCTCGTCCACCGCCACCCGCACGTCTTCGGCGACGAGAGCGCCGACACCCCCGAGGAGGTCCGGGAGCACTGGCTGCGCACCAAGGCCGTCGAGAAGCAGCGCACCTCGGTCACCGAGGGCGTCCCCCTCGGCCAGCCCGGCCTCGCCCTCGCCGCCAAGCTCCACTCCCGCGTCCGCACCGCCGACCTGGACGTCCCGCTGCCCTCCGGCGAGGGCGTCGGCTACCAGCTGCTCGCCCTCGCCGCCCGGGCCGAGTCCGAGGGCACCGACCCCGAGGCGGCCCTGAGAGCAGCGGCCCGGGCGTACCGGGACGCGATCAGGGCGGTCGAGGGATGACCGGCCACCCGCCCGTTCCCGGCCCCGCTTCCGGCCCCGCCCCCGAGCTGTTCACCTGGGAGTTCGCGAGCGACCCCTACCCCGCCTACGCCTGGCTGCGCGAACACGCCCCCGTGCACCGCACCCGGCTGCCCAGCGGAGTGGAGGCCTGGCTGGTCACCCGGTACGCCGACGCGAAGCAGGCCCTCGCCGACCCGCAGCTGTCCAAGAACCCGGCGCACCACGACGAGCCCGCGCACGCCAAGGGCAAGACCGGCATTCCGGGGGAGCGGAAGGCCGAGCTGATGACCCATCTGCTGAACATCGACCCGCCGGACCACACCCGGCTGCGCCGACTGGTCAGCAAGGCGTTCACGCCCCGCCGGGTGGCCGAGTTCGGCCCCCGGGTGCAGGAGCTGGCCGACGGTCTCATCGACCGGTTCGCCGCCACCGGCTCCGCCGACCTGATCCACGAGTTCGCCTTCCCCCTGCCCATCTACGCCATCTGCGACCTGCTCGGCGTCCCCCGCGAGGACCAGGACGACTTCCGGGACTGGGCGGGCATGATGATCCGTCACGGGGGCGGGCCGCGGGGCGGTGTGGCGCGGTCCGTGAAGAAGATGCGCGGATACCTGGCCGAGCTCATCCACCGCAAGCGCGCCGCGCTGCCGCCCGAGCCGACGCCGGGCGAGGACCTCATCTCCGGCCTGATCCGCGCCTCCGACCACGGCGAGCACCTCACGGAGAACGAGGCCGCGGCCATGGCCTTCATCCTGCTCTTCGCCGGCTTCGAGACCACCGTGAACCTCGTGGGCAACGGCCTCTTCGCCCTGCTCACCCACCCCGAGCAGCGGGAGCGGCTGCAGGCCTCCCTCGCCGCCGGGGAGCGGGGTCTGCTGGAGACCGGCGTCGAGGAACTGCTGCGCTACGACGGCCCGGTGGAGCTGGCCACCTGGCGCTTCGCCACCAGGCCGCTGACCATCGGCGGCCAGGACGTCGCGGCCGGCGACCCCGTCCTCGTCGTCCTCGCCGCCGCCGACCGGGACCCGGAGCGGTTCAGCGACCCGGACACCCTGGACCTCGCCCGGCGCGACAGCCAGCACCTGGGGTACGGCCACGGCATCCACTACTGCCTCGGCGCCCCGCTCGCCCGGCTGGAGGGGCAGACGGCGCTGGCCACGCTCCTCACCCGGCTGCCGGACCTCCGCCTCGCCGCGGACCCGGCCGAACTCCGTTGGCGCGGCGGCCTCATCATGCGGGGCCTGCGCACCTTGCCGGTGGCCTTCACGCCGTTCGCGTCATCGGCCGGCAACGGTGCGTCGACGCCGCGAAGGTGACACGCGCTCAGCTCTGTGATCTTCACGTGATCTGCGCGGCATGAACTTGTGACTAGTGATGATCTCCCTATACGTTCACGGATCAACGTGGTGGCGAGCGTCATCCGCCGCGTGGCCCCCGTCGTCTTGTGAAAGGTCGTCGCATGCTCTCCGGGAACGGTCGTCACCGCCGCCCCCGCCAGGCACCCGCTCTGGTCGTCGCCGCCGGAGTGACCGGCTCCGCCATCGCGATCCCGCTGCTCGGTGCCACCGGCGCGCACGCGGCCGACTCGGCGGCCTGGGACCAGGTGGCCGAGTGCGAGACCGGCGGCGCCTGGAGCCAGAACAGCGGCAACGGGTACTACGGCGGCCTGCAACTGTCCCAGAAGGCCTGGGAGCAGTACGGCGGCTTGGACTACGCCCCCAGTGCCGACCAGGCCAGCCGCTCCCAGCAGATAAGAATCGCCGAGCGGATGCGCGCGGACCAGGGCATCGCCGCCTGGCCGACCTGCGGTCTGCTCGCCGGTCTGGGCAACGACTCCGGGGCCGCGGGCGGCGGCTCGGACGCGGCCGGAGACGGGGCGTCGGAGGGTTCGGACACCTCGGGGGGGACGGACACCACCAAGTCGTCCGATTCACCCACGACCACCAAAACGCCCGAGTCGTCCCCGTCGCCCGACTCGTCCAACGGGGAAGGGACGTCGGAGTCGAGCTCCGGGACGTCCTCTTCGTCCCCTTCACCCTCTTCGTCGCCGTCGTCTGACGCCTCGTCCGACGCCTCGTCCGACGGTTCGGGCGGCTTGTCCGAGGACGCGGACCAGTCCGCCAAGCCGGACACTTCGCCCGAATCCGACCCCTCCACCCGGGCCGAACCGCAGGAGACCGAGGGCTCGTCCGGTGCCGGCCGGCACCGCGGCGACAGCGCGGAGGAGGGTGCGGGGAAGGCGGGCCTCACGGACACGTCGACGGGGCGGCACGCCTCGCGCGACGGTGACGCGCGGGAGGCGGTCGGAGGCGGCCGTTACGTCGTCCGCGCGGGCGACAGTCTGTGGGCCATCGCCGACTCCCTTGAGGTCGAGGGCGGGTGGCCCTCGCTGTACGCCGACAACGAGACCGTCGTCGGTGCCGACCCCGATCGCATCCTGCCCGGTCAGACGCTTACTCTCACGGGCGAATCGGGCGAAAAGTAGGGGCAGTTCGCGTCACGGTTAGAGACCGTATGTCCTATTTGGATCTCGTGAGAGATAGGTCTCAGAAGCCGTGATCGTCTTTGAAAATCCGCGGAGCGCGTGTCTACGGTCATGACCGCTCGCCACCGCGGGCCCCGACAGCCGCAACGCCGAATCCTGCCAGCGGCCGTACGGGAACAGTCGTCGCGTCAAGCGCCGCAGGCAGGAGCGGGGGACCCAAGGTAAGCGCCGTACCGGGCAGTTCGCCCGGAGCGGCTAGGGGTGGAGCCGAGTTCCGCGAGGAACCCGGCCGGGCAACTCAACCGGCCCGAACCCGACAGCTCACCTCGCAGGCGTCGGTGAGGGGATCAACCATGCTGTTTTCCGGCAAGGGCAAGCACCGTCGTCCGTCCAAGGCCACCCGTGCCATCGCCGTCGCCGGTGTCACCGGTGTCGCCGTCGCCGCTCCGCTGATGGCGGCCGGCAACGCCTCCGCCGCCACCGCGTCCGAGTGGGACGCCGTCGCCCAGTGCGAGTCCGGCGGCAACTGGTCCATCAACACCGGCAACGGTTACTACGGCGGTCTGCAGTTCTCCGCCTCCACCTGGGCCGCCTACGGCGGTACGCAGTACGCCTCCACCGCCGACCAGGCGAGCAAGTCCCAGCAGATCCAGATCGCCGAGAAGGTGCTCGCGAGCCAGGGCAAGGGTGCCTGGCCGGTCTGCGGCACCGGTCTGTCGGGCGCCGCGTACACCGGTGGCGGCTCGCAGGACAGCGGCTCCGGCAGCTCCGAGAGCGCGCAGAGCCAGAGCGGCGGTGCCACCGCCGAGCGCTCCACCGAGCAGAAGGCCTCCCGCTCCTCGGAGCGTCCCGCCGCGGAGCGGAAGACCGAGAAGGCCGAGAAGAAGACCGTCACCACCCCGACCGGCAAGAAGGTCGAGAAGGGCGACGGCGAGTACAAGGTCGTCAAGGGCGACACCCTCAGCTCGATCGCCGAGGAGCACCACGTCAAGGGCGGCTGGGCGAAGCTGTTCAAGCTGAACGACGACATCGTCGACGACGCCGACCTGATCTACCCGGGCCAGCAGCTGCACCTCAAGTAAGCGGCGGCGGCTCCCGCGACTCCCGCCCCGGTGCGTGTTCCCCCGTACGCACCGGGGCGGGTTTTTCACGTCCCGCGCTCGCGGGGTGCCCGGCCGGTTTCCGGAAACGTCTTTGTTCCGTTCGGAAACAATTTACTCTCGGTTCTGTCCAGCGGGTGGGCGATCGGCTGGCCGATCGCCCGGAGCCGGTTAGGCTCGGTCCCGCAGAGCCGCCGCGGTCCCGCGGGACCCGCGCGTCACACCGAAGCGTCACATTGAAGAAGGAGATGCTCGTGCCGTCCATCGACGTCGTCGTAGCCCGGGAAATCCTGGACTCCCGAGGCAACCCCACGGTCGAGGTCGAGGTCGGCCTCGACGACGGCAGCACGGGTCGTGCCGCCGTTCCGTCCGGCGCCTCCACCGGTGCCTTCGAGGCCATCGAACTCCGTGACGGCGACCAGAGCCGTTACCTCGGCAAGGGCGTCGAGAAGGCCGTGCTGGCCGTCATCGAGCAGATCGGCCCGGAGCTGGTCGGCTACGACGCCACCGAGCAGCGCCTGATCGACCAGGCCATGTTCGACCTGGACGCCACCGACAACAAGGGCTCGCTCGGCGCCAACGCCATCCTCGGCGTCTCCCTGGCCGTCGCCCACGCCGCCTCCGAGGCCAGCGACCTGCCGCTCTTCCGCTACCTGGGCGGTCCGAACGCGCACCTGCTGCCGGTGCCGATGATGAACATCCTGAACGGCGGCTCGCACGCCGACTCCAACGTGGACATCCAGGAGTTCATGATCGCGCCGATCGGCGCGGAGTCCTTCTCCGAGGCCCTGCGCTGGGGCGCCGAGGTCTACCACACGCTCAAGAAGGTCCTGAAGAACAAGGGCCTGGCCACCGGCCTCGGCGACGAGGGCGGCTTCGCCCCGAACCTCGGCTCCAACCGCGAGGCCCTCGACCTCATCCTGGAGGCGATCAAGGAGGCCGGCTACACCCCCGGCGAGCAGATCGCCCTCGCGCTCGACGTCGCCGCGTCCGAGTTCTACAAGGACGGCTCCTACACCTTCGAGGGCAAGGAGCGCACCGCCGCCGAGATGACCGAGTACTACGCCGAGCTGGTCGAGGCGTACCCGCTGGTCTCCATCGAGGACCCGCTGTTCGAGGACGACTGGGACGGCTGGAAGACCATCACCGCCAAGCTCGGCGACAAGGTCCAGCTGGTCGGCGACGACCTGTTCGTCACCAACCCGGAGCGCCTGGCCCGCGGCATCGAGGAGAACTCGGCCAACGCCCTGCTGGTCAAGGTCAACCAGATCGGTTCGCTGACCGAGACCCTGGACGCGGTGGAGCTGGCCCAGCGCAACGGCTTCAAGTGCATGATGTCCCACCGCTCCGGCGAGACCGAGGACGTCACCATCGCCGACCTGGCCGTCGCCACCAACTGCGGCCAGATCAAGACCGGTGCCCCGGCCCGCTCCGAGCGCGTCGCCAAGTACAACCAGCTGCTGCGCATCGAGGAGATCCTCGACGACGCCGCGGTGTACGCCGGCCGCAGCGCGTTCCCCCGCTTCAAGGGCTGACCGCCCCGGTAGAAGGCAGCGTCGTACGTACGTCCCCGTATCCGGTCCCGTACCGTGTGCGGGGACGTACGCGCGTGCACGGGAGGCGGAGACCAGATGGCCGTGAAGGACCGGGACCGTTTCTCCACCGCGACCAGGATCAGGATCATCGGGGAGCAGACCGCGGCCCGGGTCTACCGTTCGCAGACCAGGCGCCAGGCCCGGCGCTCCCGGCTGACCGGCCGGGCCGCGCTGCTCGCGATGGTGTTCTGCTCGCTCGTCGTGGCGCTCGCCTACCCGATACGGCAGTACGTCGCCCAGCGCGCCGAGGTCGCCGATCTCCAGCGGGAGCAGCGGGAGACCCGGCAGCGGGTCGAGGACCTGCGCGACCTCAAGGCACGCTGGCAGGACGACGCCTACGCCGAGCAGCAGGTCCGGCTGCGGCTGCACTACGTGATGCCGGGGGAGACGGGGTTCGTCGTCGTCGACCCGGAGGCGGCCGAGCAGACCCGTGCCGAGGCCGGCGCCGCGGACCGCCCCTGGTACCGGAACGTGTGGGACGGGGTCGACAAGGCCGACGCCGCCGCCCACCGGCAGTGAACCGACCGCGCCGACCGTGCCGATCGCACCGACCGTGGTGGCAGCTCCGATCCGGCCGTACCGGCCGCTCCGGCAGTGACTCAACAGGAAGACCAGCAGAAGACAGTCATGCAGACTCCCCCGCCGACCACCCCGCGCACCGAGCCGACCGACGCGGACGTGGCGGCCTTCAAGCAGCAGCTCGGACGCCCCCCGCGCGGCCTGCGCGCCATCGCGCACCGCTGCCCGTGCGGTCAGCCGGACGTCGTGGAGACGGCGCCGCGGCTGCCCGACGGCACGCCCTTCCCCACGCTGTACTACCTGACGTGCCCGAAGGCGGCCTCCGCCATCGGCACGCTGGAGGCGAACGGCGTGATGAAGGAGATGACCGAGCGCCTGGGCACCGACCCGGAGCTGGCCGCCGCCTACCGCGCCGCGCACGAGGACTACGTCCGGCGCCGGGACGAGATCGAGGAGCTGACCGGCTTCCCGAGCGCGGGCGGCATGCCGGACCGCGTGAAGTGCCTGCACGTGCTGGTCGCCCACTCGCTGGCCGCCGGTCCCGGGGTCAACCCGCTGGGCGACGAGGCGATCGCGATGCTGCCCGAGTGGTGGCGCAAGGGGCCGTGCGTGACTCTCTCCGAGACCTGCGGGGAGGACGCCAAGTGACCCGGGTCGCCGCCATCGACTGCGGTACGAACTCGATCCGGCTGCTGGTGGCCGACGTGGACCCGGCGACGGGCGCGCTGACCGACCTGGACCGGCGCATGACCATCGTGCGGCTCGGCCAGGGCGTCGACCGGACCGGGCGGCTGGCGCCCGAGGCGCTGGAGCGGACCTTCGCCGCGTGCCGGGAGTACGCCGAGGTCGTCAAGGCGCACGGCGCCGAGCGGCTGCGTTTCGTGGCGACCTCCGCCTCCCGCGACGCGGAGAACCGGGACGACTTCGTGCGCGGGGTGCTGGACATCCTGGGCGTCGAGCCCGAGGTCATCTCGGGCGACCAGGAGGCCGAGTTCTCCTTCACCGGGGCGACGAAGGAGCTGACCGGCCGCGCGGACCTCGGCAGGCCCTACCTGGTCGTGGACATCGGCGGCGGCTCCACCGAGTTCGTCGTCGGCGACGACCACGTGCGGGCCGCCCGCTCCGTGGACGTCGGCTGCGTCCGGATGACCGAGCGGCACCTGGTGCGCGACGGCGCGGTGACCGACCCGCCGTCCGAGGCTCAGGTCGCGGCCGTACGGGCCGACATCGAGGCGGCCCTGGACCTCGCCGAGCAGTCCGTTCCACTGCGCGAGGCACGCACGCTGGTGGGGCTCGCCGGGTCGGTGACGACGGTGTCCGCGATCGCGCAGGAGCTGCCGGAGTACGACTCCGCCGCCATCCACCACTCCCGCGTCCCGCTCCACCGGGTCCGGGAGATCACCGACTGGCTGCTGCGCTCCACCCACGCGGAGCGTGCGGCGGTTCCTTCCCTGCATCCGGGCCGGGTCGACGTGATCGCGGCCGGGTCCCTGGTGCTGCTGGCGATCATGGAGCGGACGGGCGCGGAGGAGGTCGTCGTCAGCGAGCACGACATCCTCGACGGCATCGCGTGGTCGATCGCGTAGGGCGCTCGCGCGGGGGCTTGCACGGGGTGCCTGCGCGGGGGCTTGCGCGGGGTGCCCGCGGTGGCCCGGCGGTAGCGGTCTGAGCAGGGCGGACGACGATTGAGCGGGTGCCGGGGGGCCTCTCGGGTCCCCCGGTGACGTGCCGTCGGGAAAGTTCGTGAAGTTCTTCACAAGGAATTGGGCCCCGTCGGGCGACGAAAGCGCGCGCGTTGACCCTTTTGGGGTTTCAACAGCCCTTTGAACGTGTTCAGGTCGGTGTCGGGAAGGGATCAGTCGGCGCCCTCGCGCAAGGGTGGTCCACCGTTCCGGAGTCGCGGAGGCGCAGCTCACGCGGCATTGACAACGGGGTCCCCTACACGCTGGTTCCTCCCACCGCCATGATCTCCGTCACGTGAGCGGCGGATAGTAGCACAGCCTCCACCGAACCTTGTGAAGGGGCGCACGATCCACCCCCCTCAGTCGGGTGGATACTCGATGGCATGAGCACCACGGAGCGTCCCAGGATCCTCGTAGTAGGCGGTGGGTACGTAGGCCTGTACGCAGCTCGACGCATCCAGAAGAAGATGCGTTACGGCGAGGCGACCGTCACCGTCGTCGACCCGCGGTCGTACATGACCTACCAGCCCTTCCTCCCCGAAGCCGCCGCCGGCAGCATCTCCCCGCGGCACGTCGTCGTCCCCCTGCGGCGCGTGCTTCCGAAGGCGGAGGTCCTCACCGGCCGGGTCACCACCATCGACCAGGACCGCAAGGTCGCCACCGTCGCGCCGCTGGTCGGCGAGGCGTACGAGCTGCCCTTCGACTACCTGGTCATCGCGATGGGCGCGGTCTCCCGCACCTTCCCGATCCCCGGCCTCGCCGAGCAGGGCATCGGCATGAAGGGCATCGAGGAGTCCATCGGTCTGCGCAACCACGTCCTGGAGCAGCTGGACAAGGCCGACTCCACCACCGACGAGGAGATCCGCCGCAAGGCGCTCACCTTCGTCTTCGTCGGCGGCGGCTTCGCCGGCGCGGAGACCATCGGTGAGGTCGAGGACATGGCCCGCGACGCGGCCAAGTACTACAACAACGTCTCCCGCGAGGACATGCGCTTCATCCTCGTGGACGCCGCCGACAAGATCCTCCCCGAGGTCGGCCCCAAGCTCGGCCAGTACGGCAAGGAGCACCTCGAGGGCCGCGGCGTCGAGGTCTACCTGTCCACCTCCATGGACTCCTGCGTCGACGGCCACGTGGTGCTGAAGAACGGGCTGGAGGTCGACTCCAACACCATCGTGTGGACGGCCGGCGTCAAGCCCAACCCGGCGCTCGCCCGCTTCGGTCTGCCGCTCGGCCCCCGCGGCCACGTCGACACCCAGGCGACCCTCCAGGTCCAGGGCACCGACTACATCTGGGCCGCGGGCGACAACGCCCAGGTGCCGGACCTCGTCGGCCGCAAGGCGGGCAACGAGAACGCCTGGTGCCCGCCGAACGCCCAGCACGCGCTGCGCCAGGCCAAGGTCCTCGGCGACAACGTGATCTCCGGCATGCGGGGCTTCCCGCAGAAGGAGTACAGCCACGCCAACAAGGGCGCGGTGGCGGGCCTCGGCCTGCACAAGGGCGTCGCGATGATCGTCATGGGCAAGATGAAGATCAAGGTCAAGGGCCGCCTCGCCTGGTACATGCACCGCGGCTACCACGGCATGGCGATGCCGACCTGGAACCGCAAGATCCGTGTCTTCGCGGACTGGACGCTCGGCATGTTCCTCAAGCGCGAGGTCGTCTCCCTCGGTGCGATGGAGACCCCGCGCGAGGAGTTCTACGAGGCCGCCAAGCCGGCTCCGAAGCCCGTCGCGGCGAAGGCCGCCGACCAGGGCGAGAAGTCCGCGAAGCAGGAGAAGACCGAGGCCAAGGCCTCCTGACGCCCTGTCGCTCCAGGCCGCAGCAGTCTCGAGCAGTACCCCGAAGGGGCCGTCCGCCATCCGTGGTGCGGACGGCCCCTTCGCGGTGCGCGCGTGCCGCGCCGCCCGGACGACAAGACCGTTGGTGTGTACAGCTATTTTGCCGAGTCGTAACGCGCGCCGGGGACTGTACGGCGGGCTCCCAGGTGTTTACGTGGTGTTGGACATTCCGGGATCGCTCGTCACGGAGGACGCCATGGCTGACGCCGCACTGCGGCTGCAGAACCTCTTCGAACAGTTGCTGGGGGCACCTCTCCCGGTGCGCATCCGCGCCTGGGACGGTTCGCAGGCGGGTCCGCCGGGCGCGCCGACGCTGGTCGTCCGCAACCGCAGGGCACTGCGCCGTCTGCTGTTCAAACCGGGTGAACTGGGCCTGGCCCGCGCCTGGGTGGCCGGTGACATCGACATCGAGGGCGACCTCTACACCGCCCTCGGGCTGATGGCCGGCCTCATCTGGGAGCGCGGCGAGGACGCCCGCGGTCTGGTCGAGGCGCTGCGCGACCCCGAGGTCCGGGCCGCCGTACGCGGCCTGGTGAGGCTCGCCGGTCCGCCGCTGCCGCCCGCCCCGCCGCCGGAGGAGGTCCGCCGGGCCCGCGGCCACCTGCACACCAGGCGCACCGACAAGCGGGCCATCAGCCACCACTACGACGTCGGCAACGACTTCTACGAACTCGTCCTCGGCCCCTCCATGGTGTACTCCTGCGCCTACTGGCCCGCCCCGCCGGCCGAGGGCGGCACGCTGGAGGACGCCCAGCGCGACAAGCTCGAACTCGTCAGCCGCAAGCTGAACCTGAGCCCCGGTCAGCGTCTCCTCGACGTCGGCTGCGGCTGGGGCTCCATGGCGATCCACGCGGCCCGCGAGCACGGCGTGAGCGTCGTCGGCGTGACCCTCTCCCAGGAACAGGCCGCCTACGCCCGCAAGCGGGTGGCCGACGAGGGGCTCACCGACCGCGTGGAGATCCGCGTCCAGGACTACCGGGACGTCGCGGACGGACCGTACGACGCGATCTCCTCCATCGGCATGGCCGAACACGTCGGTGCCGAGCGCTACCTGGAGTACGCCACCGACCTGCACAAGCTGCTCAAGCCCGGCGGACGGCTGCTGAACCACCAGATCGCCCGCCGCCCCCAGCGGGACGAGTCCGCCTACAGCGTCGACGCGTTCATCGACGCCTACGTCTTCCCCGACGGCGAGCTGGCCCCGGTCGGCACCACCGTCACCCAGCTGGAGCGGGCCGGGTTCGAGGTCCGCGACGTGGAGTCGATCCGCGAGCACTACGCGCTCACCCTGCGCCGCTGGGTGGCGAACCTGGAGTCCGACTGGGCGGCGGCCACCCGGCTGGTCAGCCCCGGCCGTGCCCGGGTCTGGCAGCTGTACATGGCCGCCTCCGCGCTCGCCTTCGAGCGCAACCGCATCGGCGTCAACCAGGTCCTCGCCGTGAAGACGCCCGACTCGGGCGCCTCCGGGATGCCGTTGCGGGCCCGTGTGTGGGGTGCGCCCGGCCAGGCCTGAGCACACATGGCCTGAGCGCACATCGCCTGAGCACACATGGCAAGAGCGCACACATCCCGAAGGGCCGGGCCCCCGCGTGGGGACCCGGCCCTTCGGTGTGCCGCGTCGCGGCGGGGTCACTCGGCCTTGATGGCGTTCAGCATGTTCAGCCGGGCCGCGTTGCGGGCCGGCCACATGGCGGCCAGGACGCCGACCAGACCGGCCAGCACCACGAAGATCCCGATCCGGCCCCAGGGCAGGACCAGCGCGTACCCCGGGATCTGGTCGGCGACGGTCTCGCCGATCGCCCAGCCGAGGAACGTGCCCAGACCGATGCCGACCACCGCGCCGAACACCGAGATGACCACGGCCTCCAGCCGCACCATCCGCTTCACCCGGCGCCGGTCCAGACCGATCGCGCGCAGCATGCCGATCTCCTGCTGCCGTTCGAAGACCGACATCGCGAGCGTGTTGACGACGCCCAGCACCGCGATGATCAGGGCCATCGCCAGCAGGCCGTACATGATGTTCAGCAGGGTGTTGATGGCGCCGCCGAACTCGTCGCGGATGTCCTGCCGGTCCATCACGGTGATCGCGGGGTTGTCGCCGAGCGCGTCGACGAGGACCTTCTCGTTCGCCGCGGACTGGCCGCCGTCGATCTTCACGAAGATCTGCCGGATGGACGGCTTCGTCTCGTGCGGGTCCACGACCTTGCGGTCGACGAGGACGGGGGAGAGGAACTCGCTGTCCTTGTAGACGGCGCCGACCGTCAGCGTGGCCTTCTGGTCGTCGTCGAAGGTGACGGGGACGGTGTCGCCGACCTTCCAGCCCCTGCTCTCGGCCGTCTCCTCGGCCACCGCGATCCGGCCCTCGGCGAGCGAGCCCGCGCTGCCGCTGACGACGTCGACGGACAGGACCTTCTCGATGTCGCCCGGGGTGACGGCGGAGGCCGACAGGTACACGTCGTCGACCCGGAAGTAGGCCTCCTGCTGGGGGGAGACCGCGGACACGCCCCGGGCCTTCTCCAGGGCCGTCAACGCGGACCGGTCGAGGTCGCCTCCGTTGGCCATCGAGACCATGTAGTCGGCCTTGATGTTGTCCGTGGTCATCTTGTCGATGGCGGTGCCGACCGTGACGCCGAGCACCGACAGGCCGGTCACCAGCGTCAGTCCGATCGCCAGCGCCGACGCGGTGGCGCCGGTGCGGCGCGGGTTGCGGACCGCGTTCTGGCCGGCCAGCTTGCCCGCCACCCCGAAGGGCCCGACGAGCAGCGGACGGACGAGGGCGATCACGGGCCGGGACAGCAGCGGGATGAGGACGATCACGCCGATCAGGGCGAAGAACGCGCCCGCGCCGATGTACAGCCGGCCGTCGTCGCCGCCGGTCGAGGCGCCCGCCACGATCCCCACCGCACCGAGGGCGGTGACGGCCGCGCCGATGGAGTTGCGCAGCACCAGCGACTTGGTGGTGGCCACCGCGTGGACGCTGTTCATGGCCGCCACCGGCGGGATCTTCGCGGCCCGGCGGCCGGGCAGCCAGGCGGCGAACACCGTGATCAGCACGCCCACCGCGAACGCCGCGACCACCGGCGTGGCGGACAGGACCAGCGGGCCGTTCGGCGTCTTCAAGTCGAACGCGGACATGCCGGAGCGCAGTCCGACGGCCAGAGCGACGCCGAGGGCGAAGCCGACGGCCGAGGCCACCAGACCCACCAGCGCGGCCTCGGCGAGCACCGAGCGGGTGATCTGCCTGCGGGACGCGCCGACGGCCCGCATCAGCGCGATCTCCTTGGTGCGCTGCGCGACCAGCATCGTGAAGGTGTTGGAGATCAGGAAGACGCCGACGAAGAGCGCGATGCCCGCGAAGCCGAGCAGGAGCTGCTTCAGGTTGCCCAGGCCCCGTTCGATCTGGGCGGCCTGCTCGTCCGCGAGCGCCTGGCCGGTCTGGGCCTCGGCGGTGTCCGGCAGCAGCGGCTTGACCGCGCCCAGGATCTTCGCGTCGTCCGCGCCGGGGGCGGCGGTGACGGTGGCGCTCTCGAAGTAGCCCGGTTCGAGGTACTGCTTCTGGGCGACGGCGGTGTCGAAGAGGACCAGGCTGCCGCCGGCGTTGACGGCGCCGTCCTCGGTGGTGAACACACCGCTGAGGGTGTACTCCTTCACCGGGCCGTTGGTCGCGACGCGCACCCGGTCGCCGACCTCGTACTCGCCCTTGGCGGCGGTCTCCTCGTCCAGGGCGATCTGGCCGTCCTCGACCGGTCCGGAGCCGTCGGTGAAGGTGTAGGCGGCGTCCTTGCCGTCCTTGCCGGGGGCGAAGTTGGAGCCCTTGTTGGACCAGCCGACGCCGATCAGCTTCCCGTCGGGGTCGGCGACACCGGCGAAGCCCTCGACGCGGCCGTAGACCCCGGCGACGCCGTCCACGGCGGAGATCCGGTCCAGGAGCCTGGTGGGCAGGCCGGGCTCCTCCTTGGGCTTGTCGGGGTCGGCGTACGAGGTGACGGCGACGGCGACGTCGTGGTAGCTCTTCGCCGACTGGTTGCGGAAGGCGTTGGAGAGGGTGTCGGCGAAGACCAGGGTGCCCGAGACGAACGCCACGCCGAGCATCACGGCGAGCACGGTCATCAACAGCCTGGCCTTGTGCGCGAAGACGTTGCGCAAGGCGGTACGGAACATGGGGGGGGGTCTTCTCTGTCCTGGCGTACGGGGTACGGGGTGGGGAGCGGACGGGGGTGTCAGCTGGTGCGGCCCTTGGCGTCGAACCGCTTCATGCGGTCGAGCACCGAGTCGGCCGTAGGCCCGTACACCTCGTCGACGATGCGTCCGTCCGCGAGGAAGACCACCCGGTCCGCGTAGGCGGCGGCCACCGGGTCGTGGGTCACCATCACCACGGTCTGGCCCAGCTCCCGCACCGAGTTGCGCAGGAAGCCCAGCACCTCCGCTCCGGAGCGGGAGTCGAGGTTGCCGGTCGGCTCGTCACCGAAGATGATCTCCGGCCGGGAGGCCAGGGCGCGCGCCACGGCGACCCGCTGCTGCTGCCCGCCGGAGAGCTGGGCGGGCCGGTGCCCGAGGCGTCCGGACAGCCCGACCATCTCGATCACGGAGTCCAGCCACTGCTTGTCGGGCTTGCGGCCCGCGATGTCCATCGGAAGGGTGATGTTCTCCAGCGCGTTGAGGGTCGGCAGCAGGTTGAACGCCTGGAAGATGAAGCCGATCTTGTCCCGGCGCAGCTTGGTCAGCTGCTTGTCCTTGAGCGAGCCCAGCTCGGTCTCGCCGATGCTCACCGAGCCGGACGAGAAGGTGTCCAGGCCCGCGACGCAGTGCATCAGCGTGGACTTGCCGGAGCCGGAGGGGCCCATGATCGCGGTGAGCTCGGCCTGCCGGAAGTCGATGGACACCCGGTCCAGGGCGACCACCTGGGTCTCGCCCTGGCCGTAGATCTTGGAAAGCTCCGTGGCGCGCGCGGCCACGAGGGTGGACCGGTCGGCGATGGGTGCGGTGGTCACGGGAAGGGCGCTCCTGTCGGTACGGCGTGTGCTGTCGGCACGGCGTGTGCTGTCGGCACGGTGCCTGCTGTCGGCACGGTGTGCTCGGGGACGTCCTCCATCGTCCCGGTCGTACGGCGCCGTGTAGTCAGCCGCTGTTCCGGTTCAGGGGGGCGACTCCGGTCGGACACGACGGGCCGGTGTCATACCTGCGGATGACGGCCGACCCCGACGGCACGCGCCGGCGCACCGGGGAGCGGGGGTGGTGCGGGGGTGGCGCGGGGGTGGCGCGAGAACGGGGCGGGCGCCCTCGTCGGGACGGTGAAATCCCGTCATTCCGCATACGGCGCGGACTGTCGCACGCAAGGCTGTTGGCATGTGCTGATGGCCTGCCCCGAGACCTGATGCACCCTCAGGCGCCAATAAAATAAGACAACATCGGTCGTCCCGCCCAAGGTCCGGGAGGTACGTCCCGATAGGCTCAGGGCGCTACGCGGAGCCCATGGCCTGCCCGGATGGTGGAATGCAGACACGGCGAGCTTAAACCTCGCTGCCCCTTCGAGGGCGTGCCGGTTCAAGTCCGGCTCCGGGCACCATCACCGACCGTCCCCGTGTGCGGGCCGTCGGTCGCCCCTGTGTCGGCCCCTTCTCCTCTCGTATCCCTCCCGCGGACCGTTGACAGCGGTGCGTGTCGGACTGGAAACTCGCTCCAGTCAGTGAAGGAAATTTCACCATGCGAACATCCGCCATGTGAACATCCGGCTTGACCGGACAAGGCAACGACGCCGATCGAAGGGAACGACCGATGCGCACCACCGTCGGCATCATCGGAGCAGGCCCCGCCGGGCTGCTGCTCGCCCGGCTGCTCCACAACGCCGGGATCGACTCGGTCGTCCTGGAGAGCCGCGACCGGGCCTACGTCGAACGCAGGCAGCGCGCCGGGATCCTGGAGCAGGGCACGGTGGACGTGCTGCGGGAGGCGGGGGCCGGGGAGCGGATGGACCGCGAGGGACTGCGCCACGACGGCATCGAGCTGCGGTTCGCCCGGCGCCGCCACCGCGTCGACTTCCCCGCCCTCACCGGCGGCAGGTCCGTCATGGTCTACGCCCAGACCGAGGTCTGCAAGGACCTCATCGCCCTCCAGCTCAAGGAGGGAGGCCCGCTGCTGTTCGAGGCGGAGGCGCTGGCGGTGGAGGGCGCCGGGACGGACCGGCCGCGCGTCCGCTTCCGCCACCGGGGCACCGAGGAGGTCCTGGAGTGCGACTACGTCGTCGGCTGCGACGGCTACTGGGGAGTCGCCCGGGCGGCCGTCCCGGACGGGCGGAGCTTCGAGCGGACGTACCCCTTCGGCTGGCTCGGCATCCTCGCCGACGTCGCCCCCTCGCACGACGAGCTGGTCTACGCCCGCCACGACCGCGGCTTCGCCCTGCTGTCCATGCGCTCCCCCTCCGTCTCCCGCCTCTACCTCCAGGTCCCGGCGGACACGGACGCCGACGGCTGGAGCGACGAGGAGATCTGGGACGAGCTGGAGCGCCGCTTCGAGACCGACGACGACTGGAGCCTGAGGCGGGGCCCGATCACCCAGAAGTCGGTCACGCCGATGCGCTCCTACGTCCACGAGCCCATGCGGCACGGCCGCCTCTTCCTGGCCGGCGACGCCGCGCACATCGTGCCGCCCACCGGCGCCAAGGGCCTCAACCTCGCCGTCGGCGACGTCGTCACGCTCGCGCGGGCGCTGGCCCACCGCGCCGCGACCGGCTCCGAGGAACTGCTCGACGCCTACTCCGCGACCTGCCTGCGCCGCGTCTGGCAGGCCGAGCGGTTCTCGTACGACATGACGACGCTGCTGCACACCGTCCCCGGCGCCACCCCCTTCGAGGACCGGCTCCAGCTGGCCCGCCTCGACCGCATCACCTCCTCCCGCGCCGCCGAGACCGACCTCGCCGAGGCGTACACCGGCTTCCCGATCGGATGAGCGCCGCCCGGTGGCGCTCGGGGCCCCGGCCGTGAGGGGAATCACTGATCGGCGTAGCGTGTTGAGTCGCAGGGCCGGGGAAAGATCCTCCCCAAGCAGTAGGGTCATTCCTTTGCCGTTCTATTACTCTTGAGCCAAGGCTGCGCCGTGTGGCCATGGAGGAGTGAAATGAGGAGCAGAAACCCGGTCTTCTCGCGACGGGGGTTCAGCCGCGACAACGGCTACGCGGGCTTCAACGCCGCGCCGCAGGCCGGGGGACCCGCCGTCGCCACGCAGGCCAACCCGTACGCGCAGGGCACCCAGGGCAACCCGTACGCCCAGCCGTCCGCCGGCAACCCGTACGCGCAGAACCCGTACGCCCAGCCGGACCAGCAGTTCGGCGCGCCGCCGCAGGCGCCCGCCACCACCGGCCGGATGACGATGGACGACGTCGTCATCCGCACGGCGAGCACGCTCGGCGTGCTCGTGGTGACGGCCGCGCTCGCGTGGGCGCTGCTGCCGGTGGACGACGCCAACATCAACCGCTCGTACGGCATCGGTATCGGTGCTGCGCTGATCGGCATGGTCCTGGCGCTCGTCCAGTCCTTCAAGCGCAAGCCCACCCCGGCGCTGATCCTGTCCTACGCCGCGTTCGAGGGTGTCTTCCTCGGCGTCGTCTCCAGCGTCGTCGACAACCGCATCGCGGACGGTGCGGCCATGCAGGCCGTGATCGGCACGATGGCGGTCTTCGCCGGTGTGCTGATCGCCTACAAGGCGGGCTGGATCCGCGTCAACCGGCGCTTCTACGGCTTCGTGATGGCCGCCGCGCTCGGCTTCGTCATCCTGATGGCGGTGAACCTGCTGTTCGCCGTCTTCGGCGGCGGCGACGGCCTCGGCTTCCGCAGCGGTGCGCTCGGTGTCGTCTTCGGCATCGTCGGCATCATCCTCGGCGCCTGCTTCCTGGCCCTCGACTTCAAGCAGGTCGAGGACGGGCTCGCCTACGGCGCCCCGCGCGAGGAGGCCTGGTTCGCGGCCTTCGGCCTCACGCTGACGCTGGTCTGGATCTACCTGGAGTTCCTGCGCCTGATCGCGATCCTGAACAGCAACGACTAGGCATACCAGATGAAGGGCCCCGGGCTTCGTGCCCGGGGCCCTTCGTCGTCGTGGGGTCGGCGCGTCCGCTCACAGCAGCTTGCGCGCGGCCCTTCTCAGGTCGTACTCGTGGACGATCGCCTTCGCGTGGCCGTACGCGAGGTTGTGTTCGTGGCGGAGCCAGCTGACCTTCTCCTCGAAACGGAAGAGGGCGGGGCCGTCCTCGACGGCGCGCAGCCAGTCGGAGATCTCACGGCCGGTGCACTGGGGGATCCGGGCGAGCAGGTTGCGATGGGTCTCCTCGGAGAAGACTTGGGACATCGGCGCCTCCGGGCGAAAGGGGATGTAAGCCGGTCCTTCAGGTCACCGTGCCTGAGCGTTCGCCCGTTGGCAACAGTCCCGGACGGCCGCGTACGCTCGCGCCGTGGTTGATACGACGCCTTTGACCCGAGCCGTGGACGACTTCGCCGACCGTCTGCGGGCCGCCCCGCAGAGCAGGCTGCAACGCGGCGCGGCCGCCGAGGCGCTGGAGCTGGCCAGGGAGTTGGCCCGGCGCGCCCAGCTGGTGGAGGAACCCGGGGCCGAGCCCCGCCAGATGCCGGACGCGGGCATGTTCGCCGCCGCCGACCAGATCGCCGTCGCCGCACACGACTTGGCCCTCGTCCTGGAGGACGAGGGCCAGGTGGAGGAAGCGGTGGCGCTGGTGGAGGAGGCCCGCAAACGGGCCGGGGTCTGACGCGGCCGGCGCGGCGGGCGTGACCGGCGTGACCGGCGTGACCGGCGTGATTACAGGGACGCGATGACGCGGTCCGCGAGGATGTACACGTTCTCCTCGCCGCAGGCGAAGGTCAGCGTGTAGGCACCGGAGATCCCCGAGCCGCCGAGGAGGTACGGCGTCTGACCCGCGCCCAGCGCGGCGGCCAGGCGCTCCGCGGTCTCGCGGTGCCCCGGGGTCATGCACAGGGTGGTGCCGTCGGCGAAGACGTACACGTCGAGGGTGCCCAGCGGGCCCGGACGGACGTCGGCCAGCGCGACGCTCGACTCGGCCAGCTCCTCCAGGGTCGCCACGGTGCGGTCGTGGTCGTTCACGGCCGGGGACGGGTTCGGCACGAAGTCCGGGTGGGAGGGGTGCCGGCGGCGGGCGGCGGCCAGTTCGGCGGACTCCCTGGGCCCCGAGTCCGAGGCGGACGGCTCGTCGCTCTCCGCGACCGGCTCGACCACCGGTTCCAGGCCCACGAGGTCGGCCTGGCGCGGCAGGAAGAGCTCACTGTCGGACAGACCGAGTAGCAGTGGCGCGTCGGAGGCGTCCCGGGTCTCCTGGGCGGCCCAGAAGGCCCGCGCCTCGGCGAGTTCCCGCTCGCGCTCCTCGGCGAGCGCCTCGGCGACGGCGGCGCGTATCTCCTCGGCGTCGGCGGTGGTGCGGGCGGCGGGCACCCGGCCCCGCGCGGCGGTGGCCCGGCTCTCGGCCAGCTCGGCGCGCAGGGCCGTCACCTGCCGGCGCAGCACCAGGATGCTGCGCAGGACGGCGACGCCCACGGCGCCGGTGGCGGCCGTGGTGAGCAGCAGGGCGATCGGCATGGCGCTCACTGACGTACTCCCGGTTCAAAGTCGACCCCCGACTTCCTACATCAGCTTGAAGGGAGGACTAACCGTCTGTCAGTGCGTAACGTCACGAAACGGACAGGACTTTGGACCCGGAAGGGAGGGGTGGGGCGGGGCTGACCTGCGTAAATCCGTGGGGCGGGAGAGGTAGGTCACATCCTGGGGGAGTTTGGGTCACAAAACGGCCCAGAACCCTGGGGTGAACAGGGTCCCGGGCCGCCTCGTCACCCTGGGTCCGCGGGGTGCTACTGACGGTCCCTCAGTGGCGGTCGCCGGCGGGTCAGCTCAGGCGCTCGATGACCATGGCCATGCCCTGGCCGCCGCCGACGCACATGGTCTCCAGGCCGAACTGCTTGTCGTGCCACTGGAGGGAGTTGATCAGCGTGCCGGTGATGCGGGCGCCGGTCATGCCGAAGGGGTGGCCGACGGCGATGGCGCCGCCGTTGACGTTCAGCTTCTCCAGCGGGATGCCGAGGTCGCGGTAGGAGGGGATGACCTGGGCGGCGAACGCCTCGTTGATCTCGACCAGGTCGATGTCGCCGACGGTCAGCCCGGCGCGGGACAGGGCCTGCTTGCTGGCCTCGACCGGGCCGAGGCCCATGATCTCGGGGGACAGGCCGGAGACGCCGGTGGAGACGATGCGGGCGAGCGGGGTCAGGCCCAGCTCGCGGGCCTTGGTGTCGCTCATGATCACGAGGGCGGCGGCGCCGTCGTTGAGCGGGCAGCAGTTGCCGGCGGTGACCAGGCCGTCGGGGCGGAAGACGGGCTTGAGCCCCTGGACGCCCTCCAGGGTGACACCGGCGCGGGGGCCGTCGTCCTTGCCGACGACCGTGCCGTCGGGCAGCGTGACCGGGGTGATCTCGCGCTCCCAGAAGCCGTTCTTGATGGCCTCCTCGGCGAGGTTCTGCGACCGGACGCCGAACTCGTCCATGTCCTGCCGGGTGATGCCCTTGGCGCGGGCGAGGTTCTCCGCGGTCTGGCCCATCGCGATGTACGGGTCGGGGACGAGGCCGTCCTCGCGCGGGTCGTGCCAGGTGGTGCCCTCCTGCTGGGCGACCTCGGCGGTGCGGGCCTCGGCCTCGGCGAAGAGCGGGTTGTGCGTGTCCGGCAGGCTGTCGGAGTTGCCCTTGGCGAACCGGGAGACCATCTCGACGCCGGCCGAGATGAAGACGTCGCCCTCGCCGGCCTTGATGGCGTGCAGGGCCATGCGGGAGGTCTGCAGGGACGAGGAGCAGTACCGGGTGACGGTGCAGCCGGGCAGGTGGTCCATGCCCATCTCGACGGCGACGATCCGGCCGAGGTTGTTGCCCTGCTCGCCGCCGGGCAGACCGCAGCCGAGCATCAGGTCGTCGATGTCCCGCGGGTCCAGCTCGGGGACCTTCGCGAGGGCCGCCTGGATGATCGTGGCGGCCAGGTCGTCGGGGCGCAGGTCCTTCAGGGAGCCCTTGAAGGCCCGGCCGATGGGGGAGCGGGCGGCAGAGACGATCACGGCTTCGGGCATCACGGCTCCAGTGGCGAGGGGATGGGCGGCTGCTGGGGAAGTTACCCGGCCGTATGGCCTGGGTCACGGGTGCGGCGGTGTGACATGGGCCGCAACTGTCTAAGCGCTTGCTTTTGCCTCCGGCGGTGGGCGAGGGGGCGGGGGCGAGGGCGAGGGGCGGGGGGCTTCTGCCGTCGGGTGCTCTGGTGGGCGGCCCCTGGGGGGCCGTGGTGGGTGACCTGGTCGGTGCCACTGGTTGGTGCCCCTGGTTGGTGTCCCTGGCGGGTGTCCCTGGCGGGTGTCCCTGGTCGGTGTCCCTGGGGGCTGCGCCCCCAGACGCCTCGTCGGCCTGGACGGCCTCGTCCTCAAACGCCGGACGGGCCTGCGGGTATCCGTGTGCGTCGGTGGGGTGGCTGGCCCGGGTGTCAGACGTTGGACGGGCTGGTGGGCTCCGCCTCCGTCACCCGGCGCCGCCTGCGGCGTTTGAGGAGGGCCCAGGGGCCCCGCGGACCCGTGGACATCGCGGCGGCGACCTCCGTGCCGGCCTCGGACGCCGCCTCCGCCGCCGCCCTCGCCACCGGCAGGAAGCCCTCGCGGCGCTGCGCGTCCGGGTGCTCCTCCTCGGCCGGCCACAGGCCGAGCGCGGCGCACACCGACGGCAGTACCGCCATCGCGGCGGTGGCGTACCCCTCGGCGGAGGGGTGGTAGTTGTCCGGCCCGAACAGCTCCCGCGGGTTCTGCGCGAACTCCGGGCCCAGCAGGTCGCCCAGCGACACCGTGCGCCCGCCCTGCTCGACGACGCCGATGGTCTGCGCGGCGGCCAGCTGCCGCGAGGCCCGCCGGGCCAGCCAGCGCAGCGGTTGCCGCACCCGCTCGATCGTGCCCAGGTCAGGACAGGTGCCGACCACCACCTCCGCGCCGGCCGTGCGCAGCCGCCGTACCGCCCCGGACAGGTGGCGCACCGAGCGGGTCGCCGGCATCCGGTGGGTGACGTCATTGGCGCCGACCATGATCACGCAGATGTCCGGCACCCGGTCCGGATCCGCCAGCACCAGCGCCACCTGGCGGTCCAGGTCGTCCGAACACGCCCCCGGCTGCGCCACCGACACCAGCCGCACCGGCCGCTCCGCCACCGCCGCGAGCCCCGACGCCAGCAGCGCGCCCGGCGTCTGCCCGGCCCGGTGGACGCCCTGGCCCGCGGCCGTGGAGTCGCCCAGCATCACCAGCCGCAGCGGTGGGTCACCGGCCGTGGGCAGGGTGCCGCCGTACAACCCCTGCGCGTTCGGCACCCGGGTCGGCGGGCCCACGCCCACCCGGCGCCTGGCCAACTGCACCTCCGCCACCACCAGACCGACCGCCGCCGCCCCCGCCAGCCCGATACCGCCGCCGCCGTACGCCGCGCCGGCCGCGATCCGCCGGGCCACCCGCGCCCTCGACATGCTCGTCATGCGTCGCCGCCACCTCCTCCAAGCCGTACACCCACTCCTTGCCCCGTACGGACGGTCGCCCAATCTCAACGCAGGGTGAACGACCGTCACGGGGCATCCGCGGGCCCGCAGGCCATAGGCTGGCCGAACCGATAAACAACCCTTCATTTGCGGCATCCGGAGACCACGGTGCAATTCCACGACTCGATGATCAGCCTCGTCGGCAACACCCCGCTGGTGCGGCTCAACAGCGTGACCCAGGGGATCAGGGCCACCGTCCTGGCCAAGGTGGAGTACTTCAACCCGGGCGGCTCGGTGAAGGACCGCATCGCCCTGCGCATGATCGAGGCCGCGGAGAAGAGCGGGGAGTTGCAGCCGGGCGGCACCATCGTCGAGCCGACCAGCGGCAACACCGGCGTGGGACTCGCCATCGTGGCCCAGCAGAAGGGCTACAAGTGCATCTTCGTCTGCCCCGACAAGGTGTCCACCGACAAGATCAACGTGCTGCGCGCGTACGGCGCCGAGGTCGTCGTCTGCCCGACCGCGGTCGACCCCGAGCACCCCGACTCGTACTACAACGTCTCCGACCGGCTGGTCCGCGAGACGCCCGGGGCCTGGAAGCCGGACCAGTACTCCAACCCGAACAACCCCCTCTCGCACTACCACTCCACGGGCCCCGAGCTGTGGGAGCAGACCGAGGGGAAGATCACCCACTTCGTGGCCGGCGTCGGCACCGGCGGCACCATCTCCGGCACCGGCCGCTACCTGAAGGACGCCAGTGACGGCGCGGTGAAGGTGATCGGCGCCGACCCCGAGGGCTCCGTCTACTCCGGCGGCTCCGGGCGCCCGTACCTGGTCGAGGGCGTCGGCGAGGACTTCTGGCCGACGGCGTACGACCGGGAGGTCGCGGACGAGATCGTCGCCGTCTCCGACAAGGACTCCTTCCAGATGACCCGCCGCCTCGCCAAGGAGGAGGGCCTGCTGGTGGGCGGTTCCTGCGGCATGGCGGTCGTCGCGGCCCTGGAGGTGGCGGCGCGGCTCGGCGAGGACGACGTGGTGGTCGTCCTGCTGCCGGACAGCGGGCGCGGCTACCTCAGCAAGATCTTCAACGACGAGTGGATGGCCGACTACGGCTTCCTGGAGGACACCGGACCCAGCGCCCGTGTCGCCGAGGTCCTGAACCACAAGGAGGGCGGCCACATCCCCTCCCTCGTCCACATGCACCCGGACGAGACCGTCGGCCAGGCCATCGAGGTGCTGCGCGAGTACGGCGTCTCGCAGATGCCGATCGTCAAGCCCGGCGCCGGTCACCCGGACGTGATGGCCGCCGAGGTCGTCGGCTCGGTCGTGGAGCGCGAGCTGCTGGACGCGCTGTTCGCCAAGCGTGCCTCGCTGGAGGACCCGCTGGAGAAGCACATGTCCGCCCCGCTGCCCCAGGTCGGCTCCGGCGAGCCCGTCGCGGACCTGATGTCGGTGCTCGGCGGCGCCGACGCGGCGATCGTGCTCGTCGAGGGCAAGCCGACCGGCGTGGTGAGCCGGCAGGACCTGCTGTCCTTCCTCGCCAAGGGGAACTAGAGCGAGCAGGGCCGTCGGTGCCTCCGCCACCGGTGCCGACGGCCCGATGATCTTCGTGGACTTCGCGGAAGTGGTACGCGCGCGTCATGTGCGCGCAGCAGTCGCTTAACACGGGACCGGCAGAGTGTGCGGTGTCGGCAGGGATCGGGAGCGGCTCCCCGGACCCGCCGACGACGAACGGCGTCACGGACCTTCCGGAGCGGCTCCCGGACCTCCAAGGACGCCACGGACGCGCCGCCCCGGCCGTGAGGCCCGGCACGCGCGTCCCCCGCGGGGATCGCCGTCGTCCCGCCCCCCAGCGATGGGGGTGCGGCGGTCCCCGCGCAGTTTTTTCCCGCGCTGCCGCTGCCTTCAGTCCTGTTCCCGCCCCCAGGTCTGTCTCCGACCTCAGTCCTCCCAGGCGTGGTCCCGCCCGGCGCGGCGGCGTCGGAAGAGGTCCGGATGGGTGCGGGCGACCTGGACCACGTTGACCCCGACGATGCCGGCCCAGGCGACCAGGATCCCGGGCAGGTGTGCCACGCCGCCGCCGATCGCGGACAGCGGGATCGCGAGCACCAGCGAGACGATGCCGAAGCCGAAGCGCTCGCCGAAGGAGTCCGTGGGCCTCGGCGACCGGCTGTCCCGGGCGGCCGTCATCTGCTGCTCGGCGACCTGCCGGCGCACCCGGCGCTCCACCGCTCCGTCGATGCGCTGGTCGACCTTCTCCAGGAACGAGTCGATCAGCGCGGACTCGTACTCCTCCCCGAGCTCCCTGCGGGTCTGCAGGGTGGCGTCCAGTTCCTTCTTCAGGTCGGCGTCGCGTGCGTCCATTCCCGTCATACGGCTCAAGGTAGGCAGCCGGGGGCGCCCTCGGCACTGGGGGCAACCCCCGTTTCCGGCGGGGGCCGTCCGGTAGGGGCCGCCCTCGGCCCACGGGATCGCCCTCGGCCCACGGGACGGTTACCGGTCGGCGTCGGCTGCCTCGCCCCGGTGTGGTCCGGCGTCGGCCTGTATAACGGTATGCAGAAGCCGGGGCGCGTGAATAGGTCGAGGGGGCCATGTCATGGACGGGACTGGCGGCACCAGCGGGGCCGGTGGGACGAGCGGGGCGGACAGTCCGGCGGCACGGTTGCAGGCCCTGTTCGAGGGGCACCGCCTGACGCCGACCCAGCGGCGCATCGCGCACAGCATGGTGCGCCGCGCCTCCGACGTGCCGTTTCTGTCGAGCGTGGAGCTCGCCGAGCTGGCGGGGGTCAGCCAGCCGTCCGTGACCCGCTTCGCCGTCGCCCTCGGGTTCGACGGCTACCCGGCGCTGCGACGCCATCTGCGCGAGGTCGCCCCGGCGGAACCGGTCGCGGACACCGGTGCCGGCAACGAGTACCAGCAGGCGGTGGCGGCCGAGATCGAGAACCTGCGGCACCTCGCGGAGGTGCTGGCCGACCCGGGTCCGGTACGGGAGGCGGGGCGGCTGCTCGCCGGAAGCCGGCCGCTGCCGGTGCTCGGGCTGCGGGCCGCCGCCGCCCAGGCGCACGGCTTCGCCTACTTCGCCGCCAAGGTCCACCCGGACGTCCGGCTCCTCGACGAGGGCGGCACGATGCTCCACGACCGCATCGACGCCGCCGTCCGGGCCGGGGCGGACACGCTGCTCTGCTTCGCCCTGCCCCGGCACCCGCGCGAGGTCGTCGAGGCGCTGGCCCACGCCAAGGAGGCGGGGCTCACGGTGGTGACCGTCGCCGACTCCGCCTTCGCGCCGGTCGCCAAGGTGTCCGACCTGCTGCTGCCCGCCGCCGTCGGCACCGGCCTCGCCTTCGACACCGCCTGCGCGCCGATGCTGCTCGGCCGGGTGCTGCTGGAGGCGATGTGCGACGACCTGCCGGACGCCCAGGCCCGGTTGGAGGAGTTCGACGCCAGGGCCGTGGCGCGGGGGCTCTTCGTGGACTGACCCGGGAGCACCCGGGAGCACCCGGAGGTGACCCGGAGGTGACCCGGAGGTGACCCGGACGGCGGACGGGTTCTCAGATTCGTCTCAGCTTGCCCCGTTACAGTGCGGCGCCGGACACCCTTCAGACGCAACGCACCGGGCCCGTCGCACGGGCCGGAACGGAACGGGAGGCAGGACGTGGCGCGCGGAGGACAGGTGGGGCTGGCTCGGGTCGCCGTCGTCGTACGGGCGGGCGCCGCGCCACTGTGGTGGCTGGGCGTCTTCGCGGCGGCCATCGGCGTGCTGGTGCCGGGGCTCACCGGACGCCGGATCGGGGTGCTGGCGGGTGCCGCGCTCTTCATCGTCGCCGCGGCCGTCGTGGCGTGGGTGCGCCGGCGGCGCTACACCGCCCTGGCCGGATCGGCCGCCCGAGCGGGCAAGCACGACGTGCTCCAGGACCGCCGGGTCACCGTGCGCAACTGGCGCCGGGGCCACCGCTGGTGGCTGCTGCTCGCCTTCCTCGCCGCCCTCGGCAGCGCCTTCGCCGTGCCCGCCGCGGGCGGACTGCTGCTGGCCGGCTGCGGCGCCGGGCTGTGGCTCAAGTCCGCCTGGATCGGCCGCCGCGAACAGTCCGGGGACGCCCTGCTGTGGGTCCGCGTGGACTGGCTCGCCGACAACGCCGGCCGCCCCGCGGGCACGGCGGTCAAGGGCTACCGCAGCACGGGCATCGCCGCGGGCGACGCGGCGCCGGGCGGCGCCCGGCGGAAGACGCCGGCGGCGGCGGTCTGAGCGCACCCGACCGCGCCGAGCCGCGACCAGCCGCGTCGAGCCGCGTCGAGCCGTGACGGACTGAGGCGAGCCGCGTCGAGCCGTGCCGAGCCGCGACCAGCCGTGACGGACTGAGACGAGCCGCGTCGAGCCGTGCCGAGCCGCGTCGAGCCGTGACGGACTGAGACGAGCCGCGTCGAGCCGTGCCGAGCCGCGACCAGCCGTGACGGACTGAGACGAGCCGTGCCGTGCCGAGCCGCGACCGGCCGCGACGAACTGAGACGAGCGCGCGGTTGCGGAGCACCCGCACTCGTCGCCCGGCGAACACACCCGGACCATCCCGTCCACCATGTCCCCCGCGACCGCCGGTACCACCGGTACCGGCGGGGGACGTCCAGCAGTCCCCGTGCGGGGCCCTCGATCGGGGCCCCGCACGCGCATGCGCGGGGCACGGACCCGGCCCTGTTGACTAGGCCTATTCAGGCGGCGAGGATATGAATATCCGTAGCAACAATCCGCCGGGAGCAAGCCACCAGGAGGCAGACCATGTCCGGACCTCGTCCCGTCCGAGCGCCACGCGGTACCGAGCCGAGCGCCCTGGGCTGGCAGCAGGAGGCCGCCCTGCGGATGCTGCAGAACAACCTCGACCCGGAGGTCGCCGAGCATCCCGACAAGCTCGTCGTCTACGGCGGTACGGGGAAGGCGGCCCGCGACTGGCGCTCCTTCGACGCGATGGTGCGGACCCTGCGCACTCTCAAGCAGGACGAGACGATGCTCGTCCAGTCCGGCCGCCCGGTCGGTGTCATGCAGACCCACGAGTGGGCCCCGCGCGTGCTCATCGCCAACTCCAACCTCGTCGGCGACTGGGCCAACTGGGAGGAGTTCCGCCGCCTGGAGGCCCTCGGCCTGACCATGTACGGGCAGATGACGGCCGGCTCCTGGATCTACATCGGCACCCAGGGCATCCTCCAGGGCACCTACGAGACCTTCGCCGCCGTCGCCGCCAAGAAGTCCGGCGGCACGCTGGCCGGAACCATCACCCTCACCGCGGGGCTCGGCGGCATGGGCGGCGCCCAACCCCTCGCGGTCACCATGAACGACGGCGTCGTGATCTGCGTCGACTGCGACCCGCGCGCCATCGACCGCCGTATCGAGCACCGCTACCTCGACGTCAAGGCCGACTCCCTCGACCACGCCCTCCAGTTGGCCACCGAGGCCCGGGACCGGCGCGAGCCGCTGTCCATCGGCGTCCTCGGCAACGCCGCCGAGCTGGTCCCGCAGCTCCTGGCCATGGGCGCCCCGATCGACATCGTCACCGACCAGACCTCGGCCCACGACCCGCTGGCCTACCTGCCCACCGGCATCGCCTTCGAGGACATGGCCGACGCCGCCGCCAAGGACCCGGCCGGCTTCACCACCCGGGCCCGCGAGTCCATGGCCCGGCATGTCGAGGCCATGGTCGGCTTCCAGGACGCCGGTGCCGAGGTCTTCGACTACGGCAACTCCATCCGCGGCGAGGCCCAGCTCGCCGGATACGACCGGGCCTTCGCCTTCCCCGGCTTCGTCCCCGCCTACATCCGCCCCCTGTTCTGCGAGGGCAAGGGCCCCTTCCGCTGGGCCGCCCTGTCCGGCGACCCCGCCGACATCGCCAAGACCGACCAGGCGATCCTCGACCTGTTTCCCGAGAACGAGTCCCTGGCCCGCTGGATCAAGATGGCGGGGGAGCGGGTCCACTTCCAGGGCCTGCCCGCCCGCATCTGCTGGCTCGGCTACGGCGAGCGCGACAAGGCCGGTGAGCGGTTCAACGACATGGTCGCGAGCGGCGAGCTGGCCGCCCCGATCGTCATCGGCCGCGACCACCTCGACTGCGGCTCCGTCGCCTCCCCGTACCGCGAGACCGAGGCCATGCTGGACGGCTCCGACGCCATCGCCGACTGGCCGCTGCTCAACGCCATGGTCAACGTGGCCTCCGGCGCCTCCTGGGTCTCCCTCCACCACGGCGGCGGCGTCGGCATGGGCCGCTCCCTCCACGCCGGGCAGGTCACCGTCGCCGACGGCACCCCGCTCGCCGGGGAGAAGATCCGCCGGGTGCTCACCAACGACCCCGGAATGGGCGTCATCCGGCACGTCGACGCCGGGTACGACATCGCCGAGTCGGTCGCCGGGGAGCGGGGCGTGCGGGTGCCGATGCGCGAAGGCCGCGAGGGCGGAGAGGCGCACGGGAGCGGTGCGACGCCCGCGGGTGACGGCGCGTGAGCTTCCACAGCATGTGGGCGGAGCTGCTGCCGGTCGGCCGCAGCTCCGCCTCCGGCGGCTACCGTCGCTACGCCTGGAGCGGTGCCGACGCCGACTGCCGGACCTGGTTCCAGGAGCAGGCCGGGGCCCGCGGACTGGCCCACGAGGTCGACCGCAACGGCAACCAGTGGGCCTGGCTCGGCGACCCGGCCGCCGGGAACGCCGTGGTCACCGGGTCCCACCTGGACTCCGTGCCCGACGGGGGCGCCTTCGACGGCCCCCTCGGCGTCGTCTCCGCCTTCGCCGCCCTGGACGAACTGCGCGGGCGGGGAGCGCGGTTCACCAGGCCGCTGGGCATCGTCAACTTCGGCGACGAGGAGGGCGCCCGCTTCGGCCTCGCCTGCGTCGGCTCCCGGCTCACCGCCGGCGCGCTCACCGTCGAGCAGGCCCACCGCCTCACCGACGGCGACGGCATCACCCTGCCGCGGGCCATGGAGTTGGCCGGGTACGACCCGGACACCCTCGGCGCCGATCCCGAACGGCTCGCCCGCATCGGCGCCTTCGTCGAACTCCACGTCGAACAGGGCCGCGCCCTCGACCTCTCCGGCGACCGCATCGGCATCGCCTCCGCCATCTGGCCGCACGGACGCTGGCGGTTCGACTTCCGCGGCGAGGCCAACCACGCCGGCACCACCCGCCTCGCCGACCGCCACGACCCGATGCTCTCCTACGCCGAGACCGTCCTCGCCGCCCGCCGCGAGGCCGAACTCGCCGGTGCCGTCGCCACCTTCGGCAAGATCGGCGTCGAACCCAACGGCGTCAACGCCATCCCCTCCCTGGTGCGCGGCTGGCTCGACTCCCGCGCCGCCGACCAGGCGAGCCTGGACACCGTGGTCACCGGCATCGAGCAGGCCGCCCGCGCGTACGCCGCCGCCCACGGCGTGGACCTCGACATCGTCCGGGAGTCCTTCACGCCCGTCGTCGAGTTCGACCACGCCCTGCGCGACGAACTCGCCCGCATCCTGGGCACCCGTACGGAGCTGAAGGTCCCCGTCCTCGGCACCGGTGCCGGACACGACGCCGGAATCCTCTCCGACCGCATCCCGACCGCCATGCTGTTCGTACGCAACCCCACCGGCGTCTCCCACTCCCCGGCCGAGTACGCCGCCGAGGACGACTGCCTGGCCGGGGTGAACGCACTCGCCGACGTACTGGAAGGGCTGGCCTGCACGTGACCGCCACCGAACGGACCCGCACGTACTGGCTGGAGCACGCCTGGCTCGGCACCCACGTCGAGCCGGACGTCGCCCTGGACGTGCGGGACGGCCGCGTCAGTGCCGTCCACCAGGGCGTCGCCACCCCGCCGCCCGGCGCCGAGATCCTGCGCGGACTCACCCTGCCGGGACTGGCCAACGCCCACTCGCACGCCTTTCACCGGGCCCTGCGCGGCACCGTCCAGGTCGGCTCCGGCACCTTCTGGACCTGGCGCGAGGTGATGTACTCCTTCGCCGACCGGCTGACCCCGGACACCTACCACGCCCTCGCCCGCGCCGTGTACGCCGAGATGGCGCTGGCCGGCATCACCGCCGTCGGCGAGTTCCACTACGTCCACCACGCCCCCGGGGGCACCCCCTACGCCGACCCCAACGCGATGGGCGGGGCCCTGATCGAGGCCGCCGCCGAAGCCGGTGTCCGCATCACCCTCCTCGACACCTGCTACCTGTCCTCCGGCTTCGGCGAACCCCCGAACACCCACCAGCTCCGCTTCTCCGACGGCACGGCACAGGCCTGGGCCGAACGCTGTTCACTTCTCAAGGAACGGGATCACGCACGGATCGGAGCGGCGATCCACTCGGTACGGGCCGTGCCCGCGGACCAGCTGGCGACCGTGGCGCAGTGGGCCGGGGCACGGCGGGCCCCGCTGCATGTGCACCTGTCCGAGCAGACCGCCGAGAACGACGCCTGCCAACAGGCCCACGGCTGCACGCCCACCCGGCTCCTCGCCGACCACGGCGTGCTGGGCGCCCGCACCACCGGCGTCCACAACACCCACCTCACCGACGAGGACATCGCCCTGCTCGGCGAAAGCCGCACCGGCACCTGCATGTGCCCCACCACGGAACGGGACCTCGCCGACGGCATCGGCCCTGCGGCCGCGCTCCAGCGGGCGGGGTCGCCGCTCTCCCTCGGCTCCGACAGCCACGCCGTCGTCGACCTGCTGGAAGAGGCGCGCGCCATGGAGCTGAACGAGCGCCTGCGCACCCGCGCCCGCGGTCACTGGACCGCCGCCGCGCTGCTGCGCGCCGCCACCGCCGACGGCCACGCCGCCCTCGGCTGGGACGACACCGGCCGCATCGAGGCCGGAGCCCGCGCCGACCTCACGACGCTCGCGCTGGACTCCGTCAGGACAGCGGGGCCGCTGCCCAGGCTCGGCGCCGAGACGGCCGTATTCGCCGCGACGGCAGCGGACGTACGGCACACGGTCGTGGGTGGGCGGCACGTCGTACGCGACGGGGCGCACGCCCTCGTACCGGATGTGCCGCGGGCCCTGATGCGGGCCGTCGAAGCCCTGCGCACCTGATCACCCGCACCCGCCCCCACGAGGACACCAGGGACCCCATGAGCAGCAGCACCGTCATCACCAACATCGCCGCACTCGTCACCAACGACCCCTCCCTCGGCGACCACTCCCCGCTCGGTCTGGTCCGGGACGCGGCCGTCGTCATCGAGGGCGACCGCGTCGTGTGGACCGGTGAATCAAGCAAAGCACCCGCCACTGACAATCGGGTCGACGCCGACGGCCGGGCGGTCCTCCCCGGCTTCGTGGACTCCCACTCCCACCTCCTCTTCGCGGGCGACCGCACCGAGGAGTTCAACGCCCGCATGTCCGGCCGCCCCTACAGCGCGGGCGGCATCCGCACCACCGTCGCCGCCACCCGCGCCGCGAGCGACGCGGAACTGGAGGCGGGCCTGACCCGTTACCTCGCCGAGGCCCTGCGGCAGGGCACCACCACCTTCGAGACCAAGTCCGGCTACGGCCTGACCACCGCCGACGAGTCCCGGGCCCTGCGCGTCGCCGCCCGCCACACCGACGAGGTCACCTTCCTCGGCGCCCACATCGTCGCCCCCGAACTCGCCGACGACCCCGCCGCCTACGTCGACCTGGTCACCAGCGAGATGCTCGACGCCTGCGCCCCGCACGCCCGCTGGATCGACGTGTTCTGCGAGAAGGGCGCCTTCGACGGCGACCAGGCCCGCGCGATCCTCACCGCGGGCAAGGCCAAGGGCCTGCACCCCCGCATCCACGCCAACCAGCTCTCCCACGGCCCCGGCGTGCAGCTCGCCGTCGAACTCGACGCCGCCAGCGCCGACCACTGCACCCACCTCACCGACGCCGACGTGGACGCCCTCGCGGGCAGCCGTACGGTCGCGACCCTGCTGCCCGGCGCCGAGTTCTCCACACGGGCCCAGTGGCCGGACGCCCGGCGCCTGATCGACGCCGGTGCCACGGTCGCCCTGTCCACCGACTGCAACCCCGGCTCGTCCTTCACGTCCTCCGTGCCCTTCTGCATCGCGCTCGCCGTACGGGACATGGGCATGACGCCGGACGAGGCGGTCTGGTCGGCCACCGCGGGCGGCGCCGCGGCCCTGCGCCGCGACGACGTCGGGCGCCTCGCCCCCGGCGCGTACGCCGACCTGACGCTCCTGGACGCCCCGAGCCACGTGCACCTGGCGTACCGGCCCGGTGTGCCGCTGGTCGCGGGCGTGTGGCGGCGGGGCGTGCGTAGGGTGTGAGCGGCAGCATGTGGGCTGCGTATGAGCTGAGTACGAGCTGAGTACGAGCTGCGTGTGAGCCGGGGAGCGGGGGAACGGGGCGGATGGCCAGGTACTGGTGGACGCCGTTCCTGGTGAACGTGCTGCTCGGGATCCCGGGCGTCGTGCCGTTCTGGCTCGTGGGGTACCTGATGGTCAACTGGCCGCTGGCGGAGCTGGGCTGGACCGTGCGCGAGCCCACGGAGAACGACGGCATGGCGCTCTGGCTGGTGATCGTGGTCCCCGTGGTGGCGCTCTTCGCGATGATCTGGTGGCTGGTCAACGCGCCGTTGCGACGCCGGACCACCCTCGCGCCGCGCACCTTCTGGCTGCTGTGCTCGCTGGCCCCGCTGCTGCCGACGGCGGCGCTGATCGCCAACTCCCCGTGAAACGGCCCGAAGGGGGGCGGCCCGGCCTCGGACCACCCCCCTGGAGGGCAAGCGTCGCACGGTGGTGCCGAGGACTACTCCTCGACCGTGAGCCCCTTGCGCAGTCGTACGAGGGTGCGTGACAGCAGACGCGAGACGTGCATCTGGGAGATCCCCAGCTCCTCGCCGATCTCCGACTGGGTCATGCCCGCGACGAAACGAAGGGAGAGGATCTTCCGGTCCCGCGAGGGCAGTTCGGCGATCAGCGGCTTCAGCGACTCGACGTACTCGATGCCCTCGAGCCCGTGGTCCTCGTAGCCGATGCGGTCGGCGAGGGCGCCCTCCG
The DNA here is from genome assembly GCF_000717995.1 of Streptomyces violaceorubidus. Classification (GTDB taxonomy): domain Bacteria; phylum Actinomycetota; class Actinomycetes; order Streptomycetales; family Streptomycetaceae; genus Streptomyces; species Streptomyces violaceorubidus. The sequence goes on from NZ_JODM01000031.1 coordinate 77,239, forward strand.
CGTCGTCCTCCTCGGGCTGGGCGTCCAGCGAGGAGGCGGTGTAGGCGTTGGACGCCGCCATGCCCTCGACGACCTCGTCCTTGGACAGGCCCAGGTGCTCGGCGAGTTCGGAGACCGTGGGGGCGCGGTCGAGGCGCTGGGCCAGTTCGTCGCCCGCCTTCGCCAGGTCGAGCCGCAGCTCCTGGAGGCGCCGCGGAACGCGCACGGACCACGAGGTGTCGCGGAAGAAACGCTTGATCTCGCCGATGATGGTCGGCATCGCGAACGTGGGGAACTCCACACCGCGCGACAGCTCGAAGCGGTCGATCGCCTTGATCAGGCCGATGGTGCCGACCTGGATGATGTCCTCCATCGGCTCGCTGCGCGAGCGGAAGCGGGAGGCGGCGAACTTGACCAGAGCGAGGTTCAGCTCGACGAGCGTGTTGCGTACGTACGCGTACTCATGGGTGCCTTCCTCCAGCGACTCCAGCCGCTCGAAGAGGGTCTTGGACAGGGCTCTGGCGTCCGCCGGAGCGACCTCGTCGTACGCGGGGATGTCCGGAAGCCCGGCGAGTGCGTCGTCGTGGCCGACGACGGCGGCGTGGTGCTCGATGGGATCCAGATGTTCCGGAGGGAGTGTCGACGTCGCTTGGTGGGTACGCGATCCGTCGAGCCGGGGTGACATGATGTCCTCCATCGTTCTCGGCATACGGCTGCCGAAGCCAAATACGTGCACTGCGGTGTGCGGCGCCTCCAATGCCGGCCGTGTCGGTTTACGTGTCCTACTAGCCCTACCGGGTTTACCGAGCTGACCGCAAGTGTTTTCTGTGCGGGTATGTCCGTTTATGTGCGGTTGTTCGGGTGTCGGAGTGCGGTGGGAGGGCGTAGTGTTCGAGGGCGTCAGCAGCAGTCACGACCTCGGGAGAGAGAAACGGCATGGACCGCGGGACGGTCGGCAGTGCCCAGTCGGGCCGGCTTCTGGTCGAGGTACGGGAAGAGGGCTCCAGCGCCGTCGTGACCCCGGCGGGTGAGCTGGATCACCACACCGCCGATCTGTTGCGCGAGCCGCTGGACGAGTGCCTCGCCAAGGGGTTCAACCGGCTCGTCGTGGACTGCTCACGGCTGGAGTTCTGCGACTCCACGGGGCTCAACGTCCTGCTCGGAGCGAGACTGAAGGCGGAGGCCGCGGGGGGCGGAGTGCATTTGGTGGCCATGCAGCCGGTAGTGGCGCGGGTGTTCGAGATCACGGGGGCCGAAGCGGTCTTCACCCTTCATGACACGCTTGCGGCCGCGCTGGCCGACGCGTCCGACTGAGCCGTCCTTGTCCGGCCGACGGAGGGACGCGTGCGCATCCCGGGGCGGGTGTTTTCGCCCCGCGGCGGGTTTCGTGCGCGATACAGGGGTGTTCGTGCGGTCGGCTCGGGCAGGAGAGACCCAGAACCGGCTGTGTACGACTTTGCTGTCCATGACTCGGCCGGTCCACGACTTGGTTGTCCACGACTTTGAAATGTGAACTGGTGAATCGGTGAGGTGAAGCGCTGATGAGCACCACCCGGCCCTATCCGCCGGGCGACCGCGGTCCGGAGCCCAGCGGCGCTTCCGGTGCGTCCGCGCCGGTGCCTTCTTCGGGGGTTTCCGAAACTTCCGGAGCGGCGACCGCGCCCGCGCCTGTGCCCGCCTCCGCTTCCGGGGAGGGCGGCGGACGGCAGGCCCGCAGGCTGACCTTCGAGGACGCGAGCGGAGTCGTGCCGATGGCCCGTGACTTCACCCGCGAGGCGCTGTACGCGTGGGGCTGGCTGCCGGCCGCCACCGCGGACCAGCGTGCCGCCGCCGAGGACGTTCTGCTCGTGGTCTCCGAGCTGGTAACCAACGCCTGTCTGCACGCCGAGGGGCCGGACGAGCTGCGGATCACCTGCGAGAAGAAGGTGATCCGGCTGGAGGTCTCCGACCGGGGTACGGGGCAGCCGACGCCGCGGACCCCGCACCGCGCCGGGCGTCCGGGCGGCCACGGGATGTTCATCGTCCAGCGCCTGTGCCTGGACTGGGGCGTCGTACGGACGCCGGGCGTCGCGGGCAAGCGGGTCTGGGCGGAGCTGGGGGCCCCGGCGTAGGCCTGCGGCGCTTGGACGGGGGGGTTGTTTTGCCCCCCACCCACCCGTCTCGGTCGGCCAGGAGGCCCCGCCATGGGGCTCCGCCCCAGACCCCGGCGGGGACTGCGTCCCCTGCGCTCCGCCGTGGGGCTTCGCCCCGGTCTTGGGTGGGGGCTGCGTTTCCTGTACCGCTCCCGGGCTTCGCTCCGGTTCGGGCGGGGCTGCGTCGCGTGCGCCCGTCCTGGAGCTTCCACCCCCCGGTCTGGGGCCGGGCTGGATACCGTGCATCCCTGTTTCGTTCCGGTTTCCGGCCGGGACTTCGTCGCGTGCAGCTCCTGCGGGCTTCGCCCGGTCTCGGAGGGGACTGCGTCACCTGCGCCCTGCTCCGCTCCGGTCTCCGGCGCGGACGTCGTCCCCCGCCCCGCTGTTCCGCCCGGGGCCCCACGGGTGCGCCGCCCCCGCACTCTTCGCTGCCCTCCGCCCCGAGCCCTCGGGCCCGGAGGTGACGGTCCCCCTGTGACCTTCCCTCGGCTCAAGCCGGCGAGGGCGTTGCTTCCTGCTGCCCGTGCCTGGGTGGGCCCAGGGCCGCACCCAGGGTTTCGCCCCGTTATCTTTTTCGCGGTCCTGCAAGAGGGCCGTTGGCCTCCGGGCCCGGCATGACTGTTGCCCCCTGTCGAACGGATGACCTGGGGGGTGGTGTC
>NZ_JODM01000032.1 GCF_000717995.1 Streptomyces violaceorubidus
CTGGTGGCCCTTGCGGCAGATCTTTACGGTGGCGGCACTGCCCCGGGTCACGGTGTGGTGGATCATCACCCCGTGCACCGGCCCCCAGGCGCCCTTGTGGTTGCGGTTGTGGTCCCGCCAGTCGCCGACCTCGACGACGGTGAGGCCCTCCGCCTTCAGTGCCTTGAGGAAACTGCTCGCGGACATGGGTGAGGCCACGGCCGGCTCCTTCACGCTGCGCGACGGCCGCCCGACGCGACTGCCTCGTACGGAGCTTGTACCGAAACGGAGCACCTCCTACTGCTTGCTCGGTCCGTGTGCGAATCGTTTCGGACAACATCATCTTGGCCAGGGGTGCCGCACAGGGCGGGGCGGAGAGGAGCGAGTCGCCGAGCCGCCGGACAAGCCCCCATATCTGCCCCGGACATCCGTGATCCATTCCCGCTCTTTCGTGTAATAGCACCGGCACGCTCCGTGAGGAAGGCTGGTCCACGCACATCGATGCCGGGCGTAGCCGTCCGGCATGACCGGGAGGGCAATTCCTTATGTCGGTAGGCGAAGAGGTCCGCACCGAGCAGACCAGGCCGCAGCAGAGCCTCGGCACGGCGGCCGCGCGGAACCTGGCCACCACCACCAAGTCCGTTCCCCAGATGCAGGAGATCAGCTCGCGCTGGCTGCTGCGCTCGCTCCCCTGGGTGGACATCCAGGGCGGCACGTACCGGGTCAACCGGCGTCTGACCTTCGCCGTCGGCGACGGTCGCGTGACGTTCGTGAAGACCGGTGACCGCGTGGAGGTCATCCCCGCGGAGCTGGGCGAGCTGCCGGCCCTGCGGTCCTACGAGGACGACGAGGTCCTGTCGGAGCTCGCACAGCGCTGTGAGCAGCGGGAGTTCGGCCCCGGCGAGGTCATCGCCTCGTTCGGCGGCCGGGCCGACGAGGTCTACCTGCTGGCGCACGGCAAGGTCGAGAAGATCGGCACCGGTCCCTACGGCGACGACGCGGTGCTCGGCGTCCTCGCCGACGGCGCCTACTTCGGCGACCAGGCTCTGCTCGACGGGGACGCCATCTGGGAGTTCACCGCCCGCACGGTCACCGCCTGCACGGTGCTGGTGCTGCCCCGCCAGGAGGTGGAGCAGGTCGCGGAGCGGGCGGACTCGCTGCGCGAGCACCTGGAGCAGCAGCGCTCGATCCCGGAGCAGCGCTCCAACAAGTACGGTGAGAAGGAGATCGACCTCGCGGCCGGTCACAGCGGCGAGCCGGACATCCCGCACACCTTCGTCGACTACGACGCCCGTCCCCGTGAGTACGAACTCAGCGTCGCCCAGACCGTGCTGCGCATCCACTCGCGCGTGGCCGACCTGTACAACCAGCCGATGAACCAGACCGAGCAGCAGATCCGGCTGACGGTCGAGGCGCTGAAGGAGCGCCAGGAGCACGAGCTCATCAACAACCGTGAGTTCGGCCTGCTGCACAACTGCGAGTACGACCAGCGCATCCAGCCGCACGACGGCGTGCCCGGCCCGGACGACCTCGACGAGCTGCTGAGCCGCCGGCGCGGCACCAAGCTGCTCCTCGCCCACCCCCGTGCCATCGCCGCCATCGGCCGCGAGCTCAACAGGCGCGGTCTCGTCCCGGAGACGATCGACGTCGCCGGGAACCGCATCCCGACCTGGCGCGGTGTGCCCATCTATCCCTGCAACAAGATTCCGGTGACCGAGGCCCGTACGTCGTCGATCATCGCGATGCGTACCGGCGAGCAGGACCAGGGCGTCATCGGGCTGCGGGCCACCGGCATCCCGGACGAGATCGAGCCGAGTCTGTCGGTGCGCTTCATGGGCATCAACGAACAGGCCATCATCAAGTACCTGGTCACGGCCTACTACTCGGCCGCGGTCCTGGTGCCGGACGCGCTCGGCGTCCTGGAGAACGTCGAGATCGGCCGCTGGCAGTGACGCCACTGTCCCGAACACCGTGTTCCCGCCCTCCCGGGCGGGTACACCCCCGGGGTACGGACGGGCCCAGGGGGAAGGTGAGTCCATGACGGAGATCCGGCGTGGCGCCGTCGCGACGCGCCGTCCCACCGGAACGCCGCCGGAAAGGCACGGGCCCATCGGCACACAGCGCGAGAAGGAGCCGGGGGAGTCGTCCGACGGGCACGAGGCAGCGGTACTCCTGAGCGAGTCGCGGGCGTCGGTCGACCCCGAACTGCGTTCCGCCCTCGCGTCGCTGCCCGAGTCGATGCGCCGGATCGCGCTCTACCACTTCGGCTGGCAGCACGCGGACGGCACACCGGCGGCGGACAACGCGGGCAAGGCGATCCGGCCCGCGCTCGTCCTCACCGCGGCGACCGCGCTGGGCGGGTCGGCGGCCCGCGCGGCGGCCGGCCGGGCCGCCGCGGCGGTGGAGCTGGTCCACAACTTCACCTTGCTGCACGACGACGTGATGGACCGGGACGCCACCCGGCGCCATCGGCCGACCGCGTGGGCCGTGTTCGGTGACGCCGACGCGATCCTCGCCGGGGACGCCCTTCAGGCGCTCGCCCTGCGGCTGCTCGCGGCCGACCCGCACCCGGCGTCCGCGGCGGCTGCGATCCGGCTCGCCGACTGCGTCATGGAGCTGTGCGAGGGCCAGCACGCGGACACGGCCATGGAGCGGCGCCCGCCGACTGAAGTCACGCTCGACGAGACCCTCGTCATGGCCGAGGCCAAGACGGGTGCCCTGCTGGGCTGCGCCTGCGCCCTCGGCGCGCTGTACGCGGGTGCCGCCACGGAGGAGGTCGAAGCGCTGGACGCCTTCGGCCGTCAGGCCGGACTGGCCTTCCAGCTCATCGACGACGTCATCGGCATATGGGGCGACCCGCGCCACACCGGCAAGCCGGCCGGTGCGGACCTGGCCGCCCGCAAGAAGTCACTGCCGGTGGTCGCCGCCCTCACCTCCGGCACCCCGGCCGCCGCGGAACTGGCCGAGCTGTACGCGGCTCCGTACGAGGACCAGGAGGACCTGGAGCGCACGGCCCTGGCCGTGGAGCGGGCCGGCGGCCGGGACTGGGCGCAGGCCCAGGCGGCCGACCGGATGGCGAGGGCCATGCAGGAGCTGGCCCGTGCCGTGCCCGAGCCGGAAGCGGCGGGCGGCCTGCTCGCGCTGGCCGAGTTCGTGACCCGGCGCAGCACCTGAGCGCCGCCACACAAGACCCCGGAGCCCGTGCAGGGCCGTACGGCACCTGACCGACGTACGGCCGCACCGCCGACGGCTCCGGTCCGGTGGGTCCCGCACTTCCCCACGGTGTGCGGGGCCCGCCTCTCTCTTTTCTCGCGGGGCCGCATGCCCGGCGGCTGGTCCCAACCGCCATACGCACATGCGGCGTTGAGCGGAAGGGGCCCCGGACAATCGCATATCCACTCCCATATGACTACGCATGCAGTACTCTGCCTGTAGTGGTCACAGTGAAGGGGAGACCGGTTTGCGCAAACTCACGTACTTCGTCGCCTGCTCGATCGACGGCTTCATCGGCGGCCCGGACGGCGACGCGTCGTTCATGGTCCCGTTCGTGGACGAGGAGTTCTTCGAGTTCCTGAAGTCGGAGTACCCGGATACGCTGCCGACCCACGGCCGTCGGCCACTGGGCATCGACGACCTGCCGAACAAGCGGTTCGACACGATCGTCCAGGGAAGGGCCAGCTACGACCTGGCCCTCAAGGAGGGCGTCACCAGCCCGTACGCGCATCTGCGCGAGTACGTCGCCTCGCGCACGCTCACCGAGTCGCCCGATCCGAACGTCGAGATCATCTCGGCGGACCTGGTCGGCAGGATCAGGGAGTTGAAGGCGGAGGACGGCGACCTCGGCATCTACCTGTGCGGCGGATCGGTCGTCGCCGGCGAGCTGTTCGACGAGGTCGACGAACTGGTCGTCAAGACCTACCCGGTGGTGCTCGGCACCGGCATGCCGATGTTCGCCTCCGGCTTCGAGGTCACCGAGTTCGTGCCGGACTCGGTGCGGACCTTCGGCAACGGCGTCGTGGTGCGGACATACCACCGCAAGCGCTGAGCCGCCGTCCGGCGCGTGGGTCCCGGCCTGGACGCCCGGTCTGAGGAAGCAGGGCGGCGGCCCGCGCCGCCGAAGCCGGCCGGAGGGGGGACCATGGACAACCCCTGACCCCGAGAACGCCGCAGGACAGCCCGAAGGGGCCCGGCCAGGAATGGCGGCCGGGCCCCTTCGGGCTGTCCTGCGGCCTGCGATGGTGCACCGATCGCCGGCCCGGGAGGCTGACGTCCGTCAGGCCTTCTTGGTCTCCCAGAAAATCTTGTCGATCTGGGCGATGTAGTCCAGGGCCTTCTGGCCGGTCGCCGGGTCCTTCGAGCCCTTGGCGGCCGACAGGGCCTTGAGGGTGTCGTTGACCAGCTGGTGCAGCTCCGGGTACTTCTCGAAGTGCGGGGGCTTGAAGTAGTCGCTCCACAGCACGGAGACGTGGTGCTTCGCGAGCTCGGCGCGCTGCTCCTTGATGACCGTCGCGCGCGTCTGGAAGTGCGGGTCGTCGTTGCCGGCCATCTTCTCCTGGACGGCCTTCACCGACTCCGCCTCGATGCGGGCCTGGGCCGGGTCGTACACGCCGCAGGGCAGGTCGCAGTGGGCGCTGACCGTGACCTTGGGGGCAAACAGGCGGGAAAGCATGAAGCGTTCCTTCCTCGTGATCGTCTTCTCAGGGGGGACATTACTCCCTGGGAGACCCGATTTCGCGAGTGCCCCCGTGGGCTTAGGACAAAAGTCCGGGGTGAGACTGAGACTGGTGGAGGAAAGACCGGGGAGGTGCCGGGTGATGCCGGAGCAACTGTCGCAGGAGACCGAGCGTGCCAGAGGGGCGTTGCCCTTCGGGCCGGCCGAGGTGACCGGGCCGTCGATGGTGCCCACGCTGCACCACGGTGACGTGCTGCTCGTGCATTGGGGAGCGCGGGTCCGGCCGGGTGACGTGGTCGTCCTGCGGCACCCCTTCCAGCAGGACCTGCTCGTCGTCAAGCGGGCGGCCGAACGGCGCGGGACCGGCTGGTGGGTGCTCGGGGACAACGCGTTCGCGGGCGGGGACAGCACCGACTACGGGGTGGTCCCGCCGGACCTGGTGCTGGGCAGGGTGCGGTTCCGGTACCGGCCGCCGCGGCCCGGTCAGCGCTCGCCGCTCGCCGTGGTCCGCTGGGCGCTGTCGGCACTCAGGCCGGTGCCGGCCGACCGGTCCGCCTCCAGGCGCTTGCGGGCGCGGTAGGCCGCCACGTTGGCGCGGGTGGCGCAGCGGTCGGAGCAGTAGCGCCGGGAGCGGTTGGTGGAGGTGTCCAGGTAGGCGTTGCGGCAGGGAGCCGCCTCGCACAGGCCCAGCCGGTCCACGCCGTACTCGGTGAGGTGGAAGGCCAGGCCCATCGCCGCGATGGCCGCGAAACCGGCGGTCGCGTTGGAGGGGTGGTCCGCCAGGTGCATGTGCCACAGCGGGCTGCCGTCGTCGTCGCGTTGGTCGTGCCCGGAGATCTGCGGGCTCACCGGGAACTCCAGGAGCAGTGAGTTCAGCAGGTCCACGGCGAGGGTCTCGTCGCCGCCGTCGGCCGCCTCGAAGACCGCGCGCAGCCGCGCCCGGACCGAGCGGAACCGGGTCACGTCGGCGTCGGAGGCGCGCCGGGCCGCCGACTGGTTGGCACCGAAGAGCTCCCGGACGGCCTCCACCGAGGTCAGGGAGTCCTGCCCCCGCGTCGGTTCCTCGGTGTTGACGAGACGCACGGCGTAATCCGAGTAATAGGCCAGTTCCACTTGTAGTCCTTACGAAGGGGCTCTAGGGTCGTGCCTGCGGTCAGGTAACAGCTGATCGTGCTCCCAGGGTATTACGTGACGCAGCATGGAGGGGCTCGATGACGAACGCGGACACCACCACCACGACCACGACCACCACGACCGCCGGGGCGGGTGCCGACTGGCAGGCCTGGCAGCAGAGCTGGGACCGGCAGCAGGAGTGGTACATGCCGGACCGCGAGGAACGGTTCCGGATCATGCTCGACATGGTCGAGGCGCTCGTCGGTCCCGCCCCACGCGTGCTCGACCTGGCCTGCGGCACCGGCACCATCACGGCCCGGCTGCTCGACCGGTTCCCGGAGGCCACCAGCACCGGCGTGGACCTCGACCCGGCGCTCCTCGCCATCGCCGAGGGCACCTTCGCGGGCGACGAGCGGGTCTCCTTCGTCACCGCCGATCTCAAGGACCCCGACTGGCCGTCGAAGCTGCCGTACGACGCCTACGACGCCTACGACGCCGTGCTGACCGCGACGGCCCTCCACTGGTTGCACGCCGAACCCCTCGCGGATCTCTACGGCCGGGTCGCGGGGCTGGTCCGCGACGGTGGTGTGTTCATGAACGCGGACCACATGATCGACGACACGACGCCCCGGATCAACGCGGCCGAGCGCGCCCAGCGGCACGCGCGGATGGACGCCGCCAAGGGCGAGGGCGCGCTGGACTGGTCCGAGTGGTGGCAGCTCGCCGCCAAGGACCCGGTGCTCGCCGGGCCCACCGCCCGCCGCTTCGAGATCTACGGCGAGCACGCGGACGGCGAGATGCCCTCGGCGGCCTGGCACGCGCGCGTGCTGCGCGAGAAGGGCTTCGGCGAGGCGCGGCCGGTGTGGTGCTCGCCGTCGGACACCCTGCTGCTGGCGCTCAAGTAGGAGCACGCGCCGAGGGGCGGTACGGAGATCCGTACCGCCCCTCGGCGCGTCATCGTGCGGTCGGTCAGAGGACCTTGGACAGGAACGCCTTCGTCCGCTCGTGCTGCGGATCGGTCAGGACGTCGCGCGGGTTGCCCGACTCGACCACCACGCCGTTGTCCATGAAGACCAGGCTGTCGCCGACCTCGCGGGCGAAGCCCATCTCGTGGGTGACGACGACCATCGTCATGCCGGACTCCGCGAGGTCGCGCATCACGTCGAGGACGTCGCCGACCAGCTCGGGGTCGAGCGCCGAGGTCGGCTCGTCGAACAGCATCAGCTTCGGGTCCATCGCCAGGGCCCGCGCGATGGCGACGCGCTGCTGCTGGCCGCCGGAGAGCTGCGAGGGGTAGTTGCCGGCCTTGTCGCCCAGGCCCACGCGCTCCAGCAGGGCCCGTGCGCGGTCCCGGGCCTGGGACCTGCTCATGCCCTTGACCTGGACCGGCGCCTCCATGACGTTCTCCACCGCGGTCATGTGCGGGAACAGGTTGAAGCGCTGGAAGACCATGCCGATGTCCCGGCGCTTGAGGGCGACCTCGCTGTCCTTCAGCTCGTAGAGCTTGTCGCCCTTCTGGCGGTAGCCGACCAGCTCCCCGTCGACGTAAAGACGTCCGGCGTTGATCTTCTCGAGGTGGTTGATACACCTGAGGAAGGTGGACTTGCCGGAGCCGGAGGGGCCGATGAGGCAGAACACCTCGCCCTGCCTCACCTCCAGGTCGATGCCCTTGAGGACCTCGACGGCACCGAAGGACTTGTGGACGCCTTCGGCCTTGACCATGGCGGTCATGCCGCACCTCCCGTCGTGCTGGAGCGGTTCGACAGGGAGAACAGGTTCGCCCTGATCTTCTGCAGCGGGGTCGGCGGCAGACTGCGGCTGGAGCCGCGGGCGTAGTAGCGCTCCAGGTAGTACTGACCGATGCTGAAGACCGAGGTCAGCAGCAGGTACCAGGCCGCCGCGAGGAACAGCATCTCGGCCGGGGCGCCCGAGGTCTGGCCGATGTCCTGGGCGACCCGGAACAACTCGGCGTACTGGACGACCGACACCAGGGAGGTCGTCTTCAGCATGTTGATGACCTCGTTGCCCGTCGGCGGCACGATCACGCGCATCGCCTGCGGGACCACGATCCGGCGCAGCGTCTTGGCATGGCTCATGCCGAGCGCGTGCGCCGCCTCCGTCTGGCCCTCGTCGACCGCGAGGAGCCCGGCGCGGCAGATCTCCGCCATGTACGCCGCCTCGTTGAGGCCGAGTCCGAGCAGCGCCGTCAGGAACGGCGTCATGAAGTCCGACCACTCGTCGCGGTAGAACGGGCCGAGGTTGATGTACTCGAAGACCAGGCCGAGGTTGAACCACACGACCAGCTGCACCAGGACCGGCGTGCCCCGGAAGAACCAGATGTAGAACCACGCGATGGACGAGGTCACCGGGTTCTTCGACAGCCGCATCACGGCGAGCAGGATGCCGCCGACGACACCGATCAGCATCGCGAGGACGGTGATCAGCAGCGTCTTGCCCATGCCGGTCAGGACGCGGTCGTCGAAGAAGTAGTCCGGGATCGCACCCCAGTTGATCTTGCCCTGGGAGAACGCGTAGACGACCGCGACCAGCAGCGCGATCGCGACGACCGCCGAGACGTACCGCCCGTAGTGCCTCACCGGGATGGCCTTGATGGCCTCCGGCGGGGTCGGCGGGGTGCCGGACGGGCCGCCCGCCGTCTTGTCGATGTCAACAGTCACGGATGTTGCCTTTCAGCGCCCGCCGCGGGGTCACTTGCCGCCGTTGACGGTGGACTGGGTGACGGCGCCTTCGGCGACGCCCCACTTGTCCATGATCTTCTTGTACTCGCCGTTCGCGATCACCGCGTCCAGCGCCGCCTTCAGGGCGTCGCGCAGCTGCGTGTTGTCCTTGGCGACCGCGATGCCGTACGGCGCGGCCTCGACCTGCTCGCCGACGAGCTCGAAGTCCTTGCCGCCGCCCGAGGTCTTCACCGCGTACGCCGCCACCGGGAAGTCGGAGGAGCCGGCGTCCGCGCCGCCCGCGCGCAGGCGGGTCTGGGCCTGCTGGTCGTTGTCGAAGGCCTCCATGGAGATCTTCTTGCCGGCCGGGCACTTCTTGTTCTCGGTCTTGGCGAGGTCCTCGGAGACCGTGCCGCGCTGGAGCACGAGCTTCTTGCCGCACAGGTCTGACCAGGTCTTGATGCCCTGGTCGTCGCCCTTCTTGGTGTAGATCGAGACACCGGCGGTGAAGTAGTCCACGAAGTCGACGCCCTGGCCGACCTTCTTGCCGGTGTCGGAGTCGATGCCCTCCTGGCGGTCCTTGGTGTCGGTCATCGCGGACATCGCGATGTCGTAGCGCTTGGAGCGCAGACCGGTGATCAGGGTGTCGAAGGTGCCGTTCTCGAACTCGAACTTCACCCCGAGCTGCTTGCCCAGGGCGTCCGCGAGGTCCGGGTCGATACCGACGGTCTTGCCGGAGTCGTCCTTGAACTCGACCGGGGCGTACGCGATGTCGGAGCCGACCTTGATGGTGCCCTTGTCGCGGATCGACTGCGGCAGCTTGTCGGCGAGCGGAGCGCCGCTCGCGGACTGGTTGTCGCTGCCGGAGTCGCTGTTCTCGGTCTGGTCGCCGCATCCGGTGAGCAGCAGGGCGCCTGCGACCGCGATCGCACCGACCGCTGCTAGCCGGGAGTGCGCGGCGGTCGTACGACGGGTGGAGCGTGCGGTCATGGTGGTTCCTCCGGCGGATGAGGGAGTTGCCGATGGGACGGGACGCCGGCCGGGGGACCGGCCGGTGCCGCGGGTCGACGAGAGCACACACCTTCGAGTGCCGCGACCTCGTGTGATTACGGCATCTTGCCATTCGGACTCGGCCGTTCAGGGGGGCCGTCATGTCAAAATCGGATAACGGGTCGGCCCCCGAACCGGACCAGGTCGGTACATCCCGACCGAACCTTTACGGGAATCTGCCCCTCCGGCCGGAAGATCTGCGGAATTTCTCGTTATCCGGGCATGGATCACGGGTGGACGGGGTCGTCGAAGGTGTCGTTCGCAGCCCTGTCAAGAGGCGCCGGGAGGTTGTCCGGAACCATGGCTATGAGCCATGTCACCGACATGCGGCGTTCGGGGTCCGGCATGTGAGCTTGCGCTTATCGGACTCGTCGCGGGGGGTGCCCGTCGGGTAAGAAGGTTCTTTACACCCCTCATCAGGGGCTCAGGGCGCGTGTGCGGCGCGCCCGTCGCGCAGGGGCCCGCGTGGCCCAGACAGCCATCTCCCTGTGCGGTGCCCGCCCACTCCTCACCAGGAGTGGACAAACCCTCAAACCATGAACTCTTAAGGGGTAAGACAAAGTGGCAGCGGAGATCGTCAATCCTCGCAGCGACAGCGAAGCCGGTGCGGAGCAGGGGGAGGGCGCCGAGCCGCTCGACTCCTTCGACCCCGCGTTCGCGCTGCACCGCGGCGGCAAGATGGCCGTGCAGGCCACCGTGCCGATCCGCGACAAGGACGACCTGTCCCTGGCGTACACGCCCGGCGTCGCGAAAGTGTGCAGCGCGATCGCCGAGCAGCCCGACCTCGTCCACGACTACACCTGGAAGTCGTCGGTCGTCGCGGTCGTGACGGACGGTACGGCGGTGCTGGGACTCGGTGACATCGGGCCCGAGGCGTCGCTCCCGGTGATGGAGGGCAAGGCCATCCTCTTCAAGCAGTTCGGCGGGGTGGACGCGGTCCCGATCGCCCTGAACTGCACGGACGCCGACGAGATCGTCGAGACCGTGGTCCGGCTCGCGCCCTCGTTCGGCGGCGTCAATCTGGAGGACATCTCGGCGCCGCGGTGCTTCGAGATCGAGCGCAAGCTCCAGGAGCGCCTGGACATCCCGGTCTTCCACGACGACCAGCACGGCACGGCCGTCGTGACGCTGGCCGCCCTGCGCAACGCGGCGCGGCTGAGCGGGCGGACGCTGGGTGAGCTGCGGGCGGTGATCTCGGGCGCGGGCGCGGCCGGTGTCGCCATCGCCAAGATGCTGGTGGAGGCCGGCATCGGGGACGTCGCGGTCGCCGACCGCAAGGGTGTCGTCTCGGCCGACCGGGACGACCTGACCCCGGTCAAGCAGGAGCTGGCCTCCTTCACCAACAAGGCCGGGCTGTCCGGCCCGCTGGAGGCGGCCCTCGCGGGTGCCGACGTCTTCATCGGCGTCTCCGGCGGTACGGTGTCGGAGCCGGCGGTGGCCTCGATGGCCGAGGGCGCGTTCGTCTTCGCGATGGCCAACCCGAACCCCGAGGTGCATCCGGAGGTCGCCCACCAGTACGCGGCGGTCGTCGCGACGGGGCGCTCGGACTTCCCGAACCAGATCAACAACGTGCTGGCGTTCCCGGGCATCTTCGCGGGCGCGCTTCAGGTGCGGGCGTCGCGGATCACCGAGGGCATGAAGCTCGCGGCGGCCGAGGCGCTGGCCTCCGTGGTGGGGGACGACCTCGCCGCGGACTACGTCATTCCGTCGCCGTTCGACGAGCGGGTCGCGCCGGCCGTCACGGCGGCGGTGGCGGCGGCGGCCCGGGCGGAGGGGGTCGCGCGCCGGTGACGGTGTGAGCCCTGTGGGTGGCGTGTGGTGAGCGGCCTCGTCCTTGGTGGACGGGGCCGTTCGCCTTTGGGTGCGGGTGCGGGTGCGGGTGCGGGTGGGGTGGCTGGTGCTGGGCGGGGTGGGGCGCAAGAGGGGGTGTGTCACACGGTGCCGTGGTTCCCGTGGGGCGGTGGGGAACCTATCGTCAAGGTCATGTTCGCTGTCTACGCCGCCCGAATCGACCGCGACCAGCCCTTGGCCGGCCTGGAGTCGGGAGAGCTTCCGGCTCCCGAGGTCCGGCCCGGCTGGAGTGTCGTCGATGTCCGGGCCGCCTCCCTCAACCACCACGACCTGTGGTCCCTGCGCGGCGTCGGCCTCCCCGAGGACCGGCTGCCGATGATCCTCGGCTGCGACGCCGCCGGGATCGACGCCGACGGCAACGAGGTCGTCCTGCATTCCGTGATCGGCCAGACCGGCCACGGGGTCGGCCCCAAGGAGCCCCGCTCCATCCTCACCGAGCGCTACCCGGGGACGTTCGCCGAGCAGGTCGCCGTGCCGACCTGGAACGTCCTGCCCAAGCCCAAGGAGCTCTCCTTCGAGGAGGCCGCCTGTCTGCCGACCGCCTGGCTGACGGCGTACCGGATGCTGTTCACCAACGCCGGGGTACGTCCCGGTGACTCGGTGCTGGTGCAGGGCGCCGGCGGCGGGGTCGCCACGGCCGCGATCGTGCTCGGCAGGGCGGCGGGGCTGCGCGTCTTCGCGACCAGCCGGGACGAGGCCAAGCGCAAGCGGGCCCTGGAGCTCGGTGCGGTGGAGGCCGTCGAGACCGGTGCGCGGCTGCCGCAGCGGGTGGACGCCGTGATCGAGACCGTGGGCGCCGCCACCTGGTCGCACTCGATCAAGTCGCTCCGGCCGGGCGGCACGCTGGTCATCTCCGGTGCCACCAGTGGCGACCGGCCCTCCCACGCCGAGCTGACCCGGATCTTCTTCCTGGAGCTCAAGGTCGTCGGCTCCACGATGGGTTCCAAGGACGAGCTGGAGGACCTGCTCTCCTTCTGCGCCGCCACCGGTGTGCGGCCCGTCATCGACGAGGTGCTCCCCATGGACCGGGCCCGTGAGGGGTTCGAGCGGATGGCCTCCGGCGGGCAGTTCGGCAAGATCGTGCTCAGCAACTCCTGACGCGTACCCCTGCATACGGCGGGTCCGGCTCCCCGGGCCCGCCGTTTCGCGTTCACCGGCCGGCCACCACATGTCAACCAGGGTTGACACCCCGGGGATGTCAACTTACGTTGACGGTATGAGTGAAGCAACGGATCTCGCCACGCGTGCGGGTGACCGCGATCCCCGGGTCGGGCTGCGGGCCGTCGCCGCCCTGCGGAAGCTGGGGGAGCAACTGGAAGCCGTACAGGTGCGCAGTGCCCGGCAGCAGGGGTGGTCGTGGCAGGAGATCGCCACGGAACTCGGAGTCAGCAGGCAGGCCGTGCACAAGAAGTACGGGAGGCATTGATGTTCGAGCGATTCACCAAGGACGCCCGCGCGGTCGTGCAGGGGGCGGTCGGACACGCAGAGGAGGCACGGGCGGGGACCGTCGAGCCCGAGCACCTGCTGCTCGCCCTGCTGGACCGGGAGGGCAGCCGCGCCTCCTTCGCGCTCGCGGCGCTCGGCGTCGGCGAGCACCGGGACGCGGTACGACGGGCCCTGCGGGACGCACGGCGCCGTGCAGGCCTGTCGCAGTCCGAGACGCAGGCCCTCGCCGGACTGGGGATCGACGTCGCGGAGATCGTCGCCAAGGTGGAGGAGGCCCATGGCGTGGGGGCGATGTCCGCCGACGACCGGACGGGCGGGCGCCGGTGGTCCGGGCACCGGAGCTTCGGCCGGGGCGCCAAGGAGGTCCTGGAGAGGGCGCTGCGGGTCGCCGTCGCCCGCCGTGACCGGCACATCGGGGACGAGCATCTCCTGCTCGCCCTGACCCTGCGCCCCGGTGTGCCCGCAGAGGTGCTCGCCGACCACGGAGTGACCCACGCGTCGCTGACCAGGGTGCTGGGCGGCGGCGCCGGAAAGGCCTGTGCCTGACACCGGTGCCTCACCGGCGCCGCGGCGCCCCCCACGGAGCGGCGGGGCGCCGTCTCAGGGCCCCACCGGTCTCAGCCCTTCGGCGTGCGCAGGATCGCCCCGATGTGGGCCGCTGCGTCCGACAGCCGACGCCGGGTGTCGCGCAACTGGTCGGCCGTCACACCGTGGTCCCGGGCCGCGTCGCGAATGTCGTCGCGGAAGCGGTCGAGCAGCCGGTCCAGGTCGCGGGCCGGGTCGCCGGTCGACTCCGAGGCGTCCTCGTGGGCCCAGCTCGGCGCGTACCCGGCGGGGAAGTCCTCGGGCGTGACGGAGTACTCGGGCTTGCGGGTGGTGCTCCCGGAGTCGGTGCGGCCGAATCCCCAGTCCCTGCCGAACTCCTTCCCGAAGTCCTTGCCGAAGTCACCGACCTCCTTGGCCAGTTCGCTCAGCCCCTCGCGCAGTCCCGTCGGCCAGTCGCCCCGCGAGAAGTGGTCCTGCACCTGCTCCTGCACCCGCTGGGCGATGCGCTGGACCTCCTCCTGCGCCTGGGCCCGGGCCCGCTCCTGGGCCTCCTTGGCCTGGCGCCGGGCCCGCTGGGCCTCGTCGCGGGCGCGGCGGCTCTCGTCCTTGGCGCGGCGGGCCTGCTCCTTCCACTCCTGCTTGACCCGCCGCATCTCCTCCTTGGCGGCCTGCCAGGCCTCCTTCTCGTCCGTGTCCCCGGCACCGCCGGGGACACCGGGCCCCTCGTCGTGCGCCCCGGAGGTGCCCCTGCGGGCGGCGGTGGCCGCGGCCCTCATCTCCCGCCGCAGATCACCGGCCGCGCCCCGCACGTCGGCCCGGATCTCGGCGGCCAGCTCGGCGACCGACTCGCGGATCTCCAGCTCCAGGTCGGCCAGCTCACCGCTGCGGTCGGCCAGCTCGGCGCGCCCGGCGTCCGTGATGGCGTACACCTTGCGGCCGCCCTCGGTGGTGTGGGTGACCAGGCCCTCCGCCTCCAGCTTGGCCAGGCGCGGATACACCGTGCCCGCGGACGGGGCGTACAGGCCCTGGAAGCGTTCTTCGAGGAGCCGGATCACCTCGTAACCGTGGCGCGGGGCCTCGTCCAGGAGCTTGAGGAGGTAGAGGCGGAGGCGGCCGTGGGCGAAGACTGGGGGCATGTCAGAGCACCTTCTTGTCGGTGGTGCCGTCGGAAGGGGCGCCGGTGGTGCCCTGGTCCCGGACGGCAGCGGAATTGTCCCCCGAGTCGCCCTGCGTCCGGCCCGCCGGGGCGGAGTCCTCCGGCTTTTGCTCGGACGGTGAGTCCTGCGCCGTCGGGCGGCGGAGCAGGGCGATCGAGCCGGTGACCGTGGTGGCCTTCAACCGGCCGTTGCCCGCGCCGAGCCGGCCGGTGATGCGCTTGGCCCCCCACTGGCCGCCCACCCGGAGGTCCTCGAAGGCGCTGCTGACCATGCCGCTGGCCGTGTTCGCCTCGACCTGGGCGTCGGCCGGCTGGGGCAGCCGGATGGCGATCTCCCCCGAGACGCTGTTCAGCTTGATGTCGGTGGGGCCCCCGGCCGGGTCCAGGTCGACGATCATCGATCCGGTGACCGAGTCGGCCCGCACGGAGGAGCCCGCCTCCACCACCGTCAGGTCGCCGGAGACGGAGGTGAAGCTCAGGTCGCCGGTGAGGGCCTGCGCCTCCACGTTCCCCGAGACGGTCTCCGTGCGGACGGGGCCCGCGAGGCCCACCAGGGTGGTGTCCCCGGAGACGCCCTTGACCTCGGCGGGTCCGTCGAGGCCCGAGACCACGGCGGCGGCGCTGACCGCGCCCACCTCCACCCGGGTGCCGGTCGGCACCGCGAGGGAGACCACCGCGCTGCGGCGCCAGCCCTTGCGGTCCAGCCACTTGAGGAGGCCCTTCCAGGGCAGGTCCTCGTAGGCCACCGTGAGCACGCCGTCCCGGTGGGTCACGACGAGAGGTGGTCCCTCGATCTCGGAGACCTCCAGACGGGCGGAACCTTCGTCCGTGCCCACCACGTTCACCGTGCCGCTGACGATGCGTACGTGGAGACGGCTCACGGACTCGTCGAAGGTGAGCTTCCTGGGCTCTGCGACGGACCACTCGGACATGGTGCAGACCTCCTCGACCGAACGCGCCATATCGCGTCCCTCCCCATTCACGATATATCGCGGCCGCGGAAAGTCAAGACACCCGTTCTGCTGATCAACGATCGGCCGGGCGGACCGACCTGCCCCGACCTGCCCCGACTTGGCACTGCGCCGGCGCCCTGTTGCTGTGCCGCGCCGAGCCGGACCCGCGGGCCCGCGCCCTGTCCGGCGCCCGGTGGACCGCCGAGCCGGCGCGAGGGCGCGACGCCGCCCGCCCCGCCGTCCGGCGCGTACGGCCCTGCCGTCCGTCCACCGCACGTTGCTCCTGCGCCGCCCCGGGCACCCGCGCGGCGCCGTTTGCATAGGCTTGGGGGCGGATTCGGAACACGGACGCACGCAGGAGAACACCACATGTACTTCACCGACCGCGGCATCGAGGAACTGGAGAAGCGGCGCGGAGAGGAAGAGGTCACCTTCGAGTGGCTCGCCGAACAGCTGCGTACGTTCGTCGACCTCAACCCGGACTTCGAGGTGCCCGTCGAACGCCTCGCCACCTGGCTCGCCCGGCTGGACGACGAGGACGAGGACGAGGAGTAAGGGCCACTCGGCACGGCCAGGGGTTTAGCCTGCTCCCCCCGACGGGGTAAGAGACCCTCCACAGCGGCGGGGGAGCCGGAAGCGAACGGACGGGGGCGCCGTGGCCGGTGGGATCGAACAGATACGGCTCGACGACGGGACGGTCGTCTGGGCCAGGGTGAACGCGTCCGACGACGCGGCGACCGGGGACGGCTTCGAGGACACCGGAGTGCGGGACCGCGTCATCGACATGGCCGGGGGCCTGGCCGACACGGTCGGCGGTGTCGTGCGCTCCCTGCGCGCCGGACTGGACACCCAGGAGTCCGTCGAGGTCTCCGTCGGCTTCGGCATCGAGCTGTCGGCGCAGGCCGGCACCGTCGTGGGCGCCATCGCGGGAGGCGGCGGCAACGCCTCGCTGACCGTGTCGTTGACCTGGACCGAACCCGCCCGTCGGGACGGCGCACCGCGACCCGGACCGGAAGGCGGTGCCGTTCCTCCGCCCGGACCTCCGGCGTCCGGGGCCGTATGAGCGCCCTCGAAGACCTGGTGCGCCCCTCGCTGGCGCGCATCGTCGCACCGGGTGACGGGTATGCACCGGAGCGTGGCGAGTACTGGGGATCGGGATTCTTCATAGCGCCCGGCTGGCTGTTGACCTGTGCCCATGTGGTGGGGAAGGGGGGAGCGGAGGTGTGGCGGAGTCGGAGCCCCGTGGGGGTCACCTGGCAGGGCGGCACCACCACGGGCGAGGTGGTCCTCGCCAAGCCGAGGCCCGAGCCGGCGCACGCGGGTCGCGGCCGCTGGGAGTTCCCCGACATCGCGCTCGTCCGGGTGCACGGCGCGGACGACGCCCGGTGCGTCTGGCTGAGCGATCGCGCCCCGACCATCCCCGCCCCGGTCTCCCTGCACGGCTGGTCGCGGCAGACCGGCGCCCTCGGCCTGCGGCACGGCGTCGGTGAGGCGAGTGGCCGGGACGGCAAGGCCCTGCTGCTCACCGGCGCGCTGCCGGTCGAGGGCCTGTCCGGCGGACCCGTGGTCGACCTGCGCCACGGCTCCGTCATCGCGATGAACAAGGGCGTCAGGCAGACCGAGGGGGCCGCCGTCCCGGTGACCGCGCTGCGCGAGCTGCACGACCTCCGCGGGGGCGACATCCTGCACACCGTCATGCGCGAGCACGACCTGTACCACCTCGCCCGCTTCAACCGGCCCGGAGCGGACACGGACTGGACGCGGGTCCAGGCCGGGCTGCGCGATCCGGGCGCCCCCGGCCTCACCCCCGCCCAGCGCCTCCATCTCTACGGCCACCTAGCCCAGTTGCCGCCGCCCAGCGGTCCGGGCGAGATCGCGGACCTCGTGCAGGAGGCCAAGTCCCGCGTGGTGCAGTCGGACTTCCGCTCGCCCTTCCCCGAGGACCTGCGCACCTGGCGGGAGGGCGCGGCCCTGCTGCACGGGCTGCGCGACCTCGGCGACAAGGGCGGCAGGCCCGAGCTGGACCTGGACGCCGTACTGCTGTACGCCGCCAAGGTGGCCCGGCACACCGTGCTGGAGCGCCCCGGCGACACCGACCCCGAAACGCTGCGGCACTTCACCCGGTGGATCGGGGAGCAGGCGGTCCTGTACGCCCAGCCGGTGATCCGCGAGGACATCGTCCGGCTGCTCGGCGAGGTGAGCGAGCCGTTCCCCGCCCGGCCCGCCGCTCCCGTCCTCACGCGCGAGAGGTCGCCCCGCACCGGGGCCGACGTCCTCGTCGACATCGGGGAGCCGGTCTACGGGGAGCGCTACCCGCTGAGCGTGCGCCTCCTGTACGACGGCCGGGACGTCACCCCCCTCTACAGCAACGACCTCGGCGTACGGCGCCACGAACTCCAGGAGCACCTGAGGGAGCCGCTCGCCGAGGCCCTGCGGCTGGGCGACCGCGGTGAACACCTGGCGGTGATCGAGGCGTTCCTGCCCCGCGCCCTGCTCGACGAGCCGATAGACGAGTGGCGGCTCGTCCCCGAGGGCGGCGCGGCCGGTGACGGGGGCGAGTACGAGGAGGACGACTTCTTCGACGAGCAGTCCATGCCGCTCGGACTGCGCCGTACCGTTCTCGTCCGCGACCGCCGCCGCAACGCCAAGGCGCCCATCCCCGAATGGCGCCGGCGCTGGACGGCCACCGCGCGCGGGCCCCTTGCCGGAATCCCGCTGCGCGGCGAGTCGACGGACACCGGGCACCAGTCGGGAGGGCGCCGGGAGAGCAGACTCGGCACCTTCCGCCGGCTGTCGGGCAGCGGCGACGGCTGCGTCCCGGTCTTCTGCGGACCTGTGGGAAGCGGCGCCGGGCGGGAGGCCATGGACGTCGCCCTCGCCGCCGGTCACCCCCTGGTGCTGTGGCGCAGGGACGGCCACGACCACGACGGGTGCCGGGCGTTCCACCGCAGCGCCGCCCGTCTGCTGTCCCTCGCGGGCCGGGCCGAGGGCCTGCACGCGCACGTGCGCGACCTGCGCATCGGCGCCTTGGACCCCGAGATCGCCCTGAGCGAGGGGCTCATGGGCAGGATCGCCGTCCTCTACGACCCGCCGGACCGTCCGCCGTACGCGTCGGAGATCATGCGACCGCCTCCGCCGGCCGGGCCGTAGATCGCCTGATGTTCCCTCAGGATCCGTGGAACTGCCGGTGTCCGGGTAACAGGAAAGCAGGAGCGGCCGGGAGTCTCGGCAGGCCCGGCGGCCGGACGGTAACGTCGTACTCGAACGGCCCGGACCGCTGCAAGATCACCAGAGCTGGAAGGAGCCCATGGTGAACGACTGGCGGATCTACCGCGGAGTGGGTCAGCCGCACGACGGCGTACGGCGGTTACCGGAGCCGCCCCCCTGGCGGGACTTCACGCGGGCGCAGGACGGCGCACCGGCCGGGTCGCAGGACCCCAGCGGCGCCCGCCGGCTCGGCGTCCGCCGCCGCCGTGCGGAGAACTACGCGCCCCGCCCCGCCGAGGTCGACGCCGTCAACGCGGCGCTGTACCTGCGCCGCCCGCTCCTCGTCACCGGCAACCCCGGCACCGGGAAGTCCACCCTCGCCTACGCCGTCGCCCACGAGCTGAAGCTGGGCCGGGTGCTGCGCTGGCCGATCGTCAGCCGGACCACGCTCCAGGACGGTCTGTACCGCTACGACGCGATCGGACGGCTCCAGGACGTCCAGTTGGAGCGCGCACGCGGCGCCGCGGGCGACGGGAGCGGCGGGAGCGACCGGGGCGACCCCGGCGACGCGGACGGCGGGGACCGCGGGGACGACGCAGCGGACCGCGCCCCGGGGATCGGGGCGTACATCCGGCTCGGGCCGCTCGGCACCGCGCTGCTGCCTTCCGAACTGCCCCGGGTCCTGCTCATCGACGAACTCGACAAGAGCGACCTCGACCTGCCCAACGACCTCCTGAACGTCCTGGAGGAGGGCGAGTTCGCCATCCCCGAGCTGGAACGCGTCGCCGACCGCCGGCCCGTGGTCGAGGTGCTGTCGCACGACAGCGGCCGGGTGGCGGTCCACGGCGGGCGGATCGCCTGCACCAACTTCCC
This sequence comes from Streptomyces violaceorubidus, assembly GCF_000717995.1. Lineage (GTDB taxonomy): Bacteria > Actinomycetota > Actinomycetes > Streptomycetales > Streptomycetaceae > Streptomyces > Streptomyces violaceorubidus. The sequence goes on from NZ_JODM01000032.1 coordinate 19,525, forward strand.
GCTGATCGTCCTGACCTCCAACGGCGAGCGGGACTTCCCCGCGCCGCTGCTGAGGCGCTGCGTCCAACTGGAGCTGGAGCCGCCGGGGGAGGAGCAGCTCACCGCCATGGTCGAGGCGCACCTCGGCGAGGAGGGGGTCGCCGCGGGACAGGACCTGATCGGCAGGTTCCTCGACCGGGAACCGGGCGAGGTGATGGCCGCGGACCAACTCCTCAACGCCCTCTTCCTGACCCAGCACACCCCCCACGCGGAACGGCTCACCCGCGAGCGCATCGCGGACCTGCTCATGCAGCGGCTCGACCGGTCGAGGTGAGGGCCCGATGCAGGGGGCGCCGCTGGAGGAGCTGATCGGCCGACTGCGCCGCGCCGGCCTCGACGTCACCGCCGAGGACGTGGCGGACGCCGTCTGGCTCGCCCGCCGACTCGGCGCGGCACCGCCCCGCGCCGCCGTCGGCCGCCCCGACCCCACCACCGACCCCACCACCGACCCCGACACCGTCACCGACTCGGGCTCCGACTCCGAACCGGTCGGCAAGCCGGACGGCGGATCGCCGTCCCCACCGCCACCCGGGCCGTCGGACCCGGCCGGCGGAGACGCTGCGGCACGGCACGATCCCACCACCCCCGGAACAAGGGCGTCCACCCCGGTCCCGCTGCGGGCCGCGGGCGCCGTCACCGGCCGGGGCGACGGCGGCGGCACCCACGCCACCTTTCCGGTGCGCGCCCCCGCCGCCACCGCGCTGCCCGGTCTCCTCGGCCTGGAGAAGGCCCTGCGCACCCTGGGCCGCTACCGGGCCACGGGCACCGGGTTCACCGAAGGCGGCATCGACGAGGAGGCGACCGCCGAGCGTGCCGCCGTCACCGGCTTCGTCCTGCCCGTACGGCGACCGGGCCGCAGCAGGCGGTGCGACATCCGCCTCCTGATGGACACCGGACCCGCGATGGCCGTGTGGGGACAACTGGTCGAGGAACTGCGCCAGGCCTGTCAGCAGTCGGGGGCCTTCGCCGCCGTCCGGGTCCACCACCTGTACGCCGACGCCGCCGGGAACCCGGCCATCGGTCCGGCCGCCGGACCCGGCCGTCCGCCGCCGCTGCGCTCGCCGGACGAGCTGCACGACCCCTCGGGCCGCTCCGTCACCCTGCTGGTCAGTGACTGCGTGGGCACCCTCTGGCAGAGCGGAGGGGCCCAGCGGCTGCTGCGGGATTGGCCGCGTTCCTCGCCCCTGGCCATCGTCCAGCCGCTGCCACCGCGCCTGTGGGGCCGTACGGCCCTGCCCGCTGAGCCCGGACTGCTGGTCCGGCCGGCCGACTTCGGCGGGCGTCTCACCTTCCACCCGGACGACGAGCCGTGGGACGAGCCCGACGCGCCCGCCACGGCCGTACCGGTGCTCCAGCCGACACCCGAGGCGTTCGAGACCTGGGCGCGGCTGCTGGCCGGCACCGGACCCACCAGCGAGCGCGCCTGGGCCGCCCGGACGGCGCACCGCCCCGCGCCGCTGGCCCCGGCCGGCACGGTCGCGCGCGGCGACGACGAACTCGTCCGCGCGTTCCGGGCGACCGCCTCCCCGGGGGCGCTGCGCCTCGCCGTGTACCTGGCCGCCGCCCCCCTGACCCTGCCCGTCATGCAACTCGTCCAGCGCGCCATGCTCCCCGACACCGGCCCCATGGAACTGGCGGAGGTCCTGCTGGGCGGCCTGCTGCGGCGGTTGCCCGGCACGGAGGAACAGCCCTGCTTCACCTACCCGGGCCGGGTGCAGGACCTGCTGCTGTCCACCCTCGACCAGGACACCGCCGGACTGGTCCTCAAGCACTGCTCGGACTACGTGGAGCGCCGCTTCGGCAAGGGCACCCGCAACTTCGCCGCGCTGGCCGCCGTCCGCCTCGCCGGGCGCGACGCCGGGGCCGCCGACGCCGGTCCGCTCACGGACGACGACTTCGGGCCGAACGCCGGGGACAGCGCCGAGGCCGAGCTGTTCGCCCGCGTCCCCGCCCGCGTGCTGCGCTTCTACCTGCCCGACCTGGTCACGCCCGAGCCCCTGACGGAGGCGGAACGACTGCTCGGCCAGTGGCGGACGCTGGCCGACCCGGACGTGCTGCACCGGGCGCGGGAGCACGCCGAGGCCGCGGTGCGGGCCGCGACCAGGGCCGACGCCGCCACGGCACCCGACGAGGGCGACGGCGCACGGGCCCGGCTGGTCCTCGGCCGGGTGCTGCGGGCCGAGGCCGACACGGTGGCGGGCCGGGCGCCCGAGCGCCGGGCGGACCTCCTCGCCGCCGCCACCGAGGAACTGGCCGCGGCCCACCGCGCGGCGCCGGACCACAGCCCCGCGCAGGCGCAGGCCGCCCTCGAACTCGCCGCCGGGCTGCACGCGTTGTGGCGCGTCACCGGCGACCCGGCCCACCTCACGGCGGCGCTCGCCGTCCTGGCCCCCGACGCGCCCCCCTGGCCCGCCGCCGGCCGCCGGGGCACCGCGCCCACGGAGGGCGCCTCCGGCGAGGAACGCCGGCGCGCCGAGACCTGGCGGGCCGTGCACCGGGCCCGGCTGCTGCGCCGTGGCCGGTTCCTGCTGGACCTGCGGCGCCACGGCGAGGCCGCCGCCGACCTGCGCCCCGGCTGCGCCCTGCTGGACGAGTCCGACGCCCCCGCCCGCGTACGCAGCCGGGCCCTGCTCGACCTGGCGCGGGCACTGCGCGGCGCCTCGGCGGACGAGGCGGGCGAGGAGGCGACCCGGGACGCGCTGCTGCGGGCGGAGCGGGCCGCCGGCGACGACCCCGACCTGCGGCTGCCCTGCCTCGCCGCCCGGGCTGCGTTCCACGACACGGCGGGCGAGGCCCAGGAGGCCGACGAGGCGTACGAGACGGCCGTGCTGCTCGCGCCGCCGGAGAGCCTCGTACGCTGCGGCCTCCTCACCTCCTGGGGCGAGTCGCTGCTGAGCAGGGCCTCCCGGGGGGACGGCGCGCATCTCGTGGACCGCGCGGAGTCCGTCCTGCGGGAGGCCCTCAAGGACCTGCCGGCCCGTTCCGCGCAGCGCGGCCGGTTGCAGGCGCTCGTGGGCAGCGCCCTCGCCCAGCGCTTCCGGCACCTGGGCTTCCTGCCCGACCTGTTCGAGAGCCGGCACCTGCTGGGGCAGGCCGTGCGCGCGGCGGCCGACGTGGGCGTACGCGGCGAGGCCTGGCTGCAGCTCGGCCGGGTGCGCCTCGAAGGGTGGTACCGGGCCGGCGCGCCCGTGCTGTTCGAGGCCCTGCACGCGTACGAGAACGCCGAGCGCGACGCACGGGAGGCGCACCCGGGAGAGCCCGGCTCGGTGACGGTGGCGCGGGCCCGGCACGGACGCGGCGCGGTGCTGGTGCTGCTGGGCCGGCCGAGCGCGGCCGGGGCGGCCTACCGGGCGGCGCGGGAGCAGTGGCAGCGGCTCACGGGAGCGTTGCGGGAGGTGGACTGGGACGAGGTGCAGCTCACACGGCGGGCGGAGAGCGAAGCGCGGCGCGGGCTCGAGAGCGGGTGGGGCGTGACCGCGTCCCGGGCCATGAGCGAGGAGGAGTGGAGACGCCTCGCACCGCCGTGGCACGCCTGGGATGAACGGGCCGAGTCGGCCGAGTTTCAGCGCAGTTGATCCAGTCGGGGTTTCTGTTACCGGTCGGTCGGGAAGAACTGGGCAACCGTTGCGACCGTGCGGTGCGGACTTGGGGGGAGGAGCCGAGCGTGGCGGAGCAGGGGAAGGGGACCGCCGTCCCGGGCAGGGGCGCCGGGCGGACCGTGCTGCCGCCCGGGTTGGACGGCGTCGACCTGCGAACCTTGCGTGCCATGGACCGCCCGGAAGTCCTGGAGGCCGTCGACCGGGTGCTGGCGGGGGCGGCCGGGTCCCGGCAGGTCTGGTACTCCGGCGGCAACGAACCCTCGTCGACCTCGCCCGGCCCCCGCGCCGAGCCACGTACCTTTTCAGCCGGACCCGACGAGACCGCCCCGATCCGGGCGCTCCGGGAATGACCCGGGCGTCCGTCCCGCCCGAAGTCCTCACGGCTCTCGCCGGGACGCGGCCCACCCCCGCCGGTACGGAGGCACTGCGCGCCGCGGTCCACGCGCGCCGCATGCTGCTCTTCAAGGCCCTTCTCGTCCGCGTCGAACGGGAGCACGCCCGTCTGCCCCACCCGGTGCGCCGGGGCTTCGAGGACGACTGGGCGCTGCTGGAGCGCGCCGAGCGGACCGACGCGGGAGCCGTGCGCGAGGTGCTCGACTACCCGACGACCGGCGCCTGGCTCACCGAGGCGCTCGCCGCGCCGGCCGGACCGGAGTTCGAGGCGCATCTGGCCCATCTGACCGGAGTCGCCGTCGTCGCCGCGGCCCGCGCGGGCTGCTCGGCCACCGGCACCCTCCGGGTGCCCTCCGGGCTGCTGGGCCTGCCCGGTCTGGGCGTACTGCGCTGCCCCTCGGGCCGGGCCCGGGTGGGCGGTAGGGACGGCCGGCTGAGGCTGGTGGAGGCCGCCGGGCACGGCGCCGTCGACCTGCCGCGACGCGGGACCCGGCCGCAGGACGGGACACTGGAACGGGCCGGTCGCGGATCCGGATCCGGCTGGTCCGCGCTGCGCGCCCTGCCGGGCGGCAGGGCCGTCCTCGACGACCTCGACCCCTACCGGGTGCCGCACCCCGGCATAGGCCCCACGGCGGTTCCCGCGGCCGACCGCGCGCACACCGACCACCCGGCGTGGGCCGGACGGTGGCGTCGGGCCCGGGCCCTGCTGTCGGCGACCGATCAGGGGCGGATCTTTGAGACGGACGCCCTGGTGCACGCCCTGGTGCCGCTCGCCGCGGCGGGACGCGCCGGCGGAGTGCCGACGGGGGCCACCGTCCGCTCCGCGCCCGGCGCCGTGCTGACCCAGCTCCCGGCCGGTGCCGCGGAGCTGGCGGAGACACTGGTCCACGAGACCCACCACACCAAGCTCGCCGCCCTCGACGACTCCGTGCCCCTGTGCCGGCCCGGGGGCGCCCTGCACCGGGTGGCTTGGCGCCCCGACCCGAGGCCCGCCTCCGCGGTCCTCCAGGGCACCTATGCCCACCTCGCCCTGCTCGACCTGTGGTGGAGGGCGCAACGGGCGTCCGGTGCTCCCGCGACCTGGCGGCAGCGCGCCGCGGAGCGCTACGGACGGTACCGGGAACAGGTGGGCGAGGCCTTGTCCGTGCTCCGGGGATCCGATGAACTGACCTGTACGGGACGGCACTTCGTGGAGGAGATGCACCGGCACCACGCGGACCTCGCAACGGCGGTCGGGAACTCCACATGACAGAGCGCACAGCATTGACCTCGGTGCGTTAGCGTGTGCGCGAGCGCGGCGGACGCGGCGGGAACGGGAGCGGTGATGACGGAACAGCGGCGGTCCGGTGCGGACGGCGCCACGGCGTCCGAGCACATTCTGGTGGTCTTCCCCGGCTACCACCGTTCGTGGGCGGCGTGGATCGGGCGGTGCCTGGAGCGCCACGGCCACCGCACCACCCTGCAACGCTGGGACCCGCCGCGCGAGGTCCCCCTGGAGGACTCGTTCGGCGACCTGCTCCTGTCCAGCGGGCGCGTCCTCCTCGTCCTCGACGACTGGTTCTTCGAACTCGGCCCGCGCCCCGCCGGCGAGTGGAACGACGTGCTGCGCGGCTTCGTCGCCGCGCACGCCGACCGCATCGCGGCCGTCAACCTCACCAACCGCCCGCTCCTGCCGGCCACCGCGGTCCTGGAACCGGCCAGCCTGTGGGGGATCGGTGAGGACGGCGCCGAGGAGCGGCTGCTCAACCGGCTGGGGCTGAACCGCCTGCGCATCCCGCGTACCCCGGCCACCCCGGTGCGCTATCCGGACACCCGCTGCGACGTCTGGGGCGAGGTCCCGCACCGCAACCCGCGCTTCACCGGCCGCGACGACCTGCTCACCACCCTCCACCAGCGCCTCGCCGACGCCGAGCGCGGGGCCGCCGTCTGCACCCTGCTCGGCATGTCCGGCATCGGCAAGACCCAGCTCGCGACCGAGTACGCGCACCGTTTCAGCACCGACTACGACGTCGTCTGGTGGGTCAACTCCGACGATCGCAACATCCAGCGCGACCGCTTCGGCGAACTCGCGGTCGAACTCGGGCTGCGCAGCGGAAGCGAACCGGGCGAACGCATCCGCGCCGTGCGCAACGCGCTGCGCCGCGGCGATCCGCACGCCAAGTGGCTGATCGTCTTCGACGGCTGGGACGACACCGCGGGCGCCGACACGCTGCTGCCGCAGGGCGCCGGTCACGTCCTGGTGACCTCCCGCAACCGCGGGTGGAGCGAGCGGGCCGACATCCTGGAGGTCCCGGCCTTCGTGCGCGCCGAGTCCGTCGGCTATCTGATGCGCCGGGCCGCCCACATCACCGCCGCGGAGGCCGACGAGGTCGCCGCCGAGTTCGGCGACGTACCGCTGCCGCTGGTGCAGGCCGCCTCCTGGCTGGGCGAGTCCCGGATGGAGGTGCCCGAGTACCTGCGGATGGTGCGCGAACGCCGGCTGTCCACCGTGGACGAGCCCGTCACCGGCGAGGGGTTCCCGCAGTCCTCCATGACCTCCTGGTCGATACTGCTCAACCGGCTGCGCCGGGCGCAGCCGCAGGCCCTCGACGTACTCGGGCTGTGCACCTCCTTCGCCCCCGGCCGCATCCCGCTCGGGCTCATCCGCGCCTACCCGCACGCCGACCTCCCCGAGGAGCTGCGGTGGATGACGGCGGACCTGCCGGCCTGGACGCGGGCCCTGGACACCCTGGTGAACTACTCCGTGCTCACCCGTGAGACCCGGGGACCGGTCGGCGTCGAGATGGGGCCCCACCAGGAGTCGGTGCACATGCACCGGCTCGTCCACGACATCATCACCAAGCTGATCGGCACGGACAGCCGCGAAACGCACCGCCGGGCCGTACGCACCCTGCTCGCCGAGGCCGACCCGGGCAACCCCCTCGACAGCCGGAACTGGCCGCGGTACGCCGAACTGCTGCCGCACCTGGAGCCCTCAGGAGCGTTCGACAGCACCCGGCCACGCGTCCAGGAGGCGGTCCTCAACAGCCTGCGCTACTGCGTCCGCAGCGGCGAGTACACCACCGGCCTGGCCCTGGCCCAGCGGATCCGCGACCGCTGGTCGCAGCTGCTCGCGCCGCTGTCCCAGCCGATGCTCGACCTGACCGCGCAGGAGAGCAACCTCATGCAGGCCGGCGGCCGGTTCCGCGAGGCGTACGAACTCGACCGGTCCGTGCTGGAGCGGTTGCGGGCCGCGTCCGGCGGCAACACGATCGCCGAGCTGGTCACCCAGGACTCGATGGCCAACAGCCTGCGCAGCCTGGGGCGTTACGACGAGGCGTACCGGCTCCAGCAGCAGGTCCTGGACGGCACCGCGGAACTGCTCGGCGCCCACGAGCCCACCACGCTGCGCGCACGCCACAACCTCGGGGTCAGCCTCCGCCTGCTGGGCAGGTACCGGGACGCCTACGAACTGAACCTGGAGAACCTCGGCACCCGCGAGAGCGTCCTGCGGGTCCGGCACATCAGCACCCTCAACTCCGCCAGTGCCGTCACGCACGACCTGCGGCTGCTGGGCCGCTACCGTGAGGCGATGGCCCGGCAGGAACCGGTGGTCCGACTGCATGTGCAGGTACTCGGCGCACAGCACCCGCAGACCCTGGGCGCCCGCACCCACCTGGTCATGTGCCGCCGCCGCGAGGGCGGGTACCAGGACGTGGGCCCCTCGATGGAGAGCCTCCTGGAAGAGCTGGCCCAGGTGCACGGCCGCGAGCACTACCGCACCCTCAACTTCATCACCAACTACGGCAACTACCTGCGCGAGCACGGCGACCTCAGCCACGCCCGCGAGCTCATCGAGGAGGCCGAGGCCGGGTACCGGGCGCTGCTCGGGCCCGCCCATCCCGTCGCCACCGGCATGCTCGCCAACACCGGGCTGATCATGCAGGCGGCCGGGGAGCGGGCCGAGGCCATGTCCATGTTCGAGTCGGCCCTGGCCGGGCTCACCGCCACCCTGGGCCCCGACCATCCCTGGGTGCTCGGCTGCGCCCTGTGCGCCACCGGCGCGCGCAACTTCAACGGGCGGATCGCCGACGCGGTGGAACTCGGCCGGGACACGGTGCGCCGGGCGCAGCGCTCCCTGGGCGGTGAGCACCCCCTGACGCTGTCCTGCCAGGTGGCCCTCGCCGCCGACCTGAGGGCCGTCCGGGAGCACGAGGAGGCCGGGAAACTGGAGGAGGACGGGCTGCTGGGCCTGACCCGGACGCTGGGCGCGCAGCATCCGCACACCCTCTCCGCCCGCCAGCGCACCCGGCCCTACTGGGACTTCGAGCCCTACCTCGGCTGACCGAGGCGGACAGCCGCCCACGCGAAGAGACCGGCCCCGGGGAACGGGGCCGGCCTCCTCGGTCGGACGGGGGACGAAGCCCCGGACCTCAGGCCTCGAAGACCTCACGCACGAGCTGCTCCTGCTCGGCCTGGTGCCGCTTGGCCGAGCCGACGGCCGGGGACGAGCCGTGCGGCCGCGAGATGCGGCGCAGGCGCTCGCCGTGCGGGACGTCGGCGCCGACCGCCAGGTCCAGGTGGTCGATCAGGTTGAGCGCGATGAACGGCCAGGCACCCTGGTTCGCCGGCTCCTCCTGGGCCCACAGGTACTTCTCGGCGTTCGGGTACTTGGCGATCTCCGCCTGGAGCTCGGCACCCGGCAGCGGGTACAGGCGCTCGATGCGGATGATCGCCGTGTCCGTCACGCCGCGCTTCTGCCGCTCGGCCTCCAGGTCGTAGTACAGCTTTCCGGCCACGAAGACGACCTTGCGGACCGAGGCCGCGTCGACCGCCGAGTCGCCGATGACCGGGCGGAACTGACCCGACGTGAACTCCTCCGTCTTCGACGCGGCGGCCTTCAGACGCAGCATCGACTTCGGGGTGAAGACCACCAGCGGCTTGTGGTGCGGGTTGTGCACCTGCCACCGCAGGAGGTGGAAGTAGTTCGACGGCAGGGTCGGCATCGCGACCGTCATGTTGTTCTGGGCGCAGAGCTGGAGGAAGCGCTCCACACGCGCGGACGAGTGGTCCGGGCCCTGGCCCTCGTAGCCGTGCGGGAGCAGGAGCGTGACGCCGGACGTCTGCCCCCACTTCTGCTCGGCCGCCGAGATGTACTCGTCGACCACGGTCTGCGCGCCGTTGACGAAGTCGCCGAACTGCGCCTCCCACATCACGAGCGCGTCGGGGCGGGCCAGCGAGTAGCCGTACTCGAAGCCCATGACCGCGTACTCGGAGAGCAGGGAGTTGTAGACGTTGTAGCGGGCCTGGTCCTCGGCGAGGTACTGCAGCGGGGTGTACTCCTCGCCCGTCTCGCGGTTGATGAGGACCGCGTGGCGCTGGCCGAACGTGCCGCGCTGGGAGTCCTGGCCGGACAGGCGCACCGGGGTGCCCTCGATCAGCAGGGAGCCGACGGCCAGCGTCTCGCCCATGCCCCAGTCGATGGTGCCGTCCTCGACCATCGCCGCCCGGCGCTGGAGCTGCGGCAGCAGACGCGGGTGGACGTGGAAGGTGTCGGGGATGTTGACCTGGGACTCGGCGATCCGCTTGACGACCTCCGCGGAGATCGCGGTGTTCACGGCGACCGGGAACTCCGCCTGCGGGTCCGAGACCGGTCCCGAGGCCGAGGTGGCCGTGACGGCCTCGCGGACCTCGGTGAAGACCTTCTCCAGCTGGCCCTGGTAGTCCTGGAGCGCCTGCTCGGCCTCTTCCAGGGTGATGTCGCCGCGACCGATGAGGGACTCGGTGTACAGCTTGCGCACCGAACGCTTCTTGTCGATCAGGTCGTACATCAGCGGCTGGGTGAAGGCCGGGTTGTCCGACTCGTTGTGACCGCGGCGGCGGTAGCAGATGAGGTCGATCACGACGTCCTTGTTGAACGCCTGGCGGAACTCGAAGGCCAGACGGCCCACGCGGACGACGGCCTCGGGGTCGTCGCCGTTCACATGGAAGATCGGCGCCTCGATCATGCGGGCCACGTCGGTGGCGTACATCGAGGAACGCGACGACTCGGGCGCCGCGGTGAAGCCGACCTGGTTGTTGATGACGATGTGGACCGTGCCGCCGGTGCGGTAGCCGCGCAGCTGCGACATGTTCAGGGTCTCGGCCACCACGCCCTGGCCCGCGAAGGCCGCGTCACCGTGCAGGGCGACCGGCAGGACGGTGAAGTCCGTGCCGCCCTTGTTGATGATGTCCTGCTTGGCGCGGGCGATGCCCTCGATGACCGGGTCGACGGTCTCCAGGTGGGACGGGTTGGCGGCCAGCGAGACGGTGATCTGCTCGCCGTCCAGGCCGGTGAAGGTGCCCTGGGCGCCCAGGTGGTACTTCACGTCGCCGGAACCGTGCATCGACTTCGGGTCGAGGTTGCCCTCGAACTCGCGGAAGATCTGCGCGTACGACTTGCCGACGATGTTCGCCAGGACGTTCAGCCGGCCCCGGTGGGCCATGCCGATGACGACCTCGTCCAGACGGGACTCGGCGGCCGAGTCCAGCACCGCGTCGAGCAGCGGGATGACGGACTCGCCGCCCTCCAGGGAGAACCGCTTCTGGCCGACGTACTTGGTCTGGAGGAAGGTCTCGAAGGCCTCCGCCGCGTTCAGCCGGCGCAGGATGCGCAGCTGCTCCTCGCGCTCCGGCTTGGTGTGCGAGCGCTCGATGCGGTCCTGGATCCACTTGCGCTGCTTCGGGTCCTGGATGTGCATGAACTCGACGCCGGTGGTGCGGCAGTACGAGTCGCGCAGCACGCCGAGGATGTCGCGCAGCCTCATCAGGGACTTGCCGGCGAAGCCGCCGACCGCGAACTCGCGCTCCAGGTCCCACAGGGTGAGCCCGTGCTCGGTGATGTCCAGGTCGGGGTGCTTGCGCTGCTGGTACTCCAGCGGGTCGGTGTCGGCCATGACGTGGCCGCGGACCCGGTAGGAGTGGATCAGCTCGAAGACGCGGGCGGCCTTGGTGACGTCGTCGTCGTGCGAGGCGTCGATGTCCTTGAGCCAGCGGACCGGCTCGTAGGGGATGCGCAGCGCCTTGAAGATCTCGTCGTAGAAGCCGTTCTCGCCGAGCAGCAGGTTGGCGACCTGGCGCAGGAACTCGCCGGAGGCGGCGCCCTGGATGACCCGGTGGTCGTAGGTCGACGTGAGCGTCATGACCTTCGAGATGCCGAGCTTGTTCAGGGTGTCCTGGCTGGTGCCCTGGAACTCCGCCGGGTAGTCCATGGAGCCGACGCCCAGGATGACCGACTGGCCGGGCATCAGGCGCGGCACGGAGTGGACGGTGCCGAGGCCGCCCGGGTTGGTCAGGGAGACCGTGACGCCGGTGAAGTCGTCCATCGTCAGCTTGTTGTCGCGGGCGCGACGGACGATGTCCTCGTAGGCCTGCCAGAACTCGAAGAAGTTCAGCGTCTCGGCCTTCTTGATCGCCGCGACGACCAGCTGGCGGTCGCCGTTGGGCTTGACCAGGTCGATGGCGAGGCCGAGGTTGATGTGGGCCGGCTTGACCAGGGTCGGCTTGCCGTCCTTCTCGCCGAACGAGTGGTTCATCGACGGCATGGCCTTGATGGCCTGCACCATCGCGTAGCCGATCAGGTGCGTGAAGGAGATCTTCCCGCCCCGGGCGCGCTTGAGGTGGTTGTTGATGACGATGCGGTTGTCGAACAGCAGCTTCACCGGGACCGCGCGCACGGACGTGGCCGTGGGCAGCTCCAGCGAGGCGTTCATGTTCTTCGCGACCGCGGCGGCCGGGCCGCGCAGGGTCACCAGCTCGGGGCCCTCGGAGGCGGCGCCGGCGTCCTTGGCGGGCGCGGCGGCCTTCGCCTGCGGCGCGGCGGCGGGCTTGGCCGGCGCGGGTGCGGCGGCGGCGGGCTTCGCGGCCGGGGCGGGCGCGGCCGGAGCGGGTGCGGCCGGAGCGGGTGCGGCGGCGGCGGGTGCGGCGGGCTGCGCGGGAGCGGGAGCCGCCGCCTTCTGCTGGGCCGGGGCGGGAGCCTGCGCCTGCGGGGCGGGGGCGGCCGGTGGCGTGCTGCCGGAGTCCGTGGTCACCGCGCCGGACGCGGGCTGCGCCGCCGCACCGGGCTTGTAGTCGGCGAAGAAGTCCCACCAGGCTCGGTCCACGGAGTTCGGGTCCTGGAGGTACTGCTGATAGATCTCGTCGACGAGCCACTCATTGGCACCGAACGCGGCCGCGGGGTTCTTTCCCGCGGTGCCCGCTTGGTCGGTGTCGGTCGAGATGCTCGAGTTACTGGGGGACTGTGGCGACACGGCGAGAACCGCCCTCTTCCGCTTCACAAGATGGTGGACAGCGGGAATCAAGGCTACGCCTACCGGCACCGGAAGGTCAGGCTGGGCCCGTTCATCGTCGCGTAAGTCACATCACAGACCGCGTTTCGGCGCTGGAAATGGCGGGAAACAAGCGAGGTTCTGCTGCGTGAGGGATCGGGAGACCGGGGCCCGGCGCCTCGAAAAGGCGGGCCCGTGCCTGATCACACGTGCCCGCCAGCGCGGATGCAGTGGATCTTGACGCTCCGCTTCGAACCCTACGTCAACCCGTCGTCGACGGCAGGCCCGGAAGAGTGATGAGGATCCGGCAGCCCCGCTCGGATTCGGCCACCCCGATCCGGCCGCCGTGCAGATCCACCGCCCAGCGCGCGATCGCGAGGCCCAGACCGGTGCCGCCGTCGCTGCCCGGACCGTGCGGGCGGGACACCGAACCCCGGTTGAACCGCTCGAACACCCGCCGCCACTCCGAACGCGGAATGCCGGGACCCTCGTCGAGAACCTCCAGTTCGAGGGATTCCGGGCTCTGGCCGCGCCGCGCCCTGACCGTCACCCGGCCGTGCGGCGGACTGTGCTTGACGGCGTTGTCGATGAGGTTGGCGACGACCTGGTGGATGCGCTCGGGGTCGGCGTGCGCGGTCAGGTCGGACGGGAAGACGTCCAGGGCCAGGTGCACGTCGGTGCGGGTGTGGCTGCCGGAGCCGGAGGCGATGCCCGCGCGTGCCGAGGCGACCATGTTGGCCTCCTTCAGCACCCCCGACAGGTACGGCCACACCTCGAAGCGCCGCTTGCGCAGCGGTATGACCCCGTTGTCCAGGCGGGAGAGGTCCAGCAGCGTCTCCACCAGCCGGCCGAGCCGCTCGGTCTGGCCGAGCGCGGTGCGCATGGTCTCCGGGTCGGCCTCGGTGACGCCGTCGACGATGTTCTCCAGCACCGCGCGCAGCCCCGCGATCGGGGTGCGCAGCTCGTGCGAGACGTTCGCCACCAGCTCCTTGCGCTGGAGGTCCTGGGCCTCCAGGTCGTCGGCCATGCGGTTGATGGTGACGGCCAGGTCGCCCAGCTCGTCGCGGCGGTTCTCCCGCACCCGGCGGGTGTAGTCGCCGTGCGAGATGGACCGGGCCACCGCGTTCATCTCGTCCAGCGGCGCGGTCAGCGAGTGCGCCACGAACTGCGTGATCAGCAGCGTGGCGATCATCGAGAACACCGTGATGAAGCGCAGCTCCGTCTTGGTGTGCACCGCGATCACCGACAGACCGGTGGTGATCAGTACCGACGAGACGACGAGCGCGCCCAGCTTGGTCTTGATCGAGAACGGGCGTACGCCGCCCCAGGGCTCCCCGGAGTTTCGGGGGCCGGGGCTCCTCCGTGCGGCTTCCCGTCCCCGGCTCATGGCGTCGGCGTCTCCAGCGCGTAGCCCACGCCGTGCACGGTGCGGATGCGCTCGGCGCCGATCTTCCGGCGCAGCGCCTTGATGTGGCTGTCCACGGTCCGGGTGCCGGAGGCGTCCGCCCAGTCCCACACCTCCGCGAGCAGCTGCTCGCGGGAGAGCACCGCGCGCGGGGTGTTCGCCAGGCAGACCAGCAGGTCGAACTCGGTCGGCGTGAGGTGGACGTCCTCGCTGCGCACCCGCACCCGGCGCTGCGCGTGGTCGATCTCCAGCTCGCCCAGGCGCAGGATGCCGCTGCGCGGCGTCGAGGCGGCCACCACGGCCCGCTCGACCCGCCGCAGCAGCACGTGCACGCGGGCGGCCAGCTCGCGCATCGAGAACGGCTTGGTCATGTAGTCGTCGGCGCCGACGCCGAGGCCGACCAGCATGTCCGTCTCGTCGTCGCGCGCGGTGAGCATCAGCACCGGCACCGGCCGCTGGGCCTGCACCCGCCGGCAGACCTCCAGGCCGTCGAAGCCGGGCAGCATGATGTCGAGGATCAGCAGATCGGGCTGCCATGCCTCGGCCGTGTCGACGGCGGACGGGCCGTCGCCCGCCGTTTGCACCAGGAACCCCTCGGCGCGCAGACGGGTCGCGATGGCGTCCACGATCGTCTGATCGTCCTCGACCACCAGCACCCGGCGCTGGGCGCCCTGGGTGGCCGTGCCGTTGTGGGAGGTCTGTGTCTGCTCCATCGCCCGCCCCTGAGGTGTGCTTTCCGGAATCCGTGGGGTGATCCCATGACTGCGCTCGACGCTTGAATGATCCGCGTCAGGGCAGCAGCGTACGGGGAGTCACCGCGCCTTTGCTATCCAGGCCCGACGCCGATGTGCACGACGTCCGGAACGCCCCGGGCAACGGGGATCTCTTCGGTACGCACCTGTTGGAAACCGGCATTACGCAAGGTTTCTTCGAATTCCGGAGAGGGCTGCGCGGACCACACGGCGAGCACCCCGCCGGGCCTCAACAGGCGGACGCAGCCTGCCAGTCCGGAGGGCGCGTACAGCCCGTCGTTGCCCTCGGTGACGGTCCAGCCGGGGCCGTTGTCGATGTCCAGGCACAGGGCGTCGTACGTGTCGGATGTCTCATTGACGTACTCGACCAGGTCGGCCTCGACGATCTCCGTGCGGGGATCGGCCAGCGCCCCGGCGGAGAGCGCGGCCAGCGGTCCGGCGCGGTGCCAGTCGATGATGGCGCGCTCGCGTTCGACCACCGCGATCCGGCCCCAGCGGGGATCGGCGGCCGCGTGGACGAGGGAGAAGCCGACGCCGAGTCCGCCGACGAGCAGGTGCGGCGCACCCCGTCCGCCGGAGGCGGCGAGCGCGTCGGCCGCCGCGTCGACCAGGCGCCGCTCGGAGCGTCCGTCGGAGGTGTCCATCAGGAAGCAGCCGTTCGCGATGATCTGCAGCAGCGTCCCGTGGCGGCGCAGGACCACCTCGCCGTACGGACCCTCGCGACGGTCCAGCACCTCGGGGGTCTCGGGGGAGTCTTGGGTAGTGAGGGGCATCGGCCCATCCTGGCACCGCCCGGCCGGAGGAATGCGGGCCGGTGCGACGGTGCTGTGCCGGGAGACGGGAAATCCCCCGGAACGCTTGATCGCTCATGGCGAACATCCCTTGGGGAACAATCCCGGGCTCCCTTTCATTGAGTCGATGTAACTCAACTTGACTGCCGAAGGGGAGATCATGGCTGCTGAGTCCGCCGCCTTCACACCGCTCACCCTGCCCGTGCTGCCGCTCGACGACGAAGTGGTCCTGCCCGGAATGGTCGTCCCCCTGGACCTGAGCGACGCCGAGGTACGGGCCGCGGTGGAGGCCGCCCAGGCCGCCGCCAGGTCCGAGCCCGGCAAGCCCCGGGTCCTGCTCGTCCCGCGCATCGACGGCACCCACGCCGCCACCGGCGTGCTCGGCACGGTCGAGCAGGTCGGCCGCCTGGCCGACGGCGACCCCGGCGCCCTGATCCGCGGCCGGAGCCGGGTGCGCATCGGCGCCGGCACCACCGGCCCCGGCGCCGCGCTCTGGGTCGAGGGCACCCGCGTCGACGAGACCGTCCCCGATCCGCTGCCCGGCCAGATCGCCGAGCTGGTGAAGGAGTACAAGGCGCTCGCCACCGCCTGGCTGCGCAAGCGCGGCGCCTGGCAGGTCGTCGACCGGGTCCAGGCCATCGACGACGTGTCCGCGCTCGCCGACAACTCCGGGTACTCGCCCTTCCTCACCACCGAGCAGAAGGTCGAGCTCCTGGAGACCACCGACCCGGTCGCCCGCCTGAAGCTCGCCACCCAGCAGCTGCGCGACCACCTCGCCGAGCAGGACGTCGCCGAGACCATCGCCAAGGACGTCCAGGAGGGCGTCGACAAGCAGCAGCGGGAGTTCCTGCTGCGCCGCCAGCTCGAAGCCGTCCGCAAGGAGCTGCGCGAGATCAACGGCGAGCAGGAGGGTGAGGAGTCCGACGACTACCGCGCCCGCGTGGAGGCCGCCGACCTGCCCGGGAAGGTCCGCGAGGCCGCGCTCAAGGAGGTCGACAAGCTGGAGCGCTCCTCCGACCAGTCCCCCGAGGGCTCCTGGATCCGCACCTGGCTCGACACGGTCCTGGAGATGCCGTGGAGCGAGCGCACCGAGGACGCCTACGACATCCGGGGCGCCCGGGCCGTGCTCGACGCCGAGCACGCGGGCCTGGAGGACGTGAAGGAGCGGATCACCGAGTACCTGGCCGTGCGCAAGCGGCGCGGCGACCGGGGCCTCGGCGTGGTCGGCGGACGACGCGGCGGTGCCGTACTGGCCCTGGTGGGTCCGCCCGGCGTCGGCAAGACCAGCCTCGGCGAGTCCGTCGCCCACGCGATGGGCCGCAAGTTCGTCCGCGTCGCCCTCGGCGGCGTCCGCGACGAGGCCGAGATCCGCGGCCACCGGCGTACGTACGTCGGCGCGCTGCCCGGCCGGATCGTACGGGCGATCAAGGAGGCGGGGTCCATGAACCCGGTCGTCCTGCTCGACGAGATCGACAAGGTGGGCTCCGACTTCCGGGGCGACCCGGCCGCGGCGCTGCTGGAGGTGCTGGACCCGGCGCAGAACCACACCTTCCGGGACCACTACCTGGAGGTCGAGCTGGACCTGTCCGACGTGGTCTTCCTCGCCACCGCCAACGTCCTGGAGGCCATCCCGGAGGCCCTGCTCGACCGCATGGAGCTGGTCCGCCTCGACGGCTACACCGAGGACGAGAAGGTCGTCATCGCCCGTGACCACCTGCTCCCGCGCCAGCTGGAGCGGGCCGGACTGGACGCCGACGAGGTCACCGTCGAGGAGGGCGCGCTGCGCAAGCTGGCGGGCGAGTACACCCGCGAGGCGGGCGTGCGCACCCTGGAGCGGTCCATCGCGCGGCTGCTGCGCAAGGTGGCGGCCCAGCACGAACTGGGCCGGCGCGAGCTGCCGTTCACCGTCACCGACGGCGACCTGCGCGAGCTGATCGGCCGACCGCACCACGTGCCCGAGTCCGCCCAGGACCCGGCCGAGCGGCGCACCGCGGTGCCCGGGGTGGCCACCGGCCTCGCGGTCACCGGCGCGGGCGGCGACGTCCTCTACGTCGAGGCGTCGCTGGCCGATCCGGAGACCGGCGCGGCGGGGCTGACCCTCACCGGTCAGCTGGGCGACGTGATGAAGGAGTCGGCGCAGATCGCGCTGAGCTTCCTGCGCAGCCACGGCGCCGAGCTGGAACTGCCGGTGGGCGACCTCAAGGACCGGGGGGCGCACATCCACTTCCCGGCGGGCGCGGTCCCCAAGGACGGCCCGAGCGCCGGCGTCACCATGACCACGGCCCTCGCCTCGCTGCTCTCGGGCCGGCTGGTCCGCACCGACGTGGCGATGACCGGCGAGGTCTCGCTGACCGGGCGGGTGCTGCCGATCGGCGGGGTCAAGCAGAAGCTGCTCGCCGCGCACCGGGCGGGGATCACCACGGTGATCATTCCCAAGCGCAACGAGCCCGACCTGGACGACGTCCCGGCCGAGGTGCTGGACACGCTCGACGTCCACGCCGTCACCGACGTGCGCCAGGTGCTGGAACTGGCGCTCGCACCGGCGACCAACGGTGCCGAGCGCGAGGTTCCGGTCGCGGCGACGGGGGTACCTCCCAGGCTTTCGGCACTGGGGGAGGGCGCGACCGGATGAGGAAAGGGGACGGCCCGGACTCCGTGTGGAGTCCGGGCCGTCGCCGTACGCGTCGTGCGTCAGCCGTTCGCGAGCGCCTGGACGCGGTCCAGCGCGCCGTTGAACTGGTTGTGGTCGCCGACCGTCGGACCGGACGACGTGTACTGCCACATCGTGTAGTAGCCCCAGCCGGCCGGGAGCGTGCCCACCGTCGAGGCGTACCGGGCGATCCACAGCGGGTTGTACGCGGCGAAGCCGCCGTAGTTTCCGGTGCACTGGGTCCACCAGCTGGTGGCCGTGTAGATCACGGCGTCCCGGCCGGTACGGGCCTTGTAGGTGTTCAGGAAGTCCCGGATCCAGGAGACCATCGCACTCTGCGACTTGCCGTAGCAGGCGGCGCCGTACGGGTTCCACTCGATGTCGAGCGCGCCCGGCAGCGTCCTGCCGTCCCTGGACCAGCCGCCGCCGTGGTCGACGAAGTAGTTGGCCTGGGTGGCGCCGCTCGTGGTGTCCGGGGTGGCGAAGTGGTACGCGCCCCGGATCATGCCGACGTTGTAGGAGCCGTTGTACTGCTGGGCGAAGTAGGGGTTGGTGTAGTACGTCCCCTCGGTGGCCTTGGCGTAGGCCCACTTGACGCCGCTGTTCCACAGGGTCGACCAGGCGACGTTGCCCTGGTGGCTGGAGACGTCGACGCCCTCCGTCTGGGCCGCGCGGCCGGGGACGGGGGTGCCGTGCTCGCCGTCGTGGGCCGCGACGCCCATGCCCATGCGGGCGGAGCCGCGCGGCGGGACGTCCGCCGACGACGCGGCGTCGGCGGGAAGGGTGAGGACGAGGGAGAACGCGGCGAGCAGGATCCCGGTGACGGCGAACCGCCGTCCGCGGGCCGATCCGGATCTGTGCACGGGCATGACGTGCCTCCGCTGGCTCGGTGGTGCTCGGTGGGGGATGCGCGGGTGGGGAGAACCCCTGGATGGCGTGCGCATGCCATCCGGGGGTCCGGTGACGACTCTACGCACGTAGAAACGGCGGGTGGAAGAGGACCGGGAGCCGCCGTTGGTCTAAGCCTGCGAAATACTTGGTGAGCTGCGGCGACGGCGGCCCGTGGCGGAAACTTTCAGGACCGGGAAACCGGAAAAGAGCGAGGCAGGGACTGACGTGCACGAAGACGGGAACGGCGGCGGTCGCGGAGGCGTATCCCGCCCGTCCGGCGATGGTGTGAACCAACCCGAGTTCCTCGCCCTGGAGCGCGAGTTGACCGTCCTGCTGCGGCGGGCCCGTGCCAACCAGGGGGAGATGGCCCGGGAGGTCCACCCCGACCTGGAGTCGTCCGCGTACGGCCTGCTGGTCCGGCTCGGCGAGTGCGGCGGCCAGCGCGCCACCGACCTCGCCGCCTTCATCGGCGTCGGCAAGGCGACGATGTCCCGCCAGCTGCGCGCCCTGGAGGAACTCGGACTCGTCGCCCGCGAGCCGGATCCCGCGGACGGCCGGGCCTGGCTGGTCACCCTGACCCCGGAGGGCCAGGAGCGCGTCGGCCGGGTCCGGGAGGCCCGCCGCGCCCGGTACGCCCGCCGGCTCGCCGACTGGGACCCGCGCGAGGTGACGGAACTGGCCCGGCTGCTGCACGAGCTCAACCGGGGGACGGAGAAGTAGGACCGGCGCCGTCCCCCCGGCTCACAACTCGGCGTAGACCACCGTCGCGTCGTCGTGCGTCTTGCTGCGCCCGAGGAACACCCGGTCGCCCGCCGCGTCCGCGCGTTCCAGCTCCCGCACCCGGTCCACCAGGGCCCGCGCGCCCTGCTTGCGGACCAGCGCCAGGCAGTCGGCCCAGTCGCCCTCCCCGAACCTCTCCACCCACCGCGCGGCCCCGTCCGACAGCGCCACCAGCGTCCGCACCCCGGCGCGCGGCAGCACCCCCGTCACGGCACGCGCCGCGACCTCCGGGTCGGCCGCGGCCGTGAAGAAGCCGCCCTCCCTGTTGCGCAGCTCCGCGTCGATCACCGCGTCGCTCACCAGCGCCGAGCGGGGCAGCCGGGACAGCCGGTCGTCCAGGACGGGGGTGACGGTGCCGTCGGGGGCCTCCAGCAGCAGGGCCGAGTCGGACAGGACCAGGTACTCGAGAGCGGCCGGGGACCAGCGGGCGAGGACCACCGTCGCCTGCGGCGTGCGCGGGTGAGAAAGGTCACAGGTTTCCGCGTGAGCCGCCGCGGTACGAGCGAGGGCGCGGGACAGGGCCTCGACGAGGGGAAGATCCGGGAGTGAAACGGTCAGTTCGGTCAGCGCCCCACCCAGGCGCGCCGTGAACCAGGGCACGGAATGCAGACAACCCGTCGCGGTCCGTGGCGGCGTCACGCCGTCCAGCACGACGAGTGAACCGCCTTGCCCCGAGGCCGGTAGTCCGACGCTCGCGAAGTCCTCGTTGGGCTGGTCGGCGAGACCTGGTTCCGAGACGAGTTCCGTACGCATCCGGCCAGTCTGCACGAGCCCTTCACAGCGTTCGCAAAAGGCTGGCACCTTCCTCGGATTCTCCCGGAATCGGGGCGGCGACGCAGGTCAGGCGCCGCATTTGCGGGGGAATCACAACCTCCGGCGGCGCGTGGCGGCACATAGTGCCACCGCCCGTCGCAGACGTCCAACCGGCACGCCGGACGACCGCACGGCACGAGCCACGGGAACTTGCCCCTCAACTCCCCTCCGGGGTTCACTCCTTCGGGTGGCGGGTCGGATGATGCGCGCTCACCGCCCACCGGCACTGGGAAGGTCGGGAACCGGTGGGGGGACTGCCCCGCTCAAGCGGTCTCCTCGCCCGACGCACTGCCGGCGGCCGGGGAACAGCCCAGCGCCCGGCGGAGGGTGCACGCGCCCCCGACCGGCAAGTTGACGGAGCGCCACCCGGACCCCCGGGTACACGAGTCAGGAATGCGAGCACCGGTGCAGAAGACGCGGCCTCGTCGCACAGGCAAGCAGACGGCCCCCGCGGGGGGCGCGGAGCGCGCCCCCGGCACCTCCACCCCTCCGCAGCCGCCGGAGGCCCCCGTCGGCAAGGGCCGTCCCACCCACGTACGCAACCGCCTCATCGTCGCGGTCGCGGTCGTGGCAGCCGCCGTCGCCGGGGCCGGAGCCCCGTCGGTCGTGGCCGCCTCCGAGCAACTGCACGACTCCCAGCAACTGGTGACGCTCGCCCAGCAGACCCAGGGCGCGCTGACCCTCGCGCACTCCCTCGCCGACGAGCGCGACGAGGTCACCCCGTACATCGCGGCCGGACGCCCCAAGTCCAAGGCGCCCTCCGAGCAGCGCAGCGCCCGGGTCGACCGGCAGGTCGAGGAGCTGCGCGCAGACACCGACATGCCGGCCTCCCTGCGCGAGGGCCTCGACGCCGTCGCGGCGCTGCGCCGCGCCGCCCTCACCGGCAAGAGCACCGCGCTCCAGGCCCACCAGGCGTACTCCGAGGCGATCACCGAGCTCCACGCCCTGGCCGAGAAGCTGGGCGAGGAGATGCCGCCCCGCGCGGGCTCCGGCGCGTACGCCCTCGCCGAGCTGGACACCGCCGTCCAGCAGGCCGCCGCCACCCGCGGTCTGCTCCTGGCGGCCCTGAACGTGCCGAGCACCACCCAGACCGTCATCGACCCGCTCACCGGCCTGCCGACCGAGACGTCCACCACCTCGGACGCCGACGCCGAGCAGCGCGACGCCCTCGCCGCCGCCGCCCAGCAGGCCCGGGTGCGCTCCGACGCGGCCCTCGCCGACTTCCGCGAGGGCGCTCCCAAGGAGGCGCGGAGCAGCTTCGACGCCACCGTCGCCGGACCCGACGTCAACTCGGCCGAGAAGTACCTCGCCGGCCTCACCGACGAGCCGACGCTCTCCGACCGCGACCTCGGCACCAGCACCAAGCGGCTGGACGCCGCGCTCTCCGCCCGTGTGGACGCGATGCGCGGCGCCGAGTCCGCCCTGTACGAGAAGCGCGTCCAGGCCCTGGAGCAGCTGCGCGACGACGACGTCACCGCGCTGGAGATCCGCATCGCCGTCCTCGGGGCCCTGGTCCTGCTCGCCGTCGGCATCGCCACCGCCCTGGCCCGCACCCTCACCCGCCCGCTGTCGGTACTGCGCCGCGGCTCGGCCCGGCTGGCCGCAGCGGAGGACCCCACGGCCGAGGAGCCGGTCGCCTTCACCGGCCGCAACGACGAGTTCGCACAGGTCGTGCGCTCCGTCAACGCCCTGCACACGCACGCCGCCACGCTCGCGGGGCGGGTCGCCACGCTGGAGTCCGACCGCAAGCACCTGGTCGGCCAGCGGCAGAAGATGGCCGACGCCCGCGAGGAACTGCGCGCCGAACTCGCCGAGTCCGCCGCCCGGCTGGAGGTGGTGCGCAAGAGCATCGGCTCCACCTTCGTCAACCTCGCGCTGCGCACCCTCGGCCTGGTCGAACGCCAACTCGCCGTCATCGAGAGCCTGGAGGAGCGCGAGCAGGACCCGGACCGCCTCGCCACGCTGTTCAAGCTCGACCACTTCGCCACGGTCATGCGCCGGCACAGCGAGAACCTCCTCGTCCTCGCCGGTACCGAGCACGTCCAGCACAGCGCCTCCCCGGTGCCGCTGGTCGACGTGGTCCGGGCCGCGGTCAGCGAGATCGAGCGGTACGAGCGGGTCCGCATCGCCGCGCTGCCGCCGCACGCGCACGTGGCCGGGTTCGCCGCCGACGACCTCTCCCACCTGCTGGCCGAGCTGATGGAGAACGCCACCTCCTTCTCGCCGCCCGACCTGCCCGTCGAGGTCTCCGGCTGGCTCCTGGAGAACGGGGAGGTGATGCTCTCCGTGCAGGACGAGGGCATCGGCATGGCCACCGAACGCCTCCAGCGGCTCAACGCCCGCCTCACCGACTTCGACCCGGACGCGCCGTACGACCAGGAGGGCGAGGACGGTCTCGGGCTCGGCCTCTACGTCGTCGCCCGGCTCGCCCACCGGCACGGGGCGCGGGTGCGGCTGCGGGAGCAGAAGCAGGGCGGCGTCGCGGCCGTCGTCGTCCTCCCGAGCCCGCTGCTGGCCGCCGCACCGCCGGCCGCGCTGGCCCCGACCGTGCCGGTGTCCGACGGCACCGGCTCCTTCTCCCTGCCCGGCGCCGACGCGGAGGCCAACTCCAACGTCCTGCACGGACGGGCCGAGAAGGGCACACAGGAGAGCACGGACCCGCTGGTCGCCTCGGCGGAACGGGCCGTACAGCGGGCCGAGTCGGAGGCGGACACCGCGGCCGATCCGGGTGCCGGGCCCGAGACCGGCACGGGGGCCGAGGCGCTCGCCGGGTCCGATCCGGGTTCCGGGTCCGAGCAGGTCGCCGGGTCCGATCCGGGCTCGGGGGCCGAGGGGGGCGCCGCGTCCGAGGCGGGCGCTGGGGCCGACCCGGGCTCCCGGTCCGAGTCTGGCTCCGGACCCGTGGCCGGTATCGGGGCCGAGGCGGTCGCGGGGCCCGAGGCTGGTTCCGGGGCCGGTACGGGCTCCCGGTCCGAGGCGGGCACCACGTCGGACGCGGGGTCCGAGACGGCTCCGTGGTCCGTGGCGGGACCTGGGGCCGACCCGGGCTCCCGGTCCGAGTCTGGCTCCGGACCCGTGGCCGGTATCGGGGCCGAGGCGGTCGCGGGGCCCGAGGCTGGTCCCGGGGCCGGTACGGGTTCCCGGTCCGAGGCGGGTACCACGTCGGATGCGGGGTCCGAGACAGCTCCGTGGTCCGAGGCCGGTTCCGGGTCCGAGGGGGCCGCCGCGCCCCACCCGGGCTCCGGGTCCGAGGCGCGCTCCGGGTCCGACGCGGGCTCAGAGGTCGAGCCGGGTTCCGGGACGGGCGTCGGGGCCGGGTCGGCGGGTGCCGAGGCTGTCGTGACCGGCGAGGGGGAGCGGTCGGAGCCGGTCGCCGCCCCCGGGTCGGTCTCCGTGACGCCCCCGGCGCCGGAGTCCGACGCGGACCCGGTCCGCGGGACCGACCCCGCCCCCGCCACCGCCCCGTCGCGGTCGACGCGACCGGCGGCCGACCAGGCACCGGACGCGGGCATCCCCGCGGACCCGCGCCGTGGCACGTACACCGCGGCGGATCCGGAGCCCGCGGGGACGTCGTCCCCCGAGGCGCCGAAGGCACCCGGGCACGACCTCCCCGACGACGCGACGATGGCGCTCCTGCTGCCCCCGGTGCCCCCGGACCCGTCCGAGGCACCGGAACCGGCACCGGAACCGGCACCGGAACCGGAACCGGCACCGGCACAGCCCGCGCCGGAGCCCGACGCCGCCCGCATTCCAGGCCCCCGTACAGCCGACCCCTACGCCATCGGCCCCGACGCCCACGACCGCACCCCGGACGAGGCCGCCGAGCCCGTCACCGAGAAGGGGCTGCCCAAGCGAACCCCGAAGCTCACCACCCCCGCGGCGGCCCCACGGCCGCGCCCGTCGGGTTCCGTCGACGCCGACGCGCTCCGCCGCCGCCTGGGCGGATTCCGCCGGGGGGCGGAGGCGGGCCGCCGCGACGTCGAAGCGGAGATCGCGGACCGCACCGGACCCCACCGGGCGCCGGTCGACGCGGACACCACCGAAGAAGCCACGGGGGGCACTGTCGAGGAGGCAAGCAGTTGACCGCGCCCAGTACCTTCGGACTGAGCAGTGAAGCCCGCAATCTCCACTGGCTGCTGACCAACCTCGTCGAGGAGGTGCCCGGCATCCGGTCGGTCGCCGTGGTCTCCTCCGACGGGCTCCTGCTCCTGTCCTCCGATCCCGGCCGCAACGAGGAGGCCCGGCAGGTCCGCGAGACGCCCCGGGCCGGCCCGCGCGGCTCCGCCGCCGACCTCGCCACGGTCGTCTCCGGCGTCGGCAGCCTGACCGTCGGCGCCGCCCGGCTGATGGACTTCGGCGGCGTGAAGCACACGATGGTCGCCATGGACGAGGGCAGCCTGTTCGTGATGTCGATCAGCGACGGCTCGCTGCTCGGCGTGCACGGCTCCGCGGAGTGCGACATGAGCGTCGTCGCGTACCACATGGCGCTCTTCGTCGGCCGCGCCGGCCACGTCCTGACCCCCGAACTCCGCACCGAGCTGCGGAAGTCCCTGGAGTCCGAGACGACGGGGAGCGCCCGATGAGCAGCAGTCCCAAGAAGCCCGGGAAGAACGGCCGGGGACACCTCCCCGTCCGCGGCGCCGAGCGGAAACCGGCCCGCGTACGTCCCTACTCGCTCACCGGCGGCCGCACCCGCTTCGGCCACGTCCTCCTCGTCGAGACGTTCGTCGGCGCCACGGCCGGCACCGCCGCGCTCGAAGCCGCCGAGGAGCGCAGGGAACTGACGAACGGCGGCCTCACCTCCCGCGTGATGCCGGAGATGCGGGCCATCGTCGAACTGTGCCGCCGTATGCGTACGGTGGCCGAGATCGCCGCGCTGCTGAAGATGCCGCTCGGCGTGGTCCGCGTGCTCCTCAGCGACCTGGCGGACCAGGGAAAGATCCGTGTGTACGGCACCGGGACCGGCCACGGCACGGGCCGCCCGGACCGCGCTCTGCTCGAAAGGGTGCTCAGTGGACTCCGTCGTCTCTGACGCCGCCGCGTTCGGCGTCCCCCCGCTCGTCGACACCGACGGGCCCGTGCAGCCCTGGCAGACGGATCCCACCCGTGCGCCGATCGCCACGAAGATCGTCGTCGCGGGAGGTTTCGGTGTCGGCAAGACCACACTGGTCACCACCGTCTCGGAGATCACGCCCCTGCAGACCGAGGCACTGATGACCGAGGCGAGCGAGGAGACCGACGACCTCACCGCCACCCCGGGCAAGCTCACCACCACCGTGGCCATGGACTTCGGCCGCATCACGCTCGACGACGACCTGGTGCTCTACCTGTTCGGCACCCCGGGCCAGCAGCGGTTCTGGTTCATGTGGGACGACCTGGTGCGCGGCGCGATCGGCGCCGTGGTGCTGGCCGACACCCGCCGCCTGAAGGACTGCTGGCCCGCGCTCGACTACTTCGAGAGCTGCGGACTGCCCTACGTCGTCGCGGTCAACCACTTCGACGGCAGCGAGCTGTTCGAGGCGGAGGACGTGCGGGAGGCGTTGACGATCCCGGCGCACATACCTGTCATGATCATGGATGCGCGCCGTCGGATCTCGGCCATCGAGACCCTCTTGTCCCTCGTGGGCCACGCGCTCGACGAAACACCCGAGTAGACGAACCCCGAGCAGGAGAAGGAAGAACCGCATGCGCAAGATACTCGTCGTCGGAGCCGGCCAGTCCGGCCTCCAGCTCGCCCTCGGCCTCCAGTCGCACGGCTACGAGGTCACCCTGATGTCCAACCGGACCGCGGACGAGATCCGCACCGGCCGGGTCATGTCGACGCAGTGCATGTTCCACACGGCACTCCAGCACGAGCGCGATCTCCAGCTGAACTTCTGGGAGTCCCAGGCCCCGAAGATCGAGGGACTCGGCGTCTCGGTGGCCGCCCCCGGCTCCTTCGACCCGGGCCCCTCGCAGCGCGCGATCGACTGGCTCGGGCACCTGGACGGCTTCGCCCAGTCGGTCGACCAGCGGGTGAAGATGGCGGGTTGGATGGAGACCTTCGCGCAGCGCGGCGGCCAACTGGTCATCCACGGCGCGGCCGTCGGCGACCTGGACTACTTCTCCCGCGCCTACGACCTCGTCCTGGTCTCCGCGGGCAAGGGCGAGCTGGTCCAGATGTTCGGCCGCGACGCCTCCCGCTCCCCGTACAGCGAGCCGCAGCGCGCCCTCGCCGTCGCCTACGTCCACGGGATGGGCCCGCGCCCCGAGCACCCGGAGACGGAGGCCGTGCGCTGCAACCTGGTGCCGGGCGTCGGCGAGATGTTCATCATGCCGACGTTCACCACCTCGGGCCGCGCCGACATCCTCTTCTGGGAGGGCATACCCGGCGGCCCGCTGGACGCCTTCAAGGACGTCAAGGACCCCTCGGAGCACCTCTCCCTGACCCTGGAACTCATGGAGAAGTTCCTCCCCTGGGAGTACGCGCGGGCCACCAAGGTCGAACTGACCGACGCCGGCGGCACCCTGGCCGGCCGCTACGCCCCGACCGTCCGCAACCCGATCGGCCGCCTCCCCGGCGGCGGGCTCGTCCTCGGCGTGGCCGACGTGGTCGTCGCCAACGACCCGATCACCGGCCAGGGCTCCAACTCCGCGTCCAAGTGCGCCGCCTCCTACCTCGCCTCGATCCTGGAGCAGGGGGACAAGGAGTTCGACGAGGCGTGGATGCGGCAGACCTTCGACCGCTACTGGCAGACGGCCCAGCACGTCACCAAGTGGACCAACGCCATGCTGGCCCCGCCGCCGGAGCACATCCTGAACCTGATCGGCGCCGCCGGCCAGCTCCAGCCGGTCGCCGACCGCTTCGCCAACGGTTTCAACGACCCGGCGGACTTCGAGAACTTCTTCTACGACCCCGCGAAGACCGAGGGCTACCTCATGGAGGTCTCGGGCGCCGCCGGCGCGTAGGGGCTTTGACGCTCGGCCGCGAATCCACCCGGCGGACACCCACCGCGCCGCCGGGACCCCGCTCCCGCCCGCGCGGCGCCCGGGGCACGGCCGTCCGGCGGGTGGGGCCAGGAACTCATCGGGCGGGCCCCGCGGCCGCGTACCCCTCGTCCGACCCGTCCGTGGCGCCCGCGGGAAGCCCCGGTGGTGTGTAGCGCCGTACGGGCTCGCCACCGGGGTCGGGGCGCACGGCGCCCAGGACCGGGTTGGCGGCGATCGGGGACACCTTGACCTCGGCGCCGGGGCGCGGTGCCTGGACCACCATGCCGTCGCCCAGGTAGATCGCCACATGGGTGGCCTCGGGGAAGTACACCACCAGGTCACCGGGGCGCAGGGCGTCCAGCGGCACGCGGTCGAGGCGCGCCCACTGCTCCTGGCTGGTCCGGGGGATCGGCGTCCCCGCCCGCTCCCAGGCCACGGAGGTCAGCCCCGAGCAGTCGTACGACGCCGGGCCCTCGGCGCCCCACTCGTACGGCTTGCCCAGCTGCTCCACCGCGAAGCGCACCGCCCGCTCGCCCTCGGCGGACGGCTTGGCGTCGTCGCCGAGCGCGCCGGACGCAAGGAAGCGCTCCTGCTCCTCCTCGGCCCCGCTCTTCTCCAGCTCCGCCACGGCGGCCAGCTGCTCGGGGGTGAGCGAGGCGAGCAGCTCCTCGACGGCGCGCAGGCGTGCGCGCACACCGTCCCGTTCCCTCTCCTGGCGTTCGGCGAGGGCGGTCTGCCGGGCCAGGGCGGCACGGGCCCGGCCGGCCAGCTCGTCGGCCTTCCTCGTGTCGCCGGTCAGCCGGCCCACCGTCTCGGCCCGCTCCTTGGAGAGCCGGCCGATCACATGCCCCTGGTCGAGGGCGTGCTGGGGGTCGCGGGCCAGCAGCAGCCGCAGGTAGGGGGAGAGGCCGCTGCTGCTCTGGTACTGCTGCCGGGCCAGCCGCCCGGCCGCGCCGCGGCTGTCCCGCAGCGAGAGCCGGGTCCGGGTCAGCTCGGCGTTCAGCCGCAGCACCCGGGCCCGCTGCGCCTTCAGCCGCTCCTCGGTGCCGTTGTAGGTCTCGGTGGCCTTCTCCGCCTCGCGGTACAGCCGCTGAAGGTCCGTCAGCAGCCCGGCCACGGTACGCTCGCCGGCCGCGCCCTGGGCCGGACCGGGCTCGGGTTCGGCCGCGGCGGACACGGGTGCGAGGACGATCCCGGCCGCGAGGGCCGCGGTGCACGCCAGACGCGGAAGCCTTCCTGACACGCCATCACCTCCGGTGCGGGGCGGCGGGTCCGCTCCGCACGGTGAGCATGTGGCGCCTTTCGGGCCTTCGCGCGCCGAGTGTGCGCGGTTCGGCGCAACCGGGTCACCCGTCCGCGTCGTCCGGCTTGCCGCGCGGCGTGGCGTCTGGATCGGCGCCCGGCCCGGCCTCCGGCCTCGACCAGGGCCACTTCCGGCCGGAGCCCCGCCTGCCCGAGGGGTCGTACGCGTACTTCCACCGGGCGAACCGCAGCCCGCCCCGCGCGTCCCGCGGCACGCGCCGGTACACCAGCACGGTGGGCGGACCGCCGTCCGGGTCCGGGACGGGGATGCGGTACGTCTTCGGCGGGTGCCCGGTCATCCCGACCAGGACGGGCAGCACGCGTCCGTCCATGGGGCCGCCCTCGAAGGGGGTGTCTTCGCTCTTCACGGCACCAGTGTCGGTGATCGGCGCACCGGTGCCGCAGGACGGCGCACGGTCAGAGGTCCGCCGCCAGTGCCCCGACCAGCGTCGCGGTCTGCGGGTCGCGGCGGGCGGTGACCGTCAGCACGGCGAGGAACTGCTCCACCAGCCAGTCCCGCAGCTCGTCCACGGGCGGCTGCTTGTCCTCGTCCAGCCAGATCAGCGAGGCCGCCTCCACCGCCGTGATCCACATCCGGACGGTCATCCGCAGCCGGGGACCGGCTTCGGCGACGTCCAGGTGGCGCATGATGTGGTCGGCTGCGGCCCGGCGTACGCCGTCCACGATGCCCGAGGTCTGCGAGGTCTCCACCACGCTGCCGCCGCGCAGCAGGGCGCTGAAGCCGGTGTCGTGCTGGTCGACGAAGGCGAGGTAGCGGTCCAGGGCGCGGGAGAGCCGGGTCAGCAGCGGGCCCTCGCGGGGCTCGTCGAAGCACAGCCGGAGCTCGTCGGCGGCCGACCTGAGCGCGGCCTCGTACAGCTGCTGCTTGCCGCCGGGGAAGTACCGGTACACCAGGGGCCGCGAGACCCCGGCCCGCTCGGCCACGTCGTCCAGGGAGACCTCCTCCGGGGCCCGGTGCGCGAAGAGGGCGAGCGCCGCGTCCAGCAACTGGACGCGGCGCTCCTCCACACTGAGGCGGCGGTAGGCGGGGGTGGGGGCCGGCGGGGTCATGAACCGCAGCGTAACCCGCACCACCGGGCGACCACCCACGTCGGCGGAACGGACCGGCCGGACTACGCCAGCAGCCCCGAGGACCGCCACAGCCTCCGGCCGACGCCGCGCAGTACGCCGATGTCGTCCAGGAAGTCCGTGAGGCGCTTCGCGCCGGTCTGCATGATCTCCTGGCGGTGGCCGCTGGCCTGGACCTGGGCCAGGGCCTCCCGCTTGTCCAGGCCGACGTTCGTGTAGACCTCGGGGTTGACGAAGGCCTTGGAGAAGACGCGGGCGAACTCGCCGGAGGTGACCCGGGTGAACTCCTGCGACCACTTCGGGGCCGTCACCATCTGCCGGCGCAGCTCCTCACGGGCGTACCGCACGTGCCGGGCCTCCTCCACGACGTGGATGCGCGTGACGCCCCGGATCAGCGGCTGGACCCGCTCGTCCGGGAAGGTCAGCCGCTGCATCCAGTCCAGGACCTCCTCGCCGAGCAGCGTGGCGGTGAAGGAGCCGGGCGTGGTGGAGATCGTCTTGAACAGGCGCCCCAGGTGCTGGTGGGCCGGGCTCACCGGGTACCACGGCGTCTCGCCGCGGGATATCAGCCGGGCGAACATCTTCGAGTGCCGGCACTCGTCCTCGATCTCGGTCAGCGCGTAGCGCACGTGGGCGCTCGTCGCCGCCTTGTCGTAGATGTGCCGGACCAGGAGCTGCATCAGGATCAGCTCGAACCAGATGCCGAGCGAGGCGAGCGCGGCGGCCTCGTGCTGGGAGAGCAGGATGCGCTGCTCCTCGCTCATCCGCTGCCACATCGGGGTGTCGTACAGCGACACCAGCTCCGGCGGCCAGAACCACTTGCCGTCCTCGAACGGCGCGTCCCAGTCCAGCTCCTTGTCCGGGTCGAAGGAGTGCTTGGCGGACGAGTCGAGCAGCCGTTCGGCCACCTGCTCGCGGTCCTTGAGCAGGCCGAGCGCGTCGCGCAGGCCCTCGAGCGCGTCGGCTTCCGTCAGGGTCGTCATGGCTGTGTCCCACCTCGTCGAACGATCGTGTTACCCGCGGTCACTCCAGCGTGCTGCGTCTTATGAGACTGCGTGTCAGCAAGCTCGTCAATCCCCTGCGCGGAAGTTGTTGACCGCGAGTAAAGGTGGGGCGCCTTCAATGCCTCGGCGCGGGGTCGCTCGATGGGGCGCTCCGTCGGCGCTCGTCCTGGGTACGCTGGCCGTGTCGGTCAGACTCCGGCACATGGGAGCGATCATGAGCGCCGCGCGTGACTACGGGCTGGACGACGACTACGAGTGGCCCCGTCCGCCGGAGCGCGGCTGGACGGCGGACGACCTCGACGAGCTTCCCAACCTGCCTCCGCACACGGAGCTGATCGACGGGAGCCTCGTCTTCGGGAGTCCGCAGACCCGCTTTCACCTGCGCACCATCCGGCTGTTGGAGTACGCGTTGCTCAGCCAGGCGCCGGACGCGTACGACGTCGACCGGGAGTTCAGCGTCAGGCTCGACCGGCGCAACCGACCGGAACCGGACGTGTTGGTGTATCGGGCGGACGCCGACACCGGACCACGGCAGACCTGGCACCACTCGGATTCCGTCGTCCTCGCCGTCGAAGTGGTGTCCGAGGACTCCCTGGAAAGGGACCGGGAAGTGAAGCCGCACAAGTACGCGGCCGCAGGGATCCCGTACTACTGGAGGGTGGAGGAGAACGACGGACTGCCCGTCGTCTACACCTACGAACTCGACCCCGCCACGGGTGCCTACAGCGTCACCGGCATCCACCATGACCGGATGAAACTCAACGTCCCCTTCCCCCTCACCGTCGATCTCACCGCCATCAACCGCCGACCGCCGGGTCTGCCCCCTTCCTGACCGCGGTGGCGGGGGCGCTGACTCACCCCCCGAGCACCGCCTCCATCACCGCCCGCGCGATCGGCGCCGCCAGCCCGCCCCCGCTGATCCCCTCCCGGTCCGCCGCCGAGCCCTCGACCACCACCGCGACCGCGACCTTCGGCTCCACGTCCCCGTCGCCCCGCGCCCAGGAGACGAACCAGGCGTACGGGATGCCCGAGTTGCCGACGCCGTGCTGGGCCGTGCCGGTCTTGCCGCCCACCGTCGCACCCGGGATCGCCGCCTTCGCGCCGGTGCCCTTGTCCACCACCCCGGTCATCAGCTCCTTGAGCAGCGCCGCCGTCGAGGGGCGCATCACCTCCCGGGAGGGGCGCGAGCCGGCCGCCGCCACCAGGCTGCCGCCCGCCCGCAGGGTCCGCTCCACCAGGTACGGCGAGCGCACCCGGCCACCGTCCGCCACCGCCGCCGCCACCATCGCCATCTGCAACGGCGTCGCCCGCGTGTTGTACTGACCGATCGACGACAGGCCGAGCTGCGCCCGGTCCACCGAGGTGTCGAAGGTGCTCCGTGCGACGGGGAAGGGGACCCGCAGCCCGTCGTCGTTGAAGCCGAAGGCCTCCGCCGTCGCCGTCATGCCGCGCACGCCCACGTCCACGCCGAGCTTGGCGAACACCGTGTTGCAGGACCACTCGAACGCCTCCCGCAGCGAGGCGTCGCGGCACCCGTCGGCCTCGTTGGTGAGCCTCGTCCGCGTCCCGGGCAGGGTGTACGGGTCGGGGGAGCGGGTCGGCGCGTCCAGGCCGCGCACCACGCCCGCGTCCAGCGCCGCCGCCGCGGTGACCACCTTGAACGTGGAACCCGGCGGATAGGTCCGGCTCACCGCCCGGTTGAGCATCGGCTTGTCCGGGTCGTCGTTCAGCCGGTGCCAGGTCCGGGTGGCGGCGGCGCTGTTCCCGGACAGCAGCTGGGGGTCGTAGGACGGGGTGGAGACCAGCGCGAGGACGCGGCCCGTGGCCGGCTCGATCGCCGCCACCGCCCCCTTGCGCCCGCGCAGCCCCTCGAACGCCGCCCGCTGCGCGGCCCCGTCGATCGTCGTCACCACGTCGCCGCCCGGGTTGGGGGCGCCCGTGACGTCGTGCCACAGCGGCAGCGGCGCGAGCATCGGGTCGGCGCCGGACAGCAGGCCGTCCTCGGCGTGCTCCAGCAGCGTCGTCCCGTACGCCTGGGAGGCGAAGCCGGTGATCGGGGCGTACATCGGCCCGTCTGCGTAGGTCCGCTCGAAGCGCAGGTGCTCGCCGGTGTCCCGGGAGCCGGTGACCGCCTCGTCGCCGACCAGGATGTCGCCGCGGGGCTGCTGGTAACGGGCGATGTCGGGGCGGCGGTTGGCCGGGTTGCCGTCGTACTCCGGCTTCTGGACGATCTGCACCCGGGCCGCGTTGACCACCAGGGCGACCAGCAGCAGGGCGCAGAAGACGGCCGCGTGCCGGATGTTCCGGGTCACGAGGGCGTCCCCCGCCGGGCCGCGTGGCTGACCCGGATCAGCAGCGCCACGATCGCCCAGTTGGTGACGACCGAGGACCCGCCCTGCGCCAGGAACGGCATCGCCATGCCGGTCAGCGGGATCAGCCCGGTCACCCCGCCCGCGATGACGAACACCTGGAGCGCCACGATCGAGGAGAGGCCGACCGCGAGCAGCCGGCCGAAGGGGTCGCGGGCCGCCAGCCCCGCCCGGTAGCCCCGCTCCACCAGCAGCCCGTACAGCAGGAAGACGGCACTCAGACCGAGGAAGCCCAGCTCCTCCCCGGCCGTCGCCAGGATGAAGTCCGACTTGACGGCGAAGCCGATCAGGACCGAGTGGCCGAGGCCGAGCCCCGTGCCGGTCACCCCGCCCGCCGCGAAGGCGAACAGGGACTGGGCCAGCTGGTTCGGGCCGTCGCCCGCCTCGATGGACGCGAAGGGGTGCAGCCAGTCCTCCACCCTGCTGTGCACGTGCGGCTCCAGCCAGCCCACGGCGACCGCGCCCAGCGAGGCCAGCAGCAGCCCGACGGCGATCCAGCCGGTGCGGCCGGTGGCGACGTAGAGCAGGACCACGAACAGGCCGAAGAAGAGGAGCGAGGTGCCGAGGTCCCGTTCCAGGACCAGGACGCCGACGCTGACCAGCCACACCGCCAGGATCGGGCCCAGCACCCGGCCGGTGGGCAGCTGCAGCCGCCACACCCGGCGGCCCGCGTACGCCAGCGCGCTGCGGTTGGCGGCCAGGTAGGCGGCGAAGAACACCGCGAGCAGGACCTTCGCGAACTCGCCGGGCTGGATGGAGAAGTCCTCGATCCGGATCCAGATGCGGGCGCCGTTCACCGCCGGGAAGAAGATCGGCACGGTGAGCAGGGCGAGCGCCGCGGCGACGCACACGTAGGCGTAGCGCTGCAGGACCCGGTGGTCGCGCAGCAGCAGGACGACCACGATGAACAGCGCGACACCCAGCGTCGACCACACCAGCTGGGTCGGGGCCGCCCGGTCGCCCGGCGTCTCCAGGTCGAGCCGGTAGATCAGCACCAGGCCGAGCCCGTTGAGCAGCACCCCGATGGGCAGCAGCAGCGGGTCGGCGTACGGGGCGCGCAGCCGTACCGCCAGGTGGGCGAGGAGCGCGAGCACACCGAGTCCGGCGCCGTAGCCGGCGGCGCCGGGCGGAAGGGCGTCGTGCTGGGCGAGGCCGACGTTGCAGTAGCCGAAGACCGACAGCAGGACGGCCATGACGATGAGCGCGAGTTCGACGCCCCGGCGCCGGGGGAGCCGGGCGACGGGAGCGGGGATGTCCGCCTGGGCCACGGTGATTCCGGTTCCGGTTCCGGCCTTGGTCATGTCCGGAACTTACCCATGTGGTGTGGTGTGCGCGGCTTGTGGTTCAGCACCAGCGCGGCGCGGGGCCGATGTTGTCGATGTATCGGGCCGCGCCCCAGGCCCAGGTGCCGTCCGTGAGGAGGTACCAGAGGGGGTTGCCCCGCACCCGGTCGCCGGGAGTCTTGCAGTGGATGGAGACGACCTCGCCGCGACGGGCGTACCGGATGACCTCCGCACCGCGGGTCGGCGAGGTGCGCAGGGCGAGCCGGTCGGCCGTCACACGGCCCCGGTAGCGGCCCTGCTCCTGGCGGCCGTCGCTCCCGCCCCACTCCTCGCCGCCGTTCCCGCCGCGGCTCTCCTGGCCGGTGACGGCGGACGGGGAACCGGCCTCGCCACCCCACCCGTCGTCAGCGGCGGCGGCGGCGGGCGCGACGGCGACGGCGGTGGCGAGCGCGCCGGCCGCGAGGGCGGTGGCGAGACCGCGGACCAGGGGTGAGCGCGTGACCGGTGCGGACACTGGCGGCATGGGAGTACCTCCCGGGAGCGAACGGGTCTTCAGCTGACTAACCGCCACATTAGGAGCGCCCCGTGCCCACCGCCCGCCGCGCTGAGCCATCGGGGAAGGGGCCGTGGTCGGGGGTGGTCGGGGTGGTCAGGGCTGCTGAGGGAGCGTCAGCCGGGCCAGTGCCCCGCCGTCCGGCGGGTTGGTGAACTCCAGCCGCGCCCCGAGGACCTCGGCCTGCCCCAGCGCGATGGTCAGCCCCAGCCCGTGCCCCTTCGTCCCGCCCTCGGTGCGAAAACGCTGCGGCCCGTGCGCCAGGAGGTACTCCGGATAGCCGTCCCCGTGGTCCCGTACGGTGACCACCGCACCGTCCACGGTCAGCACCACCGGCGCCCGGCCGTGCCGGTCCGCGTTCGCGACCAGGTTGCCCAGCACCCGCTCCAGGCGCCGCCGGTCGGTCTCCACCCACGCGTCCCGCACGACGTCCACGCGCGTGCCGGTGCCCGAGCCCCGCACCACCCGCCGGGCCAGCGCCCCCAGCTCCTCCGGCTCCGTCGCGGGCCGCTCCCGCCCGCTCTCCAGCCGGGAGATCTCCAGCAGGTCCTCGGTGAGGGTGCGCAGCGCCGCCACCCGGTCCCGCACCAGTTCGGTGGGGCGGCTCGGCGGCAGCAGCTCGGCCGCCGCGTGCAGGCCGGTGAGCGGGGTGCGCAGCTCGTGCGCCACGTCTGCGGTGAAGCGCTGCTCGGCGAGCAGCTTGCCCTGCAGCGACGACGCCATGGAGTCCAGCGCGGCGGCGACCGAGGCCACCTCGTCCTGCGGGCGGGTCGGATCCTGGGCGCGCGGGTCACCGACCCGGGCGTCGAGGTCGCCGGCGGTGATCCGGCGCGCCACCCGCGCCGTGGTGTGCAGCCGCCGCGTCACCCGCGTCACGGCGATCGCGCCGACCAGCAGCGTCGCCCCGATCGCCAGTGCCGAGGACCACACGATCGCGCCGTCCAGGCCGTCGATGGTGGCCTGGCCCTGGGAGTGGTCGACCCGCACCGCCAGCACCCGGCCCCGGTCGGCGGGGCCCGCCGCCCACATCGTCGGGCGTCCCGCGTACTCGGCGAGCATCGTGCCGCGCCGGCCCGAGACGGCCAGCTCCCGCAGCGGCCGCGGCAGCGCCGGCGGATCGACGCCGGCCCCGCGGCGCAGCGGGTCCCCCGCCTCGTAGGACTCGGTGGCGTCCCGCAGCCGGGCCAGGGCGGTGTCACGCGCCTGGCCCACGGTCTGGTTGGTCACCGAGACGTGCACCAGGACACCGAGCAGCGCGGCGAGCCCGCAGCACATCACGGTGATGAACACGGCCGCCTTCACCGCGAGCGGTCCGGCCCACCGGGGGAGGGGGACTCTCACCGGGCACTCGCCGAGGGCGACGGGGAGGACGGCGAGGAGGGCGGCGGGGAGGCGGACGGCGCGGCGGACGGACGCTTCGTGTGCTGTCCGCCGTCGTCGGTGCGCAGCATCTCGTCGCTGGTCAGCAGCATGGCCCGCTGGTCCGCGTCCCAGGTCCACTGCAGGCGGTACTCGTACCCGGCGACCTCCGAGGGCGAGCGGACGATCACCGTCCGCCCGGCCAGCTCGACCGCGCTCACGGCGTCCTCGTAGGACATCACCCGCACGAGCCGGTCCTTGTCGACGGTGTACACGCGCACGGCGGTCAGTCTGTCCGGCAGCAGCCGGAAACCCAGCGTCATCTCGGGCCGCCCGTCACCGGTCAGGTCCCGGTAGTACGGCCGCAGCACCGGGCAGCCGCCCCGCTCGTCACCGGCGCCGTCCGTGCCGCAGTCCGCCATCCGCTCGGACGTCTCGTGGTACCGCGCCTTCGCGCCCGCGTAGTCCTCCGGGTGCTCGGCGATCTCGGCGCGCACCGCGGCCACCGGGTCCGCCCTGCGGATGTCGCCGCCGGGCACCGCGACGCCCTTCACCGGCGCGTGCTCCACCTCGCCGATGTCGTACGCCGGAGTGGACGCCGGGGTCAGGCCGGGCCACAGCCGGGCCGGATCGCGCGCGGCGGCCGTCGCCCCGGCGTCCTCGAGCCCGCCGGTGTCCCCGCAGGCCGCCAGCGCACCGGTCGCCGCGGTCGCCAGGAGCAGCGCGAGAGCGGCGGGGACACGGGCGGGGTGCCCGCGGCGGCTCGGGAGCACTGCACTCCTGGGGGTTCGGTGATCGGCGTCGGCGGTCCGCACGGCCACGGGCGGCACCACGGACCGCGGCACCGTACGCATCGCCGCACGGAAGGCCATTCTGCGTGCGCACGGGCCCGCCGGGCTACTCGGCCAGGTCCTCCAGCAGCCGCACGGTGGCCAGACCGGCCCGGAGGTAGGCCACGAACAGGTCGTTGTGCAGCGCCCACGGCGAGCGCCGGGCCCGGATCAGCCGGATCGCCTCCTCGGCGCCGCTGCCCCGGCGCATCAGCGTGTGCGCGACGACGAGCCCGGAGCGGTTGTACCCGTGGTAGCAGCGGACGAGGACCTTCCGGCCCTCGTCGAGCGCCTCGCCCGCGGCCTGGGCCAGCCGGATCACCCCGGCGAGCTGCGTGCCGTCCAGGGGCCCGTCCGGGATCGGCCAGACATGGTGCTCGACCCCCTCGTCCGGCCCGTGCCCGGGCAGCCGCAGCAGCGTCTGGACGAGGTCGAACTCGTCGCGCACCACGGCGAACTCCAGCCGCCCGGCCGTCCGCCGGAACTCGTGCCCGCCCATCCACAGTCCCGGCACGATCTCGTCCCACGGCCGGTCCGGCGCCGGCACGTCGGGGCCTGCCCCAGGGGTCCGCACAGACACCTCCCCAGTCCCGCCCAGGGTCTTCCCAACTCCTGGCGAAGGCAACCGGGTTCTTGCCCCGCGGCATCCCGCCTGGTCCCATGGAAGGGGGTGGTGATGGCATGGACGGACTGCGCGTCGTGCCGACCCGGCGCCACGGCCGGGAACGGCTCTACGTCTGCCTCCCGGGCGGCGGGAACGTCGCCTGGTACGACCGTGGGGCGGCCCGCGTCAACCTGCTGAGCGACGACCGCAGGGACGAGGTCCTCCAGGCCCTGCGCCCCTTCGTCACCGGCCCCGTCACGGTCGGGCCGCCCCCCGTGCCGACCCCCGCCGAGCTGGCCCGGCTCACTCTCCACCCGGACGACGACCTCGCCCCCAACCGGCCCGGCGAGGCCCTCCTGGTCGCCCTGGAGCGCGAGCCCGCACCGGCGCATCGGCTGCGCCCCGACCCGCGCCGCCGGGCGCTGGCCGCCGAGCAGGCGACCGGGGC
Organism: Streptomyces violaceorubidus; assembly: GCF_000717995.1. Taxonomy (GTDB): domain Bacteria; phylum Actinomycetota; class Actinomycetes; order Streptomycetales; family Streptomycetaceae; genus Streptomyces; species Streptomyces violaceorubidus. The sequence goes on from NZ_JODM01000032.1 coordinate 57,733, forward strand.
CGCCCTCGACCGTCTCGACGGCGCCGGCTGGCGCACCCTGCACTCCCTCCCGCTGCCCGGCGGCGACCGCCTCCACCACCTGCTGGTCGGACCCGGGGGCCTCTTCGTCCTCCACGTGCTGCCCGCGCGCAGACAGCGGGTGCGGGTCACCGACCCGCTGGTGGCGCTGGGCCGCCGCGCCCCCCACCCGCTGCTGCGCTGGGTCCGCGCGGACGCCGACCGGGCCTGCCACGCCCTGACCGCGGAGGTCCGTCCGGTCCTCGTCCTCGTCGAGCCGGCCCACGTGTCCGTCGCCGCCCCGCCCCGCTCGGTGCGCGTCCTCACCGACCGGGAGCTGCCGGAGCTGGCCCGCACCGGCGGGGTGCTGAAACCGGCGGACGTGGAGTCGCTGCACGCCATGGCCCGGGACCGGGCCACCTGGCAGCGCCTGTGAGGGCGGCCCCGGCTCAGGGCAGCGCCGTCGCCCGGCGCCGCTCGAACAGCGGCGCCAGCAGGTCGCCGTGGTCCCGCAGCCGGGGCGCGACGTCCGGCGCCAGGAAGACGAACTGCTCCGCCCGCGAGCACCCGGCGACCTCGTCCCACGTCACCGGCGTGGAGACCGCGGGCACCTCGCGGGCGCGCACGGTGTACGGGGCCGCCGTGGTCTTGCGCGCGGCGTTCTGGCTCCAGTCCACGAACACCTTCCCCGGCCGCAGGCTGCGCGTCATCCGGTGCACCACCAGCTTCGGCAGCGCCCGCTCCGCCTCCACCGCGAGCGCCTTCGCGTAGTCCGACACCCGCTCCGAGGACGACCCCCGCACCCCCGCCAGCAGGTGCAGCCCCTTGGCCCCGGAGGTCTTGGCGTACGCCTCGATCCCGTCCGCCGCCAGCCGCTCCCGCAGCCACAGCGCGACCTCGCAGCACTGCACCACGGTCGCGGGCGGGCCGGGGTCCAGGTCGAACACCAGCCGGTCGGCCTCGCCGGGGTCGTCGGCGGTCCACTGGTGGGTGTGGAACTCGGTCACCAGGTTCGCGGCCCACATCAGGCTCGCCAGGTCCTGCACCAGCACCATCCGGGCCGGGCCCTGCGAGCGGGGCACCTGCGCCGTGGTGACCCAGTCGGGGGTACCCGGCGGCACGTTCTTGGTGAAGAACAGCTGACCGTCCGGGCCGTCCGGATAGCGCAGGAAGGAGACCGGGCGGTCGCGCAGGTGCGGCAGCAGCACCCCGGCGGTCGTCGCGTAGTAGTGCAGCAGCTCGCCCTTGGTGAAGCCGGCCGCGGGATACAGCACCTTGTCCAGGTTGCTGAGGGCCACCCGCCGCCCCTCCACTTCCGTCATCGGCGCCATATCATGAGAATCTCATAGAACATGGACAAAACACCTGAAAGCGCCCGAGAGGAACGGTGCTGCACGTGCGATCCATCTGGAACGGCGCCATCTCCTTCGGCCTGGTCAGCATCCCGATCAAGCTGGTGAACGCGACCGAGAGCCACGCGGTCTCCTTCCGCCAGATCCACACGGAGGACGGCGGCCGGATCCGCTACCGCAAGGTGTGCGAACTGGAGGACCGCGAGGTCACCCAGGCCGAGATCGGCAAGGCCTACGAGGACGCCGACGGCTCGATGATCCCGATCACCGACGAGGACCTGTCCCAGCTGCCGATCCCGACGGCCCGCACGATCGAGATCGTGGCCTTCGTGCCCGAGGACCGCATCGATCCGCTCCAGATGGGCTCGGCCTACTACCTCGCGGCGAGCGGCGCCCCGGCCGCCAAGCCGTACACGCTGCTGCGCGAGGCACTCAAGCGCAGCAACCGGGTCGCCATCGCCAAGTTCGCGCTGCGCGGCCGGGAGCGCCTCGGCATGCTCCGGGTCGTCGGCGACGCCATCGCCATGCACGGCCTGCTGTGGCCGGACGAGGTGCGCGCACCCGAGGGCGTCGCCCCGGAGGCCGGCGTCACCGTGCGCGACCAGGAACTGGACCTCGCGGACGCCCTCATGGACACCCTCGGCGAGATCGACCTGGACGACCTGCACGACGAGTACCGGGAGGCCGTCGAGGAGGTGGTCGCCGCCAAGGCCGCCGGCGAGCGGCCCCCGGAGGTCCGCGAGGAGGCGGCCCCGGGGAAGGTGCTCGACCTGATGGCCGCCCTGGAGAGCAGTGTGCGGGCGGCACGGGAGTCCCGGGACGGCGAGGAGACCGGGGCGCCCGAGAAGGCGCAGGTCAGGTCGCTGCCGCAGCGCGGGACCTCCTCCCGGCGGGCCCCCAAGGAGACCGGCGGCAAGAAGTCGACGTCGGCGGCGAAGAAGACGGCGGCCAAGAAGGCGGAGCCGAAGAAGTCGACGGCGGGGTCCGCGGGGGCCGCGAAGAAGACGGCGGCCAAGTCCACCGCCAAGAAAGCCGCGGCGAAGAGCACCACCCGGAGCGGCGACAGGGCCACGGCCCGCGGCACCGCGAAGAGCACCGCCAAGAAGACGGCCTCCCGCAGGCGCAGCGCCTGACGGGCGCGCCCCGCGGGCGCACCCGGGATCAGTTGATCGTCCAGGGGGACGTGGACGCCCGGGGTATCGCGGACGGCACGGGTTCGAAGACGGCGGGGCTCGCCGCGCCGGACTCGGTCGGCGCGAGGGAGGCCGGCGCGGGCGAGGCCGGTGTGGGCAGGGCGGGGCTCTCCTCCAGGCGCTGCCCGATGGTCTCGGCCGGTCCGCCGCCCGGGGTGGCCGGACCGGTGGACAGCTGCGACCACGCGGTCAGGGCGAGGGCGAGGGCGGCGGCCGTGCCGGCCAGCCGGCCGACCCGCCGCAGCCGCGCCCGGCCGTCCAGCTCGCGCCAGGCCGGTCCGGCCCAGGTCTCCTCCCGGCGCCACGCCTCGCCGACCGTGCCGCGCGCGCGGTCGGGACGGTCGGCGGGCGGCTCCTGGGGCCCGCGTCCGGGGACCCGGTCCCGTGCCGAGGGCTCCCTGGGCGCGGAGGCGCGGATGGCGCGCTCGTCGTCCTCCAGGAACAGCCGCCAGACGTACTCGGGGACGGCCGGCGTGCCGTCCGGCTCCCCCGGGGTGTCGCCGCTGCCCGGCCCGGAAGCGGTCATGGTCCCGCTCTTCTCGTCGTCGGCCCCGGACGGACGCGGGCGGGGACAAGGGGTCGGCCCGCCCACCACCGGGTCCGGCGCCGGATGGTCATGGCCCGGCGGACTCCGTCGGCCGCCACCCCGTAAGAACGTGCGCGACCGGCGGCCCGTTCCCCCGGCCGCCGGTCGTGACGCGGTCGTGATCGCGCCCGCGCCGCGGCGTCAGGGGCCCGCCGGGGACTCGGTGGGCGTCGGGGAGGCGGTGTTCACGTTCAGGTCGGGGCGCGGCTTGAGCACCAGCACCCGCTCGCCGGGCTGCGGCGGGGGCGGGGTGACCTTCTCCCTCGGCAGCTTCGCCGGGCCGGTCTGCTGGAAGGTGACCCGGTCGTACTCGACCAGCCCGGTCTTCTCCAGCACCGTGATGTGGTCCAGGACGGTGTCGTTGGCCAGGTCCGCCAGCTGCCGCACGAGGGTGTTCTTGGTGGAGGCCCGGATCCTGGCGATGGCCGGGAAGATCTGACCGTGGGTCACCCGCATGATGTTGACCGCAGACGAGTCGAACTCCGCACCGGTCTCTGCGTCCACGGTGGCCACGAAGCCCTCCTGCTGCGGGGAGGCCCGGTTGGGCAGCGTGATGCCCAGCTCGGGCGAGATCTCCCGGCACAGCGCGTCCAGACCGGCGTGCCCGACGACCAGGTGCTCGCCGGCCGTCCTCATCGCCTTCGTCGTCCCGCGCTTCATCACCATCTCGCCCAGCGGGTACTCCCAGAGCCCGGCGGCCCGGACCTTGACCACGAAGTCGCGGTCGGCCTCGGTGAGCGGGCCGAACCGCGTACTGGCCACCACCCGGTCCTGGTTGCCGTCGGCCTTGTCCAGACCGAGCACGGCCGGGAAGGCCAGCGCGGTGAGGGTCAGGGTCATCGCACCGAACAGGACGACGACTCCGATCCTGCTGCGGGACAGGCGCATGGTGCCTCCAGGGGCGACGCGGGGTGCGGGCACGCGTGCTCGCGCGCGTGCCCGTACGGGTACGCCAGGAGGTACGGGAACGGCGGGCGGATCCCTCACCGCGCGGGCACCGAACTCGTCCGGCGGGCGGGGGACCCGCTCCCGCGCCGGTTCAGCCGATGTCGGCGCCGTACACGCGCTCGACCGCGATGGTGAGCAGCACCCGGCGGTCGGAGACCATCGTCGAGCGGTACTCGTCCCAGTCCGGATGCTCCCCGGCCGCGGCGCGGTAGTACTCCACCAGCGCCTCGACCTCCGGCCCGTGCGGGTCGCTTCCCGGCCCGGTGAGGGTGGCGACGCCCTCGGCGGTGGCCCAGGACCGGCCGTCCGGGGCGGTCACCTCCAGCGTGGCCCGCGGGTCGCGGCGCAGGTTCGCCGTCTTGGCGAGGCCCTCGCGGGTGGACACGCGGATGACGCCCGCGTCCGGGTCGTAGGCGGGCATGACGGGGGAGAGCTGCGGGCGGCCGTCCGACTTGATCGTCGCCAGTACGCCGAGCCGGCTCTCGGCCAGCAGGGCGCGGGGGTCGAAGCCAGGAGTGGTGGTCATGGTCCGATCCTCACCCTCCGCCCCGCCTCCTGTCCCGCGAACCGTCCGCCGAACGCGCCGCGCGGGGCCGGGCCGGGCGCTCTCGATCAGGGGACCGCGGGGCCGCCCAGGTAGTCGCCCGACTCGTCGTAGGGCCAGGCGTTGGCCACGCACCCCTTGAGGCCCTTGATCTGCTGCATCATCGCCGGAGCGGGCCGGCCCGCTCCCGGGCAGGTCTCGTGGCCGTGGCCGATGCGGTGGCCGACCTCGTGGTTGACGATCAGAGCCCGGTACTCGTGGATCGGGCCGTCGAACTCCGGCGAGCCCAGCACCCAGCGCTTGAGGTTCACCACGACGTCCGTGCCGACGCTGCAGTTGACCTCGCCCCGGGTGAGCAGCCCCGCGGCGCCGCAGATCTCGTCGACGGTGCCCGGCGTGGCGATCTTCACCACGAAGTCGTACGAACCGCTGCTGACCAGCCGGAAGGAGTCGGTCCCGTCCCGGGTCCAGCCGCGGTGGTCGGCGAGCACCTCGGAGATCTCGTCGGCGGCGGCGCTCGGCCGGACGTCGATGCCGTCCTCGACGAGGACCTTGTAGCGGCGCACATGGCTGCCGGTGCCCACGGTCGTGCCGTCGGCCCGCGCGGTGACGAAGGTGCCGGGCCCGGTCGCCGGAATGGCGATGGTGCTGGGGGAGGGCGGGGCCGAGGGCGACGGGGAGGCCTTCGGGGACGCCGACGCCGAAGGGGAGCCGGAGGGCGAGGGGGAGGGCCCGCGGGTGGAGGCGTCCAGGGCGTCCGTGACGTCGGCCGCCTGGTCGTCGGTCACCGGTGGCCGGGTCTCCCGCCAGTACGCCACGGCGGCACCCGCGGTGAGCAGGACGGCCCCGAGGGCGAGGCAGGCCATGAGCACGCGGGCGGGCCCCCGGCGTCTGCGTCTGCGGGAGCGGGAGGTGTCCCCGGCGCCGTCCGGCCCGGTTCTTCGGCCGGCCCGGCGGGCGGTGGTTCGGCCCACGGTGTGCGTCCTCTCTGCTGGTGGGTGGGGCGCGCACAGCGGACTCCGATGTGCTGTTGTACCCCCAAGATCCAAGCGGACGGACGTGCGAAAACATCACGGTTTCCGAAGTGTCCCTTCTCACGCGGACACCGGACGCGTGCGGGCAACCGTTCGACGCCCCGGAACGTCTTCGCCCAGAACGTGCCCGTCGGGGTCACCCGGCGGAGACCGGGTGACCCCGACGTGTGCGGGGACGGGGCGCCGTCAGCCGGCGGGGGTCCGCTCCCAGCGGTAGAAGCAGCGCGCCATCGCGTCCTTCGGACCGCGCCAGGTCGCCGGGTCGTACGCCGAGACGTACGGCTCCAGCCGCTCGCTGACCTGGCGGAACTCCGGGTGCCCGGTCAGCCTGCCGATGGTGGGGGCCGGGTCCTCGTCGCTCTCGATGAGGTGCAGGTACACGCCGTCACCGAACTCGAAGAGGCTGCGCCGGTTGACGCCCACCAGGTGCGGCAGTTCGCCGCTGTCGGACTCCGCGAACACCTTCGCGATGTCCGGTGCCGCGCCGGGTGCCATCCGGGCGACGATCAGTGTGTGGTGCATGGGGTGCTGCCCTTCGCCGAGGTCCGTGGGTGTCAGTCGGCGAGCACCGAAGCGGTCCGCCGCTCGCTCGCCGCCTGCTCGATCCGGTCCCGGATCAGCGCCATCTGGGTACGGGAGTTGCGGTTGATGTTGTCCGTCATCCAGGCGTCGTCCACGGGCGCGTCCGGCTTCATCGCGAAGTCCTGCGTCCAGCGCATGACGACGCCCTCGGCGGTCTCCGCGTACTCCCAGACGATGTTCATGTACTGGAAGGGGCCGGTCTCCACCCGCTGGGCGCGGACGGTGCGGGTGACGGGGTCCGCGACGCGCTCGGAGACCCAGCTCCACACCTTGCCGTCGGCGTCCGGGTGCATGGTGAGCCGGAAGGTGACGCGGTCCTCGTCGCGGTCGAGCACCTCGACGGAGGCGTACTCGCTGAACAGCCGGGGCCAGTTCTCGATGTCGTTGGTCATGTTCCAGACCAGCTCCATCGGGGCGGCGATGGTGATCTCGTTGTCGGTGTGCCCTGCCACGTCACACTCCCGTCTTGAGGGCGCCGTTGACCAGCGCGAGGAAATCGGCGGGCGTCTTGCAGCGCTCGGCCTGCTCGGGCAGGCCCAGGCCGTACCGCTTCTCCAGCTCGGCCACGATGCCCAGCAGGCCGAGGGAGTCCAGGCCGAAGGTGTCGAAACCGTCGTCGGCCTGCTGCTGGAGGGTGATCGGGTCGACGTGTACGCCGGCGGTGCGCTTCATCAGCGCCGACAGCTCCTCGACGGTCACCTGGTAGTCCAGCTGGTCGCTCATGGGTGTCCTCCTTGACTCGGGTGGGTCGGCCACGGGGTGTCCTCCGTGGCTGTCGGTCGTCGGTCGTCGGTCGTCGGTCGTCGTTCGGCGGTCCGCGGGTCCTCGGTCAGCGGCCCTCGGCCGGCACGGCGCCCCGTCGCAGGACGAGGGCCGAGTTGGATCCCATGAGCCCGCGGGCGAGGACCAGGGCGGTGCGCGGCTCGGCGGGGCGGGCCCGACCGGTCACCAGGTCCAGGTCGTGGCACACGTCGAAGACGTGCGGGGTGGGCGGGATCAGCCCGTGCTCCATCGCGAGCACCGCCGTCGCCACGTCCAGCACCGGCGCCGCGCAGTACGCCCGCCCGGTCCCGGTCTTGGGCGCGGTGACCGGCACCCGCGCGGCGTGCGGGCCCAGCGCGTCGGCCAGGGCCAGCGCCTCGGCCCGGTCGGCCTCCGGGACCCCGAGGGCGTCCGCGAAGACCACGTCGACGTCGTCGGGCCGGCAGCCCGCCTCCGCCAGGGCGCCCGCGATCGCGCGGGCCAGCCCCTCCCGGGACTCCTCCCAGCGGCCGGGCCCGGTGAAGGTCGCCGCGTGCCCGGCCACCGTCGCCCGCACGTCCGCGCCGCGCTCCCGGGCCGCCGTCTCCTCCTCCACGAGGAGTACGGCACCGCCCTCGGCCGGCGCGAACCCGCAGGCCGCGTCGGTGAACGGGCGGTAGGCGCGGTCGGGCTCGGCGGCCCGGCTCAGCTCGGGGTAGCCCAGCTGGCAGACGATCGAGTACGGGGCCAGCGGCGCCTCCGTCGCACCGCAGACCACCGTGTCGGTGCCGCCCCGCACGGCCAGGGCCGCGTGCGCCAGGGCGTCCAGGCCGCCCGCCTCGTCGGCGGCCACGACCCCGCAGGGACCCTTGAAGTCGTTGCGGATGGAGACCTGGCCGGTGCTGGCCGCGTAGAACCACGCGATCGACTGGTACGGGCCGACGTGGCGCGAGCCCTGGCCCCACAGGTTCTGGAGCTCCCGCTGACCGAACTCGCCGCCGCCGGAGCCCGCCGCGGTGACCACGCCGACCGAGTACGGCGAGTCGACGTCGGCCCGGCCGAACCGGGCATCGGCCAGCGCGTGCTGGGTGGCGGCCAGCGCGAAGTGCGTGAACCGGTCGGTCTGGACCAGGAAGCGGTCCTCGACCGTCTCGGCCGCGTCGAAGCCGTGCACCTGGCCCGCGACCCGCAGCGGCAGGTCCGCGCAGCCCTCCCGGGTGACGGGCCCGAGGCTGCTGGTGCCGTCGGCGACCGCCTTCCAGTGCGCCTCGACACCGGTGCCGTGCGGCGACACCACGCCGAGGCCGGTGACGACCGCGCGCCGGTTCCCACCGGCGCCGCCGGTCCGTTGTGGTCCGCTCATCGCAGCCCTCCTTCACTGCCGCTCAGCACGACCGCGGACTGGAAGCCGCCGAAGCCGCTGCCCACCGACAGCACGTGCCGCAGGGTCCGCTCGCGTGCCTCGCGCGGCACGTAGTCCAGGTCGCACTCGGGGTCGGGGGTGGTGTAGTTGGCCGTCGGCGGCACCACCTGGTGGGCCATCGCCAGCACGCACGCGGCCAGTTCGATGGAGCCGATCGCGCCGAGCGAGTGGCCCACCATGGACTTGATGGAGCTCATCGGCGTCGCGTAGGCGTGCTCGCCCAGCGAGCGCTTGACGGCCGCGGTCTCGTGCCGGTCGTTCTGCTGGGTGCCGGAGCCGTGCGCGTTGACGTAGTCGATCGCGGAGCCGTCGAGGCGGGCCATGCCCAGCGCCGTGTCGATGGCCCGCGCCATCTCCAGGCCCTCCTTGGTGAGCCCGGTCATGTGGTAGGCGTTGCCGAAGGTGGCGTAGCCGGATATCTCGCAGTACACCTCCGCGCCCCGGGCCCGCGCGTGCTCCAGGTCCTCCAGGACCAGCACCGCCGCGCCCTCGCCCATCACGAAGCCGTTGCGGTCGGCGTCGAAGGGGCGGGAGGCGTGCGCGGGGTCGTCGTTGTTCGGCGAGGTCGCCTTGATGGCGTCGAAGCAGGCCATGGTGATCGGCGATATCGGGGAGTCCGCCGCACCCGCCAGGCACACGTCGACGCGCCCCTCGGCGACCGCGTGGTAGGCGTACCCGACCGCGTCGAGGCCGGACGTGCACCCGGTGGAGACCGTCTGCACCGGCCCGCGCACCCCGAACTCCTCGGCGACCGCGGAGGACAGGGTGGCGGGGGTGAAGGCGCGCTCCAGGTGCGGCTCGGCCCGCCGGTCGTCGACGTCCCAGCGCGTGCCGCGCTCGCTGACCAGCACGTAGTCGTGCTCCAGCCGGGTGGTGCCGCCGACCGCCGTGCCGAGCGTGGCACCGGCCCGCCAGGGGTCCTCGCGGTCCATGTCGAGGTTGGCGTCCCGGACCGCCTCCGAGGCGGCCACCAGCGCGAACTGCACGTACCTGTCGCAGCGCTGGGCGGTGGCGAGGCCGAGCCCGTGGTCGGACGGGTCGAAGTCGCACTCGGCGGCGATCTGCGAGCGCAGCCCGGCCGGGTCGAACAGGGAGATCCGGCGCGTCGCCGTACGGCCCTCGGACAGCAGCCCCCAGAACTGGGGCACGCCGATCCCGCCCGGGGCGACGACGCCTATGCCCGTGACGGCGACCCGGCGCCGGGTCATGACACCACCTCGGCCGCCGCGGCGGGCCGCTCGTGCCCGGCGTGACCCGCGTGCGCCCCGTCGCACGGGAGCGCGTTGCCCTCGGCGTCCTCGGTGTCGACGTGGCCCAGCTCCGGGCGCGGGGCCAGCGGCCCCAGGTGGAACACGAGCCGCGCCTCGACGTCCCCCGCGTTGCGGAAGCGGTGGCGCATGTCCTGCGGGATGAGCAGCCCCTGGCCGGTGGCGAGCGAGTGCGGCACCCCGTCCAGGTCCACTTCGAGGGCGCCCTCCGTGACGTACACGAACTCCTCGGAGTACGGGTGGTAGTGCTCCGCGATGCGGTCGCCGGGCTGCACGATGGCCACGCCCATGAAGCCGCTGGTCGACCCGGCGGTGGTGGGCGTGAGAAGCGCGCGGAGGTCTCCGCCGCGGCGGCGGTTCGGCGCGATGTCGCCGAGCGAGACGATGCGTACCTGCTGGTCTGTCATGTCGTTCACTCCGGGGTGACGGGCGGAAGGGGAAGAAGCGGGGAGCAGGGGAAGCGGGTGAAGCGGGCGGGTTCGCGCGGACCGGCGGTCGGGCACGCCGTCGGGCCCGGCCGGCCGCGCCTCGCGCGGGGCGTGGTTCAGGAACCGGCCGAACGCCGGTCGGTCAGGGGGGTCATCCGGATCCGGGCCAGCAGCCGGGCCGCCGTGGCGGCCTCGCCCGGCGACCCGTCGACGCCGACCGCGGCGGTCTCCAGCAGCCGCTCGGCGGCCTCGGCACCCTCCAACCCGTGCAGGCCCAGGACGGCGGCGGGCGCGGCCTCGGGGTCGCCGTCGACGTCGACGAGCCGTACGACGAGGTCGTCGCGGTGGAAGACGGTGGCCGCGAGCACCGGGCTGCCCGGGTCCTGTGCGGCGGACGCGTCCCGGCGGGCCAGCAGCCGGGCCAGCTCCCCGCCGGCGCCCGCGCGTACCGGGTACAGCAGCGCGAGCCGCTCGACGCGCGCGCCGGCCCGGCCGGGAGCGTCCGCGTGGTGGACGGCCGGCATGGCGGCCCGGGTGAAGAAGCGCCGGGCCGAGTTCGGGTCGGAGAGGTCCCGGTCCTGCTCCAGGAACGGGTTCAGGGCCTCCTCCACGGCCCGCACCCCGGGCTGGCGCGCCACGTGCCGCAGCGCCGTCTGCAGGTCGCCGCGCACCTCCACGGCCCGCACGATCCGGTTGCCGGACATGAACAGCGAGGTGCGCAGCAGCCGCGTGGAGCCGTCCACATGGGCGTCGGGCGACACGTACTCGGACAGCAGCCGGGCGGTCTCGGCCTCGGTGCCGGGCCGTACCGTGAAGGTCAGGGCGTGGCGTACGACGTTGCCCCCGATCCGGGGCGCGGAGCGCGGCTCACCGGGTGCGGGCCGGGCGCCGTCGGTCTCCCGCAGGACGCTGTAGCGCAGCGAGTGGGTGTCGCGGACGCAGGTCTGCAGCGGCTCCACGGTGTCCAGGTGCTCGTCGCTGTTGACCCAGGCCAGGAAGGGCGCGGCACTCTCCCACTCGCTGGTCAGCAGCCACTGGGTCGGGTTCTCCAGGGACTGGCACAGCTGGTCGCTGACGTGTCCCGGAACGGCGGCGACCCGGTCGCGGATGCGCTCGTAGGCGTCCAGGAACTCCTGCTGCATTCCGTCGTGGACGTCCAGCATCAGGACGACCCGCACGCGGGATCCGTCGAACGCGGATATCGACACGCCACCCGCGTCCGACGCCACGGCGGGCGACGCCGCCGTGCCCGACGCCGCCGTGGCATCCGTCGCGTGCGTGCTCGGGGCATCCGTCGCTACGACGGGAAAGACCGTCATCCGGCCCACCTCTTCTCCGGGAACTTCCTCGTGGACTGGGGCGATCGTCGGCGGCGCCCGCCGGGCGGGCGGGGTGCGACGGTCGCGTAAGCACGATCGTGGGCCGTGCCCGCGAGGTCCGCGAACCAGGAGGGTTAAGCGGGTGAAGCCTGCGCCGCCGCGGGCCCCGACGGGCCGTACGGGGCATGCATGAAGGCCCCGGCGCACCCCTGTCGGAGCCCACTCGCACGTCTGGCGCACGTCAGTCGCACACCTGTCGCACAACGGAGGACGAAACCATGAACGAAAGAGCCGACCGGTCCGGCGGCGCCGCCCCCGGGGGCGACCGGACCCACCGCGTCCCGGTCCTCGTCGTCGGCGGCTCCCTGGTGGGCCTGTCGACGTCGCTGTTCCTGGGCCGGCTGGGGGTCCGCCACACCCTGGTGGAGCGCCACGCCGGCACCTCCATCCACCCCCGGGGCCGTGGCAACAACGTCCGCACGATGGAGATCTTCCGGGTGGCGGGCGCCGAGCCGGACATCCGCCGGGCCGCCGCCACCCTCGCCGACAACCACGGCATCCTCCAGGCGCCCACGCTGGCCGGGGACGCGGGGGAGTGGCTGTTCAAGCAGATCGACCCGGGCGGCGGACTGGCCCGCTTCAGCCCCAGCTCCTGGTGCCTGTGCAGCCAGAACGACCTGGAGCCCGAACTCCTCACCCACGCCGTCAACCTCGGCGGCGACCTGCGCTTCGGCACCGAACTGCTCTCCTTCGAGACCGACACCGAAGGCGTCACGGCCATCGTGAAGAGCCGGGAGACCGGCGAGCACACCACCATCCGCGCGGACTACCTGGTCGCCGCCGACGGCCCCCGCAGCCCCGTCCGCGAGCAGCTCGGCATCGGCCAGAGCGGGCCCGGCGACCTCTTCCACAACGTCAGCATCACCTTCCGCTCCCGCCGCCTCGCCGACGTCGTGGGCGACCGCCGGTTCATCGTCTGCTACCTGACGGACGAGAACGCCGACGGCGCCCTCCTGCCCGTCGACAACCGTGAGAACTGGGTCTTCCACGCCCCCTGGCACCCCGAACAGGGCGAAACCGTCGAGGACTTCACCGAAGAGCGCTGCGCCGCCCACATCCGCCGCGCGATCGGCGACCCGGACCTGGACGTCGAGATCACCGGCAAGGCCCCCTGGCACGCCGCCCAGCGCGTCGCCCGCAGCTACCGCTCCGGCCGCGTCCTGCTGGCCGGCGACTCGGCCCACGAGATGTCCCCCACCGGCGCCTTCGGCTCCAACACCGGCATCCAGGACGCCCACAACCTCGCCTGGAAACTGGCCGCGGTCCTGGAGGGCTGGGCCGGCGAGGGACTCCTGGACACCTACGACACCGAACGCCGCCCGGTCGCGGAGGCCACCAGCGCCCGCGCCGCCCACCGCTCCGTCGAGCACAGCCACCCGGGCTTCGCGCCGCCGCCCGTCATGGGGGGCGGGGGACCCGGCGCAGGCACCGCGCCCGCTGCCGCCGGGGGAGCTCCCGGGCCGGGCGGTCCGGGCGGCCCGCCCCGCGGCAAGGGCGGCCCGCAGCGCGGCATCCTCAACGTCGCCCTCGGCTACCGCTACCCCCGGGGCGCGGTGGTCGGCGCCGACCCGGCGACCCCGGTGGTCCCGGAGGGCCTCGACCTCACCGGCGCGCCCGGCAGCCGGGCCCCCCACCTCTGGCTCCGCCGGGGCGAGGAGCGCCTGTCCACCCTCGACCTGTACGAGGACTCCCTCGTCCTGCTCAGCGACGCCGCCCAGCCCACCGGCTGGCACGAGGCGGCCGCCGAGGTGGCCGCCGGCCTGCGGGTCCCGCTGCACTCCTACCGCGTGGGCGGGACGCCCGGCGCCGACCTGGTCCCGGACGACGAGGAGACCGACTGGGCGCGCGCCCACGGGGTGACCCGCGGCGGCGCGGTCCTGGTCCGCCCCGACGGCTTCGTGGCCTGGCGCTCCCCGGGACCGGCCCCGGACCCGGCGGCGATGCTGCGCCAGGTGGTGGGGACGGTACTGGCCCGCACCTGAGACGAACCGCCCCGCAACGGACGCCGGGGCACGCGCGGGGTGCGCCCGGCCGCGGTGCGGAAGCCGGGCGCACCCGCCCGGCGGTACGGGGCCGGAGCACCGCCCCGGCGACGGTCACTCGTTGGGCGGCCGCCGGAAGGTGCGGACGGCGACACACACCGCCACGACCAGCAGCACGGCGCTGGTGGCCAGCGCGCCCGGCACGCTCCAGCCCGGATCCCAGCCCAGCGCCAGCTTGCGGGAACCGTCCACGGCGTAGGTGATGGGGTTGAGCCGGGCCACCATCCGCAGCCACTCCGGCAGGACGTTCAGCGGCACGAACGCACTGGAGGCGAACATCAGCGGGAACATCACCAGGACCGCGATGCTGGACATCAGCTCCACACTGCGCAGCCACGCCGCGAACGCGATGAACCCCCAGATCAGCGCCCAGATCACCACCAGGGTGAGCAGCAGCGCCGCCGCCGTGCCCAGCACCCCGCCCGCCGGCCGGAAGTCCAGCATCACGCAGGCCACGACGAGCAGCACGGCCAGCTCGGTGGTGACCCGCACGAGGTCGGCCAGCGAACGGGCCGCCAGGACCAGCGGGAGCCTGGTCGGCAGCACCCTGAAGCGGGCCACCATGCCGTTGTCCATGTCCCGGACCAGCCCCACCCCGGCGCCCTGCGCGGAACCGATGCCCGTGGTGACCAGCAGCGCCGGAACCACGTAGTCGATGTAGCGCACCCCGTGCGGGAAGTCCGAGGGGTCGGCCATGGTGCCGAAGACCTCGCTCAGCAGCAACAGCATGATGATCGGCTGCACCAGGCTGAACAGGGCCAGCCGCCGGTCGCCGTACATGGACTGGATCTGCCGGGCGGTCAGGATGCCGAGCTGCGTCATGGCCCCGGCTCCCCGCCAGCCGACGCCGGTCGGCGGACCGGCCGTCTCTGCCGGGTGCTCCAGGCGCTGCTCCTGGATGGCCAACGGGACTCCTTCGAGGTCAGGCCGCATCGCGCTGAGCGGCGGGGGACTGGGTGAGCGCCAGGTAGACGTCGTCGAGCGACGGCTCCTTGACCGTGAGCCGGTCGGCCTCCGCGCCCACCGCGTCCAGTGCCCGTACGACGTCGGCGACGGCGGCCGACGTGTCCACCCGCGCCGTCAGGGTGCGCCGTTCGGCGTCCACATGGGTACGGAAACCGGCCGCCACCAGGGACGCCTCCGCCGTGGACAGGTCGCCCTCCCGGCCGAGCACGACCTCGACCGCGCGGTGGCCGAGATCGGCCTTGAGCCGTTCGCTGGTGCCCGAGGCGACCACACGGCCCTTCGCCAGCACCGTGATCCAGTCGGCGAGCCGGTCGGCCTCGTCCAGGTACTGGGTGGTCAGGAGCACCGTCGTGCCGTCCGACACCAGGGCCTCCACCGTCTCCCACAGGGCGATCCGGGTCGACGGGTCCAGCCCCGTCGTCGGTTCGTCGAGGAACAGCACGTCCGGCCGCCCGACCAGGCTGGCCGCCAGGTCCAGACGACGGCGCATGCCGCCGGAGTAGGTGCGGGACGGCTGGTGGGCGGCACCGGTCAGGTCGAACTGCTCGATCAGCGCCGTCGCCCTGGCCGCCGCCTCACGCCGGCCGGCGCCGAGCAGCCGCCCGATCAGCACCAGGTTGCCGAACCCGGTCAGATGCTCGTCCACCGAGGCGTACTGCCCGGTGACACCGATCCGGGAGCGGACCTCCGCGCCCTGCGACAGGACGTCGTACCCGGCGACACTGACCGTGCCGGCCGTCGGCCGCGAGACCGTCGTGAGGATGTTCACCAGGGTCGTCTTGCCGGCCCCGTTGTGTCCGAGCAGCCCCAGCACGCGGCCGCGCGCCACGTCGAGGTCCACGCCGTCCAGGGCGTGGACCTCGCCGAAGCTCTTGCGCACCCCGGTCGCCCGGATCATGGCCGTGTCGCTCAAGCCGGTTCCTGACCGGCGTCCGCCATGGCGGCCACCAGGCTCTTGGGCCGCATGTCCGTCCAGTGCTCGTTGATGTAATCCAGGCACGCCTGCCGGTCCGTCTCCGCCAGGGCCACCGTCCAGCCCGCGGGCACCTCGGCGAACGACGGCCACAGGGAGTGCTGTCCCTCGTCGTTGACCAGGACGAGGTAGGTGGCTTCCGGGTCCTCGAACGGGTTGCTCATGATGCTGTCCTTCCTAGGGGTCGCTCTTGTGACAGATGACGTTCGAGGACCTCGGCGACGGCCGCGACCGAGCCCGGCGCGATCATCAGGTCCTCGTGGGAGTGGTCGATGACGTGCTCGGTGATCCCGCCCGAGACGAACGGCCGCCAGGCGTCGGCGCGGAACGCGTCACCGCGGGCGGCGGACTCCTCGGCGGCGAAGAAGAGCACGTCCCCGGCGAACGTGCCGAGCGCGGGATTGCGCGCCAGCCGGGAGCTGTTGACGTACACCCGGACCGCCGTGGCGATGTCGCCGCCCGGCAGGTGCCCCAGCGGATGCCCCTTCGCCCTCAGCTCCGCCAGGATCGACTCCTCCTGCTCCGGATCCACGTTCTCCACGTCGAAGCCGAGGTCCTCGCTGATCAGCGCGATGGTCTGGGCGGCGTCACGCTCCAGGCCGGCGTCCGTGCGCGCCGCCGCGGGCGGGTAGGCGTCCACCACGGCGAGCAGCTCCACCCGCCCGCCCGTCTCCTGCAACCGGGTCGCGACACGGTGCGCGAGCAGCCCGCCCATGGACCAGCCCAGGAGCCGGAACGGCCCCTCGGGCCACACCTCCCGGATCCGCGCGCAGTAGTCGTCGACCATCTCGTCGAGGGTCGCGGCGGGCACGTCCTGATGGAGCAGCCCGCGCGCCTGGAGGGCGTACACCGGCAGCGACTCGGGCAGCCGGGCGGCCAGCCGGCCGTAGCACCAGCCCAGACCGAGCGCCGGGTGGAAGCAGAACAGCGGCACGTCGTCACCGCCCGAGCGCAGCGGCAGCAGCACCGAGAAGGACTCCTTGCTGCCCCCGGCGTCCATGTGCTTGAGCAGGCCGGCGACCGTCGGAGCCTGGAACAGGTCCCGGATGGAGACCCGAAGTCCCAGGGTCCGGCGGATGGCGCCGATCAGCCGGGTCGCCAGCAGCGAGTGACCGCCGAGCGCGAAGAAGCTGTCCTCGGTCCCGACCCGCTCCCGGCCCAGCGCCCGCGCGAACAGCGAGCACAGGATCTGCTCCTGGGGCGTCACGGCGGCGCCGCGCCCCTCGCCCGCGGGATCCGGCGCCGGAAGCGCCTCGCGGTCCAGCTTGCCGTTGGGGGTCAGCGGCAGCGCGTCCAGCAGCACCACCGCCGGGACCATGTACTCGGGCAGCTCCGCGGCGACCCGCTCACGCAGCTCCGCGGCGGTCGGCCGCTCCGTCGGCACCGGGACGACGTACGCCACCAGCCGCTTGTCGCCCGGCACGTCCTCGCGCACCAGGACCGCGGCCTGACCGACCCCCGCGGTACCGGCGACGACCGTCTCCACCTCCGCCGGCTCCACCCGGAAGCCGCGGATCTTCACCTGGTCGTCCGACCGGCCGACGAACTCCAGGCGGCCCGCCCGGCCCCAGCGCACCAGGTCGCCCGTGCGGTACATCCGGTCGCCGGGTGCCCCGAACGGGTCGGCGACGAACCGCTCCGCCGACGCCCCCGGCCGCCCGGCGTACCCGCGGGCCAGACCCGCGCCCGCGATGTACAGCTCCCCGGTGACGCCGGGGGGCAGCGGCCGCAGCCGCCGGTCCAGGACGTACACCCGCGTGTTGTCCAACGGACGGCCCAACGGCAGACCGCCGGACGCCCGGTAGGGCGCGCGCACCGGATGCCCGACCGCGCAGAGCGTGATCTCCGTCGGCCCGTACAGATGCCGGACCGTGGTGTCCGGCGCCGCGGCGAGCACCCGCTCGACGGCCCGCGCGGACACGACGTCACCGCCGGTGAGCACCTCGCGCAGCAGCCCGAAGCAGTCGACCAGTTCCTCGGCCATCACCCGGAACAGCCCGGCCGTCAGATGCAGGTGGGTGATGCCGCGCTCACGCACCAGGCCGTCCAGCGCCACCGCGTCCAGCGGGCCCGGCGGGGCGACCACCACACACGCGCCGCGCAGCAGCGGCACCCAGACCTCGTAGACGGAGATGTCGAAGGCGTGCGGGGCGTGCATCAGCACCCGGTCGCCCGGACCGACCTCCCAGCCTCGGTCGGCCGCCAGTTCCACCACGTCCCGGTGGGTGACGGCCACCCCCTTCGGGGTGCCGGTCGAGCCGGAGGTGTACATCACGTAGGCCAGCTGGTCCGGGTGCACCGCGGCGCCGGCCCGCCCGGTGGACGCCCCGGGCGCCGCGGCCCCGTTCCTGTCCCTGCCCCTGTCCCTGTCGCTGTCCCCGTCCCTGTCCCTGTCCCTGTCTTCGTCTTCGTCGGCGACGAGCACCGCGGTGCCAGCGACACGCTGCTCGGCCACCAGTTCGTGGCCGGCCAGGGCGCGGTCGGTGACGAGGACGGGGGCCCCGGCCTCGGCGAGCACGGACCGCATCCGCGCCGTCGGGTACCCGGTGTGCAGCGGCACGTACACACCACCGGCCCGCGCCACCGCCAGCAGCGTCGCCACCAGGTCGGCCGAGCGTTCCAGCAGCAGGGCGACCGGCGTCTCGGCCCCGACGCCCAGCGCCCGCAGTCGGACGGCCAGCCGTTCGGCGCGCGCGTCCAGCTCCGCGTAGGTCCAGCGGACCTGCCCGCACTCGACGGCCACGGCACCGGGCGTCCGGGCCGCGTGCAGCGCGAACAGCTCCGGAAGGCTGCCCCCGGGCACGGGCGCCGCGGTGGCGTTCCACTCCCGCAGGACCCGTTGCCGTTCGGCGTCCGAAAGCAGCTCGAAGTCCTCGACCCGCCCCTCCGGGTCCCCGGCCGCCGCCGCCAGCAGGCGCAGCAGCCGGTCCACCAGGTCCGTGACGGTCCCGCGCTCGAACAGGTCGAGGCTGTACTCGAGCTGGGAGGCGATGCCCACCGGCTCCCCGGCCGCCGAATACCGCTCGCTCATCACGAAGTTCAGGTCGAACTTGGCCGTCCCGGCCCGCACCGGCTGTCCCTCGGCGGTCAGCCCCGGCAGCTCCAGGACGGCGCCGCCGTCCCCGGTGTTCCAGCTCAGGGCGGTCTGGAAGAGGGGGTGCCGGGCCAGCGCCCGTGCCGGGTTGAGGATCTCGACGAGCCGCTCGAAGGGCACGTCCTGCTGCGCGAAGGCCTCCAGGTCGGTGCGCCGCACCCGGTCGAGCAGTTCCGAGAAACGCGGGTTGCCCGACACGTCCGTGCGCAGCACCATCGTGTTGACGAAGAAGCCGACCAGGTCCTCCGTGGCCGCGTCCGTGCGCCCCGCCACCGGCGTGCCGATCGGGATGTCGGTACCGGCCCCGGACCGCGACAGCAGCACCGCCAGCGCGGCCTGCACCACCATGAACACGGTGACGTGCTGCCGAGCGGCCAGGGCGCGCAGGGCTTCGTGCAGCTCGGCCGGGACGTCGAACTCGACCACGTCCCCCCGGAAGGTGGGCAGCGCGGGGCGGCTGCGGTCGGTCGGCAGGTCCAGTTCCTCGGGGAGGTCTTGGAGTTGTTCGCGCCAGTGGGTGAGTTGGCGGGTGATGGGTGAGTGGGGGTCGTCCTCGGT
>NZ_JODM01000033.1 GCF_000717995.1 Streptomyces violaceorubidus
ATGAGTGAGATCACCACGCCAACGACAAGGGGCCCTGTCTCGTCACCACACCCGCTGACCAGCCCATTTCACCCACCAGCACAGGATGAAAGAGGCTCATTGACGGCGCGTAGAACGCGGCCCGGTAGAAGGCCTGCCCGCGCCGTTTCTGGGCCAGCAGCAGCGCGACCCCGAGTGCCGCGATCAGCTTGATCGGCGTGCCGACCACGACGTACCACAGGGTGATGCGGACCGAGTGGCGCCAGCGGGGGTCGCCGAACATCTCGGAGAAGTTGTCCAGGCCGATCCACCTGGGCGCGTCGAACAGGTTGTAGTCGGTGAACGAAGTAGAGCGAGGCGACCATCGGGCCCGCGGTCAGCAGCAGGAACCCGGCGATCCAGGGGGACATGAAGAGGTATCCGGCCAGGTTCTCCCGGCGGCGCCGCCGCTTCAGCCCGGCGGGGCGCGCGGGCCTCACCGGGCCGCGCCGCTGCTCGGAGTCCGTCGGGCCCTCCAGCGCGGGGGCGTGTGTCACGGCGCTTCCCATCAGCCGGCGAGAGCCGTCTTCGACTCGGTGAAGAACTGCTCGACCGAGTCCTCGACGGACCGCGAGCCCAGCGCCATCTCCTCCGCGATGCGCAGGAACGCGGCCTCGCAGATGTCGGCCCCGTTGGGGTGCGGGGTGATCTGCTCCAGCACACCGGCCTCGACGAGCGACTCCTCGTAGGCGGCGATGGCCTTGTTGACCGGGTCGGCCGGCTGGTAGGCGTCGTACTGGGCCTGGGTCGTGGGCACGCCCCGGTCGTAACCCATGATCTTGGCGACCTCGGGGTCGTGGACCATGAAGTCGATGAACTGGGCCACCTCCTTGGGGTGCTGGGTGCGCTTGTAGGCGCTGAGCATCAGGGAGCCGAGGTACTGGCCGGTCCTCTTGCCGTCCGTGGTGGGGATCGGCGCGAGACCGTACTCGCTCTTGCCCTCGGAGGTGTAGCGCACGGTGAAGTTGTCCCAGGTGAACTCGCTGCCGGCGAGTTCCGCGGAGAGGGCCGACTTGGGCTTGATCTGGGCGACCTTCTTGGCGTCGGCGAACAGGCGCCGGACTTCACGTCCTTCTCCGCCTTGGTCCACCACGCGGTCAGGTCCGCCTCGGTGAAGCCGAGTCCGTCCTCGGTGAAGAAGGCCTTGCCGTTCTGACGCAGGTACAGGTCGTAGAGGTACATGACGCCGTACATGCCGCTGTCACCGGCCCGGCCGGTCCTGTCGCGGACCTTCGTCATCGCCTCGTCGAAGTCGTCCCACGTCCAGCCCTGTTCCGGTGTGACACCGGCCCGGGTGTAGACGGGCCTGTCGATGACCAGGGCCATCGAGTTCGAACCGACGGGCACACCGAGGAGCTTTCCGTCGATCTCGCCGAACTTCTCCAGGCCCGCGCGGAATCCGTCCATGGAGAGGTTTCCCGCCTCGACCTGCCCGCCGAGATCGAGCAGGACATTCTTGGCATCGTATTTGCGCAGGAATCCGATGGCATTCTGGAAGACGTCCGGCGGATTCCCCCCGGAGGCCTGGGTGTTGAACTTCTTCCAGAAGTCGGTGTACGGCTGGAAGTCGGTCTTGACCTTGATCTTGGGATACTTCTTCTCGAAGAGCGCGATGGTCTTGTTGATGCGTTCCGCCAAGTCCTCGGCACCCCACCAGGAGTAACGGATCGTCACCGTTCCGTCTCCCGAACCGCTTCCGCCGCCGCACGCGGTGGCCGTGGCCCCCAGCCCCGCGACGGCCAGCGAGGCCCCGCCGCCTTGAGGATCGTGCGCCTCCCGGCCTGCCGCTCCGCATTCCCGCCCTGCTGCATACGAGCCTCCCCGCGACGTTGCGTCCGCCTCATGAATCGTTTCAAGTAAGCGCTTGCTGGCACAAGGTACGAAGGGCCCGGGAGTGCGTCAATGATTCGGACAGGAATTGCTGGGCCCGGCCGCGACCGGTCCGCGGGACCCTTCCGGTGCGCACCGTTCGGCGCTCTCCGGAATCCCCAGGTCGACGCGGCGCGGCCGACCGGCCGAACGCCCGCGGGACGGCGGGGCGCCCCGACCCCGAAGGTCACGGTTGGATGAAGGCGGGCGGAAGCGGAACGCCGGCCCGCCCGGAGGGACCACGGACGAAGCCGGACCGCGCACGAAACCGGCCCGGCTCACGATCGTGAGCCGGGCCGCCTGATGATCCGGTGGGCGATACTGGGTTCGAACCAGTGACCTCTTCGGTGTGAACGAAGCGCTCTCCCACTGAGCTAATCGCCCGGACGCAGGAAGAACATTACCCCATGTCAGGAGCGCCCGTGACCAGCGGGAGCCGCGACGGCGGCCCCCGCGGCCGATCACTGGTCCTTGATCTTCCAGGGCAGCTGCAGGCCGAACTTCCACAGGTAGATCCCGGCCAGCACGGCGATGACCACCACGCCGATCGAGGTCAGGATGATGTTCCGGCGCCGCACCTTCGGGTCGAGGGCACGCTGCGCCGCCTCGGTGACCTTGCGCTTGGTCCAGCGCAGCACCAGCTGGGCCCAGACGAACTCGGTCGCCCAGATCGCCATGCCACCGAAGATCACCACCCAGCCCGGTCCGGGCAGCACCAGCATGGCGACGCCGGCCGCCACGACCGCGAGGCCGACGACGAAGACCCCGACCTGCCAGCTCAGGTGCAGCGCACGGCGCGCCTTGACGAATTCCGGCGCCCGGGAACCGAGCGCCCGCTCGGTCGTGGCCTCGTCCGTCCCCGTACGGTCTGCCGCCACGGCCGCATCGCCGGGCTTGTTACTCCCCGTGTTCATACGGCCAAACACTACCGGAGCGAAACCTGTCACCGGAATGGGCGCACGACCCGAACGATCTCTCGGCCGGAAGAGTTACCTAAACACACGCAAAACCCTCAGAGGGGTTTACAACGGCACCGTAGGTGGCATGTCGATTTCGCCGACGTGCGAATCCCCGAGCGCACACTGAGCGAAAGGCCCTGGCGCTTATGAACACCACGGTCAGCTGCGAGCTGCACCTGCGCCTCGTTGTGTCGAGCGAGTCCTCCCTGCCTGTCCCCGCAGGCCTGCGGTACGACACGGCCGACCCCTACGCCGTGCACGCCACCTTCCACACCGGAGCCGAGGAGACCGTCGAGTGGGTGTTCGCCCGCGACCTCCTCGCCGAAGGCCTCCACCGCCCCACGGGCACCGGCGACGTCCGAGTCTGGCCGTCCCGCAGTCACGGCCAGGGCGTCGTGTGCATCGCTCTCAGCTCCCCGGAGGGCGAAGCACTGCTCGAGGCCCCGGCGCGGGCCCTGGAGTCCTTCCTGAAGCGCACAGACGCCGCCGTGCCCCCCGGCACGGAACACCGGCACTTCGACCTCGATCAGGAGCTCTCGCACATCCTGGCGGAAAGCTAGGGCGGGACCCCGCGTGAAGCCGCCCGTCGCCGTCGACTCGGGGTGACGGCACGGGCCCGGACAACCGCATACGGCACACACGGCGTCGTCGCCGCGGATCTCCGCGGGGGCGGCGCCGCGGTGTGCGCGGCACGGGGAACGAAGGGGCGCCGGCCGCCGTTGTAGGGGCAACCGACGACCGGGACCCGGCTCGCGGCCGGTTTCGCCCGCCGCGCCAGCCACTACCATCGGCCAGCATCGGCGGGCGCCCGCCCGACCCCCAGGCCAGGGAGAGCGAAACGTGCTGATCACCCACGACACCCGGTGCGCGCTCGACACCGTGGTGGATCTGGTGAACACGATGCCGGAGGACGAATCGGCTCCGGACGGGCTGCCGGACGTCGCGGCCCTCCAGGAATTCGTGACGACGCACGACATCAGCGAGGTCGGCGTCCTCACGGACCTCGATCTCTCGGCGGTGCGGGGGATCCGCGGCCGGTTCGCGGCGGTCTTCGCCGCCTCCGACGCCCTGACCGCGGCGGGACTGATCAACGACCTGGTCGCGGCCGCCGGCACCACGCCCCGGCTCACCGACCACGACGGCTACGACTGGCACATCCACTACTTCGCGCCCGGCGCCTCCGTCGCGGACCACCTCGCCGCGGACTGCGGGATGGCTCTGGCCTTCTTCGTGGTGGCCGGGGAGCAGGAGCGGCTGCGCCGGTGCGAGGCGCCCGACTGCCGCCGCGCCTTCGTCGACCTCTCCCGGAACCGCTCGCGGCGCTACTGCGACAGTCGCACCTGTGGGAACCGCTTGCACGTGGCCGCCTACCGGGCCCGGCGCAAGGAGGCGGCGGGCTGACGCCACTTCTCGGGGCGCCGTGCGCAGGCCGAGGCGCGGACTGCGACGCGGCCCCCGGCGGGTGGCGCCGGGGAGCGCGGGTACGGCTCACAGCAACAGCAGATCGTGCAACGAAGCCATGAGCAGCAGACACCCGATCACCGCCAGAAAGATCATGAGCGGTGGCTGGGATAGGGCGAAGAGGCAGCCGCGTGGTTCGTCCTGCACCCGCGCGGTTTCGCTCTGTCTCGTGTCCAGCTGGGAATCCAGCTGAGTGGTGTCCGGCATCTCGCCGCGATGATGACGCAGCGGGCGGGGTCTACGCGATCAACACGCCCGTTTCGACCGCGTGTTGGTTGAATGTCGCAATCTCCGGTCGGATCGTGATCATTCCGGAGCACGCGCTGTCGACCTGGGACCGCTGTGTCGTTTCACCCCTGGCATCGGCCGTCAGGCGTGCTTCAAGTCCCCTGCTTCATATGCCGTGCTTCTTGAGGATGGCCTCGATGTCGCTGAAGTCGTCGTCACCGCCCCGGGAGGTCTTCGCCGGGCGGGACGCGGGCTCGGCGGCCGGACGGGGGCCGGTGCCCAGGGAGGGCGCGGAGGCGCCGGGAGCCACCGCCTCGCGCCGGGCCGCGGCCCGGGCCTCCTTGCGCTCCTTGCGGGTGCCGCCGCGGCGGCGCTCCACGGCGCGCGTGGTCATGAAGAGCACCCAGGCCACGCCCAGCACTCCGAAGCCGGCCCAGGCCACCGGGCTGAAGGCGGTGTCGGCCAGCCACTCGACGACCCCCGTCATCACCAGGCCGATCGGTACCAGTGCGTAGGCGGCGATGCGGGCGGCGGTGAGGAAGCGCTTGCGGTACGCGGTGACCGCCGCGATGCCCAGGCCCGCCGCGGACACCGCGGAGCAGACGGTCTCGGCAATCATCCGGTCCTCCAGGGCTGGGCTCGGTCGGGCATGGGTACTTCGTCCCTTCCATCCTGCACCGTCCGCCCGCCGCGCGGCCATGCCGGGAGACCGAGATCAGGGAGATCTCGGGGTCGGCTCCTCCACAGGTGCCGGTCGGCCCGGTACGAGGCCGGTTGGGGCGGCGCGCCGCGGGCTGGGAGGATGGAGGGCATGAGCGACTCCTCCCCCGCCCGTCCCGCCGTGCCCGTCCTCGACGTCTGGTGCGAGCTCCAGTGCCCGGACTGCCACACGGCTCTGGACGACCTCCGTGCCCTGCGCGCCCGCTACGGCGACCGTCTGGACGTACGGCTGCGGCACTTCCCGCTGGAGAAGCACCGGCACGCCTTCGCCGCCGCGCAGGCCGCCGAGGAGGCCTTCGCCCAGGGCAGGGGCTGGGCGTACACCGAGGCCGTCCTGAACCGGGTCGCGGAGCTGGACCGCGCGGGAGAGCCTTTCCTGGTCGAGGTGGCCCGGGAACTGGGTCTGGACGCGGAGGAGTTCGACACGGCGCTGATCGACGGCCGGCACATCCTGATCGTCGACGCCGACCAGGCCGAGGGCAAGGCGATCGGCGTGACCGGCACCCCCACGTACGTGATCGGCGGTGAGCGGCTGGACGGCGGCAAGAGCCAGGAAGGGCTGCGCGAGCGCGTCGAGGAGATCGCCGACCGGCTGCTCGCCGGGCAGCCGGGCTGAGGAGCGGCGGCCCGGCCGGGGCCGGCCGCCCGCCGTCACAGCAGCGGCTTGTAGTAGCTGTACCGCGTGGTCCGGTAGCCGAGCGACTCGTAGAGCCGCTCGGCCGGGGTGTTGCCCGCGAAGACGTTGAGGCCGATCAGGGAGCGGCCGGCGCTGATCGCCTGGGCCTCGGCCGCCAGCATCAGGGTGCGGCCGTGGCCCCGGCCCCGGTGGGGCGCGTCGGCCTCGACGCCGAAGACGAAGGCCCGGTCGTCCTGCAACGCCAGCCACAGGACCCCGACCCGCTCGCCCTCGTGTTCCAGCACGCTCAGCAGCACGTTCTCGGTGTCCAGCCCCTGGGGCAGCAGCACTTCGTGGTCGCGGCGGGCCTTCTCGTGCGCGTCGGCCTCGGGCACGCCCCGCTCCGTCCAGGTGCGGGCGTACCGCTGCGACTCGTACGCCTGCCAGGCGGCGAAGTCCTGCGGTGTCATGGGCCGCGTTCGGCTGCCCGCGGGCAGGACGGGCGGGGTGGCGCCGAGCGGCTTGGTCATGGCGCGGTTGCGCAGGACGTAGCCGAGCGTCTGCGCGAGCCGGGTGCCCGCCTCGGCGTCGCCGGGGACGCCCGCCTCGATCTGCCCGCAGCCCCAGGCCCGCGCCACCTCCTCCGCGGCGAGCGCGGCCACCGTGCCCCGGCCGCGCCGCCGGTCCGGCTCGTCGACGCGCAGCGTGTGGATCACGGCCACCGAGTCGCCGAGGGAGGACGAGGTGCCGAGGTGCAGCACGCCGACGGGGCGGCTGTTCACGCACACCTGGTAGTGGCGCGAACGGGTCCCGTCGGCGGTGCGCTGGAGCGGCTCGGTCGGCCGCAGGGTCGTGGTCATCACCGCAGTTCTACCCACCGTGGACGAGAACGGCAGCCGAATATCGGCGGCTTCGCGGCTCCGGGGTCACGGATCCAGGTCGTCCCCGGACCGCTCCTCGAAGATCCGCATGGCCTTGGCGGTCACCGGTCCCGGTGCGCCGGGCAGTTCGCGGTCGTCGACGCGGTGCACGGCCTGGACGTCCCGCAGGGTCGAGGTGAGGAAGACCTCGTCGGCGCGCTCCAGGACGTCCAGCGGGAGGTCGCTCTCGCGGGCGCCGGTCCACTCGACGGCCAGGGCGCGGGTGATCCCGGGGAGGCAGCCGGAGGCGACCGGCGGGGTGTGGATCTCGCCGTCGAGGACGACGAAGACGTTGGACCCGGTCCCCTCGCACAGCTGCCCGACCGTGTTGCCGAACAGCGCCTCGGAGGCGCCCCGTTCACGGGCGCGGGCCAGGGCGACGACGTTCTCGGCGTAGGAGGTGGTCTTCAGTCCGGTGAGCGCGCCGCGTTCGTTGCGGGTCCACGGCACGGTGATCACGGCGGTGGAGTCGGGGCGGCGGCCGGTCTCACCGAGGGCGACGACGAGGGTCGGGCCGTGTTCGCCGCGGTCCGAGCCGAGGGGGCCGTGGCCGCCGGTGCAGGTGATGCGCAGCCGGCCGAGCGGCATCGGGTTGGCGTCGAGGACGGCGGCGCAGGCGCGGCGCACCTCGTCGAGGTCGGGGTCGGGCAGGCCGAGGCCGCGGGCCGAGCGGGTCAGCCGGTCCAGGTGCCGGGTCAGTGCGAACGGCCTGCCGTCCACCGCCTTCACCGTCTCGAAGATGCCGTCGCCCACGGTCAGTCCGTGGTCGAGGACGGAGACGCGGGCGGACTCGATGTCCTGCAACCCGCCGTCGAGCCAGATCTTCACGTCGCCAACGCCTCTCCGGTTCCGTTCGCCTCGTACGCCCCCGACGCTATCGCGAGCAGCCGGGCGGCCTTCAGTTCGGTCTCCCGCCACTCGCCCTGCGGGTCGGAGCCCCAGGTGATGCCGGCGCCGGTGCCGAAGCGCAGCCGCGCGGAGCCGTCGGTGGCCCGGTCGATCCAGAAGGTACGGATGCCGACGGCCAGCCCACCCGTGCCCCGGTCGGCGTCGACCCAGCCGACGCCCCCGCAGTACGGGCCCCGGGGCGCGGTCTCCAGGGCCTCGATGATCCGCAGGGCGCTGGACTTGGGCGCGCCGGTGACGGATCCGGGCGGGAAGGCGGCGTCGAGCAGTTCGGGCCACCCGGCGTCCGCGGACAGCTCGCCGCACACCGTGGAGACCAGGTGGACCAGGCCCGGGTGCTTCTCGACGGCGCACAGGTCGGGCACGGTGACCGTGCCGGTGGCGCAGACCCGCCCCAGGTCGTTGCGGACCAGGTCCACGATCATGACGTTCTCGGCGTAGTCCTTCTCCAGCAGGTCGGCCTCGGTCCGCCCGGTCCCCTTGATCGGCCCGGACTCGACCGTGCGGCCGTCCCGGCGCAGGAACAGCTCGGGCGAGGCGGTGGCGATCTCGACGCCGTGCCCGGGCAGCCGAATCGTTCCGGCATACGGCGCCGGGTTGCCGCGGGCCAGCAGGGCGGTGAGCGCGTCCACGTCGGCGCCGGGGTCCACGGGCGCCGAGAGCACCCGGCAGAGGTTGGCCTGGTAGACCTCGCCGGCGGCGATGTGCGCGCGGATGCGTCGTACGCCGGCTGTGTACGCGGCGCGGTCGAGCGACGACGTCCAGTCGCCGGCGGCGGGGCCCCGCCACGCTCCCGCCGTGGGCGCGGGAACCGGTTCGGTCCGCACCTGTGCGAAGCGTGCGCAGGTCAGGCGTCCTTCGAAGTCCGCGCAGACCGCCCAGAACCCCTCGGAGTCGAGGGCGGCGGGATCGCTCGTGACGTCGAGGAGGCCGGTGGCGAGACGGTCGCCGAAGCGGGCGAGGGGAGGGAGGCCGAGCACGCTGTCGAGTCTAGGCCGGTGGCCCCGAGATGACCCGAACGTGTCCTTCCGGGTGCCCTGACCTGGTCCGCGAGCGGACGCACCGCAGCACGCTGCGCAAACGCGTTTTTGTGCTGGCCCCGGAATCCGCTAGAGTTCATCACGTCGCCGGGCCGCGCAAGCGGACCGAACCGACAGGCGGACGTAGCTCAGTTGGTAGAGCGCAACCTTGCCAAGGTTGAGGTCGCGAGTTCGAGCCTCGTCGTCCGCTCGCAGGAACAGGGGGCCTCCCGGGCCTTCTGCACTCCTGGTGGAGTGGCCGAGAGGCGAGGCAACGGCCTGCAAAGCCGTCTACACGGGTTCAAATCCCGTCTCCACCTCCAAGGACGATTAGCTCAGCGGGAGAGCGCTTCCCTGACACGGAAGAGGTCACTGGTTCAATCCCAGTATCGTCCACTGATCCGCCTGGATCACCGATCCGTACGGATCCCCGCGCGATTAGCTCAGCGGGAGAGCGCTTCCCTGACACGGAAGAGGTCACTGGTTCAATCCCAGTATCGCGCACGCAGTAATCGCACCACTCCCGGACGATTAGCTCAGCGGGAGAGCGCTTCCCTGACACGGAAGAGGTCACTGGTTCAATCCCAGTATCGTCCACACGGAACGAAGCCCCCGGCCGCCTCGAGCGGCCGGGGGCTTCGTCGTGGGCGGATCAGCTGGAGAAGAGCATGCGGCCGAAGCTCTTCTGGCGGTGGTGGCCGTAGTGACCGTGGCCGCCGTGCTGCGGGGCGCCCCAGGCCGGGGGCTGGGCCGCCGGGTACGCCTGCGGGGCGGCGGGCGGGGCCGGCGGCGCGGGCTGGGACCACTGGGCCTCCAGGCGGGTCAGCGACTCCAGCTCGCCGTAGTCGAGGAAGATGCCGCGGCAGCCGCTGCACTGCTCGATCTGAACGCCGTTGCGGTTGTAGGTGTGCATCGGTGCGTGGCACTTGGGGCACTGCATGCTCGGCTCAACTCCTCGCCGGTCGGTCCTGCTTCGCGTATCGCCAGGACAGACTCTGTCCCGCCGCGGGTCGGTTGCACCCTACTTCGCGGAACTTCGGCTCAACCCCGAGGGGCCGCGGGCGGGACGGACGCCATGCGCGCGCAGGCGTCGACCAGGGCGCGTTCGACCTCGTCCAGCGGCCGGTCCTCCAGGGCCGTCTTGGTGACGGCCCTGGCGGCGGTCTGGGCGGTGAGGGCGCGGGCGGGGACGTCCAGGGCGGGCCAGGGGTCGCCGTCGGCGGGGACGGCGGGGCCGTCGGCGGCGCGGTAGGCGGTCAGGAAGCGGTGCCACGCGTCGGGTGGGAGCAGCCCGCAGGCGTACCAGGCCGCGGGGCGGGCCAGGTCCCAGGCCGCCATGCCGGTGCCGAGGTCGTCGACGTCGATCAGCAGCCAGGGGCCCGCGGGAGCGGGGTGGCGTATGAGCTGGCCGAGGTGGAGGTCGCCGTGGCAGAGGGTGGTCGTGTCCGGCATGGCGGCCTCGCCGCGCGCCCAGGCGGGGAGCGCCGCCCAGGCCGCGAGCACGGGCGCGGTGGCGGAGTGACCGGGGGCGGTGTCCCGGAGCCGGGTCGCGGCCAGGGCCGCCTTCGCGGGGCCGCGCATCGGGGGCACGGGGGTGGGGGCCGGGGTGCGGTGGAGGCGGGCGAGGAGGGTGGCCGCGGCCTCCCACGGAGCGGCGTCCGGGTCCTGCGGGTCGACGGGCTCGCCGTAGGGCCAGTACGTGACGAGCCGCCCGTGCAGGTCGGCGGGGGTCGGGGCCAGCGGGGGCAGGAGCACGCCGGGGAGGTGGGCGGCGGCCGTGACACGGAGGGCCAGCTCGGCGGGGTCGGCGTCCACGGCGTGCGCCTTGGCGACGGTGCCCGCGTGCCGGACAACGGTGGCGTCGGGGCGGTCGGCGAGGGTGGCCGCGCCGCAGGGACAGGCCGGGGTGCGGGCGTGGGCCGTCTCCCTGACGCGGGCCGCGAGGGCGGGGAGGAGGGCGTGGGCGTCCGTGGTCACGTGGTGAGGGTACGCAAGCAGGGCGGCGGCCAGGCCCCGGGCCCGGCCCCGGTCCCGGTCCCGGTCCCGACCCGATCCGGCCCGTACTGGTCCTTCTTCGGTCCGGCACCGGTCCCGCTCAGGTCCCCGCGGCCCGGCACCGGTTCCGCCTTCCAGGGGGCGTCCGTACCGCCTGGGGGCTGGTCGCCGGGCCCGCTTTGCATACCCCGGGGGTCGGTCGCCGGGCCGGAACGACACCCGCGCCACTTGAGGGCCGGTCACCGCGGCCGTACGACACCCGCACCCCCTGGGGGCCGGTCGTCGGGGCGCGCACGACACCCGCGCCACGTGGGGGCCGGTTGTCGTGGCCGTGCGTCGGAGTTTCGCCGTGCGGGGGAAAGGCAATGCCGGCGCAGCTCCCCAGCTGCGCCGGCATTCTGCCGTCCGCCGCACCCCCGTCCCCACGGGGTTTCATGGATGGGTGTCCCCGCCCGGACCGCTCTTCCGGGCCTGGGGTCGCCGCTCAGCGCCCCAGCACCGCACCCACGGACGACGCCTGTGTGGCCACTGTCTCCCACCCGTCGAAGACGAGGAGGAGCAGGACCGCCAGGGGCAGGGCCATGAGCGTCGCCACCGCGGGGTGGCGACGGCCTTGACGGCGGCTTTGCCGGGTGCGGAGCAGCGTCCGCGGAACCGTCTGGGCCATGGTCCCTCTCCTGACCGTTTCGTTGTCTCGTGCAGCGGCGGGTGTCTGACCTCGGGGGACGAGTGCTGCACCCGCCGCTTGACCTCAAATCTAGGCGTCGGGCGATCGCCGGACGTCATGCCCTCGTACCGATTGCCGGGCCTCCCGGAGGATGAGCCGTCACCTGCCGAGTACTCCCCTGGGTGGAGACCGGCTCCCGGGTCTCGGGGTCTTCCCGGACGGGGTGCCCAGCGTGTGCCGGTATCTCCGGACTGTCCGGTGACTTCCCTCACTTCGATCACCTCCCGGCACGCCTCCGCGCCCGCCCCGGGGCCCACTCGGCCCGCCACCGCGCCGTACGTGCGCGGCCTCGCCCCGCCGCGCCCGGCCGTCACCGGCCGGTCCCGCTCTCCCGGCTCAATCCCCCCGCCCCGGCTGCCGGTTGGGATCAAGGACGGGGCGTGGCCGCCGCGTCCCCGGATGCGCTGACCGCCTCTCAACTCTCGCACCGGGCACTGACAATCCGTTCTCGCGAGAGGGCGCGGCCTCTGCGCGCGGGCGGCCGTGGAAACGTAAGCTGTGGCACGTCACAGGGACCGGGCAGCGGGGATGAACATGGCGATGATGCGCCTGAGGCGCGAGGACCCGCGCGTCGTCGGCTCGTTCAGGCTTCATAGGCGGCTCGGCGCGGGTGGAATGGGCGTGGTCTACCTGGGCTCCGACAAGAAGGGGCAGCGGGTCGCGCTGAAGGTCATCCGGCCGGACCTGGCGGAGGACCAGGAGTTCCGGTCACGGTTCGCGCGCGAGGTGTCGGCGGCCCGGCGCATCCGGGGGGGCTGCACGGCCCGGCTGGTCGCCGCGGACCTGGAGGCGGACCGACCCTGGTTCGCCACGCAGTACGTCCCCGGCCCCTCCCTGCACGACAAGGTCGTCGACGGGGGCCCGCTCGTCGCGGCCGACGTCGCGGCCGTGGGTGCCGCGCTGTCCGAGGGACTGGTCGCCGTGCACGAGGCCGGGGTGGTGCACCGGGACCTCAAGCCGTCCAACATCCTGCTGTCCCCGAAGGGGCCGCGGATCATCGACTTCGGCATCGCCTGGGCGACCGGTGCCTCCACCCTCACGCACGTCGGCACCGCGGTCGGCTCCCCCGGGTTCCTCGCGCCGGAGCAGGTGCGCGGGGCCGCCGTCACCCCGGCCACGGACGTGTTCTCGCTCGGTGCCACGCTGGCGTACGCGTCGATGGGCGACTCGCCCTTCGGGCACGGCAGTTCCGAGGTGATGCTCTACCGCGTGGTGCACGAGGAGGCCCAGCTGCACGGGGTCCCGGACGCGCTCGCCCCGCTGGTGCGGGCCTGCCTCGCCAAGGACCCCGAGGAACGCCCCAGCACCCTGCAACTGTCGCTGCGGCTCAAGGAGATCGCCGCCCGGGAGGCCCAGGGCATGGCCGACGTACGGCCGCCCGCGCCGCGCAGTGGTGAGGCGGACGTGCCCACGGGGCGGCTCGCCGACACCTACCCGGAGCGTGCCCAGCGGCGACCGCAGGGCCGGCCCGGCGCGCAGGGCACTCCCCCGCCGCGCGGCGCGTCCGCGTCACGGGGGCAGGTGCCTAGGGGTTCCGCTCCGTCGCGGGGCGGAACGCCTGCGCGTGGCTCCGGTCCCTCGCGCGGCGGTACGCCGTCGCGGGGCGGCGGTACGGGGGCCCGGTCCGGGTCCCGGCCCGTGCCGTCCTCCCGCGACACGACCGGCCGGAACGCCTCCCGCAACGACGGTGGCCGGTCCGCACCGCGCGGCGGAGCCGGCCGTACGGGGTCCAGGACGACGGGGACCGGCTGGCGGCGGCCCGCCAATCCCCGGCTGCTGCGCCAGCGCCTGTTCGTGTTCGTGGTCGTGACGCTGCTGGTGGCGCTGGGCATCGCCGCCGCCCAGGGCTGCCAGGGGCCCTCGCGCGGGCTCGGCGACGAGCGGGGCGGCGTGCTGCGGGCGGCGCAGCAGGAGCGCGTGGACCCGTCCGGCGGCCTTCCGGGGCGGCGTACCCCCGAGCTCTGAGGGCAGCGCCCGAAGCGGCCTACGCCGAGGGGCGTCCGGCCGTCACCGCGTAGAAGGCGACCGCGGCCGCCGCGCCCACGTTCAGGGAGTCGACACCGTGGGACATCGGGATGCGCACCCACGTGTCGGACGCCGCCAGGGCCCGCCGGGACAGGCCGCTCCCCTCGGCGCCCAGCATGAGGGCCACCCGGTCCATGCGGTGCGGGGCGACCGCGTCGAGCGGCTCGGCCCGCTCGTCGGGGGTGAGGGCGAGGAGGGTGAAGCCCGCCTCGCCCACCGTCGCCAGACCGGCCGGCCAGGTGTCGAGGCGGGCGTACGGCACGGAGAAGACCGCGCCCATCGAGACCTTGACGCTGCGCCGGTACAGGGGGTCCGCGCAGTCCGGGGAGAGCAGGACCGCGTCCATGCCGAGCGCGGCGGCGGAGCGGAAGATCGCGCCGATGTTGGTGTGGTCGTTGACGGACTCCATGACGACGACGCGACGGGCCGTGGTCAGGAGGTCGGCGGCCGGGGTCGGCGGCTTGCGCTGCATCGAGGCGAGCGCGCCGCGGTGCACGTGATAGCCGGTGACCTTTTCGGCGAGCGCAGGGTCGACGACGTACACCGGGGCCGGGGCCGCGTCGATGATGTCGCGCATGGTGTCGACCCACTTGGCCGACAGCAGCATCGAGCGCATCGCGTAGCCCGCCTCGCCGGCCCGCCGGATGACCTTCTCGCCCTCGGCGATGAACAGGCCCTCGGCGGGTTCGCGGCGGCGCCGCAGTTCGACGTCGGTCAGGCCGGTGTAGTCGTGCAGGCGCGGGTCGTCGGGGTCGTCGATCGTGACGATGCCGGCCACGTCAGACCGTCCCCTGCGGACCGACGGCGACGACCTCGCCGACGACGATGACGGCGGGCGGCCTGACCTCCTGCGCGACCACCGTGTCGGCGACGGTGGCAAGGGTCGCGTCCACCCGGCGCTGGGCGGCGGTGGTGCCCTCCTGGACGAGGGCGACCGGGGTGTCGGGTGACCTGCCGTGCGCGACGAGGGTCTCGGCGATCCGGCCGATCTTGTCGACGCCCATGAGGATCACGAGCGTGCCGGTCAGCTTCGCGAGGGACGGCCAGTCGACCAGGGAGCGCTCGTCGTCGGGGGCGACGTGCCCGCTGACCACGGTGAACTCGTGGGCGACGCCCCGGTGGGTGACCGGGATGCCGGCCGCGCCGGGGACCGAGATCGAGCTGGAGATGCCGGGGACGACGGTGCAGGCGATGCCCGCCTCGGCGAGCGCCCGCGCCTCCTCCATGCCCCGGCCGAAGACGAACGGGTCGCCGCCCTTGAGCCGTACGACCGCCTTGCCCTGCTTGGCGTGTTCGATCAGCGCGTTGTTGATGGCCTCCTGGGCCATGAAGCGCCCGTAGGGGATCTTGGCCGCGTCGATGACCTCGACGTGCGGCGGCAGTTCGGCGAGGAGGTCGCGCGGGCCGAGCCGGTCGGCGATGACGACGTCGGCCTCGGCGAGCAGGCGGCGGCCGCGGACGGTGATCAGGTCCGGGTCGCCGGGGCCCCCGCCGACCAGGGCGACGCCGGGCGTACGGGTGCGCTGGTGCGGGGCGACGAGGGTGCCGTCGCGCAGGCCCTCGACCACCGCGTCGCGGATGGCGGCGGTGTGGCGGGGGTCGCGGTGGCGCGCGTCGGTGGTGAGCACGGCGACGGTGACGCCCTCGCTGTGTCCGGTCGCCGGGGTCCAGGCCGTCGCGCGGTCGGCGTCGTCGGAGCGGACGCACCAGACGCGGTGCCGCTCGGCCTCGGCGGAGGCGGCGTTGTTGGCCTCGGTGTCGCTGGTCGCGATCAGGGCGTACCAGGCGTCCGCAAGGTCGCCCTCGGCGTACGGGCGCCGCTCCCAGGTGATCTCCCCCGAGTCCGCCATGGCCTCGACGGACGGGGTCGCACCCGGGGAGACGAGGCGGATGTCGGCGCCCGCCGCGATGAGGGCGGGCAGGCGGCGCTGGGCGACCTGTCCGCCGCCGAGGACGACCACGTGGCGGCCGGTGAGGCGGAGGCCTACGGGGTACGCGGGGTGTTCGGCCATGCGGGGACGGCTCCTCTTGGGGCGGCGGGGCGGCGGGGCGGTGGTGCGCTGGTGCGGTGATGCGCTGGTGCTGACGTGCGCATTTTAAGGTGCGGCCGGGAGCGGGGGCTCGGTCGGTCCGTTGGCTGGACCTCTCTGCCGCGGGTCCGCCGGGCGGCCCCCGGAACCGCCCCCGCCCGGCCTCCGCGACTCTACTTCTCGGTGACCCCCGCCGAGTCGAACGTCGCCACCTCGTGCATGGCCCGGGCCGTGCTCTGCACCATGGGCAGGGCGAGCAGCGCGCCCGTGCCCTCGCCGAGGCGGAGGTCGAGGTCGACCAGCGGACGCAGGCCCAGCTTGTTGAGCGCGGCGACATGGCCGGGCTCGGCGCTGCGGTGGCCGGCGATGCAGGCCGCCAGCACCTCGGGGGCGATCGCGCGGGCCACCAGGGCGGCGGCACCGGCGCTGACGCCGTCCAGGATCACGGGGGTGCGCAGGGAGGCGCCGCCGAGCAGCAGGCCCACCATGGCCGCGTGCTCGAAGCCGCCGATCGCCGCGAGCACGCCGATCGGGTCGGCCGGGTCCGGCTGGTGGAGTTCGAGGGCGCGGCGGACGACCTCGGTCTTGCGGGCCAGCGTCTCGTCGTTGATGCCGGTGCCGCGGCCGGTGACCTCGGCCGGATCGGCGCCGGTGAAGACGGAGATGAGGGCGGCGGACGCGGTGGTGTTCGCGATGCCCATCTCGCCGGTGAGCAGTGCCTTGTTGCCGGCCGCCACCAGGTCGCGGGCGGTCTCGATGCCGACCTCGATGGCCTGCTTGGCCTCCTCGCGGGTCATCGCCGCGCCGGTGGTCATGTCGGAGGTGCCCGCGCGGACCTTGCGGGGCAGCAGGCCCGGCGTCGCGGGCAGGTCGGTGGCGACACCGACGTCCACGACGCACACCTCGGCGCCGACCTGGGTGGCGAAGGCGTTGCAGACCGCTCCGCCGCCGAGGAAGTTGGCCACCATCTGGGCGGTGACCTCCTGCGGCCAGGGGGTGACGCCCTGGGCGTGCACCCCGTGGTCGCCG
The DNA here is from genome assembly GCF_000717995.1 of Streptomyces violaceorubidus. Classification (GTDB taxonomy): domain Bacteria; phylum Actinomycetota; class Actinomycetes; order Streptomycetales; family Streptomycetaceae; genus Streptomyces; species Streptomyces violaceorubidus. The sequence continues at coordinate 16,523 of NZ_JODM01000033.1, forward strand.
GCGAAGACGGCGACGGCCGCGGGCTCCGGGATGGGCGGCGGGCACTGCCGGGACAGCCCGGACAGCTGCGCGGAGATGATCTCCAGCATGCCGAGCGCGCCGGCCGGCTTGGTCATCCGCTTCTGCCGTTCCCACGCCTCGCCGAGCGCCTTGGCGTCCAGCGGGCGGATCTGCGCGACGGTCTCGGCGAGCAGGTCGTGCGGTGCCTCGCCCGGCAGGGCGCGACGCCCGTACGTCTCCTCGTGCACCACCCACGACAGCGGGCGACGCTTGGACCAGCCGGCCTGCATCAGCTCGGGCTCGTCCGGGAACTCGTCGACGTAGCCGACACACAGGTAGGCGACGATGTCCAGGTGCTCGGGCAGGCCGAGGGCGCGGACCATCTCGCGCTCGTCGAAGAAGCTGACCCAGCCGACGCCGAGGCCCTCGGCGCGGGCGGCGAGCCAGAGGTTCTCGACGGCGAGCGCGGAGGAGTACGGCGCCATCTGGGGCTGCGTGTGGCGGCCGAGGGTGTGCCGGCCGCCGCGGGTCGGGTCGGCGGTGACGACGATGTTGACCGGAGTGTCGAGGATGGCCTCGATCTTCAGTTCCTTGAACTGCTTGGCCCGGCCCTTGGGCAGCGACTTCGCGTACGCGTCGCGCTGACGCGTCGCCAGTTCGTGCATGGCGCGGCGGGTGTCGGCGGAGCGGATGACGACGAAGTCCCAGGGCTGCGAGTGGCCGACGGAGGGCGCGGTGTGCGCGGCCTCCAGGACCCGGAGCAGCACCTCGTGCGGGATGGGGTCGCTGCGGAAGCCGTTGCGGATGTCGCGGCGTTCGCGCATGACCTTCAGCACGGCCTCCCGCTCGGCGTCGTCGTAGGCGGGTGCCGCCGGGCCGACGGGCCGGGGTGCCGCCGCGGCCGCGGCCGTGCTCGCGTCCCGGTCCTGCTGGTCCTGCTGGTCCTGCTGGTCTGCCTGGTCTTCCTGTCCGGCGTCGCGGGTGTCCAGGTCGTCGACGCTCTGGGCGACTTCGACATCGACTTCGACTTCGGGGTCGGCCTCGCGCGGCACCGGTACGGCGGCCACGGCGTCCTCGGCCTCCGGGGCCGCGGCGACGGGCTCCGGTGCCGGGAACTCCGGCGGGACCAGGACCGTCTCGGGCGGCGTGGGGGCGAGGTGCGGGGTGGTGGGCACCTGTCCGCCGTCGACGGGCAGGAACTGGCCCACGGGCTGGGCGGGGTGCGGTTCCTGGGCGTCGGGGGCCGGCGCGGGCACGGGCTCCGCCGTGCCGTCGGCCACGGCCGCCTCCTGCTCCTGCTCCTGCTCCTGCGCCAGGTCGGCGTCCGGGACGGACTGGGGGCCCTGGGCGGGCTGCGGTGCGGGGGCCTCGGCGGGCTGCGGCTCCACAGCGGCTTCCGGGGACGGCTGCGGGACGGCGGACCGCGGCGCGGGCGAAACGTCCGGCTGCGCCGCGGGCTCCGCCTCGGCGGCAGCGGGCTCGTCCGGAGCCGGGGACGGCTCGGGGCTGGCGGTTTCGGGCACGGGCACGGACACGGCCGCCCCGGGTTCCGCGACGGCCACCGACGCGTCGGACGCCTGGACGTCATCCTGCTCGGGCTCGGGCTCGGCCTCGGCCTCGGGTACGTCGGAGGGCGGGACCTCCCCCGGGGCGGCGGCCTCCGGGGTGTCGCCCACCGGCGCTTCGTCGAGCGGTCGCGGTGCTTCTGCCGGGGCCACCGCCGGTTCCTCCACCGGTGCTTCCTCCGGCGGCGCCTGCAGGGGGTGGACCACGGAAGGCTCCTGGGCCTCCGGGACCGCGGGCGCCGCCTCCGGCCCCGCGTTGTCCTGAGACGTCTGGACGGGCGGCTCGGTCACCGAGGTCACGGGGACCACGGGGACCACGGGCTCCGCCGGGACCGCCTCGGGAGCCGGTACGGCGTCCTCCGCGGGACCGCTCGTCTGCTCCGCGTCGGCCCGCGCCACCTCCTGCGGTTCGCCGGACTCGCCCGCGCCTGCCGGCGTCCCGCCCGTCGCCGCCACGGCCTCCGTCGCCACGCGGGTCACGAGCGCCTGGGCCGCGCCCACCGGCTCGGCCGACTGCTGCTCGGGTACCGGAACAACCGTTTCCGCATGCCCCGCCCCGGCGTTCACCGGGGCCTCCTGGGCGGGGGCCACCGTCTGTGCTCCCCAGGGAGCCGCCGCCTGCAGGGTCGGCGCGGCGGCCTGCGGCGCGTCGAGGTACTCGGGTCCCGCGGCCGGCGGGCCGGGGTGCCGTACCGGCGCGTCGGCGGGGCCGCGGTCGGCGAGGGAGCGGACCGGGCTCGCGGAGCTGTCCGGGATCGGTGGACCGAGGTGGAGGGGCCTGCGCGGCGGGGCCGGGGCGGAGGCGGCGTCCTGCGCCGGGTCGGGCAGCCGGACGCCGCCGAGGTCGACCGAGCCGCTGTCACGGCCGGACATCTCGTGCGGGCCGGGCTGGTGCACGGTCTCGACGACCGGCTCCGGCGCCGGCGGCGCGACCTCGTTGCCCCAGGCACTCTGGGCTCCCGGCAGCAACAACAGGTCCTCGTCCTCGGCGGTGGCCTCGGAGAGGTAGGTGTACGCGCCGGGTGCGGGGACGCCCGGCTGCTCCACCATGCCTGCGTTCTCCGGCAGCCCCTCGCCCGGGATCTGGCCGGTGTCGGTCATGCGTAACCCCTCGCCCATCGGTTAGTGCTTCTACGACCAGCTCACCCGGGACGGCGCACCGACCGCCCCGTAGTGAAGAACGAGCGGGCGTGCCCAGCGGCACGAACGACCCGCGGGAAAAGACGACAAAGCCATTGAGTGGCATTGTCGCGGTCGTTCCCCCGCCACGACAGCTTGATCCGCGACGGCCCGCTGTGGACTGCGCCACGTTGCGCGTCCTCCGGTTCTGCCGTACCACACCCGCCCCCGAAGGAGTGGGTTTTTACGGACATCGACCGACGAACTGCCGGGTGTCCGCATGCGGTACAACAATCCGCCAGCCTACCCCGCGCGGTATGACCAACCGATCACGGGGCGCGCTCCCCCTCGCTCCTCAGCGGGGTGACTCGCGCCGCACGATCTCTCCGCTGAGCAGGAACGCGACGCTCCGCTCCGTCTCCGTCCAGGCACGGGTGTCGAGTCCGACGGACTGCAACAGGGCGCACTCGACGCGGTACCCGTGCTCCGTCAGGTCCCTGCCCACGAGTTCGGCCGCGTCGCGCGTCGCGGCGTGCGCGACGATGCGCTGCGGACGGCGGTCCGCGACCGCGGAGACCACGGCCGCTCCCCCGCCGCCGACCCGTACGACGTCCGGTTCGGGGAGGTTCTCCAGGATGTGCGGGGCGTCGCCGTGCACGGTCTGGAGCTGGACGCCGAAGTGCCGTGCGGTGGCCTCGGTACGGGCGCAGGCCTCCGCGTCCCGGTCGACCGCGATGACGGCGGCGCCGCCACGGGCGGCCTCGGTGGCGAAGGCGCCGCTGCCGCAGCCGATGTCCCACACGAGGTCGCCGAGGCGGGGCCCGAGCCGGGCGAGTTGGGCGGTGCGCAGCAGATCGGTCTCGCCCTCGCCCAGTTCACCGCCGTAGGCCGAGGCGGGCAGCGACCAGCCGCGGGGGCCGGTGGCGGGGTCGCGGCCGGCGATCCAGCCGGTGCCGTCGCCCGCGGGGGCCGGTCCGGCGCTGCCGCCCGCGACGATAACGACGTTCGGGTCGCGCCAGGTGTGGTCGGCGGCCTTGTCGGAGGTGACGACGGTGACCCGCTCGCGGGTGGTGCCGAGCTCCTCGCAGATGACGAAGGTGCGGTGGACGCCCTCCATCAGCAGCCCGAGTTCGGCCGGTCCGGCGCCCGGTGAGGTGAGGACGGCGACCTTGGTGTGGGCCCGACATACGTTCACCGCGCGTCGCAGGGTGCGGGGGTGGGCGACGACCACATGGGCGTCGTCCCAGGGCATCCCGGCGCGGGCGAAGGCGGCGGCCACGGAGGAGACGGCGGGGACGACCTCCACCTCCAGGCCGAACTCGGGAGCCCGCAGGGTGCGCACGACGCCGAAGAAGCCGGGGTCGCCGTCGGCCAGCACCACCGTGGTGCCGCGGTGGGCGGCGAGGCGGCGGGCGGCGAGGGCGACGCTGCCCAGGCGGATGCGTTCGGCGTCGGGTGGTACCTCGGGAAGTGCCAGGTGGTGGGCGGCGCCGGCCACCAGGGTGGCGGCGCCCAGTGCGGAACGTGCCGCGGCGGTCAGCGGCGAACCGTCCCAGCCGATCACCGTGACCCGGTCGGCCATCGTCGTCAGTCTCCAGGGTTTTCGCAGGTCGTGGTCGCGGTACCGTCGCGGGCGCGCCCCGTGAGGGTACCTGGTGCGGCCCGGCTCCGCAGTGGTGGCGCCGGTCGGCCCCCCCTCTGTCAGTTCCAGTCCGTGAAGGTCGTGAAACCGTCGGTGTCGGTCAGCTGTCCGGTGGTGCCTTCGAGGTCCTCCGGCAGCAGGCTCCACACGATGAAGTCGGTGCGTACGTCCGTCCAGACGCCGTCGTCGCCGCGGGTGCGCGCGATGCAGGCGCCGCGCAGGACTCCCTCGTTGATGCAGCCGATCTTCTGGGCGACCTGCTGGGAGGCGGTGTTGTCGGCCGCGGTGCGCAGCTCGACGCGCTCGAACTTCTGGTCGCCGAAGAGCCACTGGGCGGTGGCGAGCGCCGCCTCGGACGCGTACCCCTCACCCCGGGCCCAGGGGGCGACTATGTAGGACAGCTCGGTGGACCGTACGTGCCAGTTGGTCTTGGCCAGCTGGATGACGCCGACCAGCCGCTGGGTCAGGAACTCGGTGACGGCGAGGTCGAGCCCGCGGCCCGCGGTGCGCTCGGCGGGGGCGTGGTCGCCGATCCAGGTGCCGGCGTCGGCCTCGGTGAAGGGCTGGGGGACGTGGGTCCAGGCGGCGACCTGCTCGTCATTCATCATCGCGGCCAGCGCGGGGACGTCGTCCTCGTCGAGGGGGCGCAGCACCAACCGCTCCGTGCTGATGGAGATGTTGGGGAAGGTGCTCGTCATGCGCCGCTCCGTAACCTGTGTGACCGTCAGGGCCTGTTCGAACTGCCCAGCATGCAGCATGAAAGCACTCAACCACACCACCGGGTCCGCCCCGTGAGCACGGAGCGGACCCGGTGGGTGACGCGGTGTCCGGCCCGTACGGCGGGCCGGAGGGAGGGTCAGAACGAGGGCAGCACGGCGCCGGCGTACTCGTCCTCGATGAACTTCTTCACCTCGGGCGAGTTGAGGAGCTCGGCGAGCTTCTTGACGCGCGGGTCGTCCTCGTGGCCCTCCTTCACGGCGAGGAGGTTGCTGTTCGGGTTGCCCTTGGCGCTCTCCAGGACGAGGGCGTCCTGGGCGGGCTTCAGGTCGGCCTCGATGGCGTAGTTGCCGTTGACGACCGCCGCGTCCACGTCGTCCAGGGAGCGCGGGGTCTGGGCCGCCTCCAGCTCCTTGAACTCCAGGTTCTTGGGGTTCTTGGTGATGTCCGCGGGGGTCGCCGCGGTGCCGACGCCGTCCTTGAGGGTGATGATCCCGTGGGAGGCGAGCAGTTGCAGCGCGCGGCCCTCGTTGACGGTGTCGTTGGGGACGGCGACGGTCGCACCGCTCTTCAGGTCCTCGGCCTTCTTGACCTTGTGGGAGTAGAGGCCGAGGGGCTCCAGGTGCACGTCGACGACGGACACGATGTGGGTGCCGTTCTTCTTGTTGAAGTCGTCGAGGTAGGGCTGGGTCTGGAAGTAGTTGGCGCCCACGGAGCCGTCCTCCGTCGCCGTGTTCGGCGTGACGTAGTCGGTGAACTCCTTGACCTCGAGGTCGAGGCCCGCCTTCTTCGCCAGGTTGTCCTTGACGTAGTCGAGGATCTCGGCGTGCGGGGTGGGGCTCGCGGCGACGACCAGCGGGCCGGAGGTGTCGGAGGCGGAGTCCTTGTCGGAGCCGCAGGCGGTGAGGCCGAGGGTGAGGGCTCCGGCGGCGAGGACGGCGGTGGTGAACTTGGCGGTGTTACGCACGAAAAGTGCCTTTCCTTAAGGTGGTGCGGCCCCGTCCCGGTAGGGCGGGGAGTCTTTTGCGGTCTTCTTCGCGGTGCGGTCAGGCGACCTTGCTCACGTCGGCCGCGGCGGGCTCCTTGGCCTTGAGCAGCCGGAGCCTGGGCGCCACCCCGCCCCGTCCGCCGCGGCGGTGCAGGGTGCGGGCCGTGTGGTCGCCGGCGAACTGGATGAGCGAGATCGCGACGGCGAGGAGCGCGACGGTGATCCACATGAAGCCGGGCTCGAAGCGCTGGTAGCCGTAGCGGACGGCGAGGTCGCCGAGGCCGCCGCCGCCGACGGTGCCGGCCATGGCGGAGTAGCCGATCAGGGCGATGACCGTGGTGGTGGTGGAGGCGATCAAGGAGGGGAGCGCCTCGGGGACCAGGACCTTGCGGACGATGGTCCAGGTGTTGCCGCCCATGGACTGGACGGCCTCCACGAGCCCTCCGTCGACCTCGCGCACGGCGGTCTCCACGAGCCGCGCGAAGAACGGGATGCCGCCGATGGCGAGCGGCACGATCGCGGCCTCGCTGCCGATGGTGGTGCCGGTGACCCAGCGGGTGAAGCTCATCAGCGCGACCATGAGGATGATGAACGGCATCGAGCGGCCGATGTTCACGATCTGCCCGATGACCTTGCCCAGCAGGACGTTCTGCAGCAGGCCGCCGCGCTCGGTGAGGACGAGGAGCACGCCGAGCGGCAGTCCGAGGACGACGGCGATCACGGTGGACCAGCCGACCATGATCAGGGTCTCCCAGGAGGCCTGCTCCAGCAGCGGCTGCATCTCCGACCAGGTCACTTGGCACCTTCCTTCACCAGCGAAGCCGACAGGGCCGGGGCGTCCGGCCTCTCGTCCACCACGTCGATCTGCAGTCCCTGTTCGCGCAGGAAGCCGACCGGCACCACGTTGTCCTCGTAGCGGCCGGGCAGTTCGATGCGCATCCGGCCGACCTGGAGGCCGCCGACGGTGTCGATGGCGGCGCCGAGGATCGATATGTCGATGTTGTAGGTGCGCGACAGCTGGGAGATCACCGGCTGGGTGGCGGCCTCGCCGTGGAAGGTGACGTCGAGGACGGTGCGGTCGTCCCCGGAGGCCTCGCCGCCGACCGGGAAGAGCGCGGCGGCCAGTTCGGAGCCCGGGGTGGCGAGGAGTTCGCCGACCGTGCCGGACTCGACGATGCGGCCCCGGTCCATGAGGGCGGCCGAGTCGCAGATGCTCTTGACGACGTCCATCTCGTGGGTGATGAGCAGGACGGTCAGCCCGAGCTGCCGGTTCAGGTCGCGCAGCAGCTGGAGGATGGAGCGGGTGGTCTCCGGGTCGAGGGCGCTGGTGGCCTCGTCGGAGAGCAGGACCTTGGGGTCGCCGGCCAGGGCGCGGGCGATGCCGACGCGCTGCTTCTGGCCGCCGGAGAGCTGGGCGGGGTAGGCGCCCGCCTTGTCGGCGAGACCGACGAGGTCGAGCAGCTCCAGCGCCTTGCGGGAACGTTCCTTCCCGGACTTGCCGAGGATTTCCAGCGGCAGTTCGACGTTGTCCCGGACGGTCCGGGAGGAGAGCAGGTTGAAGTGCTGGAAGACCATGCCGATACGGCTGCGCGCCTGCCGCAGTTCCCGGCCCGCGCGAGGCCCGCGCCCGGCCAGCGCGGTGAGGTCCTGCCCGGCGACGGTCACGGTGCCGGCGGTGGGACGCTCCAGGAGGTTGACGCAGCGGATGAGCGAGGACTTGCCGGCGCCGGACTGGCCGATGACGCCGTACACCTCGCCCTCGCGGACGTGCAGGTCGACGCCGTCCAGGGCGGTGACCTCACGGCCGCGTGAACGATAGACCTTGGTGAGGCCCGAGGTGGTGATCACGTGGGTTTCCGTCACTGTCGAGTGCGCGGCGCGGTGGTGTGCGCCGGGCACGGGGCGTTGTTCTTCGGGTTCTGGGGGCCCTTCGGAACGCGGCACGGTTCTCGCGGTGGCGGTGCGCCATGACGGGGGGACCGGGGAGAAACGTGTGCGCGGGGCGTGGCTCCGCCGCCTGCGCGTCGGGCGCGGGCGGGCGGGAGCGGGCGCTCGCTTCGGGGCGCGAGGCTCAGGTGGTGCGGGGGCCCTCTAGAAGGCGCACATTCGGCGGCACATACAACGAGCACCGGGCGTGGTCGTCGCCTCGGTCGCAGGGGTGCGGTCGCTCGTGGTGCTCATGCCGATCAGTAAAGCAGACGTACGGACCGGCCCGGGGACCGCTGTCCGGATACTGGACAGCGGTGGACGGTGGCTGGTCCCGGGGGCCCGGATCAGCCTCGGACGGCGATCTCGACTCCGGCCCCGGTGGCCAGTGCCGACAAGGCCGAGAGGTCGGTGACCACCAGGTCGGCGTCGAGTTCGTCGGCGCGGTGGGTTGTGGCCAACGCCACGGTCCGCATGCCGGCGGCGCGGCCGGCCTGGAGCCCGGCGGGGGCGTCCTCGAAAACGACGCAGTCGGCCGGGTCGACCCCCAGGGCGCGGGCGCCGACGAGGTAGGGCTCGGGGTCGGGCTTGCCGCGGGTGATGTCGTCGGCCGCCACGAGGGTCTTGGGGAGGATGCCGACGGCGTCGAGGCGGGCCTCGGCGAGGCGCCGGGTGGCGGAGGTGACGACGGCCCAGCGGTCGGCGGGCAGCGCGTCGAGGAAGTCGCGGGTGCCGGGCAGCAGGTGCACGCCCCCGTCCGGTACGTCCTCGACCTCCAGCTGCTCGATGCGGGCGACGGCCTCGGGGACCACGTCGGCGGGGAGCAGGTCGGCGGCTATCTCGGCGGCCGGCCGCCCGTGCAGTTCCACCCGCCCGAACCGCTCGGCGGTGATCCCGTACTCGGCGGCCCACCGCGTCCAGCAGCGGCGCACGGATGCGAGGGAGGAGACGAGGGTGCCGTCGTTGTCGAACAGGAGGGCCTGTGCGTGGAGCTTCATGACCCCGACCCTACGGGGCCGGGGACGGCGGGCCTTTTCCGCCGTAATAGGCTCGCTGCCATGCTTGACGTCCTGACGCTGGTGACCGGCGTCGCCGCGCTGCTGCTCGCCGCCTGGTGCGGCTGGGCCGCCTACCGTGACCAGCCGACGAAGGACTGGCACTTCATCGGCATAGCCGTGGTCTCGGCGCTGGCGCTGATCCAGCTGGTGGTCGGCGTCGTGCAGCTGGCGCGGGGCGAGGAACCGGATCAGGGCACGACGATCTTCGTGGCGTATCTGCTGGGCGCCTTCGCGTGTGTGCCGGCGGCGGGCTTCATGTCGCTGGCCGAGCGCACCCGCTGGGGCTCGGTGACGGTCGCGGCGGGCGGTGTCGTCCTCGCCGTCCTGGAAGTCCGGCTGTATGACATCTGGGGAGGCTGAGATGGTGGCCACGCAGGAGAAGCGGACCGGACAGCGGCTGATCGGCGGGCCCGGCATCCTGTTGGTGTGGCTGTACGGCGTGATGGTCGTCGGCGCGGTGTCGCGGTCCGTGTACCAGATCGCGACCGAGTTCGACCGGGCACCGCTCGCCTACTCGCTGTCAGCTCTCGCGGGCGTGGTCTACGGGTTCATCACCTACACCCTGGTGCGCGGCGGCGAGAGGGCCCGCAGGGCGGCGCGGGTGTGCTGCGCCGCCGAGTTGGTGGGCGTGCTGACGGTCGGCACCTGGACGCTGGTGGAGCCGTCGGCCTTCCCCGACGCGACCGTGTGGTCGGACTACGGGATGGGCTACCTCTTCATTCCCGTGCTGCTGCCGCTGTCGGCCCTGTACTGGCTGCGCCGGGCCCGCACCGCGTAGCGGCCGTCGGGGCCCGGCGATCGCTCAGGCCGTGGTCGCGTACGTCTGCGCCGGCTTCTCCAGGACGATCATGGGTACGCCGTCGGCGCCCTCGGCGGTCCCCACCCGCTCGTAGCCGACACGCCGGTACAGCCGCAGGTTGCCCTCGCTGCGGTGCCCGGTGTGCAGCCGGAACCGCCTGGCCCCGCGCTCCTCGACCAGGGCGGACTCGGCGGCCCGCAGCAGCCGGGCCCCGATGCCGTGCCCCTGGAGCCGGGGGTGGACGCAGAGCTTGCCGATGGAGGCCGCCCCGTCCTCGGTCACCCGCCCCCGCACCGAGCCGACGACCTCGTCGCCGAGCCGCGCCACGAAGACGCAGTCGGCGGCGACCTCTTCGCGCACGGAGTCCAGGGTTTGGACGAGCGGGTCGATGCGGTAGTTGGCGTACAGCGCCGCCTCGCTCTGGAAGCAGAGGTACTGCAGCCGGAAGATCTGCTCGGTGTCCTGTTCGGTCGCCGCCGAGATGGTCACGCTCATGCCCATGTGCGCATGCCTCCCGCTCACCTGATCACCTGTGGTCCCCCACTCCTATCCCCGTCCTCACCCCACCGCAACCTCCGCCGTCAGCAATCGACGCAGACATCCCAGACATCGGGAGCGTTCCGGGCCAAGACTGCCCTGTGACATACCCAACTCCCCCGCGATTTCCCGGTATGTGAGGTCCCTGGGCGACAACAGCGCCTCCATCAGACGGGGGCAGCGGCCCGGCAGCCGGCGCACGGCCTCGCGCAGGGCGCGCTGCCGTGCCGCGGCGAGCGCGAGCCGCTCGGGCTCGTGGGCGTACTCGGCGACGCCGGCGGGTTCCCTCCCGTACGGCCGCTCGTTGCGGGCCGCGCGGCGGGTGCGGCGGGCCTCGGTGCGGACGGCGCCGCGCAGCCAGCGGTGCGGATCGGGGGGCGGGCCCTCGGACGCCAGGCGTTCCAGCAGGCGCAGCCAGACGGCCTGTTCGAGATCGCCGGGCTCGGTTCCGCACGCATATGCCTCGGCCGAGGCCTCGGCGGTGAGCAGGGGGCGCAGGGAGGTGAGCAGGTCGTGCGTCATATGCGGGTCGACGCGGCCGTCCGGGCGGCGGGTTGCCCGGACGGCCGAAGCTCACCCCAACCGGGAGTGTGCGCTCAGCCGTTGACGAAGTCCTCGCGGGCCAGCACACCCGTGTCCGGGTTGTCGGTGAAGATGCCGTCGATACCGGTGGCGAAGTACGTCCGGAACGCGCCGAAGACATCGCCGTAGGCGTCGGGGTCGCTGCCCGTGCGGAAGTCCGCGGGAAGGAAGGGGTTCTCGTTGCGCATGGTGTACGGGTGCAGGATCAGGCCCGCTCGGTGCGCGTCGCGGACGAGTGTCGTCGGCTCGGTGAGCCGCCCGGCGGAGTCCTTCGGGATGATCAGGTCCAGGGTGGGGCCGATGCCCTCGGCGTAGGAGGCGATCTCCTTGAGGCCCTTGGGCGTGACGAGGTCCGCCGTGGTGCGCGGGTCGCCGGTCTCGACGAAGTCCCAGGGGCGGCTGGTCGCGCCGGACAGCAGGACGGCCAGCGGGTTGCCGACCAGCTTGTTCATCCGCTGGATGCTGGTGGGCTCGAAGGACTGGATGATCACGGGCGAGTTCCTGCGGTCCTTGCCGTACCTGCGCAGCAGCCGTGCCAGGCGTTCCTCCGTGCCCAGGCCGAGCTTGCGGAAGTAGGTGGGGTGCTTGAGCTCGGGGTAGATCCAGACCTGCCTGCCGCGCCTGCGGGTCTGCTCGTCCTGCCAGCGCAGCACCTCCTCGAAGGTGGGGATCTCCCAGCGGCCGTCGTAGAGGGTGTTGTGCGGGCGGTTGGCCGGGATGCGTTCGGTGGCGCGGAGCGTCTTCAGCTCGGCGAGCGTGAAGTCCTCGGTGAACCAGCCGGTGGTGGACACCCCGTCGAGCAGCTTGGTGCTCTTGCGGTCGGCGAACTCCGGGTGGTCGGAGACGTCCGTGGTGCCGCCGATCTCCGGCTCGTGCCGGCAGACGAGGTGACCGTCCTTCGTGGGGACCAGGTCACCGGCCTCGACGATGTCGGCGCCCATGTCGAGGGCCAGCTCGTAGGAGCCGAAGGTGTGCTCGGGGCGGTAGCCGCTGGCGCCGCGGTGACCGATGACGGTCGGGACGGGCAGGCTCTCGACCCCGCCGCCGTGGCCGCCTCCGTGCCGGGCGCCGGCGGCTTTGGCCGTGCCGGGCAGGCCGAGTACCGCCCCGCCCGCGCCGAGCACCGCCGCGCACAGGAGCGCCCGCCGTGCGGTGCCGCCGCCCGACTGCTCGTTCGACTCCTGTGTTCCCATGGGGCTCTCCTGCCGTTGACCGTCCGGTGCGGGCCGATCGTAGGGGCGCGTACATGACGAGCGGGAGACCCCGGCCGGAACACGCGGGTGCGCGCAGATGTCGTGTGGGGCGGACGGCTGACGCGCCGTCGGCTTGGCGGCGAGCTCGCGGGGTAGGCGAAGGGCAGGGGCTCGGTGGCGGCATCCGGGCGGCGCGCCTCACCCGGTGCGCGGGCCGCATGTGCTTCGATCCGGGCCGTGGCCGCACCGTGGAGCCCGGACGCCGGTCCTCGCGGGCGCGACCTGCCTCACATCCGCGTGCGGGCGTTACCTCCGCGCAACGCCCACACACCGCAGGTGAACACGCGTCAACGGCGTGTAAGACCCGCGTGACCCGAGGTGCGTGACCCCCCGGGCCGCGAGTAATGTCCTCACCTGCACAGACTCATACCGTATCCCCGACACCGGAGGGCCCGTTGTCCCGCTTCGTGTTCATCAAGGCAATGCTCGGTCCGATCATGCGCCTGATGTTCCGCACACGGGTGGAGGGTGTGGAGAACATCCCGGGCGACGGTCCGGTGATCCTGGCCGGCAATCACCTCACCTTCATCGACTCGATGATCCTGCCGCTGGTCTGCGACCGTCAGGTCTTCTTCATCGGCAAGGACGAGTACGTCACGGGCAAGGGCTTCAAGGGCCGGCTGATGGCCTGGTTCTTCACCGGCGTCGGCATGATCCCGGTCGACCGCGACGGCGGCCGGGGCGGTGTCGCGGCGCTGATGACCGGGCGGCGGGTGCTGGACGAGGGCCGGGTCTTCGGCATCTACCCGGAGGGCACCCGCTCCCCCGACGGCCGCCTCTACCGTGGCCGCACCGGTATCGCCCGGCTGACCCTGATGACCGGCGCCCCGGTGGTCCCGTTCGCCATGATCGGCACCGACAAGCTCCAGCCGGGCGGTGCGGGCCTGCCCCGGCCGGGCAGGGTGACGGTCCGCTTCGGCGAGGCGATGGAGTTCTCCCGCTACGAGGGCATGGACCGCGACCGCTACGTCCTGCGGGCGGTGACCGACTCCGTGATGACGGAGGTCATGCGGCTGTCCGGCCAGGAGTACGTGGACATCTACGCGAGCAAGGCGAAGGCGGCGTAGCGCCGCACACCCGACCGCGCGAGACGGCGGACCGCCCGGTGGGCGGTCCGCCGTCTCGCGTTCCCGTGCCGCGTCGCCGCGCCGTGCGGCTACGGGTGTTCCACCCCGTCCTCCAGGCGCTGGCCGCGCAGCAGGTACCAGGACGCCGCGGCGGCGGCAAGCAGCACGGCGGCGCCGACACCCGCCGCGAGGGTCAGACCGTCGACGAAGGCCTGACGGGCGGAGTCGAGGAGCGCCGCGCCGGTGGGCGCCGGGAGTTGGGCTGCGGCCTCGACCGCGCCGCCCAGTGACTCGTGGGCGGCGGCCGGGGTGCCCGCGGGGCCGGTGAAGTCGCGGTAGACACCGGTCACGATGGAGCCGAGCACCGCGATGCCGAGGGCGGCGCCGAGTTCGTACGCCGTCTCGGAGACCGCGGACGCGGCGCCCGCCTGTTCCCCGGGCACGCTGGAGAGGATCACGTCGGCGGTGACGGTGAAGGCGAAGCCCGCGCCGAGGCCGACGACGAGGAGGGCCGCGCCGAGCAGCGGATAGCCGGTGTCCTGGCCGATGACCGTCAGCGCGGCGAGCGCCAGACCGACGGCGGCGAGCCCGCCGGAGACCACGGCGCGGACCGAGAAGCGCCGGGCCGCGCGGCCCGCGATCAGACCGGCCACCACGGCGCCGACGGCGGCGGGCAGTTCGGCCAGGCCCGCCTCGAAGGGCCGCCTGCCCTGGACGAGTTGCAGGTACTGGGAGAGGAAGAACACCAGCCCCGACAGGCCCAGGATGGTCAGCAGGTCGGCCAGGACGGCGCCGCTGAAGCCGCGGTTGCGGAACAGGCGCATGTCGAGCAGCGGGAGCGGCATGGTCAGCTGGCGGCGGACGAAGCCGTAGAGCGCGGCGGCGCCCAGCAGGCCCGCGGCGAGCGTGGCCCAGGCGAATCCGTGGGCGGCGGTCTCCTTGACCGCGTACACGACGCCGACCATGCCGATCAGCGACAGGGCGACGCTGGCCAGGTCCCAGGGACCCGGGTTCGGGTTGCGGGACTCGGGCAGCAGCTTGACGCCGACGACGACCAGGACGGCCATCACGGGCAGGTTGATCAGGAAGACCGAGCCCCACCAGAAGTGCTCCAGCAGGAACCCCCCGACGACCGGACCGACCGCCGCACCGGCGGAGGCGGCCGCGCCCCAGATGCCGACGGCGAGGCTGCGTTCGCGCGGGTCGTGGAAGAGGTTGCGGATCAGGGCGAGGGTGGCGGGCATCAGGGTGGCGCCCGCGACGCCGAGCAGGGCCCGGGCGAGGATCATCACCTCGGGGGTGTGCGCGTAGGCGTTGAGGACGGAGATCGCGCCGAACGCGGTGGCGCCGACGAGCAGGATCCGTTTGCGTCCGATGCGGTCGCCGAGGCTGCCCATGGAGACGAGCAGGCCGGCGATGACGAAGGAGTAGACGTCGCCGATCCAGAGCAGCTGGGTGCCGGAGGGTGCGAGGTCCTCACTGATGTAGGGAGTCGCGAGACCGAGGACGGTCGCGTCGACGGCCACCAGCAGCACGGCCAGCACCAGGACGGACAGCGCCAGCCAGCGGCCGGGGCGCTTCACCGCCTCGGTCGGGTGGGCCGGCTGCAGGGTGCGGGTCATGGTTCCTCTCTCCGGAGCGCGCCGCCGAGCAGCAGCTCGACGATCATGTGGGTGAAGTCGTTGCGGGCCACGCGGCCCTCGGCCACCGCCCAGGCGCCGGAGGCCAGCAGGCCGTACAGCGCCTCGGTGAGCCAGGCGGGCGTGAGGTCGATGCGGAACTCGCCGCTCTCCTGGCCCCTGCGGAACAGCTCGGTGAGCCCGGCGTCGATGCGGGCCCAGCCCTCGTTCTGCTCCTCGCCCTCGAACAGCTGGTTCTCGGTGTAGAGGAAGGCGAGCAGACCGGCGGAGGGCTCCATCGCGCGGACCAGCCGGCGCACCGCTTCGGCCGCCGGGCCCTCGTCGGTCCGGGCCGCCGCGAGGGCGGCCTCGCACTCGGCGATGCCGAGCGACTCCAGGGCGCGGACGAGGGCGTCGCGCCCGGCGAAGTGCCGGTGCAGGGTGGCCCGGCTGAGTCCGGCGGCCCTGGCGACCTCGTCCATGGTCGCGGTGGATTTCCGGGTCAGCAGGATTGCGGCGCTGCGCAGTACCTGTTCACGATCGACAGCCATGAGACAACGATAACCCACATGAGACATTCTTGTCTCATGCCGGGCATGCGTGACTCAGCCCTCGGGGCGGTCACGGGGTCCAGCGGGGGCGGCGGCTCAGTGCCAGGGCAACTGCCCGCGGTGCTCCCAGTAGGCGTGCGGGTCCTCGGCGAGCGCGCCGAGGCGCGCCACCTGGTCGTCGTCGAGGTCGACCACGGCGGCGTGCAGATTGGAGCCGAGCTGGTTGACCGTCGCCGCGCCGGACAGCACGACACCGGCCCAGGGCTGCCGCAGGACCAGGGCGAGGGCGACCGCGTCGCAGCCCAGGGCCGTCTCCTCGGCGACGGCCTTCAGGACGTGGGGGGCGTGCGGCTCCGCGAGGCGGCCGTTGGCCATGCCCTCCTTCACGATCACCGTGAGCCCGGCCTCGTGCGCCTCGGCCAGCGCGGGTCCGGCGGAGGTCTCCAGCGCGTTGTACGTCGACTGGACGGTACGGAAGAGGGGCTCGCCGTCGACGGTCACGGCGAGCGCGGCGCGGATGGTCTCGGCCTGGGCGGGGCCGCTGGTGGAGAAGCCGACGGTGCTGCCCTGCGCGGCGGCCTCGGCCAGCCTGTCGTGCAGTTCCTTGTCGGTGAGGGCGGGGCTGTCCGGGGTGAGCGAGTGGATCTGGTACAGGTCGAGCCGGTCGCCGAGCAGGGCGTCGGTCTCGGCGCGCTGGCGCTCGTAGGTGGCGACGCCGTGGTCCTTGACCTCGTGCTTCTCGGCGTCGGTGGACCAGTCGGCGGTGTAGGTGTAGCCCCACTTGCTGCCGACGACCACGTCGTCGACGTCCGGGCGGTCCCGGAGCCAGCCGGCCAGGAACTCCTCCGAACGGCCGTAGGAGCGGGCCGCGTCGAAGTAGCGCACGCCCTGGGCGTAGGCGGCGTCGAGGAGGTCGTGGGTGCGTTCGCGCAGCGCCTCGACGGAGCGGTCCGCTCCGAGGTCGCGGTCGCGGCCGAGGTTGATGTAGCCGGGGCGGCCCACGGCGGCGAGACCCAGTCCGATGTGGCAGGTGGGGGTGGTCGCCGCGGCCAGGCGGGCGAAGGGCATCGCGGGCTCCGTTCGGTCGGCTGCTGAAGCTGTTGAGCTGCTGGGCTGTTCAGCTGCTGCGCTGCTCAGCTACTGGGCTGCTCAGCTACTGAGCTGTTCAGCTGGTGGGCTGTTGACCAACGTAACCGCGATGCCCCTCGGGCACACAGGCTGCCGGCGCCCGCCGCTACTTCTTGGCGTCCGCCCAGGCGTGCTGGGCCGCCACGTCCGCCTTCACCTCGGCGAGCTGGACGGCGACCGCACTGGGCGCCGTACCGCCGCGTCCGTCGCGGGAGGCGAGGGCACCGGGGACGTTGAGGACGGTGCGCACCTCGGGGGTGAGGTGCTCGGAGATCTTGGCGAACTGCTCGTCGGTCAGCTCGTCCAGTTCCTTGCCGTCGGCCTCGGCGACCTTGACGCACTCGCCGGCCACCTCGTGCGCGACCCGGAACGGCACGCCCTGCTTGACCAGCCACTCGGCGATGTCGGTGGCCAGCGAGAACCCGGCCGGGGCCAGCTCCTCCATCCGCTCCCGGTGCACGGTGAGGGTGGCCATCATCCCGGTGAAGGCGGGGAGCAGGACCTCCAGCTGGTCGATGGAGTCGAAGACCGGCTCCTTGTCCTCCTGGAGGTCGCGGTTGTACGCGAGCGGGAGGGCCTTGAGGGTGGCCATCAGGCCAGTCAGGTTGCCGATCAGCCGGCCGGACTTGCCGCGGGCCAGCTCGGCGATGTCCGGGTTCTTCTTCTGCGGCATGATCGAGGAGCCGGTGGAGAAGGCGTCGTGCAGGGTCACGAAGGAGAACTCCTTCGTGTTCCAGATGATGATCTCCTCGGCGATCCGCGAGACGTTGACGCCGATCATCGCGGTGATGAAGGCGAACTCGGCGACGAAGTCCCGCGAGGCCGTCCCGTCGATGGAGTTGCCGGCGCTGCCGTGCTCGAAGCCGAGGTCGCGGGCGACCGCCTCGGGGTCCAGGCCGAGACTGCTGCCCGCGAGGGCGCCCGAGCCGTACGGGGAGACGGCCGTGCGCTCGTCCCACTGGCGCAGCCGCTCCGCGTCCCGGCCCAGCGCCTGGGCGTGGGCGAGGACGTGGTGGGCGAAGAGCACCGGCTGGGCGTGCTGGAGGTGGGTGCGGCCGGGCATGGCCACGTCCGGGTGGGCCTCGGCGAGACCGATCAGCGCGTCCTGGAGGTCGGCGATCAGGGAGCCGACGGTCCGGGCGTGGTCGCGCAGGTACATCCGGAAGAGGGTGGCCACCTGGTCGTTGCGGGACCGGCCGGCGCGCAGCTTGCCGCCGAGGTCCGCACCGAGGCGCTCCAGCAGCCCGCGCTCCAGGGCCGTGTGGACGTCCTCGTCGGCGATGGTGCCGGTGAAGGAGCCGTCGGCGACGTCCGCCTCCAGCCGGTCGAGCCCGGCGATCATCCGCGTCAGCTCGTCCTGGGTGAGCAGCCCGGCCTTGTGCAGCACGCGCGCGTGGGCACGCGAACCGGCGATGTCGTAGGGCGCGAGCCGCCAGTCGAAGTGGACGGACGCGGACAGCTTCGCCAGGGCCTCGGCGGGACCGTCGGCGAAACGCCCGCCCCAGAGCCGGACGTCACCGCTGTTGCTGCTCACTTGGGTCGCTCCTCACCGTACGATCACTGTCATGCATGAGTATGCAGAACTCTGCATGTTTCGTCAATCTTGCGGAGTGGCGCCGCCCGCCCCGCACCGCGCCCCCATAATCGTTAGACATGGGAAAGACTTATGAGCGCATAGACGGCAGACTCCGCACCTTCATCGAGGCGCAGCCCCTCTTCTTCACCGCCACCGCTCCCCTGGCCGGCGACGGCACGGTCAACCTGTCCCCCAAGGGCCTCACGGGCTGCTTCGCGGTGCTCGACGAACTGACCGTGGCCTACCTCGACTTCGCGGGTTCCAACGCGGAGACGATCGCCCACCTGCGGGAGAACGGGCGGATCACCCTGATGTGGTGCGCCTTCCAGGGCCCGCCGAACATCGTGCGGGTGCACGGCCGGGGCGAGCCGGTCTTCCGCGACGACCCCCGCTTCGCCGAGTTGCTCACCCACTTCCCGGACATCGACCCCACCGCGCACGGACTGCGCGCGGTCATCGTGGTGAGCGCCGAACGCATCCGCGACACCTGCGGCTACGCCGTCCCCTTCATGGCCTACGAGAGCGACCGCAACCTGCACGGCAAGCGGTTCGCGCGGGAGGACGACGCCTCGCTCAGCGCGTACTTCACCAAGAAGGAGCACATCGCCTCCAGCATCGACGGCCTTCCCGGGCTGCCGTTGCCGCTGCCTCCTTCTACCGTCTGAACCATGCCTCCCGGTGCCGTCGCCGTCCTCGTGTCCGCCGCCTCCCTCCTCCTGCTCGGCGCCGCCCCCGCCGACGGGCCCACCGCCCCGCCGCTGCCGACCCGGATGGCCGACACCGGCGGCGGCACCCAGCTGATCACCGCCGTCGCGCCGGACACCGGCTCGACCACGGGCACCGTCACCTGGTGGGACCACGAGGGCGACGGGCACTGGGTGGCGGCCGGTTCCGCGCCCGCCCGCTTCGGGTCCGGCGGACTCGCCGACGGACCGACGCGCGTCCAGGGCACCAGCACCACCCCGACCGGCCTGTACGACCTGCCCTACGCCTTCGGCATCGAACCCGCGCCGCCCGGCACGGCGTACCGGTACCGTCCGGTCCGCGAGGACTCCTGGTGGTGCCAGGACAACGCCTCCCGCTCCTACAACCGCTGGACCGAGCCGCGCCCCGCCGACTGCCGGGCCGCCGAGGCCGAGCACCTGGTCACCTACACCGCCCAGTACGCCCACGCCCTGGTCGTCGGCTTCAACTACGAGCGCCCGGTGCACGGCCGCGGCGCGGGCATCTTCCTGCACGTCAACGGGCGCGGGGCGACCGCGGGATGCGTGTCGGTGCCGAAGGAGGCGATGCGGCGGATCCTGCGGTGGGCCGAGCCGGGGCAGCGGCCGCACCTCGCCATCGGCACCGAGGGCGGGGCGACCGCGGTCACCCGGTACTGAACGCGGACGCCATCGCCGGCGCGGGCTGAACGCTCGCCGGGCACGGCGCGTATCTGTGGGCCAAGGGCCGAGTCCCCCACGGAGGAACCGTGACCACCACGCTCGCCGGCGGCCGTGCCGCCCGCCGCCAGACGATGCGGCGCATCCGTCCGCGCCGCTCCCCCGCCGTCCCCCTGCTGCTCGCCGTGTGGGCGGGCGCGGCGGGCGTGTTGTGGCTGTGGTGGCGCAACACGCCCGCCATCTCCGACGACACGGGCAGGATCCTCGGCGCCGGGCGGATCACCGGCCTGCTCGCCGGGTACCTGATGGCGCTGGTGGTGCTCCAGATGGCCCGGGTGCCGGCCCTGGAGCGGCGTGTCGGGTCCGACCGGGTCGCCCGCTGGCACGCCATGACCGGCCGCTACACCCTCTGCCTGGTCCTGGCCCACGTCCTCCTGATCATGTGGGGCTACGCGGCGCAGGCGGGCCGGGGTCCCGGCGACATCGTCGGCCAGACGGTCGACTCGGTGAACCGGCTGCCCGACCTGGGCAAGGCGGCCGTCGGCACCGGCCTGCTGGTCGTCATCGGGCTGCTGTCCATCGGCCCCGTCCGCCGCCGGATCCCGTACGACGCCTGGTACCACGTGCACCTGCTCACCTACGCGGCGGTGTTCCTGACCTTCTGGCACCAGCTGACCACCGGCAACGACCTCGCCGTCGAACCGGCCGCCAAGACCGTCTGGTACGCGCTGTACGGCTCGGTGACCGCGCTCGTGCTCTGGTACCGCGTACTGACCCCCCTCCGGCTCAACCTGCGGCACCGGATGCGGGTGGAGGCGGTGATCGAGGAGACGCCCGGGATCGTGTCGGTGCTCATCGGCGGGCGCCGGCTGCACCGGATGGGCGCGGAGGCCGGGCAGTTCTTCCGCTGGCGGTTCCTGGCGCCGGGCATGCGGTTCAGCTCGCACCCGTACTCGCTGTCGGCGGCGCCCCGCCCGGACATGCTGCGGATCACCGTGAAGGCGATCGGTGACCACAGCGCCCGGCTGCGTGAGCTGGCGCCCGGCACCCGGGTGTGGGCGGAGGGCCCGTACGGCGCCCTGACCGCCCGGCGCCGCAGCCGCGGCAAGGTGCTGCTGGTGGCGGGCGGGGTGGGGATCACGCCGATGCGGGCGCTGTTCGAGACGCTGCCCGGCGCGTCCGGCGACATCACGCTGCTCTACCGGGCCAACAGCACCCAGGACCTGGCGCTGTGGGACGAGCTGGCCTCGATCGCCGACGAACGCGGCGCCCGGCTGATGTACGCGGTCAACAGCCCGGACGGCCGGCGCCCGGACATCTCGGCCGAGACCCTGGCCCGGAAGATCCCGGACGTCGAGCGCCACGACGTCTTCCTGTGCGGGCCGCCCGGCTTCGCCCAGTCGGTGTACGAGGCACTGCGCGGCGCGGGGGTCCCCGCTCGCCGTATCCACCACGAGTCGTTCGAGATGTGAGCGACGGACATCGGGAGTCCAGGACAGATGAGGAAAAGCCACCCCGTTCGGCGTGCCGTGCTCGCCGGGGCCGCCACGGTGTCCGGGATCGTGCTGCTGCTGTCGCTGAAACCGGGGTCCGACCCGGGCTCCGCCTCGGCGGCGGGCGGTGCGGCCCCGCCCGTGGCCGCGCAGTCGCCGCAGGGCGGCCGGGGAACCGGGGACGGCGCGGTCACGGGTGACGCGGTCCGCACGCGGTACGGCCCCGTGCAGGTCCGGCTCACCGTGAGCGGCGGGAAGATCACCGGGGCCGAGGCCGTGCGGGCGCCCGAGGGCGGGCAGAGCGACCGGGTCACCGCCGACGCGGTGCCCAGGCTCAACCGGGCGGCGGTCGCGGCCGGCAGCGCCGACATCGACGCGGTGTCGGGGGCCACCTACACCAGTGCCGGATACGTGAAGTCCCTCCAGTCGGCCCTGGACAAGGCCGCCGCGGCGACCGGATCCAACGCCGAAGCCGGAGCCGCCGAAGAGGGCGCCGGAGCCGGGCAGGGCACGCAGGTGCTCACCGGGGACGCCGCGCAGACCGAGTACGGACCCGTGCAGGTCCGGGTCACCGTCAGCGGCGGGAGGATCACCGGCGCCGAGGCCCTCCAGGCGCCCAAGGGCGGTCGCAGCGACCAGGTCACCGCCGACGCCGTGCCCAAGCTCAACCGGGCGGCCGTCGCGGCCGGGAACGCCGACATCGACGCGGTCTCCGGCGCCACCTGCACCAGCGCCGGGTACCGGCGGTCCCTCCAGTCGGCGCTGGACCGGGCCGGTGGCTGACACCGGCGCCGGGTCCGCACGGACTCCCGCCGCGGTGCGTCAGGTGGAGGAGGCGATGGGGACCGTCTTCTCCATCGACGTCCGCGGCGGGGAACCGGCGGCCGTCCGGGCGGCGCTGGACGAGGCGGTCGCCGGGCTGCACCGGGCCGACGAGGTGTTCTCCACCTACCGGGACGGCAGCCAGATCTCCCGGCTGGCGCGCGGGGAACTGACCGTCGCCGCCTGCGCGCCGGAGGTCGCCGAGGTACTGGAGCTGGCGGCCGAGGCGGAGCGGGTGAGCGAGGGCTGGTTCAGCACGCGGTACGAGGGGCGGCTCGACCCGACGGGGATCGTCAAGGGCTGGGCCGTGGAGCGCGCCGCGCGGCGGATCGCGGCGGCGGGCGGTGCGAGCGGGGTCAGCGTCAACGGCGGCGGGGACGTCCAGTTGCTCGGGTCACCGGGTGCGGCGCGGCCCTGGCGGGTCGGGGTGTCGGACCCGCTGCGTCCGGGCGGCCTCGCGGCGGTCGTCTCGGCGGCGGGGACCGCGGAGCTGGCCGTGGCGACGTCCGGTTCCGCCGAGCGCGGCCCGCATGTCGTCGACCCGCGCACGGGCCGCTCGGCGGTGACCGACCTGCTGTCCGTGACGGTGGTGGCGCCCCGGCTGACGTGGGCGGACTGCTGGGCGACGGCGGCGTTCGCGATGGGGGCGCGGGAGGGGTTGCGGTGGCTGGAGTCGCTGCCAGATGTCGAGGGGCTGCTGATCACGGCGGGGGACGAGGTGCGGTGCACGGGGGGACTGGCGGCCCGTCTGGGCTGAGGTACCGGCGTTGCCACTCGCCGCGGTGGCGTCGTGCCGATGTGGCCGACCTTGCCGCGAACACCCTGGGGGCGCGGGGAACCGCGCGACCGGCCTCGGCGTGCCCGCGGTCGGCAGACCACCGCACCGCCCCCTTCAGGCCCCGTTCTGCGCCAACCGCAGCAAGTGGTCCGCCAGAGCCTGCCCACCCGTCGGCTCCCGGCTGATCAGCATCAGCGTGTCGTCGCCCGCGATCGTTCCCAGGATGTCGTGCAGCTCCGCCTGGTCGATCGCCGAGGCGAGGAACTGCGCCGCCCCCGGAGGGGTCCGCAGGACCACGAGGTTCGCCGACGCCTCCGCGGAGATCAGCAGCTCCGCGGAGAGCCGCCGCATCCGCTCCTCCTTGGCCGACTCCCCGAGCGGGGCCCGCGGGGTGCGGAAGCCGCCCTCGCTGGGCACCGCGTAGATGAGGTCGCCGTCGGTGTTGCGGATCTTGACCGCGTTCAGCTCGTCCAGGTCCCGGGAGAGCGTCGCCTGGGTGACGGTGAGCCCGTCGTCGGCGAGCAGCTTCGCCAGCTGGCTCTGCGAGCGCACCGCCTGCCGGTTGAGGATGTCCACGATCCGGCGGTGGCGTGCGGTGCGGGTCTGCGGCAGGGCCGGCCCCGCCGTCTGCTCGTGCTCCTGCGCGTGGCTCATCGTCGTCTCATTCTCCGGATCGTCCGTCCCCGTGGGCCGCGTCGGCGGCCTGGTCAAGGATGCCGGGCAGCGCCCCGAGGAACGCGTCCACCACGTCGTCGCCGAGGTTCAGCGCGGGCATCAGCCGTACGACATCGGATGCGGGCGCGTTCACCAGGATTCCGGCGTCCTGAGCCGCCTGCTGCACCTGGGCGGCGAGCGGCTCGGTGAGCACGATACCCAGGAGCAGTCCGGCGCCCCGGACGTGGGCGACGAGCGGGTGGCCCAGGCCCTCGACGCCGCCGCGCAGCGTCTCGCTCTGCCGCTTGACGTTGTCCAGCAGTCCCTCGTCCTCGATGGTGTCCAGGACGGCGAGTCCGGCGGCGCAGGCGACCGGGTTGCCGCCGAAGGTCGTGCCGTGGTGGCCGGGCTGGAGCAGCTCGGCGGCGCGTCCGAAGGCGACCGTGGCGCCCAGGGGCAGGCCCCCGCCGAGGCCCTTGGCGAGGGTGACGACGTCCGGCAGGACGCCCTCGTGGGCCTGGTACTCGAACCAGTGCCCGGTCCGGCCGACGCCGGTCTGCACCTCGTCCAGGACGAGCAGCGCACCGGTGGCGGCGGTGATGGCGCGGGCCGCCTTCAGGTAGCCGGGGGGCGGGACGACGACGCCGTTCTCGCCCTGGATCGGCTCGATGACGACCAGTGCCGTCTCCTCGGTGACCGCCGCGGCCAGCGCCTGCGGGTCGCCGTACGGTACGTGCGTGACGTCGCCGGGCAGCGGCAGGAACGGCTCCTGCTTGCCGGGCTGGCCGGTCAGCGCCAGGGCGCCCATGGTGCGGCCGTGGAAGCCGCCCCGGGTGGCGACCATGTGCGGCCGGCCGGTCAGCCGCCCGATCTTGAACGCGCCCTCGTTGGCCTCGGCGCCGGAGTTGCAGAAGTAGACCCTGCCCTCGCGGCCGAAGTGCCGGAGCAGCCGTTCGGCGAGGGCGACGGGCGGCTCGGCGATGAAGAGGTTGGAGACGTGGCCCAGGGAGGCGATCTGGCGGCTCACCGCGTCGACGACCGCCGGGTGGGCGTGGCCGAGCGCGTTGACCGCGATGCCGCCGACGAAGTCGAGGTACTCCTTGCCGTCGGCGTCCCACAGCCGGGAGCCCTCACCGCGCACCAGGGGCAGGCGCGGCGTGCCGTAGTTGTTCATGAGGGTGCCCTGCCACCGCTCGGTCAGCTCCGTGTTGCTCACGACTCCCCCTGTTCGTCCGGCACGACCATCGTGCCGATCCCCTCGTCGGTGAAGATCTCCAGCAGGATCGAGTGCTGGACCCGGCCGTCGATGACCCGGGCGGTGGTGACGCCGCCGCGTACGGCGTGCAGGCAGCCCTCCATCTTCGGCACCATGCCGGCCGACAGGTCGGGCAGCAGTTTCTCCAGCTGGGTGGCGGTGAGGCGGCTGATCACCTCGTCGGAGTTCGGCCAGTCCTCGTAGAGGCCCTCGACGTCGGTGAGGACCATGAGAGTCTCGGCGCCGAGCGCCGCAGCGAGTGCCGCAGCCGCCGTATCAGCATTGACGTTGTAGACATGGTGATCGTCCTGTGAGCGGGCGATGGACGAGACGACCGGGATGCGGCCGTCGGCCAGCAGTGCCTCGATGGCGCCGGTGTCGATCTCGGTGATCTCGCCGACCCGGCCGATGTCGACCGGTTCGCCGTCGATCTCGGGCTGGTGCTTGGTGGCGGTGAGCGTGTGCGCGTCCTCGCCGGTGAGGCCGACGGCGAACGGTCCGTGCTGGTTGAGCAGCCCGACCAGCTCGCGCTGCACCTGCCCGGCCAGCACCATCCGTACGACGTCCATGGCGTCCTCGGTGGTGACGCGCAGGCCCGCCTTGAACTCGCTGACGATGCCGTGCCTGTCGAGGGCGGCGCTGATCTGCGGGCCGCCGCCGTGCACGACGACGGGCTTGAGACCGGCGTGCCGCAGGAAGACGACGTCCTGGGCGAAGGCGGCCTTGAGGTCCTCGTCGATCATGGCGTTGCCGCCGAACTTGATGACGACGGTCTTGCCGTGGTGCCGGGTCAGCCAGGGCAGCGCCTCGATGAGGATCTGGGCCTTGGGGAGCGCGGTGTGCTTCCGCGTGGGTCCGCTGCTCATGACGAGTACGCGCTGTTCTCGTGGACGTAGTCGGCGGTGAGGTCGTTGGTCCAGATGGTGGCCGTGGCGTCGCCCGCGGCGAGGTCCGCCACGATGTGGACCTCGCGGTAGCGCATGTCGACCAGCTCGCGGTCCTCGCCGACGCCGCCGTTCTTGCAGACCCAGACGCCGTTGATGGCGACGTTCAGCCGGTCGGGCTCGAAGGCCGCGTCGGTGGTGCCGATGGCGGAGAGCACACGGCCCCAGTTGGGGTCCTCGCCGTGGATGGCGCACTTGAGGAGGTTGTTGCGGGCGATGGTGCGGCCCACCCGGACGGCCTCGTCCTCGGTCGCGGCGTTGACGACCTCGATCCTGATGTCCTTGCTGGCGCCCTCGGCGTCCCGGACGAGCTGCTGTCCGAGGTCGTCGCAGACGGTGCGGACGGCCTCGGCGAAGTCGTCGTACTCCGGGGTGGTACCGGAGGCGCCGGAGGCGAGCAGCAGCACGGTGTCGTTGGTGGACATGCAGCCGTCGGAGTCGACCCGGTCGAAGGTGACGCGGGTGGCGGCGCGCAGGGCGCGGTCCAGGGCCTCGCTCTCCAGGTCGGCGTCGGTGGTGAGCACGACGAGCATGGTGGCGAGCCCGGGGGCGAGCATGCCCGCGCCCTTGGCCATGCCGCCGACGGTCCAGCCGTCCCTGCTGACGACCGACGTCTTGTGCACGGTGTCGGTGGTCTTGATGGCGATGGCGGCCTTCTCGCCGCCGTGCTCGGAGAGCTGACCGGCGGCGATCTCCACACCCGGGAGCAGCTTGTCCATGGGCAGCAGTACGCCGATGAGCCCGGTGGAGCACACGGCGACCTCGCCCGCCCCGGTCCCGAGCACCTCCGCGGCCTTCTCGGCGGTGGCGTGCGTGTCCTGGAAGCCCTTGGGCCCGGTGCAGGCGTTGGCGCCGCCGGAGTTGAGCACGACGGCGGTCAGCTCACCGCTCTTGAGGACCTGCTCGGACCACAGGACCGGAGCGGCCTTGACCCGGTTGGAGGTGAAGACGCCCGCGGCGGAGCGTCGGGGCCCGGTGTTGACCACGAGGGCCAGGTCGGGGTTGCCGCTCTCCTTGATCCCGGCGGCGATGCCCGCCGCCGTGAATCCCTTCGCTGCCGTCACGCTCACGGCGCAACTCCGATCGTCGTCAGTCCGGTGCTCTCGTCGAGCCCCAGGGCGATGTTCATGCTCTGGACGGCACCGCCCGCGGTGCCCTTGGCCAGGTTGTCGATGGCGCTGATGGCGATGATCCGGCCCGCGGCGGCGTCGTGGGCGACCTGCACCTGGACGGCGTTGGAGCCGTACACGGAGGCGGTCGCGGGCCACTGCCCCTCGGGGAGCAGGTGCACGAACGGTTCGTCGGTGAGGGCCTTCTCGTAGGCGGCCCGCACCATCTCGGCGGTGACTCCGGGCTTCGCCTTCGCGGTGCAGGTGGCGAGGATGCCGCGCGGCATCGGCGCGAGGGTCGGCGTGAAGGAGACGGTGACCGGCTCCCCCGCCACCGCGCCCAGGTTCTGGATCATCTCGGGGGTGTGCCGGTGTCCGCCACCGACGCCGTACGGCGACATGGAGCCCATGACCTCGCTGCCCAGCAGGTGCGGCTTGGCCGCCTTGCCGGCGCCGGAGGTGCCGGAGGCGGCGACGATCACGGCCTCGGGCTCGGCCAGCGACGCGGCGTACGCCGGGAAGAGGGCCAGGGACACGGCCGTGGGGTAGCAACCGGGCACCGCGATGCGCTTGGACCCCTCCAGCGCGGCGCGGGCACCCGGAAGTTCGGGGAGGCCGTAGGGCCAGGTGCCGGCGTGCGGCGAGCCGTAGAACCGCTCCCAGTCACCGGCGTCCTTCAGCCGGAAGTCGGCGCCCATGTCGACGACGAGGACCTCCGGCCCGAGCTGCTCGGCGACGGCGGCGGACTGCCCGTGGGGCAGCGCGAGGAAGACGACGTCGTGCCCCGCGAGAACCTCCGCCGTGGTCGGCTCCAGGACTCGGTCGGCCAGGGGCGGCAGATGCGGCTGAAGCGCGCCCAGCCGCTGCCCGGCGTTGGAGTTGCCGGTCAGGACGCCGATCTCGACCTCGGGGTGGGTCAGGAGCAGACGCAGCAGCTCACCGCCCGCGTACCCGCTCGCTCCGGCCACCGCCGCACGTACCGCCATGGAAAACCCTCCTCCTGGATGGCATGACTATACGTTTCGCTGCACGTTTATGCAATCCAGGGAATACCGGTCTCGGCCGGGCCGTCCACACCTCGGCCCTTGACGGCCTCCGCGATCCGCAGCGCCGCCTCGGCCGGCGTGAGACGGGTGGTGTCGACGACCTCGGCCTCGGCGTGCAGCCAGGTGCGGGCGGCCTCGGCGTAGGGCTGGAGGTACCGGAGGCGGAACGGCGAGTCCGGCCCCAGCACGGTGTCCCCGGCGATGCGCCCGCGCAGGGTCTCCTGGTCGGCGTGGAGGACGAAGTGCCGCACGGGGATCCCGTGTGCGGCCAGGCCGCTCGCGATCTCCCGCCAGTACTCCTCGACCAGGACCGTCATCGGCATCACCAGGGTGCCACCGGTGTAGTCGAGCACGTGCCGGGCGGTCTCGACGACGAGGGGCCGCCACGGCGGCCAGTGCTGGAAGTTGTCCGTCCCGTCGGGGGGCAGCGCCGGAGAGATGTCCAGGAGCGTCTCGCCGACCTTCTCGGCGTCGAAGACCCGGGAGTCCGGCAGCAGCCGCCGCACGAGCGCGGCGGTCGTCGTCTTGCCCGCACCGTGGGTGCCGTTGAGCCATACGATCATGCGTCCCCACGCTAGCCCGGACCGACGACGCCGTGGGGGGTTTCGTCGCCGGTCCGGGTCGGGTCGCGGGCTGCCGGACTACCGCTGCCTGATCCGCAGGAACGTCACCGAGTTCGCCGGGAAGCTGTACGTGAACCGGCTCGCCGCCCCCGAGAACGTCGACGCCACCGGGGTCACCGGGGCGTCCGTCTCGGTGTTGACCGCGTCCTGGTCGGCGGCCAGCGTGGTGACGCGGGCCCTGGGCGCGACCTTGGCGCCGCCGAGGTCGACGGCGGTGCGGGCCGCGGCGTCCTGGGCGTTGACGACCTTGACGATCAGCTCGCCGGTGCGCTCGTCGCGCGTGACGGTCTGGCGGAAGGGCTCGGCCGGCTTGTCGTCGGTGAAGCTGCCCCACCTCTCGCCGTCGAGGGAGAGGGTGACCTGGCGGCCCCTGACCTTGACGTCGATGTCGTAGGCGCGGCCCGTCTCGATCGACCCGGCCTTGGACAGCAGCGTCGACTTGCCGCCGTCGGCGGACTGCTCCACCGCGGACCGGGTGTTGTTCCAGCCGCCCAGGTTCCACCAGTAGTAGGTGCCGGTGTCCTTGACGCCGAAGGCGACCAGGAAGCCCTCCTTGCCGGACTTCTTCGTGGCCCTCACGTGCAGGTCGTAGTCGTGCCAGGCCGGGTCGCCCGCCGTGACCATCGTGTTCTCGGCGGCCGGGTCCGTCTGGACTTACTGGCCGTCCTGGACGGTCCAGCTGCCGCCGCCCGAGTGGGTCCACCGCGAGGCGTCACCGGAGAAGTCGTCGGACAGGAGCGTCTTCCCGTCGGCCGAGGTCACCCTCACGTCGTCGTAGGCCGCACTGGTCGCCCAGGTCGACAGGCCGACGGCGCCGGTGACGGGGCCGCTGACGGCGGGGGTGCCGCTGGCCTTCGAGGGGACGACGCGGTCGCCGGTGTTGTTCATGAACAGCTTCTGGACCTCGTAGTTGGCCGAGTTCCAGGACGCGTGGTTGTTGAACCAGACCAGGTCCGGCCTCCACTGCACGGAGTCCTCGTTGGCGAGCAGCGGGGCGTAGGAGGCGAGCTTGACCACGTCGGCGTTGCGCTCCAGGCCGGTCATGAAGGCGGCCTCGGCGAGGGCGTTCTTCCAGGCGTTGCCCTGGGAGGCGTACTCGCCGAGGAAGACCTCGGGGCCGTTCCTGTCGTAGGAGTCGTAGCGGTCGTTGTTCTGGAGGAACCACTGCGGGCCGTTGTAGTAGTGCTCGTCGACCATCGCGACGCCGGCGTCCCGGTTGAGCTGCCAGGCGGTGTCGAAGGTGGCGCCGGAGTCGTCGGGGCCGGAGTTGGAGACGACGGTGATGTCCGGGTACTCCGCCTCGACGGCGGCGCGGAACCGCTCGAACCGGGCGAAGAACTCCTTCGGCAGGTTCTCCTCGTTGCCGACCTCCAGGTGGGTGAGGTGGAAGGGCTCGGGGTGGCCCATCTCGGCGCGCTTGGCGCCCCACTCGCTGGTGCGGGGGCCGTTGGCGAACTCGATGAGGTCCAGGGTGTCCTGGACGTGCCGCTTCAGCAGGGCGTCGTCGTCGACGGCCCGGTTCTGGCCACAGCCGGTGACCAGGGCGGGGACGACGGGCAGCGGCATGGCGCCGATGTCCTCGGCGAAGCGGAAGTACTCGTAGTAGCCGAGGCCGTAGCTCTGGTTGTAACCCCAGAAGTTGGCGTTGGTGGCGCGCTCCTCGACGGGGCCGACGGTGTCCTTCCACTGGTAGGACCGCTTGCGCTGCCAGCCGGAGTCCGCGCTGTAGTCCGCCATGGAGCCGGTGTTGACCAGGCAGCCGCCGGGGAAGCGCAGGAAGCCGGGGCGGAGGGCCTCGATCTTCTCCGCGAGGTCCTTGCGCAGGCCGTTCGGCTGGTGCCTGTAGGTGTCGCGGGGGAACAGGGACACCATGTCGAGGGCGGCGGGGGCGGTGGTGGTGACGGCGAGGCGGCCGCGGTTGCTGGTGCGGGTCGCGGTGAAGGTGGCGGTGTACTTGCGCCACTTCCCCTTCGCCGCCACCTCGCGCACCTTCGCGAGGGTGCCCGCGGCGTCCCGGAGGGCGACGGTGAGGGTGGTGCCGCTCTCCGCGCGGGACCAGACGGAGAAGTCGTACTTGCGGCCCTCCTCGACCCGGATGCCGGTGTTGTAGCCCGCGTTGGTGACGGTGGAACCGGCGGCCACGGAGAGGTAGGTGCGGTTGCGCTCGTTGAGCCGGCCCCCGTCGTTCACCGCCTCGGCCGCGCCCTCGGCGGCCCAGGCGGTGAGCGGGGTGTACGAGGCGTTGTCGTCGGTGGAGTACTCGAAGGACCGGTTCTGCACGAGTTCGGCGTACAGGCCGCCGT
Organism: Streptomyces violaceorubidus; assembly: GCF_000717995.1. Lineage (GTDB taxonomy): Bacteria > Actinomycetota > Actinomycetes > Streptomycetales > Streptomycetaceae > Streptomyces > Streptomyces violaceorubidus. Next base: position 47,059 of record NZ_JODM01000033.1, read on the forward strand.
CGGCGGCGCGGTTGATGTCCTCGTAGAAGACGCCGTACATCGTGTCGTCGATCGCGGGGCCCTGGGCGGACGGGTCGACGGTGATCGTGTAGTCGGCGACGGCTTCGGCGTGTGCCGGGGACGGCAGCAGGGCCGAGGCCGTCAGGAGGGCGGTGGTGCTGAGACCGAGTCTCCAGCGGGTGCGTGACATGGATACTCCGCGGCTCTCACTAGGCGTTCGAGATATCGGACATTGGTCAGCACTTCGAACGGCAAGATAGGGAGGGGGTGGCAGCGCGTCAATGGGTCGCGCGGCGACGAGAGGGCCGGAGCGGGAAAGCGAGTGGAAATGGGCGAGTTGTGGCCGGTGCCCGATGTCCTGGCGTACCTCGCGGGGCGCTGGCGCACCGAACGCTCGGTGCGGGATCTGGCGAGCGGCCTCGACGGCTGGTTCGAGGGGGTCACGTCCTTCGACGCACTCGACGGCGGCGGGCTGCTCGGCCACGAGTCGGGCGCCTTCACCTGGCAGGGCGTGACCCGTCCCGCCGAGCGCACCCTGCGCTACGAGCCGGGCGGTGCGCCGGGCCGCGCCGACGTGCGCTTCGCGGACGGCCGCCCCTTCCACGGGCTGGACCTGAGCTCGGGCCGCCATGCGGCCGACCACCCGTGCGCCGCCGACCTCTACCGGGGCGAGTTCACCGTCCGGGATCCGGACCGCTGGCGGACCGTGTGGCGGGTGGGCGGCCCGGCCAAGGACCTGCTGCTCACAACGGATTACCTTCGCGAAACGCCGGGTGCGTAGGGCCCTGTTCCGGTGCGCCTTCGAGGCGGAGGCTCCAGCGGCCCGCGCGGCCCGTCACGGTGGTCGCCGACAGCGGGCGGACGTCCAGGTTCCAGTACGTTCCGGGCGGCGCCTTCAGCGCGTAGACGAGCGCGGCCCGGATCACGGAGGGCTCGGCCACGGCGACGATCCGGTCGCCGTCCTCGCCGGGACGGGTGTCGAGCCAGCCGCCGACCCGGGTGATGAAGCCCAGCAGCGACTCCCCGCCGTGCGGCGCCGACCGGGGATCGGCGAGCCAGGCGTCCACGGCAGCCGGTTCGCGGGCCATGGCCTCACCCAGCGTCAGGCCGCGCCACCGGCCCATGTCGCAGTCCCGCAGGGCGAGTTGGACCAGCGGCGCGCAGCCGATGGCATCGCCGGTGGCACGGCAGCGGGGTGTGGGCGAGCAGTAGCGCAGCTCGGCCGCGGCCAGCGGCAGCAGGCCGCCCGCGACGCGCAGCACCTCGTCCCAGCCGGCCCGGTCCAGCGGACGGTCGTCGTCGAAGCGCTCCGCCAGCAGCGGTGAGCTGCGCGCAGCCGCGACGAACGTGACCCGAAGCGCCATGCGGTGATGGTGGAGCGCGGCGGGGTCCAGGTCAAGGGGTGTTACCTGTGGTTCACGCAGGGTTTGCCGCGGCTCACCGGTCGAAGGCGAACACCATCCACTGCTCCGGCCGGTCCAGCGCGGTGAACCCGAGCTTCTCGTAGACCCCGTGCGCGTCGTGCGTGGCCAGCAGGATGCGGCGCAGTCCGTGGGGCGCCAGGTGCTCGCGCACGGCCGCGACGAGCGCCGTGCCGAGGCCCTTGGCCCGCGCCGACGGGTCGACGTACACGTCGCAGAGCCACGCGAAGGTGGCCAGGTCGGTGATCACGCGCGCGTAGGCGACCTGTTCGCCCGAGACCGCGTCGTAGACCCCGAAGTTGAGCGAGCCCTCGATGGCCCGGTCCTGCTTCTCGCGGGTCCGTCCCAGGGCCCAGTACGCGTCGGTGGACAGCCACTGGTGCACGCGCCCGGCGTCGACGCGGTGCGGGTCGGTGGAGATCTCGTAGCCCTCGGGGAGCCTCGGCGTGTAGGTCATGCCCCGGATGCTCGCAGGGCCGGTGAGAGCGCGTCGACCGGATATCGGGCGCGCGTCAGCCGCCCCATGCCCGCGGGCAGGCGGTGCTCAGGCGCCGCACCCCTTCCTCGATCTCCCCGACGTTCGCCACCGCCGCGAAGCTCAACCGGAAGTGCGCGGCCGGGGGTTCGGCGCTGAAGTAGGGGCGGCCCGGGGTGATCGCGACGCCCGCGCGCAGGGCGGCCGTGGTCAGGGCGGTCTCGTCGGCGCCCTCCGGCAGGCGCGGCCACAGGTGGTAGCCGCCGGAGGGGATGTGGGCCGGACAGATCGCCGGGAGCCGGCGGCGCAGGGCGGACGTCATGGCGTCCCGGCGAGCCTTCAACTCGGCCGAAACGGCCCGCAGATGGCGCGGCCAGGCGGGTGACCCGACGAGTTCCAGGGCCGCCTCCTGAAGGGGCCGGGGCACGAAGAAGGTGTCGACGATCTGGATGGCGCGCAGGCGGTCGAGGACCGGCCCGTGCGCGGCCAGGGCGCTCACCCGGAAGCTGGGCGAGGTCGCCTTGGTCAGCGAGCAGACGTGGACGACGACGCCGTCCGGGTCGTCGGCGGCGAGTGGGGCGGGCAGCGGGCCCGCGTCCTCGTGCACGAGCCGGCGCACGAAGTCGTCCTCCACGACGAAGGCACCGGCCGCCCGCGCGATGCGCAGCACCTCCCCGCGCCGTTCGGGGGCGAGCACGGCGCCGGTCGGGTTCTGGAACAGGGGCTGGCAGACGAAGACCCGGGCGCCGGTGGCGCGGAAGGCGTCGGCGAGCAGGGCGGGCCGAACGCCGTCGGTGTCCACGGGGACGGGCACGGGGCGCAGTCCGGCCGCCCGCGCGATGGCCAGCATGCCGGGGTAGGTCGGGGACTCGACGAGGACGGGGCTGCCGGGCGGGGCGAGCGCGCGCAGGGCGGTGGCCAGCGCGGACTGGCCGCCGGCGGTGATCAGCACCTCCGCCGCCGTGATGGCCCCGCCGATGCCGCGCGCGAACCACTCCCGCAGTTCCGGCAGTCCTTCCATCGGCGGCCGCCCCCAGGCGCCCGGCCGCCGCCCGGCCCGTGCCAGGGCCGCCGCCATCGCCCGCTCCGGCTGCAAGGACGGGTGCAGGTAGCCGCCGTTGAACTCCACGACACCCGGTGGCGGGGCGGCCAGCGAGACCAGCACCCCGGAGGCGTCCACCGAGCGCGGTACGAGGTCGGCGGCGACGTCGGCGCTGAGCGCGACCTCCTGCCAGGAGGTGTCCCCGGTCGGTGCCGCCGAGGGGCGCGGCCGGGCACGGAAGGCTCCGGCGCCGGGCCGGGTGACGACCAGCCCCTCGGCGGCCAGCTGGGCCAGGGCGCGGGAGACGGTCACTGGGCTCACCCGGAACCGGTCGACGAGGGCGCGGCTGGACGGGAGCTTTCCTCCCGGCGAGTAGCGGTCTAGCTCCCGCCGCAAAACAGTCACCAGTTCAGCGACGCTGCTACGCTCTTGCATGAGAGCACAGAGTAGCGCTACCGCACCTTCCCGGATAGCAGTCGGCGCCACGAGCACGGATCCCGGCGGCAGGTCCTCCGGCACCGTCCAGGCCGCCCTCGGTGTCGTCGCCTTCTCCCTCACCTTTCCCGCCACCGCCTGGGGGCTGGAGGGCTTCGGCCCCTGGTCCCTGATCGCCGTGCGCAGCATCCTGGCCGCCGCGGTCGCCGGTGCCTGCCTGGTGGCCGTGGGCTCGGCGCCGCCCGAGCGGCGGCACTGGTTCGGCCTCGGGGTGGTCGGCGCCGGGGTGGTGCTGGGCTTCCCGCTGCTGACCACGCTCGCCCTGCAGACGTCGACCACCGCGCACGCCGCCGTCGTGGTGGGTCTGCTCCCGCTGACCACCGCGCTGCTGTCCGCCCTGCGCGTCGGCACCCGCCCCTCGCGCACCTTCTGGATCGCGGCCCTGGCGGGTGCGGCGGCCGTGATCGCCTTCACGGTGCAGCAGAGCGGTGGCGCGCTGACCTCGGCCGACGCCTATCTCTTCGGGGCGCTGCTGGTGTGCGCGGCCGGTTACACGGAGGGCGGCCGGCTGGCCCGGGAGATGCCGGGGTGGCGGGTGATCGGCTGGGCGCTGGTGCTGTGCCTGCCGCTGACGGTGCCGATGGCGGCGGTGGCGCTGTCGTCCGAGCCGGTGCACCTGTCGGCGCACAGCGTGTCCGGGCTGCTGTGGGTGGCGCTCGGTTCGCAGTTCCTCGGTCTGGTCGTCTGGTACCGGGGCATGGCGGCGATCGGCATCCCGAAGGCCAGCCAGTTGCAGCTGGCCCAGCCGCTGCTCACACTGGTGTGGTCGGTACTTCTCCTGGGCGAGCACCTGCCGGTGGCCGCTCCGCTGACGGCCGCGGCCGTACTGGTGTGCATCGCGGTCACCCAGCGGGCCAGGGGCTAGACCCGGTTCCATCCGAACATCCTGCCCTCGGGCGGCACATGGGTGAGGAGGCCTCACGGATGCACGCAACCAAGGGCGACCAGCTGGTCCAGCACGGCCGGGTGGTCGGTGAGCACGACAAGGTCGCGGAGATCGTCGAAGTCATGGGCGACCGGGGCACTCCCCCGTACCGGGTCCGGTTCGAGGACGGGCGCGAGGCCGTGTGCTCGCCCGGCCCCGACTCGGAGATCCGGCACAGGGAGACCCAGCTGTAGCGCCTCGGCCGTACACCGCGCGGGAGCTGTTCAGCGCGGGGCGGTGGCCGGCTGCGTGTAGTGGTCGGCGGCCACCCGCGCCATCGCGCCGCCGCGGTCCTCGGCCACGTCCTTAGCGGAGAAGTAGACGTGTCCGCGGACCTCCGGGTAGCGGGCGGCCAGCGTCAGGTGCCGGGAGAGTTCGGCCGGGTCCTGCCAGGCGGCGGGCTGGGCCGGGTCCCCGGACTTGTACAGCGCCTCGCCCACGTACAGCTGGGTGCGGCTGCCCCGCGCGGCCTCGGCCCACCAGGGCAGCAGCTTCGCGTAGTCGGCGCCGTCCTGGCCGATGTTCCAGTACAGCTGCGGCACGACGTAGTCGATCCAGCCCTCGCGCACCCACTTGCGGGTGTCCGCGTACAGGTCGTCGTAGGTCTGCACGCCGGCCCGGGTGTCGGAGCCGCGCTCGTCGGTGGCGGCGTTGCGCCAGACGCCGAAGGGGCTGACGCCGAAGCGGGCGGCCGGGCGGACCTCCTTGACGCGTTGCGCGGTCTCCCGCACCAGCCGGTCGATGTTGTCCCGGCGCCAGTCGGCCTTCGTGGCGAAGCCGGTGCCGAACGTGCCGAAGGTCCCACCGTCGTCGAAGCTCTGGCCCGCCACCGGATAGGGGTAGAAGTAGTCGTCGAAGTGGACCCCGTCCACCGCGTACTTCGCCACCGCGTCCATGATGGCGTCCTGCACGAAGGCCCGGACCTCGGGCAGTCCGGGGTTGTAGTAGAGCTGCCCGCCGTAGGGCACCACCCACCCGGGGTTCTTGCGCGCCGGGTGGGAGGAGACGAGGTGGGCCGGGTCGTCGTGGGTGGCGACGCGGTACGGGTTGAACCAGGCGTGCAGGTGCAGGCCGCGGGCGTGGGCCTCCTCGACGGCGGTGCCCAGCGGGTCCCAGCCCGGGTCGCGGCCCTGGCTGCCGGAGAGGTACTGCGACCACGGCTCGTGTGCCGAGGGCCACAGCGCGTCGGCCGTCGGCCGCACCTGGAGGATCACCGTGTTGAGGCCGTGCCGGACCGCGTTGTCGAGGTGTCCGATCAGCTCCGCGCGCTGCTCGGCGGCGCGCAGCCCCGCGCGGGTGGGCCAGTCGCGGTTGGCCACGGTGGCCAGCCACATCCCCCGCATCCCGGCGGCGGCGCTGCGCGAGGGCGCCGGCGCCGGCTCGGCGAGGTCCCGGGCGGCGGGCGCCGCCGACGCCCCCGATGCCCCGGATGCCGCCGTGAACGCCGACAACGCCGCCACCGTGAAGGCACGGCGCGAGACACCGCCCATGTCAAGACCTCCTGAACGCTGTGGATCCGTACGGTCACGGATCGTGTACGGGCCTCAGCATGCCCGACCCGGGAGACGGATCCGTGACCATTCGGAGGTAACGTGCTCGATCGGAGCAGGCACCGGGGACCCCGGCGTGCCTGCTGCCAGCCGTGAAGTCAGCGAAAGGGACGATGTGACCGGCATCTCGGGAGATATCGCACGCGTCGGCGTGGTGGGCTGCGGTCAGATGGGAGCGGGCATCGCCGAGGTGTGCGCCCGCTCGGGTCTGGAGGTGAGGGTCGCCGAGACCACCGGTGAGGCCCTGGAGATCGGTCGCACCCGGCTGTACAACTCGCTGACCAAGGCGGCCGAGCGCGGCAAGATCACCGAGGAGGAGCGGGACGCGACGCAGGCGCGCCTCAGCTTCACCACCGACCTCGGCGAGTTCGCCGACCGTGATCTGGTGATCGAGGCCGTCGTCGAGAACGAGCAGGTCAAGACCGAGATCTTCCAGGTGCTCGATCAGGTCGTGACCCGGCCGGACGCGATCCTGGCCTCGAACACCTCCTCGATCCCGCTGGTGAAGCTGGCGGTCGCCACCTCGCGGCCCGACCACGTCATCGGCATCCACTTCTTCAACCCGGCCCCGGTGCAGCAGCTGGTCGAGCTGATCCCGGCGCTCACCACCTCGGAGGGCACCCTCAGCCGGGCCCAGCTGTTCACCGAGAAGGTGCTCGGCAAGCACGCGATCCGTGCCCAGGACCGCTCCGGCTTCGTGGTCAACGCGCTGCTGATCCCCTACCTGCTCTCCGCGATCCGGATGTTCGAGTCGGGCATCGCCAGCCGCGAGGACATCGACAACGGCATGGAGATGGGCTGCGCCCACCCCATGGGTCCGCTGAAGCTGGCCGACCTGATCGGCCTGGACACGGTCGCCTCGGTGGCGTACTCGATGTACGAGGAGTACAAGGAGCCGCTGTACGCCGCTCCCCCGCTGCTCCAGCGCATGGTCGACGCGGGCCGCCTCGGCCGCAAGAGCGGCTCGGGCTTCTACGCCTACGGCTGATCGCGCCCGAGCCTGAGGTGGTGCAGCAGGAGCAACGCGGCCGCCATGTTGGCGGCCGGGACCTCCCCGCGGGCGACCAGGTCGGGGGCGAGCTTGAGGGGGGCCCATTCCCGGCGCTCGGACTCGAAGTCGTCCACGGGGTGGCCGACGTACGTGCCCTCGTCGGCCCAGTAGACGTGGTGCCGGGCGTCGGTGAGGCCGTTGGAGGGCTCCACGCTCATCAGGTGGTGCAGGGGCCCTGGCCGCCAGCCGGTCTCCTCCTCCAGCTCCCTGGCCGCCGCCGCCGCGACGTCCTCGCCGTCCTCGACGACGCCGGCCGCGAGTTCCCAGCCCCAGCTGTCGGTGATGAAGCGGTGCCGCCACAGCAGGAGGACCTCGTCCGCCTCGTTCACGACCGTGGCCACGGCCACCGGACGCATCCGTATCAGGAAGTGGTCGAGGTGCCGGCCGTCCGGTAGGGCGACGTCGGCAAGATGGACGCTGAACCAGCGATTCGAGTACACATTTTGTTCAGTCTCTTTCGTCCACTGCACGGTTCTGCCACCTTTCTTTGAGTAGGTGGCAATATCGCAGCAGCAGCGCCCCGGCAGGAGGCGTACGGCGATCGCTCACGGCGCAGGAACGGGCGCAGTAACGGGCGCAGGGACAGGCCCGCGGGGGCCGCGCGGACCGGCCCGTCTACAGCGGCACGCGCAGGGCCCCGTCGATGAGTTCGGCGGCCTCGGCCGTGCCCGCGCACCCGCTGCTCACCAGGTGCTCACGCACCGCCCGCAGCCGGTCGCGCAGCCGCTGGGACTCCATTCCCCGGGCCTGCTCGGCCATCCGCACGGCCGTGGCGACCGCCTTGTCGGCGTGGCCCTGGCGCAGCTCGATCGTGCTGAGCATCGCGAGCCGGTGCACCCGGCCCCGGTCGTGCGCGGGCGTGTCGACGGCCGCCGCCGCGTGCTCCCCGGCCGCCGCGAGTTCGCCGAGGCTCAGCAGGGCCTCCGCCACCTGGACGTTGACCAGTCCGGGCTGGACATAGCCGGTCTCGTCGGGCTCGTACCCGCGCCGGATGCGCTCGGCGGCCCGCTCGGCCCGGCGGATGCAGGTCAGCGCGCCGCTGCCGTCGCCCAGGTGCGCGTACGCCTTCGCCTGCATCGCGTACAGGTCGGAGGCGAGCGCCGGGGTGATGTGCCGTCCGGCGGCGCGCAGCGCGGCCTCGGCGAAGGCCACGGCCTGCCGGTACTCCCGCGTGAACAGCGCCTGGTTGACCAGCAGCGCGATGACGTAGGCGCCGAGCCCCCGGTCGCCGCTGGCCTTGGCGAGCCGCAGCGCCTGGTGGAAGTAGCGCTGGGCCAGGCCGTGCGCGTCGGAGTCGTACGCACAGATCCCGGCGACCGCGACCAGGCCCCCGGTGGCCCGGTGCAGCTGACGCCCGGTGGCGTCGGTGTAGCTGCCGCGCAGCAGGGGCGCGGCCTCGGAGTTGAGGAAGCCGACGATGCGGGCGCGGGTCGCGATGCCACCGGCCTTGCGGTACATCTGTTCGTAGTGCGTGCGGGCGCAGCGCACCATCTCCAGGTCGGCCGCGGTGACCCGGTGCCGCCCGCCGCGGGAGACGTCGGTGTCCTCGGGCGGGTTCTCCCACTCCCACACCGGCATCACGGCGGGCGTGCCGGTGAGGGCCGGGGCGCCCAGGATGTGCGGGCGCCGCTGCTGGTCGGAGCGCCACAGGGCGGTCGCGCGCTCCACGAACCCGGACAGCGAGCCGGTGTGCGGGGCGGCGGGTTCGCCGGGCACGCCGAGGCCGATGTCGTCGAGGGTGACGGGCCGGTGCAGCCGGGACGCGAGGACCTCGCAGATCAGGTCGGGCACCTGGCCGCGCGGCCGCTGCCCCTTCAACCACCGTGCGACGGCGGTGTGTTCGTATCTCAGTGCGAGCCCGCGCGCCCGGCCCGTCTGGTTGACGTGCGCGGCCAGTCCCGCGTGCGAGATCCCGGCCTCGTCGAGGATCGCGTCGAGCAGGGTGTTGGGCTGCATGGGTGCCCCCCGGTGAATCGGTGCCGACAGCGTAGTGCGTCGGTCCTCACACGGGGTGTGAACGGAGTACGCGCGACCGCAGCGTGTGCGCGCTGTCGCGGAGAGTGCCGGGCCGGTTGACTGAAGGGCCTCGAAAGAGGCCGGCCGGGCCGCCGGCTCCCCCTCGTACAGTGCGGCGGCCCGTATCCACGCCGTCCGCCCGGCTGCCTGCCCGACACTCCGTGGCGGGGCGGACGGCTCCGCCGGCCGGAGAGGCGGTCAAACGCCGTTCAGGTGATGCCCAAGGGGCGCGGGGAACTGCGCGACCGGCCACCGACTGCCCGCAGCCGCCGAACCGGCAAAAACCCCACGCCCCTTGGGCGAACCGAACCGCTAGCTGCGCAGCACCGCTCCGACCCGCTCGCCCGCGAGGGCGACCGCGGCATCGCGGGCAGCGGAGGCCTCGTCGACCGTCAGCGTCCGGTCCCCCGCGCGGAAGCGCAACGCGTAGGCCAGGGACTTGCGCCCCTCACCCAGCTGCTCCGCGTTGTCGTACACGTCGAACAGCCGGATGGACTCCAGCAGTTCACCCGCGCCCTCGCGCAGCGCCGCCTCGACGTCCGCCGCCGGGACGAACTCCTCGACGACCAGGGCGACGTCCTGTGTGGCGACCGGGAAGGTGGAGATGCCCGGCGCCTGCGGGGTGTCCTGGCCGACCCGCGCCACGGCGTCGAGGTCCAGCTCCGCCGCGCAGGTCCGCGCGGGCAGGCCCAGCGTCTTCAGGACCCGCGGGTGCAGCTCACCCGCGTGCCCGATCACGCGCTCCTCGCCGTCCACGGTGACCGTCAGTTCGGCGCAGCGGCCCGGGTGCCACGGGCCGTACTGGCCCTTGCGGACGCCCAGTTCGGCCCCGGCCTCGCGGGCGACGCCGCGGGCGGCCTCGACCGCGTCGGCCCAGTCGGCCGGGCGGCCCTTGCCCCACCAGCCGGCCTGCTCGCGGGCGCCGGCCAGGACCACGGCGACGTGCCGTGGCTGGTCGGGCAGCGCGGCGTCCAGCGCGGCGAGGTCGTCCTCGCTGGGGCGCCGGTCGACGGGCAGGTTGGCGGCGACCCGCTGCTCGTCGCGCGGGTGGAAGACCAGGCCGGTCTCGAAGAGGGCCAGGTCGTGCGCGCCCCGGCCGTCGTTGCGGCGCAGCGCCCCGAGCAGGCCCGGCAGCAGCGAGGTCCGCAGCGCGGGCTCCTCGTCGCTGAGCGGGTTGACCAGCCTGACGACGCGGCGGGCCGGGTCGTCGGCGTCGAGACCGAGCTGGTCGAAGACCTGCTCGGACACGAACGGGTAGTTCAGCGCCTCGACGTAACCGGCGCCGGCCAGCGCCCGCCCGACGCGGCGGTGCAGCCGCTGGCGGGAGGTGAGGCCGCGGCCCGCCGGGGGCCGGGGCAGCGTGGAGGGCAGGTTCTCGTAGCCCTCCAGGCGGATGACCTCTTCGGCGAGGTCGTTCGGGTCGGTGAGGTCGGGGCGCCAGGACGGCACGGTGACGATCAGCTCGTCCTGGCCGTAGACGTCGCAGCCGACCTCCTGGAGGCGGCGTACGACGATCTCGCGGCCGTACTCCACACCCGCGACCCTGTCCGGGTGGTCGGCCGCCACGGTGATCGTGTGCGGCACGGGCGGGGCACTGATCTCGGTGACGCCGGACTCGGCGGTGCCGCCCGCGAGCAGCACCAGCAGGTCGACGGTGCGCTGCGCGGCAGCGGCGGCGGCCTGCGGGTCGACGCCGCGCTCGAAGCGGCGGGACGCCTCGGAGGAGAGCTTGTGCCGGCGGGCGGTGCGGGCGATGGCCACCTGGTCGAAGTGGGCGGCCTCGATGACCACGTCACTCGTCGCCTTCTCGGTGTCGCCGTGGTCCGCGATCTCCGTGTTGGCGCCGCCCATGACACCGGCGAGGCCGATCGGGCCGCGGTCGTCGGTGATGACCAGGTCCTCGGCGTGCAGCTTCCGCTCGACGCCGTCGAGGGTGACGATCTTCTCGCCCTCCTGGGCCCGGCGCACGCCGATGGTGCCCTGGACCAGGGACCGGTCGTAGGCGTGCAGGGGCTGGCCCAGCTCCATCATCACGTAGTTGGTGACGTCGACGGCGAGCGAGATCGGGCGCATGCCGACCTTCTGCAGGCGCCGCTGGAGCCAGATCGGCGAGCGGGCCTCGGGGCTGAGGCCGGTCACGGTGCGGGCGGTGAAGCGGTCGCAGCCGGTGGGGTCGGCGATCTTCACCGGGTAGCCGTAGGCGTTCGGGCCCGGCACGTCGAGCAGGGCCGGGTCGCGCAGCGGCAGGCCGTAGGCGATGGCGGCCTCGCGGGCGACGCCGCGGATGGACAGGCAGTCGCCGCGGTTGGCGGTGACGGCGATGTCCAGCACCTCGTCGACCAGTTCCAGCAGCTCGATGGCGTCCTTGCCGACCTCGGTCTCCGGCGGGAGCACGATGATGCCGTGGGTGCCGTCGTCGCCCATGCCCAGCTCGTCGCTGGAGCAGATCATGCCGTGGGACGTCTTGCCGTAGGTCTTGCGGGCGGAGATCGAGAAGCCGCCGGGCAGGGTGGCGCCGGGCAGGACCACGACGACCTTGTCGCCGACGGCGAAGTTCCGGGCGCCGCAGACGATCTCCTGCGGCTCACCGGTGCCGTTGGCCTGTCCGACGTCCACGGTGCAGAACCGGATCGGCTTCTTGAAGCCCTCCAGCTCCTCGATGGTCAGCACCCGGCCGACGACGAGGGGGCCCTTGAGGTCGGCGCCCAGGTGTTCGACGGTCTCGACCTCGAGGCCGGCCGAAATCAGCTTGGCCTGCACGTCGCGGCCGGTCTCGGTGGCCGGCAGGTCGACGTACTCCCGCAGCCAGGAAAGCGGGACCCGCATCAGATCTCCATCCCGAACGGCCGGGTGAACCGGACGTCACCCTCGACCATGTCTCGCATGTCCTCGACGTTGTGGCGGAACATCAGCATCCGCTCGATGCCGAACCCGAAGGCGAAGCCGCTGTACTTCTCCGGGTCGATGCCGCAGGCGGTGAGCACCCGCGGGTTGACCATGCCGCAGCCGCCCAGCTCGATCCAGCCCTCGCTGGAGCAGGTGCGGCAGGGCCGGTCGGGGTTGCCGACGGAGGCACCCTTGCAGACGTAGCAGAGCATGTCCATCTCGGCGGACGGCTCGGTGAAGGGGAAGAAGTTCGGCCGCAGCCGGGTCTTCATCTCCGCGCCGAACAGCGACTGGACCATGTGGTCCAGGGTGCCCTTGAGGTCCGCCATGGTCAGGCCCTCGTCGACGGCGAGCAGCTCGACCTGGTGGAAGACGGGGGTGTGCGTGGCGTCCAGCTCGTCGGTGCGGTACACACGGCCGGGGCAGATCACGTAGACCGGCAGCTCGCGGGAGAGCGCGGAGCGGATCTGCACGGGCGAGGTGTGGGTGCGCAGCACGACGCCGGACTCGGAGCCGCCCTCGGGGCCCTCGACGAAGAAGGTGTCCGCCTCGCCGCGGGCCGGGTGGTCCGGGCCGATGTTCAGGGCGTCGAAGTTGAACCACTCGGCCTCGGCCTCGGGGCCCTCGGCGACCTCGTAGCCCATGGCGACGAAGATGTCCTCGATGCGCTCGGAGAGCGTGGTGAGCGGGTGGCGGGCCCCGGCCGGTACGCGGTCGTAGGGCAGCGTGACGTCCACGGCCTCCTCGACCAGGACGCGCGCGTCGCGCTCGGCCTCCAGCTCCTCCTGGCGGGCGGCCAGCGCCTTGTTCACGGCGCCGCGGGCCATGCCGACGCGCTTGCCGGCCTCCGCCTTGGCCTGCGGGGGCAGGGCACCGATCTCGCGGTTGGCCAGCGCCAGCGGGGAGGTGCCGCCGGTGTGGGCGACCTTGGCCTCCTGGAGCGCGTCGAGGGAGCCCGCGGCGGCGAAGGCGGCGAGCGCCTCGTCCCGCATGCGCTCGATCTCTTCCGGTTTCAACGCCTCGACCTCGACAGGGTCGTACGACTTATTCGGTGCCGACATCTCTTCCCGTGCTTCCGGTTGGCTGGCTGGGACGCCCCGTCTACGGTCCTCAGACGGGGCGAAGACGCTTCGTCGACGCTTCGTCTGCGGATCTGGACGCAAAGGTGCCAAAGACCGAGTCTAACGGGGCGGTGGAACGCGGATTACGCCCGTGGGGGTCGTCGGCCGCCTCTGGTGCTGCTCAGGTGAGGTACGCCGGGGCCGCCACGGGCAACGTGAATCGGAACTCCGCGCCGCCGCCGGGGGCGCGGCCGACCGTGATGGTGCCGCCGTGGGCTTCGACGATGCCCTTGACGATGTACAGCCCGAGGCCGGTGCCACCGCGCTTGCTGCCCCGCCAGAAGCGGGTGAAGACGCGGTTCATGGATTCCTCCGGGATGCCTGCCCCCTCGTCGCTCACCGTGACCGACGTGCCGGTGTCCTCCCCCTCTCGGGGCGACGCCGTGGGCGTGATGTCAATGGTGACCGTTCCCTCGCCGTGCCGCACGGCATTTTCCAGCAGGTTGCTCAGCACCTGGTCGACCTTGTCGGGGTCGGCCCACAGGTCGGGCAGCGGATGGGCGAGGCGGAGCAGGAACCGGTCGGCCTCCTGGCCGGCGGCGACGTACGCCTGGATGTGCCGGCCGACGGCGGCGCCGATGTCGACGGGCTGGCGGCGCAGCTCCAGGCGGCCGGAGTCGATCCGGGAGATGTCGAGCAGCTCGGCGATGAGGCGGGTGACACGGTCGGCGTCGGCGTCGACGGTCTCCAGCATCAGCCGCTTCTGGTCGTCGGTGAACCTCTCCCACTTGGCCAGCAGGGTCGCCGTGAAGCCCTTGACGGAGGTGAGCGGGGAGCGCAGTTCGTGGGCGACGGTGGCGATCAGCTCGGCGTGGCTGCGCTCGGTGCGGCGGCGGGCCTCGGTATCGCGCAGGGTGACGACGACGCGGTGGACGGGGCCGAGGCGTTCGCCGCGCACGTAGCGGGCGGTGACCAGGACCTCCCGTCCGCCGGGGAGCAGCAGGTTGCGCTCGGGCTGGCGGACGCGGATGGCGAGGCCGCCGTAGGGGTCGGTGAGCTGCCACCAGCGCCGGCCCTCCAGGTCCTCCAGGGGCAGTGCGCTCTCCAGGGACCGGCCGAGCGCCTCGGCGGCGGGGGTGGCGGTGATGCGGACGGCGGCCGCGTTGAAGCAGATGACCCGGCCGTGCTCGTCGGCGACGACCAGGCCGTCGGGCAGCTGGTCCGGGTCTACGCCGAGGTCGGCGAGGTCGCCGGGCGTGCGGGGCGCGGGCGGACGCGGCACCTGGCGTGCTCCCGGTGCGCTGCTCGTGCCGACGCTCATCCCCGTACCCCACCTCTCAACCGCGCAGGGGCCTTGAGCTGGTCACCCTACTAGCTCTCGGTGACGGAGCGGCACCCTCCGGCGGCACGCTGTGCACGCGCCGACGCGTAGAGACATACGGCGGCGGCGGTCGCGAGGTTCAGGCTCTCCGCCTTCCCGTGGATCGGGACGCGCAGGACGGCGTCGGTGAGGGCGCGGGTCTCCTCCGGGAGCCCCCAGGCCTCGTTGCCGAACACCCAGGCGGTGGGGCCGCCCATGGTGCCCGCGTCCAGCTCGGTGTCGAGGTCGTCCGCACCCGCGCCGTCGGCGGCGAGCACCCGCACGCCGGCGTCCCGCAGCCCGGCGACGGCCCGCTCGACGGGGACCCCGACGGCGACCGGCAGGTGGAACAGGGACCCGACGGAGGCGCGTACGGCCTTCGGGTTGTACAGGTCGACGGAGGCGTCGGTGAGCACGACCGCCTCGGCGCCGGCGGCGTCGGCGCAGCGCAGCACCGTCCCCGCGTTGCCGGGGTCCCGAACGTGTGCGAGGACGGCGACGAGCTTGGGCCGGGCGGCGAGGATCTCCTCGAAGGGCGTGTCCACGAACCGGCAGACCCCGACCAGCCCTTGCGGGGTGACGGTGGTGGAGATGTCCTCGATCACCGCGTCGGCGGCGAGGTGCACCCGGGCGCCGACGTCACGCGCGGCCCCGACGATGTCGGCGTACCGCTCCGCGGCCTCGACGGTGGCGAACAGCTCGACCAGCGTCTCCCCGTACCCGGCGGCCTCCCGCACGGCCTGCGGCCCCTCGGCCAGGAACAGCCGTTCCTTCCCCCGGAAGTTCCGCTTGCCGAGCCGCCGGGCGGCGGCGACACGGGGGGACCGGGGGGAGATCAGCTCGGGGCTGACAGGACGCACTCTTGCTCACCTTCACATCTGAATCGTCGTGGACTGCAACGCGCCCAAAGGGGCGCGGGGCTGCATCCATGTGCGGCTCCGCCGCGTGGGCGCGACAAGCCACAACGGCCCCGCAGCCGAAATCGAACCGGACGGGCGGCAACCGAAGGGACCCGCAGGCTTCAAGCCTGCGGGTCCCTTCGACAACCGGCTAGAGCCAGCGCAGCGTCACGCCGCCTTCGGCGCGTTCACGTCGCTCGGCAGCGCCTTCTGCGCGACCTCGACGAGCGCGGCGAACGCGTTCGGGTCGTTGACGGCCAGCTCGGCGAGGATCTTGCGGTCGACCTCGACGTTGGCGGCCTTCAGGCCCTGGATGAAGCGGTTGTACGTGATGCCGTTGGCGCGGGCAGCGGCGTTGATGCGCTGGATCCACAGCTGGCGGAAGTCACCCTTGCGCTTCTTGCGGTCGTTGTAGTTGTAGACCAGCGAGTGGGTGACCTGCTCCTTGGCCTTGCGGTACAGGCGCGAACGCTGACCGCGGTAGCCGGAGGCCTGCTCGAGGATCGCCCGGCGCTTCTTGTGGGCGTTGACTGCCCGCTTGACGCGTGCCACTTGATAACTCCTTGTAGCGGGGCCGCGGTGATCTCACACGGCCCGGTATCGATGGGGTCCCGGTCCTGCCGTACGGCGCTCAGTGGCGCCCGTACGTCACTTGCCGAGAAGCTTCTTGATCTTCGCGGCGTCGCCCGGGGCCATCTCGGCGTTGCCGGTGAGGCGACGCGTCACGCGGGACGACTTGTGCTCGAGCAGGTGGCGCTTGCCGGCGCGCTCACGGAGCACCTTGCCGGAGCCGGTGATCTTGAAGCGCTTGCTGGCACCGCTGTGCGACTTGTTCTTCGGCATAGCGCCGTTCTCTCCTCGTCGGTGGCGCTCCGGTGCCCGGTCGTGAAACCGGGCACGGTTGGAGCGTCGCTCTTGTATCGGGTATGTGTCCTGGGGACTGGCGGCCCCCCGGGGTCACGCTTCGGCGGGTGCCTCGGCCGGGGCCTCGGCTTCCTCCACGTCGGCCTCCGCGGCGTTCTGCGACTTGCCGGGGTTCGCCTTCGCGTCGGCCTTGCGCGCTTCCTGCGCCTGGCGGGCCTCGGCCATCGCCTCGGTCTTCTTCTTGTGCGGACCGAGGACCATGATCATGTTCCGGCCATCCTGCTTCGGGTTCGACTCCACGAAGCCGAGGTCCTGGACGTCCTCCGCGAGACGCTGCAGCAGTCGGTAGCCGAGCTCCGGCCGGGACTGCTCGCGACCACGGAACATGATCGTGATCTTGACCTTGTCGCCCTGCTTGAGGAACCGGACGACGTGACCCTTCTTGGTGTCATAGTCGTGCGGGTCGATCTTCGGCCGGAGCTTCATCTCCTTGATGACCGTGTGCGCCTGGTTCTTGCGCGCCTCACGGGCCTTCATGGCCGACTCGTACTTGAACTTCCCGTAGTCCATGAGCTTGCACACGGGCGGACGGGCGTTCGCCGCGACCTCGACGAGGTCGAGGTCGTACTCCTGCGCAAGCTCCAGGGCCTTGGCAAGCGGGACAATCCCGACCTGCTCGCCGCTGGGACCGACAAGTCGCACCTCGGGAACGCGAATCCGGTCGTTGATGCGGGGCTCGGCGCTGATGGATCCTCCTCGGTAGCACCACGCGACGGTCTGGCGGACAGCCGCGTAACGTCTGTGTTCGATAGACCTAACCGCGCCGGCACACAAAAAATGCCCCGGACGATCACAGGCGGGGCTCCTCGAACTGCTACCGGAGCACCGCCGCGATGACCGCGGGGCGCGATTTCGGGCTGGTCACCGCCGTGGGACGGGACCGCCTGACCGGTGACCCGCCGTCCTGAGAGGACGGCCAGGTGGGAGTTCGAAGCCTCCACTTGTGGGCCGGATCCGCTGCCGTGGGCGTGCGTGTCCGACCGGTCGTTACACAAGGTTAGCAGCTCGGCCGGGGAAGGGCTAACCGACTCCGAGTGGGGTGCGCTCCCTGGCTGCGCCTATCGTGTGCGGCATGAGTGAGACCCCTGCTGAATCCCCGGCGAATCCCGACTTCGACGCCATGACCCGCGACATCGCCGAGGTCCCGGCGGTCGAGGTGATCGTGACGGTCGCCGTCAACCTGATGAGCGCCGCCGCCGTGAAGCTGGGCCTGACCGAGGAGGGCGACGCGCACAAGGACCTCGACGAGGCCCGCAAGCTGGTGCACGCGCTGGCCGGTCTGCTGGACGCGACGGCGACCGAGATCAGCTCCTTCCACGCGGCACCGCTGCGCGACGGGCTGAAGTCGCTCCAGCTGGCCTTCCGCGAGGCCTCGCTCGTCCCGGACGAGCCGGGTCAGGGTCCGGGCGAGAAGTACACCGGAGCGGTCTACGGCTGACCGCCGCCCGCCGCCCCGGGGCGGCTATCCCCGCACGTACAAGGGCTCGCCCGGCGGCGTCGCCCCGGCCGGCAGCAGTGCCAGGTCGAGGCCGCGCACCAGGCGGGCCCTCAGCGTGTCGTCGGCGGCCAGCCGTTCGGCCACGGCGCGGGCGGCCCTGGCCGCGTCGGCGGCCGGGTCCAGGACCAGCGCCAGCGTGCCGTCGGCCCGTCCCGGCCCGAGGTGGGCGCGGAGCACGGCGGGCTCGTCGGCCAGGGCGGCGCGCACGGCCGCGGCCACGGCGGGGTCCGCGAGCGGGTCGGTCGTCGTACGCCCCTCGGCCAGTGCCAGCAGTACCGCCCCGGTCAGCTCGAACGGCACCGGCCCGGCCAGGTCCAGTACGACGGTGTCCGCCTTCTCGTGCGCGGCGGCCTGCAACGCCTGGTGCACGGGTACGGCGACGGGGCGGGCCGCGGGGTCCCAGCGGGCGAGCGACTGGGTGGACGTGAAGGCGGGCAGCGCGGTGCGGTCGCCGGCCTTCAGGGTCGGCACGGCCATGTCGCTGGTCTTCTCGCGGCGCAGACCGTTCTCGTCCTCCTCCACCTCACCGAGTACGGCGACGACGGGCACGAGCAGCCGGGCGCCCTTGAGCGCCTGGAGCACCGGGCCCACGGCGGCGCGGTCCTCGGCCCAGGCGGCGAGCGCGGCGCTCAGCCGGGGGTCGGCGGAGCCGTCGTCGTCGGAGAAGGCGGAGTCGGGGATGTTCTTGTTCGCCACGGCCCCGAGCCTATCGGGGGGCGTGCACGGCACTTCTCACCGGTCTCTCAGGGATCTCTGGGGGGGATCTAACCCGCGGCCGGGGGCCCGCACAGCAACCGCGTGAACGATCCCCGCCATGGCATCCTCCACAGGTCGGCGGGCCCGGCGGCGCCCCTCGCGACTTCGGCCCGCCCTGGTCGCGTGCGTCCTCGCCGGCGCCACGGTCACCGGCACGGTGTACTGGCAGAGCCACGCACGCCCCGGCGCGGGCGGCTCCGTATCGTCGTCGGCCTCGGCACCCTCGGGCGAGGAGGCAACGGTGGAGACGGTCGAGCCGGTGGTGGACGGTGACGCGCGGCTGGCCGCGGCGATGGCGTCGGTGACGGTGCGGGACGGCGCCGAGGCAGCGGTGGCGGTGCTGGACCCGGACTCGGGCGAGAGCGCCTCCTACGGCACGGGCGCCTTCGAGACGGCGAGCATCGTCAAGGTGGACATCCTGGCGGCGCTGCTGCTCCGGGCGCAGGACGCGGGGCGTTCGCCGACGGCCGCGGAGAAGGCGTACGCCACCGCGATGATCGAGGACAGCGACAACGACGCGGCGTCGGCGCTGTGGCGGGCGATCGGCACGGCGCACGGACTGGACGCCGCGAACGAACGCTTCGGGCTGACCGGCACCGAGGGCGGCGACGGCCCGCTGTGGGGCCTGACCCGGACCACTGCCGCCGATCAGGTCACGCTGCTGCGGCAGGTGTTCGTGGCGGACGGCTCGGCGCTGAGCCCGGCCTCACGGGCGTATGTGCGCGGGCTGATGGAGCGGATCGCGGAGGGTCAGCGGTGGGGGGTGTCGGCGGCGGCCGACGCGGCGGGTGGCGCGGCCGGTCCGGCGTGGGCGCTGAAGAACGGCTGGCTGCGGCGCAGCACTACCGGGCTGTGGGTCGTCAACAGCATCGGGCGGGTGGAGCGGGGCGGCCACGGCTACCTGGTGGCGGTGGTGTCGCGGGGCAGCGGTACGCAGGCGGAGGGGATCTCGCTGACCGAGGCGGCGGCGCGGGCCGCGGTGTCCGTGGTCACGGACGGCGCCGCCTGAAGACCGGGCGTGCCCGGCTCCGGGGACCGTTCTTCGGGCGGTCAGAAGTCCTCGTGGCGTTCGCGCCGGCCGCGCCACAGGACCACGGCCGCGACCACCAGGACGCCGCCCGCGCTGCCCGCCAGCGGGGCGGCCCAGGCGGAGGTGCCGTCGTCGGCGGCGGGGGTGTCGGGTCCCGGGCCGAAGTACTCCTCGCCGTACGCCGCCGCCTTCAGCCCCGCGGGCTTCAGCCGCCCGGCCGCCTCGATGGCGGCGGCCGGGTCGACGAAGCCGAAGCCGCGGGAGTCGTCGCGGCCCTCGGCCGGGGCGTTGCGTGCGGTGTCCTCCAGGACGGACTTGACCTGGGCCGGGGTGAGGTCCGGATGGGCCGCCTTCACCAGGGCGGCGGCCCCGGAGACGAAGGCGGAGGCGGCACTGGTGCCCCAGCCCTCGTAGTAGCGGTGGTCGGGGTCGGCGATGATCACGTCGACGCCGGGGGCGCTGACCGTGGCGTACCAGCGGCGGGTGGAGAAGGAGGCGCGGGTGCCGTAGCGGTCGACGGCCGTCGCGGCGATCACGCCCGGGTAGGCGGCCGGGTAGGAGATGTGGTCGCCCTTCTCGCCGCCGTTCCCGGCCGAGGCGACGACGATCACGCCCTTCCCGAGGGCGTACTGGATGGCCTCGTCCTCGGCGGGCTCCGGGTGGGCGGACGCGGAGTCGTCGCCCAGGGAGAGGTTGATGATGTCGGCGCCGTGGTCGGCGGCCCAGCGGATGCCCTCGGCCAGGGCGTTGCCGCGGGTCTTGCGGGCCTTGGCGCGCGAGGGGTCGCCGTCCTCCAGGATCACCCGCAGGGGGAGGATCCTGGCCTGTGGGGCGATGCCCATGACGCCCTCGGTGTGTCCGGTGCCGTGTCCGTGACCGGCGATGATCCCGGCCATGGCGGTGCCGTGCCGGGCCCAGGAGCGGTCGCCCTCGCGCGCGCCGAAGCCGACCAGGTCCTTGCCGGGGAGGACGTTGCCGGCCAGGTCGGGGTGGTCGGCCTCGACGCCGGTGTCCAGGACGGCGACGGTGACGCCCGCGCCCTTGGTGGTGCGCCACGCCTCCTGGGTGTGCAGGGCGTCCAGGGCCCACTGCTGGGCGCGGATGCCGTCGGCGTGCGCGGCGGGGGCCGGGGCGAGGAGGAGGGCGGCGGCGAGGAGGAGGCTCAGCGCTCCCGTCCTGCGGCGGATGTCCGCGGGGGTCACGACGGGTGCTCCGTGGGTGCGCCGACGTTCTTGCGCAGGGCGCGTTCGACGCGGTCGGCGAGGCCCTGCGCCTCGTGGCCGAGACCGGCCTGGGCCGGCGCCGACGTGGCGCCGGACTCGATGGCCTCCTCGGCGGGTTCGGGCTCGTCGACGGTGCGGCCGTCGGCCCAGCCGGACACGGCGTAGACGACGACGGGGGCGTCGGTGAGGACGGAGACGGTCCAGGAGGCCCGCTGGGGTGCGCCGAAGTCCGCGGCGACCGTGTCCTTGGGCGCGTACGGCAGGGGCATGAGGTCGTCCCGGCGGCCGAGGCCCTCCTTCTCGAAGCGGTCCGCCAGCGCGGTCATGGCGGCGGCGTCGGCCTTGGTGAAGAGCAGTCCGACGGTGGTGACGTGGCTCTGGGTGGCGTCGGTGTAGGTGGCGCGCAGCAGCCGTGAGCAGCCGACCGGGTCGAGTGCCTTGGCGAGGAGCGGGTCGAAGGCGCCGGTGCAGCCGCCGTCCGGGGCGACGGCGACCCGCGTCCATGTGCGGTCGGCTCCGCCGGGTCCCGCGCCCTTGCCCTGGACGGTGGGCGGGAACAGCTGGTCCACGGGCACGCTGTGCCACAGGTCCCCGGCCTCGGTGTACGCACTGCGGGCGCCGTCCTCCCCGGAGTCCCCGGCGAGCCAGCTGCCGGTGACGGCTCCGGTGAGGAGCCCCACCCCGAGCACGAGGCACACGGCGGCGGCGACGGCCTGCGGCCGCGGACGCCCGCCGAGCGAACGCGGCCGGGCCAGTGCGTCGTACCCCTCGGGCTCTCCGAACGAGACCCGGGGCCGCGTGTCGTTCGGGCCGCTCCAGGAGAAGGCGAGGTCGGGGGCGGCGCGGCGGTAGGCCGGACCGGTGGGCGGGACCGGTTCCGTTCGCGCGGCGGCCTCCGGTTGCTCCCGTTCCCTCTCCGCCGGGACCGGGCGCAGGCGTGCCGTCGTCTCGGTCGGAGCCTCCCCGGGAGTGCCGGGAGGGTGGGGCGGCGCACCGGCGGGCGGGGTGCCACGGCCGACGGTCGGCGCGGCGTCGGGGAAGCGGGCGGAGGCGCGGGGTGGTGGCGCGGCGTCGGCGGACCGGGAGTCGCCGAGCCGGAAGCGCGGGTACCGGGTACGGACGCCGGAGCCCTCGTCCCGGCCGTCAGCGGCCGGCGTACGCCCCCGGGGGAAGGACGCATCGGTGCCCGCTTCGGACGTCGCGCCCTCGGCGTCACTGCCCCGCTGCGCCTGCGCGGGGCGGGGCGGCACACCCGGAGGCGGCGTCGGCGGACGGGACCCGGCGGCACCGGAACCCGACGCGGCACCGGGGCGGGACGCAGGCCCACGTTCAGGACGGGACGACCCCGCCGGGCCGGACACGTCACCGGGCCCCGGCGCGGGCGCCGGTACGGGAGCGGGAGGCGGCGGCGTCACCGGGCGGGCCGAGACGTCCGACGACTGGGGCGAAGTGGGCCGAGGCACGGCGCCCGGCGCAAGCGACGGACTGGGCGCGCGCTCGGGACGCGGCGGCGTCACCAGACCTGGCGCAGGCTCGGGGCGCGGCGGCGTCACCGGACCCGACGCGGGCTCGGGGCCCGGCGGTGTCGCCCGGCGGGCCGGGACGTCCGACGCCTGGGGCGAGCCGGGCCGAGGCACGACGCCCGGCACGGAAGACGGCCGAGGCGCGCGCTCGGGGCCCGGCGGAATCGCAGCGTCCGGCGCGCGGTCAGGGCGCGGCGGCGTCGCCGGGCCCGGCGCGGGCTCGGGGCTCGGCGGTGTCGTGGGGCGGGGTGGGGTC